>CAVOWE010000018.1:0-332031 GCA_963700035.1 uncultured Thermoleophilia bacterium | reverse complement strand
GGCCCCACTTGAGCAGCGAGTTACTGACGTTGGCGAACAGCCCTTGCAGCGAGGTCACGTCCATCTCGGCTTCTACGATCGGCCGCGCCGGATCGTAGACCAGATAGCCGCGATGGTAGAAGACCGGTTCATGGTCGCGGCTGAACAGGCGGCGGATGTAGATGGTGGACGCGCCCACGGGCTGGCCCAACTTGCGGGCGGTACGTTCATCGGCCGAAACCACGCGCACGTCCAGCAGCTTGATCGCGCCCTCGTCACCCCTGCCGAACAGCTCCTGCAAATCCTGAAGATCGAAGTAGGCCGTGCTCAATTCGAGGCTGCGGACGAAGGTGCCGTGACCCTGAGCCGTGCTGACCACGCCCTGGTCGGCCAGCAGATTGATGGAACGGCGTACGGTCATCGGGCTGACGCCGTAGCGCTGCACCAACTGCGCCTCAGAGGGAAGCTGATCGCCCGGACGGAAGGCCCCGTTGGCAATCTGGCGGCGGAGAATGTTGGCCAGTTGCAGGTAAGCGGGCTGTAGGAGTTGCGGTCGATCTGATGGGTAGCAGAAGCGTTGGTGTGGCTCGGTTCATGGCTCACACGTCGAAAACAGCAATTAGCCGGATTCAACCATCTTTTTGGCCTCTTGACAAAACCTCTATACCATGTTAAACTGCGTTTGTCAACTTCCCTATATAACTATACCAATTTACTAACGAAGAGATATGGACCCCAACCGCACCAAGGTCATCGCCTGCGCAACAGTGATCGAAGAAATGCTGCCTTACCTGCCAGCGGAGATGGCCTACGAGGTGCTGGATTTTGGCTTGCATTTGAACTCCGGCAAGCTCAAGGCTACCTTGCAAGAGGCTATCAATGCCTCCGGCGCCGAATTCGACACCATTTTGTTGGGCTATGGCCTCTGCTCGCTGGCCATCGTGGGCTTGCAGGCGCCGCCGAGCTGCACGCTGGTGATGCCGCGCGTCGACGACTGCATCGCCATCTTTCTTGGCTCGCGCCAGCGTCTACAGCCAGCAGGCCCGGGCTGAGCCGGGCACCTACTACCTTACCAAAGGCTGGATCGAAGTAGCCGACACCCCCTTCGACGAATATGAGCGCATGGTGGAGCAATACGGGGAGGCGCGCGCCCGGCGGCTGATGGCCGCCATGCTCAAGCACTACACGCGGCTGGTCTACATCGACACCGGCCACGCCGACAAGCGACCCTACGTCGAGTACGCCCGCAAGACCGCCGATCAGTTCAATCTTCGATTCGAAGAGCTGCGCGGCTCCAATGACCTGATCCTCAAGCTGCTCCTTGGTCCCTGGGACGAGGAGTTTCTGGTCGTCCCGCCGGGCGAGACCATCACCTACCTCCTGTTCAAGCAACCCCCTAGAGACTGAGATGAAAATCATAGGCGAGAAGATCAACGGCACGCGCAAGCGCGTCGCCCAGGCCATCGCCGAGCGCGACGCAGCCTTCATTGCCGACCTGGCCCGCAAGCAAACCGAGGCCGGCGCGGCCTGGCTGGACGTCAACGCTGGCACCATGCCCGCGCAGAGCCAGACGACCTGATCTGGCTGATCGACACCATCCAGGCCGTGGTGGACACGCCGCTCAGCCTGGACAGCGCCAACCCCAAGGCGCTCAGCGTGGCCGTGCAGGCCGTGCGCAAGACCCCACTGATCAACTCGATCAGCGGCGAGCCGGAACGGCTGGAGGGCATCCTGCCCATCGTAGCCGCCCACGGCTGCCAGGTGATTGCCCTGGCCATGGACGGCAAGAAGATCCCGGAAAGCAGCGCCAAGCGCATGGAGGTAGTCCAGGGCATCATCGCCAAGACGCGCAAGGCCGGTGTGCCCGACAGCCACGTCTACATCGACCCGCTGGCCATGACCCTCTCCACCAACGTGCAGAGCGCGATGATCGCCTTCGATACCATATGCGCCGTGCGCCAGGAGTTCCCCGAAGCGCACCTGACCATCGGCCTGAGCAACATCTCCTTTGGCCTGCCCGCTCGCTCCTTCGTCAACCGCTACTTCCTGGCGCTGGCCATGCAGGCCGGGCTGGACAGCGCCATCCTTGATCCGATGGACCGCGAGATTTCGGGCCGCGATCCTCACGACCCAACTCCTGCTGGGCCGCGATCCGCACTGCTTGACCTTCATCCGCGCCTCGCGCAAAGGCGCCTTCGACCCTCCGGCGACAGCGTAAGGGCTCGGTCAGAGACCGGCCCGAGCATCGAGGAAACCTCCGGGTTACGTGTTACTCGTCACGGGTTCTACACCCTCTACCCCACAAGGAGACACACCATGTCACAACAACTGATCGACGCCATTGTCGAGATGCGCGAAGAAGACGCGCTAGCCATCACCCAGGAGATGCTCGACACCGGCACCGCCCCGCTGGAGGTGTTGGACGCCTGCCGCAACGCCATGGAGGTCATCGGCCAGCGCTTCGAGAGCGGCGACTGCTTCATCCCCGAGCTGATCCTGGCCGGCGAAATGCTGGGCCAGGTGACGGAGATGGTCAAACCCCGTCTGCATGAGCAGCAGGCTGGCCAGCGGAAGCTGGGCACGGTCGTCATCGGCACCGTCCAGGGCGACATCCACGACATCGCCAAGGACATCGTGGCCTTCATGCTGGACATCAACGGCTTTGAGGTCGCCGACTTGGGCGTTGACGTGCCGCCGGCCAAGTTCGTAGCGGCTGCACAGGAGCGCGGCGCCAAGGTCGTGGCCCTCAGCGGCTTCCTGACCCTGGCCTATGATCCGATGAAGGACACCGTCGCAGCCATCAAGGCAGCCGGCCTGAGCGATGTCAAGGTTATGATCGGCGGTGGTCAGATCGACGCTCAGGCGGCAGCCCGCGGTGCAGCCCCGCATCACCTCGACGATCGCCCTGTCGTGCACCGCCTCGAGCACAGGCACGACCGGCCGCAGCACCGGGGGCGTGCTGGAGAACGCCGTGAAGACCTGGCGCTGCGCGGGGCGCTCGCTCACCCCCGGCAGCCACATGCCGGGGACGGCGGCGAGCGCCTGCAGGCGCACGGCGCGCGACGGCGCCGCCAGCGCCTCGACGATCTCGTCCAGCCGGTGCTCGACCTCGCCGATGAAGAAGGCGTCAAAGAACGGCGCCAGGGGCCAGGGATCGGCCACGGCCGGCCCGCCGCCGAGCACGATCGGGTCCCCCTCCCCACGCTCGGCGGCGTGGAGCGGAACGTCCGCGAGGTCGAGCATCTCGAGCACATTGGTGTACGTGAGCTCGTGCGGCAGCGTGAAGCCCCAGAGATCGCAGCCGGCGACCGGCTCCATGGTCTCGAGCGTCCACAGCGGCACGTCGTGAGCGCGCATCAAGGCGGCCATGTCGGGCCAGGGGCAGTAGGCGCGCTCCGCCGCCGCCGGCGTGGCGTCGTTCAGGTGGGCATAGAGGATCTGCAGACCGGGGTTGGAGATGCCGATCTCGTACACGTCCGGGTAGGACAGCACGATGCGCGGGCTTGCCCCGGGCTTGAGGCGGAGGTTGAACTCGCCGCCCGTGTAGCGCCCGGGGCGCGTGACGCGCGCCAGCAGTCTCGCTACTTCATCCGGAAGCCAGTCTTCGCTGCATGAATCCAGGGAGCCTGGAACGAGCGCGTTCAAGTTGACTACTGATCCTTTGCATGTGCGAGATCTGGAGCGGCGCTCCAGCCTCGAAATACGCGATGGCGGCCTCGCCCAGTGCCACCGTGGCGGTGAATCCGACGGCTCCCTTCAGAGCCCAGCCGAACCCCGGCACGAAGTCGAGCGCCTGGCGCGCCAGCGTGCGGAAGACGAAAGCGGTGCCCACGACGGAGAGGATCTCGAGAGCGCGGTCAAAGCCGATCTGCTCGCCGTAGACCGCGGCGATCTTGAGGACCATGCGTATCTGGTTGGCGGTCATCGCCGGCATGTCGGCGCCGGGGATGATGACGACGGCGCCGATCACGGCGTTCTGCGACGCGTTGGCAAGCACCACGTGGTCGCAGTAGGCTCGGCGCACGGCGGGAAGCCGCAGGGCCAGCGCAGCGGCGCCGTTGCCGGCGGCACGCACGACACGGTCCTCCAGACTCGGGGCGCCGGCGTGATCGCCGCTCAGGCCGCGCGCGACCTCGTCGTCGAAGACCCCAGCAGCGTCGATCCACGCGCCGTACGGCGCCTCGACGAGCGCGACGACCTGGCGCCCGGCGCCGCGCACCGCGCGGACGATCGGCGCCATGTCGGCGGCGGCTGATCCCGCAGCGACGAGGACGACGATGTCCCAGCGCGCGGCGTGCTGCTCGTCCCGGGGGAAGGCGGCCGGCGAGAGCGCGTCGAGCGCAGCGCTGATACCGCCGTGCTCATCGGCCGCGCGGGCCGAAAGGGCGCGGGTCACCCGCGTGAGCTCCGGACCGGCGCCGACCACGCAGAGGCGCGGGACTTCGGGATCGCCGCTGCGCGCATCTGTCACGGCCTTGAGGATCTTCGAAAGACTCACGCTACTGGACAAGGTGCCCCCCGGTACTCGGCGTGACGGCGGCCCGCAGGTGGATGGCCTCCAGCAGGCCGACGAACATCAGGAACGCGATCATGGCCGTACCGCCGTAGCTCACGAACGGCAGCGGGATGCCCGTCACGGGCATGATACCAATCGTCATGCCCATGTTCACGAACACCTGGAACAGGAACATCACGCCGATGCCTCCCGCGAGGATGCTGCCGTACATGTCGCGCGAGAGCGTGGCGATGCGCAGGCACCGCCAGATCACGACGCCGTAGAGCGCGATCAGCAGCAGCGCCCCGAGGAACCCGTTGCGCTCGCTGATCACGGCGAAGATGAAGTCGGTGTGGTGCTCGGGCAGAAAGTCGAGCGCGGTCTGCGTCGCCATGTCGCCGCGCCCCGTGAGCGCGCCCGAGCCCACGGCGATCATCGACTGGATCATGTTGTAGCCGCTCACGCTCGGGTCGTGACCGGGGTTCATGAACACGAACAACCGGTCGATCTGGTACTGCTGGATGAGATGGATGCCGGCCAGCGGCAGGACTGCGAGGGCCACGACGAAGGCCGCCACCCCACTCCCCGCCAGCACCGCGAAGTGGGTCCACGCTGGTGCCGTAGAAGTAGAGCATCGCCAGCGTGAGGGCGACCATCACCATGGCGGAGCCGAAGTCGGGCTCCTGGTACACGAGAAAGGCGGGGACCGCGACCATGGCGAGCGCGACCAGCGTCACGCGTCTCGAGCCGAGCATGTCCATGCGGTCGGCCAGGTAGGCGCCGATACTCAAGGCAAGCAGCAGGAGGGCGAGCGCCGAGGGCTGGAAGCTCTGGAAGCCGAGATCGATCCAGCGCCGGGCGCCGTGCACCACCTGGCCGAAGGGCAGCACGATCGGAGGATGAAGACCGCGAACGCGTACATCAGCCACTGGAAGCGGCGGTAGATCTCGTAGTCGAGCAGCGACACGACCGCGGCGGCCACCACCCCCACGACGACGGCGACGAGCTGCTGGGTCACGAAGTACAGCGGCCGCCCGTCGATGTCGTGGCGCGTGGCGAAGTAGATCATCGTGACGCCGTAGGCGATGAGCCCGAGCGTGGCGGCGATGAGGATGTAGTCGAGGTGCCTGAGGTAGGCGCGCCAGTCCACGCTCAGTCGCTCCTCTCGGCGCCCGTGACCTTGTCGCTCTTGAGCTTGAACAGGGCGTCGTAGATGAGCCGCGTCGCGGGCGCCGCGACCGTGCCGCCGTGTCCGCCCTGCTCCACCATGACCACCACGGCGTACCTGGGGTCGTTGGCCGGCGCGTAGCTCGCGTACCAGGCGTAGTCGTCCGAGCCGAAGACCTCGGCGGTGCCGGTCTTGCCGGCGACCTGCACCGGGTAGCCGGCGAAGACGGCCGCCGAGGTCCCCGTCGACGAGTTGGCCGCCTCGTACAGGCCGCGCCTGACGACGTCGAGCGTGCTCTGCGAGATGTCGGCCCTGCGCGGCTTGGCGGGCTGGAGGTCGCGCACCATCCTGCCCTGCGCGTCGACGATCTTCTTGCCGACGTGCGGCTCCACGATGGAGCCGCCGTTGGCGATGGCGGCGTAGGTCACGGCCAATTGCAGCGGCGTGGCTTCGAGGTCGCCCTGGCCGATCGAGAGGTTGACCGAGTTGCCCGGCGTCCAGATCTTGTCGACCTCGCTCTCGAAGTAGGAGCGGCGCCAGTCCGGCGTGGGCACGCGACCGGCCACCTCGCCGGGCACGTCGATGCCTGTGGGCTTGCCCATGCCGAGACGCACCGCCCAGTCTGCGAGCTCGGTGCCCTTGCGCTGGTAGAAGAGGTAACCGACGTTGTAGAAGTACACGTCGCAGGACTGCGTGATGGCCTGCACCAGATCGAGGCCGCCGTGGCCGTCGAGCGACCAGCAGTTCCACACCGTATCGTCGTAGGCGATGGGCACCTTGAAGCTGCCGTCGCAGAAGAACCCCGTGTACGGCGAGATCACGCCTTCCTCGAGGCCGGCGATGGCGTCCACGACCTTGAACGTAGAACCGACCGCCTTCTGCTCCTGGATGGCACGGTTGAGCAGAGGCCGGTTGGCGTCCGGGTCGGCGAGCTTCTTGTAGTCCTTCGCGCTGATGCCCCCGACCCAGACATCTGGGTCGTAGGTGGGGAAGCTGGCCATGGCGATGACCTCGCCGCTCTTGACGTCGAGCACCAGGGCGGCGCCGCCGGCCGCCCTGTAACGGCCGCTGCTGTGGGCCAGATCGATAGCGTAGCGGAGCGCTTCCTCGGCTTTCGCCTGGACCTTTGCGTCGATGGTCGTCACCAGGGTGTCGCCCGGCTCCGGCAGACGGCCGCCGGGCACGGCGTCGCTCTGCTTGGGGCGGCCGAAGGCATCGACCTCCACCTTGGCCACGCCGTCGCGGCCACGCAGCCAGCGGTCATAACTCCATTCGAGGCCGCCCTGGCCGACCAGGTCGCCTTGGGCGTAGCCCTTGAAGCGCCGCTCCTTGAGCTGCTCCTTGGTGATCTCGCCCATGTTGCCCAGAAGGTGGGCGGCCAGGGCTCCCTGCGGGTAGTCGCGCAGGTAGTTGCTCGGGGTCTCGACGCCCGGGAACGACTGGGTGTGCTCGAGGATGTACGACACGATCCGCATGCCGACGTCTTCCTTGATCACGATGAGGTCGAGACTGACGCCCTTGCCGGCGACGACGTTCTTCCAGGTCAGCGGCGGTGCGCCCTCTCCGCTCGGCCAGCTGGGCTGGAGATGGTCCATGATCTCCGTGCGGATCTTGCCGGGGCGCATCTTCAGCACGCTCGCGAGCCGCACGACCTCGTTGTCCAGCTGCCCGTCGGGCACGTCCATGAGGCGGATGCCGACGGCACGTCCGGGCCGGTTGTCGACGATGACCTCGCCGTTGCGGTCGACGATCGTGCCGCGCGGGGCGACCACCTTCACCGAGCGCAAGCGGTTGTCGTTGGCCTGCACCACGAACTGCTGCCCGCTGAGGATCTGCAGGAACCACAGACGGAAGAGGATGATCGCGAAGAGGACGACGGCGACGCCGACCATGATCGCCACCCTGAGAGCGACGGACGGCAGCTGGATGATGGGCTTGTCGCGGCGGCCCGTGCGGATCGGCCGGTCGCGGCGCCCCGAGCGGCTAGCGGGCCCGAGCAACACGCAGATCACCTGCCCCTCGCAACCAGAGGCGCACGACCAGGTAGAGGGGCGCCGCCAGCAGCGTGTTGAGGATGAGAGAAGGTACGAGAACGCGGCCCAGGAAGAAGCCCAGCGGCACCTCCCGAGCGAGCAGGAACTGGGCCATGGCGAGCAGCAGGTTGGCGAGCAGCGTCGCGGAGAAGGCGCTGACCAGCGGCGCGTAGCCGGCCGAGAGGTCGGCGGTCTCGGCGTAGCGCCCGGCCAGGAAGCCGATGAGCACGAAGACGAACGCGCTCAGGCCGAGAGGCTCCATGAGCGCGATGGCCACGAACGTGCCCGTGAGAAAGCCGAACACGGCGCCGATCTCGGAGCCCTTGAGCAAGGCCACGCAGACGACGATGATCAGCGCGAAATCGGGGTTGGCGCCGAGGATGCGGATGTTGGGTGCCACAGTGGTCTGCAGCAGCGTCGCGACCACGAGCGTGACCACGAGGCGGACGATCTCGCCGCCCGACGGCCACTCGCGCCGCTCCCTGTCGGCGCCGGTGCGAGCCGGCCTCATCGCACGACCACCATGACGAGGTCGAGCTTGCGGAAGTCGACGAACGGGTCCACCGAGATGCTCTGGTACAGTTCGACGTCCTGGACGCCGACGCTCTCGACCTGGCCGATGGGGATGCCGCGCACGAACACCGATCCGAGACGCCCGGACGTCCCGGAGGTGACGACGTACTGTCCCACTTTGACGCGTTCGTTCTTGTCGACGTACTGAAGCGTCACGTCGCCGGTCACGCTGCCGGCGACGATGCCCTGCGCGCCTCCGTTGGCGTCGCCGGGAACGACCATGGCGTCCACATAGCTGCTCTGGTCGGTGATCAACGTCACCTGGGACGCGTTCACGTCCACCTTCGTGACGCGGCCGACGAGCCCAGCCCCGTTGACGACCGCATCGTAGACCGCCACGCCGCTGGAGCTGCCCGCGTCGATGGTCACGGTGGAGTACCAGGCCGTGGTGGAGCGCGCCACGACGCGGGCCGTGACCAGCCGGGCGCTGCCGGGGAAGATCTCGTCGGTCTGCAGCGCGACCAAGGCGCGCAGCTGCGTGTTCTCGTCCTGCGTGGTGAGCTCCTTGGCGACGCCGGCGCGAAGCTGCTCCAGTTCCTTCTGCAGCTTCGCGTTCTCGGACTTGGCGCTGAACAGGTCGCCGGTCCAGTTCCAGGCGTCGCGGAACGGTTTCGTGGCCCGCGCCGTGCCGTTCTGCAGCGGCGCGACGACCCGCAGCACGACGCCCTGCACGCCGTGCACGACGCCGCTGTCGGACTCACGGAAGTACAGCGTCAGCATGGCGACACAGAGCAGCAGCAGGACCGCCACGACGATCCGCCGCCGGAGTACGCGCCGGCGATTCACGAGTCAGCGAGGGGCGGGGCTACCGGCCCCGCGGCCGGGAGTTGCGCTTGCTCTTGACGAGGACATCGAACTCCTCGAGGTACTTGCCCGAACCTACGGCCACGCAGGTGAGGGGCGACTCCGCCAGGTGCACCGGCATCTGCGTCTCCTCGCGCAAGCGCTCCGTCAGTCCCTGGAGCAGCGACCCGCCGCCGGCCAGCATGATGCCTCGGTCCATGATGTCGCTGGCGAGCTCCGGCGGTGTCTTGTCGAGGGTCGCCTTGATGGCGTCGATGATCGCCTGCACCGGCTCCTCGAGCGCGGTGCGCACTTCTTCGGACGAGAGGACGATGGTCTTGGGAAGGCCGGTGACCAGGTCGCGGCCGCGGATCTCGGCCTGTTCCTCCTGCGGCAACGAGTGCGCCGAGCCGATCTCGAGCTTGATCTCCTCGGCGGTCTGGCTGCCGATCAGCAGCTTGTATTCCTTCTTGACGTAACTGATGACGGCCTCGTCGAGCTCGTCGCCGCCGACGCGGATGGACTGGCTGACGACGATGCCGCCGAGCGAGATGACGGCCACCTCGCTGGTGCCGCCGCCGATGTCGACGATCATGCTCCCCGTGGGCTCGGCGACCGGCAGGCCGGCGCCGATGGCGGCCGCCATGGGCTCTTCGATGAGGGTCGCCCAGCGGGCACCCGCGGAGTAGGTCGCCTCTTCCACTGCTCGTTTCTCGACGCCGGTCACGCCACTGGGGACGCAGATGACCACTCTGGGGTGCGCCCAGCGGTTCTGCATGACCCGGCGGATGAAGTGGCGGAGCATCTGCTCGGTGACATCGAAGTCGGCGATGACGCCGTCCTTGAGCGGGCGCACCGCGCTGATGGTCGCCGGTGTGCGGCCCAGCATGCGCTTGGCCTCGGCGCCCACGGCGTGGACCTCGCCGGTGCGGTGATCGATGGCGACCACGGAGGGCTCGGAGAGCACGATCCCTTTGCCGCGAAGATAGACCAGCGTGTTGGCGGTGCCGAGGTCGACCGCCATATCACGGGCGCCGAAGCCCGTGAGGAATCCGAGGAAGCTTATGGGGAGCTCCTTTCGGTGAGATATCGAACGGTGATTGTATACGCTCGCCGAGAGCATGGCCAACCGGGGCGACGGCGGGCGGGAAGCTCGGCCGGGCGTCGGCTCAGGAGTCCGGGGAGCCGGCCGGCAGCCATGAGAACGGCGCCGCGCCGAAGGCGGCGAGCGCCGCCAGCAGGGCCACCACCGGCAGGCCGACGACGTTGAAGTAGTCGCCGTCGACACGCTCCACGAGCGCCGAGCCGACGCCCTGGATGGCGTAGGCGCCGGCGCGCTCGCGCCACTCGCCGCAGGCGACGTAGCGAGCGACTTCCCCGCTGCTCAGCGCCCGGAAGGTGACGCCGGTGACGGCGTGCCCGCTCTCGGCGCGCGCCGTCGAGCACAGATGGAGGCCGCTGTAGACCTCGTGACGGCGGCCGGCGAGCAGGCGGAGGTACTCCGCCGCCTCCTGCTCGCCGGACGGCTTGCCCAGCACCCGGCCGTCGACCACGACCACAGTGTCCACGCCGAGGACCAGCTCGCCCGTGCGCAGGCGCGCGCGGGCCAGCACCTCCTCGGCCTTGCCGCGGGCGTTGCGCTCCACGGTGCGCAGCGGATCGCCGTCGTGCAGGTCCTCGTCGTGCTCGCTGACGACGACGCGGAACGGGATGCCGAGCTGCCGCAGCAGCCCGTCGCGCTGCGGCGAGCGCGAGGCGAGAACGAGCCGCAGACCCGGCGCGCCGGAAGCTCCGCGAGGCGCGCCCGGCAGCGCCTCGCTAGACGAGCTCGTCGTCACGGAAGAACAGAGCGATCTCGCGGGCCGCGCTCTCGGGACCATCGGAGCCGTGCACCACGTTCTCTTCTTTGCTCAGCGAGAAGTCGCCGCGGATGGTGCCCGGCGCGGCCTGCGCCGAGTCGGTGACCCCCATCATGGCGCGCGCCACCGCGACGGCATCGCGGCCCTCCCACACCATGGCCACCACCGGGCCGGAGGTGATGAACGCGGCCAGCGACTCGAAGAACGGCTTGCCGATGTGCTCGGCGTAGTGCCGCTCGGCGAGTGCGCGGTCGATGCGCAGCGCCTTCATGCCGCGGAGCGTGAAGCCGCGCCGCTCGAAGCGCGCGACGACCTCGCCGACGAGGCCGCGAGCCACACCGTTGGGCTTGACCATGACGAACGTGCGTTCCATGGAAGTTCCTCCTGGATTCCTGCAGCGGCGCCGGAGCGCAGCGGATCGGGCTGTCTGGACGAGCGGCGGTCAGGCGCGGTCGTAGACCGACACCGGGGACATGGCGCCGTGGACGTCGGTCTCGCAGTACGGACACACCCGCCAGCTCGGCTCGATGGGCTTGCCGCACGAGACGCAGGTGGTGCGCAGACGGCGGCCGCAGGTGGGGCACACCAGGTAGTCGTCGCGCACCGGGGTCTTGCAGAACGAGCAGCGCGACTCCTCGCTCAGACGCTGCTCCATCATCTGCACCTCGAGCTCCTGCTCGCGACGGTCGGCGAGAAGCTCGGGCGGCCGGACGATGGCGTAGACGATGAGGCCGAGAGGCCCGAAGACGATGCCGGTGAGCACGCACACCGCCAGGATGATCTTGTCGTCGACGCGCCGGCGAGCGTCCTTGAAGACCCAGTAGGCGCAGGCGATCCAGAGCACGGCGAGCAGGAAGTAGAACATCAGGGTGATGAAGTGCCAGGTCGGCGACTTGAAGAAGTCCAGGGCCGACTGGAACGGATTGCTGTCGCTGCTCGCCGCTGCAGCGAGGACCCAGTGAGGCAACGTCTCCTCCTCAGGAGCGCATCGACGAGGACGCACGCGGCACCTCGCCGGGATGGCGACCGGTCACGAACCGGATGATGCGACGCCCCCGTGGCGCCCGGCCGGCCGGCTGGCCGTGGCGGCCAGCGCGGCAATCATACCCGAGAATATCGCGCCGTGGACAGGGTACAGGGAGTACCAATAGACAAGGCCCGGCAGGCCCTTGGGCGCGAAGTAGGCCGTCTGCACGAGCAGCGTGCCGCCAGGCTGCGGCAGCGTCTCGAACTGCAGCCAGGCGCGGCCGGGCACCTTCATCTCGGCGCGGAGACGCAGCAGCCGCGCCGGCTCCACGGCCTCCACGCGCCAGAAATCGAGAGCGTCGCCGACACGCAGGTCGTGGGGATCGCGGCGGCCGCGGCGCAGCCCGACGCCGCCCACCAGCCGGTCGACCGCCCCCCGCACCTCCCAGGTCCAGTCGGCGTAGCCGTAGCCGTGCTCGCCGCCGATGCCGAGACAGACGGCGAAGACGTCCGCCGGGTCGGCGGCGACCTGCTGCTGGCGGCGCTCGATCATCATCCCGGCCTGCTGCGTGAGCACTTTCGGAGTAGCGTCTCTGCCGCTGGTCACGAGGCGTCGGCCCATGACGTCTCGACCTCGCCGCTCTCGAGCGTCGCGACGGCGGCGCGCACCGCGGTCATGTAGTCGACGGGTGGATCCGCGGGAACAGGCGGCGCGCCGTGTCGTCGCGCACGATCACCTCGCTGCTGAGGCCCTTCGATGAGCGGTCGTGCGATGGTCGAGGGGATCGGGGTGACGAGATGGACCCAGTAGAACGAAAGCACGGGGGTGAGCACGGGCACGGGCTGCAGGCGGCGGCGCAGGCCGCGCGCCTGCGCGTAGCCGAGCATCATGTCGCTCGTAGGTGCGCACGTCCGGCCCCGCCCACCTCGATCACGCGGCCGGCGCTCGCGGGCACGTCCACCGCCTCCACGAGATAGCGCAGCAGGTCGTCCACGCCGATGGGCTGCACCTTCGTGTACACCCACTTCGGGCAGATCATCACAGGCAGGCGCTCCGTGAGGTAGCGGATCATCTCGAAGGAGATGCTCCCGGACCCCACGACGACGGCGGCCCGGAACTCGGTCACCGGCACGCCCGCCTCGCGCAGCGCGTCGCCGGTGTCCTGGCGCGAGCGCAGATGGTCGGAGATGTCCGCCTCGGGGTCGCCGAGGCCGCCGAGGTAGACGATACGGCTCGCGCCGGCGTCGGCGGCGGCGCGGGCGAAGCCTCTCGCCGCCACGATGTCGCGCTCGTGGAAGCCGCTGCCGCCGGCCATGCTGTGGATGAGGTAGTAGGCGATATCGACGCCGGCCAGAGCCTCGGCAAGACTCGGCCGGTCGCAGCACGTCGCCGGCCACCACCTCCACGTGCGCCAGCCAGCTGCGACCCTGCAAGCGCGCGGGGTCGCGGACCAGACAGCGCACGCGATGGCCGGCCGCCAGCAGCCGCGGCACCAGACGGCCGCCGACGTACCCTGTGGCGCCGGAGACGAGGATGAGCCGTTCCCGTGAGGTGCTGGACGGTTCGGCGCTCATAGGTGCCTCCAAGGACGGCGTGCAGCCGAGACGGGCGAGCGGAACGCCTAGAACAGAGCCGGGAGTACCGGCGGCACGACGGCGATCTTCATGCCGAGGAGGTAGCCGACGAAGAAGGCGACGAACGCGACGGCGATCACGATGAGAAACGCGATCAGGAACCGCACTGCGGGGTGCGCCTTCTTCGGTGCCATTCGACCCTCCACGATTATGCGCCAGTATATCCGACGGACTTTGGCCGACAACCGCGCGGGAGGCCGCGTCAGCCGAGGCCGACGAGCACGTCGCGCAGGTCTTCGAGCAGGTAGAGCGAGCCGCCGATCAGGACAGACCCGCCGGGCCCCGCGGAGTCCCGCGCCAGCGCCACGGCCGCGTGGGGGTCGGTCTCCGCGCGGACGGCGGTGAACGCCCGGCCGAGGCGGGCGGCCGCCGCCCGCAGGGCGGCGGCCAGCTCCTCGGCCGTGAGGCTGCGCGGCTCGCTTGCCTGCGTGCACACGGCGGCATCCAGTAGCGGGACGAGATGCTCGAGCATCTCGTCGTAGCCCTTGTCGCGCATGATCGCGAGCACGCCCACGGTGGGCCTGGGGACATCCACGGCCGCCAGGCTCTGAGCCAGCACGCGCACTCCGTCGGGGTTGTGGGCGCCGTCGGCGAGCACCAGCGGGCGCTCGCCCACCTTCTGCAAGCGACCGGGTACGGCGGTGGCGGCCAGGGCCTCGCGCGTGGCGGCCTCGTCCAGACGGCCGAGGAGCAGCCGCACTGCCGCCACCGCCAGCCCGGCGTTCACCACCTGGTACAGGGCCGGCGTGGGCACGCTGAGGCCGGTCCACTCCTCGCGCGCGTCGCCCAGCGCGAGCGCGACGCTGAAGTCCGACGGCGGACCGTCGATGCGCAGATCGCCCGGCGCCGCCGTCATGCCCCCGACGGCGGCCGTCGCGGCGTGCAGGAAGTGGGGCCGCGCGCCGGCGGCGGAGCAGATCCGGCGTGCCTCGCCTTCGAGCCCCTCGAGCTCGCCGAACACCACCTCGCCGCCCTTGATGACCGCGGCCTTCTCCGCGAAGATCAGCTCCCGCGTGCCGCCCAGCACCTCGGTGTGCTCCAGGGCGATGTTGGTCAGCACCACGACCGGCGCCTCGACGACGTTGGTGGCGTCGAGGCGGCCGCCGAGCCCGGCCTCGAGCGCGACGGCCTGCACCCCGCTCTCGGCCATGGCCAGCAGAGCCGCGACCGTGAGCACCTCGAACTGCGTGGTCTCTCCCATGTCCGGCGGCAGCGCCGCCGTGGCCTCACGGACCGCCTCGACACAGCCTGCGAGCACGGTCTCGTCCACGGGGCGCCCGTCCACCACGACGCGCTCCGTCCAGCCCGAGATGTGCGGAGAGAGGTAGGCGCCGCTGCGCGACCCGTGGGCGCGGAGCAGCGCTTCGCAGTACCGCGTGGTGGACGACTTGCCGTTGGTGCCCACGACGTGGATGGCGCGGTAGGTGTCCTGTGGCCGGCCCAGGGCCTCGAGGAGCGCGCTCACGCGCTCCAGCCCGGGCCGCATGCCGAAGGCGGCCAGCGACTCGAGGTAGGCGGCCCACCCGGGGGCGCCGGCGCTCACGCGCGCTCCGCGCCGCCCACAGCGCCGGCCTCAGGCCCCGCGCAGGTGCGCGAGGCGCGCAGCGAGCTCGTCGCGATCGGCGATGTGCGCAGCCAGCTTGTCGCGCTCCCTGGCCACCACGGCCTCGGGGGCGCGGCCCGTGAAGCCCTCGTTGGCGAGCTTCGCCGCGCCACGTGCGATCTCGGCCTCGATCTTGCCGAGCTGGTGCTCGAGGCGGGCGATCTCCTCGGCCTTGTCGACCACGGCGGCCACCTCGAGGCGGCCGCCGGGCACCAGCACCACCGTCGCCTCGGCGTCGGGCTCGCCCTCGAAGCGTACCTCCGTGCGCGCCAGGGCGCGGAACGCGGCGGCGTAAGGCGCGTAGCGCCCGGCCGCGCCGCCGCCCTCGCCCACGAACACGGCCTCCAGTACCTTGCCCGGCGGCACCTCGGCCTCGGCGCGGAAGCGCCGCAGCGCGTCGACGACCGTCTGCAGCTCGCCGATCGCCGCTTCGTCGGCCGGCGACAGGAGCGCCTCGTCGTGCAACGGATGCCGACGCGCGAGAAGCGGCGCCTCGCCGTACTGCGCCGCGACCTCTTCGCTGACGAACGGCAAGAAAGGGTGCGCCAGGCGCACGACCTGGTCGAGCAGCCAGCGCGCGTGTCCTCCGGCCCGAGCCTTCTGCACCTCGTCGTCGCCGTAGAGGCGCACCTTGACGAGCTCCAGATACCAGTCGCAGAACTCGTCCCAGACGAAGTGATACAGCGTGTCGACCGCCTCGGCAAAATCGAAGACCGTGACCGCCGCCTCCACTTCGGCCAGGCAGCGCTGGAAACGGCTCGTGATCCAGCGATCGACCTGATGGGCGTCGCTGCGCTCCGCCGGGAGCCCCTCGCTCGCCAGCAGCACGAGCCGCGACGCGTTCCACAGCTTGTTGGCGAAGCCGCGGCCCATGGCGATCTTCTCTTCGCTGAAGCGCACGTCCTGGCTGCTGCTCATGAGCAGCAGCGCGAAGCGCGTGGCGTCGGCGCCGTACTTGTCGATCATCTCCAGCGGGTCGATGCCGGTGCCCAGGCTCTTGCTCATGCGCCGCCCGTCGGCGGCCTGGATCACGGAGTGGATGTACACGTCGTGGAACGGGACGTCACCGACGAACTCGAGGCCCATCATCGCCATGCGTGCGACCCAGAGGAAGATGATGTCACGGGCCGTGCTCAGCACGTTGGTGGGATAGAAGTACGCGAGGTCGGCCGTCTCGTCGGGCCAGCCCCAGGTGGCGAACGGCCAGAGGGCGGAGCTGAACCAGGTGTCGAGCACGTCGGTCTCGCGAGTGAGGGCGACGGAGCCGCAGTCGGCACAGGCCTGCGGCTCTGTCTCGGCCACGTTCACGTGCCCGTTCTCGCAGTACCACACGGGCAGCTGATGGCCCCACCACAGCTGGCGGCTGATGCACCAGGGGCGCAGCTTCTCCATCCAGTCGATGTACACGCGCCCCCAGCGTGCGGGCGTGAACCTGACCCTGCCGTCGCGCACGACCTCGGTGGCCGGCTCCTTGAGCCGGTCCATGTCCATGAACCATTGCTCGCTGATGAGCGGCTCGATGGGCGTGCCGCAGCGGTCGCAGGTGGCCACGCTGTGCGCGTAGTCCTCGACCTTCTCGAGGGCGCCGAGCGCGCGCAGGTCGGCGAGCACGCGTTCGGCGGCCTCCTCGACCTCGAGGCCGGCGTAGGGACCGCCGGCCGCGGTGATACGGCCGTCCTGGCCGATCGCCTGGACGGTCTCAAGCCCGTGGGTGCGGCCGATGTCGAAGTCGGTGAGGTCGTGAGCCGGCGTGATCTTGAGGGCGCCGCTGCCGAACTCCGGGTCGACGCGCTCGTCGGCGACGATCTTGAGCTCGCGGCCGATCAGCGGCAGGGTGGCCGTCTTGCCGACGACGTCCTTGTACCTCTCGTCGTCGGGGTGCACGGCCACCGCGGTGTCCCCCAGCATGGTCTCAGGGCGCGTGGTGGCGATGGTCACCGAGCGGCCGCCGTCCACCGGGTAGCGGATGAAGTTGAGCGTGCCCGGCATGTCCTTGTAGGCCACCTCGAGATCGCTGATGGCGGTGCCGCAGCGCGGGCACCAGTTGACGAGATAGCTGTCCTTGTGGATGCAGCCCTTCTCGTACAACGCCACGAAGACCCTGGTCACGGCCCTCACGTAGCCTTCGTCGAAGGTGAAGCGCTCGCGGTCGTAGTCACAGGCGCATCCGAGGCTCTTGAGCTGCTCGATGATCGTGCCGCCGTACTGCAGACGCCACTCCCAGACGCGCGTCGCGAACTCCTCGCGACCCAGGTCCTCCTTCGTGAGGCCTTCGGCGCGCAGCATCTTCTCCACCACGTTCTGCGTGGCGATGCCGGCGTGGTCGGTGCCCACCATCCAGCAGGCGTTCTCGCCGAGCATGCGGTGATAGCGCGTGAGCACGTCCTGGATGGTGTTGTTGAGAGCGTGGCCCATGTGCAGCACGCCGGTGATGTTGGGCGGCGGGATGACGATGGAATAGGGCTCGCGGGACGGGTCGGGTTCCGCATGGAAGAGGTGCGAGCCCAGCCACTCCTTCATCCAGCGCGCCTCGACGGCGGCGGGTTCGAAGCGCGTGGTCTCGCGGAGGTAATCGGTCTTCTGTGCGTCGGTCATGTGGCCTCGGTACTGGTGGATGATGACGTCGGCCGAACGACCGCGGGCTCGGCACGCCCGCCCGCGGCCACGCGACAGTATACCGGCAGGCGGGCGCCGCTGCCGAACGCCGGGCCCTTCGACCCGCCCTCCACACGCGGCCCCACCAACGAAGGGGCGGCGCTCTCGCGCCGCCCCTTCGTGCACTCGTTCGTTTGACGCGGCCCGGTCGGGCCGCGCGCTCTCAGGTGGCTTCGGCAGGCGGAACGTCGCCGCCGCTCGACTCGATGGCACAGACCTGGCAGAACTCGTCTGAGCCCTCGATGCCTACACCGCACTGCGAGCAGTGCTGCTCCAGCTGGCCACCACCCGCATCGACGGCCGGTTCGAGGTCCGAGCCCGGCGTCTGGTGGTTGTGCTCCTCGCTCATCTGCTGTGCTCCTTGGGAAGAGATGTCCACAGACGTGTGTGGCTGAGTGTACCCGACGGAGGCGCAGCCGTATCGGACGCCGGGCGCGAGCACGGCCCCGAGTCAGCTCGCGACGTGAGTCCGGCGGCCGCCGAAGACGTGCGGCAGCGCCTCGTCGAACTTGTCAACGTAGACAAGTTCGAGCCTGCCGACCACCTCAGGCGGCAGTTCGGCGATAGTGCCGCGGTTGCTCCCCGGGAGCAGCACCGTGCGGATGCCGCTGCGCGAGGCGGCCAGAAGCTTCTCCTTGAGGCCGCCGACGCGGAGGATGCGCCCGCCCAGCGTGATCTCGCCGGTCATCGCGACGCGCGGCCTCACGGGCACGCGCCCGAGGGCCGAGAGCATCGCGACCGCCAGAGCGAGACCGGCCGAGGGCCCGTCTTTGGGGACCGCCCCTTCGGGCACGTGCACGCGCACGTCCTGCGTGGCCAGATCGAGGCCGTCCTTGGTGAGGTACGGCGAGCGGCGCATCAGCGTCCGCAGCGCCGGGGTGCGCTCGACGTTGGCCAGCAGATGCCCCCAAGCCGCGGAGGCCGACTCCTGCATGACGTCACCGAGCTGGCCGGTGAGCACCAGCTCGCCGCGGCCGCGGGCGACGATCGCCTCCACGGTGAGCACCTCGCCGCCGTCGGACGTGTAGGCGAGGCCCAGGCTCTCCCCCACCCTCGCCCTGCGCCGCAGTTCCGCGTCGAGCCACATCGCCTCGCCGAGATACGCGCGCAGATCGTCGACCGCCACGGTCAGCGGCAGCGCAACGCCGTCCTCGAGGTGCCTGCGCGCCACCTTGCGTTCGATGCGCCGCAGAGCGCGCTCGAGCTCGCGCACCCCCGCCTCACGCGTGTAGCCGCGCACGATGGCCTGCAGGGCGCCGCGGCCCAGCTTGACGTCGCCGCGGCGCAGACCGGTGTCGCCGGCCGTCCGAGGGACCAGATGCCGGCGCGCGATCGCCAGCTTCTCGGGCAGCGTGTAGCCGCTGAGATGGATCACTTCGAGGCGGTCGTACAGGGTGTGCGGGATCCCCTCGACGTCGTTGGCGGTGGCGATGAAGAACACGCGGCTGAGGTCGTACTCGCACTCCAGGTAATTGTCGCGGAAGCTCGTGTTGTGCGCCGGGTCGAGGACCTCCATGAGAGCCGCCGCCGGGTTGCCGCGCCAGTCGCTGTCGAGCTTGTCGATCTCGTCGAGCAGCATCACCGGGTTGTCGACGCCGGCCTTGGCGAGACCCTCGAGGATGCGCCCGGGCATCGCCCCGATGTAAGTGCGGCGATGCCCGCGGATCTCGGCTTCATCGCGCACGCCGCCGAGGGCGATGCGCGCGAAGGGCCGGCCCAGGGCGTCGGCGATCGACTGCGCCACGCTGCTCTTGCCGGTGCCGGGCGGGCCGGCCAGGCACAGGATGGTCGCCGGGTGAGCGGCGCCGGCGCCGCGGCCGCCGCCCGCACCGGCTTCCGCGCGCATCTTGCAGACGGCCAGATACTCGAGGATGCGGTCCTTGACGTCCTTGAGGCCGTAGTGCGTGCGTTCCAGGTGCCTGGCGACCGCGGCCACGTCCACGTCGGCGGGCGCAAGCTTGCCCCAGGGCAGGTCGAAGATGGTGTCGAGCAGTCCCCGGACCACGGCGACCTCGGGGCTCATGGGCGGCGCCTGTCTGAGCTTGCGCAGCTCGCGCTCGACGAGCTTGTGCGCCGCCGGCGACAGGCGCCCCTCGGCCAGCCTGCGCGCGTAGTCGGCGGTCTCCTCGTCGGGATTCTCACCGGCCTCTTCGATCTCGTCGCGGATCACGCGCAGCTTCTCGTGCAGGAAGAGCTGCCGCTGGGCGTTCTCGATGCGCTGCTGCACCTTGCTGACGATCTCGTGCTCCATGCCGAGCACGGCGTTCTCCTCGGCAAGGGCCTCGATCAGGGCGAGGAGGCGCTCCTGTGTGGATTCCATCTCCAGGAGCGCCTGCTTCTCCGCCGTGTCGATCTGCAGGTGCGCGGCGACCACGTCGGCGATCTCCTCGGGGTCGTCGGTCTGGTTCACCACGTACTGCACCTCGTCGGCCAGCTGCGGGTTGAGCTGCACGTAGCCGGCGAACTCGGCCGCCACGCGGCGCGCCAGCGAGCGGCAGCGCACCAGCGCGCGGTCGGGCGGCGCCAGCGGCGTCGAGCTCACAAGGAAGTAGGGTTCGGTGCTCTCGAAGCGCTCGATGCGCACGCGCTCCTGGCCCTCGACGAGCGCCTTGACGCTGCCGTCCGGCAGCTTGAAGAGCTGCAGCACGCTGACGCGCGTACCGATCGGCATGATGTCGTCGGCGCCCGGGTCCTCCACGGAAGCCTCGCGCTGCGAGCTCAGGATGAGCGGGGTCTGTTCGTTGAAGGCCGTCTCGATGGCCTGGATCGACTTCTCGCGGCCCACGAAGAGGGGCGCGACCATCTTCGGGAAGACGACCAGCTCGCGCGTGGGCAGCAACGGCAGGGCCGTCTCAGGCTCGCCCGGCCGGGCGCCTGTGCCGTCCGCGGCCGCGGCGCCGTCAGGCAGACTCGGCGTCACGCTGCGGCGCCACCTTCTCCGCTTCGGTGACGAGCGTCGGATCGATGCCCTTCTCGACGCTCTCGCGGGTGATGACGCATTTGCGCACGTCGCGCCGCGAGGGCAAGTCGAACATCACGCCCATCAGCGATTCCTCGATGATCGAGCGCAGGCCGCGCGCCCCCGTGCCGCGGTCGAGCGCCTTGGTGGCGATGGCGGCCAGCGACTCTTCGGCGAACACCAGCTCGATGCCGTCCAGCGAGAAGAACTTCTGGTACTGCTTGGTGAGCGCGTTCTTGGGCTCGGTGAGGATGCGGCGCAGATCGCCCTCATCCAGGCTGTGCACGGCCGAGACGACCGGCAGACGGCCGATGAACTCGGGGATGAGCCCGAAGTTGAGCAGGTCCTCGGGCAGAGAGTGCGTGAAGACGGTGCCCGGGTCCTTGTCGGCCTTGCTCACCACATCGGCCATGAAGCCCACGCCCTGACGGCCCATGCGGCGCTCGATGATCTTCTCGAGGCCGGCGAAGGCGCCACCGCAGACGAACAGGACGTTCGTCGTGTCGATCGTGAGGAACTCCTGGTGGGGGTGCTTGCGCCCGCCCTGCGGCGGCACGCTGGCCACGGTGCCCTCGAGGATCTTGAGGAGGGCCTGCTGCACGCCCTCGCCCGACACGTCGCGGGTGATCGACGGGTTGTCGGCCTTGCGCGCGATCTTGTCGATCTCGTCGATGTAGATGATGCCGGTCTCTGCGCGCTTGACGTCGAAGTCGGCCGCCTGGATGAGCTTGAGGAGGATGTTCTCGACGTCCTCGCCGACGTACCCGGCCTCGGTGAGGGCGGTGGCGTCGGCGATCGCGAACGGCACGTTGAGGATGCGCGCGAGCGTCTGCGCCAGCAGCGTCTTGCCGCAGCCGGTGGGGCCGAGCAGCAGGATGTTGCTCTTGGCCAGCTCGACGTCGGTCTCGCCGGAGGTGACCGCCTGCACGCGCTTGTAGTGGTTGTACACGGCCACGGACAGCGAGCGCTTGGCCTCGTCCTGCCCGACGACGTAGTCGTTGAGGATCGCGTAGATGTCGCGCGGCTTGGGCAGGCTCTCGAGGTCCAGAGCGACGGGCGCCGTGAGCTCCTCGTCGATGATCTCGTTGCAGAGATCGATGCACTCGTCGCAGATGTACACGCCGGGGCCGGCGATGAGCTTCTTGACCTGGCGCTGCGACTTGCCGCAGAAACTGCAGAGCAGCTGATCGTTACCGTCGGTCGGTCCTGCCACCTCTCGCTCCTTCTCGAAGACTCGTCCCGCCCGCGCTAGCGGTGGGCGATGACGGCGTCGATGATGCCGTACTCCTTGGCGCTGGCCGCGCTCATGAAGTTGTCACGCTCCGTGTCACTGCGCACCTGGTCGACCGGTTGGCCGGTGTGCTCGGCGAGGATCTCGTCGAGGCGCTGGCGCAGACTGAGGACCTCTTTGGCGTGGATCTCGACGTCGCTGGCCTGGCCCTCGAAGCCGCCCATGATCTGGTGGATGAGGATGCGCGCGTTGGGCAGCGCGAAGCGCTTGTCTTTGGCGCCGCCGGCCAGCAGCAGGGCGCCCATGCTCATGGCGCTGCCCACGCAGATGGTGCTCACGTCGGGCTTGATGAACTGCATGGTGTCGTAGATCGCGAGGCCGGAGTACACGGAGCCGCCCGGACTGTTGATGTACAGGCTGATGTCTTTGTCGGGGTCGTCGGACTCGAGGTGGATCAGCTGCGCGACGATGAGGTTGGCGACATCGTCGTTGACCGGGGTGCCCAGGAAGATGACGCGCTCGTTGAGCAGCCGGCTGAAGATGTCGAACGAGCGCTCGCCGCGGCTCGTCTGTTCGATGACGAACGGTACCAGTGGTGTCACGTGCTCACCCTTCTGCGTTGATGCTGTCTCTGTGGTGTTCCCATGGCCGAAACGTCAGTCCTCGGCCGCCGTGTCCGCGGCGTCGGCCGCGTCTTCGGCGGCGGCTTCGTCGGCCTCGGTCATCTCGACCGGCACCGACGCGTCGGCGACGAGATCGACGGCCTTGGCCAGTAGCATTTCGTCGCGCACGGCCTCTTGCCTGCCCGATTCGCGCAGATCGGCGATGAGCTGCAGCGGGTCGCGTTCGAGCGCCGCGGCATCCGCCTTGATGACTTCGAGCATCTCATCGTCGCTCACCGAGAGGTCCTCAGCCTTGGCGATCTGCTCGAGCACGAGGCGGCGCTTGATGATCAGCGCGGCTTGCGGCCGCAGCTCTTCCTCGACCTCCTCTTCGCTCTTCTCCAGCACGCCCAGGTAGACTTCCATGGTGAGGCCGCGCTCGCCCACGTTCTCCTCGAGCTCGTGATACAGGTGGTGGGCCTCGCGGTCGATCATCGTGGAGGGAACCTCGACGATGGCGTTGGCGACCGCCTTGTCGACGGCCGTGGCGCGGAACTCGCGACGCACGCCCGCTTCGGCGGCGGCCTCCATGCGGGTGCGGATGTCGGCGCGCAGCTCCTCGAGCGTGTCGAACTCGCTGACGTCGGCGGCGAAGGCGTCGTCGAGCTCGGGGACGACCTTCTCCTTGATCTCCTTGACGTTGACCTTGAAGGTGGCCGGCTGACCGGCGAGCTCCTCGGCCTGGTAGTCCTCGGGGAAGGTGACGTCGAACACGACCTCAGCGCCGCGCTGCGCCCCGACCAGAGCCTCCTCGAAGCCGGGGATGAGATTGCCGCGGCCGATCTCGAACATCTGGTCGGCGCCCTGGGCGCCCTCGATGAGTACGCCGTCCTGGGAGCCTTCGAGGTCCATGAGCACGAAGTCGCCGGTCTGGATGGCCCTGTCCTCGATAGGCTCGAGCTTGGCAAGCCGCTCCTGCAGCATGGCCAGCTGCGCCTCGATCTGCGCCTCGGTGACCGCGACCACGCGCTGCGGCACCTCGAGCCCCTTGTACTCGCCCAGCTTGGGCACCGGCATGGTCTGCACCTTGAGCGAGAACGTGTAGTCGGCCTCCTCGTCGAGGGGGCCGACTGCGAGGTCCGAGGTGCCGACCGCGTCGTCGTACAGGCCGGCCTCGCGCAGGGCCGCATCGCCCCACTCGGGGATGGCGTCCTCGAGCGTCTCGGCGCGCAGGTAGTCCGCGCCGACCTGCTGGATCACCAGGGCCATGGGCACACGGCCCTTACGGAAGCCCGGGATCTGCATCTCGCCGCGGACCTTCGCCACGAGGCGGTCGTAGGCCTTCTTGACCGTCTCGGCGGGGATCTCGACGGTCAGCTGGACCTCGTTCTCGGCTGTGGGATCGACCTTGGTTTTCACTCTGAGTTCTCCGTCTCTGCGATTGGCGGCCTCCGGCGCGTCGCGCGCCGGCATCCGCTCTGTGGTCCGTGCAGGGGTCAGGCCGAGGCCTGTGGTGCGGGTGAGAGGACTTGAACCTCCACGAGCAAGAGCTCACCAGATCCTAAGTCTAGCGCGTCTACCAGTTCCGCCACACCCGCACGGCGTTAACGTCGACGGCCGGCGCTCGCGCCGGCCGGTGCATCGCGTGGATGGGGTGAAGGACGGGATTCGAACCCGCGACCGCCGGGACCACAACCCGGAGCTCTGCCAGCTGAGCTACCTTCACCACCGGTCACCGCCGACGGAAGGCGCCGGGCGACTCCCCGGCGCCGACGACGCGGTCGATGGAGAAGGATACCACGAGCGCGGGCGAGCGTCACACGGAGGGAGCCGGCTGTGCCGCGAGCTCCATCTCCGCCGCCGGCCCGGTCTCGACGAAGCTGTTGCGCACGTCCTGAAGCAGCATCCCGTCCTGTATCTCGAGGATGCGATCCGTCTGCTGCGCCACGCTGCGGTCGTGCGTGACGATCATGAACGCCGTCCCCAGCTCCCGGTTCAGCTCGCGGAACAGCTGGTACACCGCCGCCGTGTTCGCCGTGTCCAGGTTGCCGGTAGGCTCGTCGGCGAGCACCAGCGCCGGCCGGTTCATGAGCGCCCTGGCGATGGCGACACGCTGCTTCTGCCCCCCGGAGAGATCGTTGGCGCCCTTGCTCTCGAGACCCTCGAGGCCGAGCAGCGCCAGCACCTCCTCGGCTCGCGGCCGCAGATCGGTCGCGCTCACCCCCGCGATGCGGCCCGGCATGAGCACGTTCTCGAGGACGCTGAACTCCGGCAGCAGGTAGTGGAACTGGAAGACGAAGCCGATGAAGTCGTTGCGCAAGGCGGCGCGCTGCTTGCGGTTCGCGCTCGCCGTATCGCGTCCGTTGAGGACGACGCGGCCCGTGGTGGGAGTATCGAGCAGCCCGATGAGGTTGAGCAGGGTCGACTTGCCCGAGCCGGACTGGCCGATGATCGAGGCGAACTCCCCACCGTGCAGGTCGAAGGACACGCCGCTGAGCGCGACCGTCTTGGCGACGGCGCCGTAGGTCTTCCCGAGGTCCTCGGCGTGCAGCAGCACCTCAGCCACCCTGGATCACCTCGATCGGGTCGAGCTTCGAGGTACGGCGCGAAGGGATCAGCGACGAGACCATGGCCACGAGCACGCCGACGACGAACGAGATGACGACGAAGCCCACCTGGGGAGTGATCGGGAACAGCGAGGTGGAGTTCCTCCCCAGAAAGGTGAACAGCGCGATGAGGGCGAGCCCGGCGGCGACGCCCACGGCGGCGCCGCTGACTCCGAGGATCACTGCTTGCCAGAGGAAGATGCGACCGGACTGTCGGTCCTTCATGCCCATCGCCTTGAGGATGCCGATCTGGCGTGTCTTCTGGACGGCCGAGATGGCGAGCGTCGAGGCGATACCCAGCGCCACCGCCACCAGGACGAAGAACTGGATCATGTAGCTCGACGAGCTCTGGCTCTGGAGGGCCGAGAGCAAGTCGGCGTTCTCGGCCTGCCACTCCGTCACCTTCAAGCCGCTCAGGGCAGGCTGGGAACGCAGGCTCTCGGCGACGGTCGTCGAGTCGAAGACGTCGCTCACCTGAGAGTCGACGGCCGTGTACTGGTCGGCGCCGAGGCCGAGCACGCCGGCGGCGTAGTCGCCGTCGACGAAGGCGGTCGAGCTGTTGGCCGCCGCCGAACCGAAATCGAAGACGCCGCTCACGGCAAGCTCTGCGGGCTTGCCGTCGGGAAGCACGAAGGATGCGGTATCGCCGGCCTTGAGGCCGTAGGTGTCGGCGAAGTCCTTGCCGACCATCACCTGCTGGGCGCCCAGCTGGGCCGTGCCCGAGGTGAGGCGGCCGGAGATGTCGTAGATCGTGTCCAGCTGCGCGAGCCGGCCGCCGATGAGCTGCAGCGGCGCGCTCTCGGCGCCCTTCTTGAAGATGGCGGAGAACGAGCGCGTCGGCACGACCGTCGTGATCTGCGGCTCGCCCTTCATCGCCTCCTGGAGAG
Organism: uncultured Thermoleophilia bacterium; assembly: GCA_963700035.1. Classification (GTDB taxonomy): domain Bacteria; phylum Actinomycetota; class Thermoleophilia; order UBA2241; family UBA2241; genus CAIXSE01. The sequence continues at coordinate 305,997 of CAVOWE010000018.1, read as the reverse complement.
CCGCGGTGTAGTCGAGCGCCGCGCCGTCATTGGTGGCTTGCACGATCACCTGCGGGCTGTTGCCGATGGTCTGCTCGACGAGGCTCGTCTGGAGGCTGGTGATCAGCGAGCCCAGAAAGACCTGGACGCCGATGCCGACGGCGATGCCGGCGGCGATGAGGATCGACTGCGCAGGGCTCTTGCGCAGGAAACGGACGGCGATCCTGAGGCTGAGCACGGCTCAGCCCTCCCCGCCGCCGAGCAACTCGTCCAGGTCGACGACCTCATGGGGCAGCCACCCGGTGGCGGCGCCGGCGAACGCGGGCCCGCCGACCCAGATGTCGACGCCCGGCAGCGCCGCCTTCAGCTCGTCCACGGCGTGGCGCACGGCCAGCCTGTGGAAGTGCGTGGAGGAGCTCATCACGATCGCGTCGACGCCGAGGCGGCGCGCGGCGTCGGCGATCTCGGCCACCGGCGTGTCCGGACCCAGGTAGTAGGTGGTCCAGCCCGCCATGTCGAAGCGGTCGGCGACCATGCGCAGGCCCAGGTCGTGCCCTTCTTCGGGCGGGCAGGCGAGCAGCACCGTCCTGTCGACGGGCGGCGCGGCGGCCTTCGCCTTGAGGACTCCGGGGTAGAGGATCTCGACGACGGTGCGCACCGTGGCGCTCGCGAGGTGCTCCTCCCAGATCGCCAGCTTGCCGTGCTGCCACGATGCGCCGGCGTGGGCGAGGAGCGGGGTCAGCACGTCGCGATAGAGTGCCGAGATGCTGAGAGCGCCGGAGGTGACCGCCTCGACGGCCGCGCGCACGGCCGCCGGCTTGTCGTGAGCAGCGAGTGCGGCGGCGACCTTCTCGATCAGCGTTCCGCTCCTCAGCCGTCGCTGCCTCGCCGCTTTGGATGTCGTCGTCTTCCAGCATCGCGAGGCTTCTACCCGGCGATCCGCCATGGGTAACCCTTGGCGAGCTGCCCTGCTCATCGCCAGCACAAGCCTGCGCCTGCGCGGCGGGCGCCCCGCGGGCGCGACCCGCGAGTCGGTTCTCCCGGGCACCGAGGCGCATGCCGAAGAGGCGGCTGTTCTCGCCCACTTCTCCGCGGTCCCGTGCGGCTCCAGCCGAGGAGGACCGCTCACGCCTGTCGCGCAAGGCGTACACTCTGGGCTACCATGCGATCCGAATCACATCCTTAGGAGGTTCGATGCGCGGCATGTCACGACACCTGAATCTGCTCCTGCTCATGCTCCTGGCCCTGGCCACGTCGTTCGCCCTGCTGGCTCCCGTCGCCGTTGCGGTCAAGGCCCCACCGGCGCCCATGGGCACGCAGGCGTACACCTACATCGACGCTCTCTCACGCATCACTAACCCGGACGGAACGTACACGACCATCCTGCGGAAGCAGGGGACGGCCGGTGAGGTGGATGCGGCCGCCAAGGTTCAGGCGTGGTTCACCGACGCAGGTTACCTGGCTCAGCTGCAGCCGTTCACGTACGAGGTGGACGGCACCACCTACAGTTCGCAGAACGTGGTCGCATCCCGCCCTGCCGCCGCGAAGTCGGGAAGCAAGCCCAGGCCCCTCGTCATCATCGGCGCGCACTACGACGCGCGCACCGAAGGCGCCGGCGCCGACGACAACGCCTCTGGCGTAGCCGTGATGCTCGAAGTCGCCCAGCGCATCGCGAAGTACAAGACTCCCTACGACCTCGTGTTCGTCGCCTTCGGCGCCGAAGAGAGTCCTGCGGGTGAAGAAGGCTCCGGCCACTACGTCGCCCAGATGAGCAAGAAAGACACCAAGCGCGCCATCGTGATGATCAACTACGACTCACTGATCGTCGGCGACAAGCTCTACGTTCACGCCGGCTTCAACAAGAAGACCTGGGCGCGCGACCGCATGCTGCGGCTCATCAAGCAGTACCGGCTGCCCATCGGGACGCAGCCCGGCTGGAACCCCGACTACCCGGCAGGGTTGACGCCCGACGGCTTCAGCGACTACTCGTCGTTCAACCAGGCCGGTATTCCGATCGTTGCGTTCGAGTCGACGAACTGGGAGATCGCCGATCTCGACGGCTACACTCAGACCGAGCTTCACGGCTCGTTCTGGCACACCCCCAACGACACTCTCGCGACCATCGAGTCCTTCTTCCCCTACCGGCCGATGGTCCGCCTGTACGCGTACACGAAGCTCACCTACGAGTTCCTCCAGTACCTGCGGCGCTAGACGAGACGTCGCTCGTCTCAGGACCGGAGCGCGGCAGGAATGAACGATCGCGACGACGCTCCACACCATAGCGCCGGCAAGAGGCTCTTCCTGGGTGGGGAGTCGCCGCACGCCCAGCCAGCCGGCCGCGCTTGCGCCGGTCTGAGGAAGACGTCGTCGCTCATCTCCGGCGTCCACCAGCCGCGTCCGGGCGGGTAGCCGGCTGGGTGCGAGCGGAGAAGCGAGTGGGCGGGGCGCCTTGCGGCGCCCCGCCCACTGCAACTGCCTTGGAGCGAAGGCGGTCGTGACCTACCTGACCGTCAGCGTGCCGGTGCCCCTCTTGGTCTGGACGTTGCCGGCCTGATCGACGGCGCCGATGCGGATGCCGTACTTGCCCTTCGGGAGATCGATCTTGAAGGACACGCTGCCATCGACGTTGGTGGTCTGGTCGGCATAGGCATGCGTGCTCAGGGTCCTGCCGCTCTTGGTGCGGATCTGGACGATGACCTGCGCCGTTGGCGTGACCGCGGTGACGTTGTACGCGAAGGTGGCCTTGTGGCCCTTCTTCACGCTCGCGTTGCCACCGGTGACCGTCGGCGGAGTCGAAGCGACCTTCACCGTGATGGTCTGATCGGCGGACTTGATGCCGACCTTGTCGACGCCGTGGTAGGTGACGGTGATCTCGCCGTCGCCGCCGACTTCGGCGGTCTCACCCATGGCCCAAGTGCTGCCACCGTCGGTGCTCCACTCGGTGTAGGCATAGCCGGCGCCGACATCGGTGCCGCTGAAGTTGACCACAGCCGGGCCCTGCTGCCAGTTGCCGTTCTTGGGATCCATGGCGGTGACGACGGGGGCCGTGATGTCCATTTGCACCGTGCGGGTCTTGTAGCCGGTGAAGACTTCGACGTACGCCTGATCCTTGGCGGTGTTCCAGACCCAGCTGGTGCCCTCGAAGTTGCCCCAGTGGTAGCTCGGACCGATCCAGGTCAGCGGGTCGTAGTCGAATGGCAGGGCAGCATCGACCGACCCGAAATCGACGGTGTGCAGCGCACCCTGGACCGGCGTACCGCCCGGCGGCGTGAGGGCGATCTCGGTCGCGAGCGTGGGGGCGACGGTCGTCGCAGCGTTGACCAGCCAAGGAGTGGACTGGTCGACGCGGTAGACCGTCGCCGCCACCCCGGAGCCGGGGACCTGGTCGACGGCGAAAAGCGTGTACGGCACGAGGCCGTTGACCCAGCCGGCGGCGGCGTCGGTGATCGGCGGGCGCGTGTCGATCTTGACCGGCACGCTCGCCGTCATGGTGTTGCCGGCCCTGTCGGTGGCGCGGTAGTCGAGCGCGAAGATGCCGTCGGTGGCGTGGGTGGCGCGGTCGACCCACAGAGTCGAAGCCGGCGCCATTGTGGAAGTCACCGTAGGGCCGCCAGTCGGCATACCAGGCGGGTACCCACGCAGGCACACGGAACTCGATACCGGTGGGCATCAGACCGCTATTGTGATCACTTGCCGTGAGGAGGATGCTGAAGAACTCGATGGCCGGAGACGGCAGAGACACGCCGGCCACCTGTCCCCCCACAGGTTGCTCGAGGGCTCTGAGCCGCATCTCACCACGGTCGATCCACCACGCCGGCACGTTGGTCGCACCCAGTGCGGCGCCGGCCAGGGCGAGACTGGTCGCCGCGGTCAGCAGCGAGCATTGCGAGTACTGCGAGTGTACGTCTGTTCACCGTGCACCTCCTGCCACGTCTGCGAAACGCCCGACAAGCCGTCGCCGGCGATCGGGTCTCGTCCCAGTTCGTCGCGCGCCCCGTCGCGGTGACGCGCGAACCACGTCTACGTAGGAACATGGTACACCTTCGCGGGGCTCGGACTCCGTGAACGGATCCGGCGCGCCTCGCGGAGCCCTGACTCGCCAGCGGTGCCGGTGACACGAAAGGGTCTGGCGCGCCCGGCAGGATTCGAACCTGCGACCTGAAGATTAGAAGTCTCCTGCTCTATCCAACTGAGCTACGGGCGCGGGAGGTGGTTGACGTATCGCGACCGGCGATGCGCCGGCGGCGTCGATCCGGAAGGCAGACAATGGAGCGGGAGACGGGTCTCGAACCCGCGACCCTCAGCTTGGAAGGCTGATGCTCTACCAACTGAGCTACTCCCGCCCAGAGAGCTGTGATGGTCGGGACGGGCGGATTCGAACCGCCGACCCCCTGCTCCCAAAGCAGGTGCGCTACCAGGCTGCGCCACGTCCCGGCGCCGGGCAAGTATACCGCACGCACACGAAGCTCACTCGTGCGACGCCTGGCGTCGGGATTCGGGCCCGGCGCGCGAAGCCCTGCCGGGCTCGGCCGGACCTGCAGGTGCCTGCATGTGCAGCGCCCAGGGTCGACCGGCCCGCTATTCGTCGAGGTAGGGCAGCGTGAGACGGTCGCCGGGAGAGACGGTGGACACGTCGAGGTGGTTGACCTCGCGGAGGCCGTAGACGGCGCGGCGCAGATCGACGTCGGCGCCGTACTCGTGGGCGGCGATGCTCCACAGCGTATCGCCGCTGCTGGCGACGTACCTGTGACCGCTGTACACGCTCGCGTCGGTGCCGGCGTGGGCCACGCGCACGCCGGCCCACACCGCCACGAAGATGAGGAGCAGGAAGACGACGAAGCGCAGGAGGCCGGCGAGGCGGCGCCGGCGAAGCTGGCGCCGGCCGGCCCGGCTGTTCGGGCGCCGCCCCGCGCCGCGAGGCGCCACCGCGAGGTACCGCGCGGGCACTGCCGACGCAGGTCCGTGAGGGAAGCGCCCCGCGCTCACCTGCGCACCTCGCGCAGACGGCGCGGCACGACGCCACCGAGCTCGCTGCCGCACGAGGGACAGCGCACAGCGACCTCGCCGCTCCAGATGTCGGCCCTCACGACCATGACGGCCGGAGCTCCACACCACAGGCAGGGCTCTGCGCGGCCGGCGAGCGCGGCGGCGAGCGCCTCGTCGACGGTGTCGGCGAGCGTAGGACTGGCGACTGTGGCGAGACGCACGGTACTCATAGCCGACGAAGGACCCCCACGACTCTGCCGACGAGCTCGACCTCGTCGGCGTTGACGATGATGGGCTCGTAGAGCTCGTTCTCGGGCTGCAGGCGCACGGTGCGGCCCTCGCTGTAGAAGCGCTTGGTGGTGGCTTCATCGCCGACCAGCGCCACGACGATCTCGCCGTTCTGCGCCTGATCCTGCGAGTGCACCACGATGAAGTCGCCGTTGAAGATACCGGCGTCGGCCATGGAATCGCCCTGAACGCGCAGCACGAAATCGTCGTCGTCGCGGCGCAGGAAGGCCGGCACGTCGATGAGCTCCTCGATGTTCTCCTCGGCGAGGACCGGCTGACCCGCGGCGACGCGGCCGACCAGCGGCAGCGGGCGCCGGGGACGGAGGTCCTGCACGACGTCGAGAGCCCGTGGCTTGCTGGGATCGCGCTTGATGAGACCCAGGCGCTCGAGGTTGGCGAGATGCGCATGCACTGTCGACGGCGAAGAGAGGTGCAGGGCCGCGCAGATCTCGCGCACCGTCGGCGGATACCCGTCGGCGCGCACGCTCTCGCGGATGAACTCGAGGACTTGCTGCTGTCGCGGCGTAAGGCCTTCCACCGTTCCTCCCTTTGTGGCGAACATGTGTTCGTATGAAGCTTAGGGCGAACCCATGTTCGTGTCAAGGGCGATGATAGGAATGGGGGCGGACGGAAGACCGTGCACGCGCGGCGCGGACGCTGCGTCCCGCGATCGTGCTACGCGCTCACGATCCCGTGAGCAGATCCAGGACGCGCGCCTCGAGCACCTGCTGCTGGGTGAAGCCCGTGGCCGTGAGCGCGCGCCTGGCCACGTCGACGAGCGCGGCCTCGGGCAGCAGGCCCACGACTTCGCTCTCGCGTACCCGCACCCCGCGCACGGCCGCGCGGCGGGCGATCTCCTCGTACGCCGTGTGCATCGAGGTGATGCGGTAGTCCACGAGATTCATGGACACTTGCACGCAGTCGTCCAGCGCCAAGCCCATGGCCTTGACCTTGGGGAAGCCGCCGTCGCGCTCGCGGATGGCGACGGCGATCTCGCGGGCCAGCTCGACGTCGTCGCTGTCGAGGTTGACGTTGTAGGCGATGAGCGGAGGCCGGGCACCGATGGCCACGGCGCCGGCCGTGGGATGCAGGCGCCGGGGGCCTTCGTCGGGCGCCCTCCCCGGATCTGTGAGGATGGCCTCGCGCAGGCCCTCGAACTCGCCGCGGCGCACGTCGGCCAGGTTGCTGGTGCTCGGGGCGGCGGGCGGCATCCTCGTAGAGGTACGCGGGCATGTCGAGCTCCGCGCCGACGCGGGCGGCCAGTCCCCGCGCCAGCTCCACGCAGACCGGCATGTCGTCTTCCTTGACGGGCACGAAGGGGACGACGTCGGCGGCGCCGAAGCGCGGGTGCGCGCCCTCGTGGACGTTGAGATCGATGAGGCGGGCGGCCGCGGCGATGCCGCCGAAGGCGGCCTGCGCGGCCGCCTCGCCGGGTCCCACGAAGGTGATCACGCAGCGGTTGTGGACGGCGTCGCTCTGACGGTCGAGCACGTGCACCCCGTCGATCGCGGCGATGGCGGCGACGATCTGGTCGATGACTTCGGGTCGCCGGCCCTCGGAGAAGTTGGGGACGCACTCGACGAGGGTCATGCCACACCTCCGGGTGCGCGGAAGATGTCCCGCGCGAACAGGGGCACAGGCTCGGGCGCCGGCACGCCGTGCACGGCGACCCCGTCCTGCACGGCGACCCGGCCGCCGACCACGACGTCGCCCACCAGGTTGACGCCGAAGTGATACGGCAGCTCGCTGCGGGTCTCGGCGACGAGCACGCTGAAGTCGCAGCGTTTGCCCACTTCGAGGCTGCCTACGTCGTCGCGGCGTAGCGCGGCCGCGCCGCCGACGGTGGCCGCGTGGAGCGCCTCGTCCGGCGTCAACTTCATGCCCTGACACGCCAGCGAGATCATCATCTGCAGGTTCTCGCAGTAGCAGCTGCCGGGGTTGAAATCGCTCGCCAGAGCGATCGTGACCCCGGCCTCAAGGAAGGCTCGCGCGGGGGCGAACCCGACGCCCAGCGTGTAGCTGGTGCCGGGCAGCATGACGGCCACCACGCCGGCGGCCTTCATCGCCGCGATCTCCTCCCAGGTGGCGTGGATCAGATGATCGGCCGAAGCGCAGCCCAGCTCGGCGGCCAGCATGGAGCCGCCCGAGCGCGCCAGCTCGTCGGCGTGGATGCGCAGGCTTAGCCCCGCGGCTGCGCCCGCGATCAGCACGCGCCGCGCCTGTGCGACGGTGAAGGCGCCCTCGTCGCAGAAGACGTCGCACCAGCGCGCCAGCGGCGCACACGCGGGGATCATCTCGTCGCACACAAGCCGGATGTAGTCCTCGGCGCGGCCGGCGTACTCGGGCGGCACGAAGTGCGCCCCGAGAAAGGTGAGCTCGCGCCGCAGCGGATGAGATGTGGCCGCGGCGCGCAGCTGCTTGGCCTCGTCGGCGACGGTGAGTCCGTAGCCGCTCTTGACCTCGGCGGTCGTCGTGCCGTGGCGCAGCATGCTGTCGAAGCGCAGGCGGGCGAGGCGCGCCAACTCCTCTTCCGAGGCTTGGCGCGTCGCCTCGACCGTGACGTTGATGCCGCCGCCGCGAGCGAGGATCTCGCCGTAGCTCACTCCGGCGAGCCGCTCGCCGTACTCGGCGGCTCGCGACCCGGCGAACGGCACGTGCGTGTGCGCATCGACGAAGCCGGGCAGCACGCAGCGCCCCTCGGCGTCGATGTCGAGGCCGTCGGGCGCGAGGTCCACTGCCTGCGGCAGTTCCGCCTCGCGCCCCACCCAGACGATCACGCCCTCCTTCGCGGCCAGGGCGCCATCGGCGATCGCGCCGAGGCCCTCGGCCGGCGGCGCGCTCATCGTGACCAGTTCGCGCGCGCCGCGCAGCACGAAGTCCGCCTTCACGGCAAGGCTCGAGTCACTCGCGGCGCTCATGGTCACCTCCGGAAGATGCGGGCGGGATACCCGCCACGCGACGTCGTCGCGACGCGGCAAGGATATACCGCGGCAAGCTCAGGTAGGCCGCGGCGCCCACCCAGTCTCAAGGGCGGGACAGAACTCGCCGTCGCGCGGCAGCCGCATCGGCGACAGACGACGGGCCGGGGCTGCCTGCGCAGCCCCGGCCTGTCGCGTTTCTTTCTGCGCGAAGCGCCCGCGCCGGCGGCGCTACTTCCTGCTGTACGTACCCAGCGGCAGGACCACGCGGCCGTAGAGCTCGTTCCAGACCTGCGCGATCGAACCGTACATGGCCGTGAGGGCCACGAAGATGCCCTCCCAGCCGGCGATCTTGCCCCACGTGACGCCGGAGACGCCGAGGAAGGTCTCGGCGCTCGCGCCGCCGCCCGCCCAGTCGCGGAAGGCGAGCAGCGCGAAAAGGACGGTGAGCGAGAGGAACACCGCCTGCAGCGAGCGGTTGATGCGCAGCGTGGCCACGAACATGAGGCCGGTGAACACGCCCCAGGCCAGGAGGTAGTACCCCATCGCCGTCTCGCTGGGCGCGTCGATGCCCATCCATTTGGGGAAGGCGATGAGGCCTACGAGGGTCAGCCAGAACAGACCGTACGACAGGAATGCGGTCATGCCGAACGTACTGTTCTTCCTCCACTCCATGATGCCGGCGATGACCTGGGCGATGCCGCCGTAGAACACGCCCATGGCGAGGATCATGGTGTTCATCTCGTAGATGCCGGCGTTATGGATGTTGAGCAGCAGGGTGGTCATGCCGAACGCCATGAGCCCCAGCGGGCCCGGGTTGGCGGTGGCGTCGCGCAGCGTGGCGGTGATCGTCCCGCGCTCGCCCATCGGGCCCGTGTTCTGGCCCGGTATCGTCAATGACTTTTCGTCAGCCATCTATCGAAGCCTCCACTCTCGGTAGACGTATGGAAAGGACGAGACGCGCGTGGCCGCCCCAGCGGCCGCGACACAAACCTGCGGAGTTGTATCACGAACCCGGCGCGCGGCCAAGTGCCGTCCGTTGCCCGAACGGAGCGCCTCGCGACGCCGCGCGCGCCACCGCGGCACGCCCGGTCCGCGTTCGCTCGGCCGGCGCGGCGGCGCTCTCCGCCGGCCGAGCGCGATCAGACCGCGGCCGACTATAATGACCGCCGACGCGCAGACCGCCCCGAAGGAGTCCCGCAGACCTCGTGCTGGAACCACCGGTCCCCATAGCCGATCAGGCTCGCCGGCGCCGCATCACGCTGGCGGTCGCCCTCATCCTGCTGATCTCGGCGGCGCTGCGCCTGTGGCAGGTGTCCACCCCGGCCGAGTACATGTTCGACGAGGTGTACTACGCGAAAGACGCCAAGGCCATCGTCGACGGCCGCGTCGGCCCCAAGGCACCGCTGCGCTGGGAGGCCGGCGACGTGGTGTCCTGGCCGCACCCGGAGATGGGCAAGTTCGCCATCGCCGCAGGCATCGTGCTCTTCGGCGATCGTGCTTTCGGCTGGCGCTTTCCCGCCGTCATCGCCGGCCTCATGACGCTGGCCTGCGTCTACCCGCTGGCGCGCCGCTTCGGCCTGCCTCCCCCCTGGGCGCTGATCGCCTTGGTGTTCGCCGCCGCCGACACGCTCGGCATCGCGCAATCGCGTATCGCCACGCTCGACGTGTTCGTCGGCGTGTGGAGCGTGCTCTGCATCCTGCTCGCGCTGCGCTACGCGCAGGACGGGCGCCGGAAGCGCTGGCTGGTGCTCTGCGCCGCCGCGGGCGGCATGGCCGTCGCCACCAAGTGGTCGGGCGGCCTTGCTCTGGTCGCGGCGGCCGTCCTCATCTTCCTCTGCTGGCTGCGCGATCGAGAGCCCGCGGCGGAGGACGAGACGGCCGAGCCCGCCTATCTTCTTGGGGACGTGCCTGCGGCACGGCCCACCTTCGTGCGCGCACTCCCCGGCGCCCTGCTCGTCGTCGCCCTGTTCGTCCTCGTCCCGGCCGCGTTCTACGTCTTCAGCTACGCGCAGTACTTCGCCACCGGCCATACGCTGGCCGACTGGTGGGAGCTCCAGCGCCAGGCGCTGTTCTTCAATCTGCACCTCAAGGCCACCCACACCTACGCCTCTGCCGCCCCGACCTGGATCGTCGACTACCGGCCCGTGTGGTACTACTTCGACGGAGCGAAGATGTACCGCGGCGTGATCGCGATCGGTAACCCCTTCCTCTGGTGGGTCGCGACGCTGAGCCTCATCGCGGCTCCGATCCTCGCGATACTTCGCCGCACGACGCTCTTGCTGCCGGTAGCGATCGTCGTCGCCGTGCTGTATCTGCCGTGGTTCGCGGCAACGAGGACGTCCTTCCTCTACTACATGACGCCGGTCGCACCGTTCCTGGCGATCCTCGCAGCCGCGGCGCTCCTGGTCTTCGCCGGCAGCGCGCGCCTCCCGCGGCGTGGAGTCATCGTCATGGCCGCGACGGCCGTGGCCACGGCCGTGCTCTGGGACCCCGTGGGCAGGCTCGCAGTCTGGTTCTTCTGGCAGCTGCCGCGGCGCGTGGGCCCCACCGTCGGCTGGATCGATGTCGGCGTCGGCATCTTCCTGGCGCTGTTCCTGGTCGTCGTCGCGGTGTCGCCGTGGGCGCGGCGGGGGCGCCCCATGGTGAGCATGGCCGTCGGCGGAGCGATCGTGGGCATCGCCGTGGCGTTCCTGCCGATCGTGCTGAACATCCCGATCAGCCCCGGGCACTGGTCCCACATCATGTGGTTCCCCAGCTGGATCTGACCGGCCACGCCCCCACGGACAGCGCCGGCTCGCCCTCGGAAGGGCTCGCGGAGGGCCGACCGCCCCTGCCCTTCCCTCCTGCCGATCTACCTGGCGCACGCGACCACCCACCTGTACATCGGCCTGTTCCCCGCCGTCCTCTTCATGTTGCGCGAGACGTTCTCGGCCAGCTACGGCACGCTCGGGGCGGTGTTCACCGCCGCCATGCTGGCCTACGGCCTGCTGTCGCTGCCCACCGGGATGATCCTGAACCGTGTGTCGCCGCTGACCGTGGTGCGCCTCGTGCTCGTGGGCGGCGCGGCCGCCTGCCTCGCCATCGCGCTGGCCCCCAACGAGATCGCCTTCGCAGTAGCCCTGCTGGCCCTCGGGATGGCCTGCGGGCCCTACCACGCGGCAGGGCTCACCCTGGTCTCGCGGGTCAGCGGCAACGACGCCAGACGGCTCGGACATCACGGGATGGTCGGCAACCTCGGGCTGGCGCTCGCCCCCACGTTCGGCGCCCTGCTGGCCTGGAGCGTATCGTGGCGCCTCCCCTTCGCCGCCGCCGCCGTGGTCGGGCTCGGCGTCGCGGCGCTGAGCCTCAGGATGCCGCGCCTCGTCGATCCCGGGCTCGCCACGAACCCGCAGGCCGAGCCGGCGGGCGAAGCCGCTCCCCGGCCGCGCGAGGCGCGCTCACCGGGGGCGTCGACGAACCTCACGGCGCTGGTCCTCGTCTACGCCATCACGATCGCCCTGGGCTTCATCTACCGGGGCTTCGCGACATACCTGCCGGCGCTGGCCGCGGCGCGCACCGGGGTGCTGCCGGCCAGCGCCGTGCTCCGCGGCGGCATCCTCGCGTCGCTCGTCTATCTCGCCGGCTTCTTCGGCCAGTGGTGGGGCGGGCATCTGGGCGGGCGGCGGCACGCCGAGACGCTCTACGCGGTGCTGCTCGGCGTCACCGCCCTTCTGCTGGCCGGCACCTTCTTCGCCGTGGAGTGGTGGCTGCTCGTGTTCCTCGCCGCGACCAGCTTCATCCACTTCACCACGCAGCCGATGGACAACGCGTTCACGGGTCACTACACGTCCGTCGGGCATCGCAGCCTCGGCTACGGCACCAGCTTCGCGCTCTCGTTCGGGTTCGGTTCCTTCGCGGCGCTCGCCGGCGGCATCGTCGCCGACGCCGCCGGCGAGCGCCTGCAGTACGTGTGGCTCATGCTGGCCGCAGTGGCCGTCCTTGCGACGGTGTGCGCCGTCGCCCTCGCGGTGCTCGCCGGCGGGCTGCGGCGGCAGGCCCGCTCTAGCGGATGACCGCCGCCATGATCGCCTTCTGCGCGTGCAGACGGTTCTCGGCCTGGTCGAACACCACCGAGTTGGGCGAGTACAGCACCTCTTCGGTGATCTCCTCGCCCCAGTGGGCCGGCAGGCAGTGCATGATCTTGACCTGCGGCCCGGCGTGGCGCACGAGGTCCATGTTCACCTGGTAGGCCTTGAGCGCGGCCAGGCGCACGTCGTGCTCCAGCCTCCTGGCCCATGCTGGTGAACGTGTCGGTGTAGATCACGTCGGCGCCCTTCGCCGCGGTCTGCAGGTCGTCGGTGAGCTCGATGGTGGCGCCGCTCGCGGACGCGTCCGCCTGGGCGCGGGCGATGATGTCCGCGTCGGGCCCGTAGCCCTCCGGCGTGCAGATCACGACGTGCATGCCCGTCTTGGCGCCCACCTCGGCCAGCGAGTGCGCGACGTTGTTGCCGTCCCCCGAGTAGACGAGCTTCACGCCCTCGAGCTTGCCGCAGTGCTCGTGGATGGTGAGCGCGTCGGCCATGCCCTGACACGGGTGATGCGTGTCGGTGAGGCCGTTGATCACGGGGATCTGGCCGTACTCGGCGAGGTCCTCGACGTCCTTCTGGGCGAAAGTGCGGATCATGATGCAGTCGACGTAGCGGCTCATCACGTTGGCCGTGTCCTTGATGGTCTCGCCGACGCGCAGCTGGATGTCGTTGGCGCTCAGGAACATCGGCTGGGCACCGAGCTGCTCGATGCCGATCTCGAAGCTGACGCGCGTGCGCGTGCTGGTCTTCATGAAGATCATCGCCACGGCGCGGCCGGCCAGGAACGGATGGGGCGAGCGGCGCTTCTGCGCGTCCTTGAGCGCAGCCGCCAGGTCGAGCAGGGCGATGACTTCGGCGGGCGTGAAATCGTGGATCGTGAGGAAGCTGCGGCCGGTGAGGTCGAGCTCGGAGAGGTGGCGCTTTGCCTTCTCGGGCATGGAACCCCCTTCACTGGGACGGACGACGGTATGCCGCCGCGGAAGCGGCGCGGCGGCGGCCGGCGCGCTGGGCGCGCTCCGGCCGCCGCCGGATCAGAGAGAGCGCTATCAGATGAACTTGCGCTCGCGAAGGATGTCTTCGAGCGTGGGGCTGCCGATCTCCTGCAGGTCGTACTTGACCTGCACGGCCGGCAGCTTGATGTCGATGATGCGGCGCAGGTCCATCGGGGTGCCGATGACGACCACGTCGGCGCCGGAGGCGTTGATGGTCGTCTCCAGGTCCTTGAGCTGCTGCTCCGAGTAGCCCATGGCCGGCAGCAGCACGCCGACGTTCGGGTACTTCTCGAAGGTCGCCGTGATCTCGCCGACGGCGAACGGCCGCGGGTCGATGAACTCGGCGGCGCCGAACTGCCTGGCGGCCACGGTGCCGGCGCCGTACTTCATCTCGCCGTGCGTGAGCGTGGGGCCGTCCTCGACCACGAGGACCTTCTTGCCATACACCAGCTCGGGCTTGTCGACGGTGACCGGCGAGGCGCCCATGATGATGCGCACGTTGGGGTTGACTGAACGCACTGCCTCGAGCTCGGCGTCGATGCCGGCACGGTCGGCGGTGTCGATCTTGTTGAGCACGACGACGTCGGCGAGACGGATGTTGACCTCGCCGGGGTAGTACACGAGGCCGTCGCCGGGGCGATGCGGGTCGGCGACGGTGATGTACAGGTCGGCCTTGTAGAAGCTGAAGTCGTTGTTGCCACCGTCCCAGAGGATGACGTCGGCTTCCTTCTCGGCCTCACGCACGATGGCCTCGTAGTCGACGCCGGCATAGATCACGTTGCCGGCCACGACGTGCGGCTCGTACTCCTCCATCTCCTCGATGGTGCACTCGTACTTCTTGAGGTCTTCGAGCGTCGCGTAGCGCTGCACGCGCTGTTTGACGAGGTCGCCGTACGGCATGGGGTGCCGGATGCTGACGACCTTCTTGCCGGCCTCACGCAGCATGGTCTGGATCTTGCGCGTGGTCTGGCTCTTGCCGGCGCCGGTGCGCACGGCGCAGACGGCGATCAGCGGCTTCGTGCTCTTGACCATGACCTTGTCGGGACCCATGAGGCGGAAGTCCGCGCCGAGGGCGTTCACGAGGGCCGAACGATGCATGACGTACTCGTAGGGCACGTCGCTGTAGGCGAACACGACCTGCTCGACGCCGTGCTTCTTCAACGAGCTCGGGCATCTCGGACTCGTCGTGGATGGGGATGCCGTCGGGGTAGAGCTTGCCGGCGAGCTCCGCGGGGTACTTGCGGTCGTTGATGTACGGGATCTGGGTGGCGGTGAAGGCCACGATCTCGTAGAACTCGTTGTCGCGGAAGTACGTGTTGAAGTTGTGGAAGTCGCGACCGGCGGCCCCCATGATCAGGACTTTGGTTCTGTCTGCCATGGTCACTCCTTTGGTTGCAGGTCCCTCCGCGCCACGATCAATGTGTCAGGCCGGCGGAGTGAACACCTTGTGGACGTACTGTGAAGTGAAGAGCTGGAGCGTCGCCGCGTAGTTGGGCACGAACGTGAGCGGCTCGCCGAGAGCCGGCGGGCGCTCGAGGTCGTGGACGTCGAGGATGAGATGGTCGCTGGAGGCGCCCAGCACCTGGATGCGCGGGTCGACGGGGCGCAGGCCCTCAGGCGGCGCGTCCTGGCGCCCGAGGGCGCAGATCGCGCGCCGCCGCTCACCGCGGTCGCTGAAGGTGGGGTGGTTGCCGAAGGCGTCCTGGGCGCTGGTCCCGATGGGCAGGGACGGCTTGACCTTGCACTCGATCACCGGCGCCGAGACGGTGACGGCGTCGAGGTGCAGGTCGAGCACAGGCTCACGCGTGAGCGTGTCGACGCCCAGCACGATGGTCTCGCCGATACGCAGCGTGTTGACCGCCGCCGGCATGCGGCCGCAGGTGACCATGCCGATGGAGCTCGAGTTGCCGCCCGAGACGTAGCGCAGCGGGCGTCCCGTCAGGCGCTCGACGTCGGCGGCCAGCGCCGCGAGCCTGCCGAGATTGTCCTCGTCGGGCACGATGGCGCCGAAGCACGTGAGGTTGACGCCGACGCCGACGAGCTCGACATGGCGGAGCGGCTCGACGGCCGCGACGAAGGCCGGCAGGTCGGCCGGCAACATGCCTTCGCGCAGGTCGCCGAGATCGACCATGGCGATGATGCCGTGCCGGCGGCTCTGCCGGCCGCCGGCCCGGTCCAGGGCGACGACCGTCTCGAGCTCGCTCTCCAGCGAGATGTCGGCGAGACGGACGGCCTCGACGGCAAGGTCGGGGGCCGGCGCCCTGAGCAGCCAGATGGGCGCCGTGATGCCGGCGGCGCGCAGCCGCTCGGCGTTCTCGAGGCGGCGACTCGCCGAGCGCGACCGGCGCCGCCGGCCAGCATGGCGGCGCCCACTTCGGGGCTGCCGCAGGTGACCTTGGTGACGGCGACGACGTCGATGCCGGGCAGGTGCGCGACGACGCCTTCCGCGTTGTCGCGCACCTTCTTCAGATCGACGGTGACGATGGCCTTGGTCAGCGCGTCCCTCCTGTGCATAAGACGTATGCATGAGGTTATACGCGGACGGTTCCGGGCGCAAGCGTTCATTTTTCTTCACGGGCCTTGGCGGGGCTTCGTCTGTTTCCCAGCTGACATTCAGAATAGCCCGCTAGGATCGACCGCGACTCCGCCAGAGGAGTCCCGGCGCCCGCAACAGGTGCTCGGGCCCGCCACCCCGCGAGGAGAGACGGACCACGATGAGGAAAGCGCTCGTCAACTACTGGGTCGACATGGTCACCGGCGTGGCCTTTCTGCTGTGCGCCGTCACCGGCATCGTGCGGCTGTTCCCCGCCGAGACCGTGAGTATCTCAAGCAGCGGCCAGGCCGTGATCCTCGGCATCAGCGTCGCCGTCTGGCAGACGATCCACGACTGGAGCGGCGCGATCATGGCCGCTGGGGTAGGCGTGCACACCGTCCTGCACCTGCGCTGGCTCGCCCACATGACGCGGCGCATCGCGAACGGCGATGCAAAGCGGAAGCCGCAGGTCGTGCCTGTGGGCCAAGGCGGCAAGGCACGCGTGCCGGCGACGGCCGCCGCCGCGACCGCCGCGGACCTCGGCGGCTCGCGGGCCGGCGCGCCGCGCGTCGTGGCCGCCGCCGAACTGGAGCGGCTCGAACGCCGCTGGGAGGAGCGGCGCCGCGAGAAGGAACGCCGGCACACGCGCAAGGCGTTCCTGACGGGCGCCGCCGCGGTCGGCGGCGCGGCCCTGCTCGTGGGTCTCGGCCTGGCCGGCCGCGACGCCGCCGGCGGCCTGCTGGACCGCTCCGCAGAGCAGGCCTCCACGGACGAGGCCGGCTGGGAAGACGATGCCGAGGCCGGCGACTCAGGCTACGGGTCGGACTCGCAGGGCTCGGGCGCCGGCAGCGAAAGCGGTGGGAGCAGCAGCGCGAGCGGCGGTGGTCCCGCCGCGAGCGGCGCCACCGCGCGCGTCGCGGTCGACTCCGGGAGCTGCGTGGGCTGCGGCGCCTGCCTGCAGGTCTGCCCCGCCGGGGTGTTCGCCGCGAACGGCGGCGTCGTGACGGCGCAGACGCCGGATGCCTGCAGCCTCTGCGGACGCTGTACCCAGGTCTGCCGTCCGGGCGCCATCACGCTCAGCGCGTAGACGAAGGCGGGCGGGGCGGCCCCTGCGGCCTCCCCGCCCGCCTTCGCGCCCGCCCTACTTGACCCGGAGCGTAGCCCTGCCGACGACGCTCGGGCTGTTGCCTGCGAGGTCCTTGCCGGTGACGATGATCCGGTACGTGCCCTTCGGCAGGCGACACGTGTACCTGACCGTACCACCAGCCGTCGTAGTTCTCGTCGTAGCCGGACGACCACGTCTTCTTGACGACGCCGGACTTCGTCGTGATGACGAGTCTCTTCGTCACCTCCGCGCTCAGAGCATCGTGGACCCGGAACGAGAGCCTGCACCGATCTTCCCCTGCCTGACCGTGGCATTCCTGGCGGCGCACACGGGGCCGACGGTGTCGGCGGCCGAGGTGACGGAGTAGGTCACGGTATAGCCCCCCACCCCGAAGGCGGAGTACACGTCAAGGTAGTAGGTGCCGCTCTGCTTGGCCTGATAGGTGAAGCGGGCCGGATAGACCATGCCGGATGCCACAGCCTCATAGGGAGTCGCGGAATCCTTGACGCTCGCGGTGCCGGGCGCGTAGAGGTACAGGCGGAAGTCGCTGCCGAACGGCCCCGTGATGCTCGCCCTGAGCGTCTGGCCGACCCCCAGCGCGATGCGGAACACGTCGTCACGGTCGGAGTCGTGGGAGACCGTCCCGATGAACGGAGACGACGGGATGGCGAGCCCGGGGATGTCGTCGTCCGTTCCCGGCGTCGGTGTGGGAGTCGGCGTCGGTGTGGGCGTCGGCGTCGGTGTGGGCGTCGGTGGGGTCGGTGTCGGGCGTGGGGGTCGGGGTGGGCGTGGGGGTCGGCCCCGACCCCGTGGCGTACGCCTTGAGGCACATGTTGGCCGTGCTGTTCCATCCGGTGAGGTCGTTCCAGGTGGAGCCGCCGCCGCTCGTGTAGCTCTGCCCGGGAGACGCGACGGCAGCCGAGCTGTAGTCGCTCTTCGCATACTCGATCGCCAGAGGGAAGTTGTATCGCCCGGCGTCGTGAGTCTGACGGCGACGGCGAACTGCGACCGCCGGACACCGCCAGCGGAGCCGAGAGCGGCACTGTGTAGAAGCCGGGCGTGGCGAACGACCCCGAGCCACGGTCCTGGAGCGACGCCAACGAGCGCGCCCGCGTAGACCGTGTAGGTGGTGTCGGGCACGTGGGCGAAGAAGCCGACGGCGCCGATGGTCTGGCCGGCTGCGCGGTGAACACGTTCGCTCCCCACGCGGTGTTCCCCCCGTAGCCGTACCCGCTGACCTCGCCGAGGGGATCGTAGGAGTAGATGTCGCTGTAGTTGGTGGCGGGCTGCGTCCCGTCGAAGACCGCGTTCCTCACGGCGGAGGTGCCACAGTAGCGGTCGTAGTAGGAGGCCCAGAAGTAGCCGCTCTGACCCCAGCCGTACCCCAGCTGTTCTTCATGAGCCAGGCGCCGTTGCCCGGCGCCGGCGTCGCGAAACTCGAGGCCGGGTAGGCATCATCCCAGCCGACGATCGTCACGGAGTGGTCGATCGGGTCGTCCCCGTTGTAGTAGTAGCCGGCAGTGGCGGCCGAGTACGAGGCGTCATCCCAGCTGACAGAGGTGGCCACGGCGCCGTAGGTGGTCAGCGCGTACTTGATGTTGGACGTGTCGGTGCTGCTCGTGCCACCCGGTATGTAGCGGATCTGCTGGACGTGCTTGGCGGCCGTAAGACCGGACGGCGTGAAGGAATCGCCATAGGCGTCCTGGGTCTCGTCGACCGGTCCGCTCCAGCGGATCAGGTAGGCGCTCGACATCCAGAAGTTCCCCCCCGCGTCGTAGAGGGTGCCCGGGATATCGAAGCCGCTGGTGCGGACCATGTTGTCTTCGGAGAAGTCGCGCAGTTCGCCGGGCAACAGGCACGACTCGAGCGACCCGTAGGTCGCGAACGACCAGCAGGTGCCGTAGGGATTCTGATTCTTGACCGGCGAGACCTTGTTCTGGCTGCGCAGGTCGAAGGAGGCCGCGTAGGTGACCCTCGGCGGGGCGATGTGGCGGCCCCTGAGGTAGGAGATGTCCATCGGCGCGGGGATGACGCCGGGCCGGAAGCCCGGGACTCTGTCCAGCCCGAGGGTGTGTCTCATCTCGAGGTCGGCCTGGTAGCGCAGGAACTCGGCGCTGAGCGGCGCCGCGCGGAGCTCAGGGCCCGCTGCCGCCGCCACGGGCACTGCCACGCAGAGCACGAGAAGGGCCGCGGTCAACGCCAGCCAGACGAAGGTCTTCCGATACGTTGCGCGCATCGCCCCTCCCGTCACCGGTCTGCCCGTGGACCAAGCCGTCGGGCACCGCGTGTCGCGGCGGCGGCCGGCAAGGTCGCCGGCGTGGCGCCGGCGCCGTGCCGACGGCTGGTTCCTTGGTCTCAGAATAGCGGCAATCGACCCGCCAGGCCATAGGCTCGCCGTGGCGCCGCCCTACGACCGACCTGCACCACTCTCTGGCCAGACGCCGGACTCCTCCCGCACGGCGGCTCCTGGCTGCAGTCCCGCCGCGTCAGCACGGCAGCGCTACTTCACTCTGAACGTGGCCTTGCCGACGACGCTCTGGCCGTTGCCGGCGAGGTCGCTCGCGTAGACGTAGATCCGGTAGTTGCCCCTCTTCAGCGAGCAGGTGAACGTCCAGCGCCACCAGTAGTCGGCGTCCTGCCATCCTCTGGAGGTGATGCTCTTCTTCGTCGTGCCGTGGGTCGTCTTGACCTTGGCCGTGAACTGGATGCTGGGGCTCACGTTGTCTCCCACGAAGAGCTTCACGGTGGCGCGGCGGCCGCGCCTCACGCTGGCGGACCGTGCCTTGCAGACGGGCCCTACCGAGTCGAACTTGAGCTCGAGGCTCTGCACGCCTTCCACGTTGCCGGCGTTGTCGGCGGACCGATAGTCCACGGTGCGCGTGCCGCCGCCGGCCAGGGGAGCGCCCACGATCGCGTCGTCGCCTTTCTGCCAGGCGCCGCCGTCGATGCGGTACTCCGTGAAGGCGACACCGCTCGCGTTCGCGCCAAGGTCGCCGGCGACGAAGGTCACCTGGACCGGCGACCTGTGCCAGAGGTCGTCGTGCCCGACGGCGACCGTGTGCGGCGGCGTAGTATCGCCGCCCGGCGTCGGTGTCGGTGTGGGGGTCGGCGTGGAGGTGGGCGTGGGCGTCGCCGTGGGCGTCGGCGTGGGCGTCGGCGTGGGCGTTTCTGTGGGCGTTTCTGTGGGCGTCGCGTGTGGGCGTCGGTGAGGCGATGGGCACCAGCGCGACGTCCCGCGTCGCGGTCCCCCCCGCCGTGATGAGAACGCCGCCGAGAGTCTGCGCGACGTAGCCGCTCTTCGAGTAGGTGACGTCGTACGTGCCCGGCGGGATCCCGGAGATCGTGTAGGCGCCGTTGCCGGCAGTAGTCACCGGCGCCAGGCCGCCGACCGCCACGGACGCGCCGGCCAGGACCGTGCCGCCACTGGTGACCGTGCCGCTGAGGGTCCCCGTCACAGGACCGGCGCCGGGGTAGATCCACGTGATGCCGGCGAGGTCGCCGGCGGCGAGGGCGCGTTTCTGCTGGTTCGCGCTTGCGTAGCCGTACATCACCTTGCCCGAGTCGCCGTCCATGTACTGGTCGAGGAGCCTGAGCCAATGCCCGGTCTCGTGGATGGCGATGCTCTGCACGTCCATGGTGCCCGATCCGGGCGAGCCGTCGCCCCACGCGAACGCGTTGCTGAACTGGATGTCGCACTGCGTGACCTGGCCGCCGCCGATGTAGGACGTCGCCTGCGCGATCACCCCGGCGGGCAGGCCGTTGGCCCACGAAATGACGTTGAGGCCGTCGTTGGCGAAGCCGGCGCTCGTCGTGCCGCCGTCGGAGAAGACGAAGGCGGAGCCGGCCGCGTTCCACACGCCCGTGCCGGCGTCCACGAGGTTCTCGCGCAGGGCGCTGTCGATGCCGGACGTGTTCACGAAGTAGGTCAGGCCGGGGCTCGACCACTTGGCCCCACCGTACCCGAAGATGGTCTGGAAGTCGTAGCCGTTGGACTCGAGGGAGCTCGCGGTCGTGACGACCACCGGTCCGGACCCCGCCGACGCGGAGTAGCTGTCGATGATGCCCGTCGGCACCTCACAGCTGATGGCGGTGTCGGACCACGACGCGATGGCACTCGTACTGATGCGTGCGACGCCCTTGCGGCCGTACGAGAACTCGACGTTTCCCGGCGTCGCGCCGAACCCGGAGCCGCCGATGGTCACGTAGCTGTGCGTGCCCGCGGAGGCTGCGCCGGGGGTGATGGACGTGATCGCCGGGCCGCCTTCGCCGAGCGCCGGCTCCCCTCGGCGGAGCGCGCCGGGCGCAGCGCCCGGACGCGGCGCGCGGCGCCTCTCCGATCGCGACCCTGACGCGGCGGCCGAAGGCCGCCGAGCTCTCCCCCGTCGCGAGCACCCGGCCGCGGGTGACGTCGAGCTTGCCCTGGAAGCCTCCGATGACCCAGCCCCTCGCGTCGACGAACACGAAGCAGGTATCGCCGACGCGGAACGACGCCATGCCGTCCACCACGACGCGCGTCCCGTCGGGGAGCACGCCGCCGGGCACGAACACGGTCAGGTAGCTCTCGGCGGGACCCTTCAACGCATCGCCCACGCGCAGGCGCACGGCCGTGCGCACCCCCCACACGCTGTTGTGGACGCTCGTCGCGACGACGGTACCTTGCAGCGCCGCGGTCGCTCGCCGCGACATCTGCTCGATGGAGAGCTTCTGCAGGGTCGTGGCGCGGGCGACCGCCGGCCAGGCGACCATGACGAGGAGCAGCAGGCAGAGGCAGGCGAGGGCGCCGCTCGCCCACTCCAGGCCGGAGGTGCGGGACGCGCCGCACGAGCTCGTGCTGACGGAACTGGAACGCATGGCTCCTCCCATCGACTGGCGGCGCAGAGCTGTCGCCGTGGCAGCTCAGCGACGGAAGAGCCTGGCATGACGTCCGGCGCCGATGCGGCCGTGCGGTCTCCCCGCACACTACGTACTCTCAGCAGAAGTATCGGCGGTCACGGCGCAATCCTGAGCCTCGCCTCCCGAGGGGCAGATGACGAGGACGCCGTGTTCAAGACGCTCGAACGAACGACCGCCGGCGCCGGTCCGGACAGAAGACGCCCCTCAACGCTCGTCAAACGGGCGTGCGAGCGAGAGGATGAGACGGACAGATCCACAAGACCTCAGAAGGAGGAGACATGCCCGACAGCGTCTACAAGGTCATCGAAGTGATCGGCACCAGCTCGACGTCCTGGGAGGAAGCCGCCAAGACCGCGGTAGACAAGGTCGCGAGCCACCTCGAGGACGTACGAGTGGCCGAGGTCGTGGAGCTCGACCTGCGCCTCGAGGACAACAAGGTGATGGCGTATCGCGCCAAGGTGAAAGTGTCGTTCAAGTACCACGACGAGGGCTGACCGCTCGGCCGCGGCCGGCGGACGCGTCCGGCGTCCGCCGGCCGCCGGGGTGAGTGCGACGTCAGACGCCGGCGCTGGCGCGCATCAGCGCCACCACGGCGTCGGGCGCGAAGTGCGCGAAGAGTGCTCCGCAGCAGGCGAAGATGTAGTCGCGGTCGAGGGCGCAGCGAGCGTCCGCCGGCGGCAGGAGGCGCTCGCCGCCGCCCTTGCCGCGCGTGTCGGCGACGATCGCCTCGCCGCCCGGCAGGCGCGTGAGCGCCCCGCCGGTGCCGATGACCAGGCCGCAGGCTGTGAGGTCGCGGCCGCGGGCCACTGTCTGGCGACCGGTGGGCGTGTACAGGTGGGCGAGCCGACCGGCGTGGCGCTGGACGCCGGTCACGGCGGCGAAGTGCGTCAGGGTGAGCGCCGCCGCGATCTCTTCGCGCGTGGTCGGGAGCGGCGGCGGCAGATGGACCGGCCGCTCCTGCTCGGCCAGCATCTCCACCACGTGTCTCGCGCTCACGTAGGTGCCGAGGTCGCCCTCCACGGTGCGCTTGCTGTGCGGCTGCGGCTCGATCATGAGGGCCGCGATCTCGGGGCTGCCGTCGGTGATCGAGTGCACGTCGGTGGTGGCGCCGCCGACGTCGATGACGACGAGGTCTCCGACCTCGGCGGCAAGCCGCTCGGCGGCGATGAGCACCGCCCCCGGCGTCGGCAGGATACGGCCGTTCACGACCTCGCCGATGCGCTCCATGCCGGGGGCCTGCGTGATGTGCTCTTCGAAGGCATCGTGGATCACGGCCCGGGCCGGCACGATGTCGAGCTCGTCGATGCCCGGGTACACGTTGTTGGTGAGCTTGACCCTGAAGCCGGCGCGCTCGAGCAGTCCCTGGGCGTCGCTGCTCACCACGGAGTTGCCGCCGTACACCACGATCGGTCGCGCCGAGAGCTCGCAGAGGCGCTCGGCGTTGTGCACCACCGTGTCGCAGTCGCCGCCCTCCACCCCGCCGGCCAGCAGGATAAGGCTGGGCCTGACCTCGTCGATCCTGCGCAGATCGTGGTCGCGCAGGCGGCCGGCGGTGACGTACTCCACCACGCCGCCGGCCCCGAGGGCGGCCTCGCGGGCGGCCATGGCCGTCATGCGCTGCGTGAGACCGTGCACGGTCATGCGCAGGCCGCCGGCCGCCGAGCTGGTCGCCAGCGTCAGGCGCGGCGCGAGCGGCCCCGACGCCGCCTCGAGCTGCGCCCGGGCGGCGTTGACGCCGATGGTCACGTCGCCGTCGGCGACCGAGGTGGCGGCGACGCCCTGCCCGACGAGGCAGGGCGTCGCCGCCGGGTAGTCGCGCAGCCCGTCGAAGGCCGAGACGACGGTGGTCGTCGAGCCGATCTCGGCGACGAGGGCGTCGACGGGGCGGGTCTCCGTCACGTCACATCCCGCGCTCGCGCATCGTCCCGACCACGAACGAGGCCACGCCGATGCCCTTGGCGCCGCGCCCGAAGCCGGCGTCCATGCCCCAGCTGCGGGCCAGCTCGTCGGTGACCTGCGTGCCACCGCTGATGAGCAGGAGCTTGTCGCGCACGCCCTTCTCCACGGCCAGGTCGGCGAGCTTCTCCATGTTGTCGCGGTGCATGTCGCCGTGCGTGATGATCGTCGAGATGAGCACGATCTGCGCGGCGTGCTCGATGGCCGCGTCGAGGACCTTCTCGACCGGCACCGAGGTACCCAGGTACTCGCAGGCGAAGCCCCACTTCTCGATGCCGCCGTGCTTGATGTCGATGATCTCCCGCATGCCCACCGAGTGCTCGTCCTCACCCACGGTGGCGGCCACGCACTTGATCTTCTTCTCGGAGACGAAGGCCTTGATCTCGGCGTCGCTCATCACCACCGGCTCCGGCGGGATCGTGAGATCGGCCGGGTCGACGACGGCGTCCAGCCGGCCCTTGAGCTCGATGAGCGTGCCCTCGGCCGGGTGCATGACCTGCTTGTTGATGACCTCGCAGTCCTGCAGGTTCATGGCCTTGCCGAACTCGAGCGCCGCGAACTCCGCGACGCGCGGCGCCGCCGGCAGGAACATGGTGACGACCACCCAACCGTCGGCGGCCCACTGGACCTCGGGCTTGATGAGGCCCTTCTCGCGCAGTTCGGCGGTCTGAGCCAAGCGCACGTTCACGTTGTCTTCGGGGTCGAGCTCGTCGATGAACGGCACCTTCTCGGCGTCGCACAGCGTGCAGCCCCCGATGAGGTCGCAAGGCTTGTGGGTGGTGGTCGCTCCCGCCGCGCCGCCCTCCCCGTAGCCCTCCGGCAGGTGGTTCTCACCGAAGTGGTGACACACGGGCGCCAGGTAGTCGGCGGCGCGTGCGACGATCGTGCCCGCCGCCACGCCGCCCTCGCTCTTTCGCGCGATGCCGTCGTCGTGGGTCTCGGGGTAGATGCCGGAGTCGACGAAGTAGGCCTCCTCGACGGCGGCGAAGTAGCCGCCTTCGCGCAGCATCGCCTCGAGGAAGAGCACGGCGCGCTCCTTGATCTCGCGCACCTTCTGGTTGAGCTCGGGGGCCTCGCGGTCGAGCTTGACCATCTCGCGCAGACCGTCCATGCCCACGAGGCTCTGCTTGGCGGTGTTCACGGCGGCGACGTTGTTGTAGTGCCAGGGCACGTTGCGGCCCTCGTCGGGCGTGATCGTGCTCTGGATGTCGGCGCTCGTGAGCCGGCTGATCACGAGGTTCATGACGTGGCTCACGGTCGCGTCGCGGCCGTCGGCCTCCATGTAGCGGGTGTTCTCCTGGGCGCGCATCTTGTAGCCGCCGAAGAAGTCACGCAGAGCGACCGCGTACGGGAGGTCCATGCGCATGCAGGGCGCCGGGGCCGCGTCGGGCGGCACGGTGCTCAGGCAGATGTCTTCTTTGGGCATGCCCACGCTGACCGAGTAGGCGCAGTTGATGGCGTGCTGCACGAGCAGCTCGGGCATCACGTTCCAGGCCTCGACCGCCGTGGCATTGGCGTTGTGGGCGCCGTCGATCTGCGCCATGCGCACGCTGGCCATCACGTGCTTGGCCACCGCCGCGTCGACGAAGCTGCGGTACATGTTGATGTTGCGGTAGAGGACGTTGTACTGCGGGTCCTGGTGAGCGCCGTTGACGCCCTCTTCGGCGAACATCACGGCCATCTCGGCGCCGGCGACGCCGCTCACGTAGGAGTGGAAGTTGATGGGCCGGCCCACCTCGTCCTCGATGAGGTCGAGCGCTTTGCGCGTGGCGCGTACCTGCTTACGCGTGACGGCGATGCCGCCGACGCCCTCGGGCGTGCCCTCGAGGAGGCCGGCCATGTGGCTCTGCCCGGCGGTGCGGATGACCATCATGTGGTCGGCGCCGTGCCAGGCCGCCATGCGCATGCGGCGCAGGTCGTCTTCGAAACGGCCCGAGGCGATCTCGGTGGTGACCACGCAGTCGGGCTGCGGGTCGATGTCGCCGAAGTAGTGGGCCGCCGGCAGCGGGATGCTGTTCTTGACGCCCTTGGACGTCTCCTTGAAGACGAACTTGTGCAGCTTCTGGTCGGGCACCTGCTCGCGCCAGTGCCAGCCTTTGCGCCGCGGGCGGTAGCTCTCGATGCCGTCAAGCAGCCTGGCGATATCGAGCTTCTCGTCGGGGTCGAGGGGCGGCATGGCGCCGCCGCTTGGGCGGGGGGCCTGGTCGTTCATGCCTCCCCTCCCCACTTCTCTGCGACGGCGTCCCAGCCCTCGCCGGCGGCGAGGCGCCGCGCGGCTTCGGGCATGGGGCAGTCCCAGGTCGTGCCGCAGTGCAGCACGACCTGCCCGGCCCCGTGCCCCAGCAGGCCGCGCTTCTCGCATTCACCGACCACGGCCATGCAGGTCGGCGAGTCGACGCCCATGCGCATCAGCACCGAGCGCTCGATGCTCGGCGAGGTGTGTGTGCGGGCGAGCTCGACCAGCGGGTCGACGACCTGCTGGGCGAGCTCCCAGAAGCGTGCTTCGAGCTGCTCGTCGCTGAGCTCGGCGAGGTGCCCGCGGATCTGCAGGTAGGTGTCTTCGCGGGCCATCTCAGGCCTCCTTGAGCGCGGCGAGGATCGCCTCTACGGCGGCCGCGTCGCTGTTGGTGTCGGCCGCCAGGAAGGCGATGTCGTCGGCCGTCGGCACGTAGCCCTCGGGCGCGTTCTTGAGGGCGTTGCGCACGTAGCTCCTGCGCATGCGGGCCACGTCGAAGTCCTTCGCCTGGATCTGCTCGGGACGCTCGGGGATGACGATGACCTTGCCCGGGACGTTGTCCCCGGGGTCGCCGCTGCGTACCTCGACGCCCATCTCCTTGGCGAAGTTGAGCTGCGCCCAGTGATGCTTGCCGGCGCCGGTGTACTCGGTCTCCTGCACGACGACGGTGGCGTCGCGCGGCAGGTCGCGGGCAAGGCTCACCGCCGCGGTCATGGCGGTGTTGCCCGCCGGGCCGCGTTCCAGGCCCTCGATCTTGCTCATCGCCTCGGTGATGTAGAACACCTCACCCTGCGTCACCGTGAGGTAGCGGTCGATGTAGCGCAGCGAGCGGGCCGCGTTGCGCGGCACATCGGCGCGGTCGGGCCAGGTGGCGAACGGCACGCCGAAGCCGGTGTGGCCGGTGGTGAAGCTCTTGCGGTTGAAGTCGTCGTCGCTGGCCATGTGCAGGCCGCTGAGGTCGACGGAGGCGCTGATGATCTGCGTCTCGGTGGCGCCGGCCCGCTGGAGGCCGCGGGCGGTGCCCGTGGTGTTGCCGCCGCCGGCGTGGGTGATCACGCAGTGCGTCGGCGGCGCCCCGGTGAGGGCGGTCATCTCCTCGGCGATCTCGAGGCCCAGGGTCTCGATGCCGCTGACCCCGAACGAGCTGTACAGCGAGGCCGCGAAGTAGCCCGTGACGTCGAGCAGCTCGACCATGTGGAAGAACAGCTCGGGGCCGACCGTCAGCTGGAGGACTTCAGCACCGAACGCCTCGCAGATGCGGCTCTTCTCGACGATCTCCGGCTGGCCGATGTGGCGGCTGTCGAAGGTCTCCTGGACGATGATGCACTTGAGACCGTAGCGCGCCGCCTGGCTGCTGACGGCGGCGCCGTAGTTGCCCGACGTGGCGGCGATGACGCCCTCGTAGCCCTTCTCCTTGGCGACGTGGATGCTCACGCTGGCACGGCGGTCCTTGAAGGCGCCGGCCATGTTGGCGGCCTCGTCCTTGACGAAGATGCGGGCGCCCTTGCCGGGCGCGCTCATCGACCTGACCACGTCGGTCAGGTTCTTGAGCTCGAGCAGGGGCGTGTTGCCCACGCCGGCCTTGGTCTGGATGGCGACGATGTCCTGCAGGCTGTAGCCGTGCGCGCTCATCATGCCTTCGTAGTCGAAGGCGATGGGGCTCTGCTCGAAGACGCTGTAGTCCATGCCGAGCGCCTTGCGCATGATCTCGCCGCGGCGCGCCATGATGGCGTCGAACTTGGTGGCCATCAGGCACCGCCCGACTCGGCGGAAGCATCCGCCTGGGCGGCGTGGTACGCGGCGAGCCGCGCGCGCAGGTCCACGCCCACGTGCACGAGCTCGGGGATGGGGTTGCCGAAGGTGTGGAAGTAGCCCGGGTTGACGGCCGACAGGGCGCCCTCGACAAGGCGCCCGGTCATGGTCTCGACGGTCACTGCATCGCCCAAGACGCCTGCGGCCTGGGCGAAGCCTTTGATCCACATCCTGAGTGGCTTCTCCGCCGTCTCCGGCGGCAGGTTCTTCGACCGGTCGGCCGGCTCGAGGAGCACGCGCTCCACCTCGACCCAGTCGCCGGCCTTGCAGCGCGTGGCGTCTGTCAAAGCGGTCACCCCTCTCAGGCGGTGGGAGCCCAGTAGCGCGGGATCGGCAGGTCGACGACGGTCTGCATGCCGGCCGGCGCACCCGGGAGCAGCGGGATGTAGTTGCCGGCGCTCGCGTAGGTGCCCTTGCCGCCGGGGATCTCGGGGGTGTTGGCCATGTTCACGTTGGGGTCGCCGACGATCTTGATGTAGTCGCCGGTATCCTGGTCGGCCATCTGCGGATGGATCTGCTGCGGGTGGATCAGGTGGATCTTGAGCTCGCCCTTGCTGAAGCCCTTGCCGACCTGCTTGCAGCCGGCCACGTCGCCGGCGGCCACGTGCACACACGGCGTGGAGCGCTCGACCTTGGTGACGATGGGCTCGCGGGTCTCGACGATCTCGTCGATGTCCCAGCCCATCGCCTTGGCGATGAGCATGATCGACTCGGGGAACCCGATGTGACCGACGATGGTGCCGTCGGCGACGCCCTTCTCGAACTGCTCGACGGTGGTGCCCACGCCCTGGCCGACCATGACGGTGGGGCCGAACGGCGAGAGGTCGTTGACGCGTGAGGCCTCGATGGAGTCGACGCGCAGGCAGATGCTGCTCCACATGACGATGAGAGCGTCGAGCACGAAGCCGGGGTTGATGCCGGTGCCGAGGATCGTGACGTCGTTCTCCTTGGCGAGCTTGTCGAACATCTCGGCGCGCGCGGGGTCGCTGGCCCACGGGTAAGCGAGCTTCTCGGCGATGCAGACGACGTTGCAGCCGGCCTTCACGGCGGGCACGATCTGCGGCTCGATCTCGTCCATGTTGCTCTGCGTATTGATGCAGACCACGTCGGGCTTCTGCGCGAGCACCGCTTCGAAGTCGGTGGTCATCTTGACGTCGCACGGGCGGCCCAGCAGTTCGCCGACGGTCTTCCCCTCCTTGGCGGGGTTGGTGACGATGACGCCGCAGAGGTCGATGTCCTTCGGGCGGTCGAGGATGTACCCCAGGAGGCCTTGGCCCATCATACCGGTGCCCCACTCAGCTACCTTGATCATGTGATGCTCCTTGTTTCGGCGTTGCATTTATGCATATAATCTATGCAAGGAGAGACGGAGCTCTCCTGTCTTGTCAACAGTCAGATGACCGGCGCGACGACGGACGGAGGTGACGCACGAGGCGTCGCGGCTGACGGCAGGTGGATGCGGTGGCGCCGGCCGCGAGGCGGGCGCCGGCGCGATCAGGAGAGAGGAGCTGGAGGAGGCTGGTCGACCGTGTCGGGCGAGAGGATGGAGAGTTCCTTGCCCATCACCGCTCCTTGATCGAGGTGGCGCCGGTCAACGAACGCCGACCGGCGCCCCGCATGCTATGTGGGCGGCACGCGGCGGTCAACCGTGACATTCCTGAGTTCCATCGTGACGATTAGCGTGTAGAGTACAGAGAAGGGTCGGCCGCGAGGCGACAGGCGCCTCGCCGCCGATGCCCAAAGGGCCGACGATCCTGGGAGAGTCGGCGCAGATCGCACCAGAGCACCCAGGATCGGGGACGGAGCCACACCACGCGTGAAGGGGAACCGAATGGGATCCAACCCACGTACTGACGGAGCGCGGCACAAGCGGAGGGGACGTCGGCTCGTGCCGCTGGCCGTTCTCCTGATCCTGAGTGCGGTAGCGCTCCTTGCTGCCCTCGCCCTCGGCGGGTGCGGCAGCACGACCGACGGAGGCGACACCGGCGGCGGAGCGACGGCCACAGAGCAGACGTTCGAAATCGGGGCGCCCGACACAGAGAAGGCCAGCATCACGATCAAGACAGATCCCGCGCTCCACGACATGCTGCCCGACAGTGTCAAGTCAGCCGGCAAGATGAAGGCTGGCCACCAACGCACCGTACCCGCCGTGGGAGTACTACGAGTCGCCCGGCAGCCCCGTGTTCGTCGGTATCGAACCCGACCTCGCCAAGGCGCTTGGCGCCAAGCTCGGCATCGAGATCGTCCTTCAGCAGACCCCGTTCGACAGCATCATTCCCTCGATGCTGTCCGGCAAGGCCGACCTCGGCATATCGACGTTCTACGACACTCCTGATCGCCAGAAGGTCGTGGACATCGTCGACTACGCCAAGGACGGCTCGGGCATCCTGGTCTTGAAGGGTAATCCGGAAGGCATCGCCGGACTGGACAGCCTCGCCGGCAAGGTCGTCTCGGTGCAGAAGGGGACGACGCAGTACGATTTCCTCGTCAAGACCAACGAGGACTTCGCCGCTGCCGGCAAGGAGGAGATCAAGATCCTCGCGCTGCCCTCCGACACCGACGCACAGCTCGCGGTCAAGAGCGGCAAGGCCGAGGCGCAAATGACCGATGGCCCGGGTGGCGCCTATGTCGCGAAGACCAGCGGCGGCGGCGAGGTCTTCGAGGCGATCGTCGACCCGGCCTTCCCCGGGGGCTACGACCCGGCGACCATCGCCATCCTGATCAAGAAGGGCATCCCCGATCTGCCCGAGGCGTTCCAGCAGGCGTTTCAGCAGCTCGTCGACGAGGGCGTGATGAAGCAGATCCTCGACCTCTACGGCGCCGGGCGAAAGCATGCTCGACCCCATCACCATCAACCTGGGTTCGTGATCCCATGGCAACGACGGCAGATGCCGAAAAACCTCCGGTAGCACAGCGCGGCCAGCGTCCACCGGACATTGAGGCAATCCCGGTCCGCCACTACGGCACCTGGGCGTTCGCGGCGGTCGTCATCTTCCTCGCGGCGGCGGTAATTGTCTCGCTGGCCAAGAACCCCAACATGGAGTGGGACGTCGTCGGAGAGTACCTGTTCAAGCCCCTGACTCTGCGCGGCGTGGTGGTGACCATCGAGTTGACGATCATCGCGATGGTCATCGGCGGCATCGGCGGCGTCCTGCTCGCCGTCATGAGGCTGTCGAAGAACCCGGTGCTCGGCGCGATCGCGTCGTTCTACATCTGGTTCTTCCGCGGCACCCCGGTGCTGGTGCAGATCCTCATCTGGGGCTTCCTCGGAGCTCTCTACCCGACCATCTTCATGGGCATCCCCTTCGTAGGCATCGTCTTCGGCAGCTGGGAGACGTCCGCCGTGATCGGCGCCTTCACCGCCGCCATCCTCGGCCTCGGCCTCAACGAGGCCGCCTACGATGCCGAGCTCGTCCGCGCCGGCATCATCTCGGTCAGTCCGGGGCAGTCCGAGGCGGCCCTCTCGCTCGGCATGCCGTGGGGCATGACCATGACTCGCGTCGTGCTGCCGCAGGCGATGCGCGTCATCATCCCGCCCTTTGGCAACAACACCATCTCGATGCTCAAGACCACGTCGCTGGTCTCGGTGATCGGCGGCAACGAGCTCCTGACGAGGTTGCAGACTGTCTGG
This sequence comes from uncultured Thermoleophilia bacterium, assembly GCA_963700035.1. Lineage (GTDB taxonomy): Bacteria > Actinomycetota > Thermoleophilia > UBA2241 > UBA2241 > CAIXSE01. The sequence goes on along the minus strand of CAVOWE010000018.1, from coordinate 274,598 downwards.
GGGCAGACGTTCCAGATCATCCCCCTGCTCATCGTGGCCTGCATCTGGTACCTCGCCCTTACCACGGTCTTCAGCATCGGGCAGTACTACCTCGAGAAGCACTACGGAAAGGGCCACTCCCGCAAGTCGGAGGCGCCCAAGAAGAACAAGGGGCCCGCTGGCCTGGCAACCAGGCTCGAGAACGAGGTAACCAAGCTCGAGAACGGGGCCTCGGCGATCCCGGAGGAGCACCGATGAGTGAACCCATGGTTCTCGCCGAGAACGTCTGGAAGTCATTCGGCAGCAACGTCGTCCTGAAGGGCGTCGACCTGCGCGTCGAGAAGGGCCAGGTCGTCGTGCTCCTGGGGCCCAGCGGCGGCGGCAAGTCCACCATCCTCCGCTGCATCAACCACCTCGAGAAGATCCAAGGCGGACGCCTTTCCGTCGAAGGCACGTTGGTCGGCTACCACGAGCGGAACGGCAAGCTGTATGAGATGACGACCAAGAAGGTCGCCAAGCAACGCGCGGCCATCGGCATGGTGTTCCAGGCGTTCAACCTCTTCCCGCACATGACGGCGTTCCAGAACGTCACCGTGGCGCCGATCCGCGTGCAGAAGAAGTCGCAGCAAGAGGCTCGCGAGCTGGGGCTGAAGATGCTGACCCGTGTCGGTCTTGCTGATCGAGCCGACTACTACCCCAGTCAGCTCTCGGGAGGTCAGCAACAACGCGTCGCGATCGCCCGAGCCCTGTGCATGCAGCCGAAGCTCATGCTCTTCGACGAGCCGACCTCGGCGCTCGACCCGGAGCTCGTCGGTGAGGTCCTCGACGTCATGAAGGAGCTCGCCGAGAGTGGCATGACGATGGTCGTCGTCACCCATGAGATCGGGTTCGCGCGCGAGGTCGCCGACCTCGTCGCCGTCCTGGACGGCGGGGTGGTCATCGAATTCGGACCGCCCTCGCAGGTCTTCGACAACCCGCACGACCCCCGCACCGCCGAGTTTCTGTCGGCAGTCCTCTAGCAGGGCGGCGGAGCAGGGCACAAGCAGAAGGGCCGCCGTCGTGTCGATCGACACGACGGCGGCCCTTACGTCACTCTTCCGTGCCGCCAGGAAGACCAGAAACGGGGGACTGCCCGGGTCTGCACAGCGTCTGAGAAGCCGCCACACGGGGCGCGCGCCTGCTTGCGCGCGCCGCCCCAGCACTTCTTGCCCTAGCGGCGCGTGCGCCTGACGCGTTGCCGCTCGAGTTCTCCCGAACCTCCGAGGTACCAAGCGCGACGCTCGAGACACCGGAGAACACCGTGCCGATGGCGGTAATGGTCCTATCGAGCATGACGTCCCTCCTTCTGTTGAGAATGAATTATGTTGCGCATATGCGCATTATGATACATACCCGCAGGCGTGGCAACCCAACCGCAGAGTGAGCACCGGGGCTCGCGCGAGCGGACGCTAGGCGCCGAGCGTCGCCACCATGACCGCCTTGATCGTGTGCATGCGGTTCTCCGCCTGATCGAAGACGACCGAGCGCGGTGACTCGAACACCTCCTCGCTCACCTCCATGCAGTCGACGCCGTACTCCTGGAAGATCTGCTCGCCGATGGTCGTGTCACGGTTGTGGAAGGCCGGCAGACAGTGCATGAAGCACACCGCCGGGTTGCCGGTCTTCTCCATGACGTCCGTGGTGACCCGGTACGGGGTCAGGAGCTCGATGCGTTCCTTCCAGACCTCTTTGGGCTCCCCCATCGACACCCACACGTCGGTGTGCAGGAAGTCGGCGCCGGCCACGCCCTCCTCGACATCCTCAGTCAGCGTCAAGCGGGCCCCGGTCTCCTCGGCGATGGCGCGGCACTGAGCCGCCAGGGCCGGATCCGGCCAGAGCGACTTGGCGGTGCAGAGGCGCACGTCCATCCCGAGCTTGCAGCCACCCACCATGAGCGAGTTGCCCATGTTGTTGCGGGCATCCCCGAGGAAGCAGTAGGCGACGTCGCGTAGCGGCTTGTCGCTGTGCTCGGACATGGTGAGCAGATCGCACAGCACCTGAGTCGGGTGGAACTCATTGGTGAGACCGTTGTAGACGGGCACGCCGGCGTGGGCGGCGAGCTCCTCCACCGTGTCCTGCGCGAAGCCGCGGTATTCGATGGCATCGTACATGCGGCCCAGCACCCGCGCCGTGTCCTTCATCGTCTCCTTGTTCCCGATCTGCGACCCCGACGGGCCCAGGTAGGTGACGTGCGCCCCTTGGTCGAGGGCCGCCACTTCGAAGGCGCAGCGCGTCCGCGTCGAGTCCTTCTCGAAGATGAGGGCGATGTTCTTGCCGGCAAGGCGCGGGACCTCATACCCGCCGTACTTGGCGGCCTTCAAGTCCGCCGCCAGTTTCAGAAGGAAGCGGATCTCGCCGGGGGTGAAGTCGAGCAGCTTCACGAAGCTCCGGTTGCGCAGGTTCACAGCCATCTCTGGGCCCTCCTTGGGTGGTGAACGGCCGGCACGGTGCACACGTGCCTACTTGGTAGTCGATTCCATCGCCCAATGCAAGTGGCTCTCGGACGCCGCGCGTCAACAGACGGGGGATCGGAGGAGGCTGGTCGAGCGTGTCGTGCGGGAGGACGGATGGCTCTTTGCCCGTCAGCGCTCCTTCGACCAGGTGCCGCCGGATCCGCGTGCGGCTCCCGGCGTGCGAGGCAGCCTGGGCCGCGGTCCGCGCGGCCTCGAACCTCTGGTTCGCCTCGATCACCGCCCTGGCGACGTCGAGATCGGACGATGTGCGCCCGGTCGCGCCGGGCTCTCTTGCGGCCTCGTCGCCGGACTCGAGAAACACGTCGTAGACCTTGATCGCGAGCAGCGCCACGTGGCCGGGTCGCTGCGGCGCTGCGCCGCCGGGGAAGCACTCGGCCCGCCCCCTCACGAACCGCGCGGCGGCTCGCACCGCCGCGTGCTCGTCGCGGTCGGCCTGGGTCGGATGAGCGAACGCCCAGCGCCGCGCTTGACGTGTGAGCGGATCGCGGTCCGCCGCGATCCCGGCCGCGGCGAAGACCCGGCAGTCGTAGGTGCGGCAGGTCAGCGGCCGGTACTCGTAGATCGAGCACCGGCCGCCGGTCAACATGGGGCAGTGTCCCCGCTCGTCGTAGCCCAGCAGCACGGTGCCGGCGGGCAGACCTGGCGCCGGGAACAGGAGTCCCCGAGGTATCCGCGCGATGGTCTGAGTCTCTTCGGGCCCGACGTGCACGAAGTGGGAAGTCGTGCAGCACGCGCTGCAGTCGCCGCAGGGCACGTCGGCCGTGCCGCCTTCCGCCAGCGCGACCCGCGTGCCGCGAAGCCAGGCGGAGAACGCGCCGGCAGGGAGATCACGGAGTTCGGTCATCCGCCTCCTTCCGCGCCGGCGGCGCCGCTGGAGGCCGCGTCCGCACCGTCGTGGGCCGCCTTCAGCGCGGCGATGTCCAGCTTCTTCATCTGCAGCATCGCCTGCATCGTCCGTCTGTGCCTTCTCGGGATCCGCGTCGGTCATGTACTCGATGAGCGCGTCGGGCACGATCTGCCACGACACGCCGTACTTGTCCTTGAGCCAGCCGCACATCTGCGCCTTCGCGTCTCCGCCTTCGGAGAGCCGCTCCCAGTAGTGGTCCACCTCTTCCTGCGTGCTGCAGTGCACGATGAACGACACGGCCTCGGTGAACGGGAACTGCGGCCCGCCGTTGAGCGCCGTGAAGCTCTGGCCTTCGAGGGTGAAGCCGACGGTGAGGACCGAGCCCTCCGGCTTCGGTCCGCCACTTCCATACCGGCTGATCGTCGAGATCTCTGAGTCGTCGAAAATGGAGACGTAGTAGCGCGCCGCCTCCTCTGCTTGATCGTCGAACCACAGGTTCGGCGTGATTCTCTGGTCACTGGTCAGCATGGCGATCCTCCTTCTGCCGCCTGCAACCAGTCTTCCACCTCCGCCTGGTTTCGAGGCTTCCCCGGCGAGTCGGCGCGCCTCACGGTAGTCCACCTGCGGCGACTACTCGCGGCTGATGACGCGGCGCAGCTCGGCGAGGCGCGCGCGCACCGGGCTCGGCGGCATGTGCAGCAGGGCGAGCGGCGGATCGAGCCGGATCAGCAGGCGGCGTTCGAGGCTCTCGAGCGTCCCCGGGTCGGCGACGGGATGGACGGCGACGGCGAGATGCTGCTTCATCCACGCGCTGAGGGCGGCCTCCGAGGCGGGCGTCACGAGCATGGGCGACTGCACCTGCAGGGTCAGCTCGCCGAGGAGCGCCGCGGCCAGCGAGAGCCTGAGGTCGGAACGCCTGACGCGCCCGCCCAGATGCGTCTCGGTGATCTGCTGGGCGAGCGTGGTGGCCACGAGCTTGCCCGCGGGCCACTTCGTCGCGCCCGCCTGGCCGAGGTAGATGCGACCCGGGGCGAGCGTATGACCCAGGCCCCGGCTGAGCTGCGCGGCGCCTGCATCGTCGACCCACCAGGAGTGGAGGCCGGGGCCACCGAGGCCGGGCTCGAGGCCGGAGCCGTCGAGGCCGCCGAGCAGCGGCGGCCACTCGCCGGCCGGCACGGCCTTCGCGGCGGTGGCGAACACCTCGAGAGCGGCGTCGACATCGGCCGCCGTGCACGGCGGCGCGCCCGCCGCGATCGCCGCGGCCTCGGCGGCCTGGAAGGCTGCGCGCGCGGCTTGCGCCGCTTCGTCTGCTTCGTCCGTCTCGTCGGCTGGGCCGGCAGTCGCGTCGCCCGGCGCCGCGCTGTTGGCGGCGTGGTAGAAGGCGAGCTCCTGCGCCTCGCCGAGCCCCGCGGCGGGGAGCTCCACGGCCGCGCTGCGGGCGCGCAGCCCGCGCACGAGGCCTTCGTTGGTGTAGCTCGCCCCGGCGTGGATCTCGAACATGAACCCATTGAGATCGCCGAGCTCGCTCGCGAGCTGCGAGAGGACGCGCTCGCTCCAGGCGCGCCTCTCGGCCTGAGAGAGCGACTTGAGCTTGAGATCGTAGGACGCCAGCTCCTCGCCGGGCGCCACGAGGCCGTGCAGCGCAGACAGCACGTACCAGCGCCCGCAGGTACGCTCCACGTAGGCGCGTCGGGCGCGGAACAGCGGCGAGACGAAGAGATCCTGCGCCGCCGCCTTGCCCGCGCCCTGCTGCCTGACGCAGCCGACGAGGCCGACGCGATCCTTCACATCCTGACCCATGACCACCCGCTTCCTTGCTCTCTACCTCTTCACGGTGAAGCTCACGGCGTTGCTCGTGCCCGCGGTGGTCGTCACCGTGACCTTGGCCTTGCCGTGCCTTGCCGCCGCCGGCACCCTGCACTTGATCTGCGTGGTATGCCAGGAGACGTATGCGGTGCATTTCGTGCCGCCGAACTTCACGGAGCCGGTGCCGCGCGCCGCGCCGAAGTCCGAGCCGCTGATGGTGACGAGCATGCCGCGCTTGGCCGAAGCGGGCTTGAGCTTGGCGATGGCAGGCGCGCTCGGCGCCGGAGGGAGACCCCCGCTCGCGGTGGCCCGGACGACGCCGTTCCAGCCCACGGCCCATCCGTGAGTCGCGTCACTGAAGGCTACGCCGGTGAGGAGCTCGCTGGTGCCCGAGCTCTGCGCGTTCCAGGTGTCGCCGCCGTCGACGGTGGCGAGGATCGCGCCCCAGTTGCCGACGGCCCATCCGTGAGTCGCGTCGCTGAAGGCGACGCCGGTGAGCCACGCGGTCTTGTACGAGGATCCGAGGCTCTGCGCGCCCCATGAAGCGCCGCCGTCGGTGCTGGCGACGATGACGCCACCGACGCCGTCGTCGCCCACCGCCCAGCCGTGCATGGCGTCGCTGAAGGCGACGGCTTTGAGGGTGGCGGGCGTCCCCGCGCTCTTCACGTTCCAGGTGGCGCCGCCATTCGTCGTGACGAGGACTGTGCCGTTGTCGCCCACCGCGCAGCCGTGAGCCCCGTCGCTGAAGGCGACGGCCTTGAGGGCCACCGTGACCCCCGAGATCTGCGCGTCCCAAGTGGCACCCCCATTCGTGGTGGCGAGGATGGTGCCGTACTGGCCCACCGCCCAGCCGTGGGCAGCGTCGCTGAAGGCGACGCCATAGAGCGCCCAGTAGCTTCCCGAGCTCTGCGCGCCCCAAGCGGCGCCGCCGGTCGTGCTCGCCAGGATTGCGCCGCCCTCGCCGACCGCCCAGCCGTGCGCGGCGTCGCTGACGGCGACGCTGTAGAGCTCCATGCCGCTTCCCGAGCTCTGCGCGCTCCAGGCGGCGCCCCCGTTCGTCGTCGTCAGGATGGTGCCGCTCTCGCCGACCGCCCAGCCGTGCGAGCTGTCGCAGAAGGCCACGGCATGAAGGGTCCGCTGGCTCCCCGACGTCTGCCCCGACCAGCCGCCGCTGCCGGCGAGGAGGGCGGAGACGCCGGCAGGCAGGGCGAGGGCAAGACCGAGCAGGATCAGCGCTGCGGCGAGGAGCCTGCGGTTGCGCCGTCGAGCGGCCGGCTTGTCGGTGAGCGTCTCGAGCTGGTGCACGTGGTCCCCCCAGTGAAGGTGCGACGCCGGGCGTCGTTCGTCCGCTGCCTGCTATCGTACTCCGCAAGTCGGCGCCACTTGAAGAGGCGGGTACTCCCCCCTGCCGGCTCGGCGGGGCGCCGGACTCGTGCGGCCCTGCCAGTGCTGCAACGAGATCCCGCGATCAGCCGGTCTCGGCGCTTTCTCCGCGGACACCCGATGAGGCATACTCCAGCGGTCTCCCCAAAGCGGCTTGATGGACGACCGCCGGCTTGAGGCTCCATCTTGTCGGCGGCACGGCCACACGTGAAGCAGCGTGGGAGGACCCGGGTCCAGGCAAGACGGCAGAAAGGGACACAGCATGCGTTTCCCCGTGAGCCTCTATCGATCCATGACCTCATACCTCTTGAGGAACATGGTCACCGGGCGCAGGGTCTTCCCTTTGGTGCTCATGCTGGAGCCTACCCATCGCTGCGATCTCAGGTGTGCCGGATGTGGCCGGATCCGTGAGTACCGCGACACGCTCGACCAGGAGATGACCTTGGAGGAGTGCCTGCAGGCGGTGGATGAAGCGGGACCCCCGGTGATCGCCATCACGGGGGGCGAACCCCTGCTCTACAGCCGTGTAGATGAGCTGGTGAGGGCGATCCTGGCCCGTGGCAAGCACATCTACTTCTGCACCAACGGCCTCCTCCTGGAGGACAGCCTCAAGCACTTTCGGCCGAGTCCACGGTTCACGTGGAACGTGCATCTCGACGGCTCAGAAGCGGTCCACGACCGCGATCATCGGCCGCCCGGGCGGGTTTCGGCAGGTCATGGCCGCCATTCGTGCGGCCAAGGATCAAGGCTTTCGGGTCAGCACCAACACCACGGTCGCCCGAGATACCAGCGTGGACGATCTGGAGCAGCTCTTCACCCAGCTGGCCGGCGCCGGCGTCGATGGCATCCTGGTGACCCCCGGGTTCAGCTACGCGGAGGTGGACAACGACGCGTTTCTCACCCGCAGCGAGACCATGGAGAAGTTCGGGCAGATCCGAGAATGGAGCCGTCGATTCCCGCTGATCGGCAATCCCATCTACCTCGATTTTCTGGCCGGAGACCTCGAGCTGGCCTGTACTCCATGGGGCAGCCCCACCCGCAACCCTCAAGGCTGGAAGTCGCCCTGCTATCTGCTCACCGACACCCACTTCGCCGGCTACGCGGACTTCATGGCGCACACCGACTGGGATCACTATGCCTCCGGTCGCGACCCTCGCTGCGAGCCCTGCATGATGCACTGCGGGTATGAACCGACCATCGTCCGCAGCGTGAACGCCAAGAACCTGCTGCGCATGATCAGGTGGAACCTGCGCGTCTGAGTGGTTGCGCCGCGCCGGCTTCAGACAGAGGCAGAAGCCGCAACTGCTCGGCGAGAGCCCGCAGGTCGTCCTCGGGGAGCTGCTGAAGCGCCGTCAGCGTCGTTGCCAGATCGCGACCGGCGACCTGTGCGCTCCTCCACAACCGAAGAAGCGAGCGCAGAAGCATGGGCCTCCTGAGGACCGCGAGCATGACTCCTGGCGCGCTGACTCTGCCGGCCCGGTCCACGATGGAGTCGAGCTTCCACTCGATCTCTTCGGTCGATCGATCACTCACGGCGCGCAGGCCCAGGAAGGGGACGCCGCGGCCGTAGGCCGCGGCGGCTACCGGCGTGCTCTCCATGTCGACCACCGTGGGATACTCGGCGAATCGCCCGGCCATCCCCGCTTTCGATCGCAACCGGTCCACGGTGAGGAACCGCGCCGGTCGCACGTCGTGGATCCGGCAGAAGGCGTCCAGTCCCGGCACGGGACCGTGACGAAAGCCCACCGGAGATGCCCTCCCGCTGCGCTCATCGTAGGCGGCCAGCTCCCGGGACCACACCACCTGGCCCAGGCGGAAGTCCGGCCAGAGGCTCCCGGCGAAGCCGCTGGAGACGAGCAGATCGATGCGGGAGCGGGACAGGACGTGCCGAGCGACCCGCCGCGCCCGCTCCTCTCCCATGCCGGTCTCCACCAGCAGGAGCTCGACCTGGGCTGAACGGTGGAGCCATGTAGGAAAGGGCTCGCCGGCAAGCCTGCGCGACTCACGCAGCAGCTTCAGAAGGGGACGGGACTCCTGCGGCAGGGCCGCCAGCACGACGACCCGGATCATCGCGGAGACCGCCTGGGAGGCTGCCGAGATGGTCCCCGCTCTTCGATGGCCTCAAGGACTCCCCCGTCGCAGCTCTCGATCTTCGGCATCGCATCCACCCTCTCGCAGATAGCCCGGTCAAGTCCCGTGTCGCCTGGCGACTGGGGAGCATGGATCGGCACCCGGGCCGGCTCGACCTTGAGCTTCTTGCCGACCGCCGGCGGCGATCGCTCCCTTTTCGAGCATGCCGCACGTGTCAAGCGGCGCCGGTAACCTCGCTCGCAACCTCAGCAGCTGAAGACGCATTTCGCCGCGCGCCCCGTCCTCCGCGCCACAACCGGTCTCTCAGCATAGGCCCTCGAGGGGACGGATGGCCGCGCACAGAGGTCCCGCCGCCGACCGCAGCCGCGTGGCCGGCGCCTGCGGCCCCGGGCACCTGCTAGAGTCGAACCTGGTGCATGATCGTCCCTTCATCCCCAGGAGGCGCAGAGTGAGCTACACGGTGATCGACGTCAAGGACTTCGAAGGCCGGCGCACGCCGGTCGCGGCGGCCCTCGAGGCGCTCGCGATCAGGGCCAACCAGTTCGACTCAGAGCCCGGCCGCCTGGGCTACGAGCACGACGAGCTGAAGTCGGGCCAGGAGGAGCTCTTCGTGCCGCTCAGTGGCGCGGGCTCCATCCTGATCGACGGCGAGACCGTCGACCTCGTGCCGGGGCGCTACGTGCTCGTGCAGCCCTCCGCGCGCCGCCGCGTGGACGCCGGGCCCGAGGGTCTGTCGTATCTGGTGATCGGCGCTCGCGTGGAAGACGCGGCTGGCTGATCCAGCAGGGCTCGGCGCGGCCTGGACTCGGACCTGAGACCCTCGCGAGACCACCGCGGTCGCTCGAGGCCCTCCAAGAGGTCCTCGCGGCGCCAGCGAACGATGACCATGCGTCCGCACCGTCACCGTGTCGCGTCGCGGCAGACCGTGCTACATTGGAGCGGCAGGAGGTCAGACTCATGCAACTCAGGCTCACCGCCGTGTTCGAGCAGGTGCCCGAGGGCTGCATCGGCTATGTCAAGGAACTGCCGGGCGCCAACACGCAAGCAGCTACCCTCGACGAAGCGCGCGCGAGCCTTCAGGAGGCGGTCGAGCTTGTTCTCGAGACCAATCGTGAGTCGGCCGAAGAACGACTCGGCAGTCGGAGCGACATCCGCGAGCCTGCTTCGCATCACGGCGTGAAGCACACTGAGCTCGTCCACCACCTTGAAGCGCACGGCTGCCAGCCGATCAGGGAGGTCAGCGACTTCCTTGCGCGCAAGATCTGCCGCGACCTCGACATCACCGAACCCTGATTCCGCATGATTGACGAACCCGAGGCTTCCCGTCGAACCAAAGAGCCCGGCCCGGCGCATGCGGAGGGCTTCGAGCCAGCCGGCCCGGCAAAGGCCCGCCTCGGCCGCTTCGCCGGGCTCGACAGTCGGCCGGTCAACCTCGACGGCTTCTCCAAGGAGGACCACGACGCGGGGCTCGTCGCGTTCGCGAGCGCGAACGACCCCGAGCCCTCCGTTCAGGTTGACGACGCTGGCCGGATCACCGAGCTGGACGGTGTGCCGGCCGCCGACTTCGACCTCATCGACGAGTTCATCGCCGCGCACGGCATCGACGCGGCGGTGGCCCGGGAGGCGGACCCCCTCGACGACGTCGAGTTCGCCCGCCTGATCGTCGACCCGGGCACGCCCCGGGAGGACGTCGTCCGCCTCACCCGGGGCGCCACCCCCGCCAAGCTCGCGCGCGTCGTCGCGCTCCTGCGGCCCGTCGAGCTGCAGATGGCGATCGCCAAGATGCGCGTGCGGCGCACGCCCTCCAGCCAGGCGCACGTCACCAACCGGCTCGACGACCCGCTGCTGCTGGCCGCCGACGCCGCCACCGCGGTCGCCTTCGGCTTCCGCGAGGTCGAGACCACGGTGCCGGTGAACCGCGACGCGCCCTCCAACGCGCTGGCCGTACTCGTCGGCTCGCAGGTCGGCGCCGCCGGCGCGCTCACGCAGTGCTCCGTCGAGGAGGCCATGGAGCTCGAGCTCGCCCTCCATGGCCTCACCACCTACGCCGAAACGGTCTCCGTGTACGGCACCGAGGGTGCCTTCATCGACGGCGACGACACGCCCTGGTCCAAGGCGTTTCTCTGCGCCGCCTACGCCTCGCGCGGCCTCAAGATGCGGGTCACGAGCGGCGGCGGCGCGGAGGCGCTCATGGGCGCCGCCGAGGGCAAGTCCATGTTCTACCTCGAGTCGCGCTGCGTCGCGCTCGCCCGGGCCATGGGCGCCCAGGGCGTGCAGAACGGCGGCATCGACGCGGCCAGCGTCGTCGGCTCGGTGCCGGACGGCATGCGCGAGCTCCTCGCCGAGAACCTCCTCGTCATGCTCCGCGACCTCGAGTCGTGCTCCGGCAACGACGCGCTCGTCTCCGAGTCGGACGTACGCCGCACGGCGCACACCGTGCCCCTCTTCCTCGCCGGCTCGGACTTCCTCTTCTCGGGCTTCGGCTCGATCCTCCGCTACGACAACATGTTCGGCCCCTCCAACTTCAACGGAGAGGACCTGGACGACTTCCTCGTGCTGCAGCGTGACTGGGGCGTCGACGGCGCGCTGCGACCGGTGACGGAGGAACGGCTGCGCGAGGTGCGCGAGCGGGCGGCGAGGGCGGCGCAAGCGGTCTATCGCAAGCTCGGACTGGCGGAGTTCGGCGACGAACACGTGGAGGAGGTCGTCGTCGCCGAGGGGTCCAAGGACATCACGCCGCCGGACTCTCAGGCGGTGCTGCGTGCCGCGGACGCTATCATCGAGAAGGACATCGGCATCCTGGATGTGGTCCGCGCTCTGCACGCGACGGGGTTCGAGGAGGAGGCCGCGCGCGTGCTCGCCATGGGCCGCGCGCGCGTCGCCGGCGACTACCTGCAGACGGCGGCCATCTTCGACGAGCAGATGAACCTGCTCTCGAAGGTGACGGACCCGAACGACTACCAAGGGCCGGGCACGGGCTACGAGGTCTCGCCCGCCCGCCGCGAGGAGATGGCGGGCATCCGTCAGCAGCGCTCGCGCGAGGACCTTCTGGCGCGGCAGGCGGCGGCCCCCGCGCCGCTCTTCATCGAGACCGAGAGGGCATATCCCGGCGCCCATCCGTTCGAGGTCGTCGTCGCCGTCTCACCTGCTTTCGCGACGCGGATCCGGCTCACGATGTCCGGCCTGCCGGTGGACCAGGCGCTCCTTGAGATCGTCGTTGGCATCACGGGGGAGGGCTGCCAGTGTCGCATCGTGCGCGTGCGCTCGACTTTCGACCTCGGTGTCATGGGCCTCACCGCCGCGCGGCTGGCCGGGTCGGGCATCGGCGTCGGCCTGCAGGCGAAGGGCACGGCGGTCATCAACCGCCGGGACCTGCCGCCGCTCGCCTGCCTCGAGCTTCTCTCGATCGCCCCGATCCTCACCGCCGAGCTGTACCGCGACCTTGGCGTCAACGCCGCCCGCTACGCCAGGGGCCTGCAGCCCGAGCCGGTCCGCAACCCGTACACGGACCAGGCCATCGAGGGGCGCTACCACGCCGAGGTCGTGGCGCTGGCCGCCGTGGAGCGCGAGGCCTGCGAGGGTGACGCTCCGCCGGTCGAACTGCGGGTGGCAGAGTGAAGCGCGAGCCCGACAGCGGCACAAGCGGGCGGGCGCCCGACAGCGACCGGCAGACTCCACGCGCGCTCAGCGGCCGCCCCCTCGACGAGATCACCCTCGAGGCGGCCGTGCACGGCGACCTCTCCCCCGCCGACCTGCGCATCCACCCGGAGACGCTGCGCCACCAGGCCGGCGTCGCCGAGGCGCTCGGCAACCCGCAGCTCGGCGAGAACCTGCGGCGCGCCGCCGAGCTCACGGCCATACCGGACGACGAGGTGCTGGCGCTGTACGAGGCGCTGCGGCCCGGGCGCTCCGCGCGCGCCGAGCTTGAGGCCGTCGCCACACGGCTCGAGGCCACGGACGCGCCGCTCTGCGCAGCGCTCGTGCGAGAAGCCGCAACGGTCTACGAGCGCCGCGGCCTGCTCGCGCCCGGCTGAGCCTCGCCGGGACGCTCCAGCGCGGACACGCCGACCCGCGCGTCTTCAAGTCCTACGGAGTGACGAGCGTTTCGAGCCTCTGCAGAACGGCCAGGGTCGTTTCCTGCGGCACGGCGCAGAGGTACTCCGCCCCTCGCGCGCGCCAGTCGAGGCTCTTGGCCTGGTCTGACAAGACGACACCTTCCACGGGCAGTCCGTCCGGCACCCGGACCTCGAACGGGTAGCCCTTCACTCGGCTCGTGATCGGGCACAGGATGGCCAGACCGACCTTGCCGTTGTAGGCCGCCGGCGTGATGACGAGCGCGGGCCTTCGTCCGGACTGCTCGTGGCCAGCGGTGGAATCCATGGCGATCCACACGACGTCGCCGCGCCCGGGGATCCACGGCACGGTCACCAGACTTCGGACCCTTGGGCCGGGCCGCTGTCGACCTCGGCGTGCAGGTTGGCGCTCGTGATTCCGTCGAGCAGCTCGTCGAGGCTTGGCGGCTGTGCCGCCGCAGGCTCGACGAGCAACGCCCCGTCCACCAGGCGCATCTCGACGGGAGAGCCATCCATGAGGCCGACCTCCTCTGCGAACGACTTGGGGATCCGAACGGCCAGGCTGTTGCCCCACCGCTGGACTCGAGTCTTCACGGCGACCTCCTCACGACAGTATCTACAATGAGTATACCGCCATGGGATCGCGCGCACCACACAACCTATCCGCCCCGCGCCGCCGGCAACAGAGTGACGATTGCCACGAGCGGTTGACGTCCGTGAACGTGGCTACCGCAGCCAAAGCCGCATCGACGGCTCCGGCGGCTGGACGAAATGCTTGGCCGTCGGCTGCGTGCCGGGACGCAGGTACCGCAACACCTCCTCCTGCAGCTCGAGGTCGGTCATGGTGCGGCGCTGGTGTTGTCGCAGGTGCTCGTCCCAGCTCGGCAGCAAGAACGTCTCGATGAAGCGATGGGCGCGGTCGGCGTCCCGGTACACGGACCAGTCGATGGCGCCGGTACGCCTGCGCGCCCGGCCGACAAGGCGCAGGGCGCGCAGGAAGTCGTCTTCGGCCTCCGGCCGCACCTCGTAGGCGACGACCACCAGTGCCGGGCTGCTCACGTCGTCGCCGGCCACCAGCCGCGCCTCCGGCGCGGCCATCGGCGCCGGCCGCAGGTCCACTTCGGCGATCCTGTCGAAGCGCCAGCGCCAGGTCAGCGCCAGGGTGGCCACGATGGCCACCGCTCCCCACGCGAAGCACCACTGGGTGCCGGCGCCGTTGGCCAGCGCGCCCCACGCCGCGGCGCCGATCGCGATGCCGGCCGAGATGGCCGTGAGGTAGAGCGCCAGCCCGCGCGCCCGCACCCAGCCGGGCAGTACCTCCTGAGAGGCCACGTTGATCGTCGAGAGGCAGAACAGCCAGCCCATCCCGGCGACGAAGCACACGATGACGGCCGGGATCCTGCCGTCCACGAGTGCCAGTGCCACCAGAGCGCCCGCGACCAGCAGGCTCCCGACCGCGAAGACGCGGTCGGCGCTCAGGCGCTCGCGGACCTTGGGGACCACGGCGGCGGTCACGACGGCGCCGCCGCCGATCGCCGCGAAGAGGATGCCGAGCCCCCCGGAGCCCCACCCGAGCACGTCGTTCGTGTACACCGGCAGCAGCGACATCAGGCCGGCGCTCGCGGCGCCGAAGACGAACGAGCGCACGAGCACGCCGTGCAGCACGTGCGAGAACATCGCGTAGCGCACGCCGGCGCGCACCGCCCCGGCGAAGCGTTCGGGCGGTCCCACGTCCTCCTCCACCGGCCGCTTCCAGCGCCAGAGCACGACGAGGACGAAGGCGAACGAGGCGGCGTTGAGCGCGAAGACGAGCCAGGCGCCGGCGGCGGCGATGAGCAGGCCGCCGACCGCCGGGCCGATCGCGCGCCCGAGGTTGATGTTGGCGCCCCCGAGCGTGACCGCCTGCTTGAGCTCCTCGGCCGGCACCAGTTCCGGCTGGATCGCCTGCCACGCCGGGTAGTTGAAGGCCATGCCCAGGCCGAGCGCGAAGGTGAAGCCGAGGAGCAGGAGGGGTGTGACGGCACCCAGCGCCGTGAGTACCGCCAACCCGCCGGCCGCGACGAACATGCAGACCTGCGTGATCAGAAGCAGGCGCCGGCGCTCGACGAGGTCGGCCGTGGCGCCGGCGGCCACGCCGACCACCACCACCGGCAGGTAGGTCGCCGTCTGCACCAGGGCGACGATCGCCGGCGACGCGTCGAGCTCGACCATCATCCAGGCGGCGCCGACCGCCTGCATCCACGTGCCGATGTTCGACGCGAGGAGGGCGATCCACAGCGTGCGATAGACGCGGTACCGAAACGGCGACCAGGCCGACATGCTCCCAGACTACCGCACTGTCGACGAGTCCGGCTGCTCCAGGACCGCGAACGTCGACGCGGGCTCTCGCAGCGTGCCCCACATCACTTCTGCCCTGCCGGCGCTTCTTCTCGATGATCACGTTGCTCATGAAGGCCGCCGACGGTTTCGCCGACTCGACGTCGGCCAGGCTGAGGTCGGCGAACTCCTCGCGCATCGCCGGGGTCATCGCCATGCCCTTCTCGGCGAAATACGAGTCCGCCCCGTCGCGGTGCCGCGCGGTGCGCAGCTCGGTGCGCTGCAGGTAGTAATGCGAGATCATGTGGAACACGTCGCCCCGGCCCCAGCGGAACCACACCGCCACCGGCGCCTCGCCGTACTTCTCGCCCAGCTCGCGGCTGGTGATGAGCACTTCGACACGCTCCCTGTCGACGATGCTGATGGGGTACGAGGAGGCCTCGAGCCACCACTGCGGGTCGTCCTGACCGTCGAGCACACCCTGGAGGTAGATGTTGCCGGCGTCGCGGACCTCGATGCGCACCACGTCGTCGGGGGTCGGCGCCTTGTCGAAGGCGAGCACGCCGGGGAACGCCGGCTCGAGCACGTGCTTGAGCGCCCAGTCGGTGGTGAACAGGCTGCCGCCGGCTTCGACGAAGGCGCGGATGCGGGTGGTGGCCGCGGCCGAGACCTCGCCCGGGCAGTTGACGATGAGCAGCTGCTCGGGGCGCAGCTCGACGCGCTCCACGTCGCGCGTGCCGATGACGATGTGCGGCACGTCGAGCGCCTCGAGCACCGACTCGACGTGGTCGTAGATGCCGGCCACCACGACCACGTCGCTCTGCTTGACGGCGTCGAGGGCGCGCGCCCGCTCAGGCGCATCGCGCCTGAGCTGCTCGCGCGTGATGTGCGCCGCGGCCTTGTAGGCCCTGTCGCGTTTGTCACTGGTCCATGGGGTCCCCTTTCATCAGTGGCCAGTCAGCGCGGCTTGGCGCCGGCGAGCGCGTTCGCGCGCGTCGGCGATGCGCCAGCTCGGGCGGCGCTCGGGCTCCGGGTCTTCCGCGGCACCGCTCGCGCCCGCCGACATCGAAGAAGGCGGCGTGCACGGCCTGGCCTCGATAGACGAGCGCCGAGCCCAGCACGCCGGCGCCGTCGAAGCGCACATCCCAGCCGAGGCCGGGGCTCTTGAAGCGCTGGCCCGGAAGCACGGCGATCCTCTGGAGGAACGCCTCGGCCACCGGCCGATCGCCGGGCTCGCCGCCGCGCACCAGCGCCTCGAAGGCGTAGCTGCGCAGCAGCTTGTCGTGGAGCTCGGCGTACTGCGGCGCCCGCGACACGAGGTCGAGGCCGACGACCCGCGAGCCGTGCAGCACCAGCAGGCCGTTCTGTCCGTCGACGAGCGGGAAGGCGGCGATCACTCTGTCGAGATCGAGCCTTCTTGCCCTCGTAGGCGTCGCGCATGGCGCTGGTGTCGGAGTGCGTGCCCTGCCTGTCGATGCAGCGCCTTCGACCTCCGACCACACGACGCCTTGATCGGCGTGTACACCCGCACCGCTACGCATCGACGCCTGGCTGCTGCTCCTCATCGCGAAGCGCACCTGCCGCTCCGCCAGGATCTCGCTCTCGGCGAACTCCCTCGAGGCGTAGGCCCAGCGTCCCTGCTCGGTGCAGCTCACCGGCACCACCAGGGTGGTCTGCGCGTCGATGAGGATGGCGGTGCTGAGCACGCGGTTCTGCTTGGCGCCGCGCAGCTCCTCGCCGTCCAGCACGAGGATGCGGGCGTCGCCCTTGTTGACGACCCGCAGTTCCGGCACCGAGCCGCCCTCGCTGACCTCGGTGATGACCGCGCGGCCCTCGGCGAGCGCCTGGCGCAGGGTGATGTAGTGGGGCCGGCGGCGGCGCGGCGCGGCGTCTTCGCCGCCGCCCACCTCGCCATGACCGTTCGCGAAGAGCGGGAAGACGGCGAGCGGCCCTTCCGCCTGGCGCTCGCCCAGGCGCAGCTCTCGCACGAGCCGCGCTCCATCGATGACCTCGTGTGGATCAGCCATGTCTCACCTCCGTTGTGTGTCGCTCGCCGGCCTGGCCCGGCCGGCGAGCGACTCCTCCTATCCCTGACACTCCACATTGCTCGGCGTCGGCCACGGTGATGCACTGCATGTCGCAGTGCCATCGTTCCCATCATCCGTATTCCGCTCATGTGATGCTATTATAACATATTCGTCAAGCCCGAGACACTCGCAAACGCAGGAATCGTGCATCACCTGGCGTACACTGGTGATGCAATGGTAGCGGACAGAGGTGACGGAACTGATGCGCGATGAACATCAGGAGAGCATCGGGCGCACGATCGCACAGCTGCGCGAAGGGCAGGGGTGGAGCCAGCGCCAGCTCGCCAAGTGGGTAGGCCTCGACCAGTCTGCCGTCAGCCGTATCGAGGCAGGACGCCGGCGCGTCTCGGCCAAGGAGCTTCAGGTCTTCGCCGACGCCTTCCAGGTCTCCGCCGACGAGTTGCTGCTCAGCCTGTCCGGCGACGAGCCGTCGCCGTCGGCTGCGCCCCCGGCGCCCGCGACGCCCTTCCCCACCGCGCTATCCAGTCAGTTCGCCTTCGCGGATGCCTTCGATGCTGAGCTGGATGAGGCCTCCTCTGAACGCCTCGGCGACTTCGAGGACGAACCGCGGCCGCACGGCGACATCAGCGCGCGTGAACACCGCGACATCGGGGGACAGGAAGACACCTACGCCTCGACCCTCCCCTCTGGACCCCGGGTCACCACGTCCTCCCTGCGAAGCGAGCTGAGCGGCTCCACGCTTCGCGGCCCCGACTCGCCCCCTGCACCTCCAGGCCGCGGCGCCTGCCGGCCCTGCCGCGCCCGCGCCGACCACCTCTCCGGCCCGCCTCAAGGACCTTCCGCCGGAGGTCGCCACGGTCGTGCGCGGCTGGTTCGAACTGCGCCGGCTGGCCGGAGTCGACGAGCCGGCGCTCGCCTGGAGCACCGGCCACTCGGCCGAGGGCAAGCCGGAGCGCTTCGCCCACCCGGTGCAGCCCGCCGAGCGCGGCTCACTGGGCGGCGACGTGCTCTACGACCGCGTCGCCCGCTTCTGGCGCAGCGAGCTGCACGTCGAACCCGACGACGGCCCCCTCCCCGACCTCGTGCCGCTTCTCGAGGACGGCCTCGGCGTCCAGGTGATCGTCGCCCGCGTGGCCGGCCGCGAAGCCGCCCCGGCGGCCGGTCCCGTCCCGGACAGCGCCGAACGGCCCGTGTGCGCGGATCTCACGGCCGGGGCAACGCCCTTCCTCTTCGTCAACGCGTCCCGCCCCGTGGTGTTGCAGCGTTTCGCCCTGGCGCACGCGTTCGCCCACCTCGTGCTCGGCCACGGCGACGTCGTCGACGGCCGCATCCACTGGAGTCGCAACAATCCGCGCGAAGCCGCCGCCAACGACTTCGCGGAGGAGTTCCTGGCGCCGGTACGCGCCGTACATCGCTGGTACGAACGGCGCGGCGAGCCGCGGCCCGAGGTCGACACCATGCTCGAGCTGGGCAACGCCTTCGGCATCAGCGCCTGGGCGGCCCTCTATCGTTCGCGCGCCGCGAGGCGCGGCCACGCCAAGCAGTTCGCGAAGCTGAACCAGCAGATGCACGACGTGGAGTGGGAGCTGCTCCCGCGGCAGGCGTATCTCGGCGGCCTGCGCGACACGCTCACGCATCTCACTCCCGGTGAATGCCTGCCGCGAGGCGAGTACGGCCCGCCGGCGGTGCTCGTGTGCCGGCTTCCATGCGCGCCTCGGCGCTGGCCGCCGTGCGCGGCGGACGCCTGAGCATCGAGCGCGCCGCCGCCTTCCTGCAGCTCGACGCGCGAGAGCTGGCTGCGCAGCTCGCGCGCCTCGGCCTGGAGTGACCGGGCCGATGCGGCACCGCTAGCCCAGCCCCAGCGAGTCCTTCAGCGCCTCATTGACCTTGAGCATCGTCGCCGGCGCGAGCGTGGTGAGCCGCTCTTGGAGAAGGTCGCTGGGGATGGTGTTGATGGTCTCGCAGTGTACCCACGACGGCTTGCCCAGCTCGCCGGCATCGAGCGCGACCAGGAAGGGGTAGTCGCGCCGCGGCGTGGCAGAGACGTGTGCCACGATCGTGCTCGTCGAGTGCCGATTGCCGATGTCGTTCTGGACGATGAGAACCTGCCGCCGGCCTACCGGCTCAGCGAAGGTCATCCAGTAGACTTCGCCGCGCAGCGGTGTCACGTCAGTCCGGGATGGCCGGGAGGCTCGCGGCCAGACCGGCCGCGACGAGCTGGCGGTGCTCGTCGGCAAGCTCTTGGTAGCCGGCCTCCATGCGGCGCTCGAGCCGCTGCTGACGCAAGCACTCGATCGCCTCCGCCACGACCTGCGTCTTGCTCGCGCCGAGCTCGCGTGCCAGCCCCGTCAGAAAGTCGTCGATCGGCTCAGGCAGGCGCACCTGGACGGGTCTTGTGGGAGTGCGACTCGTGATGGCGACTCCTGGTTCCATGGGCGGAGTATCGGCTGCCCAGCAGCCGCGTGCAAGCATTCGGTGGTGGACAATCGCTTGCTGTCAAGCATGCTCCTCTGCACGCACTCCGCTCTCGGGAGCCTCCTCGGCGCCGTCCGTGACGCCCCGCGGCTTGCGCCGCACCACCTTCCTGCCCCCCTCGCGCAACCGTTGCGACGCGTTCCGCGCCTGCGCGCCGGCCTTGCTCGTGGCCATGCCGGTCGCCGTGCGCGCGCCGTCCACCACTTTTCCGGCCCGGGTCCGGGCGGCCGCGGCGCCGTCCGCGACCTTCTGGAGCCCGCCTTGTGCTTGCGCGCCGGCCTTGCCGCCGGCGGCGCGCGCCTGCTCGACCATGACCATCGCCGCGTCGCGAGCTTTGGCGCTCGCCTCCGAGAGGATGCGCTTGCGCTCGGCCGCGGTGAGCAGGCCGGTCTCGTACCAGCGGGTCGCCGCCAACCCCACGAAGTAGGTGCCGCCGAAGGCCACCGCGGTCTTGGGCACGATGCCGTAGCCGGGCACCAGACCCACCAGGGCCCCGGCTATCTGGCGCCACACCACGGCGCCGCCGATCACGGGGGTGATCTCGATCATGCGTTTCTGGAACTCGGGCGGCGCCCCGCAAGCCAAGGCCAGCCGGTAGACCATGATCGCCTGGTTCTTGGTGAGGATGACCGTGTCGGCGGCCGAGATGGGGATGCCGAGAAAGGGGACCAGAGACGGCACGCCAGAGGCCAGGGCGAACGCCGCATTGGACACCGAGACCTCACTGGTCAGGCGCGCGGCGAACCACGGGCGCAACCCGGGCAGACGCCGCGCGGCAGCCAGCCGAGCGTCTGCAGGGAGGGCGCTGAGGACGGCGCCGCAGACCCTGGCGGCCGCCGCGGGGGACCGCGGGTCGACCAGCGTGGCCGCACCTCGGTCGAGGTAGGCGGACCACGGTGTCGGCGCACCGGCGGCCTCGCCGAACAGCAGCACGGCCTGGCTCGGCCGCGGCGCCGCGGACAGGCGCTCGAGCCCCATACGTTCGGTACCCTCGAGCGGAGTGGCCGCATCGAGCGCCACGATCAGCAGGTCGGCCGCGTGCACGAGGTCGAGGTAGTCGTCCGCCTCCGCAAGCGGCACCAGGGCCAGCGGGTCGGGGTCGAGCGGATAACGGTTTGGACCATCGCGCAGAAAGCCGTCCACCCACCACAGCGCGTCCCGCTGCCCGATGCACGCGATGGCGATGCCGCGCTCCGCCTCATGGCGGATGGCGTTGACATCGACTTCACGGACGGTCTTCCAGATGGTACCGAAGTCGCTCCACTGAGGCTTGGGCACTGCGGATCCCTTCACTCGCGGTCTCACCGCAGGAGACATACCCGCTCGCTCGCGGTCTGAGGCGTACACGGTCGCCGCCGAGGCCTGCCGTCCCCGCCGTCCGCTATTCTGACAGCATGGAGACAGCCCCTCACGCAGAGGACGCCGGCGCCTGGGCCGGCCAGGCCGCCGACGTACCGGCCGACTGGTTCCCGCACTTCCACTGGCTGCATGGCGCGAGCCACACGCAGCGCGTCCATATCCACGCGCAGCGGCTGGTGCGCGAGCTGCGCTGGCCGGAGGCCGACGCCAGCGTCGTGCTCTCGGCGGCCCTGTGGCACGACATCGGCCGCGTCGACGACGGCCGGGACCCGCAGCACGGAGCGCGCGGCGTCGAGCGCGTCAAGGAGCTCCGCCTGCACGAGTCGCTCCTCGAAGCCGACGCGCGTCTTGCCCTGTTCGCCGTTCGCTACCACTGCCGCAGCGACCGGCGCGGCGCCCTCCGCGCCGCCGGCCAGGACGACCCCGAGCGCGCCCTGCGCATCCTGTGGCTGCTCAAGGACGCCGACGCCCTCGACCGCGTGCGCCTCGGCGACGGCGCCTGGGAGGTCGACTCGACCACGCTGCGCCACGGCTGCACCGTCGAGATGGTCGACTTCGCGGTGAAACTGCTCGAGGCGCTGCCGTAGGGCGGTTTGGCTAGGCCGACCATCCCGCATACGCTCGACGCCGCGCTCGGCCGCCGTCAGGCGAGGCCGCGGCGGGCGAGGCTGAAGTGGGGGTACGGCAGGCAGCCGCCCTCGACGATGTCGGCGGCCCACTCGCCGATCAAGGGCGCGAACTTGGCGCCGTGCCCCGAGCACGGCGACAGGACGACGAGCGGACCGGCGCGATCGATGACGAAGTCACGATCCTCGGTCCACGTGTACAGGCAGCTGAACTCGGCCGTCGGCGACGGCTCCAGGCCCGGCCACCAGTCCCGCACGTAGTCGATCATGCGCCGCCGGGCTCCGGGATCGACGACCCCGTCGCGGCCGTCGGCCGTCGTGACCCTGCCCGGGTCGTGCTCGCCCAGCTTCATGTTCCCGGGCAGGCCTCCGTCGCGGCCGCCTGGTAGCGCGTAGATCGCCGGCAGCTCGTCGTGCAGGGCGATCGGCCAGAGTGATCCGTCGTCGCGCTCGCGGCGCGCGAAGTGGAAGACCTGCTGCTGCGTCACGGTGAGCGGCGGCAGCGCCACCGCGCCGCGCAGAAGGCCCTCGGTCCACGGACCCGCGGCGACCACCACGGTCGCCGCGCGCAGCGCCTCGCCCCCTGCGCGCACGAGCACGCCGGACGCCGAGGGCTCCACAACCGACACCGGGCAGTCGTGGGCGACGAAGGCTCCCCTCCCGAGGGCCAGGCGCAGCATCTCGGCCGTGGCGAGCTCGGGGTCGAAGATCCCGGCCGCGCCGTAGTGGACGACGGGGCCGTCGAAGCGCATCTGCGGCCACCGCCTGCCGGCGTCGCCCGGCGAGAGCAGCTCGCACTCGACGCCGCCGGTCCGTAGCGCGTCGTACATCCCCTGCGGGTCGCGGCCGTGGTCAAGCCCGCCCGTCAGCGTGAGGAGCGGCCTGCCGGCCTCCGCTTCCAGCCGGCGCCAGTGGTCCTGCGCAAGACCGGTCATGGCGATGTAGTGGGGCTCGCGGTAGGCGCGGCGGAAGACCCGGGAGCTGCCGTGAGAGCTGCCCTCCCGGTGTGCGGCGCGCCGCGCCTCGAGCACCACGACCGAGTGGCCGCGCGCGGACAGGGCCCAGGCCGCGGCCGCGCCCATGATGCCGGCCCCGACGACGACCACGTCCGCGCGCTTGGGGATCTGCTCCAGCGCCGCTCCTTTCGCGTCTACGTGCCTTGGCCGGCGGCGACGACTGCCGGATCGCCGACACGACCTGCGAGGTCGTCATCCTATCGTGCCGAACCTCGGCCTTCCCGGTCACGCCCGGCCCCGCCGACCTCACAGCCCCTCCCCAGTCGCCTCTCAGCCTGTGCGCAGACGGAACTGGCAGACTGCTGCCCGTAGAGACCGACTGCCGAGGAGGTGCCGCATGCGTAAGCTGATCGTCGCCGTCACGCTGGCGACTGCGCCCCTCGTGGCAGCGGCGCCCGCACCCGCGACGGCCGGCCACCGAGTCGCCGTCGGCGGCGATGCGGCCGTCGTGACCGCAGGACTTGCCCGAGACGGACTGGCGCATCCCCCTTCTGCGCCTCCCGCCCCGCAGGCCCGCGACGCCGCCACGCCGCGGCAGTCGGACGAAACGAAGTCCCCCGGCGAGACCGCGGTGCTGCCCCGACATCATCACGCTGCCGCCGAGACGGCCTCGGCGCACGCCGGAACGCCCGCGGCGTCCGCCGCCCAGACGCTCGCAGGCAGTGCCTCAGCCCGAGCGCCGCCGTGCCTCGGCCCCTTGGCCGGCGCCCCCCTCCCAACGTGCACCGTAGGCGAGTACTATGAGGGCACAACGCTGGGGCAGGAGGGGAAATGAACGCACGCACTACATCTCACCCGACCGCGGCCCGCCGCGCAGCGCTTCCCGGCGCGCTCGCCGTGTTCGCGCTGCTGCTCCTGGCGGCGGCCGCGACGCAGCCCGCCGCCGCTGCGCCCGGCGACGTCACCTGGTCGCGCATCGTGCCCGGAGTCGCCACGGCTGGCGTCGACCGGGTGATCGACGTCGCCCCGGGACCCGGCGGCACCGTCTACGCCCTCGGCGTGTACAACGAACCCTCGTTCACCGGCTGGACCTGGGTGGCCCGCTACGCGGCCGACGGTCGCAAGCTTTGGGTGAAGAAGTACGGCGAGGCCCAGCACCTCGACGCCAACTGCGGGGCCATGGCCGTGGACCGCGCCGGCAACCTCGTGGTCGCCGGCTCCCGACGCCGCCTGAGCGGCATGGACGTCGACATGCTGGTGCTCAAATACGCGCCCAGCGGCAGGCTGATCTGGGCGCGCCGCTACGCCGCCCCGGGTCTCGGCACCGATGTCGCGACCGGCGTGGCCACCGACGCGGCCGGCAACGTGTACACCGGCGGCTCCGTGACCCATGCCGGCGGTACGTACTCCGCCTTCGCGGTCGTGCGCTGGAGCGTCACCGGCCATCGCGACTGGGTGGCCACGGTCGAAAGCATCACCCCGGGGCCGGACGACGGCGCGGCTTCACTGGCCATCGACGCGCAGGGCAGCACGTACCTCACCGGTCGCGTCCAGGACAGCCCGACCACCACCGCCTGTCTCACGATCAAGGTGAGCGCCGCCGGCGCCGTCCGCTGGAAGCAGCTGTTCGCCCCGGCGGCCGTGGCCAACGAGGGCGTCCGCATCGAGCAGCGGGGCTCCGTCGCGTACGTCGCGGGCCGCGCCAGCACTGATGGCGTCAGCTCCACCGTCTTTCTTGCGAGGTACGACGCCGAGTCGGGAGCTCTCTTGTCGAACTCCTGGAGCGCCTTCACACAGGGCCCCTACGATCCGCTGGCACTGGCCGTCGGGGGGGACGGCAGCGCTTGGGTGGCCAGCAACCTCGTGGACGCCTTTGGCGTCGCCCACGCAGCGCTGGAGAAGTTCGCCGCCGTCCCCAGCCTGTCATGGTCGCAGGCCGACCTCGACCCCTTCTACGAGTCCCTGTTCTACGATGTCCTCGTCGACGGTACGGGCCGCGCCTGGGCGATCGGGAGAAGGACCGCGCCGAGCACCATGGACACCAACGTGTACGCGGCTGCCTACGGGCCGGGGGGTTCGCTGCGGTGGGCCACGATGTGGCGCCGGCCGACGGGCCAGAGCGCCGCAGCCGCGTGCGCGTGCCCGCTGGGCTCCGGCAGCCTGGCCGCCGGTGGCTGGACCAACGGGGACGTCACTCCTCGCGACCCGCTGCTGCTCGCGATCCGGCGCTGACGGGGCCGGGCGGGCGGCGCGCCGCCCGCCCGGCCTGCGCCTCACAGATCCTGCAGCACCTCCGCCGCCGTGCTGAAGGCCGTCCCGGCCTTGACCGCGGCGGCCGTCACCGAGCCGTAGATCGCGTCGTGCTTCGTCCGCAGGCTGGCGAGGATCTCGGCGTCGCTCATCGTCCCGGCGCCGGCGCGCCCCTTCAGGCTCATGTACTCCGCATGCACGTCGGTGAGCTTCGGGATGAAGCCGTAGCCCCACAGCAGGTGCGGGTTGTAGGCGATATGACCGAGTACCGTAGTGTAAGCCTCGCCGCCCACGTACTGGCCCCAGGCCATGGTCGTGACGCCGCCGAGGTGGCCGGCGCAGACCTGCCGTTTGCCCGCCTTCAGGGCCGTGATCGCCTTGTCGAGCTTGGCGAGGTCGTTGGCGTAGGTGTCGAACGAGAACGCCCCCGTCCACCCCGGGATGCCGCTGGAGTCCCAGTCGAAGAGGCTGGGCAGCAGCGCCTTGGCGGCATCCATCTGGATGCCGTTCACGCGGGCCGCCTCGGCCGGAGTCACGTTCTTCGCCTTCAGGATCGGGGCCTTCGTCATGAGCGCCGCGAGGTAGTCGGCCATCCCTTGCTCGAGCACGCTCCAGTCGGCGTGACCGGCCGCGAACACCTTCGGGTCCTTCTTGAGGATGTTGGCCACGCCGGTGCGCGCCACGGTAAGGTTCTCGTTCAGGTCGTAGCGCACGATGCCCGAGCTGTCGAAGCGCAGCAGCCCCAGCGCGTTGAAGCGCATGTTGGCCTGGATCGACGTCCGGCTCAACACCGACGGTACGTCACCGGTGGTGTGGTAGAGCTTGTCGTAGACCGGCCCCCAGAAGGCGATCTCCATGCAGGGCACGCCGGCCATGTAGAACTGCCAGTCGTCGTAGCTCGACGGCGGCCAATACACGTAGGTCTCGGCCGCTGCGCTGAGTCCGGAGTCGTCGGCGCACTTCTGGAAGAAGGCCGTGGTGTCGGGGGTGCTCTCCACGAAGACGGTGGCGTTGCGCACCCCGATGACGTCCATGTTGAGCATCGCCACGATCTTGCCGGCGCGCTCGCCGCGGAGCGCCGGCAGCAGGTCGCCGTCGTCCCACTCGAGGAAGTGCGGCGAGGCCGGGTTCGAGCTGCCGGGGAGCTGCCCGACGATGTGCGAGAAAGAGCCCAGGCACCAGTCGTACCAGGTGTCGGGAGGCCCGCCCAGCTCCTCCGAGTCGAAGGCCGCGAACACCAGGGTGCGCTGCGGCTGCCAGCCCTTGGCCATCATCGCCTTGCAGGCCTTGGCGATGGCGAACAGCGAGCCCACGCCGGCGCCGTCGTCGGCCGCCGAGGTCATCCAGTGGTCGAAGTGGCAGCCCAGGTAGATGAACTCCTCGGGGTGTACGCTCCCGGGGATCATCCCGACGACGTTCTGCGCCATCGGGTAGTCGCCGACCTCGTTGTCCACGACCAGCTTCACGGTGAGCTTCTTGCCGGCGTGCAGGTCGGCGGCCAGCTTGTTCCACTCGATCTGGCGGATGTACATGGTGGGGATGAACTCGGCGATCTCGTCGGTCTTGAGGATCGTCTTGCCGGTGATGGGGTAGTCCATGAGGGCGCCCACCGCGCCGCGCGCCTCGGCCTCGGCCAGGCTCGGCCCGCCGTAGAACATCGGGTCGGCGCGATGCAACAACACGATCTTGCCGCTGATGTCGCCGGCCTTCTCGAAGTCGGCCCAGCGGCCGTTGCCCACGTCGACGAGCTCGGCGGTCACGCCGCCGGGCCCCGTGCCGGCGCCCTTGTACACCTGGTGGCTCGGGGAGATCGTCCAGTGATAGGGGCTGACGACCTTGGCCGACGAGCCCAGGTCTTCCCAGCCGTCGATGGGAAACCCCTCCGTGTACAGCCCGCCGGCGCAGCCGGGCTCCAGCCCGATGGCCTTCATCTCGGCGACCAGGGCGTCAATAGTGGCCTGCGAGGCCGCCGTGCCGCCCACCGTCTGGTTGAACCACGGGTCGAAGTTGGGCACGCCCCAGCCGTAGACCTGCTTGAGCATGACCTCCCAGGCGTAGTCACCGTCGAGCTGCGCGAGGAACTGCTTCTCGGCGGCGGTCAGATGCGGCTTGGCGGCGTGTGCGGCGGCGGCGCCGTAGGCTCCCGCCGCCGTCAGCAGCAGCGCGACAAGCAGGACCGAGGAGCAGCACTGCGCGCGCGGCCTTGGCCGGGCGCCTGCCTCCTTCAGCCCCGGCGACGCGCCTTTGTCGCGGCGCATGCATGTCGCAGCGATCGGATCCGTGTTCCGACATGTCGTTCCCCCTGGCTCGTGGTGACCGGCCCCAGCCGGCTGACGGCGCGGGGCATGAGCCCACGCTCCGGTCGACGTAAACCTACGAGAGCCGCCGCGCCTGTCAAGGGCCAGGTTGGTCGCGCCGCGGCCATACTGAGACGGGCTGGGACGACAGCAGGGACAGCGCCGCGGTGCGCCGGCCGACGCAGTCAGACCCCGGCGATGAGCTCGTCGGCGCGGACGGCCCGTCCCTCGCCCACGGCGGCGTCGACTTCGCGGCGCGCAAGGTCGCGCAGGTCGTCGTCGACGCGGAACGGTGACGACCGGCCCGCCGTCCGCAGCCGCAGCGACGAACACGACCTCGCGGACCACGTCTCCGGTGGCGGCTTCGACGGCGACGGCGTAGGCGGCGCCCTGGGGCGTGTAGCGCTCGCGCAGCACGCCGGCGTCGGCGCCGCGATCGGTCTTGTAGTCGACCACGACCCACTGGTCGCCGTCGCGGTACAGCAGGTCGACGGCGCCACTCACGACGGCCCCGTTCAAGAGCGCGCCGATGGGCAGCTCGCGGTGCACCTCGGGGCTGGCCGCGGCCGCGCGCACCGGCGCCGCGCGCCAGCAGGCGCCGGCGAGCGCGGCCGCGCGCTCGGCCAGATCCGGCCAGCCGGCCTCGCGCGTCACGGCCGCCGCGAGGCCTGAGAGCGACGAGTCGTCGCTGAGGTCGCAGAGCTCCATGACGCGGTGCACGGCCGAGCCGAGCGCCAGCGCGCGGGCGCGGCCGGGCGGCGCGCCCGGGCCGCCGCCGCGCACCTCTTCGTCGACGTGCTCGAGACCGCTCGGGCTGGTGGCGCGGGCGGGCCTGCGTGCCTGGGCCAGCAGCGCCTCCCGCTCGGCGAGCCAGGCGTCGCGAGCCGCGAGCATGGTCGCGGCGTCCGGCGCCGCCTCGGGCTCGCCGGGCTCCGGCGGCTCCGGCGGCGGCAGTACCAGCAGGCCGCCTTCTTCGGACTCCTCGCTCGGCGCCTCGGACGAGGGCGCCGGCAGCGCCCCGGCGATGGCGCCGAGCATGACGCTCGCCGGCTCGCCCTTCGCCGTCGTCAGCTTCCCGAAGCACGACACCACGAGGTGGTCGCGGGCGCGCGTCGCCGCCACGTACAGCAGCCGCCGCGCCTCGCTCGCGGACATCTTCTTCTCGATCTCGTTGAGGTCGGTGTACGCCCTGGGCTCCAGATCTCGCGCGGCCGCCCCGGGAAGCTCTGCCTTGAGCTTGATCGCCAGGCGGCGCCCGGCGCGGTCGACGATGGGCTCTCCGCCGCCTTTCGCAGCCGCCCCCCGAGCGCCGCCGACCAGCACGACGATGGGGTACTCGAGGCCCTTGGCCTTGTGGATGGTGAGCAGGTGGACCACGTCGCCCTCGTCGTCCACCTGCGACTCGCCCTCGCCGGCCGCGTCGCCGGCCTCGGCGGCCCAGCTGAGGAACGCCCCGAGGCCGCCCCCGCCGGCGCCGAGAACGCCCGCGCCCGCTCGACGAGCTTCTCGAGGTTGGCGATCGCCTGCGGCGCCCCGGCGCCCGTGGCCGCGAGGAACTCCGTGCCGTGCGCGAGCCGCACGAGCGCAGCGGCCATCTCGTGCGGCTCCCACGCGACGCGACGCTCGTGCAGGGCGCGCAGCGTGCCGAGGGCGGCGACGATCGCCTCGAGACCCCGGCGGCTGCTCGGCGGCGAAGAGGTCGAAGCGACCGCCGGCCGCCCAGAAGAGGAAGAGGTCGTCGTCGCTGAACCCGAAGAACGAAGAGTGCAGGGCGCCGTACAGGGCGGGCCCGTCGGCGGCGTCGTCGGCGGCGCGCAGGCAGAGCAGCGCGTCGGCGACCTCGCGGCGCGCGAAGTACGCCTTGCCGCCGTCGACGCGGTACGGCACGCCTGCCACGCGCAGCGCCTGCTCGTAGGTCTCGAGCCCCGTCGTGGCGCGGAACAGCAGGGCCACATCGCCCCAGCGCGGCGGGCGCCAGCGCTTCCGCGTCTCCCTCCGCAGCGCGATCCTGGACGGACCAGCGGGCCGCGTCCGGGCCGTGCATCCGCTGCAGCAGGCCCGCCAGCGCGAGGGCCTCGTCGCGGCGGGCGGCGTCGGCCTCGCCGGCCTGCGAGCCATATTCGCGGCCGAGAAGCACCGCGACGCGCGGCCCCTCGGCCGGCGGCCGGTACGCCTCGACCCACTGATACGCGGGCTGACGACCCTCGGCCTTGTCGCTGTCGAACACGTCGGCGAACACGTTGTTGACCCACGCCACCGCGGCCGGGGTGGTGCGGAAGTTCTGGCGGATCGCGGTGACGACGCCCGTGCCGCCCGGCTGGCCGCCCACCAGTCTCTTGACCTGATCGTACAGAGAGATGTCGGCGCGCCGAAAGCGGTAGATGGACTGCTTGGGGTCGCCGACCACGAAGAGCTTGCCCGGCGTGAGCACCACATCGCGCCAGTCGGCGGCCACGTGGTTCGCGTTCGCAGAGCAGGAAGACGATCTCCGCCTGCAGCGGATCGGTGTCCTGGAACTCGTCGACGAGCAGGTAGGTGAAGCGCTGCTGCAGGGCGCGCCGCGCGGCCAGGTCGCCGGTGAGGAGGTCGCGCAGGCGGCCGAGCAGATCGGTGAAATCGAGCAGCCCGAGACTCACCTGCACGTGCCCGGCCCAGCGCGCGAACGAGTCGGCGACGGCCACGGCGAGCCCGGTCACGTACTCGGCGTAGACGTCGCGCATCTCGACGACGACGGCGACCGCGGCCTTGTAGCGCGCCTGCAGCTCGTCCTTGCCACCGGCCGTCGCGTCCCAATTGCCCTTGTTGCCGCCGGGCGCCGAGGCGGTGGTCCTGGCCGGCAGGGCGAAGAGCGCCGCCGCCAGCTGGTCGTGATCGGCGGGCGGCTCCGCGATGAGCGACTCGCCGGCCTCGACGAGTTCGATGGCGGCGGCGAAGCCGTTGTCGGCTCTGATCGCTGCAGGCCGCCGCGCAGAAACCGCGCAGACTCGCCAGCGGACGCCGCGAGCTCGTCCGAGACCGGCGGCGAGGTCGGGCTCCGGCGGCGGCTCCGGCGCCGGATCGAGGTCGTAGCGCTCGCCGAAGACGCCCTTCGGGCCCACGGCGAGCTCGCGCACGGTCGTCGAGCTCGCACGCCCACGCGCAGCAGGCGCGCGAGCCAGTCGCGCACGCGCCGCCTGCGGCATCGCTCGACGGCCTCCTCGGACGGATCCGCGGCGGCCAGCTCGGTGAGCCACTCCTCCCAGAGACGGCCGCGCTCGATGTCGGAGCCGAGCGCGTCGAGCTGCTCGAAGGCCGGGTCGACGCCGGCCTCCACCGGGAACTCGCGCAGCAGGCGCCCGGCAAAACCGTGGATGGTGCTGATCGGCGCGTCGTCGAGCGCCGCGAGGGCGCGTTCGATCAGGTCCGCCGCGGCGGAGCCTGCCTCGGCCGCAGCCGCCCGCGCCTCGAACTCCTCGCGCACGCGCTGGCGCAGTTCGCCGGCGGCCTTCTCGGTGAAGGTGATGGCGGCCACGGTGCGCACGTCGCCGGTGCCCGCCTCGGCGTCGAGCACGCACTTGACGTAGCGGTCGACGAGCACGCGCGTCTTGCCGGTGCCGGCCCCGGCCTCGAGCAGGAAGGTGGTGCCGAGGTCGCCCGTGACGCGGTCGCGGACGTCCTGATCGCAGACCGCGCGCTCAGGCGCCGGCATCGTCGCTCACCTCCTGGGGACCGTTGCGCTGCAGGCTCACGAGGTCTGCGAGCACTCGTGCTCGCGCTTGCGGGCGCGCGTCCAGTCGGTGACCCCACACGCGTAGTCGACGTCGCAGTACTCGCAGCGCCCGGCCGTGGAACGAGGGAACAGACCGGCGTCGACCAGCGCCACGGCCTGGGTGACCAGGTCGCGAAGCCGCCGGCCCGCGATCGCCTCGTCGTCCGGCAGCGGCAGCTCCTCGAACCCGCCGCGGCGGGTGACGAGCCGGTACAGGCACGCGATCTCGCGGTAGTCCTCTTCGCCGGCCTGCCGCACCGCCAGCTGGTAGACGGGCAGCTGCACGCTCAGCCCGTCCTTGAGGCGCTTCTCCTCGGTGGTGCCCTTGCCGGTCTTGTAGTCGACGATGCGGGCGCCGGTTGGCGTGGCGTCCATCCGATCGAGACGGCCCTTGAAGCGCACGGTCCGCCCACCCGGCAACTCGAGGGCTGACGAGCCGGCCGGCGGCCTCGCCGAAGACCCACTCGACGTCCACCGGCCGGCCGCCAGCCGTGGCGAACACGGGATCGCGGCGCAACGGACTCAAGGAGGTCCTCGAGGAGCATCGCGCGGCGCACGTCCCAGGAGAGAGCCGCGCCGGTGACGCCGCCAAGCTCGGCCTCGGCGCAGCGCGCCTCCCACGCCGCGGCGAGGGCGTGCCGCGTCTCGTCGAGACCGAGCTCACCGGCGATCGCGGCGCTGTAGGCGCCCTGCAGGATCTTGTGGGCCAGGGTGCCGAACTCGCGGGCGTCCATCTCGAGGCTCTCCCCGGGCTCCTCCGGAGCCTCCAGGCCGAGGACGTCGCGCAGCAGGAACGCGAAGGGGCAGCCCACGTAGCGCTCGAGGCGCGTGGGAGACATCTCGGCGTCGAACGGGTGCCGCGCCGCCAGCGCGGCGCGGGCTTCGCCGCCGAGCAGCCCGTCCCACGCGCCCGGCGCCTTCTCGCGGGCCGAGCGCCACTGTCCGAGGCGGCGCTACGCCGCGTCCGGCTCGCCGAGCACGGCGCCGAGGTACTCCTGCGCCGCGGGCCCGGCGCCCGGCGCGGAGAGCGCGAGGAGCGCCGCGGTGTCGAACTCGCGCGCGTCGAGCCACGGGGGACCGGCGGCGGACGCCGAGGCACCGCGACAGACGCCGGCGCGCCGCGGTCGTGACGCCACACCGCGGCCAGCGGCGCGCCGCTCAGGAACTCGTCGAGACCGACCGGACGGCCCGCCGACAGCGAGGCCAGGCGCAGCAGCAGCCGCGACGGCAGCGCGCGGTCGGCCCGTGGCGGCGTCGGTGCGCGGCGCGAGCAGCGTGAGCCGCTCTCGCGCCGCTTCGCAGGCGAACGCGAACAGCAAGGTCGACTCCGCGTCGCGTGACTCGGCCAGCGGCAGGCGCGCGCCGAGCGCCTCGGCAAGCCGTGACGGGCCGCGTCGCCGAGAAGGGGGTCCGGCCGGCCGCGCGAGGGAAAGCCGCCTTCGGCCAGGCCGGCGAACACCACCGTGTGGAAGCGCAGACCGCGGGTCTCGAGCGGCGTGAGGACGGCGACGCCCTCGCGGCCCACCCTGCCCTGCGGCACGCGGGCGTCGGCAAGCTGCTGCGCGCAGCGCCGCCGTCATCTCGGCGACGTCGACCTCTTCGTCCAGCACGTCGAGCGCCGCGAGGCGGCCGGCGGCATCGCGGACCGCGGCGGCGGCGGGCGCCTCGAACAGTGCCTCGGCCACGCCGCCGACGGCATCGGCCCAGGTGCCCCAGCCGGCACGCGACGGGAGGCCGCCGCAGGCGCGCCCGAGGGTGCCGGCAGCGGCCTCCAGGCTGCGCGCCGCGGCAAGACGCAGCCGCACGAGCGTCGAGCTTCTCGGCGACCTCGTCATCGTCGGACTCGAGGCCTTCGCCCCTGGCCTCGAGATCCGCGAGGCGGCGCTCGAGCCCGCGGCGCCGCCGCCCGACGCGCTCGCTGCCACTGCTCGAGGCCGCTGACCACCCCTGCCTGCCGGGCCTCGTCGAGCCACAAGGCGATCTCGCGCTGCGACGCGACCGGGTCGCGCAGAGGCGCGGCGCTCAGAAGATCGACGACGGCGCGCCGCGCGAACGGCTCGCCGGCCGGCGGCGCCAGACAGTCGGCCAGACGCAGCAGCAGCCGCGGCCCCGGGGAGCGGTCGGGGCGCCGGCACGCCACCGGGAGGCCCGCCGCCTCGAGACCGGCGGCCGCGCGCTCGACGTCGTCGCCGTGCGGCACCACGAGCGCACAGTCCCAGAACGCGGCGCCGTGCGGCCGCGGCGGCAAGCACGCGCGCGCGCCGCCTCGCGCGTCTCGGCGCGCTCGTCGGGCACCGACACCACGGTCAGCGTTTCGTCGCCGCCATGGAACTGGACGGCGGGCCCGGCGAGCGGGCCGAGGCGTGCACATCACGGTCGACGAGCCGCGCGAGGTTCGTGCGGACAGCCGGAGCCTCGCGACGCTGCTCGACGAGCCCGGCCGCTTGCGCCACCTGCAGGGCACTGGCGCCTTCGCCGGAACCACCGCGCGGGATGGGCACGAACAGGTCGGCGCCGGCGCCGAGCAGCTCGGCGACGAGCGCCTCCTGCGCCTGATTGAGGTCGTAGATGCCGTACAGGACGACGCGCTTGCGCGGCTGCTCGCTCGCGTCGCGCACGGCCTGCGCCGCGTCGAGCAGCAGCTGCGCACCGTCCGCGAGCCCGCGCTGGGCGAGCTCGGCGCAGTAGGCGCTGTAGAGCCCTTGAAGGTCGGCCGTCTTCTTCGCGCCCGACGGCGTGCCGGCCGACGCATCCTGGCCGAAGGCGGCGCGCGCCCAACCGAGACTCCGGCGAGACGCACGCCTCCCGAAGGTCGGCGAAGGTCGCAGCCACCGCCTGCGGGAAGTGCGGCCGGTCCTGGACCGGCGCGAAGTAGGCCAGCTTGCGGGCGGCGATGAGACGCCGGAGCAGGCGCTCGCGGGCGAGACCCGCGAGCGCGGGCTGCGGCGCCCCGCGCGCACCGCGGCGACCAGGTCGGCGGCCAGGCGGCCGAGCGTGACCACGGAGACGTTGGCGACGGCGCCGAGTCGCCGCACCAGCAGGTCGCCGACGCGCGTGCGCACGTTGGATGAGCCGACCACGACCGTGAGCGGCACCAGCGGGCGGCCTCGCCGGAGCGCCTGGACGCGCTCGCAGAGCGCGTCTTCGAGCTCCGGGAAGCGGCCGCTCACCAGCAGCCCTCGCGCTTGATGGTCCCCCGCGGTCATCGTGTCGCCGAGCGTATCACGCGGCCATGACGGAGCAGCCGCGCACCGCCGGGCCCACGCCTTCAGGTGAACGCCGTGACGACCTCCGCGTGCTCCGGGAAGGCCGCCAGCAGCGCGTCCCGGCTCACCGAGCTCGAAATCCTCGTACTCGAAGCCGGGCGAGACGATGCAGCTCACGAGCGCCCAGGCGCGGGAGGCCGGCAGGTGCGGGCCGCCCGCGAGGCGGGCGCCCTGCCAGCTGCCGGCCGGCACCAGCGCCTGCGGCGTTGCCACGGCCCCGTCTGCCTCACGCGCCGCGCCCGTCGGGTCGCCGAGCATCTGCACCTCGAGCTCACCGCTCGGCGACAGCGTGACCAGTTCCAGCGGCAGCCCGCCCTGGAACACCCAGAGCTCATCGCTCGACAGGCGGTGCAGATGACTGATGGCCGCGGCGGTCACCAGGAACAGGATGGCGGTGGACGCCGCGCGCTCCCCGCGCGGCGTGATCACGGTCTCGGCGGCGCGGTACGTCTCGCGAAAGAACCCGCCCTCGGGATGGGGCGCGAGCCCAAGCGTGGCGGCCAGCTCTGCGGCGGTCGGTCTCATGCGCCGAGCATATCCGCGCGACCGCCTCGCCGCACGGCCTTCGCGCCCCGAGCATGGAGAAGCCCCTCGTCCAGCTGGAACGAGGGGCTTCCCGGTAGCAAGCCGTAAGCCGGATCCTGTCGTGGGTGACCATCCATCTGGGACGCCCGTTGCCGAGCGCCTCAAGCGACCGAAACCCGGGAGCCTCGGGCGAGCAACCCTCAAACGCTCCCCTATTTGGTCTTGCACCGGGCGGGGCTTGCCGAGCCGGCCTGTCACCAGGACCGCTGGTGAGCTCTTACCTCACCGTTTCACCCTTACCCGCACCCCTCGAAAGGGGCCGCTGGCGGTCTGCTCTCTGTTGCGCTTTCCCTCGGGTTTCCCCGGCTGGCCGTTAGCCAGCGCCCTGCTCTGCGGTGTCCGGACTTTCCTCGACGGGGAGCCTCGCGAGCTCCGAGGAGCATCGCGACGCGGCCCCGCCGCGGCCACCTGGCTTGCCCTCTGAGTGTACCACCGTGCCGGTGCGGCTAGTCGTCGGCCTCGATGAGCGTCACCCCCGGCAGCCCGCGGAAGTCCGCGTCCAGGGTCACCAGGTCGCAGCGCTCTAGCCTCGCGGCCGCATAGATGACGGCGTCGGCTGCCGCAAGCCCGTGATCGGCGCTCAACTGGACGGCGACGACGGCCGTCGTGACGTCGGCGGGAGCAAACCGGGTGCATTCCATGTGCCCGACCACCTCCATCGCGGCGCGCTCTCCCACGTGACGCAGAGTCCAGCGGTAGACCTCGTACAGCACCTGGACCGGGGTGATGATCTCGCGTTCGGCGACCAGAAAGGACGTGCACCGCGCGGCCAGCGGACCGTCGGCGAGGTGCTCGATCCACACCGACGAGTCGAGCACGCTCATCGCGCTGTCAGTAGCGGTCGGACTCATCCCGGTAGTCGTCGGTGGGGGCACCCTTGGCGATTCCGCGGAGCTCGGAGATGGGACGCTGCGGCACGAGGGCGACGAAGCCGTCACGGTCGATCAGGGCCACCTGCTGGCCGGGCTTCAGGTCGAGCCGCTCGCGTATCTCCTTGGGAATCACGATCTGGAACTTGGGTGAGATCGTGGCGCGCGCCATGACGGACCTCCTCGTTGCTCTCGGCCATCATACGCCGTCACTATCGATACCGCAATGGTCTTACCACTACAGTATCGATATGCTCGTCATCACCCTACGGGCGCGCCGCCGGCCCCCTCCTTGAGGTGGCCGAGTACGTAGGTGGTCACGTTGTCGGGCGCCCGGTACTGCGGGTCGTCCGCGACCGGGAGCGCACGAGCTTACCGCTCGTCTCCGAGAATCTCGGGGGCGCCGGCGTCGGCGCCGGCGGCGATGTCGCCCGTCACGTGATCATCGACGGCTGTGACTCATGATGCTCAGCCGCCGCGCAGCGCGGGGCTCAGCTCGGCCGCCGCCGCCTCGTCGAGCAGCCAGGTGAGCTTGCCGTGTACCGGGCGCACGCCCTGGGCCGGCACCGCCTTGGGCACCTGCAGGCCCTCGAGGACCTCGGCCACCATGCCGGCCTTCTCCGCGCCGCTCACGAGGAACCAGACGCGGCGCGCGGCGTTGATCACAGGGTAGGTCACGGTGATGCGCGGCGAGCCGTCGGGCGCCTGCGTGGCGACGGCGAAGCGCTCCTCGACTTCCAGGGCGTCGCTGTGCGGAAAGAGGCTCGCCGTGTGCCCGTCGCCGCCGAGGCCGAGGAGCACGAGGTCGAACACGGGCAGCTCGCTCTGGGGCCGCTCGAGCGCCGCCAGGGCGCGCAGCTCCTTCTCGTAGGCGAGCGCCGCTTGCTCAGGCGCCTCCTCGCCGTGCACGCGGTGCACGTTGGCGTCGGCGATGGGCGCGTGCTTGAGCAGGGCGTCGCGCGCCATGCCGTAGTTGCTCGCCGGGTCGTCGGGCGGTACGCAGCGCTCGTCGCCCCAGTAGAGCTGGACCCGGCGCCAGGGGATCTTCTGGCTGAACTGCTGGCGGGCCAGCAGCTTGTAGAAGGCGCGCGGTGTCTCGCCGCCGCTGAAGGCGGCGGCGAACCTGCCGCGCGCCGCCGCCCCCTCCTGGGACGTCAGGGCGAACAGGTCGGCGGCGCGGAGCGCCAGGGCGTCCGCGTCGGAAAGGATCTCGATGCTCATGCGGTACTCCTCGTCATCGGTCGTGCTCAGGGACGACGCCAGCTGTGCCCGTCGCGGGCGATCAGCGCGTCCGCGGCCTCGGGGCCCCAGCTGCCGGCCTCGTAGATGGGTATGCCCCGCTCCGGCGCGGTCTGCCAGGCGCGGAGCACGGGCTCCATGATGCGCCACGCCTGTTCCACCTGGTCGCCACGTTTGAAGAGCGTCATGTCGCCCTCCATGGCGTCGACCAGCACCGTCTCGTAGGCGCTGAAGGGGAGCTCGTGGAGCGTGGTGCCGTACGAGTAGGCCATGTCGACCGGCTGCAGGTGGTTGCCGTGGCCGGGCATCTTGGACTCGATGCGCAGCGAGAAGCCCTCGTCCGGCTGGACGCGCAGCACGAGGGCGTTGGGCGCCAGCCCGCCGCCGGCGGCCGCGTCGCGGAACATGGTGACCGGCGGCCGCTTGAACTGGATGGCGATCTCCGTGACGCGCTCGGCCAGGCGCTTGCCGGTGCGCAGGTAGAACGGCACGCCCTGCCAGCGCCAGCTGTCCACGAGCAGCTTGAGCGCCGCGTAGGTCTCGGTGTGCGAGTCAGGCGCGACGCGGTCTTCGCCGTGGTAGGCGCGCACCTCTTCCCCGCCGACCGTGCCCTGCACGTACTGCCCGCGCACCGCGAAGCGCTCGACGCGGTCCGGCGGAATGGGCCGCACGGCGCGCAGCACCTTGAGCTTCTCCTCGCGCACCGCGTCGGCGTCGAAGCTCACCGGCGGCTCCATGGCGACCAGCGTGAACAGCTGGATGAGGTGCGGCTTGATCATGTCGCGCAGGGCCCCGGCCTCTTCGTAGTAGGGCCCGCGGTGCTCCACGCCCAGCGTCTCCGCGGCCGTGATCTGCACGTGGTCCACGAACTGGCGGTTCCACACGGGCTCGAAGATGCCGTTGGCGAAGCGCAGGACCAGGAGGTTCTGCGCCGTCTCCTTGGCCAGATAGTGGTCGATGCGGTACACCTGCCGCTCATCGAAGGCCGCGGCGATGGTGCGGTTGAGCTCCTGCGCCGTGGCGAGGTCACGGCCGAACGGCTTCTCGATGACGACACGCGTCCAGCCGGCGGCCGCTCCGCCGCCGGCGCTCGCCCCGTCGAAGGCGCCCTTGCGCGCCAGGCCCGAGGCGCCGAGCCGCTCGACGATCACCCCGAACTGGCTGGGCGGCGTGGCAAGGTAGAACATGCGGTTCCCGCGGGTCCCGCCGGTGTCCAGCTCGCCGAGGACGGCGGCCAGGCGCTCGTAGCCCCCAGGATCGTCGAACTGACCCTGGACGTAGCGCGGGGTCAGGAGGATGCGTTCGCACAGCGACCCGTCGATCGCCTCCTCGCCGTAGTGGTCGTCGATGGAGCCTTGCAGCAGCGCCCGGAACTCCTCATCGGTGAGTGCCTGGCGGCCGTACCCCACGATGGTGGTGCCGAACGGCAGCACGCCGTGGCAGCCGAGGTCGTAGAGCGC
Organism: uncultured Thermoleophilia bacterium; assembly: GCA_963700035.1. Classification (GTDB taxonomy): domain Bacteria; phylum Actinomycetota; class Thermoleophilia; order UBA2241; family UBA2241; genus CAIXSE01. The sequence continues at coordinate 236,412 of CAVOWE010000018.1, read as the reverse complement.
CGGCATGAGCTTGCGGTGCGCGAGGTCGCCGGTGACCCCGAAGATGACGAGGCTGCACGGGTCCGGGTGGCGCTCGCCGCCGAACGGCGACGGCTCCTCGCCGAGTCGTGCGACGCCGTGGACGCGCACGCCGTCGTCGTCGCCGAAGCGATCGGCGACCTCATAGCCTACGAGCTCGTCCTGCGGGTCGTCCTTCGGGTTCACTTCTTCTCCTGCACGGCGTGGCCGCCGAACTCGTTGCGCAGGGCGGCCAGCATCTTGCCGCTGAACGTGTCCGACTGACGCGAGCGGAAGCGCATGAACAGGGCCGCCGTGATGGCCGGCATGGGCACGCTGTGGTGGATCGCCTGCTCGACGGTCCAGCGGCCCTCGCCGGTGTCTTCGACGTACCCGGTGATGTGCTCGAGGCCGGGGTCCTTCTTCAGGGCATCGGCGGCCAGCTCGAGCAGCCAGCTGCGCACCACGCTGCCCTGGTTCCACAGGTCGGCGATGGCCGCCAGGTCGAGGTCCCAGGCGGTGGCCTCGAGGAGCTCGAAGCCCTCGGCGTAGGCCTGCATCATCCCGTACTCGATGCCGTTGTGGACCATCTTGACGAAGTGCCCGCTGCCGTGCCCGCCCATGTAGTCGTAGCCGTGTCCGGGAGGCGCCAGCGTGAGCAGGATCGGGCGGATGTGCTCGAAAGCCGTGCGCTCGCCGCCGACCATGAGGCAGTAGCCCACCTCGAGACCCCAGACGCCGCCGCTGGTGCCGGCGTCAAGGTAGCGGATGCCCTTCTCGGCGAGGGCGGCTCCGCGACGGACGTCGTCCTGGAAGGGTGAGTTGCCGCCGTCGATGAGGATGTCGTCCTCGGCGAGCAGCGGCACGAGCTCGTCGATGGCTTCCTGGGTGGTTTCGCCGTAGGGCAGCATCAGCCAGATGACGCGCGGCTGCGGCAGCGCGGCGACGACGCCGGCCAGGTCGCGGACAGGCTCGGCGCCTTCGGCGCCGAGCTCCTCCGCCTTAGCGAAGGTGCGGTTCCAGACGACCACCCGGTGACCGCCGCGCAGCAGGCGCCGCGCCATGTTGCCGCCCATGCGGCCCAGGCCGACCATGGCGATGTCCATCAGGACCTCCTCGTTCGGACCGGGGGTTCCGCGCGCGACATGCGGCCGGCGCGGTCCGGTATTGCTGCGGGGCGCCACAGGCGCCCCGCGCTTCAGACGGCGGCGACGAGCTCCGCCAGACGCTCGAGACCGGCCGGCACGTCGTCGCCGAGGCACACGCGCAGCGCGCGGCAGCCGTGCGCGCGCAGAGCCGTCAGGTCGCCGCGCGCCTGCGCGCGCTTGAGCACGCCGAAGCTGTACGGCTGGCCCGGGATCTCGACATCGTCGGGGTCGTGCCCCAGGAGCTGCAGGAACAAACCCTTGTTGGGCCCGCCCTTGTGGAGCTGGCCGGTGGAGTGCAGGTAGCGGGGGCCATACCCCAGGGTCGTGGCAAGTCGCAGGCCGTCGCGCAGCTGCAGGCGTACGGCCTGCAGCTGGTCCCAGACGGCCTGCCCGGGGGCGACATAGGCCTGAAGGGCGACGTAGTCGCCGGCCGCCGCCTGCGCGAGGAACTCGCGCAAGGCGGCCGGCAGGTCCTCGTCGCCCACCGGATACGCCACCCGCCGCCCGTCGTCCGCGGGCGGCTCGGCGGGCAGCTCGCCGGTCTCCGCGAACTCGCCGAGAAGCCCCTTGGTGATGTCCTTGCTCTCTTGCACGTTGGGCTGGTCGAAGGCGTCGATACCGAGCACGTGTCCGGCCGCAGCGACGGCGATCTCCCAGCGCAGGAACTCGCCGCCGAGGTCGCGCACGTCGGCGATCTCGTGCTCCAGCACCGGGTGGCCGGCGTCGCGCAGCGCCTCGAGCATCCCGGCGCTGCCGGCGTCGGCCGCGCCCGCGAGACGCACCGCCGCGAACACGCGGTCGTCGCCGTAGGCGCCGGCGGGCCCGAGCTTCTCGAGGTCCACCGGCAGGATGCCCGTGCCCTCCTTGCCGGTGCTCTCGGCGACGAGCTGCTCGACCCAGGCGCCCAGAGGCGCCAGCGGCGGCGCGAAGACGAGCGTGAGCTTGTCGCGGCCGCGCAGGGCCAGCTCGCCGATCGCGGCGCCGAGCCGCAGGGCCGGGTTGCGCTCGATGGGCACGTCCGGTCCGCAGGCCACGGCCATGGCTCGCACGCCGTCGAGCAGCCGCTCGAGGTCGACGCCGATGAGAGCGGCCGGGACGATGCCGAAGAAGCTGAGCGCCGAGTACCGGCCGCCGATGTCGCCGGGGTTCACGAAGACGGCGCGGAAGCCCTGGTCGAGCGCCTGTTGTTCGAGCGACGTACCCTCGTCGGTGATGGCCACGAAGTGCTGACCGGCGTGGTCGTCGCAGTGTTCGCGCAGGCGCTCGTAGAAGTAGGCGTGGAAGCAGGCCGTCTCGGTGGTGCCGCCCGACTTGCTGGCGACCACGAACAGCGTGCTCTCGAGGTCGACGGCCGCCTCGACGGCGGCCACGGCGGCCGGGTCGGTGGAATCGAGCACGTGCAGGTCGAGGTAGCCCGGCCGCGTCCCGAGGATCGCGTGCATGACCTCCGGCGCGAGGCTCGAGCCGCCCATGCCGAGCAGGACCGCGGAGCGGAACCCCTCGGCACGCAGCTCAGCGACGAACTCGCCGAGTGCCTGGACCTCGTCGCGCACGCCCTCGAAGACGCTGAGCCAGCCGAGAGCGTCGGCGACGATCTTCTGGTGGGCGTCGTCGTCGGCCTTCCACAGTGTGGGGTCGGCCGCCCAGAGACGCTCCGAGAAGTCGGCCGCGGCGAGCGCCGCAAGGCGCTCCTGCACGGCGGCCTCGAGTGCTTCGCTGTCCACGTCAGCCTCCTTCGCCGGCGAGCAGGTCGGCGCGCTTCTGCTCGACGATCTCCACGACACCCTCGAACGCCTTCGCAAAGAGCTCCACGCCTTCGATCTGGAGCTTCGCGCCCAGGCGCTCCATATCGATACCCAGCTGACCGAGCTCACGAAGCACGCGGTGCGCGTCGTCAAGACGACGGTCGACCGTGCGCGCGAGCGTGCCGTGGTCGTTGAAGGCCTTCCAGGTGACTTCGGGCAGGGTGTTCACGGTGTGGTCGCCGATGAGCTCGTCCACGTACAGCACATCGGAGTAGGCCGGGTTCTTGGTGCCCGTACTCGCCCACAGGATGCGCTGCACCTTGGCGCCCGAGGCCGCGATGAGCTGCCAGTCGCGGCCGTTCAGGTAGCTGCGAAAGCGCTCGTAGACGACCTTGGCGTTGGCCACGGCCGCGGTGCCCTTGAGCGCCTCGAGCCGCCGCCGCTCCGCCGCGTCGGCGGCGGCCGCGATCCTTTCTTCCAGCAGCCCGTCGACCAGCGTGTCGACGCGCGAGACGAACAAGCTCGCCACCGACGACGTGGCGCGGATCGTGAGATCGTGCTGCAGCCGGTACTCGAGCGCCTCGAGGTAGGCGCCGGCGACGGCCTCGTAGTGACTCATGGAGAACAGCAGCGTGACGTTGATGTTGAGTCCCTGCCGCAGCGTCTCGAGGATCGCCGGCACGCCCTCGCGGGTGCCGGGGATCTTGATCATCACGTTGGGGCGGTCCACGGCGGCAAAGAGGCGCTGGGCCTCGGAGATCGTCTTCTCGGTATCGTACGCGTGCACGGGCGCGACCTCGATGGAGACGAAGCCGTCCTGGCCGCCACTGCCCAGATACACGGGCGCGAGCACGTCGCAGGCGGCGCGCACGTCTTCGACCGCCAGGCGGTCGAAGATCTGCGCCGCGTCCAGGCCCTCGTGCGCGAGCTCAAGGATCTGCTCGTCGTAGCCCGTCCCGGCGCCGATGGCCTTCTGGAAGATGGAAGGGTTGCTGGTGACGCCGCCGAGGCCGTCACGGTCGACCATCCGTCTGAGACCGCCGCGCGCCACGAGCTCGCGACTGATGTAGTCGAACCAGGGGATCTGGCCGAAGCGGTGGAGCTGGGCGATCCTGCTCTCAGCGAGCGGCACGGCGTTCACTCTCCTCTCGTCAGCGCGGCTATGGCCCTGGCGTTGTCGTTGTCTGCGCTGAGATCGAGTGGGTCAGAAGGGGGCGGGACATGCCACCTTCCTTGCCGGTGTCGGTCTCACGACGGCCGCGCTGTGCTTCCGGCGCCGAGCGCCGGCCCTCCGCGCGGCCTCAGGCTAGTCAATTCCCTTCGCGGCGGCTTTTCAAGGATGGACCCGGCCGCCGCCGGTTCAGTAGTCCCCGGCCTCCGGCACGATGCAGACGAACGACAGCGGCTCGTCCGCCGCGGCGCGGAACTGGTGCTCGAGGCCGGCCGGCACGAAGGCGTACGAGCCGGCCTCCAGGGCGTGCTCCGTGCCGTCCAGATACAGCACGCCGCGCCCGCCGGCTACGAAGTTGATGTGCGGCCAGTCGTGCGCGTGCTTCGGCGTGTGCCCGCCGGGGTCGACGTCGAAGAGCCGCATCACCCAGCCCTCCCAGCCCTCGACGGGCGAGACGAGCACGCGTTTCACGACGCCCTCGATGCCGTCGCCGGCCATGGGCACCGCGACGACGTCGGACTTCTTGCCCACCACTGTCTCATCGCTCATGCCTCACTCCTCTGCCGCGCACGTCCGTGCCTGCTGCGACTCTACCCTCTCGGGCCAAACGCGACCCCAGGCGCCACAAGTCCCTCTACAGGAACGTCGCGATCTCCTCCGGCGGCTTCCTGGTGATCGCCGGCACCTGCGCATCCGCCGCCGGAAAGCCCACCACCAGGACCAGGAAGGGGCGCTCGTTCGAGGGGCGATCCAGGATGTCGTTCAGGAAGGCCATGGGGCTGGGCGTGTACGTGAGCGCCACCAGCCCGGCGTGGTGGACCGCCGCGATCAGGATGCCGGCCGCCAGACCGACCGACTCCTGCACGTAGTAGTGCTTGACCTTCCGCCCATCCGGCCGCACGCCGTACTGCTGCGCGAAGACCACGATCAGGTACGGGGCGGACTCGAGGAACGGCTTCTGCTCGCCCGTTCCCAGCGGGGCCAAGGCCTCAAGCCATTCCGGCGGCGCCCTGTGCCGGTAGAACTCGCGCTCCGCCTTCTCCGCCCCAAGGCGTATCTCGCGCTTGAGCGCTGCATCGCCGACCACGACGAACTGCCAGGGCTGACGGTTGGCGCCGCTCGGTGCACTGCCGGCCGCGCGCAGACAGTCTTCGATGATCTCGCGCGGCACCGGCCGGTCGGAGAAGTCACGCACTGTCCGGCGGCGGCTGATGTCCGCGCTGAACTCCGCCGCGCGGCGCTTCATCTCCTCGACTGAGTACTCAGCGTAGGAAGGGTGTGGGATGGAATCGTAGGGCAGCATCTCCCTCTCCTCATGAAGTCTCAACGTCCGCGACACCAATGATCCGTCGGGCAGACCCACCCTACCTTCAAGGCCCGGCCTCGAACTCCGCCCGCATCATCGCGTGGAGCACCCGCGCTTGGCCCTGCCAGGTGAGGTCGCGACGGAAGGTGAGCCCGCAGCGGTTCGCCGGTGCGACGGAGGCCGTGTTGCGCGGGTCGATGACGGCGACGATCTCGGGCAGACCAAGGTCCGTGAAGCCGTGAGCGAGCAGAGGATGGCAGAGCTCGGTGCCGAGGCCGCGCCCCCAGCAGACGGGCACGAGCGCGCGACCGACGTTCACCTCGGCCATGCCGGCGATGCGGTGCAGGCCGGCGAAGCCGACGAGCGCGTCGGGCTCGCGTTCGAGGACGGTGAAGTCGCCGAAGCCGCAGCGCTGCCAGTGCGCCTCGATCGTGCAGCCATGCAGCGCTGCGGCGTCGCTGTGCGCGAACCGACGCAGCAGAAGGCGCTCGGTCTCGAGCGTGGATTGGGCGATCGGGCTGCGAGAGGAGTCGCTCAACGTTCCGAGCTTCCCATCCAGTGTCTGGTGCATGGCCTGCGCGAGCTGCGCGTCGAGTGTGACGCAGCGCGTGAGCGCGTAAGGTTGATGCGCTTGTTGGACCGCCTCACAGCATCAGCTCAAGATAGCGCACCTCGTGCGGGTTGTGCCGATACGCATCGATGTCGCTGAAGCCGAGACCTTCATACAGGCGCTGTGCGGCTTGCATCGATGACAGGGTGTCGAGGCGGACGAGGGCGTACCCCGCCGCGCGGGCCGCATCGATCGCCGCCTCGGCAAGGAGGATGCCGTGACCCCGATTGCGTGCGGCGGGAACGACGTAGAGGCGCTTGATCTCAGCGACGATGAGAGCCTCGAACGGGCGCAATGCCACGCAGCCCACGGCTTCCTCGCCCTCCATGGCGAGGAGCAGGGCGCCCGAGGGCGGTACATACTCGCCGGGGAGCCCCTCGAGTTCAGATGCGAAGTCTTGGAAGCTGAGGTCGATGTCGAGTGAGGCAGCGTACTCTGCGAACAGCCGCCGGGCCGCATCCACGTCGGAGCGCGACGTCGCCTGGACGATCTCGGTCAATGACTCCCCTCGAGGTGTGTCCAACAAGAAGTACTCAGACTCCGCCAGACGCGAAGGAGCCTGCGTCCTCTTGCGCAAGGCGTCACCGACCGAGGCGGACGATGGTGATATGCGGTCGGTGCACAGCGCGCTGGAGGCTGCCGGCGGACTGCGAACGCAGGGGCTGCTGCCGCTGAGCGCGTGCGTGCCGAGCATGGTGGTGCGCACATACGCTACGGCCGGCCGTGGGGCGCGGCGTGCCATGCCTCTGCACGGCCGGGTGGCTCCTGGTACCTGCCGCGCCGCAGCGCGGCGAGACGCCATGCCAGATACCCTCGGTTGAAGTCCAGCACGATGCGCGGGTCGAAGTACGGGTTCTTCGCTCCGCTCACGTGGGACAACACGAGCACCATCTCGGCAACGCTGATCGGGCAACCGCGAAGCCGCAGGTGGTTCTCTCCCCTTGCCCTCATCAGGCGCCACGTCACCTTCGCCATCTTCGCGTAGATGTCGTCGTGACGGGCGTGATGGGGATCGGTGAGAGTCGGGGACAGTGGCAGCCTCTCGATCGACACCTCGCGACCCGCGACCTCGCCCTTCCAGGTCGCGCAGTCGCCCACGAAGATGACCCGCTCGCCCGATTTGGCCGGGATCTTGCCCGCATAAGCCCCGAACACCAGATGGATCCTCGGCATCTTCCGGTCGGTCTGCGAGTCGAACCGCCTCAGGACCTGGATCGCTTCGATCAGCGCCCCCGGACAGCCTCCCCAGCAGTAGTCCGGGACCCCATCCTCCGTCGGCGGTCCGGCATAGCACGAGATCGTGGTCCCCTCGAAGTACTCCTCGACCCTGGCGAGACCGACCTTGAACCCGCGCGCGCGGCGACGCGCCTCGGCGAGGTCCACGTCGCCGGTGATGTCGATCCCCGCCAGGTCGATCGGACCCAGACCGTGCTCGTGCGCCGACCGGATGTGCTCCACTGTGCCCGGATCGACCCTGATGATCGTGCAGCACACCGCGTCGAGCGCGACCTGGTTGTCGCCCATCACGACGAGCTGCAGGTCGAAGGGGATGGGCGTGAGCATGGCGCCCTGCCCGGCGACAATGCCGTCGAGGGCGATGAAGTCCGGCTGGATCACGTGCTGGAGGTCCACGACCTTGGCGTTCAAGCGGTGATGATGGTCGATCATGCGGTGACGGTCGTCCTGGATGCCGATGAAGTTCTTCATCGAGAAGGTGACCGTCGTCCACGGATGCCCCTTGAACTTCGGGCAGTTGACGAAGAAGTCGGTGCTGGTCACAGACTGTGGGACGAAGACCGAGTCGCGCAGCCGGTCTGCGTGGCGCAGCGGGACCTCCACCTGGCGCTCTTCCTCGAAGCAGTAGCGCTTCGCGCCGGTTCTGCGGAGCACCGGGTTGTAGTCCGCCTTGGCGTAGGCGTAACGCGTCGGGATTGTGATACCGCTCCGCTCGCCCACGGCCAGTTCAGTCATCCGTCCATGGTCACGGTCGCGGAGAGCCAGCAGGACGCCCTCCATGAACTCCGAGCGGGTGTACGCGTTGGCGAACAGCGCGCCGCTGGAGACGAGATTCGGCTTCACCAGGGTCCTGCCGTGCGGGCGAAGCCCCAACTCCTCGAGGCCCTCGCGGACGATGGCCCTGACTCTGGCGACGTCGTACGAGGGGCAAGCACGCAGGATCACCGTCGGACGCGTACCCATGCCCTCTGCTGTTCGCCCAGCCCGCATCGCCCGCCCCGCTATCGGGAGTCCTTCATCACTTCGCGCAAGACCTCGCCGCGCACGTCGGCAACGACAGCGTACATCGTCGACGATTCCTCCATGGATCCCCCCGAGACCCTGCCGTCGCCCTGATCGTCCCAGACAGGCGCTACGGAACTCAAGCCCAGCCAGGCGGCGGCGCCGGGTCTCGTCCAACGCACCGCGCACGAGCAGACGCCGATGCGCTCTCAGGTCAGTCTACCTTCTGGCGTTCTGCTCGATGCGCTTGTTCGGACGCTCCAAGCACCAGGCGCATGACGTTCCTCGCGCGGCCGGGCGGTGTCACGTCAACGAATCCCGCACGCTCGAACAGGCCCGGGAAGCCCATGAACCGGTAGGAGCGGGAACATGGGTCCACGGGGTAGGCCTCGATCACGCCCGCGCCCTGCGCGCGGGCGTACCCGATCGCGGCATCGAGGAGTCTGGACTGCAGCCCGCGACGGCGCTGCTGCGCATCGACGAAGAAGCAAGTGACCGACCACACGGCCGTGTCATCGATCCGCGACAGCGTACGCGAGCGTTCGAGACCCGCGAAGCTCTCACGCGGTCCCACCGAGCACCAGCCGACGGGCTCGCCGCCGACGTAGGCAAGCACACCGACCGGGATGCCCGAGACGACGAGCTGCTCGAGCCGCGACGCACGCTGTTCCTTCGTGCACCGCTGGAACTCGGAGCTTGGCAGCCGCCATCGCATACACGAGCAGTACCGGAACTTGCCATGTTGCCTCGAGAAGCGATCCAAGTCGCCCAATCGCTCCGCAGTGACCGGATGGAAGCTCTCTTGAGAGTTCAGTGGGCCGTCCGACCGCATGCAGCTCCCCCGGAATCGCCTCGTTCCGCCCAACGCACCGCGGACAAGCTGCGAGCGCGCCGGCCTCTCGTGAGGCCGCCGGCGCCGCGGCGAGTCAGCTTGATCCGCTTGTTGGGCAGTGCGCACATCACCGCTTCTCCCCCAGCTTCTTGACGTAGACCAGCTCGGGATCGCCGGGATCGAGCTCGTCGATGAAGCCGCAGGCGAGGAAGCCGCGACGCGCGAGCAGGCGCTGCATGCGATGGTTGGAGACGTTGGTGGTGCAGAACAGCTTCGGCGTATCGCAGGCGTCCTCGAGAGCCTGCAGCAGCTGCTCACCGATGTCGCGGCCGCGCCAGTCGACGGCAAGCATGAGCATGGCGACGTTGCCCTGGCGGAAGAAGTCATGGTTGAAGACCGCGTAGCCGACGGGCTGATCGTCGGCGACAGCGACGAAGACCACGTCTTGCACCAGCCAGCCGTCGATCGAGACGGCCCTCTGCGGGTCGACCGGCGCGATGGTGTCCAGCGCCTTGAGCGCCGCGGCGTCCGCCTCTCGGCCCCGCCGAACCGTCACCGTCATGCAGACTCCCGAGCTTCCTCGCGCCCCGACCACAGATGCGGCTCCGCTGCAACTGCCCAACGTCGGGGCGCTGAGCTGCGAGCGCTCAGGCCCCATCCTTGCGCTGAGCCTCTGCGAGTCAGCTCGAACGCCTTGTTAGCTGCCACCACGGCTAGCTGGCTTTGGCCCGCACCTGGACCTCGCGCTCAAGTCGTTCGCCAAGCGCGTCGGCGGCAACGTCGAGGTCGTAGTCCGACTGGAGACCGAGCCAGAACTGCGGCGAAGTGCCGAAGTAGCGCGCCAGGCGCAGGGCAGTCTCAGCAGTCACGCGGCGCTTGTGCAGGACGATCTCGTTGATGCGGCGCGGGTGCACGCCGATGTTCAGTCCCAGCCGGTTCTGGCTGAGGCCCATCGGCTTGAGGAACTCCTCAAGCAGCACCTCGCCCGGGTGGACCGGCGGCAGTCTCTCTTCGGTCATCGTCACACCTCGCCTTCAGTGGTAGTCGCAGATCTCGACGTCGTAGGCATCGCCGGCGCGCCAGACGAAACAGATGCGCCACTGATCGTTGATGCGCACGCTGTGCTGGCCCCGGCGGTCGCCGGACAGCTTCTCCAGCCGGTTCGCCGGCGGGCTACGCAGGTCGCTCACGTCGACAGCGTTGTTCAGCATGCGCAGCTTGCGCAGCGCGACTGACTGGATGTCGCCCGGCAAGCGCCGGGAGAACCTACGGTCGAAGACCCTGGCCGTCTCGGCGTCTCGGAACGACTTGATCATATGGCCAATCTATAACGCGTCGCGTTATACGTCAAGAGTGGGTGACGATCGGGGGAGACGGTGGTCTGGAGCGACGGGTGGCCCTGTGCAGCTAACGTCTTAGGCATGACCTGCGGCGCAGGCGCCTTCTGGTCAGTCTACCTTCTGGCCGTCAGGTTGATGCCTTTGTTAGCCCGCTCGCTCACCGCTTACCATGCACGAGCACAGTCCCGGCGAGGATGAAGACACTGCCTGGGGTGTGTTGACCCGAGGTGTAGCGACACATCCGCCTGCGACTGCCACATCCTGGCGGCCACCGTGGCGCGGCCGTCAGGTCGTCGCTCTCCGCTCGCTCCGCAGCAGGGCGAAGACCAGGTCGTCGCAGAGGCGTCCCTTCTCGTCGACCCCGTGCTGACGCAGGAGACCCTCGCGGTTGAAGCCGAGCCCGGTCAGCAGCTGCTGCGAGCGTTCGTTGCGCGGCAAAACGAGCGCCTGCAGACGATTCAGGTCGAGGTGTTCGAAGCAGTGATCGAGGATCGCCGTCAGGGCCTCGCTCATGAGGCCTTTGCCCCAGTGCTCGGAGGCGAGGTCGTAGCCGATCTCGGCCGAGCGGGCCTTGTGGTCCCAGTCGTAGAAGCCGGCGCTGCCGACCAGGGCTTCATGGTCCTTCAGGGCGATGCCCCAGCGCCCGCCCGTCCCCTGCGCGGCGAGGTCCACGACGAAGCGCTGCAGCTCTTCGCGCGCCCCCTCGAGGCCGTCGGGGGCCGGATACCCCTGCCCACTGATTATCTCCGGACGCGAGAAGTGCGACAGGTACCAGCCCGCGTCTTCGAGCGTCAGCTCTCGCAGGACGAGCCGTGCCGTGGTGAGCCGCGGGAATACGGGGCCGTTCGAGGGACAGTTCATCGCCGTCATCCTAGCTCAGGACTCGCATGCAGAGCAGGTCATGCTCAGGGCCCAGGGGCGCTCAGCTCTGCCGGCGGGCTTGCAGAACCAGCGCTTCGAGATGTCCGGCTTCACTACGCGGAGGACTCCGGACACCTCCAGAACGACACCGATGGCCACGTCGCCTCCCAGGTGTGCCCAACGTGTTGGGCATGAGCAGACGCGCATGCCCTCTCAGGTCAGTCTACCTGCTGGCGTTCTGCTCGATGCCCTTGTTGGACCGCCTAGCGCGCATCGTGAGCTGCTAGGAAGCCCTCGATGTCCGCTAGGAATGTGGCCGCCGCATCCGCAATCTGGCTGGTGAGTCCATCAGGGTCATCGAGGTCGAACTCGCCGACGATGTCGTGCTCGACGATTGCATCAATTCCGGCGGCGGGTTCGACGATGCGATACGTGGACCAGCCGCTATTCGTGAAGAGTTCCCAGTACTGACGCTGCACCTTGCGATTTCGGGCAGCGAGCCACACCTCGAAGCGAAACGCCTCGTAGTCGAAGACGACCGCGAGCTTGAGGTCACGCGACTTGAGCGCTGGCGGAAACAGCGCGAAGTACGTCATGTCGAAGTAGCCCTGATACAGGCCGGAGACTGCTCGCTCGCCTTGGGTGCTCGCGTAGTGGGCGCGCAGTCGTGACATGTACCCGACTATCGCCGCGTACGCCCGCTGGATCGAACCCTTGTCGAGCTGTTCGCGCAGCTCATCCAGATCACTGCGGAGTTCCCCCACCCGACGGCCCTCCTGTGGTGGTCGGTCCAACGTGTTTGCGCATCAGCTGCGGCCGGTGCGCTCACTTCCCCACCAAGCATACCGCCGTCAGCTCTTGCGCTTGCTAGGTTTGTCGGCCACCGCGCCCGTTCCTACGGCAGCGCGCCGGCTTCGCTCCCGGCGGCGCCGCGCACGACCCGCGACCTGCGCCGGATGAGCAGCACTCCGACCAGTGCGACCATGACCCCAGGCAGCGCGACCCAGGCGACGAACGCGGCGAGGTTCCGGGGCTCATCGAAGCGGTAGTCGTAGGAGCCCCCTGGGACCGCGACCACGTGGCGCCTGCCCGAGGCGGTCTCGACGAAGAGCACGCTGGCCGGGCTGCTCCACTTGGCCTCGGCGGACTCGCCGAGGTAGACGGTGCGCGCGTCGCTGCCGTCGGCTCGCGCGAGCACGGCGCGCGTATGGACGGGGTTCGAGGCGAGCGGGCCTACCTCATCGCGCACCGTGAGCGCCCAGCGCGCGTCCGGCGAGGCCAGCCGTACCGCTTCGCTGGACTCCACCGGCTGCCACCTGCCGAGCAGGACGAGACACGCCAGACCGCTCGCCGCAACGGCGAGGAAGGCGACGATGACATATGCGATCCGACGACCTCGACGAGTCATGCCACCAAACCTACCGTTGATGCGCTTAACCTGCGCGCCGTGCGCTTTCAGGATAGCCGAGGAGTCGTCGCGTCAGGTTGAAGCGCTTGTTAGACGGCTCAGCGGCTTGCGCATCGCCACCCGTCTAGAACGATCCAGCCCCAGCTCAGTCTCATCTGAGAGCCTCCGAAGGAGCTCCGCGTCAAGTCCCTGCTCCGGAATGACCTCGAAGCCGGCGCTCGCATAGAACGGCGCATTCCAGGGGACGTCACCGAACGTGGTGAGCGTGATCTCTATGCAGCCGCTGTTCAGCGCGTAGTCCTCGACAGCTTCGACGAGAGCAGATCCCACTCCCTTGCGGCCGTGCTCGGGCAGCACGTCGAGTTCGTCGAGGTGCACGCGCCGCCCGTGGACGCTGGCGACGGCGAACCCGACAGGGGTGCCCGCCGGTTCGAGCGCCACCCAGAGCAGGCCAGCCAGTTGTGCCGCCTCAAGGGTGTCTACCGGAGTGACATGCGAAAGCACGGAGTGAGGCAGCGAATCGCCGAACCGGGTGGCTGCGGCGCGCTCTATGGCGGGTAGCTGGTCGAGGTGCTCGGGGCCAGCCAGCCGGACGACATAGTCGGTGCTCATCGAGCGGTTCCCGTCCGTCTGACGTTGGGCGCATCAGCGGCGGCCGAGGCGCCTACGTCACTCTAGCGCTCCTGGCCGTCTGCTGGATGCGCTGGTTCGGTAACCGCTGGCGAGTCATCGTGTCTGCTCCTGATGAACCGCCCGGAGAGCAGATCGACCAGAACCGCAAACCCCACTCCGGCGGCGTTCGCGACCAGATCAATCGGATCGTACACGTTCGCCATGAAGCCGAACCCGTTTGTGAGCTCGAAAGATGTGACCGCCGCGAGTGTGATCAACGACGCAACAAGACGCGGGCGCCGGTAGTCGCGGGTGGCGTTGACACATGCGAAGTAGAGCGCGAAAGAGACCGAGAAGTTGCCGCCGTACGAGTGAACGACCTCCTGCAGCGGGCCGCTGTAGGATCCCTTGAGCACCAGCGCGGCTGCCCCAATGACAGCGAAGGCCACGTTGCGTTTTGTCATGACCCGAGCCAGCTCGAGGCCCCCCATGCGATCCAAACCGAGATCCTGCGTGTTGCCGAACGCGTTGCGCATCAGCAGACGCCGCGCGCCTCTCTTCCGCAGTCTACCTCGCGGCGTTCTGCTGCATGCGCTTGTTAGGCCGGCATCACCCTGAAGGGCTCAAGGTCAGCCCGTACAGCACGCCGAGCACCAGCATCTCTGCCAGGCCGGCGGCGAGCGAGTACAAGAGCGTTCGGGCGGGGACCTGGAAGATCATCCACTGCGACGCCACCGACATGACGACTCGGAAGAACCATACGATCAGAGCGAAGCTCACGCCCCTGAGCACTCCGCTGCTGCCGGGAAGGCTCTCATAGAGCAGCAAGAACGCGCCGGCCATCACGAAACCGAACGCGAGGTCGATGGCGATGCCGGCCACTGGATTGAGCGAAGTGCGCGCGATCGGCTTGTAGACCTGGAACAGCCGCTGAGCCACGGGATTGGCGTTGATGAGCGCGTCCAGGATCCCGAACAGGATCCCACTGACGACAGCAACGATGACGTAGGTTGTCACCGCACCCCCCTACGCTCGGCCTAACGTGTTGGGCATGAGCAGACGCGCATGCCCTCTCAGGTCAGTCTACCTTCTGGCGTTCTGCTCGATGCCCTTGTTGGGCGGCGGTCATGAGTGTTCGCCGTGCAAGCGTCGCATCAGACGCCCGGCCTAGAGATGAGCTTGGGCGTCAGCGCCGAGACCCCCACTGAGATCAGACCGACGGGAACGGTCATCGATGCGAACCACACAACGGTGAGCAACAGGCATATCGAAAGGCTGTTTCGCCCGTCGCCGTTGTCTTGGCCCAGACACAGCGGCGTCAGGTCGATCACCGCCAGTGCGAAACCAGAGACCAGCCACGCGCCGGCAAGCGGCAGAAGGATGGACCAGAACGAGGGACTCCTGCCTTCGCCTTTCGTGTTGCGGACACCCAGGACGACGAACAGCACGGAGAGCAGCGCGAAGACCCCGCCCCAGACCATGAAGATATCACCCCAGTACTCTCCACCGAGTGCACCGGACAGGATCAGGAACGACGCCGGTAGTAGTGAGAGCAGCCCAGCGATCACCAATGTCCCAGCCCTGTCGTCCGCCCAACGCACCGCGCATGAGCAGACGCGGCTGACCTGCCGCCGTGCGGCGGACCTTCTGGCGTTCTGCTCGATGCGCTTGTTGGGCGACCCGCTCACGTCGGCAGGTCGAGCAATCGTTCGCTGCGCCAGACGCGGACGACACGGATCCGGTCCTCGGCGAGGCGATAGACGATCCGGAACGGCGGGTGGACGATCTCGCGCAGCTGGACGAGCCCGAACTCCGGCACCATGCGGCCGCTCTCCGGGAAGTCGGCGAGCTGCTCGACGTGCGAGACGAGCTCGCGCAGCAGGCGCTCACCCACCTCGGGGGCCTGCTGGCCGGCGTACCAGGCGCGAATCGCCTCGAGGTCCGCGACGGCGGAGGCGGCGAAGCTGATGCGCGCTCGCGCCGGCACGCTAGTCGAGGCCGAGCCGCTGCTTGACGACGGCGAGATCCAGCTCGCGCCCCGCCTCCAGGTCGAAGATGCCCTCGACCACGGCGCGCAGGAACGAACGCTCCTCGGCCTCAGCCTCGTACTCCGTGAGGGCCTGCACGACGGCGATGCCGCGACCGCGGCTGGTGAGGAGCACCGGCCGATGGGTCTCGTCGACCTGGTGCACGACCCGACCGGGGTTGGCCTTGAGGTCACTGAGCGGCACGACGTCCTGTGAGAACTTAGGTGGGCTATGCAATGGAACCTCCGCCTGAAGCCCAGTGAACAGTACTGACTATAGCACCACTGCACAGGACCGTGAAGAGGACCCTCCGATCACACCCCGCTGGGACGAGGGTTCGCCCATCGCACCGCGCATAAGCTGCGAGTGCTCACGCTACGAAGTCTACCGTAGAGCTGCCTGCGAGCCAGCTTGATGCGCTTGTTCGGCAGACCCGCCATACCGACGCTATGTCCAGTAGTGGATCAGCGCCGTGAGAAGGCACGGCACAGCCGCCAGTACCAGGTAGAGGGAGTACCAGCCGACCCAGCCATACTCAGCCTCCGAGAAGCTGACGTCGTCGGGGGGCGTGTAGCTCTCGCCGAAGTACGGGTCTCCAGTCGCGCGTTGCATGAGCACGTTGGGAGAGACCAGGGCCGCAACCGCGAGGCCGATGGCGATCAGGCCGATCACGAGACACGCGGCGTAGAAGTCGTGGAGACGGGTGACCCGGACGAGCACGGCCGCCAAGCCGACGAGCCCCCCGCCGACCCCGAGGGCGATCAGGAGTCTAAGACCGCGTCGCTTCATCTAGCTCCGTTCTGCCGAACGTGTTGCGCATGAGCGGCGCTCCGGCGCTGGCATGAGGAGGGCGCTCGCGGCGTCCGCTCGATGCGTTTGTTAGCTTGGTCCCCGGCGGCAAGAGAAGGTCCGCGCCTCGTCGTGCGCGGCTGATCAGCCTTCGACACAGTAGCGCGCCAACACCAGGCTAGACCCATCGAACGCACGCGCGTCCAGCAGGCGGAGCGAACCGGGCGGCCGACCTTCAAATGCCCGGACACCGTCGCCAATGATTCCGGCGCCGATCATGAGGTGCAGCTCGTCGACCAGGCCGCCGGCGAGGAGATCGTTCCAGAGGACGTGGCTGCCGAAGACCAAGATCTCTCGCCCGGGTCCTTCCTTGAGTGCGGCAACCTCAGCGTGTGCGTTCGCACGCTTTACGACTCGGGCCGGGCCCCAGCCCTCGAGCTGGTCAGGCTTCAGGCCGTCAGAGACCACGACCTTGTCCGCAGCGGTGTTGAGGCGTGACACCTCGCGCTCGACTGCGGGCTGGCTCGCATCGTCGGCGATCGCGGGCCAGTAGGCGCGGAATGCCTCGAACGTCCTACGACCGAGCAACAGCGTGTCTGCTGCTCGCAGGCGTTCCAAGTTGTAGTCGGAGAACCCGGCGTCGAATGGCATGGCCGAAAGGTCCCCACCCACACCAGAGTAGAACCCGTCGAGGGAGACTATGCTGCAGACGATGAGCTTGCGCATGAGAGATCAGTCTCCTTTCAGCGGATCGCGGTCACAGACTCAAGCTAACGCCTGAATTACGCCGACCCGCGAAGCGGGTTCGGCTTGAATGAATTGTTAGGCCGCACTTGCCGCGCCATTTCAGTGTCGCCCTTAGGATTGTGGGTCGAACCCGAAGACGCGCAGTTCTTGGTCGCACCGACAGGCCTTGGCGATACGCGCCGCCCACGCGATGGCCTCGTCGCGCGAAGGCAGTTCCAACACGGTGAAGCCGCCGTCGAGCGTGGGCGCCCAAGGATAGCCACCCACTGCAACCGTGCCGTCAGCCGAGACGAGCACGGGCGGTACGTCTTCGTCGATTCCGCCGCCGAAGACGTACACACCGGCGGCTTTCGCCTCATCAATCACAGCGCGCGCGTCGCGGCCTACCGCTCCCCATTCGCTATCGGGCACAACCATTGCCGCGCTTGGAAAAGAGATCAGGTATTTGGCCATGGTGCTCCTCCAGGATAATGACGGCGGCCGTGAAGCGTGTGTGCGGCCTAACGCACCGCGCGTAACCTGCGCGGGCTGCGGCTCCAAGTTACTACAGAAACCGTTGACCGCGTCAGGTTGACGCGCTTGTTGGGTGGCATCGCCAACGCCTATTCCTGCAGGCGCTCGAAGTGGAAGGTGCCCAGCCCGCCGACTGCGGTCAGCTGATCGGACCCCTGGTCGTAGCTGAGAGTCCAGACGATGTCGTCGCGGTTCTCGCCTATGATCAGAAACTTGCCGTCTTCGGTTCGGGCACTGAACGGGACCTTGAACGAGCGCGGGTACTCGACCGTGTAGCGGCCGCCCTGCAGCCGCGGCGTGAGCTCGAGGATGTAGGCCTCGGCGGTACCGACCTCCCGCCAGCTGCCGCTCCAGTCGACGTCGCGCGAGTTGCCCCCGCAGGCTCCGAGAAGGACGACAGCGACAAGCCCCGCGAGGAGCAGAGCGATGGGCTTCATGTCTACCTCCTGTCCACCCAACAAGGATTATGCAGTCCGCGTAAGACCCAGATGTCGACTGCCCCTTTCCGCATATGACGATAGCACGAAGCTCGGTGGGCGGCGGGAAGAACCTGCATTGCGGTCTTATCTCTCCCATGCCGGAGCGCGGGCGGGCGGCGATCACAGTCCGCATAAGACGCGTCACGGAGCGTCGATCGGGCTGCGTGCGCTCTGGCCCGCACGGAAGGAGCGGCGGGCGGGCGTATGCCGGGCCTGCCGCCCTGATGTCTGTCGAACGCCTCGGCCGAATCGGTCCCGGCCCGGCCGCTCAGACCTTCTTCACGCCGGCGATGAGCTTGCCCACCACGTCCTGGGCGTCGCCGTAGACCATGCGCGTGTTGTCGGCGTAGAACAGCTTGTTCTCGATGCCGGCGAAGCCGGCGCCGCGGCCGCGTTTGATGACCACGGCGGTCTGCGCCTTGTCGACGTCGAGGATCGGCATGCCGTAGATGGGGCTGCCCTTGTCGTCGCGGGCCGCCGGGTTGACGACGTCGTTGGCGCCGATGACGAGAGCCACGTCGGCGTTGGGGAACTCGCCGTTGATCTCGTCGAGGTCGTAGATCATGTCGTAGGGCACGCCGGCCTCGGCGAGCAGCACGTTCATGTGCCCGGGCATGCGCCCGGCTACGGGGTGGATGGCGAACTTGACCTGCACGCCCTTGTCCTGCAGCAGCTTGGCGAGCTCCCAGACCTTGTGCTGCGCCTGGGCCACCGCCATGCCGTAGCCGGGCACGATGATGACCTTCTGCCCGAAGGCCATACTGATGGCGGCGTCGTCGGGCGCCATCTCTTTCATCGAGCCCTCGACGGCCGCGTCGAGCTCCTGCCCGCCCTTGGCGCCGAAGCCGGCGAAGAGCACGTTGCCCAGCGAGCGGTTCATGGCCTTGGCCATGAGCTGCGTGAGCAGGAAGCCGGCGGAGCCGACCACGGTGCCGGCGATGATCAGCGCGGCGTTGCCCAGCACGTAGCCTTCGAACGCCACGGCGAGGCCCGTGAGGGCGTTGTAGAGCGAGATCACGACGGGCATGTCGGCGCCGCCGATGGGCAGAGTCATGAGCACGCCGTAGAGCAGCGACAGGCCGAAGAAGAGGCCGAGCGCGAGCCCCTCGGGCCCGGCGAGGTGCCCCGTGTGCTGGAGGGTCACGATCACGCCGAGCACGATGGCTGCCGCCAGCACCAGCAGGTTGAGGATGTTCTGGCCGGGGAACAGGAACGACTTCTTGATCAGCCCCTGCAGCTTGGCGAAGGCGATCATGCTGCCCGAGAACGAGATCGAGCCGATCAGCGCGCCGATGATGCCGAGGATGGCGAAGCTGGCCGACATCGTCGTGGGGTGCATGAACTCGGCGGCGGCGATCAGAGCCGCCGCGCCGCCGCCCATGCCGTTGTAGATGGCGACCATCTGCGGCATGTCGACCATCGCGACCTTCTTCGCGGCCACGTAGGCGATCGTCGCACCGATGGCCACGGCGATGACCATCAGCAGGTAGTTGGTCATGTCGGGCTCGAAGAACGTGGCCACCACGGCCACCAGCATGCCGACGCCGGCCCAGACGATGCCGCGCCGCGCCGTGCGCGGCGAGCTCATGCCCTTGAGGCCGAGGATGAACAGCAGGGTGGCGGCGATGTAGCTCGCCTGGATCAGGTCAGCCCTCATCGCCGCCCGCCTTGGCCGGCGTCTGCTTCTCCCTGGTGCTCTTGAACATCTCGAGCATGCGCTCGGTGACCGCGTAGCCACCGACGGCGTTGGCGGTGCCGAGCAGCACGGCGAGGAAGCCGATGATGCGCTCCGGCGTGGTGTTGGCCCTGCCCAGCGCCACCATGGCGCCCACGACCACGATGCCGTGCACGAAGTTGGAGCCGCTCATCAGCGGCGTGTGCAGGATCACCGGCACCTTGGAGATGATCTCGTAGCCGGTGAAGGCCGCGAGCAGGAAGATGTAGACCGCGGCGAAGCCGGTGATCATGGCGCGCCTCCTTCGACGAGCGTGCGCACGGCCTCGTTGACGATCGCGCCGTCCCTCGTGAGTACGCTGCCGCTGAGGATCTCGTCATCCCAGTCGAGCGCGAGCTCGCCGTCCTTGATGAACGGCGTGAGGAAGTGCATGAGGTTGCGCGCGTACTGGTCGCTGGCGTGCACCGGTAACATGCCGGGGATGTTGAGCGGCCCGTAGATGAACACGCCGTTGGGGTGGTTGTACTGCTCGCCGGGCCGCGTGAGCTCGCAGTTTCCGCCGCCTTCGGCGGCCATGTCGATGATCACCGCACCCGGCTTCATCTTCTCGACCACGGCGGCGCTGATGAGCCGGGGCGACGGCCGCCCCGGGATGGCCGCCGTGGTGATCACCGCGTCGGCCTCGACGATGTGCTGATCGACGATCGCCTGCGCCTTTGCCTTCTCCTCGTCGGTCAGCTCCCGCGCGTAGCCATCCTTGACCTCGGCGTCGATACCCGTGTCGATGAAGCGCCCGCCCAGCGACTGCACCTGCTCACGCGTCACGGCGCGCACGTCGTAGGCCTCGACGACCGCGCCGAGGCGGCGCGCCGTGGCGATGGCCTGCAGCCCCGCGACGCCTACGCCGAGCACCAGCACCTTGGCCGGTCGCAGCGTTCCGGCGGGAGTCGTCAGCATCGGGAAGTAGCGGCCGGCCATGCACGCCGACATCAGCACGGCCTTGTAGCCGGCGATGGAGGCCTGCGAGGTGAGCGCGTCCATCGCCTGGGCACGGCTGATGCGGGGAAGCAGTTCCAGCGCGAAGCTCGTGACCTTGCGGTCGCGCAGCTCCCTGATGGCGTCGAACGCCTTGTACGGCTGCAGGAGGCCGACCACGACGGAACCGTCGTGCAGCAGCTCGGCTTCGGCCGGCGAGGGTGGGTCCACCTTGAGCACGACGTCGGCGGCGAAGACCTCGGCGGGGGTCTCGACCAACGTTGCCGCCGCGTACTCCTCGTCGCGGATGTGGCTGAGCTGGCCGGCGCGGCGCTCGACCAACACCTCAGCCCCCAAGGCCTTGTACTTCTCGGCCACGGCGGGCACGAGCGCCACCCGGGTCTCGCCCGTCGCGGTCTCCTTGGGCACGCCTATGCGAACGGCCATCGCTCCTCCAGCGTCAGAAAGAGCCCCGAAAGGGGCACCACGATTCCGTTCCCACGCGGGACGCGGCGAAAACCTCGCGCGGCCAGTGCAGAAGGGGAGTCGCGAGGAGGGCTGCGGACCTGAGAGACGGCCGGGCCGCGCGCAGCACGAGCCGCGCAGGGGCAGTCGTCAGGCCGGCAGCCTGCGCACGGCCACCGACACCGAGCCTACGCCCACGTGCGTCGTGAGGACGGCGCCGGCGCGCACCACCGGGACCTCGCCGCCCAGGCGCTCGGCCAGGCGGGCGGCGACGAAGTCGGCGCCCGCCTGGTCGCCGCTGTGGACGACCATGGCACGGGCCGGGGCGCCGGCCGCGAACGTGGCGGCACGCTTGACGATGGCGTTGAGAGCCCGGTCGAAGCCGAGCGCCGCGCCGCCCTTGCCGGCCTTTCCCGTCTCGTCGAAGACGATGATCGGCGCGAGGTGGAGTCTCGTGAGCGTGCGCGCCATGCTGGGGCTCAGGCGCCCGCCGCGCACGGCGAAGTCGAGCGAGGCGACCGTGCCGAAGATGCGGATCTCGCGCTTCGTCTTCTCGAGCAGCGCCGCGACCTCGTCCAGGCCGGCGCCGGCGGCGATCGCCTCGCCGGCGGCCTCGAGCAGGAGGCCGGCGCCTACCGAGACCGCGCACGAATCGATCACCTTGATGCGCTCGGGGTCGACCTCGCGAGCCGCCGCCTGCGCGGCCTGCACCGTCCCCGACATCGCCGCGGCGATGTGCACCGACACGATGCCCTCACGGTAGTGGAGCAGGCGGCGGTACGTCTGCACGAAGTCGGCCACCGCCGGTTGCGACGAGCGCGGCACGCCCGTGCCGCTGGTGACGCGGTGGATGAAGCCGTCGAGCGTGATGTCGACGCCGTCGAGGTAGTCCTCATCGCCGAGCGACAGGGTGAGCGGCACGGCTACGACGCCCAGGCGGAAGGCGGTGGCTTCGGGCAGATCGGTAGTGGAGTCGGTGACCAGAGCGATGGCGGCCTCGCGGCCCTCGAGTTGCTGGAGCACCATGTCGTCGATCTTGCTGTGTTCGATGGCGCCCAGCGCGGCCACCGTGGCGAGGAACTTCTGCGGCTCGTTGGTGTGGATGTGCACGCGCAGCCGCCGCTCGCCGCCGGCCACGACCAGCGACTCTCCGAGCCCCAGCACGGCGGTCATCACGGCGTCGCGCGAGAGCGGCGCATCGCGCGCCGTGAGGAGCGCCTCGGTGCAGAAGCGGAAGCGCTCGTCGATCTCATCATGCTCGAGAGAGAACGGCGGCAGCCCGCGCGGCGGGGCCTCGATCGGCACCCAGGCGGTCTCGCGGCCGCGCAGCGACTCGATGATACCTTCGAGGAAGTAGACGAAGCCCTGCCCGCCCGCGTCGACCACGTGGCTGCGGGCCAGAACCTCGAGCTGGCGCGGCGTGTGGGCGAGAGCCTCGCGGGCGGCGACGAGGCCGCCGTGCATCATCTCGGTGAAGTCCTCCTCGCCGGAACGGCGGCCCAGCTCGTGCGACCACGCCTTGAGCACCGAGAGGATGGTGCCCTCGCGCGGATCCTGCAGGGCCGTGTAGGCCGATTCGGTACCCATGCGGGCGGCGACGGCGAACTGCGGCCCGTCCACGTGGCTGCGCCGCTCCATGGCGCCGGCCAGACCGTGCAGGAACTGCGCGAAGATGGCGCCGGAGTTGCCGCGGGCGCCGTCGAGGGCGCCGTCGGCGGCCGCGCGGGCGGCGGCGCCCACGCCGTCCGGCGAGACGCTCCCGAGCCGCGACGCCGCCGCCTTGAGGGTCGCGGCCAGATTGGCGCCCGTGTCGGCGTCGCGCACCGGGAACACGTTGATACGGTTGAGGGTCTCCTGCTCGCGCACCACGGCGAGCGCGCCGGCGCGGAGCACGCGCGAGAAGACAGGACCGTTCAGCGTCCGTACCATGGCCTGACGTCACCCTCCGTGTCGGGAGCCTTGCCGCGGCAAGCTTACCTCTTCTTCGGGATCCAGGGCAGGAGCGCGCTGGTCGTGCGCGAGGCGGGCCCGGAAGCGGCGCCTCAGCTGCCGGGCGCCGGGCTGAGCTTCTTGAGCGCCTTGCTGGCCGCCTGAGCGACGGCGCGGTCCGGGTCGCCGAGGGCCTTGCGCAGCGTGTCCGACGCGGTCGGGTCGCCGATCTTGCCCAGCGCCTCGACGATGATCATGCGCAGCAGGGGATCTGGGTTGTGCATCGCGACGCAGAGCGGCTTCACGGCGACCGGGTCGCCCATCATGCCGAGGACGTAGGCCGCGTCCTGGCGCCGGTGCAGGTGGCCCTGCTGGAGGATGTAGATGAGCCGGTCGCGGGCGGGTTCACCGATGATGACCAGCGCGTCGCGAGCGGTGTTGAGCTGCACGATGTTCTTGGTCTGCAGCCGCTGGATGATCTTGTCGAGGAAGCCGGTGAGAGCACGGCGGGCGTCGGCGGCCACGGCCGGGTCCTTCTTGTACCTGGCCGCCCGCACGAGACCGTCGATCTTGCCCATGGCCTCGAGCTTGGCGACGTTGGGAGGTCCGAGCAGTGCCACAGAGGTCTCCTTGCACGTGAGGGGGCGCCCCAGCGGCGCCCGCAGCACAGTCTATCGCAGCACGCGGTTCGCCACATCGAGCAGGCGCGCCGGCAGGTCGCGGAAGGCGCGCACCGGGAAGACGTCGCCGTGCCCCGCATCGGCGAGGGCGCGGCAGAGCTCGGGGTTCATCTTGTAGTCCTCGGTGAGCAGCACGAAGAGCCGCGAGAAACGGTGCGCCAGGGGCAGCGGATCGCCACCGGCAGTCACCACCCCGTCGGTGATCAGCAGGCCGCTGCGCCGCGGGTTGCGGCCGCGTTCCAGCTCGGCGGCGCCGAGCTCCAGCGCGGCGGCGATGTTGGTATAGCCGCGCACGGGCTGGTCGAGCATGCGCCGCACGACCTCGTCCGCCGGGTCGGCGACCTCGAGCTGGGTGACGGCCTCGGCCTTGTCCTCGAACACCACGACGGCCAGGTCCTCGGGCTTCAGCTTGAGCGCGAGCACGGCGGCCGCCACCGCGGCGATGGCCATGTTCTCGCCCGACATGGAGAGCGAGGTGTCGACCATCAGCACCACCTGGTGGCGGCGCTCCTCGCGGTGCTGGACGACCCAGTCGCCGGGCTCGGGGTACGCCTTGCCCAGCACGTTCTCGAGCGTGGCCTCGACGTCGAGCTCGCCGGCGAAGGGCTCGCGCAGTGTCTCGCGCACCATCTGTGTGGCGCCGCGCAGGGGGCCGACGAGTCCGGCGGCGCGGGCCAGCACGGAGCGCGCCGCCAATCGTTCCGCGTAGTAGCGCAAGCCCGGGTCGGCGATGCGGCAGCCGCTGCGCGTGAGGTTGACGGCCACCGTCCAGCCGTCGAGGCCCTCGGCCGGCACGTTGTAGCGCTCCGCGAGCGCGATCATGGGCGCGTCGCCGGCGGGCGGCTCCAGCCTGCAGTCCGGCAGGCCCCGAACCTCCACGCGCCCGCCGTGCCGCAGGCGCGCCCCGCCGGGGGCGCTCAGGCTTTTGGGGAGACCGCGGCGGGAGCGAGCGCGACGTCCGGATCCTCGCCGCGGTCGACGACGAGTTCGAACAGCTCGTCGAGCGCCGTGGCGAAGTCGGCGTCGATATCGTCGCGCAAGTCGACGCGCGTCGTCAGCGCGGCTTCGGCCGCGCGATGCAGCGTCTCGCGGTCGACCGACCCGCAGGCGTCCCGGTCCCCTCTCCACAACTGCTCCGCGATGGCGACGATGGCGATGGCGCCGCGCACGGAGGCGCCCTTGCGAAAGCGCGCGTGGAGGCGCGTGGCGCGCGTGAGGCGCACGGCCGTGCGCACCAGGGCCAGGTCGTCGCTGGCCGGTCTCGGCGACCACGATGGCGCCCTCCTCGGCGGCCGGCTGATAGTCCAGCGCGAGATGCTCGAAGCGGTCGCGCAGCGCCTCGGAAAGGTGACCCGTGCCCACGTACTCGACGGGATTCTGCGTGGCCACCACCTGGAAGCCGTCGGCGGCGTGCACCTCGCCGATGTGCGGCACCTGCAGGAGGCGCTCATCGAGCGCCGGCAGGAGCACGTTCTGCACCGATTCGGGCATACGGTTGAGCTCGTTGATGAACAGCACGCGTCCCTCGCGCATGGCCTCCACCAAAGGCCCCGGGAAGAACGACTCCTCGCGGTAGCCCTGCTGCAGAACCAGCGGCGGGTCGAACCACCCGGTGAGCTTGCTCTCCGAGTAGCGGTCGTCGCCGTCGACGCGCACCGTGTCGCGGCCGAGGTGAGAACACACGGCCAGGGCCACGGTGGTCTTGCCCACGCCGACGGGACCTTCGAGCAGCAGGTGGCGGCCGGCGCCGAGCACCGCCAGAGCCATGGCCAGCTCGGCCTCGCGACCGACGATGCCGTGCTCGCGCTGGATCTTCTGGATGGGGGTCATGGGTCCGTCCTCAGCATCGGGGCTGTGCACACTGGTGCGCGTCTATTCTACGAGCACGAGCGCGAAGCGATGATACGGGTCGCCGGGGCCGTGCACCACTGCGAGCGGCCATCCCGCGTTGCGGCTTGTGCTGAAGACGTCGATGCCGCAGCCGGCCGGGCCGGGGCGCAGCGGTGCCCGGATGTCACAGTCTTCGGGGCGACCGCACGGCTCGTCGAGACTGCAGGGACGCCCTCCGGCGATGGCGAAGGCCTTGAAGTGGCCGGCCAGGAAGAGCTCGCGTTCGAGCCCCAGCGCAACGTCCGCCACCCGGCGACTTGCGCGTAGCCACTCGACGCGCTCGGGGCGCACGTCGAAGCGCAGCAGGAGGATCGTCTCGTACTCGTCGAAGAAGGCTCGTGACTGAGCAGGCGTCGGCGAGTGCGGCGGACAGGTGAGGCAGCGCCCCACGTGACAGCCGCCGTAGAGGCATTTCATGCGCACCCATTCTGCGGTCACCACCTGGTCCGCGCTGATCACCGCGGCGTCGCTCGCCCCAAGGGCGAGCGCCCGGGCGCGCAGCGATGCGGCGTCGTGAATCAAAGCGACGCCCCGAAGAGCGGCGATCTACGGCAGGCACTCATTGCGCCTGAGTCTAGCAGGCGCTTCGGGCCGCCCTCAGCGCCGGAAGGCGAAGCCGAAGCCCGGCGCCTGCGGGAGGGGCTCCAGAGGGCTCGCGGAACGCCGGCGTGAGCGTCGCCATGAAAGTCACGCGGGGCGACGTCGTTGGGCCCCGCGGGGTACAGCAGGCTGGCCAGCGCCTGGATCTGGTCGCGGCCCACGCCCAGCTCGAACTGGCCGCCGCCGTAGAGCTCCATGCCGGCTGCCTGGGCGCGCTCGACGCAGTCCAGCAGCGCGCGCACGCTGCCGAACCGCGACGGCTTGATGTTGAGGTAGCGCAGCCGCAGAGGACGCCCGCCGAAGGCGCGCCCGCTGACCGCCTCGACGTCGGCCCACGAGTGGATCGGCGCGTCGAAGCTGAAGCGCCCCTCTTCCCCGTCCAGCGCGTCGCGTGCGGGTCCCGTCAGAGTCGGGTCTTCAAGGATGGCGTCGGGAAACGCGGCCGCCGCAGCCCGGTACTGCACCGGGTCGGGCGGGTTGTCGACCGGCGAGCCCTCGTAGAACGCCTTGAAGTCGAGCACGCGCACGCGGCCGGTGGCGGCGATGCGCCTCATCGTCTCCGCGTCCCACTCGGGCGTGGGGTCGAGCTTGAACTCGAGCCCCGGATTCACCGCCAGCCAGGGCGAGATGTCGAGGCGCGTCGAGACGGCGAAACGCAGCGGCCGATACTCGCGCCCGAGCGCCGCGCCCAGTGACTGGCCCCGCTGCCGCAGGGCCAGGTCCAGCGCGGCGCTCTCGAACGCCCAGCGCCGGTAGAAACGGAAGAAGTCGAGCTGCGGCGGCCTGTCGGGGAACAGGTCCAGGCCGCCGAGATGCCGAGAGAGCTCGTCGAACGTCCAGCTCCCCGGCCAGCGGCAGCCCCGCCGGGTAGTCGTCGTGGTCCTCGGCCGCGTAGGTCACATCTTCCCCGCGGCCTTCGTGCCCGCCGCCGCGAAGCACCACGGTCGTCGTGACGCGGCGGAAGCCGCTCGAGACGTCCAGCTCTTTGCGCTCGAGCTGGTACCCGTCGATGCGCAGCGGCAGACCGGCGAGAAGTCCGTAGGTGCTGCCAAACTGTTTGCGTGCTGAACTATCCACGACGCCACCCTACCCGCAGGCACCGGCCCTCAAGCCCTCGGGCCGCCGGCGGCGCGGGCCGCGCCCGTCTGCCATACTTGGGTCCCGTGCCCCCACCCCACGACATCGGCATCTCCAGCAGCGCCTACTCGGAGCTGTTCCTGCCCGCGGCGCTCGAGCGCATCGCCGCCGTCGCACCGTCCGCCGAAGTCCGGTCCTTCGGCCTGCACACGCTCCTCAGCCCGCGCAACCGGCGCGCGGCGCTGGCCGCCGGGCTGCCGTGCTCCGTGCACGGCCCCTTCGGCTACAAAGGCCTCGGCGACGTATCCGAGGCGGTGCGGCTCGAGGCGCTCGACGAACACCGCCGTCATCTCGCGGCGGCCGCCGAGATCGGCGCCACCATGTACCTCGTGCACCCTGACTGGCGGCCGGATCCGGGCCCTCGTGACGCGGCGGTGGTCGGCGCCCTCGAACGTTCGTTTGACGCCTTGCGCGAGCTTCAGGCCGAGACCGGCGTGCCGATCGTCGTCGAGAACATGCCGGGCGCCGGCTGCTCGCACCTCACGGCGCCCGGCGACCTCGACCTGCGCGGCCTCGGCTTCGCCCTCGACGTCGGTCACGCCTCGATCAGCGGGACCCTCGACGCCTTCCTCGCCGCCCCGCCCCCGGAGTGGCGGCACGTGCACCTGCACAGCAACCACGGCGTCGGCGACCTTGACGACCCGCACCTGCCGGTCGGCGCCGGCGTGGTCGACGCCGCGGCCGTGCTGGCCGCGGCGCGCGCCGCCGGCGCCTCCATCGTCCTGGAGCTGAACGACGCCGAAGACGTGGACACCAGTCTCTCCTATCTGCGCAGTCGAGGGCTCATCGCCTGAGGCGTCTGGTCACGCGGCCAGTGTGCAATACTCGGAGTGTGGTGCATGACCACGACATCGGTATCTCGACGGGCGCCTACTACGAGTTGTCGCTCGGGCGCAGCGCTGCTGCGCATCGCGGAGCTCGCCCCGTCGGCCGAGATCCTTTCGCTCGGACGTCACTCCCTGCTCGAACCGATCAACGTGCGCGTCGTCGAGACCGCGGGCCTGCCGTTCACCGTCCACGGCCCGTTCGCGCACTTCGAGTTCGGCAGCCGCTCGGCGGCGAAGCATCGCGGCGGCGATCGAACTGCACCGGCGGCACATGTGGGTGGCCGCCGAGCTCGGCGCCCAGCTGTACGTCGTCCATCCCGACATGCAGCGTCGGGCACGGGGGTGGAACCCGAAGGTCGCGGCCTCTCTGGAGCGCGCCTTCGAGGAACTGAGCGCGCTCCAGGACGAGATCGGCCTGCCGATCGCGGTCGAGAACATGCCGTTCCAGAAGCACTCGCACTTCATCGCCCCGGGGGATCTCGACCTCAAGGGCCTCGGTCTCGTTCTCGACACCGGTCACGCCGCGATGACGGGCACGCTCGGCGACTGGCTCAACGACGTCGCTGGTGGACCTCAGGCACGTGCACCTGCACGACAGCCAGGGCCACCTGAGCGGCGACCACCACGATGCGCTCGGCACGGGCGTCGTCGACTTCGAGCCCATCCTCGCGGCGGCACGTGCGGCCGGCGCGAGCATCGTTCTCGAACACAAGGACGAGACGTCGGTCCTGGCGAGTCTCGACCACCTCCGCGACCGTGGCCTCCTCGTCCGGGACCGAGGGTAGGCGGCGGTCATGAGCGAGCGCCTCTTCGACGTCGAGCCCCCGGACGAGCGCGTCCGGTTCCTCATGCATCTCGAGCCCTTCGCCGGGTTGGACCCCGCAGAGCTCGAGCGCGTCGCCGCCTCCGTCGAGGAGCGGTTCGTCGCGGCGGGCGCGGCGGTGCTGATCGAGAGCGGGCTGCCGGGCAGGCATCTCTTCGTCGTGCGCGAAGGCACCGTGGAGCTGCTGCACAAGCAGGTCCTGGTGGCCGACCTCACGAGCGGCGAGATCTTCGGCCACCCGACCCTGCTCACCGGCCTGGCCCCCGAGTTCACGGCACGGGCGCGGACCGACTGCACGCGTCTACTGCATCCCCAAGGACGTCGCCGTCGAGCTGCTCAGCCGCCCTGAAGGAGTGAAGTGGCTGGCGGCAACCATCGCGAGCGGCTCCTCCAGGCGGCGCGCTCGATGAGCGCCCTCCCCGATGTGCGCACCCGCCCCGTCACGGAGGTGGTGCGCAGCGCGCCCGTCTTCTGCGACCCCGACACCACGATCCGCGACGCCGCCCGGCTGATGATCGACGAAGGGCGCTCCGCCATCCTCGTGCGCGCTCGCGACGGGCTCGGCATCGTCACCGACGTCGACCTGCGCGACAAGGTCGTCGTCGGAGGCGTCTCGCGCGACGCGCCGGTGAGCACGATAATGACGACGCCGATCCACACGATCGGTTCCGAGGTGCTTGCCCCAGAGGCCAGCATCGCCATGATGGTCGCGGGCGTGAACCACCTCCCTGTGCTCGACGAGGCCGGGACGGTGGTGGGCATCCTGTCGGCCAGCAACCTGATGACGCTCGAGGCGCGGAGTCCCTTCGCGCTGCGCCGCTCGATCCATGTCCGCACGCACCGAGAAAGACCTGGACGACGCCGCGGCGGACATGCCCAGTCTCTTTCTCGACCTGCTCGACGCCCACCTCGACGCGCCGGCGCTGACGCGCGTGCTCACGGTGCTGTGCGACACCATGACCTCACGTCTCCTCGAGCTCGCCGTCGAGCGGCACGGAGAGCCGCCGGTGCCGTACGCGTGGCTGGCGTTCGGCAGCGCCGCGCGCAGCGAGCTCACCCTTGCCTCCGACCAGGACAACGGGCTCGCCTATGCCGACACGGACGACCCCGCGGTCGACGACTACTTCCGGCTCGTGGCCGACGACGTGAACGACGGCCTCGTGCGCTGCGGCTTCGCCGCCGACCCCCACGGGGTCCTCGCACGCACGCCCCAGTGGCGCATGTCGCTCTCGCAGTGGCAGGCCGTCTTCACCGACTGTCTTCGGGGGCGCGACCTCGACCGGATGGCTCGCGCGAGCGTGGCCTTCGACTACCGCCAGGTCGCCGGCGAGCTCAGCGTGGACCTGGCGCTCACCGACATCATGCGCGAGGCGCCCAGTCACCCTCGCTTCCTCAAGGGCCTCGAGCTGCTGGGCGCGAAGTTCCGTCCGCCGCTCGGTTTCCGGCAGCGGCTCGAAGAGTTCCTCGACATCAAGAAGGACGGGCTGATCCCGATCCATAATCTCGCCCGCTACCACGCCTTCTCCCGTGGGATCACGGCGCAGACCACCCTCGAGCGACTCGAGGCGGTGCGCGAGGCGTGCGGCGACGAACGACCACGTGCGAGCAGCTCGCTGCGCGAGGCCTTCATCAGCATGTCCCACCTGCAGCTCCGGCATCACGCGCGGCTGCTGCAGGCCGGCCTCGCGCCACACAACGAGATCGACGTCGACACCCTGCGGCCGCTGACGCGCGTGACCCTCCAGGAGGCCCTGCGCGAGGTCGCCGCGGCGCAGAAGCGGTCCCCATGGGGGTCCGGCCTGCGGATCTGAGACCGCGCGGCCGTGTCTGACGGCGGCGGCCGAGCCGGCTCGGCCGCCGCCGATGCTCACGCGCCGAGCAGCTCGATGAGCTCTTCCTTGATGTCGCGCAGACGCACTGAGATGGTGCCGGCGAGGTTCTTCATCACGGCGTAGGCGGCGGCAGGCTCGCGAAGAAACACCTCCTCCGCGTCGGCTGCCGTTATCACGAGCACGGTGGTGTCCTCGACCGCCTGCGCGTCGGCGATGTATACGTGAGGCGCGACGAGAGCCGACCAGCCCGACAAGCGATACTGCCCGGCGTCGAAGACCTCGATCACGTGCCCGGTCGGCGTGGCCAGGCGGACGGCCAGACGCCCGCTCGCGACGACGAAGAGCTCGCGAGCCTCAGCGTTCTGATCGAACAGCGACTCGCCCTCAGCCAGAGAGCGCGTTGCGGCCCGACCGGCGAGCTCGGCGATCTGCTGGTCGCTCAGCGGCTCAAGCAGATGGCAATGGCGCAACGTGCCCTCGTTGGAGAGGTCTGCCGTCGGTGGCTTCATGTCGTCTCCCTCCTGTCGATGCTGCGTCTCCCCTGCTCAGTATCGACCCAGTACAACGGCGAGACGCAGGTCCAGGATGTCCAAGTCCTCAGCCTCACGCTGCGCGATCCGGCACGGCTTGGGGCGACTCCAGGAAAGCGACCTCCGCAGGCCCGTCCGTGCCCGGCGCCGGCGCTGACGACTGCGCCCGGCCTCTGCTAAGCTTCTCCGGGCAGCCCCCGGCCGCCCCCCGCTCGCGCCAACGACCGAAAGACGCATGCCATGAGCCAGTCCTTCACCTACGCCGGCACCAGCGACTACATCGCGGCGCCCGACCTCATGCAGACGGTCAACGTCGCCGTCCAGCTCAGCCGCCCCCTGCTCATCAAGGGCGAGCCCGGTACCGGCAAGACGATGCTCGCGCAGAGCATCGCCCGCGGCCTCGACATGCCGCTGATCGTCTGGAACATCAAGAGCACGACCAAGGCCCAGGACGGCCTCTACCTCTACGACACCGTGCAGCGCCTCTACGACGGCCAGTTCGGCGACCGCGACGTGAGCGACATCGCCCAGTACATCAAGCCTGGCAAGCTGGGCGAATCGTTCGCCAGCGAGGAACGCGTCGTGCTGCTCATCGACGAGATCGACAAGGCCGACCTCGAGTTCCCCAACGACCTGCTCTGGGAGCTCGACCAGATGGAGTTCCACATCCCGGAGACGCACGAGACGGTCGCCGCCGTCCACCGGCCGATCGTGCTCATCACGTCGAACGCCGAGAAGGAGCTGCCCGACGCCTTCTTGCGGCGCTGCGTCTTCCACTACATCGAGTTCCCCGACAAGGAGATGATGGAGCGCATCGTGCGCGTGCACGTGCCGCAGCTCGACACGCGTCTCCTCGACCTCGCGATCCAGGCCTTCTACTGGCTGCGAGAGGTGCCCGGCCTGCAGAAGAAGCCCAGCACCAGCGAGCTCATCGACTGGGTGCAGGCGCTGGCGCGCGGCGGAGTGGACCCGCAGGAGATCGCCGCGCGTCTGCCCTTCATGGGCGTGCTCCTCAAGAAGGACCACGACGTCGACGTCGCGCAGCGGGCGCTCTCGAGCGGCCGGCGGCGATAGCGAGCCCGGCCGCCCGGCCCTGCCCGCCCGAGGCGACGTGTTCACCGACTTCTTCTTCCTGCTGCGCTACTACGGCGTGCCCGTGACGGTCACGGAGTGGCTGGCGCTGATGCGAGCCCTGGCCCTGGGGCTCGCCCCCGCCAGCCTCGACCAGTTCTACGCCGTGGCGCGCAGCATCCTGGTCAAGTCGGAGACCTACTTCGACCAGTACGACCAGGCCTTCGCGGCGATGTTCGAGGGCATCGACACGCCGCCGCAGATCGCGGACGAGGTCTGGGACTGGCTTGCGAACCCGCTCGACATGCCGGGGCTCAGCGACGAGGAGCGACGCCTGCTGGCCGCCGCGCTGGAAGACCTCGACCTCGAGGCGCTCGAGCGCCTCTTCAGGGAGCGCCTCGCCGAGCAGGACGCGGCCCATCACGGCGGCAGCCACTGGGTCGGCACCGGTGGCACCAGCGCCTTCGGCCACTCCGGCTTCCACCCCGGCGGCATCCGTGTCGGCGGCGAGAGCCGCCACAGATCCGCCGTGAAGGTGGCCGGCGAGCGCCGCTACCGCGGCTATCGCACCGACCAGGAGGTCGGCGTGCGGCAGTTCGAGCTCGCCCTCAGGCGCCTTCGACAGCTCTCTTCGCGCAACGAAGGCGTCCCCGACGAGCTCGACCTCGACGAGACCATCGAGGAGACGGCCGGTAACGCCGGCCGCCTCAGCCTGGTGTGGCGCAAGAGCCGCAAGAACGCCGTCAAGGTCCTCCTCCTGATGGACGTCGGCGGCTCCATGCACCCCTACATCCGCCTCTGCGGTCAGCTCTTCAGCGCCGTCAACCGCAGCTCGCACTTCAAGGACCTGCGCTTCTACTACTTCCACAACTGCGTCTACGACTGGCTCTACCTCGACACAAGCTGCAGCATGAGCAACGCGATCTCGACGCGCCGGGTCCTCCAGGAGCTCCCCGGCGACACCAAGCTCATCGTCGTCGGAGACGCGGCCATGGCGCCCAGCGAGTTGCTGAGCCGTGACGGCATCATCTGGTGGGGCTTCGGCAACGACGAGCCGGGCATCGAGTGGCTGCGGCGCCTGCGGCGCCACTTCGACCACTCGGTGTGGCTCAACACCATCCCGGAGCCGAACTGGGACCATACCTACGGCAGCGTCACGATCGGCAAGATCCGCGAGGTCTTCCCCATGTTCGAGCTCACCGTCGACGGACTGACCGCGGCCACCAGGAAGCTGATGGTGCGGTTCTGACAGGCGACCCGTGTCTCACGGCTTGTCGCCGAGGCAGTAGAACCAGCCGTCGCGACAACCCACGTACACGCGCCCGTCCCACAGCGTCGGCGTGCTCTCAAAGCCTCCGCCGGCGAAGAACTGGTCGGTCTCGTTGAAACTCACGCGCCAGTACCTGCCGTCGCCGCGGGCGCTGGGCAGCGCCCCCGAGAGGCCCTCTTCCGAGGGTGTGTACGTGATGCGGTACAGGTGCACGCGCTGGTCGTACGACGCGGCGATGAGCGTCTCGGCGAAGAGCAGGGGCGTGGAGATCGCGCCGCCGTTCCACAGTCGCGCGATCTCCACCGGCGTCTGCAGACCTGGTTCCAGGTTGGGACCTTTGACCAGCTGGCCGCTGACGGTGTCCTGCGAGACCACGTGCAGGTAGCCGTCGATGGCGTTGAACGCCGTCAGCGCCGGCAGGCGGCCGTCGCGGTTGTACTCGTCGTTGACCGCGCAGGAGCCGATCAGGCCGCCCTTCCACTCCCCGACCTTGCGGTCGCCGGTGGGGAAGAACCAGTCGACGGACTTCTCGGGCGGACGCGACGGGTCGAGGCACAACACGCCGCCACGGCCCTTGATGTACTGCTTCTCGACCGGCACCAGGAGCTTGCCGCGACGCGTGGGCACCGCGGTCCCGTCGAGGTCGGAGCCGGTGAAGAAGTCCCATTCGATCGGCGAGGTCGCCGCGCCGCATGCCGTACACGTGACCCGCCCCGGAGGAGATGTAGATCCGCCTGCCGAGGACCGACGCCGACGACTCGAGCACGAGGTTGCCGTCGTGGGTCGCCGCCCGGTCGTCGCCGAGCAGCTGCCGCTGGGCGACGATCTTGGGCCGCTTCTGCCCGTTCCAGTCCACGGTCTCCAGCGGATCGAGCGCATACATCCACCCGCTCTCCACGCCGATGTACTGGCGGCCGTCGAGGAAGAAGCCGCTCCCGTCGCAGTCGCGGCTGTAGCAGGCGGTCTGCGGCACCGGCAGGCGCCAGAGCTCCTTGCCGCTGCCGAACGTGACGGCCCGGTACGGCGCGACGCCGGGTTCGGCGAGCTTGAGCGGGTAGCCGCGGCGCGAGCCGGCGCAGACGATGAACCTGTCGTCGGCGCCGGTGGGCTCGGGGTTCTGGAACACCGACGGGCTGCTCTTGATGATGTCGTCGTACTTGTACTCCCAGACGACCTCACCGGTCACCGCGTCCAGGCGGCGCAGGCGGTGGTCGTAGCCCCCGACCACGACGTAGGCCTTGCCGCCGTCGACGACGATGCTGGGCATGCCGGTCCAGCCACTGCCGGCCCACTTCGCCGGTGGGTCCGTGTCGTACTTGCCCGAGGTCCAGCCGCTGCCGAGGCGCGCCTTCCAGAGTACGTCGAGGCGCTCGGGCACGGGGCCCAGTCCGTAGAACCGCCGTGAGTAGTTGCCGAGGAACGTGCCCACCTTGACGCCGTCGCCCTCGAGGGACGGCAGCGGGGCCGGCGGCACGGAGCCGTAGGTCACCGCCGTGACGCCGGCCCCGCCGCAGCCGCAAGCCACCGCGCGCCACGTCAGCACCGCGACGACGACCACAACGACGAGCAGCGCGATACCGCGACGCCGGGCCAGCTGACGGCGGCGTTCGGCGGAGCGGCGCCCCCGCGGGCGCCGGGGGATGCCGGCGGGCGTCTCGATGGGACCACGATACTACGGTGCCGGAGGCTTGCGTAGCCCGCCGACCGGGGCGCGGGTGCCGTCAGCGTCCCTTTGCCGATAGGATGCGGGGCGTCGGCGCGGCCCGCCGGCGGACCAGACACCCAGCACAGGCGCGACCGCGGAGGGATCCATGGCCACCGACCTCGACTTCTTGCGTGACCTGTGCGCCGCGCCGGCGCCCACCGGCTTCGAGGCGCCGGCCCAGGAGATCGTCCGCCGGCGCCTGTCCGCCATCTCCGCCCCTGAGGGCGATCCGCTCGGCAACGTCTGGGCGGACGTCGTCCCCGACGGCGCGCCGCACGTGGTCGTCACCGCCCACAACGACCAGATCGGCCTCATCGTCACCTTTGTCGACGAGCAGGGCTACGTCTCGTTCGACAAGATCGGCGGCGTCGATGCCCAGCTGCTTCCCGGCCGCAACCTCGTCGTGCACGGCCCCGGCGGCCCGGTCAACGGTGTCGTGGGCCGGCGTCCGTCTCACAAGATGACCCGCGAGGAGCGCACCAAGGCGCCGGAACTCCACGAACAGTGGCTCGACCTCGGCGCCGCGAGCCGCGAAGAGGCCCTCGGGCTCGTGCAGATCGGTGACCCGATCACGTTCCCCGCCGCCTTCCTGCCGCTGGCCAACGGGCGCTACGCCTCGCCGGCCTTCGACAACCGGGCCGGCGTCTACGTCTGCGCCCGCGCCCTCGAGCACTACGCGTCGGCCCCCTCGGCGGCGAAGCTCACCGCCCTCGCCACGGTGCAAGAAGAGACCACGTTCATGGGTTCGAAAGCCATGGCCATGCGCTGGCAGCCCGATGTCGTGATCGTCGTCGACGTGGACTTCGCCAGCGACGACCCGGGCATGGGCGCCAAGAAGCTCGGCGGCGAGGTCAAGCTGGGGGCCGGGCCGGTCCTCCACCGCGGCGCGGCCAGCAACCAGGCCCTCCTCGCCCTGGCGCGAGAGGTGGCCGCGGCCGAGGGCATCCCGGTGCAGGTCAAGGCCTTGCCCGGCCGCACGTCCACCGACGCCGAGGAGCTCATGGCCTCTGGTCAGACGGCCACGCTCTCCTTCAGCATCCCCCTGCGCAACATGCACTCGCCGTTCGAAGTCATGCAGCCGGACGACGCCGAGGCCGGCGCGCTGCTGGCCGCCGCCGTCACCCGGCGCGTGGCCGAGGGCTGGGCGCGAGAGAGCTTCGTGCCGCGCGCCTGAGCGCCGCACTGCGCGCGCAGCCTCGGGGCGCGGCCGGCGTGCCGCCCGAGTCTACTTGGCCGACGCCTTGAAGCCGGCGATCAGCTGCTGCTTCTCGGCGTCCGAGAGGCGCGCCCCGCTGTGCGCGAGCTTGTATTGCAGCGGCGGCATCTCGCCCTCGGCGACCTTCTGAGCAGCCGCCGCCATGAGCCCCCCGCCGCCGGTCGCCGGCCACTCGGAGAAGTTCACGTTCTGACGTCCCTCGGCGACATCGCGGTAGATGAGCCAGGAGGCGGGAGCGATGTTCGAGTACCAGGGCCAGACCGTTTCGTTGCTGTGACAGTCGAAACAGGCCTTCTGCGCCAGAGCCTTCGTCTGAGGGCTGTCCCATGCCGGCTCGCTCGTGACCGGCGGGTTCGTGTGGTCGCGCCCGTAGGGCACAAGCTGGATGAGGCCGAACCCGACGATCATGATCACGACGATCCACAGAAAGGTCTTGACGGTCCGTGACATAACGCGACCTCCTGCTCAGCCGGCGCGGGCGCCGGCAAGCGCCGCGGCGATGAAGTCCATCTCCGGCGGCGCCACGCGCCGCCAGTATGCGTCGTTGTGGCCGCCGGGCTCGAAGCCACCCTGCGGCTTCTGCGGCAGAGCCTCCACGAAGGCCACGTCGGCCTCGTAGAACGGGTCCTGTCGGCCGCAGTCTACCCGCACCGGCAGACCGCCAAGCCGGCCGGCGCCGGCGTAGACGTCGTGGGCGGCATAGTCGGCCGCACTGTCGAAGGCATCGCCCACGCCGTCGTCGTAGGAGCGCCAGAGCGCGGCGCTCACGGCGCACACGCCGCGAAAGGCCTGCGGCCGCGTCTCCGCGGCGAGCAGAGCGCCGTAGCCGCCCATCGACCAGCCCATGATCGCCTCGCCGGCCGGGCCGCCGAGCCGCAGCTCGCGGCGGCAGTAGGGGATGAACTCGTCGAGGAGCATGGCCATGGCATCCTCCTCCGAGGCGCGCCGGTGCCAGTAGGTGTCGCCGCCGCGCACCGCGACCAGCACGAAGGGCTGTGCGCCGCGCTCCGCAAACGCCTGCGCGGCGAAGTCGCCGAGGCGCAGGTCGCCCTGGAGCACCTCGCGCGGCCCGCGCCCGCGGCCGGGCAGGCAGTAGCAGACGGGCGCCTTCCAACCGGGACCCTGCCTCATTCGCGCGATCTTCCCCGGCGTGGCAACGCCGTACTCCACGCCGCCACTCACATGACTCGACGGCATGGAGGCGTACTGGTAGACGACGTCGCCCGGCGGCGGGTACGCGCCGGGCTCTCCGTAGGCGCCGGTCAGCCGCCACCAGTAGCTGCGTGCGGTCCACGAGCGCCCGCCCACGAGGCCGGCGACAGCCAGGAGCGCGGCGGCCGCACCGCCGCCGATCAGCAGCTGGCGCCTGGTGACGCCGTCCTCGCCACTGCCCACCGGGAGCCCGCCGGCATGCGGTGGGCCCGGTCCCCGTCGTCCGAGGCGGTCCCCTCGCTCATCGAGAGGAGGCCCTCACGTTGACCAGGCTGCGCAGGTCAATCCGCGATACAGCCGTGGGGCCTCCGGCGACTGCGCGCCGGAGCGCTGGGCCACCGGCCCGGACGGAGACCGCAGCGCCGCGGCCAGCTGGCGCGCCATCTCAGGCTGCCACTTGGCGCGCCCCGGCGCCAGAAGGTGGAACAGGTCGGCGAAGTCGGCGTCCTCGAGCTCCACGCCCCGCTCGATGTGGAGGTAGGCCACGCCGTACTGGCGGGCGAGTCGGCGACACGCCGCCCGGTAGGCCGGCACGACGCCCGCCCAGTCGGGCCCCGCCGCCGAGGCGTTGAGCGGCTGGTCGTACAGCGCCACCGCGAAGCCACGCTCGCGCGCCAGTCTCAGAATCTCTTCGAGCATCGCGAGGTTGTACGCCGAGTAGAGGCGGTACAGCCTTACGTCCTTCTCGAGCACCTGCAGCACGTTGCGCCGCTTGCCGAGGGGCAGGTGCCCCTTGGCGCCCGGCGGATAGTAGTGCTCGGCGTAGGTCAGCGCCTCGCCGATGACCGGGCGCCCGGCCTCTCCGTCACGCGCGCTTGCATGTACGAGCCGAGGTAGTCGAAGAAGCCCGGGATCACCCCGAGAGCCGCCGGGCTCTGCCCGTAGAAGCGCTCGGCCAGCAGACTCGAGCCGCGCGCTGCGCACGAGCAGCGGCCGGCCGGAGAGCAGACGCGCGTCGTCCTTGGGGTCGGTCGTCATGCGGATGGGCGCGAGGCCGATGGCCAGAAGCGCGGGCCCGTCCGGCAGGTTGTCGGCGAGCGCCAGCGACATGGCCATGCTCTGCCGGTGGGCGGCCAGGCTGACGACGCGCACGTCCTCGCCGGACGCTGCAGACACCTCAGCGCCGAGCGACTGCTGGTCGACGAAGCACTCCATGGTCCCCGAGCCGCCGAAGAGGTAGATCGTGCGTTGCTGAGACGGCTCCTTCTTGAGCTCCGCCACGCGATAGGCGACGTGCAGGTAGTCGTCGTTGGTGATGCGCAGAAGGCGGCCCTCCGAGATCAGCGTGAGGCCGCCGTTGACGAGCGCGCTCTGGAAGACGAGGAGCGCGCCCCCCGCGAGGAGAGCGGCCGCCACCAGCACCAGTGGGTTGCGCTGGCGAAAGCCGCGGCCCAACGAGCTCCACCGCGTGCCGCGCTGTGGCGATCTTCTCAGCACGTCTCTCTCCTACCCCGCCGCGCCCATGCTCTCACAGAACATGGCCCGTGAGCCACGCCAGGGGCAGGCGGAAGGCGAGATAGATGATGGTCAGCGCGTGCTCCAGCGAACGCGTGGAGACGAACGCGTAGCCCAGCGCCACGTACAGGAAGGTGGCCGGATAGCCGAGCCAGCGCACGTACTTCTCGTAGGGCGCCGCCGGCGGCAGGCCGGCCTTCTTGCGAGCCTTCCTGCGCTTCTTCTTCCAGCGCTCCCAGCGCGAGACCACCACGAGCCCGGTGCCGTGGTACAGGCCCCAGGCGGTCCAGTTGAGGTCGACGTAGTGCCACAACCCCATGGTGAGCATGCTGGCGTACAAGCCGAGCCAGGCTTTGCGCGTGAGGCCGAACACGGGGAAGTACACGTTGTTGCGGCACCAGGTCGACAGCGAGATGTGCCAGCGGCGCCAGAAATCGCCGAGGTTCTTCGCCAGGAAGGGCAGGTGGAAGTTCTCCATGATGCGGAACCCGAACAGCGCCGAGAAGCCGATGGCCAGGTCGGTGTAGGCGGACAGGTCGAAGTAGGCGCGCACGAAGACGAGGATGCAGTAGGCGAGCGGCCACCAGGGGCCGAGCTGTGAGGCCTCGAAGTCGGGGCTGCCGACCGTCGAGATGATCTTCGTGAAGAAGAGGGCGAACACGAAGTCGACGACGAAGACCTTCTTGAAGTAGCCCACGGCGATGCGCCGCAGGCCCTTGTAGAACAGCTGCCGGTCGAACGAGTAGCTGCGCTTCTCGTAGAAGCCCTGGTAGGTCTCGAGCGGTCCCGCCGGGAACGTGGGGATGAACATCACGAACGCGGCGAGCCGCAGCAGCGAGTTCTCCTCGATCACGCCGCGCAGGCAGTCGAAGACGTACTGCAGCAGGCGGAACGCGAAGTAGCTGATGCCCAGCGGCATCAGCAGATGCGAGACGATCCAGTCGTCCTCGCCCCAGATCGCGAGCGCCCCGCGGTGGCCGTACTTGCCGACGCCGAGGGTGATCACGGCCATGGCGACGATGATGAGCACGACGCGGCCGCCGCTCAGCTTCTTGCGCCGCTTGAGGTCGACGAGCTGATGGGTCACGACCACGAGCCCCACAGCGATGGCCGCGAACGCCGGGTGCAGGATGGCGAGGACGGCCACCGAGAGCACGACGAGGAAGATCAGCCTGAGGCGCTCCTTGCGCAAGAGCAGCCAGAAGACCAGCAGCGCGGCGATGACCACCGGAATCAGGTACAGCGTGAAGTAGATCCTCATGGCTGCGTGCCCGCGCCTTTCCCGTCGGCGCCCATCAGGCGCACCAGCTCCTGAGCCAGCCGCCGCTGCCAGATGACCCGGCCGGGCTCCACCAGATGAGAGAG
Organism: uncultured Thermoleophilia bacterium; assembly: GCA_963700035.1. Taxonomy (GTDB): domain Bacteria; phylum Actinomycetota; class Thermoleophilia; order UBA2241; family UBA2241; genus CAIXSE01. The sequence continues at coordinate 195,932 of CAVOWE010000018.1, read as the reverse complement.
ATCGTGGAAGTCGGCATTCTTCAGATCGAGCTCATGGTTGAAGTCGAGGTACGGCACGTCGTACTCGGCCGCCAACGCCTGCGACGGCGCCCGGTACTGAGCCTCGGCGTAGTCGAAGCGCTTCCCGATCAGGTCGCGGTTGTTCGGCAGCTCCACGAGGACCGGGTGCAGGCCACGCTCCTGACAGCGGATCAGGAGCTGCTCGAGCATGTCGAGGTTGAACCCCAGATTGCGCCGGAACGCGGGGTAGCGCCGCTCGTTCCAGACGGCGACCATCTCCTCCTTCTGCGCCACGGTGTGGATGTGCTTGAGGTTGTAGCGATGCTGGCCGTACTCCCGCGTCCGGAGGGAGCCTTTCTGCAGCTCAACGCGATGTTCGCGCGCCCAGCTCACCATGTAGGAGAAGATGCCCGGCAGGATCGTGCGGCTGTGTTCGTACTTGCCGTACTCCCGGGCCACATACTGCTGCAGAAAAGCGCTCTTGAGCAGGAGCTCGCGACCGACGACCTGCTTCATGCTGGCGCCGCGATCGGGCGTGAAGCGGCCCATGTTCAGGCCGATGAGGATCCATGCCGGGCTGTTGGGCACGTTGTCGGCGATGGCCAGGCTCTGGGCGAAATTCTGGTTCATCGAGGCCAGGTCCCAGGCGGCCACCTTGGGGCCGCCGAGCTCCTCGATCTCGGCGGCCAGCGAGTCGCCGCTGGTGATGGCCTCTCGCGCCGTGGAGCCTCCGAGGAGGTAGACGGCGGGCGTCTTCGGGGGATGCTGCATGTTCGTCCCCACCGTCCACGACACGTACGTGTAGTCGTCGCTCGCCTTGCGCATCCAGAACTTGAGAGGCACGCGTGACCAGGCGCCGGTGGTGAAGAAGCTCTCCGTTGCTACGAGGACCAGCGCCAGCAACGCGGCGGCGGCGACCAGTACCAGCGGGTTCCGGTTGCGAAGCCGGCCTCAAAGCCCTTCACCCGAGCTCCTCTGCGAGCAGGGCCTGCAGCTCGGCGCGGATGGCCTTGCCCGAGCCGGTGCGCGGGATGACGTCCACAGCGAGGACGCGACTGGGCAGCGAGGCGGACGGCAGCACGCCACGGAGCTCGCGCAAGAGCCGCGAGGCTTTGAAGCCCTCCGCATCGTGCGGCACCACGAAGGCCACCGGCACGTGCCCGAGGATGTCGTCGGGGGCCGCCAGCACCGCCACGTCGGCGAAGCGGCCCAGCCCCTGCAGTGCCTGCTGCACGTGGATGATGCTCACCTTCTCGCCGCCGCGTTTGATGATGTCGTCCTTGCGGCCCTCGATCCAGACGAAGCCCTCGGCATCGACGCGACCGAAGTCCCCCGTGCGCAGACCGTGCGCGGTGAGCGTCCGGGCGGTGGTCTCGGGCTCGTCCAGATACCCCTGCATGAGCAGGGAGCCGGTGACGTAGAGTTCCCCGGTCTCGCCGGCCGCCGCCTCGGCGCCGTCGTCGCGGCGCGCCGCGACGCGCATGTCGCCGATGGGCCGGCCCACGGAGCCGAGGCGCACGTCGAGCTCGGCCGGCGGCAGGATGCAGAGCCGGCCGCTCACCTCGGTGAGGCCGTACATGTTGAACAACCCGACGCCGGGCAGCACGCGGCGGAACTTGGTGATGACCGGCAGCGGCAGATGGTCCCCGCTGCTCACCCAGAATCGAAGAGCGTGCTCTCGCGGCTCGTCGAGCGGCTCGACCACGCGCACGAGGTGCGCCGGGGCGCCACCGAAGCCCGTGCAGCCTTGCGCCTCCATCTCGTCGAGGAGGCCGGCCCCGAAGAAGAAGCCCAATTGGCCGGCCACGCCGCCGCCGTTCGCCAGCAGCGTCAGGAAGTGGCAGATGCCGCTGGTGAAGTACGGCGGCGTGTTGATGAAGATCCGGTCGTCGGCCTGAAGGCCCAGGGTGAGCGCCACGTGGCCGGCGTTGCTCGAGACGGCGCGCAGCGTCTGGCAGACGCCCTTGGGCAGGCCGGTGGTGCCCGAGGTGAACATGATCATCGCCGGTTCGTCTTCGTGCACCGGCTCGAAGGCGCCGGGGTCGACCTCGGCCGTGGCTACCGGCGGACCCGCCGGGCCGGCTACGCCGCCGGCGTCCGCGGTCTCCGCGGCGTCCATCAGACCGCTCACCAGACCCTCCGCATCGGCGGTCACCACAAGGCGGCGCGGGCCATCGGCGGGACACGTGTCGGCGGCGGGCAGCACCAGCACGTCCGGCGCCGCCTTGTCGATCAGCCAGCGTGCGTCGGCGGCCGGCAAGCTGGTGTTGAGCGGCACGATGACGGCGCCGGCCAGCCAGGCGCCCAGCATGCAGACGAAGAACTGGTCGTACTCCTCCAGATACAGGGCGACGCGCCGGCCACGGCCGCCGCCGGCCGCCTGCAGGGCGGCGGCGACCGCCGCGGCGCGACGCAGTACGGCGGCATATGTATACGAGCGCTCCCGCGTGCGCAGCAGCAGCGCCTGCGGCTGCTCGCCGGCGAGCAGCCGCAGGCGCGCCACGGCGTCGGTCATGAGGTCGAGAGGTGTCATGCGAAGCCGGCGGCTGCCGTCAGAAGCCGACGTAGCGGAACTCGGTGAGCTGGCCCCCGACCAGCACGGCGACGGTGATCGCCAGGAAGAGGAGGAACCAGAGCAGCGTCTGCAGGCTCAGGCCGAGCCCGTAGAAGAGCCACCGTGTCGCGGCCGCTCGCCGGCGTCCTGCGGCGGGACGGCGTCGCGTGAGTCGGTCTGCCCGGAGCCGGCCTCAGGCATCGCCCGCCCTCTTGCGCGCCACGTAAGCCAGCATGTGGTTCACCGTGTCGAGATTCTCGAACACGATGTCCATGGGCTTCACCTTGATGGTGAAGGTCTCCTCGAGAAAGGCGATGAGCGCCGTCAGGTTCATGGAGTCGAGCAGCTGGTCGCGGAACAGCGACGTGTCCGCGCTCACCTCGTCCTCTTCGAGGTCGGCCTCGTCGCGGATGAACTCGAGGATGGTCTCGGCGTCGGTCATGCTGCGTCCTTCACTTCGTTGGGGCGGCGGGCCGTCGCCATCGCTCAGGGCCGCGTCCCCGCGCCGTACGAGAACTTCATCGGGTTCTCGAAGCCCGTGGCCGCGACGCCCGCCTTGAACACCTTGGCCAGCGTGAACACGCGCTCGGTGGTCTGGCAGGCCTGCTCCAGACCCCACTCGTCGCTGAGGATGTGCCCGCGCGCGCCGGCCCAGCCGTAGGCGCCGAACTGACAGGTACCGTCGCCGTTGCCGACCACGAGGCAGCCGTTGCGCACGAACGGCAGCCAGGTGGCGATGATGGCCGTCTCGGCGCCGCCGGAACGACGGCCGGCCGTGGCCATCACGCCCACCGGCCGGTTGGCCAGCTTGAAGTCCTGATGGCGCAGCGGCCGCGTGCGCATGATGAACTTGGAGAAGAGGTCGGTGGGCAGCCCGAAGTAGACGGGCGTCGCCACGAGGAGGCCGTCGGCGGCCACCATCTTGTCGAGGACCATCTGCACGTCGTCCTCGTCGACGCGCACGCAGGGGATGAACCTGCCGTCCTTCGTCTTTCCGCACACGTTGCAGGCCTTGCAGGGCTCGAGGTGGAGGTCGCGCAGGTGGACGATCTCGTGCTCGGCCTCGCCGGGGTAGGTGGCGTCGAGCTTCTCGAAGGACGTTTCGAGCATGATGCTGCTGTTGCTTTTGTCGCGCGGGCTGCAGTTGAGTCCCAAGAGCCGCACCGTCATGCGCCAAGCTCCTCCCCGCGTGCGGCTGCCCGGACGACGGGCAGACCACCGCGCACGCAGTCGTGTTCAGGACAGTAATGGTACCAGATGCCGGGCCGGCGGTTTCTCTGCGCGGTGCGACCGCGTCGTGCCTGCCCACGAGGGCGGCATCCGGAGGCGCGGCGAGAGATGGTGCCGAAGGTGGGATTTGAACCCACACGCCCTCTCGGGCACCGGGTTTTGAGTCCAGCGCGTCTACCGGTTCCGCCACTTCGGCACGAAGTGAACTACGGGGATTCTACCCTACCGTCTCGCGCGGCAGCCTCACAGGGTCGCGCACCAGCCGCCTGCAGCGAGGCTGAGCATCACTGCTGCCCGGCCGCGATGAGCAGCACGCCCGCGAAGACGAACGCCGTGCCCAGCCACTGCAGCAGGGTGAACGGCTCACGCAGGATCAGGGCGGCGCTGAACACCTGCGCCGAGACGAACGCCAGGCCGATGCCGGTGGCATTGGCGAAGGGCAGCGACGCGTAGCGCACCAGGCCGGCGAAGGTCAGTTGCGTGAGCAGGCCGAAGAACCCGCCCAGGATCTGCAGGATGATGAACGTCCGCCAGCGGTCGGCGCGCCCCGAGAGCGCGAAGAGCGTGTAGCAGCCGACGTTCGCGACCTGGTTCACCACGAGCAGCCCGAGCGCCAGCAGCGCCGTGGTCCAGGCCGCCCCTGCGAACAGACCCATTTCGTCGAGCAGGGCGCCGCGGGGCCTTATCTCCATGTCGTCTGCCGGCGGTCGCGTGCCGGCGCGCGGTCGTTCCCGATTCTACGGCCCTCGCACATCCCGCCGCTCGGCGTCAGTTCGCCGTGAAGTTCCTCCAGGACGAGGTCGTCGTGGCGTGGTCGCTGTCCCGGTGCACCGCGCGGATCCGCCACTTGCCGGGTGCGTAGCGCAGGCCCACGCTGTACATCGGTCGCGGAGGAGTGTTGCGGTACGACTGGCGTACAACGATTCGTACTGCAGCCGCCACCTGCCGCCGCAGTAGTGCTCGACGGAGAGCTTGGTGTGGCTGGACCTGTTCTGCGCGGCCGTGTGCAGCGGCTTGAGCGTGCCCCAGCTCGTGATCTTGAGGTAGGCGGGGACGCGAGACGGAACGGCCGGAGGCGTGAGCTTGGCGCGTGCCATCACCTTGACCAGGTTGCTCCATGCCCTCCGAGTACTGGCCGTCACCGGCGAAGACCATGGCAAAATAGGTGAGCCGCTGGACGTTGGTGGCCGTCATGGAGTACTGGCCCGTCGACGAAGTGAACGTGTTCAAACAGATTCCAAGTCCCGTCGATCTTGTCTTCCTGGGACCAGAACAACCCCACTTGCCGGTTGGGCAGCAGGGACCCGGAGGTGTCGTCCAGGAGTACTCCCGTGAGATCCACCCTTCCCGCGAAAGGCACTATCGAGCGATCGCCATCCAAGACAGCCCCACCTCGCCGCCGCCCCACCGCTGCCGGTGATGCTCACCTCGTCAACGTAGGCGCCTTCGGCGGTACCTGACGCGTCGCTGGTGAAGATGAAGGCGATCCACACCTGGCTGCGGCCGCAGACGTTGCCGAGGGTCGGGACGTTCGTGAGATCGAGGCTTCGATCGACCCAGCCCTGGCTGTTGCCCGAGTCGCCCGGTCCATAGTAGTGCTGGCCGTCGACCGAGACCATGCAGTACAGCCAGTCGTAGTTCATCTCGCTGTTGAGCCAGAGCTTGAAGGCGAGGGTCGCCGAGGTGACGCCCGAGAGATTGAACGGCCCCGCCTCGAGCCAGGCGTTCATGTTGTTGTAGTAGGTAGTGGGCGGAGAGTTGAACCCGCTCCCGGTCCACCCCGCGCAATAGGCCGACCACGACCCCGCGTAGGGCCGATACGTGAACCACGCCCACGTCGGATCGTTACCACCCGCTGTGGTCCAGGACGCGATGCTCCCCTCGAACCCGTCGTAGAAGATCGTGCCGGCAGCGCCAACGCCGGGCCCTCCTGACGGGCTCGCGGTAACGCCGGGCACGACCGGCGGCAGACTCTCGGACTGGCTCGTCCCGCGTTGTACCGGCACGCCGCCGTCAGGCTTCTCCAAAGGCCCGGACGCCGTGAGCTTCGCCATCTTCGGCGCGGCCGCCGAGGCGGCCTGCGCGGCGAAGACCGTGACCAGCAGAATGCCGACGAGGAGGAGTGTGGCCACGGCACCGCGGCCGACGGAGCGCCATCCCCGGCGGCGATCGTAGGACGTGTCCGTGCTTGCGCTGCGAAATCGCGGTCTCATTCGCACCACCCCCAGATCCAGGCGCGATGGTCTCGCGCCGCTCACCCTTCCACAGTCACTTCCATACCCGTTCTACGCCATGACTCGCGCATGTCAAGGTGTCTCTTGCCCGCAATCCTTGACGCGAGACTCGTGAGGGGGCACGATTGGGCTCAGGCGCAGGGCGATCAGCCCCCTGCGAATGGGGGCCAAGGGGGTCGTGTGGTGGCCGCACGCGTGGACGGGCCAAGCTGGGCGACGACCAGAAAGACGTTCCTCGTGGCCGTCGCCGGCGGCGCCGTGGCGCTCGCCACAGGTCGCCTCTGGAGCGCGCGGAACGGCCCTGCCGCGTCGGCTGGGACGGCCCGGCCGCGACGCGCCGAGAACCTCGTCGAGACAGCCCGCGGGCGTGACGTGGAACTCCGCGCCACGCCCGTCGACCCGCACGGACCGGTCTTCCGCCTGAACCGGTCGGCGGCGTTCGTATGGCGCGGCGTCGACGGGCGGCGTACTGTGGACGACCTCGCCGCCCTCCTCAGCGCCGCGTACGGCATCCCGGCGGCCGCGGCGCGCGCCGACACCAGGGACTGCCTCCAGACCCTTTCGGGGGCAGGTCTCGTGTTCGGCGTCTACGGGTCGGGCAACGGTATCCCGGGAGAACGGGCGTGACCAGGTACCGGCTGGCCACCGAGGTCTTCTCGCTGCCGCGCGGACGCGACCACCTCGTGTACGCGCCTCTGCTCCAGACCAGCGTGGTGGTGAACGACGCTGCCCTCAACCTGCTCGCCGACATCTCCGCCGAGCGCGCCGTGACTCGCAACGCCGGCACGCGCGAGGTGCTGGATCTTCTCGTGGAGCTTCAGCTCATCGGCAAGGAGCACGGGAGACGCCGGGCGAGCGGCGCAGCGCCGGCCCTGACGTCGGCTGTCGCCTCCGACCGACCAGTGACCGACGACCCGCCGCCGGCCGCACTCCGGCCCACCGCCGTCACGCTGTTCCTCACCACGGCCTGCAACCTGCGCTGCGTCTACTGCTATGCGTCCGGTGGCGAGCAGCCGCGCTACCTCGACGAGCAGGTCGCGTTCGATGCCATCGACTTCGTCGTCGACAACGCCGTCGCCGAGCGGCCAGCCAGAGGTGACCGTCACCTTCCACGGCGGCGGTGAGCCGACGCTCGCGGGCGAGAGCCCTGAAGAACTGCGTGGCTCACGCCCGGCGTCGCTGCGAAAAGCACGCCCTCGAGCTCTCCACCGGCACCGCGACGAACGGCGTCGTGGACGACGCCATGCGGGAGTACCTGGCGGAGAGCATGACGTCGGTGATGGTGTCCATCGACGGCCCGGCGGCCGTGCAGGACCGCCTGCGGCCGCGGGCCGGCGGCGGCGCCTCGTCGGCCGCCGTCGAGCGTACGCTCGCGCGCCTCTCAGAGAGCGACTGCACGTTGGGCACCAGGCTCACGTGCACGTCCCACGCGCTCGATCACGCCCTGGAGACGGTACGACACCTCGTCGACACCTACCGGCTCAACACCATCCACCTCGAACCGCTCTTCGCCTGCGGCCGCTCCATCAGCAATGGCCTGCAGCCGCCGAACGCGGAGCGCTTCGTCGAGGCGTTTCGCGAGTGCCGCGAGTACGCCGCGCGTCACGGCGTCGAGGTGGCCTACTCCGGCGCGCACCAATCGTCGCTGGCCTGTTCGTTCTGTCAGGCGAGCAGGCCCAGCTTCAATATCACCACCGAAGGCGACGTCACCGCCTGCTACGAGGTCACCGGCCGCGACGACTCCCGCGCCGACACGTTCATCTACGGCTCCTACGACCCCACGCACCGGTCGTTCGCCTTCGATGCCGCGCGGGTCGACGCACTTGCGCCATCTCACCGTCAACGACGCGCCGCGCTGCGCGCGCTGCTTCGCCAAGTACCACTGTGCAGGCGACTGCCCGTCCAAGCGGCTCTATCCGGGCGCCGATGATGCCGTGGTCGCGCGCTGTGAGATCAACCGGCGGCTCACGCTGGACCAGCTCGAGGAGGTGATCCGGTGTCCGACGACCAGCGCAGCGAGGGTCTAGACGCCGGCGGCCTCGCGCGACGGCGGCTACGAGTCGCCCAAGCTCTCGATCTACGAGAGCGAGGCGCCGGTCGAATGGGCTTCCCTCCGCGCCGGAGAGAGCGCGCCCGACGACACCCTGAAGGCCGCGCCCACGTCGAGCGCGTCGCCCGAGGTGCTGCACTGGAGCGCGCCGCAGCCCGACTACGAGTATCCGGATCCCGAGGTCTTCGTCGCGCCCGAGGATCCCTCGCGCAAGGTCTCCGGGCCCAAGAAGACACCGAAGAAGACCCAGAAGGCCGGCAAGGAGACGCGCTCCCACGCGACCAAGACCAAGCTCACCGGGCGCGACGCGTTCGGCGGCGCCCTCTGCACGTGCGATCTCGTCTGCACCTGCAACCTGGTGTGCACCTGCGAGTCCGTGGCCGCCTGCAGCTGCGTGGCGGACTCGGGAGGTGGAGGCGGAGGAGGAGCATGCACCTGCGACGCGGTCTGTACCTGCGAGGGCGTGTCGAGCTGCACCTGCCAGTCGGACCAGCCCTGTTCCTGCCAGGCGCAGCCTATGACGCCGTGAGCCGAACCACCATGCCCACCTACCACATTCTGAGCAGATGCCGGCGGGCCTGCGCCCTCGCGGGCGTCGCCGTCCTGCTGGTCCTCGCGGGCTTGGCCGTGACGGCCGGGCCCGCGCCCGGTGCCACGAAGCACCCGTACAACCTCGGCTGCGAGGCTCTCGCCGCCGGCGACGTCGCCCGGGCGACGGCGCTGTTCAAGGAAGCCGTCAAGCTGGATCCTTCAGACACCGACGCCCTCAACAACCTGGCCGTGTGCTACGTGAAGACCGGCGACTACGGCAAGGCGCTGCCGCTGCTGCAGAAGGTGCTACGCCTCAACCAGCGCTACCGAGGCGCCGACCTCAATATCGGCGCCGACTACCTCTTCCAGGACAACACGGACAAGGCCGCGGCGCCCACGCGCAAGGCGCAGGACACGCCGCCGACGAAGAACGGCGACAGCGTGAAGGCGGCGGCGCTGTACAACCTCGGCCTCATCGCCGCACGGGACGGGCAGTACGCCGACGCGCTGGCGTACTTCGAGAAGTCCGCCGCCGTCGCGGCCAGCCCGCAGACCGACTTGGCCCTGGCGACGGCCCAGTGCGCCGCGGGTGAGTACGACGAAGGCATCTCCTCGCTCAAGGACATCGTGGCGTCGAAGCCTGATGAAGGCGTGGCGAGGACGGCCGCCAACCTCGCGGCCGCGTATTACCAGCGCGGGATGACGAGACTCGAGAAGGGCGACCTCGACGGAGCCGAGGCCGACTTCACCGCCTCGAACGAGACGGCGACCAACGACTACGCCAAGATGGGACTCGCGCTGATCGACGCCGAGAACGGCGACGACTCGGCTGCTATCGACGTGCTCACCGACCTCAAGCAGTCCTCCGAAGCGCCACGCCTCGCGAAAGCCGCGAGCGTCAACCTCGACCGCGTGAAGAGCATGGCCGAAACGGCAGGCGGCGGCGCCTCGTGGCTCAAGTGGCTGGTCGTGTTCGGCGGCGGGGTGCTGTTCGCCGTCCAGTTCTACGTCGTCATGCGGGCTGCGACTCCAAGCCGCCGGCGCGGCGCGCTCGGCCAGGCGAGAGTCGCGCTCGGCATCGTCGCGGGCCTCGCCACGGCAGCCGTCTTCGCCTGGGCCTTCTTCTACCCGCCCGACACCCCGCTGTGGGTCCTGGTGGCGCTGGGCGTCGACCTGGTCGTCGTCGCGCTGGCGTGGTGGACGCCGCCCGTCGCCCGCAGCCAGCCGCGCTCCGCGTAGCGCCGCAGACCCAGCCGTACGTCACCCGCTGAGGCGAAGAGGGCGGACCGGCGCGAGCGCTCGGCGGTCCGCCGTCGAAGGAGCTAGCGAAACACCTGGTCGATGACCAGGAGGATCACGATCCACGCGATTCCCACAGCCGCCGCGGCGATCAGCGTGGGCTTGTGAAGCGCTTGCCGGGAAGGCTCTGACGCTTCGCCGGCCCGTTCGCCCAGGGCCGGCACGCCGGCCGGCGGCGACTCCGCCACCAGCACGGTCGCAGCCACGGGCGTCGGACCGTCGCCGGGTGTCACCGCCGTCGCAGCCGCGGCCATCACCGTCGGTTCGGCGGCGAACGCCGGCTCGGAGGTTCCCGTTGCCGGCACGGGCGCCGGCTCATAGGTCGTGGCGGCCTGCGGCTCGGTCGCCTCCACCGGCCGCTCGAGAGTCGTCAAGTCCGACGGGGGCTCGGCCCTGGCCTCAGGCGCCTCCGCCTCAGGCTCGGGCTCGATCACGGCCTCAGGCTCCGGCAGGGGCACGATCCCCGGAGCCTCTGCCTCCGGCTCGCGGCTCGGCCTCAGCCTCAAGCGCCTCAGGCTCGAGCTCGAGCACGGCCTCAGGCTCGGCTTCGGGCTCTGGCGGCTCCGCTGCCGGCTCGGGCTCAGGCTCAGCCTCCGGCGCCGGCTCGTAGGTCGTCGCCGCCTGCAGGCCCGCGACCGCCACTGCCGCCTCGGGTGCGCCGACGGGCTCGGGCGCCTCTACCTCCAGCGCAGGCTCGGCTTCAGCCTCAGGCGCCTCCGGTTTGAGCTGCGTCGCCGGCGCGAGCTCATCCGTGGTCGCCGCCGGCGCGGGCTCAGCCTCAGCCACGGGCGCCTCTGCTTCGGGCTCCGGCACAGGCTCGGCCTCAGCCACCGGCACCTCTGCTTCGGGCTCCGGCGCGGGCTCGGCCTCAGCCACCGGCGCCTCTGCTTCGGGCTCCGGCGCGGGCTCGTACGTGGTCGCCGCCGGCGCCGGCTCGTAGGCTGTTCCCGCTGGAGTGCCGGTCGCCCACACGGCCGGCTCTGAAGCCGTTGCTTCCGGCGGGCCTTCGGCGAGCGGCGGCGCCGACCGCTGCAGCAGCGCCGCGATCGCCACGGTGAGGCGTTCAAGATGGTCGGCGAGCGGCGGCGTGAGCGCGTCGAGCCAGTGCTGGCCGGCGAGGTAGTACTCGATGGACTCGCGCGGCAGCACGTCCTCCACGCGCAGGGGGAGGATCGGCAGTCGCGAGGAAGCGGCCCTGTCGAGCTCGCGTTCCACTTGCTGGGAGTTGTTGGTGGCCGACGAGAACACGAGGACGAACACGCGAGCCTCATGGATGGCGTTGACCAGAGCCCGCGCGAAGCTCTGGCCGGGCAGTACGTCGCGCGGCGCGATCCAGCAGCGGATGTTCTCGCTCTCGAGCGCCGTGCAGACAGCATCGGCAACCGCCTTGTCGCTCGCCGCGTAGCTGATGAACACATCGTGCGCGGTCGCCCGTTCGCGCGGCGGCTTCGCCGGCGCCGGCGTCGGCGTCTCCACGCGCGTGAAGCCCTGCGGCGCCGCGCCACCGCTCGGCGGCCGCTCCACCCGCGTCGCATTCGCCGCCACGGCGCTGCTCTGCGCGGCGAGCGGCGCGAGCCCCTGCCGCAACGCGGCCGCCAGCGCCTTTCCCGTCTGGAAGCGCTCGTCCGGATCCTTGGCCAGGGCCACGCGCATCAGGCCATCGAGCAGCGGCGGCAGCTCGTCGTTGAGCGGACACACGGCCGGCACCGGCGCCGTGATGTGCTTGACGAGGACGGTCGCCAGGGTGTCGCCCTCGTACGGCACCTGCCCAGCCAGCGACTCGAACAGCATGACGCCGAGAGAGTAGATGTCGCTGCGACCGTCCACCGCGACACCCTGGGCCTGCTCCGGCGACATGTAGAAGGCAGAACCCATGACCGTGCCGGCAGCCGTATGCTGCGTGACCCCGATCATCTTGGCGATACCGTAGTCGGTGAGCACCGGCTCGCCTTGCGCGGTGAGCAGGACGTTGGACGGTTTGATGTCGCGGTGGATCATGCCCTGCCCGTGCGCGTAGTCCACCGCGGAGCAGAGCGGCTCGAAGACCCGCAGCACTTCGGCGACCGGCATGCGACGCCCCTTGGCAGCCATATCGCGAAGGTGCGCGGACATGGTGAGACCGTCGATGTACTCCATCACCATGAAGTACACGTTGTCGATGCAGTCGAAGTCCACGACGCGCACGATGTTGGGATGGCGAAGGGCCGCGACCGCCCGCGCCTCCTGCTGGAACCTGCCGAGCAGGTCCGCGTCGGTCGCGATGTGCGCGTGCAGCACCTTGACGGCCACGGTCTGCTCCAGACCGGGATGCGTGGCCCGGTAGACCGTGGCCATGCCACCGCGTCCCACGAGGGCGGTGATCTTGTAGCGCCCCAGCGTGCGCCCGATCAGCTCGTCTGCCATGACCCCCCCGTCGCGCCTCTCGGCGCCGGGCTTTCGCCGCGCTTCGGCGACAGATGGATGAAGGCGTCGCGGCCGCGTCCCGTAGCCACCCGCGCAGCGGGGCGGGGCCCGATCGCCTCCCGGCGTTCGTTGTCCGGATGAGCAGACACCTGCCCCCCTCTGGTCGCTGCCCGAGGCGCCGTCCTGTCACCCATTCTCTCGCAGCAGCGCGGAAAGACAAGTGTCGGGCGGCGCCGTGGGGCACCGCGGCCGCGGCCGAACGGCGCCGGCGCGGCCAGCCCGGTCAGAACGTGTCCTTTCGCTTCTGCAGCAGGAAGATGATGACCGTCAGTGCCGCGATCAGGACGAGCGACATCGCCCAGTAGAAGGCGATGTTGACGTTGAAGATCGCTCCGTACTGGCTGTCGAGCGAGTGCACCAGCGCCACCTTCTCCGCGGTAGTCTCCAGCCCCTTGATCCCCGGCAGCACGGTGTCCGACATGTCGGCCGCCTTGCCGGCACCGGTCTTGATCTCCGCGACCGTGGCCATCGCCCCCAGCCCCCAGCGCGTGGACGTCAGCGTCCCGAAGACCTTGCCCGCCACCCCCAGATCGGACACGGGCATCATGCCCCCCGAGAAGATGAACTGGGGCACCAGCACCAGGATCACCAGCAGCATGGCGCGATCCTCGGTGGGGGCGACCGCCGATACCAGAAGCCCCCACATGAGCCCTGCGAACGTGCAGAGCACGAAAGTGATCAGGAGCTGCGAGATACCCGATGCCGCTCAGGTGGCCGAAGTCGACGGCGCCGATCTTGAACAGAAAGAGGACGAGCGCGCTGTACAGGGCGAAGATCGACCCCACGGCGATCTTCGAGGCCACGTAGGGGAACACCTGGATGCACACCATGCGCTCGCGCCGGTAGATGGGGTCTTCCTTGACGATCTCACGCACCGAGGTGATGGTGCCGACCAGGACGCCGATGAGGCAGGCCATGAACAGCATCGTCACGACCTTGGTGGCGCTCCCGTCCACTGGGTCGAACAGATTGCGCTTCCACGTGACGAAGTCCAGTACCCCGAGCACCGGCGAGATGGCCAGAAGGAGCACCAGCGTCTTCTTGTCGCGGCGGATGATGTCGAGGTAACGGCCCGAGAGGATCAGGAACTGCTTCCAGGACGAGGAGCGCCTGATGTGGGCTCCGGGAGCCGCCGGCCCGCCTCGCGCCCGGGCGCCGCCGCCGTTGCCGCCGTCGAGGCGGCCGCCGTAGAGCCCCGCTGACGCCCCGGCCACCTCGCTCAGCGGTCGCACCACGTACTCCTGAAGCTGGGGGGAGGCGAGGAAGCGCTGCGCCCATTCGTCGGGCGAGGCCCCGGACTCCAGCTTCTCGTAGATCTCGTCGAACTCCTCGACGCCGAAGTACTTGAGCGCGTCCTCCGGAGGACCGAAGAATGCGAGCTGACCCCCACGCACCAGGAAGACCACCTTGTCGCACGCCATGACGTTCTTGGTGGCGTGCGTGATGAGGATGATCGTGCGTCCCTGGTCGGCCAGCTTGCGCAGGAGCTTCATCATCTGCGATTCGGTGGCCGGGTCGAGCCCGGAGGTCGCCTCGTCGAGGAAGAACAGGCTCGGCCGGGTGAGCAGCTCGACGCCGATGGACACGCGCTTGCGCTGCCCCCCGCTGAGCTGCCTGACGGTGCGCTCGGCGCAGGCCTTGAGGTCCAGCTCGTCGATGACCTCCTGCACACGCTGCTCACGCTCGTACCGGCTGGTATCGGCGGGCATGCGCAGGCGGGCGGCGTAGTCCAGGGCCTTGGACACCGGGAGGTCGAGATGGATGATGTCGTCCTGAGGGACGTAGCCCATCTCGTTGCGGTAGGCGTCGAAGTTGCCGTAGAGGTCGACGCCGTTCAGCAGGACGGCGCCCTCTGTGGCCGGCTTGAAGCCGCAGAGGGCGTTCACGAGCGTCGACTTGCCGGCGCCACTGCCTCCGACCACGGCGACGAACTCCTGCGGCTTGATGGAGAGCGAGACGTCCCGCAGGATGCGCTGACCCTTGCCGACGACCTTGCTCAGGTGGAAGGCGTCCAGGCGCAGGCATCCTTCCTCGCTCACCATCCGCAGCTGCCCGCCCTGGAACACCAGCCGGTTCGGGCCGATGCGGATGACGTCGTTCTCGCGGAGAGGCTGCTGGCTCACCAGCTGACCGTTGACGTAGGTGCCGGCGCTGCTGCCCATGTCGCGAATGACGTACTGGTCCGCCTGGCGCTGCACCTCGGCGTGCTGCGCGGACACCTGGGGGTGGGCCATGTGGACGCTCGTCTCGTCGCCGCGGCCGAGAATGAGCGAGTGTCCGTCGCGGATATCGAAGACGGCCGGAGCCTGCTCGCCAGGCGCGCCGGCGGCGGGCCCCGGGCCGTAGGCGCCCGCCCCGACCAGAGCAGCCGCGGCCATGTCCGCCGCGAGGGCCTCGGCCCCCCGGTATTCCAGCGTGACGCTATGGCCGATGCACACGAAGTCGCCCGGAGCCAGCAGCTTCTCCTTGACCAGCTCCCCCGCCACGTTGAGGCCGTTGGTGCTCCCCAGGTCCGTGATGAGGTACGCGGGGCCGCGGCGCTTCATGACGGCGTGATGGCGGGAGACCGCCTCGGCCTCGATGGCGATGTCGTTGTCCGACTCGCGGCCCAGGGTCACGGAGTCCTTCTTGAGGGGGAACTCCCGGGTCCCTTCGGGGGTGCTCACGATCAGACGGGCGGGCAGGTCCGGAGGCAGGACGACGGTGTGACCCGCTCGCGCCTGCGCGGCCACCGCGGCGGGAGTCCCGGCCTGGCCGGGCGCAGCGACGCGACCCGGCGAGGCGTGGAAACGCAGCTGGAACGGCCCGATCTCGACGAGGTCGCCCTCACGAAGCGGCTGAGCCACCTTGACCGGGATCTCCACGCCGTTGAGGCGGGTGCCGTTGGAGCTGCCCAGGTCCATGACGCGACAGCCCGAGGCGTCGGCGAGGACGCGCGCGTGGTGGAGAGAGACGGTGGCGTACGGCAGGCTCAGGTCGTTGTCGGCGGCTCGGCCCACGTTCACGATGGCCTGCGTGACCGGGAACTCCTCGGTCTTGTCCCGGCTGCGGATGGTGAACGCCCCGAGCACGAGAGGTCAGTCCTCGCCGAGGGAAGCCGTCGGGGTCGGGGCGGCGACGCGAACGGGGTGGGCGACGTGACGTGGACGCCCGGCCGCCAGGCAGCCCTTGAGATAGGCGACGAGACTCACTGGACCCCCCTGCTGCTCATCCCCGCGCATGGTGTTCTCCTCGTGGAGGACCTGCACGAACCCTAGCAGGATGGTAGGGTCGATGGAAGGGTCGGGGCTCTGCCCAACGACGGTCCACGAGTTACCTCCGGACCGGAGCGGGGTAGCGCTGTCCTGGGGATGTGGATCCCTGCGAGAGCGAGGGGGAAACGCCGTGCAGCCGCCGGTCAGCTACTACAGGATCGAAGAGGCCGCCGCCGCATCTCGGCCCCGTGCCACCGGCGGGTGGCGCCGGACGCTCGCCGTCGTGCTGGTCGTGGCCGGCTGCCTGACGGCGCCGGCGGCCCTCGCCAGCGTGTACGTCCACCGCGACATCATGGACGTGGACGGCTATGTCGCCACCGTCACTCCGGTGGCCGACGATGCGGCCGTGCAGGAGGCGGTCGCCGACGCCCTGGCGAAGCAGGTGAGCGGCGCCCTCGACGCGGACCAGGTGCTGCCCGGCCCCTTGCCGGCGGAGCTGGGGGAGTTCACCGGACCGCTGAGCGCCCAGTTGGAGGACCTGACCGCCGAGCTCACCCTTCAGGCCGTGAAGAGCAGCGCCTTCCGTGAGTTCTGGGCGACCGCGAACCGCAAGGTGCACCCCATCCTCGTCGACGTCATCAACAGCAAAGGCAACCTCAAGGTGACCGCCAGCGACCTGATCGGCCTGGACCTGAAGAAGGTCACTGCCGACGTCACCGACCTTCTGGCCTCGTCCGGCGTCTCGCTTCCGGAGCCGCTCCCCAAGACCCTCAAGACGGGCGACGTCATGCTGTTCGATGCGCGCCCGTTCGCCAAGGCCGGGAGGTACGTCCTGACGCTCGACCGCCTCTACCCGCTCCTGCCGATCGCGACGCTCGGGCTTCTGCTCGGCTCGGTCCTTGTGGCTCCCCGGCGGCTGCGCGCCGCCGCGTGGGTCGGCGCAGGGCTGACGCTTGCCATGGTAGCGCTCGAGGTAGGCCTTGCGATCGGCCGCATGAGCTACCTGGGCCGCACGGACGACGCCGGCATACCCCACGCCGCTTCGGCGGCGATCTGGGGCGCGATCACGAGCGATCTGCGGCGCTGGGGATGGGTCGTCCTCGTCGTGGGCGTCGCCGCAGCCGTGGCCGCGATCCTCGTGCTGCTGGTCGTCCGACCCGGCGACCGCGGCGCGCCGCAGCCGGGACCGGGCTACACCGACTACCTCTATCTTCCCGGCGAGGCCCCGCCCCCGGGTGGCGCAGGGCGCCTCTGACGGTCGCCTCTCGAGGCGGACCGAGGGACCCGGCCCTACTTGACTTCTTCCACGTAGGTGATCGTCCAGGCATCCCCGCGTCGCGCGAACTTCATCCACAGCGTCCGCGTGCCCGTCGGCGTCTTCATGTTGAGGTACATCTCGGCCTGGTCCGGCCCGATGAGCACGGGCGCGCTCTTCTCGCTGACGCCGAGCTTCACGCCGAAGGTCTTGATGCGCCCGATATCGTCGCGGACGATCTTCTCCTGAGCGGGCCGGTAGCTCTCGTCGAGGTAGGAGATGGCCTTCTCGGGATCGTAGGCGTTGTAGGCCGCCCAGTAGGCGAGAGCCAGGTCGCGGACCGCCTGTGCGTCCTCGGCGGCGAGCGGCGTGGTGCTCGCAGGTGAAGTGGAGGCGGGCGTTGCGGGAGACGTGGCCTGCCCGGCGGACGAGCTGGTCCCGCCGCAGGAGGCGGCCAGCGCCGCGGTCGCCAGCAGGGCGATCGCGAGCAAGATCAGTGACAGGGGCACGCGCCGACATCCCATGGGTCACACCTCCAGAATGGACGTGACTGGCGGATCGGGCTCGATGGTAGTGAAGTGCCCGGGCGGGCGCAAGGATCCCACGTCCGGTGGGAGCAGGCCGTCCCAGGACCAGGCCAGTTGAGGGAAGGCGCCGCGCCCCAGACTGCGGAGTGCCGTCACGCCGCAGGCTCCCACGGCCTGGGCGAACGGCTCCAGGCGCTCGTCGTCCAGCAGCAGGCTCATGGATTGCAGGTTGCCCGCCGGCAGCGCCTGCAGCAGGCGGGGCACATCCATCACATCCCGGACCGGCCGCACCACGACCACCCGCCCCTGACAGGCGTTGGCCGCCCTGCGCAGCGTGCCGGCATCCCAGGAGCGTCCGTCGACGACGACGGCGAACTCGTCGTCGTAGTCTGAGAACAGGCGCACGCCGCCCGCGCCCGTGAGCGCCGCGTAGGCGTCGAAGGCGCGCCGAGTGTAGCGCCGCGGGGTCGTCCCGCGAGGCAGTTCGCGGCTGAGAGCCCGCATCTCCCCGGTGAGCGCCTCGGCGTATGCGGACGCGTTCCCCTCCACGAAGTGCACGCGGGCGGACAGGCAGCCGTTCTGGTCCCAGAAGCTGGAGTCGAGTGCGGCCAGGCGAGGGGCACGAGGCCGCGTCGCCCAACCCGCGCCGAGAGTGGCGAAGCTGACCTTGTGGCCGTGCCGGTGAAAGCGCAGGCCGGGGGCGGAGCGCGCGCGTCGGGCGTCGAGAGCCGCGATGGTGGCGTCGTCCGCGGCCGCCATCATCAGTCCGGCCGAGCGCAGGAGGAGCGCCTGCAGTCCAGGATCGTCGTAGTCCCAGATCATGACGGCCGTGCCGGCCACCAGATCGGGGTCCACCGCTTCCACGGCGGACAACACCCACGGGGTGAACAGCGGCTCGTGGCGGCTGTTGCGCACCAGGACGGCCGGCGCGCGCGCGTCGCCGGACGCTGCGTGGCCGGCCAGACCGCCGAGGAGAGCGATGATGAGCGCGGTGCCCGGCACGTTCCCCGCCGCGAAGCCCAGCGTGAGGTCCACCGGCGGGGCGGGGCGGAAGAGGGCCGCGTCCGGAGTCAGCACGGCCCTGGCCCGCCCCGCGAGACCGTGCGGAAAGAAGCGGATGCGGCCTCCGAGGCGCGGATGCGTGACCCAGCTCGAGGCCGCCGCCCACGTCGGCCGGAAGTCCATCGCCGCGGCCAGCGAGGAAGGATCGACCAGGTCCCCGCCGGCCAGCGCCGTGGTCAGCATCTCCGGGGCTGTAGCCCGTGGAGGCCGAGAGCCGCGCGAGCATGTCCGGCATCTCGCCGGCCAGGCCGGGGAGCGCCTTCAGAAGGGCGGCCTCCCAGCGTCCGGCGGCCTCAGGGCCGGCCACGCCGCGAGCTGCCTGCAGCGCGGCGAGCAGAGCGGTCCACTGCTGCGGCGAGAGCCGCGGCCAGCGGATCGGCACGGCGGCGGCATCCTGGGTGCCCGCCGTGCCTCTTCGAGCGGCCCCCGCCTCCACGAGTGCGCCGCCGCAGAGGCGGGCGGTCTGCCATGTGGCCCGGCTCAGGACCTCCTGGCGCACTTTCCGCGGCAGCCAGAAGCCGTCGCGCACGTCGCCGTTCACGCGCTCCGGGCTCACAGTTGCGCCGCGCAGCCGGCTTCGTCCATGAGGTCCACGCGCCGGATCCCGCCGGCGATGTACGCGGAGTCGTAGCCGCACGCGCAGGCCAGCGCGGCGTCGTACTGGTCGGCGCCGTTCACGAGGGTCACGTGGTCGGCGCTCTGGAAGAAGGGCGGGATGAGGTCGCCGCCGGCCACGGGGTCGAAGAAGGCCAGCATCCCCGCAGCCATCGGTCCCGGGACGACGCGATCGGCGTCGTCGGTCACCACCGCGTACACCCAGGGCGGGATGTGATAGTTGCCGCGAGGACACTCGAACGCGGCCCAGTCGGCCTCGGCCATGCCGTAGACATCGGCGACCGGTACGCCGCCGAACGCGACTTCGAGGTCGGCGCGGATCTGGGCGGACGTGAAGGGGTACTCCTCCTTGCTCCCTCCACCGGTGGCCACGCGACTGCCCGCGGGAAGCGCGACCCGCGCCCTCAGGGCTACGGCGTGCAGTTGCGTCTGTCCGCCCAGCAGCATCAGCGGTCGGCCGGCGGCCGAGAGCGCGCGCAGGCGCGCCAGCGTGCGGTCCACGTACGTGCGCGCCACCCAGCGCCTGTCGGCCCAGGCCAGGACCGGGTGGAGCACGCGACTCTCCACGACCCCCCGTGGGCCCGAGTGGAAGGTGCGCCCGGCCCGCAAGCGGATCAGGTCGGGGGTGGCGGAGAACGGCATGGTGTAGGAGACGCTGGTCCCCGCCGCCCAGTCGAGCTGCTTGACGCCGAGGCGCGCCGATCGGGCCATGGCCACCCTGGTGTCCTCCGGCATCACGAACACCAGGGCGGCGTCGCGGGCGATGCCCCAGGCGCGGTGGATGCCGGCGAAGAACGAACGCACCGCGAGGTCCACGGTGACGGCGTCGCGGGCGACGACGCTCGCGATACCGGAGGTCCCGCTGGAGGTCACCATCTCCAGACCCAGATCGGCGTAGATGCGTTCGGTGTCGGCGAGCAGGCCCTCCATCGTCAGGTACCGTCGCCGCAGCGCGCTCCCGCGATCCGCGGGCAGAGCGATCGAGAGCTGATCGCCGAGCCAGGCGAGAAAGGCGCGCGGATGGTCCTGAGGGAACGGCCCGATCGTCTCCACGTAGCTCTTGAAGGTGAGGGCCGCCGGTCTCAGCAGGCGCTGGAAGCGCTCGGGGGTGACCTCCGCGCCGACGCCCCGCGCGCTCACGGTGCGCCGGTACGCGGCGTTGCGCGCGAAGTGGTAGCGGTGCGCCTCGCGGATGCCCTCGACGAGCAGAGAGCCTCGCTGCGCCGCGGGAAGCGAGAAGAACTCGTCCAGGGCGGGGAGCGCCACGTCAGGTCACCTGCCCTTCCTCGCGAGGTACGCGCACAACGCCATGGTGGACGCCCTGAACGCCATCATTCGGCATCGCCTCCAGACTGCCGGGCCCACGGGCGCCCGCAAGGCGCGGCCGCGGTCCGCGCACGCCCGGCGGAGCGCGTGGTCCGCCCCGGCCGGGTCTGCGCGCCGGTCCGTCTATGGTACTGCTTCCCGGGGCGCGGATGTCTGTCATCTCGTGCGTGAAGAACGCCGGCCTGTGGGGGCTCTCGGGCCGGCGGGCGCATCCTCCTGGCGATCGTGCACGATATACTGGCCGCACCCTCGTTCCCCGCCGGTCCGGCAGATGAGGAGAGGCCGAGATGAGTCCGTTCTTGATGGGCTTGGATTGCGGAGGCCGCAGCGTCCGCTGCGCGCTCGTGGACGCGCACAGCGGCCGCGTGATCGTCGCGACCCGGCCGTGGAGACCGACCCCTGCGCCGGACGCCGGGTTCTTCGCCTTCGATATCGACACGGACCACTGCTGGCGGCTGGTGCGCGAGAGCGTCGCCGATGCCGTCCAGAAGGCCGGTGCCCGCCCGGACGAGATCCTCGGCATCGCCGTCACCGGCATGAGGTTCAGCGCGGTGGTCGTCGGCCAGGACGACGAGGTCCTTTTCGCCGTGCCCAACCACGACGCTCGCGCCGCTGCAGAGGGCATCCGCCTGGCGGACGACCTGGGCGCGGTCTTCAACGAACGCGCCGGCCACTGGCCGGCGCCCATCTTCCTGGCCGCGCGGCTCTGCTGGCTGGCGGAGAACGCCCCCGACATCCTGTCCCGCGCGGTCTCTGCGCTCAGCCTGAGCGACTGGGTCGCTCTCAAGCTCACCGGTGTGCCGGCCACCGACCCATCGCAGGCCGGCGAGACCCTGCTGTTCGACCTCTCCGCCGGCGAGTGGGCGTGGGACCTCATCGAGCGGCTCGGGCTTCCGCGGCGCCTCTTCCCCGCGGTGCGGACCGCCGGCACGCCGCTGGGGGCGCTGACGATCGCGGCCGCCGAGGCGCTCGGCCTGCGGCCGGGCACGCCGGTGGCCGTGGGCGGAGCGGACACCCAGTGCGGCCTCCTCGGAGCCGGCGTCGTCGAGGCCGGGCAGCTGGCGGTGGTCGCCGGCAGCACCACGCCGCTGCAGCTCGTGACAGACCGGCCGCGCACCGATCCGAACGGGCGCACGTGGGTGGGTCGCCACGTCGTGCCCGGCCGGTGGGTCGTCGAGAGCAACGCCGGCGCCATGGGCGACACGCTCGAATGGTTCTCCGGCGTGCTGTACCCCGACTCGCCGGATCCGGTGGCCCGCTTCGTCGCAGAGGCGGCGGGGGCGGCGCCGGGAGCCGGCGGCATGCTCTCGTCACTCGGCGCGCAGGTGATGGACGCGAGGGAGATGATGTCGGTGCCCATCGGCACCCTCTCCCTGACGCACCTGGACGCCGGAGGCGAAGATGCCCGGGGCGAGGCGGGCGGCCCGCCGAGCGACGGCGCGCGAAGCCGCGCTGCCGAACGACGCGCCGATCTCGCGCGCGCCATCCTCGAGGGCATGGCCTTCGCCCTCAAGGCGAACGCCGCGCAACTGCTGGAGGCAGCGTCGGGGGAGCGCGCCGCGGAGGAGCCTATGGAGATCCGCCTGGCCGGCGGCATGACGCGTGGTGGCCTGTGGACGCAGCTCGTCTGCGACGTCCTCGACGCCCCGCTCACGGTCTCCACCCTGCCCGAGGCGAGTGTGCTGGGCGCCGCCGTCTGCGCCGGAGCCGGCGGCGGCGTCTTCCCCGATCTGGCCACCGGCGCCGCGGCACTCGCGCAGGTGCAGCGCCTCACCCCCGACGCGGCCAGCGCCCGCCTCTACCGCGAGCTGTACGCGGACTGGACCCAGGTGCGAGAGGCGCGCGCGCCGGCCGACCGGCTGGCCGTCGGGCGCGGCGCTGCGGGGGATGATGAGCCGGGCGCAGGACGACGGCCGGCCGGCGCTCGCCGACCGCGACGCCGCTTCCGGCGCGCCGGCGGCTGCGCGTCCTGGCGACCGCCGACCTCGACGAGGACTCCCTCATCGAGTTGCGTGAGCTCGGCGACGTGACGCACGCGAGCTACAGGGAGGCCCTGCGCCTGCTCACCGGCGACGACCTGGTCGAGGCGCTCGCGGGCTGCGACGTCTTCATCACGGAAGTGGACATCGTCGACGCCGACGCGCTCGCGCGCCTGCCCGACCTGCGCGTCGTCGCCGCCTGCAGGGGCCATGCGGTCAACGTCGATCTCGCGGCCTGCACCGCGCTCGGCGTCCCGGTGCTTCACGCACCCGGACGGAACGCCGAAGCCGTGGCCGACCTGACGCTGGCGTTCATGCTCGCGCTGGCACGCAAGCTGGTGGCGGCGAACGCCTTTCTACGCGTGCCGGGCGGAGAAGCCGGCGACATGGGACGGATGGGCCAGGCGCACGGCGAGCTGCTGGGCAACGAGCTGTGGGGCAAGACGGTGGGGCTCGTCGGCTGCGGGGCGGTCGGACGCGCCGTGGCCCGCCGCCTGCGCCCCTTCGGCGCACGCGTGCTCGTGAACGACCCGTTCCTGGCCGCCGAGGAAGCCCCTCTGCTGGACGCCGAGGCGGCGTCGCTGGACGAGCTGCTCGCGGCCAGCGACATCGTGAGCCTGCACGCGCCGCTGACCGACGACACGCGCGGCATGATGGGCGCGGAACGCCTGGCCCAGATGAAGCCGGGCGCCTTTCTGGTCAACACCGCCAGGGCAGCGCTGGTGCAGGAAGACGCCCTCCTCGCGGCGCTGCGCAGCGGCCGGCTCGGCGGCGCGGCGCTCGACGTCTTTGCCGCCGAGCCTCCCGCCGCCGATGATCCGCTGCTGGCGCTGCCGAACGTCATCGCCACGCCGCACGTGGGTGGCAACACGCGCGAAGTCGGCGCGCACCAGGGGCGCCTCGTCGCCGCCGACCTGCGGCGCATGGTCGCCGGGCTGCGGCCGCGCCACGTGCTCAATCCCGAGACGCTGGCGGCGTTCACGTGGGACCGGGCGCGAGCGCCGCAGGCCGCACTCGCGCCGGCGGCCTTCGCCACCTCCGCCGGACCGGCGGTCACCGACCTCCAGCCGGCCGTCCAAGAGCAGCCGGCCGCCTCTGCGGCGACGCCCGCGGACCGGCCCGCGGCTCCGCCGCCCGACACATCCGCCCTGCAGGCCGGCGGGTCCCCGGCGTCCCAGATGGAGCGCGTCCTGCGCCTGTTCCTGGAGCGCGCGATCGACGACGCCGCGCTCCTCGCGTTCGCCGCCCGCCGCAGCGTGGTGTCCCAGTACGTCGTCAGCGACCTCGGGCCGGAGTTCTTCATCGGGTTCCGCGACGGGCGCGTGCTCGCCGGCATGGGCGCGCCACCGGAGACTGCCGAGGTCCGGCTCAAGGCGAAGGGGGAGACGCTCGACGCCATCCTCAGCGGGCGCCTGAACGGCAACAAGGCCGCGATGACCGGCAAGCTCTCGTTCAGCGGCGACGTCAGGCTGGCGATGGGCATGCAGAGGGTGCAGAAGGATCTCGTGCGCCTCTACAGCGCGGCGCGCGAGGAGGCGGGGGGCATCGACTTCGCGGCCGCCCCCGCTCCCGATGAGGCGGCGCCGGCGCTGCCGGCGGGCGCCGCCCCGCCCCCCGCTCCGCCGGACGGTTCGGCGGCGATCACCCTCCGCGAGGAGGTCACGCGCGTCGCCGAAGAGCTGTTCGCGGCGCAGCTCATCACGGCGACCGGCGGCAACGTCAGCGCCCGCATCCCCGGCGGGCAGGAAGCCTGGATCACCCCCAGCCAGCTGTTCAAAGGAAGGCTGACGGCGGACATGATGGTGCGCATCGACCTCGAGGGAAACGCGGCCGACGCCGACGCCGCGGCTCCCTCCAGCGAGCGGCTGCTGCACTGTGAGATCTACCGGGCGCGTCCCGACGTGGAGGCCGTCGTCCACGCGCACGCCGCGTACGCCACCGTCCTCGGCATGAGCGGCATCCCCTTCACTCCCGTGACCACCGAGGCGGCCTTCTTCGGCGACATCCCGCGCGTCTCGTTCATCATGCCCGGCAGCCGGGAGCTCGCGGTGGCCGTGCGGGAGGCACTGGGCGCGGGCCCCGCCGTCCTCCTGCAGAACCACGGCCTGGTGGTGGCGGCCAGCAGCCTGCGCCAGGCGGCGAACGCGGCCGAGATCATCGAGCGCGTGTCCCAGCTCATCTGGAGCTGCCACGCCGTGGGCAAGAGACCACCGACCTTGCCCAAGGACGTGCTGGCCACGCTGCGCGAGATCGGACGGATGATGGCGTGAAGTCTCGCGACGACCGGAGGGCGCCATGAGCTTCTCACTGGCGGAGACCATCGGGCGGCGGCAGCCGGACCAGTACGCGCTGTACGGCCGTCACATCAATCCCGAGCTGGCCCGAGCCCTCGCCATCATCGGCTTCGACAGGATCTGGGTGAAGGGCGAAGGAGCCTATCTCTGGGACGCGGGCGGCGCGCGCTACCTCGACCTGATCGCCGGCTACAGCACCTACAACCTCGGCCGCGACCATCCGACAGTACGACATGCTCTCGAGGAGGCCCTGCAGCTGCAGCGCCCGAACCTCGTCGAGATGGACTGCCCTCTGCTCGCCGGCCTCCTCGCCGAGGCTCTCGTCGCCAGGATGCCTGCCGGGCTCGACACGGTGTTCTTCGCCAACGACGGCGCGGACGCCGTCGACACCGCCCTCAAGTTCGCGCGCGCGGCCACCGGGCGTCCCCGGGTGTTGTACCTGGAGCACGCCTTCCACGGGTGCATGCTGGGGACGTTGTCGGTCAACGGCGGCGACCAGTTCCGCAAGGGTTTCGGCACGCTCATGCCGGGATTCGATCGCGTCCCGGCGAACGACGCCGACGCGCTGCAGCGAGAGCTCCGCGAAGGCGACGTCGCGGCGTTCGTCGTCGAGCCGATCCAGGGCAAGGGAGTGTACGTGCCCGATGACGACTACCTGCCCGCGGCACAGCGGCTGTGCCGCGAGCACGGGGTGGTCTTCGTCTGCGACGAGGTGCAGGTGGGCATGGGGCGCAGCGGCCGCTTTCTCTGCAGCGAGCACTGGGGCCTGGAGCCGGACGTCGTCACCCTGGCGAAATCGCTGGGCGGCGGCTTCATGCCGGTGAGCGCGACGATCATGCGGCGCAGCATCCACGACAGAGTCTACGGACGGCTGGACCGGTGTCAGGTGCACACCACGACGTTCGGCGAGAACGAGCTCGCCATGGCCGCCGGCCTGGCCACCCTGCAGGCGATGGACGAGGAGGGGCTCGTGGAGCGCGCGGCCGCGCTCGGCGACCGTCTGCTGTCCGGATTGCAGGAGCTGCGCGGCCGCCACGAGATGATCGCCGAGGTGCGCGGCCGGGGCCTCATGATCGGCCTCGAGTTCCGGCCCCCGCGGGCGCTCGCCCTGAAAGCCGCATGGGCGGCGGCCGAGGCCGCACAGAAGGGGCTGTTCGCGCAGTTCGTGGTGATGTCCCTCATGCGCGACCACCACATCCTGACCCAGGTGGGCGGCCCCGACGTCAACATCATCAAGCTGCTGCCCCCGCTGATCATCGGGGACGAAGAGGTGGACGCCATCGTCGCGGCCTTCGACGCCGTGCTGACCGAGGCGGCCAGCGTGCGCGGCGGCGTGTGGCGCCAGAGTGGCCGCCTGATCAAACAGGCGCTGTCCCAGTGAACCGCCTGCTCGCAGACGTGCGCGAGCTCGCGGATCGCATCGGCCCGCGCGGCACCGGCACCCCCGCCGAGCGGGCCGCCGCCGACTTCGTCGCCGGGCGCCTCGAAGCGCTCGGCCTGCCGGTGTCACGGCGGGAGTTCCGTGCGACCTTCAGCCAGAACGCCTTCCCGCTGGCCAGCGCCGTGCTGGCGCTCGTCGCGGTCTCCATCTATCCGCTCGGCGGGGCCGCCGGGCGATGGGTGGCGGCGGGGCTCGCTCTGGCCGCGGGGCCGCTGCTGTGGCGCGCCATCCGCCTGTCGACCAACGCGCTCCGACCGCTGCTGCCGCGCGTGTCGAGCGGCAACGTCGTGGCGACCGTCGAGCCGCGGCGACGACCCGCTCGGAGGGTCGTCCTCCTGGCGCACCTCGACACGAACCGCGCCCGCCTGGCGTGGCGCTCGGGGGCGGTCCGCTGGCTGGAACCGATGACGTGGCTGACCCTGGCGATGCTCGGCCTGCTCGGCCTGCTCTATGCCATCGGGGCCGTCGCGGGATCCCTGGCGCAGACCCCCGGCGGGAGCGGCTGGGTCTGGCCTGCGTCTCTGCTGCCCGCCGCCTACGCCCTGGGGATGCTCGTCACGCTGCTCCGCGACGAACGGACGCCGTTCTCCCCGGGCGCCCACGACAACGCCGCCAGCGTCGCCGTGGCGCTCGAGACGGCGCGAGGGCTCGCCCGGCGTCCGCTCGAGACCACCGAAGTGTGGCTGGCCTTCACCGGCGCCGAGGAGACCGATCACGCCGGTCTCTACGCCCTGCTGCGCGACGACCCCGAGGCGCTGCGCGAGGCGGCCTTCATCGGTCTCGAGGGGCTGGGCAGCGGCCGCCTGGTGTACCTGACGCGCCAGGGACTCTGCGACCACGTGCGTCCCGACCCCGGCCTTCTGGCCGTCGTCGAGACGGTAGCGGCGCGCCGCCCCGACCTCATGGCCGAGCCGAGGGAGATGACCGAGGAGGACGAGGTCACGACGCTCATCCGGCGCGGCCACAGGGCGATCTGCCTGGCGGGGTGCGATCCGCTCACCGAGACGCTGCCTCGTTGGCACCGGTCCGACGACACCGCCGACAGCGTGTCGCTCGAGTTCCTGCAGCGCGCCGCCGGCTTCGTGCGCGCGGTACTGGACGAGCTCGACGGAGCGGAACGACGCGCAGACCAGGACGGCGTGCGCGCCGGCATCCGCGAGGAGCTGACGTGCGTGCCTTCGTGACCGGCGGCACCGGGTTCGTCGGCGGAGCGGTCGTGCGGCGGCTTCTCGCGGAGGGGTACGCGGTCAGGACGCTCGTGCGCCCGGGCGCCGACGCCCGCCAGCTGGCGGGACTGCCGGTGGAACGCGTCCTCGGCGAGCTGGCCGACGTCGACGCGCTGAAGCGCGGCGCCGCGGGCTGCGACCAGGTCTTTCACGTGGCCGCGCTGTACAGCTTCTGGGGACATCCGTGGGAGGAGTTCTACCGCTCCAACGTGGAGGGCACGCGCAACGTGCTGCGGACGGCCCGGGACGCCGGCGCGTCACGGATCGTGTACACGAGCTCCATCGCCACGCTCGGGCAGCCTGCCGACGGCTCTCCCGCGGACGAGGAGACGCCCAGCGCCCTGGCCGGCATGATCGGTCACTACAAGCGCTCCAAGTTCCTCGCCGAGGAGGCGGCGAGGGACCTCGCGCGCCGGGGCGCGCCGGTGGTGATCGTGAACCCCGCCGCGCCCGTCGGCGTCGGGGACCACAAGCCGACTCCCACGGGCAGGATGATCGTCGACTTCCTCAACGGCCGCATGCCCGCCTACGTCGATACCTGTCTCACGCTGGTCGACGTGGACGACGTGGCCGCCGGCCACCTCCTCGCCGCCGAGAAGGGTCGCGTCGGCGAACGGTACATCCTGGGCGGCGAGATCCTCTCCCTCAAGGGCATGCTCGACATCCTCTCCGAGGTCTCCGGGCTGCCCCCCGTACGCTGGCGGATCCCGCACGCCCTGGCCCTGGCTTGGGGTTACCTCGATGTGTCTCTCGCGGCGATCGACCGGCGCCGCGTGCCCGTGGCCACCCCGACGAGCGCCCGTCTCTCGCGGAGGCGCGAGTCCTTCTCGTCGGCCAAGGCCGTCAGGGAGCTGGGCTTTCCACAGACGCCGGCCCGGGAGGCGCTGCGCAAGGCGGTGGAGTGGTATCGAGCCAACGGCTACGCGCCGCGCCGTACTCAGAAGGAGGAGCACTGATGACATCTGTCTCCGGGACCACGCCATGAAAGCGGTGGTGTTCGACTACGACCTGCCGCGCATCCTGTACGCCAAAGCGGCGGGCAAGCTGTCCCCGCGGGCGTATCTCTCGGCGCAGGGACCGACGAGGCTGCAGGACGTCCCCGAGCCGTCACTGCCGGCGGACGACTGGACCATCGTGCGCACGGCCCTTTGCGGCATCTGCGGCAGCGACACCAAACTGCACTTCCTGGACGCCGACATGGACAACCCGCTCAGCGGGCTCGTGTCGTTCCCCTGTATCCCCGGCCACGAGGTGGTCGGCGTGGTGGAGAAGACGGGGCCGGCGGTGAGCCGCCGCAAGGTGGGCGAGCGCGTGGCGCTCAACCCGTGGCTGTCGTGCGGCCCGCGGGGCATCACCCCGCCGTGTCCCGCCTGCGAAGCGGGACACTACTTCTTGTGCGAGCATTTCGCCGACGGCAGGTTGGCGCCGGGGATGCACACGGGCAACTGCCGGAGCGTGGGAGGCGGGTTCGCCCCCCTGCTGCCGGCCCACGAATCTCAGCTCTTCCCCATCCCCCCGGAGGTGAGCTGGGACGAGGCCGTGCTGGCGGACCCGTTCTCGGTGAGCCTGCACGCCGTGCTCAAGGCGCCTCCAGCGGATGGGGCCAGGACACTGGTCTACGGCTGCGGCACGCTCGGCCTGCTCACCGTCGCCATCCTCAGGGCGGCGTACCCGCAGACCGAGGTCGTCGCCGTCGCTCGTCACGGCTTCCAGGCGGACCTGGCGCGCGCCCTGGGGGCGCACACGGTCTTGCGCGCCGGCTCGACGAACGAGCTGGTCGCGGCCGTCGGGCGGCTCAGCGGCGAGCGCCCGATCACGCCCCGCTATGGCCCGCGCTGGCTGCACGGCGGCGTCGACGTCGTGTACGACACCGTGGGGTCCGCGGACACGCTCGCCGCGGGGATCCGCGTCGCCCGTCCCCGAGCGCGGATCGTGATCACCGGAGTGAGCCGGCCGAAGCGCTTCGAGTGGACGCCTCACTACTTCAAGGAGATCGAGCTCGTCGGCTCGAATGCGTTCGGCATCGAGGAGTTCGAAGGGAAGAGCCGGCACGCCTTCGAGGCCTTCTTCGACCTCCTCGAGCGAGGACGACTCGAGCTTCCGCAGATGGTCACCCACCGCTTCGCGCTCGACCGCTACGACGAGGCTCTCCTCGTGGCGCACGCGAAAGGCCGGAACCGCGCCGTGAAAGTGGTCTTCGATCTCACGACGGGTAGCGCGTCGTAGGCGGAGCACCGGAAACGGCCGCCGAGACCCTGGGGTCTCGGCGGCCGTCCATGTCCGCGGGATCGCTCCCGCGTCACTGCTGAAGTGGGCTCAGTACTGCGAGGCGAAGGTCGTCGTCCACATCTGCGGCCCCATGCCCTTGTGGATGGCGTAGGCGGTCGCGAAGATCTGCGAGCTGCCGTCGTAGATGTTGTCGTGGCGCCAGGGGTTCCAGCTCGCCGCCCAGGTGCCCGTCCAGTACTGGAAGAGGCCCTTGAAGGCGGAGCTCGCGCCGGCGAAGCGTTGGCCGCCGGACTCGCGCATCATCATGCGGTACATGCCGTCGGCCTTGACGTGATACTTGCGGGCCGCGATCTGGATGATGGGCATCCACTTGGCGTGGCGCTCCCAGTCGGCGATCTGCTGCTGCCGGCGGACCTGACGGGCGATGACCTGCACGCGCCTCTGCCAGACGCGCACGGCCCTGCGGGCCTTGGCGACCTTGGCTTTCAGCTGGTCGACGGAAGCGGGCGCCGCGGCGGCCTCGGGCGGCGCGGAGGCCTGACTCGACAGCGTTTCGATGGGGTCCGTGATGCCTGCGAGCGCGGCGGCGAGGGCGGCCTCGGCGGCCTTCAGGCGCTCGTTGGCCTGATGCAGTGCGTGCTTGGCGGTGCGCAGCTTGCCGCGAAGCGGGGTCGATGCGTCGGCATCGGGTGTGGCGATGGCGGTGGTGAGGGCGGTGGCGACGATGAGGAAGGCGAGGATCGCGATCCGGCTCTTGCGTCGGAGCACAACGTCCTTTCGACGAGGTTTGCCCGGCGGCAGCGGCGAGGCCTGTGCCGACGGGGCGTTCCGCGTACCGGCGAATCCTACCCTGCATGCGAACGCCGCGCTAGGAGACAATGGGGGCGAACGGATGACGGGGGCGTACCGGACGCCACGGGTGTACGTTCGGGAAGGCAGTCAACCAGAGATCGGTGGCCGCTGCAACCCGACGGGGCTGCGCGCCTCGAGCTCGACGATCCAGCCGAGCACGTGAGAACGTTCGCGCAGGACTGATAAAGCCTGCCTCTCGCACGAACCTACCCGTATCTCTATCGAGCCGGCAGCCGCCCGCCACGGCTGCCCAGGCCGGGGCGGCCCAGCTCTGCAGCCGCCGCCCCGGCTGCCACGGCAGGTGCACGTGCTCGAGCATCAGCAGGCGGCCGCCCGGGGTCAGGACCCGGCGGAGCTCGCCGAGCGCCGCCGCCGGGTCGGCGACGGTGCAGAAGCTGAAGCTCGTGACGGCGGTCTCGAAGCTCGCGGCGGAGAACGGCAGGCGCTCGGCCACTCCCTCGAGCACGGTGACCGGCGCGGCGGCGCGCGCGGCGGCGCGGCGGGCACGCGCCGCCATGCCCGGATCCGGCTCGAGCGCCGTGACCGTCGCGCCGGCGGGGTACCAGCGCAGCTGGCTGCCGGTGCCGGCGCCCACCTCGAGCACGCGGCCGCGGGCGCGCGCCGCAAGATGGCGCCGCCAGGCGCCCAGGGCGGCGCGCTCGAACGGCCACATGAGCGCGTCGTAGACGGCCGCGTGGCCGCCGGGCGGGGTTGTGTTCGTGGTTCCCATCGCTGAGACTAACGCCGTCGCCGCGTCCCCCGGTTCATGCCCCGCGGGCGGGCGCCGCACACGCGAGGCAGGAGCCATGGCCCGTCTGCTCGACTTCACCAGGTACGACAAGGACGACCGCGGCGTGACCGTGGGGCCCGCGCTCGCCGCCGAGCTGCGGCGCCTCGCCAACCTCTTCCTCGTGTCGGGCATCACACTCGTCCTGTTCCTCGCGCGTGCCTTCGCCGAGGTCTTCGCGGTCACGTTCATCCCCAGACCCGTCTACGTGGTCTGGGGCATCGTCATGCTCACCGGCTGGGCGATGACCTGCGTCTACGGCGTCTTCGTGACGTTCAAGTCACGGCGCTGGGGCTGGTTCGCCCTCTGCGCGATCCCCTTCACGTGCGTTCCGGCCGCGGTCGCCTACGCGTGGATCCGCCGGCAGGAGATCGAGCGCGAGGTGCTCGGCGAAGACCGGGCCACGAGCCGGCCGGCAGAAGCGCGGCGGGCGCAAGACCCGGCGCTGACCCGCGCCCTCGGCGGACGCGCGGTCCCCCGCGTCCTCGGACACGGCCTCCCGCGCGTGTGGTACTGTCTTGAGCTTGGCGGGCGTCAGTCGACTGGGGAGGAAGCCGATCAAGAAGACCCTCCGCCATATCGCCGTCTTCGCCGTCATCGTCGTCGTCCTCTACTTCCTGCTGCCGAAGCTCGTCGACACGCGAGAAGACGCTCGCGCTGCTCACGCACGCCAGCTACGTGCTGCTGGCCGGCGCGGTCGTCGCTGCAGTGCCTGGCCGCCGCTGAGCTACGCCAATCTCACGCGCTACATCCTCAAGGTGCTCGACATCCGCCTCCTGCTGCGCGAGGTGGTCGGCGATCACGCTGAGCAGCCTTGCCGTAAGCCACGTCCTCTCGGCCGGAGGCGTCGGCGGCTGGGTCGTGACCTACAACGCCTTGCGCAAGCGCCGCGTGCCCCACGGCCTCATCTTCGTGGCGATCGCCGCGCAGCAGTTCTTCAACTACGTCGTGCTGTGGTTCTTCTTCGCCCTGGCTCTGGTGTGGCTGGTGCTGGCGCGCGGCCAGTCGATCGCCGGCTACCTCGTCGGCATCGTGCTCATCGGCCTGATCCTCTGGCTCACGATCTACGGCATCTACCTCTACAACCACCGCTCGCGGATGCGGCGCCGGGTCACCCAGCTGGCGCGCCTCGCCAACCGGGTGATGCGACGCGAGGTCGTGCACGAGCGCCACATCGACGGCTGGCTCGACAACCTCTTCGCCGGCATGCGCCGCATGACCTCGCACCGCGGCGCCTTCCGCAACACCACGGTGCTCGCCTGCGGCTTCTGGGTCTTCGACATGCTCTGCCTGTACGCCACGTTCCTCGCCTTCGACGAGCGCATCGGCTTCGGCTACCTCGCCGTGGGCTACGTGGTCGCCTACGCTATCGGCACCCTGGCGCCGACGCCGGGAGGGCTGGGGGCGGTCGAGGGCATCCTCATCGCCCTCTACGTGAGCTTCGGGGTGCCCTCGGCGACGGCCGTCGCGGTCGTGCTCGTGTACCGCCTGATCAACTTCTGGCTGCCGATCCCGCCGGGCTTCATCGCCTACCTGGTGGTGAAGCCGGGGCGGCGGCCCATCGCCGAGGGCGAGGTCGAGCAGGCGGCGGCCGAAGTGTGCGAGATGCCGCCGCCGGCCGTCAGCCAGGTGGAGCCGGCGTCCCCAGGCGATACAGCTTGAGCACCGGGCCGCGCTCGCCGGCGCCGGGCGCGAACACCTCGACGAGCTCGGCGTCCTCGTCGAGGCTTCCGTAGAAGGCGGCGAGCTCGGGGTAGGTGTCCGCCGCCGCCAGCACGCGGTCGTACACCTTCGAGCTCACGATCACGTAGTCGGCATCCTTCTCGCGCAACCAGTCGAGGCTGTGGCTGCGATCCGACACGCCCGGCGCCGGCAGCCGGAGCCGCAGAACGCGATAGGCGGGCGTCCGCAGCCCGGCGTCCCGGTAGTACTTCTCGTCGCGCACGCGCACCAGCTGAGGCCCGTAGGGCTCGGTGGCGATGATGCTGCCGGCCGGCACGTGGCGTTCGACCCACGCCTTGGCGCGCACGCGCACGTCGGCGCCGGAGAGCCCGCGGTCGAAGGCGATCGAGCCGGCCAGGGGCGCCACCAGGGCGGCCGCGAGAACGAGCGCGACGACCGGCGCGGCCACCCGCCGGGCCGCCGGCCGCACGTCGACGAGCTCGAGACACAGGCGCACGGCGAGCAGAAGCAGAAGCGGGAGGATGGGCAGCAGGTAGCGGTCCGCGAGCTCCTTCCAGGTGCTGATGTACGCGAAGTAGGCGAGCGCGTACGGCGCCAGCAGCAGGTCGACGGCCGTGTGCCGCCAGAGCGCCCATGCCAGGCCGGCGATGGCCAGCACGACAAGCACGACGCCGAGCGTGCCGCCGAGGTTCACCTCGAGGTTGTACCAGAAGCCGTTGCCGACGTTCTCGAAGCCCAGCCAGCCGCGGTCCATGATGCGGTTCTGGCGCAGGAAGTCGTGGAGGAAGTGGCCCGGGTCCAGGACGACGAAGGGCGAGCCGATGACGAATGCGAGGAGCATGGGCGCGTACACGCGCGCGAGAAGCAACCGCGACCAGATGAGCGCCGCGCGGCCGCCGGCCGCGGCGCGGCGCCCCACCTCGCCGCGGCAGACGTACACCGCGGCGATGGTGGCCGGCACCACGAGCGCGCCGAGGTTGTACTTGGTGGACGTGGCGAGGCCCGCGGCCACGGCGCCGGCGATCAGCCGGCGGCGCCCGCCGCCGCGGGCCGCCTGGAGCAGCAGCAGGAGGGCGAGCAGCGAGAGCGCCGTGGCGGTGACGTCGGTGACGGCCATGTGCGAGTAGGCCACGTGGAGCGGCGCGACGGCGAGGAACAGAGCGGCCACGAGGCCGGCCGGGCGGCCGAATGCCTCCCGGCCGATCCGGTACAGCAGATACACGGACGCCGTGCCGGCGGCCACCGACAACAGCCGCGCGAGCAGGAAGTACGGTCCCGGGTCGACGACGAAGGAACCGGTGGCGAGGGGGTTCGCGTGCTGGACCGCCCACAGCACCGGCGCGGCCAGCAGGTAGAGCCCGCCGACGAGGTAGAAGAACAGCGAGGGGTAGTAGAAGAACTGCGGGTTCAGGCCGCCGCGGGCGACGCCGAAGGCCTTCGGCACGACCACGCTCTCGTCGGCGTTGACGAAGCTGAACGGCAGACCCCAGCCCACGCCCTTGAGACGCAGGGCGAGCGCCAGGACGAGCACGGCGACGAGGAGCGCCCCGGCCACGCCGGGGCGCTTCCACAGCCCGGCGACGGCGCCCGCGTGGCTCATGAGCCTCCCGGCCCCAGCTCGACGGCGGCGGCGCCGCTGGCGCCGTCGCGGAAACAGCTCACCTCACCGGTGTGGCAGGCCGGTCCTGCCGGCGCCACGGCGAGGAGCACCGTGTCGTGGTCGCAGTCCAGCCGCGCCGAGAGCACACGCTGCACGTTGCCGCTGGTGCCGCCCTTGTGCCAGAGCTCGCGGCGGCGGCGGCTCCAGAAGTGCGCTTCGCCGGTGGCCAGAGTGGCGGCCAGCGCCTCGGCGTTGGCGTAGGCGACCATGAGGACCTCGCCGTCGGCGGCGTCCTGCACCACGCACGGCACGAGGCCGTCGGCGTTGTAGCGCACGAGGTCGAGGAAGGTCTGTGAGTCGATGGCTGCGTCCTCCGCGTGAGACGGCGCCGTAGCGGCTGCTAGGCGAGGAAGTCCTTCATGATGGCGACGCCGGAGCTGGTGCCGACGCGGACGGCGCCGGCGTTGATCATGAGCTCGACCTCGTGGAGCGTACGGATGCCGCCCGACGCCTTGACGCTGATGTGCTCGTCGAGGCAGTCACGCAGAAGCTCGACGTCCTGCACCGTGGCGCCCTTGGGCCCGCAGCCCGTCGATGTCTTGACGAAATCGACGCCGGCCTGCTCGCAGATCTTGCAGGCCAGCTTCTTCATCTTGGTGGTGAGGTAGCAGGTCTCGATGATGGCCTTGACGACGACCTGGCCGCGCCCCGTGTTGATGGCCTTCATGCGCACCCCGCGGACCACGCTGGCGAGCTCGTTGCGCACGTGGCCGAACTCGCCGGAGAGGAACGCCGGCAGGTTGATGACCACATCGACCTCGTCGGCGCCGCGGGCCACCGCTTCTTCGGCGGCGACGACCTTGGCGCGCAGAGAATCGGCGCCGAACGGGAAGGAGATGACCGAGCACACCTTGACGTCGGCCTCTCTCAGCAGGCTGTCCGCCAGCGGTACATAGTACGGGAACACGCAGACCGCCGCGAAGTGATACCGGCTGGCTTCGCGGCACAGCCGCTCCACGTCCGACGACGTGCTGTCGGCCTTCAGGAGCGTGTGATCGATGGTCTTGGCGAGTTCCTCGGCGTGCACGCCGGTGGACCTCCAGAGAGACAGCGGGGCGGGTGGAGCCTCAGCGAGTATAGCAAACGCGATGGCGCGCCCCGTCTCAGATCAGCCGCTCGATGAAGCGCTCGTCGCGGCGCCAGCGCTTGCGCACTTTGACGCGCAGATCGAGAAAGACCTGCACGCCGAGGATCGCCTCGATCTCGTGGCGGGCGCCGCTGCCGATGGCCTTGACGACGCGCCCTCCCTTGCCCACCACGATGGCCTTCTGCGACTCGGTCTCCACGATGAGGCTTGCCTCGATCTCGACGAGCGGCCTGTCGACACGCTCCGTGATACCCGTGATCTCCACCGCCACGGCGTGCGGCACCTCGTCGCGGGTGCGTCGCAGGGCCTGCTCGCGGACCAGCTCGGCGATCAGCATCTCCAGCGGCTGGTCGCTCTTCTCGCCCTTCCGGAAAGTAGAGCGGACCGGGCGGCATGGCCGCGACCAGCCGGGCCAGCACATCGCCGAGCCCGTCGCCGCGCTTGGCCGACACCGGCAGGACGTCGCGGCCGCCGGCGAGCCGGCGCGCCTCCTCGAGGCGCGCGGCCAGCCGAGGGCCGTCCACGAGGTCGATCTTGTTGAGGGCCACGAGGGCAGGAAGCGCGGCGCCGGCGACCGCCTGGACGACGTAGCGGTCGCCGGCCCCGAACGTCTCCGTGGCGTTGAGCAGCACCAAGGCAGCGTCGACCTCGGACAGCGCGTCGTCGACCGCCGACTGCATGCGCCGCGTGAGCGAGTCGAAGGGCTTCTGAAAGCCCGGCAGATCGAGCAGCACGACCTGGCAGCCTTCGCTGTCGACCACGCCGGTGATGCGCCGGCGCGTGGTCTGCGGGTGGTCGCTGACGATGCTCACCTTGCGCCCGACGAGGGCGTTGACGAGCGTGGACTTGCCCACGTTGGGCCGGCCGAAGACGGCCACGAAGCCGGAGTGGAAGTCGCCGCTCACCGGCCGGCCTCTTCGGCGCCCGGGCCGGCCGGCCCGCCGCGGGCGCCGTCGCCGCCGGCGAACGGCGCCGTGAGCAGGTCGCTGAGCGGCGTGACGCGCACCTCGCCGCCGAGGCGCGCGACGATCTCCGGGTCGCCGAACTCGGAGAGCGCCTGCAGGCACAACCCGCAGGGCAGGCAGTCCTGCCCGCCCACCGCGGCGACGGCGACGGAGCGCACGGACCGCTCGCCGAAGGCGACCATGGCGGCGAGCGCGGCGCGCTCCGCACACAGACCGGCGGGGTACGAGGCGTTCTCGACGTTGACGCCGTGGTGGCTGCGGCCCGACGGGCCGACGACCACGGCCCCCACGGCGAACCCCGAGTAGGGCGCGTAGGCGTTGTCGACGAGCGTCGCGGCCTCCTCGAAGAGGAGGCGCTCGGCCGGCTCCGGCGCGCGGCTCACAGGGGGTACCAAACGCGGAAGAGGACGAGGGTGATGACGATGCCCAGGGCGGCGCCGGCGGCCACCTCGAGGAAGCTGTGGATGCCCGACTGGACCCTGCTCTGCGCGACCAGCAGCGCCAAGAAGAGGGCGATCGCCGAGATCGGCAGGGCATAGCCGGTGTTGGCGGCCACGAACGTCACCGCGACCCAGGCGGCGAAGGCCACGGCGGCGTGTGCCGACGGCAGGCCGCCGCGGAAGGCCGTGCCGCGGTGGGTGAGCGCTTTCATGGCGACGGCCGCCATGATGACGATGACGAGCGCGATGACGGTGACGTCGATGGGCGAGCCGCGCAGCTTGGTGAGCACCGTGTACGGCACGCTCGTGATCTTGTCGTAGAAGACGAGATAGGCCACGGCGACGGCGTTGACCGCGGCGATGAGGACGGCGCCGGCGGCCACGTCCTTGGCGACTCTGGCGCGCGGATCGTCCTTGTCGGTGACCAGGTCCACCAGATGCTCGATGGCGGTGTTGAGCATCTCGGTGATGAGCACGAACGAGATCGCCACCAGCACGGCGATGACCTCGAGGCGCGTGAGCGCGAAGAAGAGGCTGGCCACCAGCACCAGACCGGCGATCCCGAAGTGGACCCACATGTTGCGCTCGAAGCGCAGCGCGTGGACGATGCCGTCGAAGGCCCAGTTGAAGCTGTGGAGCAGGTTACCGCGGCGTTGCGACAACGAGCGCCTCCCAGTCCACGAGCTCGAGGAGTCCGGCCTGTCGCAGGGCCATCTGCCCGGCGTCTTTCTCGTGGTCGTGGCCCAGCAGGTGGAGAGTGCCGTGCACGAGCAGCACCGCGAGCTCGAGGGCCGGGGGCAGCGAATCTGCGCGCGCCTGGCGCAGCGCCTGGCGCGCGCAGACGACCACGTCACCGAGCAGGCGCGGCGGCCCGGCTCGGCCGCCCGCGGCGGCCGAGCCGGGCCCCTCCCCCGCCTCCTCCAGCGGGAAGGAGAGCACGTCGGTCACCTCGTCCTTGCCGCGATGCGCGGCGTTGAGGGCGCGGATGCGGCGCTCGCCGACGAACTCGACGGACGACTCCGTACCGTCCACGCCCTCCGCCTCGAGCACGCGCGCCACCAGCCGCGCGACGGCCTCTTCGTCGATGCTCACGCGCGTCCCGTTGAACACCTCGACGAGGTTCATGCGTCGCGCTCCGGCCGGGTCTGCCGGGCCGCGGGCTTTGCGCGCCTTCGCGGCCTCAGTCTTGTCGCCGTGGTCCTTGTACGCGTTGACGATGCGCTGCACCAGCTTGTGCCGCACCACGTCGTGGCCGTCGAAGTGCGTGATGGCGATGTCTTCGATCTCCTCCAGGACCTCGGGCACCGTCACCAGCCCCGAGATGCGGCTGTGCGGGAGGTCGATCTGCGTCACGTCGCCGGTGACGACCATCTTGGCGCCGAACCCGAGGCGCGTGAGGAACATCTTCATCTGCTCGGGCGAGGTGTTCTGCGCCTCGTCGAGGATGATGAACGAGTCGTTGAGGGTGCGGCCGCGCATGAAGGCCAGCGGCGCGACCTCGATCTCGCCCTTCTCGATGAGGGTCGCGAGCTTCTCGCCGTCCATCATGTCGTAGAGCGCGTCGAAGAGCGGGCGGAAGTACGGGTCGACCTTCTCCGACACGGTGCCCGGCAGGAACCCCAGGCTCTCCCCCGCCTCGACTGCCGGGCGCGTGAGGATGATGCGCCCCACCTGCTTCGAGAAGAAGGCGCTGACCGCCATGGCCGTGGCCAGATAGGTCTTGCCGGTGCCGGCCGGGCCGATGCCGAAGGTGATGGTGCTGCCGCGGATGGCGTCCACATACAGCTTCTGGTTGACCGTGCGCGGCCCGATCTGGCGGCCGCGGTGCGTCCACACGACGTCGCCGTACACCTCTGAAGGCCTGCCCGACGAGTTCACGGCGATGTCCATGAGCGACTCGACCATGGCGGGGTTCACGGGGCGCCCCGAGCGGATCACCGTGAGCAGCTCCTCGAGGGCCGCGCGCGCCCTGCCGACGGCGTCGTCGGGACC
The DNA here is from genome assembly GCA_963700035.1 of uncultured Thermoleophilia bacterium. Taxonomy (GTDB): domain Bacteria; phylum Actinomycetota; class Thermoleophilia; order UBA2241; family UBA2241; genus CAIXSE01. The sequence goes on along the minus strand of CAVOWE010000018.1, from coordinate 156,957 downwards.
CTCGAGGATGAGCACGTTGCCGCGCAACGTGAGCGTGCAGTCCAGGCGGCGCTCGAGGATCTTGAGGTGCGCGTCGTGTTCTCCCGGCGAGGGCCTGCGCCACGCTGTTGCCGTCCAGATCGATGACCGTTCGCGTGACCTGCGTCACGGTCAGCCCCCCAGCTTCTCGCGCACCATAGCCGCTGAGCTTCTTGCCGTCGGCGCGCCCGGCGACCTTGGGCTTGAGCCACCCCATGACCCTGCCCATGTCCCTGGGCGTGACCGCGTCGCTGGCGGCGATGGCCTCGTCGACGAGTACCTCCAGCTCGACGTCGCCGAGCTCCTCGGGCATGTACGACTTGAGGAGCGCCTCTTCGTACAGCTCCTGGTCGGCCAGGTCCTGGCGGCCTGCCTCCTCGTAGAGCGCGACGGCCTCCGCGCGCCGCTTGCGCTCGCGCTTGAGCACGGTGAGCTCGTCGGCCTCGGTGGGCTCCTTGCGGCTGTCGATGCGCTCCTTCTTGAGCGCGGCGACGAACGACGACAGGGCCTCACGCAGCCGCTTGTCGCCCGCCCTCAGGGCCGCCGTGGAGTCGTCCTTGATGCGCTGCTCGATGACACCGAGCTCTCTCATGCGATGTGTCCTTTCACTCCATCCTCGTACTCTTCGCAGGCCACCGCGGGGACCAGGGTCCCCGGGCTCGCCACGCCGTCGAGGTAGTGACGGATGTACTCCGAACTGTACCCCCTCCACAGCCCCTCGCGCCGCTCCTCGACGAGGACTTCCGCAGGCCGCCCCAGCGCGGCACGGCGCGCCGACCGGGCGGCCGCCTCGGCGGCCGCCAGCGCGCGCCCCATGCGTTCCTTGACGAGCGCGGCCGGCAGAGGCGGCAGCTCCGCCGCCGCCGTCCCCGGCCGCGGCGAGTAGGCGAACACGTGCACGCGTCCGAACAGACCGCTCTCGAGGGCCGCGAGCGTGCGCCCGAAGGCGGCGTCGTCCTCGGCCGGAAAGCCGACGATCACGTCCGTGCTGAGCATACAGTCGCCGAGACGGGCCTGCATGCGCGCGGCCGCCGAGGAATACTGAGCGACGGTGTAAGGCCGGCGCATGGCGGCCAGGACGGCGTCGTCGGCCGACTGCAGCGGCACGTGCAGGTGGCGCGCCACGCGGGAATGCTCGAGCGCCTCCAGCAGGCGCTCGTCGAGGTGGCGCGGCTCCAGAGAGGACAGGCGCAGGCGCGCCAGGCCCGGCAGGTCTGCGAGCGTGGAGACCAGGTCCGGAAGGCACAGCCCGTCGTCGCGCCAGGCGCCGAGGTCGATGCCGCTGAGCACGATCTCGCCGCAGCCGCGGGCGAGAGCGGTGCGGGCGGCCGCGAGGGCGTCGCGCAGCGACGTACTGCGCGGCGGCCCGCGCACCAGTCTCACGACGCAGTAGCTGCAGCGCCCCGAGCACCCGTCCTGGACCTTGAGCACGAAGCGCGTGCGCACGGCGGGCGAACGCCGGGCGTCCTGCGGCGGCGATCCCTCCGCGGCGCTCGCCGCCGCGACCGCCGCCCAGTCGGGCCGCGCTTCCACTTCGACGCCGGGGCCGTCGAACTGCTCGGGGCGGAGCGCCGCCGCGCATCCCGCGACGATGACGCGCCTGCCGCCTCCCGCCACACGCCGTACCAGCCGCCGCGACTTGCGCTCCGCCTCGGCGGTCACGCAGCAGGTGTGGACCACGACCACGTCGGCGGCCTCGCGAGCGCGGACCGGCTGCAGGCCGGCGGCCGCGAGCTCGGCGAGGGCCTCCTCCCCGTCCGCCTGGCTCACCTTGCAGCCGACGTAGGCGGTCGCGACCCGCGTCACGCGAGCCTCGTGAGGTGCAGCATCAGCCACGTGCCGTCGTCGCGGCGGTTCGCCGTCTTGTAGCCGGGGAACGCTGCCGCGGCCTGCTCGCCCTGCTCCACCAGCAGGCCGGCGAGCAGCAGATGCGCGGGGCGCAGCTCGGGGGCGCCGCCGTCCGCGCCCGGGGCGAAGCGGCGCGCCAGCCGCAGAATGGGGCCGAGCGCGATGTTGGCGACCACGGTGTCGGCCGCGGGCAGCGTGCAGCCCGGGTCGGTGGCGTCGCCGACGAGGAACGTGGGCGCCAGCGCGTTGAGGGCCGCGTTGCCGGCCGCGGCGTGCACTGCGACAGGGTCGATGTCCAGGCCCCACACGGGCGAGAAGCCGAGCCTCAGCGCCGCGAACGACACCACCCCGGACCCGCTGCCCAGGTCGAGCAGCGACCCCGGCGGCACGACCTGGATCTCCTCCAGGCACGCGCGAGTGCTCGCGTGAGCGCCGGTACCGAAGGCGAGACCCGCCTCGACGACGACGTCGAGCAGATCGTCTCGTGCCGGGTACCAGGGCGGGCGCACGTAGAGCCTCCCGACCACTCGCGGCTTGTGGAAGCGGCGCCAGGCGTCCTCCCAGCCGGGACGTTCGCGCGACACCTCGAGAGCGCCGAGCGCCCCGAGCCGCGTGAGCGCCGCGGCTCATCGGCCTCGGCGCCGTCGGCCAGCCAGAACGTCAGCGTGTCGCCGCCGTCGGCCTCCTGCCAGCCCGCCGGCTGCAAGGCGCGGATGATGCCCACAGCCTCGGGGTGCGCGTAGTCCAGAGCGGCCGGATCGACGTCCCTCGCAGTATGCGGCGGCCCCGGACCAGTCGTCGACTGACTCGACTCCTGCGGTCGCGGCAGCGGCCGTCTCCGCGCTTGCCGCGGCGGGCTTCAGCCGCAGCGTATACCGCGTGTACGCGACCCGCGTCACTGGCGAAAGACGGCCCGCACCTTGTCGAGAAAGCTCTGGTCGGGCTCGTAGTTGGCGTCGCCGGTGAGCTCCGCGAACTGCTCGAGGACCTCGCGCTGCTCGGCGCTCAGGTGCCGGGGCACCTGCACGTTGACGACCACCTTGAGGTCGCCGCGCCCATAGCCCTGCAGGGCCGGCACGCCCCTGTTGCGGTAGACCTTGGCTTCGCCCGGCTGGGTCCCCGGACGCAGCTCGATCTCGAGGTCGCCGTCGAGCGCCGGCACGTAGGCGGTGGTGCCCAGAGCCGCCTCGACCATGGTGACGTCCAGCCGGTAGATGAGGTCGTCGCCGTCGCGCACGAAGTGCTCGTGGGGCTCCACCGAGATGGACACGTAGAGGTCGCCGGACCTGCCGCCCTGGGCGCCGGCGCCGCCTTCGCCGGTGAGACGCAGCCGCTGCCCGTCGGCGATGCCGGCCGGCACCTCCACGCTGACGGTGCGCGCGCCGCGCACGCGGCCCGTGCCGCGGCAGTCCTCGCAGGGATCGTTGACGATGCTGCCGCGGCCGCGGCACAGGTTGCAGGTGCTGGTGCGCACGAACTGGCCGAAGCCGCCGAGGCTGGACACCTCGCGCATGCGGCCGCTGCCGTGGCACTGCGGGCAGGCGTCGCGCCCCGTGCCCGGGCGGGCGCCACTGCCGCCGCAGGTCGCGCACTGGGCCTCCGCCTTGACCTCGACGTCCTTGGACGCGCCGAACACGGACTCGGCGAAGGTGAGCTCCAGACCCAGCTCGATGTCGTCGCCGCGCGGCGCCGGGGCGCTGCCGCTCGCGGCGCCCCACATCCCGCCGGCGTCGCGCAGCACGGAGTCGAACATGCCGCCGCCGAAGAAGATGTTGAAGAGGTCGTTGAAGCCGACGTGCTCGAAGTCGGTCATGTGGCGGCCCTTCAGGCCGTCGAAGCCGTAGCGGTCGTAGGCCGCGCGCGTGTCGGCGTCGCTGAGGACCTCGTAGGCCTCGGCGGCCTCCTTGAACTGCGCCTCGCAGTCGGGGTCGCCGGGGTTGACGTCTGGGTGGCACTCGCGGGCCAGCTTGCGGAAGGCCTTCTTGATCTCGTCCTGCCCGGCGCCGCGAGGCACGCCGAGCACGTCGTAGTAGTCGCGCTTCATGAGCGGAGGGAGGTCACGGCTCACCAGATCTCTTCGAGGTACGTGCTCAGGCTGTCGGCGGTGGCGCGCACGGCGCCGATCACGCGCTGGTAGTCCATGCGCGTCGGGCCCAGCACGCTGACCGTGCCCAGGTTGCGGTTGGCGACCCCGTAGTTGGCGGCGACCAGCGAACACGCCTGCAGCGACGGAGGAGTCATCTCGTGGCCGATGCGCAGGAAGACGCCGTCGGCGCGCAGCGCCTCGGAGAGCAGCTCCAGCAGGTTGTAGCGCTGTTCCAGCATCTCGAGGACCTCGTTGAGGTGGCCGGCGCCCTCGCGGGTGAGGTTGTCGAGCAGGCGCGAGGCGCCGCCGAGATGGAGACCCTCGACGTCGCCGGGGCCGAGCGTCTCGAAGGCGGGTCGCACGGTGTCGAGAAAGGCGCGTTCCTTGGGCCGCAGGTCGGGACTCTCGAAGGCCCCGGCAGCACGGCGCGTGCCGAGCTGCGTGCCCACGAGACGCTCGTTGAGATACACGCGCACGAACTCGGCGAGACCCTCGTCGACGGCCACGGCCAGCGGGAAGATGCGCTTGGTGACCTGGCCGGAGGTGGTGATGATGACGACCATCACGAGGTGCGGCTGCAGCGAGAGGATCTCGATGTGGCGGACGATGGACGTGCTCACCGCCGGCGACGACACCACGGCCAGCAGCTCGGTGACCCGGGACAGCGCGTCGGCGGTCTCGCGGAGCGCGTCGTCGATCTCGCTGCGGGCGCGGTCGCGCTCCACCGCCACCGCCGGATGCGCCTCGCGGCGCTCGCCGAGGATGATGTCGACGTAGTGTCGGTAGCCCTCATCGGTGGGCACGCGCCCCGCGGAAGTGTGCGGGTGCGCGAGCATGCCCATGTCCTCGAGGTCGGCGAGGTCGTTGCGGATGGTCGAGGCCGCCACGCCGAACGTGAAATGCTCGCTGAGGTACTTGGAGCCGACGGGCGCGCCCGAGGCGATGTACTCCTCGGTGACGACCCGCAGTACCTTCTCTTGCCGTGGTGTGAGCGCCAAGTCCAACCCCTTAAACGTCAAGCGCGAAACAGGCGTACGCACACGGCTCCGGCCACGTACCGCCCCTTTCGCGTCACGCGGATTGTACCACTATGCAGGGAAACCAATCCAGCGGCGGCGAGCGGGCCAGCGGCGCCGACGTCGAGGATGGCGGCCAGCTCGGCGAGCGGCACGCGCTCGCCGCAGCGCGCCGCCAGCAGCAGGCGCTCGCGGGCGCGGGTGGCCGCGCCCAGGTCCTCGACCTCCCGCGGCGGGCGCGCGCCCGCGGCCAGCGCCGCCGCCCAGGCCGCGGTGTCGGCGACGTTGGTCCAGCGCCGCGCGCCGACCGTGCTGACCGCGCCGGGGCCCAGGCCGAGATACGGGCGGGCGCGCCAATACGCCAGATTGTGGCGCGCCTTGCGCCACGGGAGCGCGAAGTTGCTCACCTCGTACCAGTCGTAGCCGGCGTGAGACAGCGCCCGCACGACGCGGCGGAAGAAGGCGGCGCCGGCGTCCTCGTCGCGCGAGCGCCGCAGAGCGCGCCGCCAGCGGCGTGCCTGGGACGAGCCCTAGCTCGTACCACGAAATGTGGTCCGGGCGCAGGTCGAGGACCGCGGCGATATCCGCCTCCAGCGCCGCCCTCCGTCTGCCCGGGGATGCCCTGGATCAGGTCGAGGCTGAGGTTCGCGACCCCGGCGCGACGCAGGCGCTCGAACGCCTCGGCCGGGTCGGCCTGCGCCCGGCGACCGAGCGCTTCGCGCAGGTCCGGGCTGAAGCTCTGGACGCCCAGAGAGACGCGCAGGCCGCGCGCCGCGCCGGCTCCGCCGGCGAGCGGCGCGGCCGCCGCCCACGCGGCGAACGCCTCGTCGACGTCCTCCGGGTTGGTCTCGACGGTGACCTCGGCGTGGGGCGTCAGCTGGGGCCGGAAGAGCTCGAGCAGGCGCTCGAGCCGGCCCGGCCCCAGCAGGCTCGGCGTGCCGCCGCCGAGGTACAGCGTGTGGAGGCGGCGCACGTCGTGCGCCGCGCGCTCACGCTCCCACTCGGCGGCGACGCCGGTGACGAACCCGTCCAGCAGGGCGCCGTCCGGCGCGTCGCCGACCGCCGCCGAGGCGAAGTCGCAGTAGTCGCACTTCGCCCGGCAGAACGGCACGTGCACGTAGACGTGGCGCACGGGCCCTTCGAAGGCTCGGAGCGTGTCCGCGCGAGCCACGGCAGTCACGTCGTCGGGATCCAGAAGTACAGGGTGCCGTCCCGCTCCTCGTCGAGCACGCCGCCGTTCTTCTCGATCACGCGGCGCGACGCGGCGTTTCCGGCGTCGCAGTCGAGCCGGGCCGGATCGACCCCGAGGGCGGCGGCGAGCGGCAACGCCGCGGCCAGCATGGCCGCGGCATGGCCTCGCCGCCGGGCGCTCGGCCGGACCTCGAAGCCGATGTGACCACCCTCGTACAGCAGGTGCGGCGTCAGGTGGTGACGGATCGACAGCCGGCCGAGGTACTCTTCGCCGGCGACCCACCACCAGACGCTCTGAGGGACGTAGCCGTCGGGAAACGGGCTCCGGGGGTGGCTCACCACGCAGAGTGGCCAGGCAGAAGTCGGGCTCGCCGGGCCGCGCGATGCCGTCGGCCAGCGCCGCGACGTACCGCGCGAACTCCATCGGGTCGGCGAGCTTGTCCGCCGGCAGTTCCGCGTGTCGCGCTTCGGCCTGATACTCGCGCGAGCGCCGCCAGGAACGAGGCTGTGGTGCGCGGTGGAGGGCGGCGCGAGATGCGGCGCTTCCGCGCCGCGTCCGCCGCCCATCAGTGGTCCTTGTCGTCCGGCTCGAGCTCGAGGACGGCGAGAAAGGCCTCCTGCGGCACCTCGATGGTGCCCAGCTGCTTCATGCGCTTCTTGCCCGCCTTCTGCTTCTCGAGCAGCTTGCGCTTGCGGCTGATGTCGCCGCCGTAGCACTTGGCGATCACGTCCTTGCGCATCGCCTTGACCGTCTCGCGGGCCACCACGCGGTTGCCGATGGCCGCCTGCACGGCGACCTCGAACATCTGCCGCGGGATCTTCTGGCGCAGCTTGGTCACGAGGGCCTTGCCGCGCAGATGGGCGCGCCCGCGCGGCACGATCAGCGAGAGCGCATCGACCGGATCACCGGCCAGCAGGATGTCGAGCTTCACGAGGTCGCTCGCGCGATAGCCGTGGAACTCGTAGTCCAGCGACGCGTAGCCGCGGGTGCGCGTCTTGAGCTGGTCGAAGAAGTCGAGCACGATCTCGCCGAGCGGCAGCCGGTAGTGCATCTCGACCCTGTGCGGCGAGAGGTACTTCATGTCGACGAAGTCGGCGCGGCGGCCCTGGCAGAGCTCCATGATCGTGCCGACGAACTCCGTGGGCACGAGGATACTGGCGGCGACGAAAGGCTCCTCCACGCGCTCGATGTGGGTCGCCTCGGGCATCTGCGCCGGGTTGCGCACCACGGTCATGGAGCCGTTCGTGAGATAGACGTGATACTCCACGTTGGGCATCGTGGTCAGCAGCTCGAGGTCGTACTCGCGCTCCAGGCGCTCGCGCACGATGTCCATGTGCAGCAAGCCGAGGAAGCCGCAGCGAAAGCCGAAGCCGAGGGCGTTCGAGCTCTCGGGCTCGTACATGAGCGCCGCGTCGTTGAGCTTCAGCTTCTCGAGCGCGTCGCGCAGCTCCTCGAACTTGTCGCCCTCGGTCGGGAAGAGCCCGGTGAAGACCATCGGCTGCACGACCTTGTAGCCCGGCAGGCCTTCGGCGGCCGGCCGCTTCTTGTCGGTGATCGTGTCGCCGACGCGCACCTGCGCCACGTCCTTGACGCCGGTGATGATGTAGCCGACCTCCCCGGTCTCGAGTCGCTCGGTCGGCTTCATCTCGGGGCCGAAGTAGCCGAGCTCCTCGATCTCGGCCTCCTGAGCGGTGCCCATCATCGTGACGACCTGGCGGCGCGAGAAGCTGCCGTCGACCACGCGTACGTAGGCGATCACGCCGCGGTATTGATCGTACTCGCTGTCGAAGATGAGCGCGCGGGCCGGCGCCTCGGGATCGCCCACCGGCGGCGGCGTGCGCGCCACCACGGCCTCGAGCACGTCCTCCACGCCCTCCCCCGTCTTGGCGGATACGGTGAGGATCTCGTCGTGCGTGGCGCCGGTGAGCTCGTGGAGCTCCAGCTCGGCCTCGGGCACGTTGCCGGCCGGCAGGTCGATCTTGTTGAGCACGGGGATGATCTCGAGGTCGTTGTCGATGGCCAGATAGGCGTTGGCGACCGTCTGCGCCTCGACGCCCTGGGTGCAGTCGACGAGCAGGACGGCGCCCTCGCAGGCGGCGAGGCTGCGCGAGACCTCGTAGGTGAAGTCGACGTGTCCGGGGGTGTCGATGAGGTTGAGCTGGTACGTCTGGCCGTCGCGCGCCTCGTAGGCGATGCGCACCGCCTGGCTCTTGATGGTGATGCCGCGCTCACGCTCGAGGTCCATCTTGTCGAGGAGCTGCTCCTTCATGTCGCGCGCGGCCACCGTGCCGGTGACCTCGAGGACGCGGTCGGCCAGCGTCGACTTGCCGTGGTCGATGTGGGCGATGATGCTGAAGTTGCGGATGTGGTCGAGTGAAGTCACGACCGCCAATGATACAGGCTCCCGAGGGGCGGGTCGCCCGGGGCGGCGCGCGAGGCGCGCGGCCGCGCGGCCGGCTCGCCTACTCCGCCGCGGACGGCGGCGGAGCCGTCGGTCGCCGGGACCGGCGCCGCACGAGCTGCCGCACGACGGCGAGCTCCTCGAGCCGCAGCAGCTTGGCGAGCCCGAGATACACGGCGCCGCCGGCGAGGACCGCGAGCGCGATCGCCGCGACGAGCCGGCCGAACCCGCCGGTGGCGAAGTCCTCGAGCGCCCACCAGACGCCGTAGGATACGGTCGCAAGTGCCGCGGCGCAGAGCAGGGCTCCGCCCGCTGCGCCGGCCATCTTGCGGCCGTCGATACGCCCCACCTGGCGACGCAGCAGGAAGAAGAGGGCGGCGAAGTTGACCGCCGACACCGTCGCCATGCTCAGCGTGATCCCCTGCACGCCCAGCGGCTTGTAGAGCAGCCAGCACAGCAGCACGTTGATCGCCAGGTTGCCGACGCTGACGTACAGCGGCAGCCACGGCTTCTGCATGCTCTGGAAGGCGCGGTTGAGCATGATGTTGGAGTTGGCGAAGACGAGGCCGATGGAGAACATGGCGAGCGCCCCGGCGACCTCGACCGTGGCCTGCGCGTCGAACTGACCGCGCTCGTACACCATCTGCACGAAGGCCTGCGGCATCACCGCGAACCAGGCGACGAACGGCAGCGAGACGAAGACCATCTGCCGGACCCCGAGCGACACCGTGTCGCGAAAGCGTCCGTCGTCGTGCTGCGCCGCGAAGCGTGACAACGAGGGGAACAGCACGGTGCCGATGGTCACGGCGAAGATGCCCTGCGGGAGCTGGTAGAGGCGGAAGGCGTAGCCGATCTCCGCCGCCGCCCTGTCGCTGACGAACTGCGCGAACCAGGTGCCGATGAGGGCGTTGAAGTTGAGGATGCCGAGCGTGATCGTGATCGGGACCATGAGCAGAAGGACGCGGCGCAGCAGGGGATCGCCGAGGCCGAAGCGGGGCCAGAGCCAGCGCCCGTGGTAGCGCGCGGCGCCGGCCAGGAGCACGACCTCGAGCGCCGTGCCCAGCAGCATGCCCCAGGCGATGGCGCTCACCCCGAGCGACTCGTGGAACAGCGCGATGGCGGCGATGATGGTCAGGTTCCAGACGATCGAGACGACCGCGGGCATGGTGAAGCGTTCGAACGAGTAGAGCACGCCGCTGACGGCGCCGGCCAGCGAGAGGAACAGGATCGTCGGGACCAGGATGCGCAGGAGCTGCGCCGCAAGCTCTGCGTCAGCGGCGGTCGTGGTGAGCTCCGGGTACACGAGCTGAGTGAGTGGTCCGGCGGCCAGCGCCAGGATCGCGACGGCCGCCCCGACCACGACGACGATCAGCCCGAGCAGGTTGGCGGCGAGACGATAGGCGCGCTCGAGTTCCCCCTTGGCAAGCAGGGACGTGAAGACGGGCACGAACGCGGCGCTGATCGCGGCATCGGCGAAGAGCTGCTGCACGAGCTGCGGGATCACCGACACCGAGACGAAGGTGTTGTAGCTCGGGTCGACGCCGTAGATCGCCGCGGTGATGACCTCGCGGCCCAGGCCGGTGAGACGGGAGACGGCGGTCGCAGAGGCGACGATGACCGCCGCCAGGGCGAGCTTGCGCTTGTGATCGCTCATGAGTCCATTGATTCGACCGCCGGCCGCGAAGTACTGCGCGGCCGGCCGCCGGCCCGCCTTGCGCTTCAGCACGAGGACTCGCAGCACCTTCGCCTCGGCCTCAGCCCTGGGGATGCGCCCGGATTTGATCGCCGCCGTCACGGCGTCGATGACCGGCCCCGGGTCCCCCGTGGCGAACAGCGCGAGGTCGGCGCCGGCCTTGAGCGCCCGCACGGCGGCCGCCGGCAGCTTGATGTCGAGCGCCTTGGTCGTCGCGGCCATGGACAGCGAGTCGGTGATGATGACGGTCGTGTCACCGGTGCGCCCGCGCAGGTACGTCAGGGCCTGGCGCGAGAGGCTCGCCGGCGTCTCGTCCCCCGTGAGCCCCTTCGAGCGCAGGTGCCCCACCATCACCAGCGGCACGTTCACGTCGAAGGCCTGTTCGAACGGCACCATGTCCTCGCGTCGCAGCACCGAGAGCGAGGGGACGCGAGCCGCGCCGCTGTGGGTGTCCGCAGCCCAGCCGTGGCCCGGCCAGTGCTTGACGGTCGAGAGCACCCGCGAGGCGCGCAGCCCCGTCACCCAGGCGACGACGTGCGCTGCCGACCACCTTGGGCTCCCGCGAGAAACACCGGTCGAGCGAGCTCATGTATCGGCCCGGGACGTCCAGATCGGCGACCGGCCCGAACACCACCGAGACGTGCAGCTTGCGGAGGCGAGCGCCGTAATCCTTCGCCGTCGCCCTCGTCTTCGACGCGCTCCAACCGCCCTGGACGCGGGCCGACGGCAGCGGGTAGATCACGTCCCGCAGCCGCTGCACCTGCCCGCCTTCCTCGTCGCTGGCGATGAAGGGCTTGACGCTGTGGGGCGCGGCCTTGAGGACGGCCGCAAGGTCCCTCCCGATGCTGCTCCGCGCCCCGCCGCCGAGGATCACGATGCCGCCGACTCCCATGCTGCGCGAACCTGCGCCCCGCGGACGGGTTCGTCGCCGGCACGCTGCAGAAGACGAGCTGTGCCGCGAGCCGGCGGTTCGACCACCCGGCCAGCTCCGAAGGCGCCGGCGGGCTCGGCGAGGTGGTCGGCGCGGGTGAAGAGACGACGGTCGTCGCGGCGGCGACGCTCTCGCCGGCCGCCTCGGCCGCTCCCTGAGAGACGCAGCCGAGCGCGCCTGCCGCCGCCGGCGCAACGGCGGCGAGGACCAGCGCGAGGAGGATGCCGCGGAGTCGTCCCATGTCCGTCGACGGTACCACCCGGCGCTCGCCGGAGCCAGAACGGCGCCGGCCGGGCCGAAGCCGGCCACTGGCGCGCAGGTACGGAAGCACCCGCTCCAGATGGGCCTAGGCTACGACTTCGTGTCCGACGGTAACAGCCACTCCCCCTCGCTTGTGGCCCATCCCCGACGTACCTGTGAGCCTCTGCGATGTCCTCGAGGGGGTAGCAGCGATCCACGACCGGCCTGATGTGGCCGGCCTCGACCAGTTCCTTCATCGCCGTCAGCCTTCCCGAGTCCAGCAGGAGACTGCCGTCGTCGATCGAGACATACCTGTCCTTGCCGGCGACGCTCGCCCTGCAAGACTCCTTCAGCCTGGACGTCTTCGCCTTCCCGACTGCGTCGAGCACGAAGTCGTACCTGTCGCCAGGCTCGAGCGCGTCGACCTTGGTGTAGTCGATGACGGAGTCCGCGCCGAGGGACTTCACCAGCTCCACGTTGGCGGTACTACAGACCCCGGTGACTGCCGCGCCGAGATGCTTCGCGTACTGCACTGCCGTCGTACCCGACGTACCCGATGCCCCATAGACGAGCACTCGCTGGCCGCGCCGGATGTTGCCCTTCTCCATGTACTGCAGCGCCAGCAGTCCTCCATAGGCCGCCACGGTCGATTCCTCGTAGGTCAGGTTCGCCGGCTTCAGCGCCAGGCACCCGTGCTTCGAGTCTGTCTCCTTCATGCACTTGTACTCGGCGTAGGCGCCGAGGCCGAAGCCCGTGAGCCCATAGACCTGGTCGCCGGGCTTGAATCTCGTCGTGTTTCGGCCCACCGCTGCGATCTCTCCCGCCAGCACCAAGCCGATGATCGGCTTGCGTGGCCTCGTGATGCCGAGCATCAGGCGCATGGGGATGCGGAACCGCAGCGGTATGTCAGAACCGCGGATGAAGATGTCGCTCGCCGTCACCGCGGTCGCCATGACCCTGATGCAGACCTCGTCGTCTTTGGGGCTGGGCCGTTCCACTTCTCGCAACTCGAGGACATCCGGTCCTCCGTATCTTGGGCAGACGATCGCTCTCATGGGACTCCTCCAGGTGTGCTCACGAGGAGAGGCTACCGGGAAAGGCGCGGGCGAGAACCTCCCGGTGGAGGTGGATGTGGTCGTCCGGCTGAGGGATTCCGGCAGCGAGCACGCTCCCTCCGTGGAGGTAGGCCTCGGACGACCTGGCTGCCTATACCTCGTCTGCAGTCACCGCCACGGCAAACGGCACCCCAAGCGCCTCGAAGTGCTTCTGGCCGCAGCGCACCTTGTCGGCCTCGCTGGTGCGCAGCTTCAGGAAGTCGCGCGTGCCCTTGGTCTCGCGGACCAAGTAGAGCGGTCCGCCGTTCTGCTTGAGGATCGCCCAGTCCGGGTTGTACTCGCCGACCGGCGTGTCGATCTCGAACCAGCGCGGCAGCTTGACGAACAGCTTGATGTCGTCGCGCGAAGTCATGGTGTGACGTGGAGCTTGAGGCCCAGAGAGCGTACGACCTTCTGCACCGTCGCGAACTCCGGGTTGCCGCCTGAGGACAGCGCCTTGTACAGGCTTTCGCGCCCCAGTCCTGTCTCACGGGCGATCGCGGTCATCCCTTTGGCGCGGGCGACGTCGCCGAGTGCTGCCGCGAGGAGGGCCGGGTCGTCCTCTTCGAGGGCGGCGTCAAGATACGCCGCGATGTCTTCATCCGACTCCTAGATACCGCGTGATGTCCCAAGGGTGGGTGGTCGTCTTTGTCTTCGCCATCGTGGGCCTCCTCACAACCCCCGCGCGAGCTCCTGAGCCCGCTCGATGTCACGTCGCTGGGTCGACTTGTCGCCGCCCGCGAGCAGGATGATCAAGGTGTCCCCGCGCTGCGTGAGATCGACCCCGTAGCCGGGCCCGAACTGGACACGGAGCTCCGAAACACCCTCGCCGACCGGCTTGATGTCGCCGTAGTTGCCGAGCGAGACTCGACGGATGCGAGCGCCGATACGGAACCGCGCAGTGCGATCCCGCAATCCTTCGAACCAGCGCTGGTACTCGTCTGTCTGCCGAATCTCGATCACGTGTTGAGTGTATCCCACAGGATGCGCACACGCAAACCGAGTGCGCTGAAGTCGTCGGCGCGACTGGAGCGCACGAACCGTGCCCGCGACGCGTTTTGCTCTCCCACCGATTCCGCGAGCGATGGCCAGGTCGATCCTCTGGCTCTCGGGCGTGCGCATCCTGTTCTCCAGCGCCTCGGACCTCGTCCCGGCGCTGGAAGCCGTGCTCGCGTTACGGCCAGATGATCCGCCGGCATGCGAAGCCGCGGCCTGGACTGCACCCGGCGGCGCCCGCGGTCACTTTCGGTGCGCGGGGCCAGCATCCGTCGTGAAGGCCATCCGTCGCTTCCTACCCCCCTCTTCGTTTGCCGCTCGCACACGCCGTGTGGTAGCATCTCGCGTCCGAGCGCAGTCCCCACTGCCTCAGCACGCAGTCACGATTTCACCAGGATCGAAGGGATCACGTGGCCAACATCAAGCAGCAGAAGAAGCGCATCCGCCTGGCCGCCAAGCAGCGGCTGCGCAACCGGCACGCCAAGTCGAGCCTCAAGACGCTGTTCAAGCGCCTCGAGGACCAGGTCGCCGAGAAGCAGGCCGACGAGGCCCAGAAGACGGCCACGTTCCTGACCTCGCGCATCGACAAGGCCGCCGCCAAGGGCATCCTCCACAAGAACAACGCCGCCCACAAGAAGAGTCGCGTCGAGCACACGCTCGCGCAGCTCTCCGCCTGAGTAGCGTTCCCGAGTAAGACGCCGAAACGGGCCGGTCGCCCAGCGACCGGCCCGTTTCGGCGTCCGCGCATTCCAGCGGCGTCTCGCGAGGCGGCCGGTGCGGAGCTGGGGGAGGGCATGCGACGGAGGCTCGCGAGGCGGCTGGTGCGGAGGCCGGGGTTTCGACCCCGGCGGAGCACCAGCCTGATCGCCGAGCGGAGCGAGCGCTAGCGAGCGCCCTCCAGAGCGCCCCTCCCCCAGCGCAGCGCCGGCCGCCTCGCCGAGCCGCGCCTCGTCGTCCTACGACAGCAGTCGCGCCAGGGCCAGCTCGACCACCAGCCGGTCGCTGTGGTTCACGCCGGCCGCCGTCTCGAGCGTGGCCGGCGCGCGCCCGCGCATCCCGGTTTCCGCCACCGCCAGCGCCCGGTAAGCCTTGTCGAAGCGGCGCCGGTCGTAGTTCTTGCGCTGCTCCAGCAGCTTCTTGGCCGTGAAGGGGTGCACGCCCAGCTGCTTCGCCGCCGTCCCCTGATCGCTCGCGCCGAGCTGCCACGCGGCCTCGAGCTGACGCACGTAGCGCAGCAGGCCATACAGGACGCGGTTCGCGTCTTCCCGGGGGTCCCCGGAGGCGAAGATCGTCTCGAGGAGTCCGAAGGCCTTCGTGCGGTCGCGATGGCCGACCGCGTCCATGAGGTCGAAGATGCGCGCCTCGTCGTCGGGCGTGCAGACCGCGTCCACGTCCTCGACCGCAGCCTCGGCGCCCCGGCAGTACAGGGCGAGCTTCTCGATCTCGCGCTCGAGCCGTTCACTGTGCTGCGGGTCCTCGCCACAGACGTCGAGCAGATGCCGGGCCACGGCGACGCTCATCGGCAGCCGCTTCGCGGCCGCCCGTTCGCGCACCCAGCCGGCCATCTCGTACTTCTTCGGCAGATCGTAGCGAAGGAATCCCCCCGCCTTGAACACGGTCTTGTACAGCGCGTCGTCCTTGGGCCACTTCTCGGCCTCCAGGGCGAGAGTGGTCCCGGGCATCGGGTCGTGGATGTAGACGAGCAGCTCCTTGCGCTCCTTGACGTTGAACTGGTGGGCGTTGAACACCAGAAGAAGTCGTGTGCCGAGGGCGAACCCAGGCGAGTCGGCGGCTTCGATCAGCGCCCGCAGGGTCGCGGCCGTCGTGAGCTTCTCCACCTCGAACGAGGCCACGTTGATGTCGCTGCCGCTCTCGGCGATGACGCGCCGCCGCAACTTCTGGACGGCGCGGCGCACTTTGGGCCGATCGTTGCCGACGATCAGGTAGACGGGCTTCAGGGGGTCGGGATCGCTCATGGTGGCCGAAGGATAGCACGCACGCTACTCGCACCTGCAGACGTTCATGCTCGACGCCGGCAAGGCCGCCGTCTAGGATTCCGGTGGCCGCGCGCGCCCGCGCGGCGACCGCCGCCCGGAGGAGGAACGTGCGCCTCATCGCCGCGTCAGTCTCGCTCGGTTCGCCGCTCGCCGTGGCGCTTCTGGGGGTGCTCGTACTCGTCGAGCTCGGGCTTCTTGCGTGGGCACTGATCGACCTGGCCAGACGCCCGGCCGACCAGGTCGCCGGCGGCAGCCGGCTGCTCTGGCTTCTGCTGTGTCTCCTCGTGCAGCTCATCGGGCCGGTGATCTACCTCATCGTCGGGCGGCTGCGCGCCGCGCCCGCGGGAGTCCCGCCGCCGCGCGCGCCCGGCGGCGACGGCCACGTCGCGCGCGCCGCCGCCGCGCTCTACGACGCGGCGGGACCCGGCGCCCACAGGGCGGACGGAGGCGCCCTCGCCGGGTCGGCAGCCGCTGAGAAGAGCGGCGGGCCCGCCGTCGAGCTTGTCGGCGTCCACAAGGTCTTCCGCACCACGGCGGCTCTCGACGGCCTCTCGCTGAGCGTGCCGGAGGGCTCGGTGTTCGGCTTTCTCGGCCCCAACGGGGCCGGCAAGACCACGACGCTGCGGATCCTCGCCGGGCTCGCCCGCCCCACATCCGGCGCGGCCCACGTGCTCGGGCACGAAGTCGCGGGGGCCGGCGGCGACGTGCGCGCCCTGGTCGGCTTCCTGCCCGATGTGCCGGCCTTCTACAAGTGGATGACCGCGCCTGAGTATCTGCGCTTCGCCGGCAGCCTCTTCGGGCTGCGCGGCGAAGTGCTCGACGCGCGCGTCGTCGCGCTGCTCGATCTCGCCGGCCTCACCGGGGTCGGCACCCGCATCGGCGGCTTCTCGCGCGGCATGAAGCAGCGCCTCGGCGTGGCCCAGGCGCTGGTCAACGCGCCCCGCCTGCTGCTGCTCGACGAGCCGACCAGCGCCCTCGACCCCATCGGCCGCCGCGAAGTGCTCGACATGGTCGCGGCCCTGCGCGGCCGCACCACCGTGTTCTTCTCGACGCACATCCTCGCCGACGTGGAACGCGTCTGCGACACCGTCGCCATCATCGACCACGGGCGCGTGGCCGCGCACGCGCCCATCGGCGAGCTTCGCCTGCGGCGCGGCGGGCTCAGCCGCCTGGCCGTCGATGTGGACGAGCCGCAGCGCCTCGCGGCGGCGCTCGAGGGCGCCGCCTGGCTGCGCGCGGTCGACGTTCGCCGAGGACGGCGGCCTGCGCCTGGCCACCGACGACCTCGAGGCGGCGCAGCGCGAGCTGCCCGCGCTGGTCGCGCGTCTGGGGCTCGCACTGCGCCGCCTCGAAAGCGACGAGCTGAGCCTCGAAGACGTCTTCGTCGACCTGGTCGAGGGAGATCCCCGATGAAGGGTTTCGCCGCCTTCCTCAGCAAGGAGCTGCGCGAGACCGTGCACACCTGGCGCATCTGGGTCCTGCCCGGTTTCATCCTGTTCGCGGCGCTGTCGTCGCCGATCATCACCTACCTCATGCCGACCCTGGCGGACAGGCTCGGCAGCATGCCGCAGGGATTCGCCATCTCCGTGCCCGATCCGAGCGCCCTGGCCGCCTACATCGAGTACCTCCACAATCTCGGCGAGCTCGTGATGTTCGCCCTCGTGATCGCCTACGGCGGCATCGTCAGTTCGGAGGTGCGCGCCGGCACCGCGGCGCTGGCGCTGGCCAAGCCGCTGTCGCGAGGCGCCTTCGTGCTGGCCAAGTGGCTGTCGCAGGTCCTCGTGATCGCCGTCGCGGCCGTCGCGGCGACGGCGGTGTGCGTCGCCGTCACGGCCGCGCTGCTGGGCACTGGCCCAGCGCAGGAGGCGATCGCCGCGGTGGGCCTGTGGTTCGTGTACGCCACCATGTTCCTCAGCGTCATGGTCCTGCTGAGCGCCGTGCTGGCGGCGCCGGCGGCCGCGGCGGGCGCCGGCATCGGCGTGTATGCCTCTGTGGCCATCCTCACCCAGTTCGAGGCCACGAGCCGCATGACGCCGGCGGGGCTCATGCCGGCGGCCGACGCCGTGCTCGGCGGCGACCCGGCGCACTGGCAGGCGCCGGTAGCGGCGGGCATCGCGGTGAGCGCAGCCTGTCTGGCCGCGGCCGTCTGGCGCTTCTCGCGGCGCGAGATCTGACGCGCCGCGCCGAGCGCGCCACCCGCCGCGTCAGCCGCTCTGACCGCCGCCGGCCCCGTCACCCGCCGGCGCTCACCCTGACCTCGAGCCCGCGCGGCGCGGCCGTCAAGGCGATCTCGCCGCGCTGG
Source organism: uncultured Thermoleophilia bacterium (assembly GCA_963700035.1). Classification (GTDB taxonomy): domain Bacteria; phylum Actinomycetota; class Thermoleophilia; order UBA2241; family UBA2241; genus CAIXSE01. The sequence goes on along the minus strand of CAVOWE010000018.1, from coordinate 139,143 downwards.
TCGGTGCGCGCGCAGGCGACGCCGCTCGCGGCCAGAAGGTCCAGCATCTCGGGCGTCGGGTGGCCGTAGGTGTTGGGGCCCACCGAGATGATCGCCAGGGCCGGGGCGAGCGCGTCCAGCTGCGCCTCGTCGAGGCCGCCGCGGCTGCCGTGGTGGGGCAGCTCGACGACGGCGCATGCCGGCAGGTCGAGCCTCTCGAGCACGTCGCCCTCGGCGTCGCCCGGCACCAGCGCGCAGCCGGCCGCCGAGATCGGCCAGGACCACGAGGGCGGCGTCGTTCTCGCTCTGGTTGCCGCTCTCGCCCTCGGGGGCCGCGGTGGGAAGCACGCGGAGGCTCCAGCCGGCGCCCGCCAGCGCCGCCGGCGATTCGCACCAGCGCACCTCGGCGCCCGCCGCCGTCAGTCTCGAGGCGATGTCCTCGAGCGCCGCCGACGGCGCCGGCGGACGAGGGAGCAGGGCCGTGGTGATGGGGATGCTCCCCACGACGTCCGAGAGCCCGGCGGTGTGGTCGGCGTGGCCGTGGGACAGCACGAGCAGATCGATGCGGCGGACCGCGTGGGCGCGCAGGGTGCGGGCCAGCGGAGCCGGGCCCGCATCGATGAGTACGGTGGGGCCGCCGGGCGCCTGGAACAACGTCGCCGCGCCTTCGCCGACGTCGAGGAACGTGAGCGTGGGCTGGCTGGGCGGGGCCGCCGGCATGGGCGCGAGCAGAAGCACGGCCGCGGCAAGAGCCGCGCTTGCGGCCACGAGCGCCGCCCGCCGGCGGCGGTCGCGGACGTAGGCCGACAGACCGCCCCCGGCGCGGCGAGCGAGCCAGGCGACCACGGCGAGCTCGCCGCCGAACGCGACCAGAAGGAGGAGTCTCAGACTCACCCCGCGCCATTCGTACACGGCGAACGGCAGCCTGCCGAACAGCCGTGCGACCTCGATGAGAAACCCGATGAAGAGCCCTGCCACCACGTTCAGCGGAGCCGACAGCCAGCCGCCTACGAACCCCAGGAGCAGCGACAGCATGCCGACGAACATGATGGGACCCAACACGAAGCCCCCGGCCACATTGGCCGGGACGCTCACCAGCGAGGCGGAGCCGAACGTGAGCATCGAGACGGGCGCCGTTGACAGGCTCGCGGCCGTGGTGATCCCGACCTGCTGCGGCAGGGGTCCGGGAAGAAACCCGAAGAGCCGCGTGAGCGGCCGCGCCAGCAGAAGGAGCCCCGCCACGGCGCCGAACGACAGCTGGAAGCTGACGTCGTAGAGGTTGTTGGGGTTGCGCGTGAGCAGCCACGCCGCAGGGACCAGCCACAGCAGCCAGCCGTCGGTGGGCCGGGAGGCGAGCACCGCGAGCAGTCCGACGATGCCGGACACGCCGGCGCGCACGATGGACGGCGACGCCCCGGTGAGCAGCACGTAGGTGGCGACGACCGGCACGAGGAGGGTCGTGCGCACGAGGCGCGGGATGCCCAGCAGCGAGAAGGCGAGCGCCCACATGCTGCAGAGCAGGATGACGTTCTCGCCGGAGACGGCCATGATGTGCAGAAGGCCGCTGCGCCGGAAGTCGTCGATGGAAGCCTGGTCGACGCCCTCGTCGTCGCCGAGGACCATGCCCTGCAGCACCTCGCTCACGGGTGGATGAACGCCTACGCGCAGATGCGCGCGGGAGGCCAGACGCAGGCGGTCGACGGCTCCCTGGAGGCCGCCGCGGCGCCCGGTGACGCGCAGGTCGGCGAAGCGGCCCTCAAGCGTGACGTGCTCGCCGCGGCGGCGCAGATAGCGGCCGTAGTCGAAGGCGCCCGGCCGGGGCGCCGGCAGCGGCTCGACGCGCACGGAGTCCAGCTCGAGGACGGCGCCCTCCACGAGGGCGCCGCACGAATCGAGCACGAAGGGCTTTCCGTCCTCCAGCCGCAGCCGCAGGTGGGCGGGCTCGGCAAGAGGCGCACCGTTGACGGCGCCGACGGCGACGGCGAGCGTGACCTGGTCGTCTTTGGCCGCCGGCAGGTCGGTGAGCACCGCCGCGACGGTCACGGTGCGGCCCTCGTAGGCCTCGAGCGTGGAGTGCCCAAGCGAATCCAGGCGGCTGCCGCCCACGGCGATGCCGGCGACGAGGAACATGGCAGCGAGGCAGACGGGGAGCGCCGGCAGCCAGGCCGGCGACGAACGCGCTGAGGGACTCGCGTCGCAGCGCCACGACCACGGCCGCCGCCGGGCCGGCCATGCCGAGGACGAGATGCCACCATGACGGTCTGAAGGCGAGCGCCAGGCAGAGCCCGCCGCAGTAAGCGGCGGCGAACACGTGCAGCGCGGCGACCCTTCGCACCACCGGGGATCACACCGTGATGCTGTCTTTCATGGCGGCGAACTTGGCGTCGCCGATGCCGGACACGTTCTTGATGTCGTCGACCACCTTGAACGGGCCGTTTGCCAAGCGGTAATCGATGATCTTCTGCGCGGTGGCCGGGCCGACCCCATCGAGGGCATCCAGCTCCTCGAGGGACGCGGTGTTGATGTTGATCGGGGCCCCGGGCGTCGTGGCCGACCCGCCTGCCGACGCCGACGCCCCGCTCGCCGCGGACCCGATCGCGCCGCCTGACGACCCGGCGGCGACCACCGCGCCGCGCTCGGGCACCAGGATCTGCTGGCCGTCGACGACCTTGGCGGCGAGGTTCACGGCGCCCAGCTCGGCGCGAGCACCGGGGCCGCCGGCGAGCGCCAGCGCGTCGGCGACACGAGCGCCGGCCGGGACGCGCACGACGCCCGGCGACTTGACCGCGCCGCACACGTAGACGACCACGTCGGCCGCCGCGGACGGGCTGGCCGCGGCGGCCGGAGAAGCCGGCGGAGGAGACGCCGCTGCCAGCACCAGCGGCTCGCCGCCGGCCGGACCGGCCGCCTTCGGGAACACCACGTAGCGGACGCCGACGGCGAGGACCACGGCGGCCACGGCGACATAGGCGTAGATCTGACGGCGCGAGAGCTGCATGGTCACCTCCGGGGAGAACGCGGACGAGAACCCTGCAGGCGCCCGCACCGGCCGGCGACGCGCCTGCTCCGGCAGGCTAGCCCGAGGCGTCGCGCGCGTCATCGCCCCGGAGGGGCGATTCCACGGGGTGACACTGGGGTCCGGTCTCCGCGCCGTCTTCCGGCGGGTCTACCTCACGACGAAGTTGACCAGCTTGCCGGGCACGTAGATCTCCTTCACGACCTGCTTGCCCTCGAGGAAGCGCACCGTGTTGGCGGCCGCCCGCGCCTGCGCCAGCACGCCGTCCTTCTCCGCGCCCACCGGCACTTCGAGGCGGTCGCGCAGCTTGCCGTTCACCTGCACGACCACGGTGACGACCTCGTCCGCGGCCAGCTCCTCGTCCCAGGCCGGCCAGGCGGCGTCGAGCACCGTCTCGCCGTGCCCGAGCAGCTCCCAGACCTCCTCGGCGATGTGCGGAGCCATCGGCGCCACGAGCAGGGTCATGTCGGTGACCACGTCGCGCCACTGCGCCAGGGTGAGCGCGCCCCTCGCGCCGGCCCACACCTCGAGCAGCTCGTTCTGCAGCTCCATGAGCGCCGAGACGGCGGTGTTGAAGCGGAAGGCGTCGAGGTCGTGCGTGACCTTGCGGATGGTCTTGTTGAGCGTACGCAGGACCTGGCGGCCCTTCTCGGCCTCGGCCTCGTCCGCCGCCACCCCGCTGCCCTGCGCCTCCGCGACCTCGGCGACGAGGTTCCAGAAGCGGTTCAGGAAGCGCAGGCAGCCCTGCACCCCGCGATCGCTCCAGGCGACGCTCTGCTCGAACGGCGCGATGAAGAGCTCGTACACGCGCAGGCTGTCGGCGCCGTAGCGCTCGACCACGCTGTCGGGGGTGATCACGTTGCCCTTGCTCTTGCTCATCTTCTGGCCGTCTTCGGCCTGGATCATGCCCTGGTTGCGAAGCTGCGCGTAGGGCTCGCCGAAGCTCACGAAGCCGGCGTCCTGCGCCACCTTGCAGAAGAAACGCGCGTAGAGCAGGTGCATCACCGCGTGCTCGGCGCCGCCGACGTAGAGGTCGACGGGCAGCCAGTACTCGGCCTTGTCGCGGTCGAAGGCAGCCGACTCGTCGTGCGGCGAGGCGAAGCGGAAGTGGTACCAGCTCGAACAGGCGAAGGTGTCCATGGTGTCGGTCTCGCGGCGGCCGGGACCGCCGCACCGCGGGCAGGTGGTGCGCACGAACTCCTCGTCGCGGGCCAGCGGCGAACGCCCGTCGTCCGTGGGATGGTAGTCCTCGAGGTCGGGCAGGAGCACCGGCAGCTGGTCGACCGGGACGGGCACCGGCCCGCAGGCGTCGCAGTGCACGATCGGGATGGGGGCGCCCCAGTAGCGCTGACGGCTGATGAGCCAGTCCCTGAGCTTGAAGTTGACCTTCTTGCGGGCGGCGCCGCGCTCGCCGAGCCAGGCCACGACCGCCTCGAAGGCCTCACCCGGCGCCGCCAGCCCGTCGAAGCGCCCGGAGTTCACCATGAAGCCGTCGCCGGCATAGGCTTCGGCAAGCGCGCCCTGCGCCCCGCTCTCGGGGGCGATGACCTCGACGATCGGCAGCCCGAACGCGGTGGCGAACTGGAAATCGCGCTCGTCGTGCGCCGGCACCGCCATGATGGCGCCGGTGCCGTAGCCCGTGAGCACGTAGTCGCTGATCCAGATCGGCACCGGCTGGTCGTTCACCGGGTTGACCGCGTAGGCGCCGATGAAGACGCCCGTCTTCTCCTTCTCGGTGGACAGGCGCTCGATCTCGCTCTGGCGCCGGGCCTGATCCTGATAGGCGCTCACCGCGGCGCGCTGCGCAGGGACGGTGAGCTCGTCCACCAGTGGGTGCTCCGGCGCCAGCACCATGTAGGTGGCGCCGAACAGCGTGTCGGGGCGGGTCGTGAAGACGGTGAGCACGTCGTCCCGACCCTCGAGCCCGAAGTCCACTTCGGCGCCCTCACTGCGCCCGATCCAGTTGGTCTGCATGAGCTTGATCTGCTCGGGCCAGTCGATCGTGCCGAGGTCGTCGAGCAGACGCTGCGCGTACTCGGTGATGCGCAGGAACCACTGTTCCAGGTCCTTCTTCGTGACGTCGCTGCCGCAGCGCCAGCACTTGCCCTGCTCGACCTGCTCGTTGGCGAGGATGGTCTTGCAGCTCGGGCACCACCACTGCCGCCCGGTCGAGCGATACGCGAGGCCGCGCTCGTACAGGAGCAGGAAGAACCACTGCGTCCAGCGGTAGTAATCGGGGAAACAGCTGGTGATCTCGCGTGACCAGTCGAACGACAGGCCGATGAGGTCCATCTGGCGGTGGTAGTTGGCGATGTTGCTCTCGGTCGTGACGCGCGGGTGGACGCCCATCTTGATGGCGTAGTTCTCGGCCGGCAGGCCGAAGGAATCCCAGCCCATCGGGTGGAGGACGTTGAACCCCTGCATGCGGCGGAAGCGCGACACCGCGTCGGTGGGCACGTAGTTGCGGCAGTGACCGACGCTCAGGCCGTCGCCCGAGGGATACGGAAAGAAGTCGAGGCAGTAGAACTTGGGCTTGTCGCTCTCGTCGGAGGTGCGGTAGGCGTCGCGCTCCTTCCAGATGCGCTGCCACTTCTGTTCGATGGCGTGCGGGTCGTAGCGTCGATCCATGTGGTCCTCTCTCGCGGCCGCCTGCGGCGCGCCCGCGGCCGCGAGGCCCACGGGTGCCCAGCGCCTGATTGTACATGAGCGCCGCCGAGCCTGAAGGCGCGGTTGCCGGCAGGCACGCTTGTGCTATACTTCCGAGCCTGCCGGCACACGTCGGCACCCCTTCGGTGGGGGTATAGCTCAGCTGGGAGAGCGTCTGGCTGGCAGCCAGAAGGTCAGCGGTTCGAGCCCGCTTACCTCCACCAACTTCCCCGCCTCAGCGCGTCGCACGCGGCGTTCGAGTAGACTCTGACACCGTGAGCCCGCAACCCGCCGCACCCCGCCCGCGCGCCCTGACGGCGCTCGTCTTCTTTGCCGGCATCGGCACCATGGCCACCGAGATCTGCGCCTCCCGCCTCCTGGCCCCCTACTACGGGTCGTCCACCGCGGTGTGGGCCAACATCATCGGCCTGATCCTCGCCTCGCTGTCGCTCGGCTACTGGCTCGGGGGCAGGCTCGCCGACCGGCATCCGTCCGCGACGCTCCTGGCGACCATCGTCATCGTCGCGGCGGCGCTGATCGCGGCGGTGCCCTTCGTGGCGCGGCCGCTCCTCGACCTCTCCGTGCAAGGCATCGAGTCGGTCTCGACCGGCGCCGTGCTGGGCTCGTTCGCGGCGGCGCTGGCGCTGTTCGCGCCGCCGGTGGTGCTGCTCGGCATGGTCACGCCGTTCGCCGTGCGTCTTGCCGCGACGGGCGTGGCCGACGCCGGCCGCGTCGCCGGCCGCATCTTCGCGCTCTCCACCGCCGGCAGCATCCTGGGCACCTTTCTCGCGGCGCTCGTCGCCATCCCGCTGATCGGCACGCAGCGCACGATGCTCTGCGCGGCGGCGATCATCGCCTTCTCCGCCGTGCCGCTGCTGGGCCGCCGTCGGCTCGCCCCGGGGCTCGTCGCGGCGGCCGCCATCGCCGCGCTCCTCGCGCTTCCGCCGGGGGTGGTCAAGGCCGAGACCGGCCTCATCCACGAGGAGGAGTCACGCTACCAGTACATCCAGGTGGTGCAGCAGGGGCCCGAGCGCCGGCTCTACCTCAACGAGGGCCTCGCCATCCACTCGCTGTGGCGCGCCGACACGGTGCTCACCGGCGGCGAGTGGGACATGTTCCTCACCGCGCCGCCGCTGCTCGGCCGGCCGGCGGCGCGCGTTGCCATTCTTGGCAACGCCGGCGGCACCACGGCGCGCGCCTTCGGCGTCTACTACCCGGAGGCGCGCATCGACGGCGTCGAGATCGACCCGGCGGTGAGCGCGGTAGGCCGCCGCTACTTCGGTCTCGACGACAACCCCGGGCTCACCGTGGTGACGGCCGACGCGCGACCGTTCCTTCGGGCGAGCCGCGAGCGCTACGACCTCATCTTCATCGACGCCTATCGGCAGCCCTACGTACCCTTCTACCTGGCGACCCGCGAGTTCTTCCGCCTGGTGCGACAGCGGCTGCGCCCCGGCGGCATCGTGGCGCTCAACGTGTCCACGGTGCCCGGCGACGAGCGCCTGGCGCGCGCCGTCGCAGGTACGCTCGCCACGGAGTTCCCCCAGGTCGTCACCTGGCAGGCGCTGCGCTTCAACCAGTTCGTGATGGGCCTGAGCGCGCCGCAGTCGCGGGCGGTCATGACCGCCCGCCTCCTGGCGGCGCCGCAGGCTCTCTCTGCCCGACACGCGCCTCCTGGCGCGGGACATGCGCACGGCCGCGCCTGCGGCGCGGCCGTGGACCGACGACCGCGCGCCCGTGGAATGGGTCACGGACCGCATGATCGCCGCCTACGCCCTGCGCGGCGCCGCCGGCACGGAGGACCTCCTCCCCACCGCGCCGCGCTGAGCGCCGGCCGAAGTCACGCTCCTCAGCGCCCGCGAGCGCCCGCATGGTCCGCTTCGCCCGGCCGCCGGAGCCCGGCCGGGTTTAGCGCCGGACGGCTGCGGAAACTAACGGTTCACATGCATCGGGTCTGTCGGCCGCGGTGCTGTCCCGGCGCTCGACGGGGGGAGGCGTGCATGGAGGAGAGGCCGCAGTTCAGCGTGGGCTACGAGACACCCAGCGGCGACATCGGTGTGGTGGTCCTCGTGGGCGAGATCGACATCTATTCGGCGCCGGAGTTCAAAGAAGTGCTCGTCAACGGCATCGAGGGCGGCGCCCGCAAGGTCATCGTCGATCTGTCACAGGTCACTTTCATCGACTCGACGGCCCTCGGCGTGCTCGTGAGCGGCGCGAAACGCGTGCGGCCGCGAAACGGCAATCTCGACATCGTGTGTACCGACGAGAACATCATCCGCATCTTCGAGATCACCGGCCTGGACCGCATCTTCGGCATCTACCCGTCGCGCGGCGAGGCCCTGAAGGCGGCCGCCCCCTGAGAGCCTCGGCCGTACCACGACTCAAGAAGGCGAGCGCCGGCGGGCCACACTAGGCGTTCGCCGGGGGCAAGGACGATGGAGCAGCGCACCGCGGATCCACTTCGAGGCCGCAGCCTCCACAATGTGGCCGACGACATGTTGAAGACGAAGACATACGGGGTCGGGCGTATCTGCATCGTGGAGAGTTGCGGGACCCGCCTGTCAGCGTACAACCCGTCCAACGTGTGCGCGCTGCACGGGGGAGCTTGGCAGGACGACTTCCACCACGACTCCCGCAAGTCGAGCCGGCGCGAAGAGGTCACCCGCCGCTGTGCTTTCGAACCGTGTGGCCGCGAGTTCATGACCACGAACCCGGCGAAGAAGTACTGCGGCGACGCCTGCCGAATGAGGGCGTTCCAGGCACGCGTCATGTCGGCGCGCCGCATGGGCGACATGCGCGGCGCGCGGCGCGCCAGCTGACCGCGGCGACGGCTCTCGCACCCCGCACGCTCGACCGGCGACAGCCCGGCGGGTTCTTGTGCGCCGTCCGGCGCCTGAGCTTTCAGGTGGGCGCCGGGCTGAAAGCCGGCGGAATGACCGGCAGGCGCCCGCTCATCAACGTGCTCACCGCTTCATCGACCGATTCGAAGACCGGCACCACGTTGGGAAGCCCGACCAGCGCCAGGACCCGCCGCACCTGACCCGCCGGCCGCGCCAGCACCAGCTCCTTGTGCCTGGCTCGCTGGTCGGTCACCAGGCGCACCAGAAACGCGATGAAGCTCGAATCGACGAACGTCGTGGCCGCCAGATCGATCACGAGGTGCTCCTGGTGATACAGCGGCCCGAGATTGCGCCTCAGGAAGCGATCGATGTCGGGCACGGTGTCGAGGTCGAACTCGCCGCAGAGCTCGAGGACGGCAGGTGCGGGGGCCGCCTCCCGCGAGCCGACGAGGCGAAGCCGGATCTTGTGCGCGACGAGCTCGCGAGGGCCGCCTGATGGACGCGCCAACGTGCCACCTCCCTGAGTCGAGCCCGACCGGTGCGGAAGCGACGCCGGCGTACCATCCATCGCGCTGAAGACCCCCTGCGCCCCTGCGAGCGCTGGCGCGACGCTAGGGCAAAGGAGCGCTCGCTGGCAAGTGCCGCGCCGGGAGCTTTGGCAGGTTCGCGGGTGAGCCTCTGTGGGAGCCTGAGGGACGGTCGCCGGACCTCAGGCGCGGGTCGAGACAGTCTCGGGAGAAGGTCGAGCCTTAGGCCAGAGCCGGCCGCCGCCGGCGGCGCGTCAGGATTCGTCGGCGCGAGCCGCAAGCTTGAGCTTGCGGTACTTCGGCTCGCGCTCCTTGAGAAGCGTGAGGACCGGGCTCGCGATGAAGATGGTTGAGTACGCGCCGGAGATGATGCCGACGAGCAGCGCGAAGGCGAAGTCCTTCAGCGTCTCGCCGCCGAAGAAGAACAGGCAGAGGACGGGCAGCAGACTCATGAACGAGGTGTTCAGAGACCGCGTCAGCGTCTCCCACAGCGACTCATTCACCATGTCGCCGTACGGCATCCTCACGAGCTTCGGCTCGTTCTCGCGGACGCGGTCGAAGATGATGACCGTATCGTAGAGCGAATAGCCCATGATGGTGAGGACGGCGGCGATCGTCGCCGTCGTCACCTCGCGCCCGGTGAGGGAGTACACGCCGATGACGATGAGGAGGTCGTGGAACTCCGCGGCGATCGCCCCGACGGCGTACTTCCACTGGAAGCGGAAGGTGACGTAGATGAGGATCAACACCAAGGCGATGGCGACCGCTTTGAGGGACGAATCCACGACCTGACGACCGAACGATGCGCTCACCACCTCGATACCCCAGGCGGGAGTGCCTCCGGGACTCGAGATCGTGAACGCCTCGTCGAGGGTCGTCTTGAGCTCGGCCTGCTCGGCGACCGTCAGCATCGGCGTCTGGATCTGGAAGCCCGTGGCGGCGCCGCCGGAGACGTCGGCGGTCTCCTGGATCTGCGCCCCCGGGTAGCCGGCATCGCTGACCACCGCGCGCACGTCCGCGAGCGTCGGTGGTGATTCAAAGGCCACCGTGACGCGGGTACCCTCCTGGAACTCGAGCCCGTAGTCCAACCCGTTGATCGGGTTGCCGCCGCCACGGATGAACAGGCTGGCGAGGCCGATCACGATAATGATCCCGGAGAGCGTGAACCACCAGGCTTTGTGACCCATGTAGTCGAAGCTATAGAGACGACGGAAGTAGTTCACAGGTCTATCTCCGCTTCTTGCGCTTGCGGGAGCCGGTGCCACGGCGACCGTTCGACGGGCCACGGGAGCCGGTCGCGGTGGGGGCCGGCTCAACAGCAGAAGGCGACGCGCCCGCGGCGACCGGAGCGGCGACGCCAGCCGCGCTGCCGGCACGGCGGCGACGCGACGCGGCGACACTGCTCTCGGCTTGAGCGGCCACCCCAAGCTCGATCTGACCGGCCGAGACGCCCATGAGCGACGGCCGATTGAAGAATGCGAAGCCGGCGAGCACGCCGAGCATGGCGCGCGTGAACAGCACTGCCGTGAGCATGCTGACGAGCACGCCGAGGATCAGTGTGACCGCGAAACCCTTGGGCTGGGCGGTGGCGAAGAAGAAGAGCACCAGAGCCGTCAGCATCGTGAGGATGTTGGCGTCGAGGATCGTCTTGAAACCGAGGGCGTACCCCGAGTTGACCGCCGAGCGGACGGTCTTGCCGTGGCTCACCTCTTCTTTGATGCGCTCGAAGATCACGACGTTGGCGTCGGCGGCCACACCGATCGTGAGGATCATGCCCGCGATACCGGGCAGCGTGAGAGTCACGGGGATGGCGTTGAAGAGGCCCCACAGCAGGATGCCGTACACGATGAGCGCCAGGTCGGCGACCAACCCGAGAAAGCGGTAGTAGACGAGCATGTACACGAGGACGAGGGCAAGACCGACCAGGCCGGCGATCAGTGCCTGGTCCAGCGAATCCTTGCCGAGAGTCGCGGAGACCTGCTGCTGGTACGTGGGCTCGAGCTTCACCGGCAGGGCGCCGGTCTTGAGTACGAAGGCGAGGTCCTGTGACTCCTTGATCGTCATGTTGCCGCCGCTGATCTCGGCGCCCCCGCTGATGCCGTCGCGCAGGCCGGGGTCGGTGTAGTCGATCATGGGGTCTGACTCCATGACGTTGTCGAGCACGATGGCGAACGTCTGCGGCGTGTTCTTGAGGAGGCCGGTGCGGTACAGCTCGCGCGTGACCTCCTGGAACTTCTTGCTGCCGTCGGCGGTGAAATCGATGAGCACGTTGGGCTTGTTGTTCTGGCCGCTGAAGCCGGCGCGCGCCCCGGAGATGGCCTCGCCGGTGAGCGCCGGCGGCCGGTTGAAGACGTACCACGCCTCGGGCTCACCGGTGGCGGGATCGGCCGGCTGCTGCACGAGAGCGTACTTGTCGGTGTTGCCCTCCGCGGAAAGCTGGTCGATCTCGGCCTGAGAGACGCCCTCGCGCTTGAGCTGCTTGAGGGCCTCCTCCTTGGTGTCGACGGGTCCGACCGGCCGCGACTGCGGGTCGTCCTTGTAGAACTCGAGTTGAGCCGTCTTGCCGATGAGATCGAGGGCCTGCTGCGCATCCTTGATGCCCGGCAGCGACACTGAGATCTGGTCGGTGCCCTGCTTCTGGATCGCCGACTCGGTGACCCCGAGCCCGTTGACGCGGCGGTCGAGGATGCCGATGGTCTGGTCGAGCTCGGCCGTGGAAGGCGGCTTGCCGTCGGCGGTCTTGGCGGTGTAGACGACCTCGAGGCCGCCCTGGAGGTCGAGCCCGAGGCGCGTCTTCACGCTCGGCGGGATGATGAAATACAGCGAGACCGCCACCAGGACGGCCATCACGAGCAGGATGATGAGGTTTCTGTGTCGTCTCACTGAGTCACGGCGTCTGCGGCCCGTCGGCGACCGTCAGGCGGTAGAGCGTACCCGACTGCGCAGGGCGGCGCAACTCGCCGCCGAGTGGCCCTGTGAGCCCGCGTATCAGCGGTCGCGGAGGAAGCTGGGGATGTCGAGGACGTCGTCGTCCACGTCGAACGACGGCTTGTGCTCCTCGGCGAACAGCGGGGTCCCCTTGGGCTCGCGAGCCGCGGTGTCGCGAGATGCGGGCGCAACGACGGTGGTGTCGCGGTCGAAGCCCGTGGCGATGACGGTGACGCGCACCTCGTCGCCCAGCGACGGGTCGATGACGGCGCCGAAGATGATGTTGCAGTCGGCGTCGGCGGCGCTGCTGATGATCTCGGCGGACTCGTTGATCTCGAAGAGACCGAGATCGCTGCCGCCGGTGATGTTGAGCAGGATGCCGCGCGCGCCCTCGACGCTCGCCTCGAGCAGCGGCGAGCTGATGGCCGCGCGCGCGGCCTCGACGGCGCGGTTCTCGCCGCCGGCCACGCCGATGCCCATGAGCGCCGAGCCGGCGTCCCTCATGATCGTGCGCACGTCGGCGAAGTCGAGGTTGATCAGGCCGGGGACCGTGATGAGGTCGGTGATGCCCTGCACGCCCTGTCGCAGCACGTCGTCGGCGACCTTGAACGCCTCGATGACCGACGTACGCCGCTCGACGACCTGAAGGAGGCGGTCGTTGGGGATGATGATGAGCGTGTCGACCTTCTCGCGCAGCGCCTGGATGCCGTCCTCGGCCTGGCGCGCACGCCGCTTGCCCTCGAAGGCGAACGGCCGCGTGACCACCCCGACCGTGAGAGCCGCGAGCTCCTTGGCCAGTTCGGCGATGACGGGCGCCGCACCGGTGCCGGTGCCCCCGCCCTTGCCCGCGGTCACGAAGACCATGTCGGCGCCCTTGAGGGCGTCGCGCAGCTCGTCCTTGCTCTCCATCGCGGCCTGGTAGCCGATCGTCGGGTTGGCGCCGGCGCCGAGACCGCGAGTGATCTTGCTGCCGATGTGGATCTTGACGTCGGCATCGCACATCTGCAGCGCCTGGGCGTCGGTGTTGACGGCGATGAACTCGACCCCGCGCAGCCCCGCATCGACCATCCGGTTGACGGCGTTGGTGCCGCCTCCGCCGACGCCGACGACCTTGATGACGGCGAGATAGTTCGCTGAAGCGTCCATCATGGTGCTGACCCTCCTGTCGTGGTCGAGACTCGCCGTCGAGGTCTTCCGCAAACCCTCATGTGCCGCTCGAGGGTGTTACCTGATCCTCGGCCCGAAACCCGTGAACACGCTGTTTTGCAGCGATCTTCACCAAGCGACGGGGACACCGGCTCGCCGGTTCCCCAGCCTTGGACTTACCATACTGAGGCCCTCCTGGGGTGTCAAACAGCGGCGTTGCCCATGCACGCCTAGACCCACCTTCAACCAGAGGTCGAGAGCCCCCTCGAGCGTCACTTGAGGATGGGGCGTGCCAGCACCCTGTCGGGGATCGAGACGTCCACGAAGACGCAGGTTCGAGATGCGGTCTCGTAGCGGTCGAGCACGGCCCGGAGGGCCAGGACCTTGGCGAGCGTGCGCTCCCCCGCGCCCCAGACGACCACAGGACCGCCGGTGAAGCGAAGCGTGAGCTGGCCCTCCGGCGTCAACTCGATGACGCCCAGGCGGTCGCGCAAGCTGCGCGGCAGACCGGCGACCACGGGCAGGGCGGCGCGGGCGCCCGCCGCGGCCAGCGTCGTTCCTTCGGCGACGGGGCCGTCCACCGCGAGGCGAGGCAGTCGCAGGGTGCCACCGGGCGGCCCGGCCTGGAGGACTGCGCGCAGCCGGGCCACCTTGCCCGTCGTCGCCGGCAGTCCGCTGGCGGGGTCCGTCCCCGCAGTGGCCGTGGTCTCCGCTGTCGTCCCCGGGGACTGCTCTGACGCAGTCACGCTCGAGGCGCTGCCGCCGGCGGCGGCATCCGGCGCCTTCTCTTCGCAGATCACGTGCCCGTCGTCGGCGATCACGTACCAGCGGTCTCCGGCGAGCGCGTAGACCGCGGGCCGGTGCTCGGCGACGCTGACTCGCAAGGTCGCCGGGAAGTCACGATCCACGCGCGCCTCGGAGATGTAGCAGAACGGGGACAGGGAGGCGCGCACGTCCTTGGTCGTCACCGTGAACAGGTTGTGGCCGAGGTAGTCTCTGCGCAGGAGACGCAGTACGCGGCGCTCGGGCACCAGATCCGTGCCTGTGACCACGACCTTGTGGATGGCGAACGACGAGGAGCTGCGTCCCCATCCGTAGACCGCGGTGGGCAGCGCGAGGATCGCCGCCGTGAGCAGCACTGTAGGAAGCAGACGAAATCGCGGGCGGCTCGCTCCGCCTCCTTGGGCCATCGCGCCGGACCTTCTCGCGAGAGGACAGCTACGAGTGGTTATTCGGCGCCGGAGGGGTCTTCCCCTTGCCCGGCGAGCGCGGCGAGCAGCTGCTCGCCGGCGCGGAAGACGTCGCCGGCGCCCAGCGTGAGCACGAGGTCGCCGGAGCGCACGCGCGGCGTCAGATTGCGCACCACGTCGTGCAGGCGCGGCAGGTACGACACAGGGCCGCCGGGTCGCTCCGCAAGATAGGCATCGACGATCAGCTTGCCGGTGACCCCCGGCTCCGGCTCTTCCCGGGCCGGGAAGATGTCCGTGACGACGGCCTCGTCGGCCAGTGTGAGCGCCTGCCCGAACTCGCGCTGCAGGTAGCGCGTGCGTGAGAAGAGGTGCGGCTGGAACACGGCGATCACGCGCCTGTGGTCCCCCTGCTTGGCGGCGGTCAGCGTGGCGGCGATCTCGGTGGGATGATGCGCGTAGTCGTCCACGACGAGCACGCCGTCGTGGCGACCCATCTCCTGGAAGCGCCGCGCGGCGCCGCTGAACGTCGCCAGGTGCGGCGCGGCGTCCGCCGGAGCGACACCGGCATGACGAAGGACGGCAAGAGCCGTGAGAGCGTTGAGGATGTTGTGCTCGCCCGGCACGCGCAGCGTCACCCGGGCGAGCTCGTCGCCTCCCTCGATCACGTCAAACTCGCTGCCACGGTCGTCGACGCGCGCCACCTCGGCGCGCAGGTCGCCGGCGCCGATGCCGACGCACACGACAGGCGCCCGGGTGTGCTCTGCCAGCCCTTCCCCGCCGCTGCCCGCGACGAGTACCAGCAAGCCGTTGCCGGGCAGGAGCGCGACGAAGCGGCGAAACACGTCGTGCACGTCGTCGAGGCAGCCGTAGTGGGCGTGATGATCGAGCTCCACGTTGGCGACGATGGCCACCTCGGGACGCAGGAACAGGAGGCTGCCGTCACTCTCATCGGCCTCCGCCACCAGCCACTCGCCCTGCCCCACGCCGGCATTGGAGCCGATGTCGTTGAGCTCGCCGCCGACCAGGAACGTGGGGTCGAGACCGCTCTGGTACAGCACGTGGGAGATCATCGACGACGTCGTCGTCTTGCCGTGCGTGCCCGCCACCGCGATGCCACGGCGCATGGCCATCACGCGCGCCAGCATCTCGGCGCGCCGCAGCACCGGCAGTCCGGCGGCCCGCGCGGCGCGCAGTTCGGGATTGCCCTCGGGGATCGCCGAGGAGATCACCACGAGCGCCGCGTCGCCGAGGTTGCCGGGCTCGTGGCCGATGGTCACGGCGATGCCGGCTTCGTCCAGATGGCGCGTGTAGCGCGACGTCTTGAGGTCGGAGCCGGTCACGCGCACGCCCAGCTTGGCGAGCACCATGGCGATGCCGCTCATGCCGGCGCCGCCGATGCCCACGAAATGCACCGGCTGCGGGAACTCTCGCGCGCGCTCGTCACTCATCGTCCCTCATCTCTTCACGATCCTCTCGATCTCGTCCACGACGCGGCGGGTGGCGTCCGGGCGCCCGAGCGCGGCGCTGGCCGCGGCCATCGCCGCCAGGCGCCCCGGATCGCCGAGCAGGTCGGCGACGAGCCTGCCGAGCACCTCGCCGCCGAGCTCGGCGTCGTCGACGAGGACGGCCGCGCCGCCCTCGACCATCCAGCGCGCGTTCTTGCGCTGGTGGTCGGCCGTCGCATGCGGGTACGGGACCAGGATCGCCGGCTTGCCGAGAGCTGCGAGCTCGGCCACCGAGCCGCCGGAGCGTGCGACCACGAGATCCGCCGCGGCCATCGCCGCAGCCAAGCGGTCAGTGTAGGGCACCAGGCGGTAGCGCTCAAACCGTTCGCCCATCGCCTCGAGCTCGGCGCGCACGGCGTCGTGGTTGCGCGGCCCGCAGACGTGGACGAGCTGGAAGCCGAGCTCCCGGCCGCCGAACGCGTCGACGCAGGCGCGATTGATGCTCTGTGCCCCTTGGCTGCCGCCGAAGGCGAGCACCACGGGCAGGTCGGCGCGCAGGGCGAACGCCTCGCGGCCCTCGTCCCCCGTCGCCGCGAGCTGCGCCGGCCCGAGCGGCCGCCCCGTGAGGACGAACTTGGGCGGCCCCAGGCCGGCGATCGGGAAGCTGAGGCAGACGCGCCGCACGAACGGACGCAGGAGACGGTTGGCGACGCCGAGATGAGCGTCGGCCTCCAGGGCGAGGCCGGGGATCCCGCGCAACGCTGCCAGCGCGACGACGGGACCGCTGGCGAAGCCGCCGCCGCCGATGGCGACGTCGGGGCGCACCTCCTTGAGGATGCGCCCGACGCCTGGCACGGCGGCGGCCAGCAGCCGCAGCGTGGTCAGATGATCGCGCGGGGCGAGCCCGCGGGAGAAGCCCTTGAGCTCGAGCGCGAACGTCGGATACTCGGCGGCGACACGCTCGACCTGTGACGGCGTGGTGACGACGACGACGCTGGCGCCGCGGGCCTTGGCTTCAGCCGCGACGGCGAGCGCCGGCTGCAGATGACCGCCGGTCCCCCCCGCCGCGAGCAGCGCGGTCGCCCCGCTGAGCGCTGACGACAATGTAGCTCCTTCGATTGGTGGCGATGTTCAGCAGGATCCCGAGGCCGGCGAGCACGACCACCAGGCTTGTGCCGCCGAGCGAGACCAGCGGCAGCGGCACGCCGGTGAGCGGAAGCAGCCCCAGGGCCGCGCCGACGTTGATGCACGCCTGCCCGACGACGATGGCCGTGATACCCGTGGCCAGCAGCTTGCCGAACAGCTCTTTGCAGTTCAGGGCGATGCGGAAGCAGGTCCAGGCGAGTGTCACGTAGAGGGCCAGCAGCACCACGAGGCCGATGAGGCCGAGCTCCTCACCGATGATCCCGGTGATCATGTCCGTGCCCTGCTCCGGCAGAAAGCCGAACTTCTGTATGGAGTTGCCGAGGCCGACCCCGAAGATCCGCCCGGAGGCGATGGAGATGAGGGACTGCGTGGCCTGGAAGCCGCTCCCCTGCGGGTCTTTCCAGGGGTCGAAGAACGTGACCAGGCGCTCGAGCCGGTAGGGCTCGACCGCGATGAGCGCCAGCACGGCCAGGCAGCCGACGGCGACCAGGGAGAAGAGGTACCGCAGGCGCGCGCCGGCCGCGACGAGCACGGCCGCCACGGCCACCATCAGCACGAGCGTCGTGCCGAGGTCGGGTTCCAGCATGATCAGCAGGCCGGCGGGGACGATGCCGATACCCACCAGCCGCAAGAACCCGGCCGGCGACTCGATCTCGCGCGGCCGCCGGACGATGAGGGCGGCCACCAGCACGACGGCGGCCAGCTTGGCGAACTCGCTGGGCTGCAGGCCCTGGCCGCCGACGACGATCCAGCGCCGGGCGCCGTTGATGCTCGTGCCGATACTCGGCACCAGTACCGCCACCAGGCCCACGAGCACGACCCCGGCGAGCGGCACGGCGGCGCGGCGCCACCAGGCGTAGTCGACGCGCGAGAGGACCCACATGGCGCCCACGCCGAGAAGCACCCACAGCAGCTGCCGCTTCACGAAGTAGAAGCTCGAGTCGTACTGGAAGTAGGCCTCGGCGGACGAGGCGCTGTACGCCATCACCAAGCCGTACACGACCAGCAGGAAGGTGACGAGGATCACCGCGCGGCGTTCCGCGACGCCGGGGCCGGGCATCAGGGAAGCCTTCTTCCGGGCGCCGCGCGTCGTCGTCGGCCGGCGGCGGGGTCGCGCGTCCTGTTGACGTCGGGCGGCCGCGCGCCGCTCGGAGGCGGCGCTCCGTCGTTCCGGAGCCGGCGCCGCGCCGGCGCGGCCGCGCCGTTCCGCGGCGCGCCGCTCGGAGCGTGCGCGACGTTCCCGCGCGGGAGGGTCTTCGGCCCAGTCGGCGTGGTCCAGGTCAGACTTGCCCACGCCGTGCCCTTGTGGACTCACGATGGGCCAGCTCCTCGCAGGTCGCCTACCAGCTTGAGGAAATGTTCGCCCCGCTCCACGTAATCCCTATACTGGTCCCAACTCGCAGAGGCAGGGCTGAGCAGTACGACGTCGCCCGACGAAGCCTCACGCGCGGCGAGCAGCACGGCCGCTTCGAGGTCGCCGCAGACCACGTGGGGAGTCGCGCGCGGACCGGCCGCGGCGGCCCTCGCGGCGAACGCCGCCTCGAGCCGCGGCGCCGTCGCGCCGATCAGCAGGGCTTGCTTCACGAGTCCTTCGGTGGCCGCGGCCAGGGCGCCGTAGTCCGCGCCTTTGTCATAGCCGCCGAGGATCAGGTACACCCCATGCGAATAGGCCGTGAGCGCCTTGAGCGTCGCGTCGACGTTCGTGGCCTTCGAATCGTTCACGTAGGTGACGCCGCCGACGACGCCGGCGACCTGCAGACGGTGAGGCACGCCGGCGAAGCTGCGCAGCGTCGCGGCCGCCGCGGCGGCGGGCACGCCCATGGCGCAGGCCGCCGCGGCCGCCGCCAGCGAGTTCTGCCGGTTGTGGTCGCCCTTCAGCGCCAGCTCCGCCGGACGGGCACAGGCCGACCCGCTCGCCGTCGAGGTCGAGCCAGAGCAAGCCGCCGGCGTCGACGCCGGCGGCCAGCCACTCGTCACGGGGCCCCGCCTCGCGACCGGGCGCGACCGAGAACCACGCGCGGCGGCCGCGGCCCGCGAGGCGGCCGGCCGCGGCCTCCGCGAGCGTGCCCGGATCGTCCGCGTTCAGCAGAGCGAGGTCCTCCTCGCCCTGGTTCTCGAAGATACGCAGCTTCGCGTCCACGTAGCCGCGGTAGTCGCCGTGACGGTCGAGGTGGTCCTCGGTCAGGTTGAGCAGGACGGCCACGTCGGGGCGGAAGCGCTCGATGTGCTCGAGCTGGAAGCTGGAGAGCTCGGCGACTACCGTCGCCGGCGGCGGCACGGCGTCCGGCATGCCGGCGAGCGCGTGACCCACGTTGCCTCCCACGGCCACGGGGAGCCCTGCGTCGCGGAAGATGGCCCCGGTCAGCTCGGTCGCGGTCGTCTTGCCGTTCGTGCCGGTGATGCCGATGACGCGGTTGTCAAGGAACCGCGCCGCAAACTCGACCTCGCTCCACAGGGTGATGCAACGGCGCAGGGCATCCTGCACGGCGCGGCTCTCGTTGGGCACCCCGGGGCTCTTGACCAGCAGATCGACCTCCGGGGGCAGCACGGCCGCCTCTCCGAGGAGGACCTCGACGCCGGCGGCGCGGAGCTCGGCCGCCGCGTCCTGCGGCGGCGCGTCGCCCTCGTCGAGGGCGACCACGCGCGCCGCCGGCAGCCTGCGGCGGCCCAGCAGCGCCGCCGGCCGGCCGCTGCGACGCAGGCCGAGCACGGCCAGACAGCGGATGTCGTCGAGGTCCACCGTCAGCTCTCCCTAGAAGGTCGCGTAGTACGCCGCGAAGCCGGCGCCGGCGAAGATGGCGGCGATGATCCAGAAGCGCACGATGATCTTGGTCTCGGACCAGGCCTTGAGCTCGAAGTGATGGTGGAGCGGCGCCATGAGCAGCACCCGCCGGTGGAACAGCTTGAACGAGACGACCTGGGCCATCACCGAGGCGGCCTCGATGACGAAGAGGCCGCCGATGATCAGCAGCACGAACTCGGTGCGCGTGATGACGGCCATCCCGGCGATGGCTCCGCCGAGGCCCAGGGACCCGGTGTCGCCCATGAAGACGTCGGCGGGGAACGTGTTGTACCAGAGAAAGCCGAGACAGGCGCCACCCACGCAGCCGGCGACGACCATGAGGTCGGTGATCCCCGGGTCGCTGGCGTTGCGGCCGATGATGAAGGCGATGCCGGCCAGCGCCACGAGGACGATCGCCGAGGCGCCGGCCGCAAGGCCGTCGAGGCCGTCGGTGAGGTTCACGGCGTTGCTGAACCCCGCCAGAGTCAGGAAGATGAGCAGATAGAAGCCGGCGGTGCCCAACTCGAGCTGCCACGAGGTGAACGGCACGTCCACACGCGTGTCGAGGCCCACGAAGTGCAGGGTGATGAAGCCGATGAACAGCGCGAGGAGGAGCTGCAGCAGGAGCTTGTAGCGGGCCGCCAGGCCCAGCGAGCGCTTGCGCACGATCTTGATCCAGTCGTCGGCGAAGCCGATGGCGGCGTTGCCGAGCGCGGCGATCATGACCGTGATCGACGCCACGGAGAACCGGCTGAAGATGATGAAGGGGATGAGCACGGCGAACCAGATGAGCGCCCCGCCCATGGTGGGCGTGCCCTCTTTGGTCTTGTGGCCTTCGGGGCCGTCCTCGCGGATGCTCTGGCCGAACTCGTTGAGCCGCAGCCAGCGGATGAACGGCGGCCCGATGACGAGCATCAGGATCATGGCGACGACGCTGGCGCCCATGGCTCTAAGCATCGTCGCCCCCCTCGGGCGCGGAGCTCACGACTGCCGCAGAGACGTCGTCCGCAGCGGCGGACGCGGCGACGGCGAGCGCCTCTGCGACCCGCTCCAGACGCAGGAGCCGCGAGGCCTTGACCAGCACGGCGCTGCCGGCCGGCACCAGCCCGGGCAGCGCCGCGATGCACTCCTCGACGCCGGGGAACCAGCGCTCGCCGGCGGCGCCGGTGAGGTAGCCGCGGCCCAGATCGCCGACGGCCACCACCCGCACGCCGGCGGCGGCGCAGTGTTCGCCGACGGCGCCGTGAAAGGCGTCGGCGCCCGGGCCCAGCTCGTACATGTCGCCGAGGATCGCGACCGGGGGACGCCCCGCGGCGATGCTCACGAGATGGTCGACGGCGGCGATCATCGCCACGGGGTTGGCGTTGTAGGCGTCGTTGAGCAGCAGCCCACCGCCGGGCAACTCGGAGACGGCGCCGCGCAGGTCGCTGAAGGCGACCTGCGCGGCGCCTTCCCTGGCTTCGTCCAGCCGGTAGCCCAGCTCCATGAAGGCGGACAGCGCGGCCAGGGCGTCCTGAAGATAGTGGCTCCCGGTGAAGCTGAAGTCGAGGGTGCCGCGGTGACCGAACGCGTCGACGAGGACGTGGGTGGCGTCGCCGCGCGGCTCCGTCGACACGAGGTGCACGTCGGCCTCAGGCCCCCCGAAGGTGACGACGCGGCCGCGGAAGCGGCTCACATGCCGATCGAGGAGTGGTTCCGGGTCCGGGACCACGGCCGTTCCCCCCTGCAGTTCCTCGATGAGCTCGGCCTTGGCGGAAGCCACATCGTCGACGGTGCCTACGAGCTCCAGATGCACCGGCGCGATGTTGGTGATCACGCCGATGTCGGGCAGGGCGATGCGCGCGAGCGCGCGGATCTGCCCGTGGCCGCGCATCGCCATCTCGACGACGACGACCTCGGTCCCCTGCTCGACATCGAGCAGCGTCAGCGGGACGCCGATCTCGTTGTTCAGGTTGGCCGTGGTGGCCACGGTCCGCGCCACCGGCCGGAGGAGCGCGGCGAGGATGTCTTTGGTGGACGTCTTGCCGGCGCTGCCGGTGATCGCCACGACCTTGACGCCGGCACGCCGGCGCACCTCGGTGGCCAGACGCTGCAGCGCCGCCAGCCCATCGTCGACGACGACTCTCGAGGCGTCGGCGGGCAGGCCGGACGCCGTCGAGGCGCGGACCATCACGGCCGCCGCGCCGGCCGCCAGGGCCTGCGCGGCGTAGGCGTCGCCGTCGTGCTTCTCGCCGCGGAGCCCCACGAACAGCACGCCGCTCGTGACGCAGCGCGAGTCAGTGCAGACGGCGTCGACGACGGACTGTGGGTCGCCGCCCTCGAGGCGTCCGCCACAGGCGGCGGCGACCTCGGCGAGTGTCAGCGGCAGCATGCGCTCACCACTCCCCGCGCCAGCTCGGCCAGCAGCTCCGCCGCGACGGCGCAGTCGTCGAACGGGATCCGGCGCGCGCCGATGATCTGGCCCTGCTCGTGGCCTTTGCCGGCGATCACGACCGCGTCGCCGGCGCGGGCCTCGCCCAGGGCGAGGCGGATCGCCTCCCTGCGATCGGGAGCGACGGTCACGACGTCTGTGCGCGCCGCCGGGACACCGGCGACGATCTCGGCGATGATGGCGAGGGGTTCTTCTCCGCGCGGATTGTCGGACGTCACGAACGCACGATCGGCGAGACGCGCGCCGATCTCGCCCATGAGCGGGCGCTTGCCGCGGTCACGGTCGCCGCCGCAGCCGAAGACCACGAGCACACGCCCGCGCGTTACGCTGCGCGCGGCGTGCAGGGCGTTCTCGAGGGAGTCGGGGGTGTGCGAGTAGTCCACCACCACGCTGAAGGGTTGCCCCGCACGGATCGCCTGAAAGCGGCCGGGGACGCCCTCGGTGACCGCCAGCCCTTCAAGGACCGCGTCGACCGGCAACCCGAGCGCCAAGGCGCTCGTGGCGGCGGCGAGGGCGTTCTCGATGTTGAAGCGCGCCGCCAGGTGCAGCGTCACGCGTTCCTCGACGCCCAGGCGAGGAACGGCCAACACGAACGCCGAATCGTCGGCGTTCAGGTCGAGATCGCGGGCGATGGCATCGGCTGATCGCGCGCCCGCGTCCTCCGCGCCGGGCGACCCGTCGGCCACGGCGTAGGTCCACAGACCGTCGCCGTAGGCGAGCCGGCACTCGCGCGCCAGCGCGCGGCCGTACTCGTCACCGACGTTGACGACGGCCGTCGCGGCGCCGTTGCGCGCCTCCGCGGGCAGAAAGAGCCTGCGCTTTGCGGCGTAGTAGTCGTCGAGGTCCTTGTGGAAGTCAAGGTGGTCACGCGTGAGATTGGTGAACACGACGGCGTCGAAGTCGATGCCTGCGGCACGCTCCTGGGCCAGGGCGTGCGAACTGATCTCGAGGGCGCACGCCCGGTCGCCGGCCGCGACCATCTCGCGGAACATACGTTGCAGGTCGAGCGACTCGGCGGTCGTAAGCTGGACGGGGTTCTCCCGCCCGCCGATACGGTTGACGACCGTGCCGAGCAGAGCCGCCGGCCGGCCGGCCGCGGCGAAGATGCCGGCCACGAGGTGAGCCGTGGTCGTCTTGCCGTTCGTGCCGGTCACGCCGACCACGGTCATCTCGCGCGAGGGGTGCTCGTACCAGCGCGCCGCCACAAGGGCCATGGCGCGGCGCACGGACGGCACGAGCACCTGCGGCAGCCCCGCACCGGTGTCGCGCTCGCAGACGAGCGCCGCGGCGCCCAGCTCCGCGGCGCGCGCCGCGAAGGCGTGCCCGTCGAACTCGAGCCCGGGCACGCAAAAGAAAAGCGTGCCGTCGGCGACGTCACGCGTGTGGTAGGCGAGGCCCCTTATCTCGGTGGACGGGTCGCCGCGCACGGTGGCGCCCGCGACCCCCTGGAGCAGCTCGGCAAGCTTCATCGCGGCGGATTCTATCAAAACGTCCGCCTGGCTCCACCCGTTTGAAGGTCTCCCGCAGACGCGGAGGCGGAGGCCGGCCTCACGGCGCGATCTCCAGCTGCTGCAGCGCGAATCGCATGATCTTCCGCACGGCCGGTGCGGCGATGTCGCCCCCGTAGATCGACGTGCGCGGCGAGTCCACGGCCACCAGCACCACGAGCCGCGGGTGGTCGGCGGGGACCATGCCGATGAACGACGCCACGTAGTCGGTCTTCGAGTAGCCGCCGCCGGGAACGGCCTTCTCGGCGGTGCCCGTCTTGCCCGCCACCTCGTAGCCGGGGATCTGCGCCTGGGTGCCGGTGCCCTCGGCCACCGCCGTCGCGAGCATCGAGCGTACCTGGCGGGCCACCGAGGCAGGTATGACGCGGTGCTTCTCCACGTCGTCGTACACCGCGTCGCCCACCTGGGCGATGAGCCGGGGCTTGACGGCCACACCGTTGTTGGCGACCGTCGAGAAGGCCACCGCCATCTGGATGGGAGTGACGGCGATCCCCTGTCCCATCGGGATGTTGACGATCGAGGTACCAGACCACCGCTCGGCCGGCGGCACGATGCCCGCCGCTTCGCCCGGGAAGTCGACGCCGGTGAGCTTGGCGAAACCGAACGCCTCCATCCACTTGAGCAGCCGCTGCTTACCCATCATCATGCCGATCTTCACGGCGCCGACGTTGCTGGACCACTGCAGGATCTCGCGCACCGAGTACGTCACGGTGCCCCGCGCGTGTGATTCGTTGATGGTGCGGTCGTAGAGCGTGAGCGACGGTGGCAGCGTGAACCTGGTGCCGGGCTTGACGAGCCCGTCGGCCAGCGCCCCGGAGACCGTGACGAGCTTGAAGATCGACCCCGGCTCGTAGATATCCGTGACGCAGCGGTTGCGATCGTTCGCCGGTGTGCGGCCGAAGACGTTGTTCTCTACCTTGGGTACGTTGGCCATCGCCAGGATCTCGCCGGTGCGCGGATCCATCACGATGGCCGTGGCCGCCTTGGCCAGGGAGCCCCGCACGGTGCGCTCGAGCACGTCCTCCGCCCAGTACTGGATGTCCTCGTCGAGCGTCAGGCGTACGGTCGCGCCGGACGTGGGCTGGGTCTGGCGCACGGTCCTGAGCGCGTGACCGGCCGGATCGCGGACGATCACCTCACTCCCCGCCACGCCGGCGAGCTGCTTGTCGTACGCCATCTCCACGCCGGCGAGGCCGTCGCCGTCGACGCCGGCGAAGCCCAGCACCTGGGCCGCCGAGCCCTTCACGGGATAGGAGCGCTCTTCCTCGTCGTAGGCGCCGACCCCGGGCAGATCGAGGGCGAGCGCTGCCCTGGCGAGGCCGGGATCGACCTTGCGCGCCACGTAGGCGAAGCCACGCTTGGGCCGCGCCAGCGCCTGTTCGAGCGCCCGTCGCTCCCGCTTCTTCGTGATGTGCAGCGCCTCGCACAGGGCGCGTGCCGCGGCCTTGGGCTCGTCCAGCAGATAGGGGGTGGCGAACACCGTCTTCGCCGGCTTGCCCACCGCCAGCTCGCGCCCGTTGCGGTCGAGGATAGCGCCGCGATGCGCGGGCAGCACGACCCTGTCCATCTGTTGCTGGAGGGCGATCCGGGTGAGGTTCTCGGACGAGGAGGCGAGAGCGACGGCCTTGCCGCCGACGAGCACGAGAAAGACGACGAAGGCGAAGCGCAGGAGGCGGATGCGGCCGTCGACGCCGCGGCCGCCGGCGATCCCTCCGCCGCGCGCGGCGACGCGGGTCAGCGCGCGCAGGCCGCCGCCGCGCCGGCCGGTCGCGCGACGCCGTCCTGAGGCGCCGGCCGCCATCAGGGCCTCTGGGCCACCTTGGCGATGTGCGCGCCCTTCGCCACCCAGAGGTACTGCACGTGGTCGGCGTCGACGAGTCCGAGCTGTGTCTCGGCGATGTGGCGGATACGCACGGTCGAGCCCATCTGCGCGAGCTTCTCGGCCAGCCGCGCGTTCTCGGCGCTCAAGGCGCGCTCCTCGCGCACCACGGCTTCGGTCTGCAACGTCTTCTGCACGACGGCGAAGCTCAGAGCGACGCGCCCCACAGCGAGCACGGTGAGACAGATCACGAAGATGACGAAGACGCGCGTGAGGCGGCCGCGCTGCGCCTGCGGCGCTCTGCGCGCGGCCGGCCGCGCCGGGACGTGTTCCGGCTGCTCCCGGCGGCGCGGGGCCGCTGCCGCGCGCCGCGCCTGTGCGGCTGCCGCCATGTGCCCTCCTAAAGCTTGACGGCGACGCGCAGCTTGGCCGACTTGCTGCGCGGATTGATCTCGGTCTCGCGCAGCCTGGGCGTCACCGGCCGGCGCGTCAGCACGCGCAGCGTGGGCTCGTGCCCGCACACGCACTGCGGGCAGGCCGGGCGGGCAGATGCAGCCGGCGGCGTGGCCCTTGATGAACTCCTTGACCATGCGGTCTTCCAGGGAATGGAAGCTCATCGCCGCCAGGCGGCCGCCGGGGCGCAGCACGCGGTAGGCCTCGTCGAGGCCCCGGGCCAGCGATTGCAGCTCGTCGTTGACGACGATGCGCAGAGCCTGGAAGACGCGACGCGCCGGGTTGCCGGCGCCGAAACGGGCGGGGGTCGGGATGTTGCGCTTGATGACCTCGACCAGCTCGCAGGTGGTGGTGAACGGCTGCTTCTTGCGTGTCTGCACGATGCCGCGAGCGATACCCTTGGCATACCGCTCCTCCCCGTAGCGCCGGAAGATGTCGGCCAGTTCGTCCTCGGGCAGGGTGTTCACCAGGTCGGCGGCGGTCACGTCGAGCTCGGGGTCCATGCGCATGTCGAGGGGGGCGTCGTAGGCGTACGAGAAGCCGCGCTCGCGCCGGTCCAGCTGCATCGACGAGACGCCGAGGTCCAGGTAGACGATGTCGGCAGAGGCGTCGTCGCGCGCGGCCAGCACTTCGGCGAAGTTGCCGTGGTAGAGATCGCACTGGCAGGGGGCGGCGCGGGCCACGTCGCGGAAGTACTCGGCCACGCTGGGATCGCGGTCGACGGCGATGAGCCGGCCCTTCGGGCCGAGCATCGCCGCCACCGCCTCGGCGTGGCCGCCGGCGCCGAAGGTGCAGTCGATCGCTACCTCGCCCTTCGCCGGGCGCAGCAGCTCGAGCAGCTCGTCGAGAAGGACCGGGGTGTGGGCGAGGACCATCTCGTACTCACGAAGCTGCATGCTCATCTGCGGTAGCATCGGCCTCCTCCTCCAGGCGGGACTGGTAGTCAGCCCAGGCGGCGCGGTCCCAGATCTCAACGTGGTCCTGGACGCCGATGATGCTGACCTCGCGGTTGATGCCGGCGAACTCGAGATGCTTGGCCGGCACGGTGATACGGCCCTGCCCGTCGAGCTCCTGATACACGGCGTTGCCCGCCGCGAAGCGCATGAGGTCACGGCCCTTGCTGCTGCGGGAGGAGATGCCCTCCATCTGCCGCTCGAGGTACTCCTGGAACTCCTCGGGCCCATACCCGGCAAGGCAGTGCTCGGGGCTCTTGGTCACGTAGACGCCGCCGGCGAAGGCCGGTCGCAGGCGCGCGGGGATGGCGATGCGGTTCTTCGCATCGAACGTGAAATCGTACTCCCCCACCAGGATCGGTCGCTGCATGGGCGCCACTTTACCCCACTCCTCCCCACATTGCAATAGCGCCAAGCCTCTTTCCCCCACCGCATCACACGTCAAGCCACCGTGGCCGGCGGCAACGTACCTGGACCTGTCGGGACGAAAGGCACCGCTGCTCCGATGCAGAGAGGGCAGCCGAGAACGGTGCCGAGATGGCGGCGGGTGCTTGCGCGCCGGAAGCGGCGGTTCAGATGCCGTCGCGATGGTGGGCGCCCGCCGCGGCGGGCGGGAGGCTCAGGGAGCCGGCTTGGGGACCTTGATCCTCGTGCCGACGACGAGCGTACTGCTGCTGATCTTGGGGTTGAGGACCTCGATCTCGCTGATGCTCGTGCCGAACCTGACGGCGATGCCCGACAGCGTGTCGCCGCTCTTGACGACGTAGACCTTGTAGGCGGACGGCGACGCGTTGCCGCCGCTCTTGGTCTTGGTCGCGGCAGGAGTGGGCGTGACCAGCGGTTCGGCCTTGCCGCCGATGACGCCCGACTGCGAGACGATGCTGATCAGCACCACAACGGCCACGAGGAACACGACCGGCGCGGCGATGCGCGCGATCACGCGTCCCGCGCGCGGCGCGGCGGCGGGACGTGGAGGCGGCGTGCGGGCGGCCGGGCTGGCGGGGCGCCGCGCCTTGGGCGCCTTGGGCGGCGCGTCCCCCGCAGGTGGCGCGGCGGTGGCGGAGGTGAGCGCCTGGAGCCTCTCGAGGGCCGCAAGGGGATCGTCGTCGGCTGCGGAGGCGGGCGGCGGGGCCGAAGCGCCCTGCGAGCTTCGCGCCTCGGCCGAGGACGCCGCTTCATCCGGCGCGCGGCGCCGGTGGCCAGGTTGTGGCTGCTTGTCGGTGGCGTCGTCGGTCATAGGGCGAAGGCGAGGTCGTTGCGCATAGATTCGGCGGCGGCCGCGGCAGCCCTTCGGTACTCCGCCGCAGCATCCTGCCAGGCGTAGATGATGGAGCGCGACGCGTTGACGACGAAGCCGGCCGCGTCGCCGGCGGCGACGCCTGCGAGGGCGTCCGCTCCGGCGCCCTGGGCGCCGTAGCCGGGGACGAGCAGGAATGCATGCGGCAACGCCTCGCGGACCCGGCGCAGCGATTCCGGCGAGGTCGCGCCCGCGACCGCGCCCACGTCGCTGTACCCGAAGTCGCCGATGTGGTCGGCGCCCATCCTGGCGACCAGCTCGGCGACGCGCAGGTACAGGGGACGTCCTTCGACCTCTCGCTCCTGAAGAAGAGCCGCCCCCGGGTTGCTCGTCCGCGTGAGCACGAAGACGCCCTTGCCGTCGGAGCAGCGCGCGACGAGCGGCGCCAGGGAGTCGTCGCCCAGATACGGGCTGGCCGTGAGCGCATCGGCGGCGAGGCCCTCGACCGGCGCGGCGAAGCCGGGGGCGCCGCCGAAGGCGGCGCGCCCGTAGGCCGCGCCGGTCGAGGCGATGTCGCCGCGCTTGACGTCGAGGATCACGGGGAGCTCGTACTCGTGGGCACAGCGGATGACCGCGCCCAGGGCGCGCCAGCCCGCGGATCCATACTGCTCGAAGCAGGCGGCCTGGGGCTTGACGCAGGCGGCGAAGCCGGCGACCGCTTCGATGACGCCTCTGCAGAACTCCTGGAAGCAGGCGGCCACAGCCTCGTCCTCGCCGAGCTCGACCGCCTGTGGCCGGTACTTCTCGACGAGTACAGGCGGCATGCGCTCGAGCGCGGGGTCGAGCCCCACGCAGACGACGCTGCGGCGCGCGCGGACGGCCGCGGCCAGTCTGTCGGAGAAATGCTGCATGCGCGTCTCCCTCTCGGCGCGCCTATCCTACCCGACGCGCACCTCGCGCGAGACGGCGCGGCACAGAAGAACGAGAGGCCGCACGGAAGCGACGGCCGCGGTCAAGCGGAGGGCCGAGCGCGAGAACGGTCAGCGAGCGTCGGCGAGCGCGCGGTCGTCGGCTGGGCAGGGAGCGTCCGGACCGGCGCCGCTCGCGGCGGCGGCGTCGCCCGCGCCGCCGCTCACCTCCACCGCGTGCTGCGCCTGGAACTGGCGCACGTTGCGGCGGATGGTGGCGATCTTGGCGCGCACGTAGTCGGTCGCCTCGTCGCTCACCGGCTGCTCATCTCCGGTCACGCGCTCCGACTCCGCCTGCATCTCGCGCAGGACGTCCATGAGCTGCGCGTCGTCCATGCGCGAGAGCGTGTCGATGTCCCACTTCATGGCCTTGCTGGACGTCTCGTGCACCGCGTCGAGCTTGGCGCGAACGACGGGGTTGAACACCGCGCCCGGATCCACCTGTGCGGTGATGTCGTCGACATCGCGGATCATGTCTTCGATGCTGGCGCCCGCCTTGGGGATGATCCTGATGCGGCCGTCGGCCTCCTCGATGACCCTCTCGATGGAGAGGTACGCCTTCAGGAAGCCCTCGGTGAAGGCCACCGGCACGGTCACGGCGTAGGCGATCACCTGCAGGACCTCGGCGGCGAACTGAGTGAACGTGCCCGTGTGCAGGTAGCTGTCCTCGATGAGCCCGAGGAGCATGGACTTGAGGTACGGGTCGGCGCGCAGGTCGCGCGCCCTCCCGCCCGGCAGCGGACGGTCGTGGTTGTTCTCCGGGACGGTCATCTCTCTCACCCCCGTATCGGCACGCCGGTGCGTAACTTGACCCCGGCGAAGACCTTCGTTGGCCCCCGTCCCACTATCGGATACGCTGTGCGCAACCAGCGCTGAAGGAGCACCATGCCGGGTGGGCAGCTGATCACGAAGGGCGAGACCGAGCTCGACGCCTGCCTCGCGGTCTTCGCCGCGGCGCCGCGCGCGGGAGCGCTGCTCTGCGACATCGACGGCACGATCTCGCCGATCGTGGCGCGCCCCAGCGAGGCGGCGGTGTCGCAGCCCTTCCACGAGGTGCTCGCCGCGCTGACGGAGAGGCTGGGTCTGGTGGTGTTCGCGACCGGCCGGTCCCTTGAGGATGGGCGCCGCATGATCCCTCTGGACGGCGCCGCCTACGTCGGCACGCACGGCCTGGAGCTGATGACGCCGGGCGGCCAGACCCTCACGGAGCCCCAGGCGGAGCGCTACATCGGCGAGATCCAGAAGGCGGCCGAGGCGGCCGCCCGCGACCTCGACTGCGACGCGCTGGGAGTGGTGCTCGAGAACAAGCGTACGGCGCTGGCCGTCCACTACCGCCTCGCCGCCGACGCGGCGCGCACGCGGCACGAGATCCTCACCAAGGTCGTGGAGCCGGCGCGCATCCGCGGGCTGGCCATCTCGACCGGCCACTTCCTCTTCGAGGTGCGGCCACCGCTGCCGTTCACCAAGGGCACCGCGACGCGCCGTCTGCTGGCCGGCGGCGACTACCTCGCGGGGCTGTTCTGCGGCGACGACCTCACCGACGTGACGGGCTTCAAGGCGCTGCACGACTGGGCGGCGCGCGACGCGCGACGCGCGGCCTGCGCCCTGGCCGCGGTGACCGCGGAGACGCCGCGCCCGGTCATCGAGGACGCGGACGTGCTGGTGCGCGCCACCCCCGGCGTGTATGAGGCGCTGACGCGTCTGCTGGCCGCCGTGGGGGGCTGACAGAGCCGGAATCGCCGGCCGCCGGCCGGGCCCTCCGGCGCCTGCCGAGGATCAGCGCCCGCCGAACTCGGGAGCGCGTTTCTCCAGGAACGCCGCCATGCCCTCGCTGTGGTCCTCGCTGGCGAACGCCAGCGCGAAAAGGTCGCGCTCGATGCCTTGGCCGGTCGTGATGTCCGTGTCGGCGGCGGCGTTCACGGCGGCCTTGCAGTAGCGCATCGCGAGTGGGCTCTTGGCGGCCAGTTCGCCGGCAAGCTTGAGGGCCTGGGGCATGAGCTCGTCCTTGGGATAGACGGCCTGGACGAGCCCGATGCGCAGCGCCTCGTCGGCACGGATGTGACGGCCGCTCAGCACCAGGTACTTCGCCCAGCCGTCGCCGACGTTTCGCGGCAAGCGCTGCGTGCCGCCGAAACCGGGCGTGATGCCGAGGCTGATCTCCGGTTGCCCGAACTTCGCCTTCTCGCTGGCGAGGCGGACGTCGCAGGCCAGCGCCAGCTCGCAGCCGCCGCCGAGGGCGAAGCCGTTCACGGCGGCGATCCACGGCTGGGGCGCCGCCTCGATACCACTCATCACGGCCTGGCCGAGGGCCCCGAAGCGGCGCGCCTCCTCGGCGGTGAACCCCTGCATCTCGGCGATGTCGGCGCCGGCCACGAAAGCCTTGTCGCCGCCGCCGGTGAGCACGACGGCGCGCACGGCTTCGTCTGCGGAAAGCTCGCGCACCGCCGCGAGGAGCAGCTGGTTGGTCGCGCTGTCCAAAGCGTTCATCGCCTCCGGACGCGAGACGGTGACGACGGCGACGGCGCCTTCGCGGGTGACCTCGACGGCCATGGTGGACCCTCCTTGCGGGTGGGTGGAAGTTCGCAGCAAGACTCTACCGCACTCGAGGCGGCGCGAGATCGATCAGCGCCGTCCGCGACGGCCCCGCGACGGCCTACTATTGTCATCCTGTACAACGCACGCGACCTGTGGTGAGGTACAGGCAGGTCCACCGCCCACCACGTGAGGAGCCGCCATGACACCGCGCCATGTTCGCCGTCGGCCGCCGCCGCCCAAGCGCGCCCGCCCGGAGAGCGGCTCCGCGCGCGCGCGCTCCGTGAGACCCATCGTCACGGGCCTCGCGATACTGCTGCTGGCCGGAGCCATGGCCGCCGGAGCGGCCGCCTGCGGTGGCTCGTCCAGCGGATCGGGGGCGTCTCCGACGGCCGCCTCGGCCCCGTCGCCGGTATCCACCTATCCGCCCGGTCCATTGCCGCGCAGGGCGGTGACCGTTCTCGACCGCTACTTCGAGGCCGTCGCGGCCGGTGATGCCGAAGCGGCGGCGGCGCTGCTCACGCCGAACTCGCCGCTACGCGACGACCCGACGATGAGCATCGCGACCATACGTGACGTCACCGTCCACAGGAGGCCTCTCGCGGCGCCACCCACGGGGGCGTCGGCGATGCCGATGGTGAGCGCGTGGGTCGAGGGCGAGGCACAAAGCACCTGGGGACCCGGCAGCAGACGCGATTTCTTCATGGCGGTGACCGAGGCCCCCGCAGGCGTGTGGCTGGTCGACCATATGGCCACAAGCCCCTGAGTCAGACAAGCGCTCCGGCGTCAGCCGCGCAGCTTGCGCAGCGGCGCCACGCTGGCCATCAGGCGGCGCTCGGAGCCGTCGCCCTCGAAGCGCACGAGGACGATGCCGCCGTGCTCCATGACGAGCACGGTGCCTTCGCCGAGGGTAGCGTGCAGCACGCGGTCGCCGCTGGCGAAGAACTGCTCGACGACCTCTTCGTCGAGCGCCTTCTTCTCGAGGCCGGTGAAGCGACGGCCCGAGGCGCCGTCGACGTCGTCGGACTCGCCCTCACGACGGGGGCGGCCCGCGCGGCCGCTCCAGCCCCCCATGCCTTGCCCGTCACCCTCACCGCCGCCCCAGGACCCGACGCCCCAGGACGCGCCGCGTGCCTCCCAGCCCCCGGCTGAGCGGCCGCCGATCGCCTGACGTTCCACCAGGTCCCTGGGGATCTCGTCGAGGAAGCGGGACGGCGGGTTGTGTTGCGACGACCCCCAGAGAGTGCGCGCCCGGGCGTGAAGGAGGTAGAGCCGGTCCATGGCGCGCGTGATGCCCACGTAGGCCAGGCGGCGCTCCTCCTCCACGTTCTGCTCGTCCAGCGAGCGCTGGTGGGGGAACACGCCCTCCTCCATGCCGGCCACGAACACCACCGGGAACTCCAGACCCTTGGCGTTGTGCAGGGTCATCAGCGTGATGAGCGCGCTCGTGTCGGCGAACGCGTCGATGTCGGCGTACAGCGAGATCTCCTGAAGAAAGCCGTCGAGGCTGGGCTCGTCGGCGCGCTTGTCGTACTCCGCCGCCACGCCGGCGAACTCCTCGAGGTTCTCGAGGCGGCCCTCCGACTCGAGCGTCTTCTGCGCCTTGAGTGCCGCCTCGTAGCCGCTCTCGTCGAGCACGCTGCGCACGACCGCGGCGACGGGGCGGCCGGCGAGGCCCGCCTGCAGGCCCTCGACGAGACGTACGAAGGCCAGCAGGCCGCTGACGGCGCCAGACGACAGGCCGGGCACGTCTTCGGCGGCCCGCATCGTCGTCCACACGCTCTCACCAAGGCCGGCGGCGTGCGCCTGCAGCCGTTGCAGACTCGTGGCGCCGATACCACGTTTGGGCGTGTTGACGACGCGCAGCAGTCGCTGCGCGTCGTCGGGATTGACGAGCACCGTGAGATAGGCGACCGCATCGCGGATCTCGGCGCGCTCGTAGAACTTGGGGCCGCCGATGACCTGGTAGCCCAGACCGTAGCGACCGAACTGCTCTTCGAGCACGCGTGACTGCGCGTTGGTGCGGTAGAGCACCGCGACCTCGTCGGGCTCGTACGGCCTCTCGGCGCCGGCCTCACCCTCGAGCAGCTTCTGCACTTCGCTGGCCACGAACTGCGCCTCGGCGCGCTCGTCGTTGACCTCCACGACCTGGACGAGCGCGCCCTGTCCCCTCGGCGTCCACAGGTTCTTGCCTTTGCGCTTGCGGTTGTTGGTGACCACGGCGTTGGCGACGTCGAGGATGGCCTGGGTGCTGCGGTAGTTCTGCTCGAGGCGGATGACCCTGGCGTCGGGGTAGTCGCGCTCGAACTCCAGGATGTTGCGGATGTCGGCGCCGCGCCACGAGTAGATGCTCTGGTCGTCGTCGCCCACCACGGCGAGGTTGCGGTGCGCGCCGGCCAGGAGGTTGGCGAGGCGGTACTGCGCGTGGTTGGTGTCCTGGTACTCGTCGATGAGCACGAAGCGGAACGACTGCTGGTAGTGCGCAAGACGGTCCGGGTAGCCCTCGAACAGCTGGACCGTCTTCATGAGCAGGTCGTCGAAGTCCATGGCGTTCATCTGCGCATGGCGCGTCTCGTAGAGCTCGTACACCTCGGCCGCCACCTGCGAGAAGCGGCCGGCCTGCTCGCGGAACTGCGCCGGGTCGCGGAGCTGGTTCTTGGCGTCGCTGATCTGCCGGCTGATCGACTCCGGCGGGAAACGCTTGGGGTCGACGTTGAGCTCTTCCATGCAGCGCTTGATGAGCCGCCGGCGATCGTCCTCGTCGTGGATCGTGAAGGTGCTCTTGTAGCCGATGCGCTGCGCCTCGCGGCGCAGGAGCCGCGCGCACATGCTGTGGAAGGTGCTGATCCACATGGTGCGGGCGACTGGTCCGACGAGGCCGCCGATGCGTTCCTTCATCTCCCCGGCGGCCTTGTTGGTGAACGTGATCGCCACCACTTCGTCGGGCCGCACGCCGTGCGCCTGGATGAGGTAGGCGACGCGATGCGTGAGCACGCGGGTCTTGCCCGAGCCGGCGCCGGCGAGGATGAGCAGCGGGCCCTCGAAATGCGTGACGGCGGCGCGCTGCTCGTCGTTGAGACCGGCGAGAAGAGGGTGGCTCGGCACAGGCGGACCGATGCTCGCGCCGGCCGCGCCGGTCCCGGCCGTGCCGGCGACCGGCTTCTTGCGGGAGGCGCCCGTCAACCGATGCCTCCGCCGAGCAGGAGGCTGATGACCAGGGCGACGACGCCGGCCGCCGCGAGACGCAGCCCGGACAGCCAGAGGCGCTCTCTCGAGATCGCGCCGAGGAAGACGCCGAGGAAGAAGAGCTCGACCAGTCCGACGCCGACGGCGGCGAAGTAGGCGGCGTGCATCGAGATGACCCCCGTGAACAGGAAGGGGATCATCACGATCAGTGCCGCCAGGAACGGCGAAGCTCCATCGACGGCGGCGATGACGATGGTCGCGTACCGCGACGCGGAAGCGATGGTGGTGTCTTCGAGACTCGAGAGCGTGGATTCCTCGAGCTCGCGCATGGCCCGGCCGCGCTCGGCGCGCTCCACGAGGTACGAGCCGTAGAACCCCGACACGCCCATGCCCACCGCGGTGCTGAGCACGACGACGAAGATCGCCCTCGGGCTGTCGACTCCGCCGAGGTACCCGCCGACGAGCACGCCGATCGCCGTGAGCACGCCGTCGAAGGCGTTCATCGCGAAGTAGCGGCGCGCGATCTCGCCGACCTCGGCGATCTCGTGGTAGTGCCGCAGCGTCGCGGCCTGCGCGCGCAGGCGCGTGCCGATGCTGGGCTTGGCCGGGAGGCTCACCGGTCGGTCACCTGGCTGTCGGGCAAGGCGGCGCTCAGCGCAGCCAGCTGGCGCCGGCGTCCTGCGGGGTCTCGACCTCGTCGATGAGACGCTTGCCGGTCGAGCACTTGTCGATGGAGTGGATGCTGCCGCCCGACTCCTGGACCACCTCGGCGACGTCCTGGAAATCGACGTCGTCGCCCTCGAGAGTGATCTTGATGTTCTCGACCTTGTTGTCGATCTCGATGAGCGTGATGTCCACGCCGTGGACGCCCTCGAGGTCGCCGAGCTTGTCGGCCAGCACGAGCATCGTGGGCTGGTGCGGTTTGAGCACGTCGAGCACGAGACGACGGACCTTGCTCATGTGGTGATCACGCTCCGTTCACGAGTCGCTGGAGGAGGCTGCAATCGTAGCATACCCACCCTCCGCCGCCGGTCACCGGATGGGATGACAGTCGTGCGTCGAGAGGGCCTGCGATCGAAGCTGTGGCAACCGCAGTCGCGCCGGGCGGACGCCGCCGGCGGCGTCAGATCCCGGCGCCCTCGTCGAAGGCCAGCAGCTCCGCCAGCATCGCCTGCGTCTGGCGCACGGCCTCCTGGCGCTTGCCCTTGCGCTCGGGGTGGATCTCGTCGAGCTCCTGCTCCATCTCGACGATGCGCGCCACGAGGCACTTGACCGCCTCGGCCACGGGGTCGGGCAGGTGACGGTAGTCGATGTCGGGGATGCCGACGCGCTGGCCCTGGAGCAGCACCGGGCGTCCCGGGTTGCCGACCACGGTGGAGTTCCTGGGCACGTCACTGACCACGACGCTGCCGGCGCCGATCTTGGCGTTGTCGCCGACGGTCACGGCGCCCAGCACCTTGGCCCCGGCGCCGAACACGACGTTGTCGCCCACCGTGGGATGCCGCTTCCCGGTCTGCTTGCCCGTACCGCCGAGCGTGACGCCCTGGTACATGGTCACGTTGTCGCCGATCTCGGTGGTCTCACCGATCACGACGCCGGCGCCGTGGTCGATGAACAGGCCGTGGCCGATCCTCGCGCCGGGGTGGATCTCGATGCCGGTGAGCACACGGTTGAACTGGCTGATCCAGCGCGGCACGATCGGCACGCCGACGTCGCGGAGCTTGTGGGCCAGGCGGTGCAGCCACAGGGCGTGCAGGCCCGGGTACGACGTCACGATCTCAAGCTTCGACGTCGCCGCAGGATCGCGCTCCTGTACCGCCTTGACGTCGCTGCTGATCTCGTCGACGGCCGTGTGCACGTCGCGGCTCACTTCGCTCACCAGGGAGTTGACGGGGGCACAGCTGCGCGCCCGCCTGCCGAGAGACCAGCAGCCGGCGATGCCCAGGCTCTGCGACGCCGAGCAGCTTGCGGAACACGAGCGTCACCTTCCTTTCTCGGCGGCGGCGGCCACAGGCCGCCGCGCTCCCGAGCGGTACGCTATCACGCGGCGGCGCCGGCGCTCGCGGGGCCGCCGGAGGCGGCCCCCTTCCCCGGCGCCTCGTCGACCGGCGTCTCGTTCATGCTGCCGGAGCGGAACCCCTCCAGGTCGAGCGTCACATACGTGAACCCGAGGGCGCGCAACCTGCCCGCGATCGCCTCGCGCGCCTCGAGGGCGCGCCCGAGGTCGCCGCTCTCCACTTCGACGCGGGCGACGCTCCCGTGGTGTCGCACGCGACACTGGCGAAAGCCGAGCTCGTGCAGCACCCGCTCGGCCGCGGCGATGGCCTCCAGCTTCTGCACCGTGATCGGCTCGCCGTACGGGATGCGTGAGGCAAGACAGGCCTGCTGCGGCGCGTCCCACGTGGCCAGGCCCAGCTCTCTCGCCAGGCGGCGCACCTCGCCTTTGCCGATGCCGGCCGCCAGCAGCGGGTGCGCCACGCCGCGCTCGGCGCTGGCGCGCATCCCCGGCCGCTGATCGCCGAGATCGTCCAGGTTGGCGCCGTCGACCAGCGCGGCGCACCCCGTCTCGGCGGCGACACGCGCCATCTCGGCGACGAGCTCGCGCTTGCAGAAGTAGCAGCGCTCGCGCGGGTTGCCGGTGAACGCCGGGTCGTCGAGCTCGTGCGTCTCGACGACCACGTGCCTGACGCCGAGTCCGGCGGCGAGGTCTCTCGCGGTCTCCAGTTCCTCCGGCAGGTACGTCGCGGAGACGGCCGTGAAGGCGACCACGCGCGCCGGTCCGAGAGTGCGCGCAGCCGCCGCCAGCACGAGACTCGAATCGACGCCGCCCGAGAAGGCCACGCAGGCCGAGCCCAGCGGCGCCAGCTCGGCTTCGAGCCGCTTCAGGGCTCCGCGCGCCTCGCGGGCAGCCTCAGTGTGCGGCGCGCCTTCGGCGCCCCCCACGTCGGCCCGACGACGTCGGTCAGTCATCGTAGTCGACCAGCCCCGTGATGGTGGGCTGCTCGCCACACACCGGGCAGGTGGCGACGCGCGCGACCTCGACCTGATTGAAGGTCATGGCGGCGCCGTCGAACTGCAGCAGGCGATCGTACAGCGGGGCGCCGGCGCCGGTGAGCACCTTGATGACCTCGAGAGCCTGGATCGCGCCGATCGTCCCGGGGATGGGGCCGAGCACCCCAGCCTCGGAGCAGCTGACCACTCCGGCCGGCGGTGGGGGCTCAGGGAAGAGGCAGCGGTAGCAGGCCGTCTCCCCGCCCTTCACGGTCATGGCCAGCCCCACCATGCGCAGTACGGCGCCGTCCACCAGCGTCTTGCGCTCGAGCACGCAGGCATCGTTGAGGAGATACCGGGTCGGGAAGTTGTCCACGGCGGTGACGACCACATCGTAGCGCCGCACGAGAGCGAGCGTGTTGGCCGCCATCAGGCGCACCCCGTGAGGCTCCACCCGCACGTCCGGGTTGAGCGCCCGCAGGCGCGCGGCGGCACGTTCCGCCTTGCTCTCGCCGATGTCCTCGGTGGTGAACAGGATCTGGCGCTGCAGATTGGAGAGCTCGACCACATCGTCGTCGACGATGCCCACGCGGCCGACCCCGGCCGCCACGAGGTAGTACAGGACCGGGGCCCCGAGCCCTCCGGCGCCGACGACCAGGACGGAGCCTCTGCGGAGCTTGTCCTGGCCGTGCTCGCCGACGTCCTTGAGCACGAGCTGGCAGTCGTAACGCAGGCGCTCCCTGCCGCTGATCAGCATGCCCGCCCTCCGCTCACCCTGCCCTCGACCCGTCGGGCGCTCGCGTCTCCACCCCATCGCGTCGCGCGCTCACGTCTTGACCTCGGGGAGGTCGCCGAAGAGCGGCGTGGACAGATAGCGCTCGCCGGTATCGCAGAGCACGGTGACCACGACCTTGCCCTTGAGCTCGGGCCGGCGCGCCACTTGGCCGGCGGCCCACGCGTTGGCGCCCGCCGAGATGCCCACGAGGACGCCTTCCTGGCGCGCGAGGTCGCGCGCCGCGGCGAAGGCGTCGTCGGCGCTCACCTTCACGATCTCGTCGTAGACCTCGATGTCGAGCACCTTGGGCACGAAGCCGGCGCCGATGCCCTGGAGCTTGTGAGGGCCGGGGGCGCCGCCCGAAAGGACCGGCGAGTCGGCCGGCTCGACGGCCACCACGAGCACGCCGGGGCGGCGTTCTCTGAGGACCTGACCGACGCCGGTCAGCGTGCCCCCGGTGCCCACCCCCGCCACGAACGCGTCGACCTCGCCGCCGGTGTCGGCCCAGATCTCCTCGGCCGTCGTGAGCCGGTGGACCTCGGGGTTGGCGAGGTTCTCGAACTGCTGCGGCACGAAGGCGTCGGCGCCCTCCGCGGCGAGCTCGAGCGCCCTGGCGACGGCGCCGCGCATGCCGTCGGCGCCGGGCGTGAGCACGAGCCGCGCGCCGAAGGCCTTGAGGATCGTGCGGCGCTCGACGCTCATGGTGTCGGGCATCGTGAGCACCATGTCGTAGCCGCGCGCCGCGGCGACCATGGCCAGAGCGATGCCCGTGTTGCCACTGGTGGGTTCGATGATCGTCGTCCGGCCCGGGAGCGATGCTGCCCTCGCGCTCGGCGGCCTCGATCATGGCGAGGCCGATACGGTCCTTGACGCTGCCGCCCGGGTTGAACGACTCGAGCTTGCCGAGCACCTCGGCGCCGCTCTCGTCGGAGATGCGGTTGAGGCGCACCAGAGGAGTGCGTCCGATCAGCTCCGTGATGCTGCCTGCCCTGTTCATGCGGTCTCCTTGCCGGACCCCGGCGAGGCCGGGGGTCGTGAGTCAGATCTGATACATCGGCGCGCGCCCACGCAGAGCGTCCTCGCGCGCCAGCAGGTCGCCGATCGTCGTGCCGCCGAGCACCTTCTCGAGGGCCTGCTGGGCCTCGATCCAGACCGACGAGGCGCCACACCCGTCGACGCGCTCGCAGAGGCCCTGCGTACACTCCGCCGGCGAGGGCACGCCGTCGAGCGCCGCCACGACGTCGAGCACGGTGATCTCCGCGGCCGGGCGCGCCAGCGCGTACCCGCCGGCGGCGCCGCGCCGGCTGCGTACCACGCCGCCGCGGCGCAGCGCGGCGAACACCTGTTCCAGGAACTGCAGCGGCATGTCGCGGCTGTCCGCGATGTCGCCCAGACGCACCGGCTTCCCGGGCTCGGTCTCCTCGCGCCGCGCAAGCTCAGTGAGGGCGCGCACCGCGTACCTGCTCTTCATGGAGATGTTCACGCCCGTTCCGCTCCCTCGCCGACAGCATTTCCGATAATTCCAGTCAAGAATAGGCAAGTGGGGCACCCGCGTCAACGCCCCGGTGGTCAGGACGGCTCCTTCTCACGCCCTCCAACGGCGCACGACGAGCGTGGCCACAGCTGTCAGGGCAAGCGTCACGAGCGCCGCCCACACGATCCGGTAGGCGACGACCCAGAAGATGCTGGCCCCCAGGGCGATGAAGACCAGCGAGTCTTCGGCGATGGCGTGCACCATGCTGAGGAACGTACTCATGATGAACACCTGGCGGCGCCCGAGGTCGTGACGGCGGATGTCGCGCACGATGACCCCGCCACCGTACGCGAGACCGAACAGGAAGCCGATGAGCGTCGGCGCGGCGGAACGCTCGTTCAAGCCCACGTGTCGCACCACGCGCGCCCAGGCGCGCACCACGGCGCGAAACGGCCGCGTCCCCTCGAACATCTCGAGGACCACCATGATGGGCACGACGATGAGGAAGACGCGCAGGAGCAGATCGAGCGACCCCGTGACGAAGGTGCGCAGCAGGTCGGCCATCGTCAGAACAGCCCCATGAGCAGGTTGGCGACGGCGGCGGCGGCCAGGCCGGCCACGACGCGCAGGGCGCCGAAGGCGAAGCCGTTCATGCCCGCCTTGTGAAGGACCGCTCCCTCCACCAGCAGGTTGTGCCCGATGAGGATGGCGATGGCCAGCACTGTGATCTGCTGGGGGCTGAGATCCAGCGCCTGCATCGCGCCGACGGCCGCATAGATGTTCAGCACGTAGCCGACCATGAGAGGTACGGCTGCATCCCCCGGCAACCCGAGCAGCGACATCAGGGGCCGCGCCAGACCGGCCAGCCACTGGATCACGCCCAGGCGTTCGAGGACGAGCGTGACGCCGTAGGCGGGGACCATGACGCGGGCCAGCTCCCAGAAGGTCTGCAGGCCGGCCTTGACGCCGATCCTGAGGTCGCGGCGGAGGCCCGCGCCCAGGCCGGGCGCAGGCGAAGATACGCCGGAGGCGGTCCCGGGCTCCGGCGCGGCGGAAGGCGGCGCCGGCGCTGAGGGCGCCCCCGGCGGGCCGGCGGTGGTGAGGTCGTCGTCGGTGTACTCCATGCGCCCGCGATTCTCGCACGAGCGGCGTGGCAGCGTCACCGACCGCCGCCCGAGACGCGGCGTCCCGATCGTGCTCCGACCGCGCGGCGGCGACCGGTCGTTTCCGTGTGGCCGCCGACCCACGCCGGAGGTCCCGCGGCCAACGTCATCCCGGCAGCGATGAAACGTCACCGCGCCGGCGAGACGTCACCCTTGAGGCGCGGTTGGACGGCGGCGCACCATACTCGACATGACGCACCGCCGCACCGTGATCGCGCTCTGTCTCGCCCTGGCCGCCCTCCTCGCCTTCGCCGCCCTGTCGCGGCCGGACAGCCGCGAGGCTGACGGCCGCGCGGCGGCCGCTCCCGCGACGGCAGGCGCAGGTGGCAGCCGACCGGCGGCCGCACCGCCGGGCGCTTCCGAAGCCGCGCAGCGCGTCGACGCGGTGCGCACCGTCAAGCTGTTCTGCGACCTGGTGGGCAGCCGACAGCTCTGGCGCGCGGCGGCCTTGTTCG
This sequence comes from uncultured Thermoleophilia bacterium, assembly GCA_963700035.1. Taxonomy (GTDB): domain Bacteria; phylum Actinomycetota; class Thermoleophilia; order UBA2241; family UBA2241; genus CAIXSE01. The sequence goes on along the minus strand of CAVOWE010000018.1, from coordinate 97,553 downwards.
CCACGCCGCGCGTGTGGACGCGCCGCGAGCTGCAGGCGGTACGCCAGCTCGACTTCGTCTCTGCTCGCGTCCACTTCGCGCCAGACCCGCACACGCTCGTCGTGGTCGCGCGGGTGCTCGCCTCCGGAGAGTCCGAGTGCCCGGTACGCGACGGCGACACCACGTTGTTCTTCACCCTGGGGAGGGTCGGGACCACCGCTGGGGGCTGGCTGATCACAGCCGTGACCACGAGCCCGTAACCCTACGAAAGGGGTCCCTGATGAACCACCGAACCTGGCCGAGGCTGGCCCTCGTCGCGCTGGCCGCGGCCGCCTGCGGCGCCGCGGCGGCGCCCGCCGCCGCGGCGCCCGGCCCAGCCGCCACTGCTACGGCCTACCTGCAAGCGCGAACAGCCGCGGTGACCGCCGCCGACCCGGGCACCGTGCTCGCGAGCTGGACCACTCCGGCCGGCAGGCTGGCGGCCACGGAGCGCGCGATCGCCCGGGGCACGGCCTTGCGCGCCGCCCAGCTCGGCCACCAGATCGACTCCGTCGGCAGCGAGACCACCGTCCTCGGCACCGCGATCGGCGGCACCGGCGACACGGCCACGGTGAGCGCTCACGTCATCACCACGATCGTGTGGCACGCGGCCAGCATGGAGCGGAGCACGGAGGCTTCCGGCGTCGACCACACCGTCTCGCTGCAGCGCATCGGTGGCGCCTGGCAGGTCGTGGGCGACTCCTATCTCGACCAGATGGTGCCCGCGTATCTGGAGGCTGGCGGGGCGTCATCCGCGACCGTGCGCAGGGCCGTGCGGCGCCTCGAGCGCCATGCCTCGCTGCCGCCCGCCGCGGTGTCAGGCAGCGAGCGCAAGCGCGTGGCGCGCACCTCGGGCATCCGTCGCTACAGGGACATCCTCACCTACGACCGCGAGGCCGCCGCCGGCTACGCCGACCGGTATGCGCTCTCGTACAACCCCGGCTATGTCCGCTTCGGCGCCGATTGCGCCAACTTCGCCTCGCAGGGCGGCCGCGCCGGCGGCATGCCGCTCACCTCCGGCGACTACAGCAACGGCTGGTGGTACGACAAGAACGGCACCTCGTCCACCTCCGACGACCGCTACAGCCTGAGCTGGATCAACGTGACGAAGCAGATCAGCTACTGGAACGGCAGCCGCACCGACTGGGTCGGCTCGATCAGCTCGCTCGGCAAAGGCGACTTCGTGTACTACGACTGGAGCGGCGACGGCTTCTGGGACCACGTCGCCGTGGTGGCCGGCAGCAACAGCGCCGGACAGAAGGTCGTCGACGCGCACACCACCGACTACTACCGCACCTTCTGGAAGATGGGCTACAGCTCCACGCGCTACCGGTTCGCGCGCGTGAGGGCGCAATGGGTCGTCTGAGTCCGCAGGTGCTTCCGGGGGGCAGGCTCGAGCCTGCCCCCCGGGTCTTGACGCGTCGTCAGGGCTCGAGGCCGGGCGTCAGGTAGAAGGCGAGAAGGTCGGAGTAGTCCACGCCGCGCTGCGGGCAGACCACAGGCGTGCGCGGGCCGAGACGGTCGCCGTCTTCGGATCTGCCTGCCTGCTTCGTGGGCGACGGCGTCGAGTCACCGCTCGCCGCACACTCTGAGCAGAGCTCCGCGGCGTACTACCCGGCAATGGGCCGAACGACGTTGGCGATGCAGCTGCTTGCCCAAGCTGTGGCCATGGCCGCATAGAGCACGTTGAACTCGAGCTCCTCCCCGAGGCGCACGGGCGGGTCGGCCTCGGTGACGTCCACGACGAGGTGATCGGAGCTGGCGCCCACGATCGACACGCCGGGACGTGTCGGCAGCAGGCAGTTGGTGCGCAGATCGTGCTCCCCCAGCGCCAGGATGGCGCGGCGACGGAGCCCCTGGTCCTCCCACTGGGGGATGTTCATGAACGCATCGGGGCCGATCGGGCCCTCAGGCAGCGACGGCTTGGTCTTGAGTTCGATCACCTCGGCATAGACCCGGAAGGCGTCCCGGTGCGGCACCGGCAGCTCATACCATGTGCACTGTTCAGTGCCGTTGAGGATGCCCTCGCCGATGCGCAGGTGGTTGATGCGCGCGGGCAGAGTGCCCTCGTTGACCCACGGCAGGCTGCCGGTGTGCCCGCCGGAGATCCAGCGCAGCCTGATGCCCAACGCCCGCTCGATCTGCTCTGCGGTGTCGACCACAAGGTTCTGGTTCTCGACCGTGCAGATCACGCCGCCGATGCAGCTGAGGTTGGTGCCCACGCCGGACAGTTCGATGCCCGGCAAGGCGGCGATCTCGGCCGCCGCGGCGACCGCGTCCTCGGGCATGACACCTTCGCGGCGATCGCCGGTCTCGACCATGAGGATGACGCCGTGCCGTCTGCCCTGTGCCTGCGCGGCGCAGGAGAGGGCGCGCACCACGTCGACCTCTGAGTTCAAGCTGTACTGCGTCAGCGCCACGACCTCGTCCGCCTCGCTGAGCGCCGGCAAGCGCACCAGCAGCACGTCCGCGTCGATCCCGGCGTCGCGCAGACGCCGCACGTTGGGCAGACGCGACTCGGCAAGCTGGGCAACGCCGCCGGCCAGGATGGCGCGCGCGACCTGCGGCTCGCCGCAGCAGCCCTTGGTCACGCCGGCGACCTCGATGCCTCTGGCGGCACACATGGCGACGACGGCCGCGGCGTTGCGGCGGATGCGTTCGCAGTCGACCTCTATGCGTGCCATCTGTCACCCGGCAGGAGGAGCCTCATCGTCGCGTAGCATCCTCTCACACCGGCTTGGCGAGCCATAGCCCAGGGCCAAGCGCCACCGGTGTGGGTTGTAGAAGCCACGCAGGGCGTGGAGCACGATGAGCCGCCCCACGCAGCCGAGCCTCGCAGTGCGGAGGAGAAGTCCCCGGGACCCAGCGCAGCAGCGAAGCGTCGTCCGGCACGCGGTATTCCCCGCTTGTTCTGTCGGATGCGGCCGAAGTATACTTCCCGCGCTCCGTCCCACCGGCTACGGGAGACACGTGAACCGAGTGGCTGACGTCAAGCCCCACGACCATCGCCGCGCCGCCTTCTCGGGCGGCAAGTTCCACGACTTCTAGCAGCCGCCCCCTCTCGCCGCGGCGCGACGGTCTCCGCTGCGTTCTGACAGAGGTCGCGCCGTGCGATCACGCCGGCGACGGCGACCCGACCGCGACGAGTACCGGCCGTTCAGCGGCCAAACGCCTGTCACCCCGCGGAGAGCTCACCGCCGGCTCCACGACCACACCGGGTGGAAGACCTTGAGCACACCTCCGTACACAGACACACCCAGCCGTCCCCGTCAGCGCGCCGGAGACCGGACCGGATGAACGGTCACCCCACGCTGACTATCGACCTCGACGCAGTCGCCGAGAACCCCCGGCGGCTGGGCGCGCGGCTCCGCGGCGAAGGGTTCGCCCTCGTCGGCGTCACCAAGTGCGTCGACGGCGAGCCGCGCGTCGGGCAGGCGCTGCTCGAGGCCGGCTGCGCCGGCCTCGGCGACGCGGTGTCGTTCGCCGTGGACTACGACGCTCTGGTGAGAGCCGTCACCTCGCCCTCGGTGACGAAGAAGTTCATCACCGGGGAGCAGTCCGATACCCCAGGAGGAGACTCATGAGCGCTCACGCAGAGGGCCGCTTCGTCGGCCGCCGGCGCCCGCTGAGGATACTCTCGGCCGAAGACGTGGAGCGCATCCACGAAGCCTCGCTCGACGTGCTGGCCGACGTCGGCGTGATGTTCCACTCGCAGCGCGCTCTCGACGTGCTCGAGGCCCACGGCGCCGCCGTGGACCGCGAGACGACGGTGGCCCGCATTCCCGGCGGCGCCGTCGAGCGAGGCGCTCGAGACCCTGCCCGCCGGCTTCACGCTCGGCGGGCGCACGCCCCGATTTCGACCTGCCGCTCGACGGCGAGCACGTGTACCTCGCCTCCGACGGCTGCGCCACCTTCGTCCGCGACGCCGACGGCACGGTGCGGCCGAGCGTCAAGCAGGACGTCTTCGACGCGGCCCGCGTCGTCGACGGTCTGACCAATCTCTCGGCCACCTCGGCGCTCGTCTCGGCCCAGGACACCCCCGAGGAGTCCCGCGTCCTGCACGAGTTCGACGCCTGCATGCGCGCCTCGCGCAAGCACAGCATCGTCGTGAGCATCAAGGACGCGGCCGAGGCGCGGCCGCTGATCCGCATGGCCGCAGCGGTGGCCGGCGGCTCAGCCGAGCTGAAGACCCGGCCAACCTTCTCGGTCATCCTCTGCACCGTCAGCCCGCTCCACCAGGAGCGCTTCGGCATGGAGCTGGCCTTCGAGCTCGCCGAGGCCGGCATCCCGCTGATGCTCTACCCGATGCCGATCCTCGGAGCCACGGCGCCGGTCACGCCGGCCGGCACGGCGGTCGTCAACAACACCGAGATCCTCGCTGCCATCACGGCGGTGCAGCTCACCTGCCCCGGCGCGAAGATCGTGCACGCCGGCGGCCCCACGGCGCTCTTCATGCGCACGGGGGCCTACTTCGCCAACGTGCCCGAGGCTCTGCTGCTCCGCGCCGCGCAGGCACAGATGGCGCGGTTCTACGGCCTGCCGGCCGGCCTCGGCTGGGGCGGCACCAAGGCCAAGCAGCCCGAGGCGCAATCCGCCTACGAGAACACGCTCGGCATGGTGCTCGAGATGGCCGCCGGCGCGGACTTCCTCTTCGGCGCCGGCCTCCTCGACAGCGTGCAGCAGATGAGCCTCGAGGAGCTGGTCATCGCCGACGAGGTGTTCGGCATGGTCACGCGCCTGTTGCGCGGCGTCACCGTCGACCGGGAGAACCTGGCCGTCGACCTCATCAAGAAGCTGGGCTTCCGCGGCGACTACCTGTTCGAGCAGCACACGCGCTCCCACGTGCGCGAGCTCTGGCAGGCGCGCCTCGGCGAGACCGGCACCTATGACGGCTGGAGGGCCGCCGGCAGCCCGTGCCTCGAAGACAAGGCGCGGGCCGTCGCCGACGGCATCCTCGCCTCTCCCGGCGTCCGAGTTCCCCGAGGAGCTCGGCCGCGAGTTCGACGACATCATCGCCGCGGTCGAGTCCGGCCGCTTCTGAAAGGAGCCACCCGATGGCCTACGCAGACAAGTGCTACGTCGGCAAGCGCGTCAGGCTCGACCTGCTCTCGTCCGGACGAGGTGCAGCCAGATCCACGAGGCCACCCTCGACGTCATCGAGAGCGTGGGCGTCAAGTTCCACTCGCAGACCGCCCTCGACATCCTCGAGGCCAACGGCGCCACCGTCGACCGCAAGACGACGGTGGCGAGGATCCCGGCCGCCGTCGTCGAGAAGGCGATGAGCACCGTGCCGCACGAGTTCACCCTCGGCGCTCGCAACCCCGAGTACGACCTGCCGCTCGACGGCGAGCACGTCTACATCAGCTCGGACGGCTGCGGCGTCTTCTCTCGCGATCCGAACACGGGCGAGGTGCGCTCGTCACGCAAGGAGGACCTCGAGAACTGCGCCAGGGTCGTGCAGGCGCTCGACAACGTCAGCGCCACGAGCGCCGTGGTCAGTGCCCAGGACTGCCCGCCCGAGACGCGCGTGCTGCACGAGTTCGACGCCTGCGTACGCAACAGCGAGAAGCACAACATCGTCGTGTCGATCAAGGAAGACTGGGAGGCGCGCAGCCTGATCAGGATGGCCGAGTGCCTGGCCGGCGGCAGCTGAAGAGCTGAAGCGCCGGCCGATGTTCACGGCCATCATCTGCACCGTGAGCCCGCTCCACCAGGAGCGCTTCGGCATGGACCTCGCCCTGGTGCTGGCCGAGGCCGGCATACCGGTGAGCTTCTACCCCATGCCGATCCTCGGCGCGACCGGCCCCATCACCATCGCCGGCTCCGCAGTCATCACCAACGCCGAGTTCCTGAGCGGCGCCGCGCTGGTGCAGCTCGCTCACCCCGGCGCCAAGGTGATCCACGGCGGCGGTCCGACCGCCATGGAGATGCGGAGCGGCGCCTACGCCAGCAACTCGCCGGAGGCCCTGCTCCTGCGCAGCTGCCAGGGCCACATGGCCGACTTCTACGGCGTGCCCGCCTGGTACGGCGCCGGCGCCACCACCGCCAAGGAGCCCGGCATCCAGAGCGCCTACGAGAACGCGCTGGCGATGTTCATGGCCTACGCCAACGGCGCCGACGTGACCTTCGGCACCGGCCTTCTCGACGGCTCGCGCATCCTGTGCCTCGAGAACATGGTCGTCGACGACGAGATCATCGGCATGGTCAAGCGCATCCTCTCCGGCATCGAGGTGAGCGAGGAGACGCTGGCCGTCGACCTCATCAAGAAGATGGGCTTCAACGGCAACTACCTCTTCGACGACCACACCCGCGCGCACGTGCGCGAGCTGTGGCAGGCCAAGCTTGGCGAGACCGGCAGCTACGACGGCTGGAAGAACGCCGGCGCGAAGAGCACGACGGAGAAGGCGCAGGAGCGCGTCGCCGAGATCCTGGCCGCCGATCCCGTGCCGTTCCCCGCCGACCTCGGCGCCGAGTTCGACGCGATCATCGCCGCGGCGGCGAGGGAGGCCGCCGCGCGGTAGACGGCGAGCCGCGTGACGAGACGGGGCGCGGCGGCTCCCGCCCGCGGCGCGGACTGAGGTAGCATGAGGCGCGGGCGGCGCAGCCGCCGCCCGCGCCTCACCGTCTACCGCCGGAGCGCCGCCGATGAGCAGCAGCAGAGTCCGCGAGGAAGGCTTCTCCAAGGACGCCGACAAGCTGGTGCGGCGCCTCTCGTTGGTCGCCCTTCTGCTCTCGCGCCGCGGCCAGCCGGTGAGCGCCGAGGAGATCCGCCGCAGGGTCGAGGGCTATCCGACCATGACCGAGGACGCGTTCAAGCGCCGCTTCTACGAGGACCGCACGGAGCTCGCCGGGCTCGGCGTCGAGATCGCCGCCGAGAAGGACGCCGGCGGCGGCCCGGAGCTCTATCGCCTGCCGGCCGACGCCTACTACCTGCCGCCGGTCGAGTTGAGCGGCGAGGAGCTCACCGCGCTGGCCACGTGTCTCGCCGTTCTCGAGGACCGCTTCGCCTACTCGCAGCCGTTGCGTCTGGCGTTGCTCAGCCTGGCCCAGGGGCGTCCCGAGCTCGTCACCGACGCCGAGGTCCCGCCGCTGACGGTCGTGCCGGAGACGGCCGCCCCGGCGACCGTGCTGCCCAAGCTGCAGGCGGCGATCGCGGAACGCAAGACCGTCCGCTTCGCGTACTACGCCATCGGCCGCGACCAGGAGCTCGAACGCACGGTCGACCCCTACGGGCTGCAGCTGGTCGCCGGCGAGTGGTACCTGATCGGCTGGTGCCACCTGCGCCGGGCCGAGCGCACCTTCCGCCTCTCTCGCATCCGTTCCCGGGTCACCCACGCCACGCGCGCACCGCACGACTTCGAGGCGCCGGACGGCTTCGACATCGGCGCCTACCGCGATCGGCCGGCCTGGCGGCTGGCGAAGCCGACGGGCACGGCGCGCATCCGCATCGCGCCCCAGATGGCCTGGTGGGTCGAGGCGCACTGGGGGCACTGCGGCGCCATCCAGCGCCGGGAGGACGGCGGCATCGTCTACAGCACGCCCTACGCGGACGCGCGGCCCCTCCTCGGCTGGCTGCTCGGACTGGCCGAGGCGGCGGAGCTCCTGGAGCCGGCCGAGCTGCGCGAGCAGCTGGCGGCGCAGCTCCGCCGCCTCGACGACCTGCTCGACGCGGACCCGCCGCCGGCGCCGCCGGCCCCCGCCGGCCGCGTCGCGGCCGCCGGCGGGCGCCGGCGGCGCCCTGCCACGGACTGGCGCGTGGAGGTCGACCGCTTCACGCGCCTCACGGCGCTCACCACCTATCTTCTGCAGAGCTGCGGCGACGACGAAGCGCTGCTCGACGTCGCCGCCATTCGCGCCGCTCTCGGGGTCTCGGCCGAGGAGCTGCGCGCCGACGTCCGGCTCCTCAACCTGGTCAACTTCGGCGCCGACGGCGCGCTGCTCTACGCCGAGTACGAGGGCCGCGGCAAGCTCAGGGTGTACTGTGACCTGGCCGGCCCCGCCTTCACGCGGCCGGCGCGGCTCTCGCCGCTGCAGGCCGACACGCTGCTCCTCGCCGTCGAGCTCGTCGGCGGCCAGCTCCCCACGGCCTCGGGTACGGCTCTCGCGAGCGCCGCGGAGAAGCTGCGGCAGGCGCGCTGGGACGGCTCGCCGGCCCTGCTGGGCGGCGACCTCCTGCTGCCCGCCGACGACGTACTCGACGCCGTCAACACGGCCATCGTCGCGCGCCGCCTGCTGGAGATCGAGTACTGGACCGAGGGCACCGAGCGGATCGGCCGGCGCACCGTCGAGCCCTACCTGCTCGTCCACAGCCGCGGTGAGTGGTACTACGTCTGCTGGTGCCGGACCGCCACCGGCACACGCGTGTTCCGCGTAGCCACCACCAAGACGGCGCGGCTGCTCGACGAGCGCTTCGAGCCGCGACCCGACGTGCAGCTTGAGCTCTACCGACGAGAGGGCATCCCCGCCTCGGGGAGCTACGCGCCCAGGACCGCAACCGTCTGGTACAGCCCGGCGGTGCACCGCTGGATCGCCGAACGCCAGCCGGTGCGACCGCTTGCGGACGGCTCGTGCCTCGCCGCGCAACCCTACGTGGACGAGAGCTGGCTCTCGCATCACCTGCTGCGCTTCGCCGACCAGGCGCGCCCGATAGCGCCACCGGAGGCGGTCGCCGATCTGCAGGCGACGGTCCGGCGCCTGCTGGCCGTGTACGGACGATGACCGTCGCAAGCCTGGGCTGGATCGCCTTCGAGACCGGCTGGTACTTCTATGCGCTCGGCCCCCAGATGGTGATCTGTATGCTGCTCGGGTACTTCGCGGCGCGCAAGACCGCCGGCGACCTGCTCAACTGGCTGGTGGTCGGTTTCTTCGCCGCCCTCGTGCCGCTCGCCGGCGTCCTCATCATGCTCGGCTTGTGGTGGCGCGCGGGGGCCGCCATGGCCGCAACCGCGCCGCAGGACAGAGAGCCGCCGGCGTGACCGGCGTGCCCTGGGTCTTCTGCGGCGCGGACCGACTGCCGGTCCCCCGCGCCGACGCTTTCGAACCGCCTGCCCCCCTGGCGCGCGTCGATGACCTCGACCGTGCTGTGGAGCGCGCTCTGGCCGCCCCCGTGGCGGCGCCGCGCCTGCGCCGGCTGGCGCGCGGCGCCCGCACGGTGGCCGTGACCATCTGCGACGCTTCGCGCCCCTGCCCCAGCCCCGCCATTCTCGAGCACCTGCTCGGCGAGCTCCACCACGCCGGCGTCCCCGACGACGGCGTGACGGTGGTGGTGGGCTGCGGCCTCCACCGCACCACCTCGGCGAGCGAGCGGGAGAGCCTCGCCGGGGCGCCCGCAGCCCGTCGCGTCAGGATCGAGGATGCGCAGGGGTTGGAGACGCCGTGCGCGGATCTCGGCCTGACCTCGCGCGGCGCGCCGGTGCACGTCGCGCGCCGCATGGCCGAGGCCGATCTCTCGGTCACCGTGGGCGTGGTCGAGCCGCACCTCTACGCCGGCTTCTCGGGTGGGGTGAAAGGCGTCGCCATCGGCTGCGCCGGCCACGAGACGATCGCCTGGACGCACGACCCGGCGTTCCTCATCTCACCGGGCGTCGCCGTCGGAAGTCTCGCCGGCAACCCCTTCCATGACACTCTCCGCGAGATCGCCGCGCGCACGCCCCTGGCCTGGGCCGTCAACGTCGTGATGAACGAGCGCCGAGAGGCCGTCAGTGTGACCGCCGGCGACCCGACGGCCGCCCAGGCCCTGCTGGCGCGCGCGCACGGCCACGCCTGGCTGCGCACCGTGGACGGCCCGTTCGACGTCATCGTCGCCGGCGTGCACGCGCCCAAGAGCCGCGACTTCTATCAGGCCAGCCGCGCGGCGACCTACATCGGCCTCGCCGACGGCCCGGCCTTGACCGACGGCGGGCTGCTCGTGCTGTGCGCCGACCTGCCGGGCGGCGCCGGCGACGGTCCCGGCGAGCGTAACTTCGCCGACGTCCTTGCCGCGGCAGCGTCGCCGGCCGAGCTCGTCGCGCGAGGGCTGCGCGAGCCGCTCGGCCCCGGAGGCCAGCGCGCCTTCGTCGTCGCCCGCGTACTGGAGCGCTTCCGTCTGGCCGTGGTCGGCGCCACGGACCGCGGCTTTCTCGAACCCCTCGGAGTGGCCGCGTTCGACTCCGTCGACGCGGCCGTCGGCGCGGCCGAGGCGCGCCTCGGCCGCCGGGCTCGCGTGCTCGCCGTGGCCGACGCGATGGCCACCGTCGTCAGCGACGGCTGACGGCGCGCGGCGAAGCCCCGCCCCTCACGGCAACCTGATCGTCACCACCGCACAGTCGTCGGCGAGCACGCCGCCGGCGTAGTCCTTGACGGTCTCGAGGATGATGTCGGCCAGTCCTTGAGCGGGCAGGCCGAGGTGCTGCAGCACGGTCTCGTGCAGCCGGGCCTCGCCGAACAACGATCCATCGATGCGCGCGTCGGTGATGCCGTCGGTGTACAGCACCACGCACGTGTCGTCGGGCAGGATCGCACGATTCGTGGGGTACACGGCGCCGCGGAAGATGCCCACCGGCACGTTGCCCTCGCCGGGGATGGGGAAGCGGCCGTGGCCGGCCAGGACGATGGGCCGCGGATGGCCGGCCACCGCGTATTCGAACATGTGCCGCGCCACGTCGATGTAGGCCACGACCAGGGTCACGAACGGCTGGTCGGGAGTCTGCGCGATGACCGCCGCGTTGAGCCGGGAGAGCGCCTCTCCCGGCGATCCCTCGGCGGCGTAGGCGCGCAGCATGTACCTCACGACGGCCGATTGCGCCGCGGCGCTCAAGCTCTTGCCGCAGACGTCGCCGACGATGACCATCAGGCGGCCCGGCCCCAGAGTCACCAGATCGTAGAAGTCGCCGCCCACGCGGGCCGTGTCGGTCGCCGCCCGGTAGCGCACCCCGACGTCGATCCCGGGGATCGCCGGCGGTGCCATGAGCAGCGCCTGCTGGAAGGTCTCGGCGATGGCATGCTCGCGCTGGTAGGCCGTGGCGTTGTGGAGACTCGCGCTGAGCTGCGCCCCGAGGGTCGCCACGAGCAGGCGGTCCTCGTCGTCGAACTCCCCGTCGTGTTTGTCGGCGACCACGAGGGTCGACGCCTGCTGCGGGGCCTCGCTCTCGAGGGGCGCGAACAGGAGGCCGTCGCTCTGCACCACGGCGACCGTGACGAGCCCGCCGCCGGCCATGGTCTCGTCGCCCGGCGCCGCGAGGGCCTCCCGGCAGCGCTCCAGGAGCTCGCTCTCGAGCGCAGCGGCGCGGGCCGGCGAGACCTCGCCCGCCAGGGCGAGCGAGCGGGCGGCGAGATACTCGCCGGAACCGCTGAGGACGGCGGCCGTGCGCACGTGCAGCAGGTCGAGCGCCGCGTGGGCGACCTCGTCGAGCACATCCTGGAGGCCGGCGCGGTCGAGGCGCCGGTTGAGGTCGACGGCGAACGACTGCAGGCGCTGCAGGCGCCGCGCCAGCCGGTCGCTCCGCTCGGCGGTCACGCGCTGCCGGTCGTACAGCCTCGCCTTTTCGACGGCCAGAGCGGCGAACCGGCAGATGGTGCGCGCCAGATCGATCTCCTCGTCGCTGAGGTGGCGAGGCTCCCGGTCGAACAGCTCGACCAAGGCGATCACGCGATCGCGGATGCGCAGCGGGATGCTGAGCTGGGTCTGGTGTCCGAGTCTCCCGAGCAGCTCCCGTTCGGCGTCGTTGAGCCGCGGATCGTCCAGCGACGTCACGAGCACGGGCCGGCGGCTTTCGACGGCCAGGGCGCTGGCCGCGAAGTGGTCCAGCGGCAGCTCGCGCCCGATCCATTCTTCCTCGTCGAACGCCAGGTCGTCGAAGCTCACGAGGACCCGCAGGACACCGGCGTCCAGATCTACCTCGTACACGTCGCAGGCGTGCATACTGAGGGCGTCGAGGAGCCGCGTGACGACCGCCTCGAGCACCTCGGTCATGTCGAGGCTCTGGGCGAAGTCGAGGCTCGAGTCGCGCACCAGCTCGAGGTCGCGGCGCTTGGCCCCGAGCTCGAGCATCAGGCGCATGTTGTCCACGGCGACGCCCAGATAGCGGGCGACGTACTCTGCCAGGCTCACCTGCTCGTGATCGAAATCGCCACTCGCCTGCGGGCGGTTGTACACGAGCACGCCGACCTCGCGGTCGAGAGCCCGCATGGGCACGACCAGCACGCGCTCGAGGCGCAGACGCTCGGAGAGCGGGCCCGGCGCAGGGTCGCCGCCGGTCAGGTCACGGGCCACGGTCGTCTCTGTGCTCAAGGCTTCTGCGGACAGCGCCATGTCACCGTACTCCGCGGCGATCTCACGAGCATCCACGCCGAGGCCGAACCCGGCGCGTCCCTGCCAGTAGCCGTCCTCGAGGAGCAGGAGCACGCCGGCGGTGGCGTCGAGCTGCTCGCCGAGATGCTCCAGGGCGTACTCGAGCAGCTCGTCGAGGTCGTCGCGCGTGCCTCCGCTCGTGAGGATGTCCGCGCCCGCCTCGGACAGCTGGGCGCGCAGCGTGGCGTAGTCGCTGATCGTGGACAGGCGGCGGATGAGATAGGCGAGGATGATGAGGCTGACGCCGGCGAGCCCCCCGTAGAGCAGGTTGAAGAGGTAGCTCGCCGTCAGCGTGTCCTGCCAGACCATGACCAGCACGGTGAGCAGGCCGCAGATGATGCCCGCCGCGGCCACGAGCCGCTCTTGCGCCGACAGGGCCAGCAACGTGAGCGGCACGAGGTAGAACCCGGCCATGGTCACGGGATGAACGCCGGCGTCGAGGAAGAAGACGACGGCGATGAGGACGGCGGCCGTCACTGCGACCCCCACGGAATGGCGCCGCAGCCAGGCGGTGCGCCGTACCAGTCGCGGGTGCCGTCGTTCGGCGGAGCCGTAGGTGCCTGTGGTGGACGAGGCCGTCACGAGACCCCCTGACGGTGAGTGCAGGCCGAACCTGCGCAGACCCTCATATTACTACCGGAATGAGAGGCCGGGCCAGCGCTGCGCTCAGAAGCGGCGCACCACCTTGTCCGAGCGCAGCTCGCGCAGAGCGTCGCGCGCGACCCAGCGGGCGCTGCGCGCGGCCGGGTCGCGGCGGTCGACGGCGGCGAGGGCTTCGGCCTCGGCCAGGATGGCCTCGGCCGTATCCATCGCCGCCGCGTGCAGCGCCGCGTTACGCTTGCCGATGTTGCGCAGCGCCCAGTTGACGGCCTTCTTCACGAAGTTGCGGCCGTCCCCCGCTTCGCGGCGGACCAGCTCGAGGATCGCGAGGAAGCGTTCGTCGGGCGCCTTCTTGTCCTGGACGGCCAGGGCGGCCGCGGTCGCGAACGCGGCTCTCTTGACCCACTCGTCCTCGGCGGCGCTCCACGCGCGCACCTTGTCGTAGGCGAACGGGGTCTTGTCGAAGAGGTTGGAGGTCACCTGGTCGCAGACGTCCCACGAGTCGAAGGCCGCGGCCCACGCCTCCATCTGAGACTCGGTCACGGCCGTCGGGTCGTCGACCATGCTGGCCAGCAGGCGCGCCTCGTGATTGCCGGTGTCCCAGAGGGCCAAAGCGAGCTCGTGGTCTCTTCCGAGGCCTTTCGCCATGCGCCGCAACTCGTACACCGAGACCCCGAAGGCGTGCCCGACGTTGATGCCGTAGCGCGCCATGCCGGCGCGGCTCTCCTCGCTGGCCTGCGAGGCCAGCTCGTCCATCACGCGGTGAGGCGCTCGCGAGTGCTCATCGGCCGGCATCCCGCGCCGGCCGGCCGCGGACCGCCGGCATCAGCGCATCTCGGCGAAGTCGCGGTAGCGGTCAAGATGGGCGACCGCCCGGCGGTAGGTCTCTTCCACCTCAGGGCCTGTGTCTGCGTCTGACGGCGACAGGTCGAGCTGCACCGACAGCGTCACGCGCGTGCGTGCCACGCTCACCGGCTCGAAGGTCACGTCGCCGCTGCCGAACACGCCGCAGGCGTTGTCCTTGACGAGCCACTCGTCCGGCACGAAATTGCGGTCGGAGAGCCGCTGACGCACGAAATCGGCCCAATGATGCCCGGCCTGTTCGATGGGGACGTCGACCACGGTCGACGAGCGCACGACGATCATCCTCGCTCCTTGTTCTCGGTGTGCACGGAGCATTCCACCGCCGCGCCCAGGCTACGCCCGGCGCGGCGTCCGGAGGACTCGTCGGCACGACGCCCACGGGCGAGACCTCGGCGCGTGGCTCAGCCGCGCAGCTCGGCGTCGGCCGCCGCGAGGATCTTCGTGAGCTCGGCGGCCTTGTCGGCTTCCAGCGGCTCCGGCCTGTACTCGCGCCAGATCCACTCGGCCTTCTCGCGGGCCACTTCGAGGGGATCGCGGAAGACGCCGTCGGGCCCCGGCTGGTGGGTGATCGCCGGCTTGACGGCCTCGCGCATGTGCCGTCGCGTGTGCTTGTGACCGAGAAAATGCCCCCCGGGACCGACCTCGGCGATCGCTTCGAGCGCGAGCGACTCCGCGTCGACCTCGATATCCATGATCGCGAAGCGAGCGCGATGGTAGATGTCGTCGCCGAGGATGAGGTGCTCGGGATAGAAGAGCGTATAGACGTTGACGAGGCCGATGCTCGGCATCAGGTCGGAGCCCTCCTGGGCGGCTTGCACGAAGTCCATCGCCTCCTCGACGCCGGCCTGCCAGGTGCCGGGGACCGGCGAATCGGTGCCGCAGGCGGCGGACTCGGCCGGGACGCCCCAGTGGTGCGCGAGTTCGGTGCTCAGAGCGCGGGCGCGGCCGTCCTGGGGGAAGCTCACGACGTCGCCGGTGCGCGGGTCGGCCCAGCTCTGCATCGCGAAGTGCAGCACCGGCGCCCCCGGGCTGGCGAGCTCGAGCGCGACGGTCGCGGCGACCAGCTCGGCTGCGCCGAGAGCATAGGCGCCGGCCCTCGTCGCCGGCGCCGTCGTACCGAGCATCGGCGCCGTCACCCAGCAGACGGGCACGCCGACCTCCGCCAAGACGAGCGCCGCCTCGATGCCGTCCTTGTCGACGACCAGCGGCGAGTTCACGCCGATGAGTTCGCTCAGCACCGGCCGGCGCCGCAGCTCCTCGGCGCTGCCGGCGATCACGGTGGCCATCTCCACGGCGTAGCGGGCTTCGCGCTCGCCCTGCACAAAACCCTGGAGGTGCTTGACCGTGTTGTTCCAGCCCGCGTCGAGCTCGTGGAGCTGCGCAGTCTCGCCGTAATCGCCGGCGCTCAGCGTCGGCCACCAGAAGGCGATGCTCGAGAGATAGTCCTGCATGCGGGTCACGTCGGCCACGTCGGCCTTCGTGGACTGGCGTCGTTCGCGCGTCGCGAAATCGATGATCTCCACGCCGCTGCCGTCGGTGGTGCAGTAGGTGTTGCCGTCGCCGACGGGGATGTCGCAGCTCGCGTCGCGGGCGCCCAGGCCGAAGCGCCGCGGCGCCTGCGCCATCGCCGCGAGCACGATCTCGGGCGGGAACTTGGCGATCTGCGCGGTGCGGTCGACGCGCACGCCGTGCTCGGCGAGTACGTCCAGCGCCTTCTCTGACTGAAACTGCACGCCGACCGTCTCGAGGATGTCGAGCGTCGCCTGCTTCAGGCGGTCCAGCTGCTCGGGATGAGTGATACGTGGAAGGTGAACGCCGGCTTGAGCGGCTCGATCGGTGGGCGTGCGATGGATGCCAAGGGATCAGCCTCCGGCTCGGGGACGACGGGACATCGGCGCGGGCGCGCAGCGTGCGCCGCGCCGGCGCAACGGCTCATTCATACCACCAGCCTGCGGCGCCGACCAGATAGGCAATCCTTGCGACGCCTTCGCGCGATCTTGGGCGAACTTCGCGGGGCGCGCCGGGCGGAGCGGTCTGTGCGCCCCGCCACGAGGAAGGGCGGTCCGGCGGATGGGCCTTGCAGGCCCATTCCCGGACCGCCCTTCAGGCGCGGGGTCTAAGCGAACGTCACTTGGCGAAGCGCGCGAACACGTTCGCCGTGCCGATCAGCAGGCCCTCGGCGAAGATGTCAGTGGACAGCTTGTCGTTCAGCACCGACGCGGCGATGCCGGTGAGGCGGGCAGGCACCGGGCCGACCTTCGTGTAGATGGAGCCCGGAGTGATTGGAGCGCCGACCAGTCCGAGGCTGAGGATCGGGGCGCGCGTGTTGAGCGCCGGCACGAAAGCCGTGAGTTCCTGTTTGCCCGTGTCGATCGATGAAGTCACGGACCGTGAGCGACTTGCCCTTGTTCAAGTTGACGAACTTCAGACCACCAGAGTGAAAGATTTCGCCGGGGAATTGTCCGCCGGTGATGTAGAAGCGGTAGCGAAGCGCCAGTTGCCCGTCGACCTTCGCCGGGATCACCCAAGACGGGAACACGGGCAGCGGCAGAATGCGGTTGGCGACCAGGACCTTGGTGGTGCCCGGATCGGTGGTCAACTCCGTATACCCTCCGGCCAGCGTGGACGTGTTCGCCTGCGCGCTGGCCGAAAAGGCCAGGAACGCCACGGCAAGCAAGAGAACCGCGGCCGCAAGGCCCAAAGAACGTCTGCCGGTTGTCGAGGACAGTGACATCGTGGAACCCCCTCAGGTTCGAGTTGAGCGCTGCTGCGAATGGCGCTACGCACCTTGACCCGCACAGCGATATGGGGAATCATTACCCTTCAATGGAGTAACTCAATCATGGAGCTATATCTTCGAGTCTCGGTCGTACCGACCGTACCGCGGGCTGCTGGCCGCCGATGGGTCCCGCGGCAGTTCCGGCTCAGCTGATGACGATGGCGACGCCGCTTTCGCTGAGGGCGGCGATGCGCGCCACCTCCTTGTTCTGATCCGCGATACTCTCGACTGCCGGCGTCTCCGTCGTCTTCACGGTTTGCGGCGCGCCGCGGGAACCCCTGCACGGCGCGCGCCAACGGCGCCCTGACGCAGGCCGCGCCGTCTGGTACCTTTGCCCCATGCAGACCGCCGACCCCCGCCTCTCGCGGCGCCCCCTCGTCATCGCCAACCCTTCCGCAGGTCGTGGCCGCACCGGCCGCGACCTGCCACATCTTCTGAGCGCCTTGCGCGACGCCCTCGGCGAGCTCGACGCCGTCACGACCGCCGAAGCCCGCCAGGCGACCGACCTTGCCGCCGCGGCCGTAGCCGAGCGGCGGCCCCTCGTGATCAGCCTGGGCGGCGACGGCACGCTGCACGAAGTCGTGAACGGGCTGATGCGGGCGCGGGAGACTCGCCGCGGCGCCCTCGGCGAGGCCGCCGACCTCCCCGCGCTGGGCCTCATCGCCACCGGCACCGGCGGCGACTTCGGTCGCGCGCTCGGAATCCCGCACGGCGTGAAGGACTATCTGGACGCGATCGCCGGCGGCCGCGAGCGTACCGTCGACGTCGGGTCGGCGCGCTTCATCGGCACGGACGGACGTGCGGCGGATCGCTACTGGATCAACGTGCTGTCGGCGGGCGTCGGCGGGCTGGTCGACCGCTACGCCGCCGCCGCCCCCGCCATCCTCGGCGGGCGTGTCACCTACGCCCAGGCCGCCCTGCGCGGCATCGTCATGTGCCGCCGCGTGCGGCTGCGCTGCCACGTCTCGCTTCCGGACGGAAGCGACTGCGAACGGCTGCTGGACGGTCACGCCGTGGCGATCTGCAACGGCACGACGTTCGGCGGCGGCATGCGCATCGCCCCCATGGCGCGGCCTGACGATGGCCTGCTGGAGGTGATCGCCTTGGAGACGCGCACGCGCTGGCGACTCGTGGGTAAGTTCCTCACCGTGTACGCCGGGACCCACACCAGCGAGCCGGGCGTGCATCACTTCACTTGTCGCGCCCTGCGGCTGGAACCGCTCGACCCCCCGGCACGGCCGCCTCGCGGCGGCGTGTTCCCGCTCGATGTGGACGGCGAGGCGCTGGGCGATGTGCCGCTCGACGTGAGCCTGATCGCCCACGCGTTGCGCGTCCGCGCGCCACTCGCTCCATGAGGCTGAAGCCTCCTTCGCCGAACAGGCGCAGAATGACCCCGACCGTGGAAGCGGGCCCGGACATCCGTCTGGTGGGCCCGCGCCGCGCGGAGCCGGCGAGCCGCCACGGCGCATCTGCTACCCTTGATATCGTGAGCGACCGCCCCCCTTCCGACAGCGACGCGACCGACGATCCGGACGCTTTCTGCGACCTCCCGGAGCTCGAGGTGAGAAGCGTCTCGCCACAGCGCACGGCGACGAGGCTGCTGCGCGAGACGAGCCGCGTCGAGGCGTTCAGCGACGGGGTCGTCGCCATCGCCATCACCCTGCTCGTCCTCACCCTGGCCGTACCGACCTAAGAAAGAGCGGCCAGCGCGCCGGAGCTACGCCGCGCGCTGCTCGAGCAGTGGCCCACCCACGTGGCGTTCGTGATGTCGTTCCTCAGCATCCTGATCATGTGGGCTAGCCACCACAACATCTTCAGCCTCATCCGCCGCGTGGACCACGTGTTCCTCCTCCTCAACGGACTGGTGCTCATGGGCGTGACGCTGGTCCCGTTCCCCACCCAGCTCCTGGCGAGCCACCTCGGGCACCCGGGCGAGGGGGTGGCCGCGGAGGTCTACTGCGTCGTCGCGCTCTTCATCGCCTTGGCCTACAACGCCCTCTGGTTCTGGGCGCGCCGCGGCGGGCACCTGCTCGAGCCCGACGCCTCGCCGCAGACGCTGCGCGCCGTGACCAGGCAATACGCCGTGGCGCCGGTCGTGTACGTCGCGGCCCTGGGCTTGGCGCTGGTGAACGTGTGGGCGAGCATCGCCATCTTCATCGCGGTCAGCGGTGTACTACGCCGTCCCGACGCGCGCGACGGTCCCCCTGGGAGAGGACGCCGGGGCGACGTCGCGGACGACTCTTACGGGGTAGGGGCGGGCGGCGCAGCCACTCCCGCCCGGGGCCTACGTGCCGAAGACGCTGACCCGGTCCTTGCCCTGGTGCTTCGCCAGATACAGCGCTTTGTCCGCGCTGCTCACCAGCTCTTCGGGCGTGTAGCCGCCGAGGCCCAGACCGGCGACGCCGACGCTCACCGTCATGACCACGTCCCTGCGACCCTCGACGCTTTCGAACCGGTGCGCGCGGATGGCCGCCGCGATGCGCTCCGCCACGTTGCGCGCCGCCGTGGGCTCCGGACCGCTCGCCCGGGCCTGTGGCAGGATCACCATGAACTCGTCGCCGCCGTAGCGCGCGAGGATGTCCACGTCATTGCGCGTGCCCTGACGGATGATCTCCGCCAGTTCGACCAGCACCCTGTCGCCCTGTGGGTGGCCGTAGCGGTCGTTGAACGCCTTGAAGCCGTCCACGTCGACCATGACCAGAGAGAGCTCCTGGCCGTAGCGGCGCGCCGTGGCCACCTCCTGGCGCAGGTGCTCGTTGAAGTGCCGGTGGTTGAAGAGGCCGGTGAGCCCGTCGGTGATGGCCTGCTCCGCCAGCGCCGCGTAGGCGCGCGCGTTGACGATGGCGATGGCGGCCTGGTCGGCGATCGCCTGCAGGACGCGCTTGTCGTCCTCGGTCCAGCGTCGCATCTTGCGAGCTTTCGCCGACATCGATGAGGCCGATGACGGTGCCCCTGTACACCAGTGGCAGGCTCATGTTGGAGAGCTCTCCCCACTCGTCCATGCTGGCGCGCTCATCCGCGGAGAGCCGGGAGTCGTCGCGGTACCAGATCGACGGGCGCCGCTCGTTCGACGCAGGCGTCGAGGTCGCTCCAGTTGCTCGAATCGTAGCTCGTACCCATCCACCCCGAAGAGTCGATCTCGAGCTCGGGCAGTTGACTAGAAGGCGATCACCACGAACTCGTCGCCGGCGGCCTCATAGTCGTAGAGGTCGCACCAGGCCACGTCCAGATGCTCCGTGACGAGGCTCGTGATGAGGCCCAAGGTCTCCTCGAGGTCGGTGCTGGCCGTGATGGCGGCGCTCGTCTCCAGACAGGACCTTGTACTGCTCCACGACCTTCTCGAGCGCCGCGATTCGGCCCGCCGCCGCATGGGCCGCGCCGAGGCCGCGGTCGGCGCCGCGGCCTCTCCGGTCTGCCGTGTCGCTCATGTGCGACCCCCTAGACACGATGGCCCCTATGTGTATCGCACTCGGCCGTGCAAAGCCAGAGCATCGGCGGCGGCGGCCCGCTTGCCGTCGCCCGAGAGGGCGACGGCCGCGTGGACGCCGCCGCTCGACGCAACGTCAACCTTCGTCACCCTCGTCGCGAAGCGCGGAGCCTGCTAGCGTCGGTGGCCGGCGGGGCCCGCGGGAGCGAGCCCGGCCGGCCACCCCATGATCACACGACCGCTCCGAGAAGGACTCGACGATGAGGCCGGCGACCGCCCGGCCTGCGGCGACGTGGGTGTTCTGGACGGCGACGGGGCCGCCGCCGCGCCCAGAAGCGTCTTCTGCGGCGTGACGGGCCGCCGAGACCTCGCGCAGCGAGCTGCGGCGGCCTTCCCCGACTCGCGCTTCGTCTGGCGCCGCTCCTGGTTCGACGACCCCGGCGAGCGGCCCGCCCGAGCGAAGCCCGGGCGGGCGCGCCGCGCGCCGGTGGGCCTGTGGCTCTGGAGCGGCACCGAGGAGGAGTTGCTCGCCCGGGCCAACGACGTGCTGTTGCGATTCGTCCACCCGCTCGTGGCTCGCGGCCTCCCCTACTGCATCGGCTTTCCGTTCGCCGCCGACGCCTTCGCGCGCCGCCCTCTCGGCCCCGCCGACACCGCTCTGCTGGACTTCGAGGACATCGGCGCCCTGCTGGGCGTGCGCGGCGCCTCGCGCGAGGGCGACCAGGCGGGCGTGCGCCGCACCGGCGCGCAGACGCCGGGGAGAGCACGCCGTCGCGGCCGAAGACGCCGCCCGAGGCGGCGCCTCGCCGGCCCCCGACGAAGCGCGACTCGACGCCGCACAGCGGGCCGCCGTCGAGCACGGGCGCGGCGCGGCGCGCGTCCTCGCGCCCGCCGGCTCGGGCAAGACCAAGACCCTCGTCAGCCGCGTCGCCGAGCTGGTGGCGCGAGGCGTGGATCCCGGCGGCATCCTGCTGCTCGCCTTCAATCGCAAGGCGGCCGAGCAGCTCGAGGAGCGCCTGGCCACGCAGGGCATCGCCACGACGCGGCGCATCCGCGGCGAGCGCGGGCGGCGTCCCGCCGCGGTGCACTGCGCCACCTTCAACGCGTTCGGGTATCGCTACCAGCGCGAGATCGTCGAAGCGCGCTTCACCGTCGATACGCGCGGCTCCGGACAGCGCGCCCTGATGCAGCAGGCGATGGCGGCCGCCGGCGCCTCGCCGGCCACGCTCAAGCCGGCGCGCGGCAGCGATCCTGTGGGCGCCTTTCTCGCGGCGATGACGCGCGTCCGCGCCGGCCTCGAAGATCCCGCGGTCGTGGAGGTGCGTATCGAGTCGGTCGGCGACCAGCCCGTGGTCATGGTCCCGTTCGCCGAGGTCCACGCCCGCTACACGCGCGCCCAGGCGGTGACGGGTTGCCAGTCGTTCGACGACCAGATCTACCTGGCCGTGGCCGATATGCTCGCCGACCCGGAGCACCGCGCCTACATCGAAGGCCGCTTCGACCACATCCTCGTCGACGAGTTCCAGGACCTCAACGGCGCCCAGCTGGCGCTGGTCGACGTGCTCTCACGGCCCCGGCGCGACCTCTTCGTGGTGGGCGACGACGACCAGCTCATCTACGGATGGCGGTCCGCCGACCCGCGCGGCATCCTGGAGTTCCACGAGCGCATGCCGCCGCGACCCTGGTCGGCGACGTACACCCTGTGTACCAACTACCGCTGCTCGCGCGCGGTGGTGGAGTCGGCGGCCAGGCTCGTGGCGCACAACACGGTCCGCGAGGACAAGGACGTGAGACCGCGCGAGGGGGCCGCGGAGGGCGCCCTGCGCTTCGCCGGCGCGCCCACGTGGCCGGCGCGCGCGGCGGCGCTTTGCGCCTTCCTGCGCGCCGAGAGGTCGCGCCTGGGCTGCGCCTGGCGCGACCTCGCCGTGCTGTGCCGCTACCGCTCGCAGCAGCTCGCCGTGGCGCTGGCCCTCGACGCCGACGAGATCCCGCGCACTCCGGCGCTCGGCTACAGGCTCTTCTCGCATCCGGGCGCCGCGCTGCTGCGCGCGTACATCGACCTCGTGGGCGCACCGGAGGACGTGCCCGGCGACCGCCTGCGCCTGTTGCTCAACCGGCCGAACCGTTACCTGGGCAGCGCCGTAGTAGAGGCCGTCTGCGCAGCCCCACGGCCCTGGGCGCACCTGCTGGCGCTCGCCGCCGGAGAGCGGGCGAGCGCACCGCACCCTCTGAGCACGCTCGTCGAGGGCGTGCGGGCGCTCGGCGGGGCGGCGAGTGCGGCGGCAGGCAGACTGCCCGCGCCGGAGACCCCGTCGAGCCTGTCCGCCGGCGAGCTCGTCTGGGCCGTGGTCGACGAGTTCGGTCTCGAGGACTACTGGGACGGCGGCGCCCCCGACGCACCCGGGCAGCAGGACGAGGCCGGCGCCCTGCAGGTGCTCGATGCCCTGCTGGTGCTCGCCGAGACATACCCCGACCCCGCCGCCTATCTCTCCGTCTGGGACCGGCTCCTGGCCGACGAGCTCGCGCACGCGGGCATGGCCGACGACACGCTGGCGCGAGAGGAGGCTGAGGAGGATCGCGTGGTCATCGGCACCATCCATGCCGCCAAAGGGCGCGAGTACGCCGCCGTCGCGATCCCCGACTACGACTGCGACGTCACGCGCTGGGAGGCCTCGGAGATCGAGGAGGAGCGGCGGGTCGTCTACGTCGGGGTGACCCGGGCGCGCGACTCGGTGCTGCTCACCATCGACTCGTCGCGACCCTACGTCCACCCGTTTCTGCGGGAGCTGGTCGAGCGACCCGAGCGCGACGAGCACGGGTCACTGACCGCCTGGTTGCAGGACGAGGAGTGCCCCGACCTGCGCGCCCGCATCGCGGCGCGGATCGCCGAAGTCGAGACGCTCTTCCCGGAACTGTCGCCCGACCTGACAACGCCCCTCCGAGCCGAGCCGACAGACGGGTGAGCAGCGTCGCTCTGCGCGGCGCCGCGGGCGACGACCTCCGTCAGTCCTTCGCGCCCTTCCCCGGCTGCGCCGGCTTGGGCCGCGTCACCGGTCCGTGCGGGCGCACGAAGTTCTGAGGATCGATGGAGGTGCGCCTGCCGGCGAGCGCGATCGGGCTGAAGACCCGGGCCGTGTCGTGGCCGCCACAGGCGGGGCACACGGCCTTCTCGTCGCGTTCGGCGAGGCTGGTGATGATCTCGAAGGTCTCGCCGCACGCCGTGCACCTGTACTCGTAGAGAGGCATGGGCACAGGCTAGCATGGGCGGAGAGCACGGGCGACTCAGGCGCGAAGGCGCCGCTGCTCACCTCATCTCAGCGTGACCGTTCGCCTGTCTTCGCTCGTCACACCGCGTCTGTGGACACCGGCCTTCCGGCCCGCTAGCGCACCGGCGGCCGCTGCCGCCCCGACTGCAAGGCGATCATCCACTGCGGGTACGGCAGCTGTGGCGCGGTGGGCACGGCCAGCGTCTCCAGCTCGTCGGGCGTCAGCTCGAGGTCTGCGGCCTTCAGGTTGTCCTCGAGCTGGTCCGGGTCACGTGCGCCGACGATCACCGAGGTCACGCCGGGCTGCTGACGCAGCCAGGCGAGCGCGACGCGGGCCATGCTGACGCCGCGCGCGTCGGCCACTTCTTCCAGCACGACCAGCGCCTCCTCGGCCTGGGGCGACACCCGCGGGAAGTCGAAGCTGTTGCGCCGGGCCACCTCCGGCTTGCCGGCGCGGTACTTGCCGGATGCGTAACCCCCGGCGAGCGGCGACCAGGTCAGCACGCCGAGTCCCTCCTCGCGTGCCATCGGCAGCAGCTCGACCTCGAGGTCGCGGGCGACCAGCGAGTAGTAGGCTTGCAGGCTCACGAACCTGGACCAGCCGCGGCGCTCCGACATGCCGAGCGCCTTCGTGATCTGCCAGGCGGCAAGGTTCGAGACGCCGATGTACAGGACCTTGCCCACGCGCACCAGGTCGTTCAGGGCCTCGAGCGTCTCCTCGATCGGCGTGTGGGGGTCGATGCCGTGGATCTGGTACAGGTCGATGTACTCCACGCCCAGACGGCGCAGGCTGCCGTCGATGGACTCCATGACGTGCTTCCGCGACAAGCCCCGGTTGTTGATGTCGCCGGTCTCGGCCGCGGCGGCGTCGCTCATGGTGCCGCGCAGCTTCGTGGCGAGCACCACGCTGTGCCGGGCGACGCCGGCGTTCTTGAGGGCGCGGCCGAGGATCTCCTCGGACTCGCCGCGCGAATAGACGTCTGCGGTGTCGAAGAAGTTCACGCCGGCGTCAAGCGCGGTGCGCACCAGCGGGTCGGCCTCCTCCTGCCCCAGGACGCCGATGCCCATGAAGCCGTGGCCGAAGGTCATCGTGCCCAGGCACAGCTCCGACACGCGCAGGCCGCTGTTCCCGAGTCTGCGAAACTCCATCTGTCACCTCTCGCGGTCGTGACCACTGTCATCCGCGTCGCTCACCTTCACTCTGCGCGCGGCGCCTCGCCGGGCCAGGTGGCCAGCGCGCTGGCCATGAGATGCTCGCAGGGATGCGTCTCGGCCGCGCCGCAGGTGCACGACCACTTCAGCTCACCGCCGCTGAGCCAGAACTCCGTGGTGAGCACCTCGGTGTCCTCGACACGGCTGCGCAGATGCTCCTCGTCGCGCTCGACTATCTGTACGGAGCCGTGCTCGGCGGCCGAAGCGCCCCTCACGAACACGTCGGGCGGCGCCATGTCGAGCAGCGTCTTCTCGTCGAACCAGTCGTCGATCCCGGACATCCCACTCCCTTCTCGCGTGTTGGCAGCGTCCTCAAGACAGCGCGAACTCCCGGGCCTTCTGACCTACCTGGACCATGTCGCTCCTGTCGTGTCTGGAGGCCGGGTGGGGCTACGCCCGCCCGGCCGCGTGGCAGCTGTCGCTGTCACCGCGCGCCGCGCCTGCGGCGGGCGCGCGGTGATGCGCAGCGTACCCGCCGCGAAGGGACGACAAACCGCCGCTCAGTACTTGGCCGGCGGCGGCGACGAGAACCCGGCGGTGAGCTTCTGGGCTACCTTCCGGCTGCCGCACTTGGGGCACACCGCCTTGGCCTCGCGCTCGTCCATGTGGCAGGTGACCTCGAAACCGGTGCCGCACTTCTTGCAGGTGAACTCGTAGACGGCCATCGAACCTCCCCTCGCGACGCCTGCGAAGACGTGTTGCCTGCACGTCTTTCGTACCCGATGACGCGGGCTTCATGCCGTGTACGAGGCGGCGCCGTCCGCGCTGGCACCGCCGCGCGGTTCCCTTGACCGCCCGCGCGGGCATACCCCAATCGTCAACCGGAGGTGCCGTCATGTCCAGACTCCTCGCCGTCGTCGCGCTCGCCGCGAGCCCTCGCCCTCGCCCTGCTCGTGGCCGCTGCCGCCCCGCCTCCCGCGGTGGCCGGCTCGCTGTCACTCAGGATCTCGCCGGATTCGATCTCGCCCTTCGAGACGGTCACGCTCTCGGGCAAGGTGTCCCCCAAGCTGAAGAAGCCCGCCAAGCTGACGCTGCAGTCTTCACTTGACGGTACGGCCTTCACCACGCTGAAGAAGCTCAGCCTCCCCAAGGGCGCGACCAAGTACAAGACCACGTGGGTGGCGGGTACATCGCTCGGCCCGATCTACTTCCGCGCCAGGTTCGGAGGACTCACCACGAAGAAGCTCATGGTCACGGTGGTCGAACGCGCCGCCGTGGAGATCGCGTCTCACGCGTTCTCGCCCAAGACGCTCACCGTCAAGCCGTGGACGACCGTCGTGTGGACGAACAACGACTCCACCAACCACACGGTCACGGCGGTGGACAGCCTGGATCCGAACGCCACGCCGACGGGGCTCTTCGATAGCGGGCCCATCGCCGGCGGACACACGTTCCGCTACACATTCACGACCCCCGGGACGTTCTTCTATGAGTGCCAGATCCACAGTCTCGCTGCGGCGATGCACGCCGAGGTAGTGGTGCAGTAGCACCTGCGCCACGGCGACCTGTCGACTCCGCGTACACTGACCCTGCCGTCAGTCACGCGCTGCAGGGTGCCCGCGCGGGCGCGGCGTGAGGGCCCGGATGGGGGTCGTCCATCACGGCCGTGTCAACCTCTGCCGAACGCCGTGCCTCGCTGGGACCACGGGCTGTTCGCTGGGGCGGCGTCAGCGGCGCGTTCGTTGCCGGGACATGGCGGCCAGGTGCGTCCGCTAGACGGACGGGCGGCGCGGGAGCGGCTCTGCCGCCTCTCCCGCGCCGCCCGTCACGCGTCGGCTGTGTCCTGCGCCCTCAGACCATCTCGTGATACTTGTACGAGATCTTGACCTTGGCGCGAAACGCCACGATCTGCTTGTTGTCGATCTTCATGTCGAACTCGAGGACCTCGGCCACCCGCAGGTCCTCACGGTGGATGCCGGCCTTCTCGACGGCGGTCTTGGCGGCCTCTTCCCACGAGCTCGGGCTCGACCCGATGACTTCCATGACCTTGTAGACGCTGCTCGACATGCTGTCTCCTTCATTGGGCGGCGTGGGGTGATGGCGCATGATACCCGCAGGCGAGCCCAACGTGAACCTCGGGATCGCCGGTTGGTCGCGCGTACGGCGCGGCCCTCTGATCCCAAGATATGCGCGACCTCGTCTCCGTCGGACGCTTCGCCGACCTCACCGTGATCGGCAAGAACCTCCTGAGGATGGCTCCCAAGCACAGGGACCGGGCCGATGTGACCTCGACGCTCTTCCGCGGGAAGGCCGTCTGCCGGGCGAAGCAGGATCCGAAGCGGCGGCCACGCGAACATCCGTCCGCCCCTGCTGCTAGTCTGGGTCTCGAACGCCGCCGCCGGTTGCCGGCCCCGCGCCAGGCGCCGCGCACCGCACGTGCGACCGGTCGCTGCAGACCACGTGTCGCCATACGTCCGGCGGCGGCGTTCGCTTCTCTGTCCGCCGCCGACCTCGAGGAGGCCGCCATGTCGCAGGCCAGCATCACCGTCGCCGTCGATGCGCAGCTTCACTGGGTCGTGCGCGTCCCCGAGGCCCTCGCGGGAGCTGCGCGCGCCTCGTCGTCCGCGCAGCTCGCGCGTCTGGTCGCCGAGTTCGACGCCATGCAGGCAACGGTGGACGAAGCCGCGCGGGCCGAGGCGCTGGTGGGGATCATCGCCGGCGCCGTGATCGACTGCCTCGGCGAGCCCCCCGAACTGCCGTTCATCGGCGAGCCGTTCGGCGGCGAGGATGGTACCGACTAGCCTCGCTGCGACGATCCACCGCCGCCGCGTCTCCCCGGCGGGCACGCAGGCGCGGCGACGGTCTTGAAGGAGGCCGCGGGCGGCTGAGACCTAGAAGATCTCCGGCACGAACGTCTGCGAGTCGATCGGCGGCCGCACGTACCCTCTGTCTGGCGGGAGGTCGGGGAGTTTGAGGCCTTTCGGGGTGACGTCCTCGTAGGGGATCATGCTCAGCAGGTGGTGGATACAGTTGAGCCGCGCGCGACGTTTGTCGTCGGACTTGACCACCCACCAGGGCGAATCCTTGGTGTCGGTGTAGCTGAACATCTCGTCCTTGGCCTGCGAGTACTCCACCCAGCGCAGGCGGCTCTCCAGGTCCATGGGGCTGAGCTTCCACTGCCTGAGCGGGTCCTTGACGCGCGCGTGGAAGCGCTTGTCCTGCTCCTCGTCACTCACGCTGAACCAGTACTTCACGAGGATTATCCCGCTGCGGATGAGCATGCGCTCGAACTCGGGGCAGGCGCGAAAGAAGTCCCACACCTCGTCCTCGGTGCAGAAGCCCATCACGCGCTCGACCCCGGCGCGGTTGTACCAGGAGCGGTCGAAGAGGATCATCTCGCCGCCGGCCGGCAGGTGCTCCACGTAGCGCTGGAAGTACCACTCCGTCTTCTCGCGGTCGCTCGGCGTCGCCAGCGCGGCGATGCGCACGACGCGCGGATTGAGATGCTCGGTGAAGCGTTTGATGGTGCCGCCCTTGCCGGCGGCGTCGCGGCCCTCGAAGATGACCGCGACCCTCAGGCCTTCGTGCCTGATCCACTCCTGGAGCTTGACGAGCTCGATCTGGAGCTTGTGCAGTTCCTCCGCGTAGGCTTTGCACTCCATCTTCTTGTGCGGCGAGCCGGCGGCGTGCTCGAGCTCGTCGGCGTGCTTCTTCGGCTTGGGCTTCTCGGTAGCCATCGAACTCCCTCCGGCACGGGCTTCGCGGTCGCCCTCATCATAGTGCAGGGGCGACGTCAACGGGAGTATGACCGTTCGCACACCAACGGGCGCGCGGCCGGCGTGACGTCCAGGTCCCCCCGGCCCGCCCTGGAGTATCCTTCCCCGGAGCGAGCAGCGCGAAGCGGAGATCCTGTGGAGCCGTCGACCCCTTCACTCGAGGCCGAACTGGCCACGAGCGCAGAGAACGCCGAGCCCGGCCGCACGGCTCGGATCGCCGTCCGGTACTGGGGCTGGGACGGCCGCGGGCATGAAGGAGTCGAGCCTCAACAACCGGATCGCCTGCTCGCCGATCATCACCGAGCGAGGCTATGGCTGCTACGGACTGCGCGGCAACGGCTCCGCGGCACGACCCCGACGGGCCGGCGGCGGAGCCGGCACAGGACCGGCCCGAGAAGATGTCCCGCGCCCCGGCGATCTCGAGCGCTTCCAGCCGCCGCGACGGCGTTCGCCGGCCGCGCCTGCGGCGGGCCGGCGCGGACCGCAGTACAATCACTTCATGACGTATCTACGCATCGCCGCCGGCGACCCGGGCCGATGACGTCGCCGCTCGAAGGGCTGCGCTTCCCATCCGTCGCCGGCGTGGCGCTCTCGGGCGAGCGGGTGCGCATCCCCGAGGACCTCATGGGCGCGCCGGCGCTGCTCCTGTGCGCGTACCGGCGCGGGACCCAGTCCGACATCGACAAGTGGGCGGCGTTCTGCGGACGAGAGCTCCCGCGCCTGGCCGTCTTCGAGCTGCCCATCATCCCCGCGCTCATCTGGCGACCCCTGCAGGGCTGGATCGACGGCGGCATGCGCGGCGGCGTGCCCCGCGCCCAGTGGTCCAGCGTCGTGACGCTGTACGAGGACGGCGCGAAGGCTCGCGCGTTCATCGGCGACGGTGGTGGCGACAGGGCCCAGGTGGTCTTGCTGGACGGCGCCGGCATGGTCGCCTTCCACGATGCCGGCGGCTTCCGCGCGAGCAGCGCCCGCAGACTGGCCGCCGCTCTGGCCGCGCCGGCCGGCGAACGCTGACGGCGCCGACCCGGCCCGACCTAGCCGGTGCCCAGGAAGTCGGCCGCCACCTCGGGCGCGACGATGGCCAGCAGGTCGGCCGGCGTGTCCGCGATGCGCTCCGCACCGGCCGCCTCGAGCTCTTCTCTGCCGTGCCATCCCCAGGCCACCCCGAGCGGCGTGGCGCCGGCGAGGCGCGCTTCGCGCATGTCGCCGGCCGTGTCGCCCACGAACCAGTAGCTCGCCTGACCGGGGAACCGCGCGATGAGCGCCTCGATCTTGGCGACCTTGCTGCGCCCGGACTCGGCCCCGGCCACCTCGGCGACGCCGGCGATACCGTGCCGCTTGAGGAAGAGCTCCACCACGTCGCTCGCGTTCGACGAGACGATGACGACGTGGCGCGCCTCGCCGAGATCGTTGAGCACCTCGGGCATGAGCGGAAAGGGACGGAGCGCCGGCATCGCGAGGCGAAGGGCGCCGGCGGTGCGCATCATGGCCTCGCGGATCTGCGCGTCCTCGGCGCCCGCGACCCGCAGGCTCTCGTAGAAATTGCCGTCGAAAAGGGCGAGCACGTCCTCGGCGCTCGTGACCTGTTGCAGCCCGACGCGGCGGCACGCCTCCACGAACGACGACGTGAAGATCTCGAAGGAGTCGACCACGACGCCGTCGTGGTCGAGCATCAGCAGCGGCCTGGTCACCTACCCGAGAACGCCCAGGAGTAGGACGGGTCCCACCAGGCGTGCCCGTACCCCAGCTTGAGGGCAAGCGCCGTGGCGCGGATCTGTGCGGCGCCGTCGGTGATGCCGGCCGAGCGATAGGGGTTCCAGGAGCCCTTCCAGGTGGCGGGGTGGTACTGGAAGAGGCCGTAGTAGCCACCGGGACCGACGATGGACGCGTTGCCCCCGGACTCGATCATCATGAGGCGGTACATCCCGCGCGCGCTGACGCCGTTGGCGCCGGCGGCCTGCTGGATCAGCGGCCACCACTGCCCCTGGCCGCCACCGTCTTCGCCGCCCCCATCGCCGGACGGCGGCTTGACGGTCTGGTCGGGCGCGGGTGTCGCGGGCTTCTGCCTGGCGGCAAGATCGCGGATCTCCTGGCGCACCCCGGCGAGCATCGCCTGCCGCTCGCCGAGCTGCGCCCGGATGCTGTTGAGCTCCGCGTCGCGCTGAACCACGAGCTTCTTGGCGGTGCGCTCGTCGGCGGCCAGGGACACCGCCCGGTCGGCGAGCTCGCGCTTGGTGCGCTCGACGGTGCGCAGCACGTCGCGGTCGCCGCGCGCGATGCTCTGCACCATGGTGAGACGGCTGACGAGGTCGCCGAAGTCGTCGGCGCTGAAGATGGCGTCGAGCGTCGTGGCGTCGTCGTGCTTGTAGAGCGCGACGGCGCGCGCTGCGAGCGTGGCGCGCGCCACGTCCAGTTCGCGAAGCGCCGACTTCTGAAGGCGCCTGTTGACGCCGATCTGAGTGCGGACCGCGGCGAGCGAATCGGTGGCCCGCGTGCATCGCTGGACCGCGGCGTCGATCTGCGCGTCGAGGGTGGCGACGTCGGCAGCCAGAGCCTTCGCCTTGGCGCGCACGCTCTGAAGTTGGCCGGTGCGCGCCGAGGCTTGTGCGGCCATGGCCGCGAGAACGAGGGCGGCGAGCAACACCACGCCGGCCAGCGCGACACTCACGGGCAGACGTCTCGGGTGGCAGCGATCCAGCGCGCCTCCTCCGTGGCTGCGGCGCGCCACGTGGGCGACCGCGAGAACCCCGCAGACGGCGCGAACGCGCCGCCGGGGATGCGAGCCCGAAACCTACCAGAAGGACGCAAATCGGCTCAAGAGCAGGAAAACGGGCAGCCGTGTCGACGTGTGGGATTCGGCAAGGCCGGTGGCTTCGGGCCCAGCGGCCCGAGGCTACCGGCACCGCCCGCGTCTTGTCGTATTCGGCATGTTGACGGAAGAATTCAACGGTCGTAGAATTCAACAGTCGTTGAGTTCATCCGCGCGCAGGGACCGCGCTCGCGGCGAAGGAGGCGCCCATGTGGGCTATCGCGCTCAAGGAGTTCCGCCAGCTGCGCCGCGACCGCAGAACGGTGGCGATGCTGTTCCTGCTCCCATTCCTCTTCCTCGTGGTCTTCGGCTACGCGGCCAGCTTCGACGTCAAGGAGGTGCCCACGCTCGTCGTCGGCCCCGGGGCTCCGCTCGCCGCCGCGGCGCTCCCCGCGGAGCTTCGCGTCGTGGCCACGCGCCCCGGCGACGGGGCGGCGCAGGCCCGCGACGCGCTGCGCCGCGGCGAAGCCGCAGCCGCGATCGTCATGCCGGCGCGGGCGGGAGCCGCGCCACAACTGCTCCTCGACGGCACCGAGTTGTTCGCGACCCAGGCAGCGTTGCGCGCCCTGGCGCAGGCACAGGGGATCGCCGCGCAGGCCGGCGGCGGCACGCCGCAGTCCGGCGCGACCCCGAGCGGGAACCTGGTCGCGTCGGTCAGGGCCGAGATCCTCTTCAACCCCGATCTGCGCACCGCCGTCATCATGATCCCCGGCCTGTGCGGCATCATCCTCGTCTTCGTCGGGACCGTGGCCACGGCCCTCGGCGTGGTGCGCGAGCGCCAGGCCGGGACCATGGAACAGCTCGCCGTCATGCCGTTCCGCCCGCGCGACGTCTTCATCGGCAAGATCGCGCCCTACATGCTCATCGCCGCCCTCGACATGGTGATCGTCGTCGGCGCCGGCATGCTGCTCTTCGACGTACCCTTCCGCGGCTCGGTCGCGGTGTTCGCCCTCGGGGCCGCGCTCTTCCTGTTCGTGACGCTGGGGACCGGCGTGCTCATCTCCACGGTGTCGCAGACCCAGGGTCAGGCCATCCAGCTGGCGATGATGACCCTGCTCCCGCAGTTCCTGCTCAGCGGCCTCTTCTTCCCCCTCTATTCGATGGCTTGGGGCGTACGCTGGATCGGGTACATCCTGCCGCTGACCTACTTCATCAAGGTGGCGCGGGGGGTCATGGTGCGCGGTGCGCCCATCGACGCCCTGTGGGTGCCGCTGGTCGTGCTCGCCGTCATGGCGACCTTCGTGTTCACGGCCTCTACCCTGCGCTTTCGTCGCGATCTGGCGCCGGCCGGGAGAGAGGACGACGATGCGCCGGAGGCCCAAGGCGGCACGCCCGTCGCAGCGACGGCCGCGGAGACCGGCGCGTGAGCGGCTGGGGCGCGAGCGGCCTCACGGTGCGCTACGGCCGGCGCGCCGCGCTGGAGAACGTCACTCTGGACGTGCCGGCCGGGGCGGTCACCGCCGTCATCGGCGGCGACGGCGCCGGCAAGACGACCCTGCTCCGCGCCCTGGCCGGCGTCGCCCGGCCCACGGCGGGGACGGTGCGCAGCCCGGCGCGTCGCCGGATCGGCTACGTCGCCGGCTCCTCCGGCCTCTACGCCGACCTCAGCGTCGCCGAGAACGTCGCCTTCGTGGCCGGGGCCTACGGCGTGCGCGGCGCCGAACTGGAGGCGCGCCTCGCCGAGCTCCTCGAGCGCACGGGACTCGAGGGCATCGGCGACCGCCTCGCCGGCCGCCTCTCCGGCGGTATGCGCCAGAAGCTGGCCTTCGCGCTCGCGATGCTGCACCGGCCCGAACTGCTGATCCTCGACGAACCCACGACCGGCGTGGACCCGGTGAGCCGGGTGGAGCTGTGGCGCCTGATCGCCGGCGCCGCCGCCGGCGGCGCGGCGGTGGTCGTCTCGACCACCTACCTCAATGAAGCCGAACGCGCCGCCTCGGTACTGCTGCTGGATGCCGGCCGGGCGATCGCCGCCGGACCGCCGCAGGCGGTCGTCGCAGCGCTGCCCCCGGCCAAGCCGACACGAGCGTGAAGCCGGCCCGGACTCGCGCGGCCTGTCGGATGGCGCGCCCCCTCCCCCCCAGGCCTCAGCCCACGCGGTCGTGTGCCGCTTTGGCCGGGTCACCGCCGTCGCCGGCGTCGACCTCGAGGTGCGCGCCGGCGAGGTCGTCGGCCTGCTCGGCGCCAACGGCGCCGGCAAGACGACCCTCATCCGGCTGCTGCTCGGTCTGCTGCACCCCACGTCGGGCGCGGTCCGGCTCTTCGGCCGCGCGCCCTCGCGCGCCGGCCGGCTACGCCTCGGCTACGTTCCACAAGGCCTCGGCCTCTGGGAGGACCTCAGCGTGGAGGAGAACCTGGCCTTCTCGGCGCAGGCGTTCGGCAGCGTCGTGCCCGATCTGGAGCCGGACCTCGAGGCGCTGCGCGACTCGCCGGTGCGCGACCTGCCGCTCGGGCTGCGCCGCCGGCTCGCGTTCGCCGCGGCCCTCGCGCACGCGCCCGAGCTGCTCGTCCTCGACGAGCCCACCTCGGGCGTCGACCCCACGGCTCGAGCCCGGCTCTGGGAGTCGGTCCACGAGGCGGCCCGGGACGGCGCCGGCGTGCTCGTCACCACCCATCACCTCGACGAGGCGGGCTTCTGCGACCGCCTGGTCGTGATGGCCGCCGGCAGCGTCGTCGCGCAGGGCACCCTGGCCGACATCGTCGGCGGACGCAAGGCCGTGGCCGTCGAGGCGCCTCGCTGGGAGGCCGCCTTCACGGCACTCGACAGAAGCGGCCTCCCGGCGGCCCTCGTCGGCCACACGCTGCGCGTGCCGGGCGGCGACGCCGCCCGCGTCCAGGCGGCGCTCGACGCGGGCGGCGTCGCCGCCGCGCTCAGCGTGGTCCCCGCGACCTTCGAAGAGACCTTCGTGGCGCTCGCCCGTGCGAGCGAGAATCCAGGGGGAACCGGCTCCGCAGGATCCCGCCGTCGAAAGGACCGCACAGTGATCGACCCGTCACCTGACCCGACCCTCGACCAGGGCCACCCGCGCAAGTGGTGGATCCTCGGCGCCGTCTCGATCGGCATGTTCATGGGGCTGCTCGACGTGACCATCGTCAACATCGCGATGCCGGCGATCATCACCGACCTCCACACCACGGTGACGCACGCCTCGTGGGTGATCAACGCCTACAGCCTGGTGCTGGCCGTCTGCTTCCTCTCCATGGGGCGCATCGCCGACCGCTACGGCCTGAAGCGCGTCTTCATGTTCGGCCTCGTGACCTTCACGCTGGCCTCGATGCTCTGCGGCTTCGCTCCCACGATCGACTGGCTGATCGCCTTCCGCGCCCTCCAGGGCATCGGCGGCGCCGCGCTGCTCACCATCTCGCTGCCGATCGTGCTGGGCGCCTTCCCGCGTCGCCAGCAGGGCATGGCGGTGGGCCTCTGGGGGGCGCTCGGCACGGCGGCGGCGGCCGTCGGGCCGGTGCTCGGCGGCGTGCTCGTGACCTACGGTCACTGGTCGTGGATCTTCTTCGTCAACATCCCGGTCGGGATCTTCGCCCTGGTCGTCTGCGGCATCGTCCTCCCCGCGCGGGTCGGGAAGTCGCAGTCCCAGGGTGGTCTCGACATCCCCGGCATCGTCATCTCGGGCCTTGGGCTCTTCATGCTCACCCTGGGCCTCGTGCAAGGCAACTCCTGGGGCTGGACCTCGCCGGCCATCGTCGGCCTGCTCGTGGCCGCCGCCATCACCTTCCCGCTGTTCATGTGGTGGGAGCTGCGCACTTCCTCGCCGATGTTCCCGGTGAAGCTGCTGCGGATCCGCTCGTTCACGGCCGCCAACTCCTCGATCATGTTCATCGGCATGGCGATGGGCGGCACCTTCCTCATGGTCGTCATCTTCCTGGTCTCGGTGCTGGGATACACCGAGCTGCGCGCCGCGACGGCGTTGACGATCATGCCGGTGATCGCCCTGCTCGTCGCCCCCAACGCCGGACGCCTGAACGACCGCATCGGGCCGCGGCTTCCGGCCGCGGCCGGGGCGGCGAGCTTCGCCGTCGGCCTCATCCTGCTGGCGCAGCTCGGCGGCGACACCACGCTGTGGGACGTGATGTGGCGGGCCGCCTTCATGGGCCTCGGCATGGGCCTTGCGATGCCGACCCTTTCGGCGGCCTCCATGGCCTCGCTTGCCGCCCGAGGTCCGCGGCGTCGGCTCGGGCTCGCTCAACACCATGCGCCAGGTGGGCTTCACGATCGGCGTCGCCCTGCTGGTGGCGATCTTCACGCACACGGTGGCGCAGAACGCCCAGCAGGCGACCAGGCAGGCCGTGGGCTTCGTCGCCGCGCAGCAGCAGCTCAGCCCGGCCGAGAAGGGCATGTACTCCGGCAGCCATCATCAAGAACGCCAAGGCGGCGGCGAGCAGTGGCGGCGGCGCGGCCGTGCTCACCACCGTAGCCGCTGAAGGGCGCCCCCCGGCCCCCGGCCGGGACGCCGCAGGCGCTGACGTGGCGCAAGGTGAACGCGGGCGCCGCGGCGATCTACAAGCACGACATCGCGCGGTCGTTCAGCTGGCCGTTCTACGCGGCCGCGCTGGCGGCGCTGCTGGCCATCATCCCCGCCCTCTTCACCGGGCGGCGCCTGGGCGAGCACGAAGGGCATCACGAGATGTCGCGCGAGGAGCGGCTGAAGGCCGCCGGCGAAGCCGAGGCGGCCGAGGCCGGCGCGCCGCTGATCGGGCAAATGAGCGGCGGCGCTCGCAGTGGTCGCCGCCCCGGCGGCCGTCGCCCCGGCGAGAGCGACACGCGCGAGGCGATCCTGGCGGCGGCGCGCGACGCCTTCGCCGAGCTCGGCTTCGATCGCGCCACCATCCGCGGCATCGCCGCGGCCGCCGGCGTCGACCCCGCCCTGGTCCTCCACTACTTCGGCTCCAAGGACGAGCTGTTCGGGGCCGCGCTCGAGATCCCGGTCGAGCCGGGCGTGGTGCTCGAGCGCGCCGCGGCGGCCCATCCCGACCAGCTCGGCACGACCATTGCGCGCACCTTCCTCGAGGCCTGGGAACCGCCGGACAACCGCCAGCGCCTCATCGCCATGGTGCGCTCGGCGATGACCAACGAGGTCGCCCTCGGGATGGTGCGTGAGTACCTCGGGCGCCGCGTCTTCGGCCCGATCACCCTGGCCCTCGGCGTCCCCGACGCGGAGCTGCGCGCCAATCTCGTGGGCTCGCAGTTCATCGGCCTGTCGATGATGCGCTACATCACGCGCATCGAGCCGATCGCCTCGGCGCCGGTCGAGCAGCTGGTGGCGGCGATCGGACCGACCGTGCAGCGGTATCTGACCGGCGACCTCGGCCCCGGGCCGTCCGTCGACGGCTGAGCGCCAGAGGCGGGCCGGGCTAGATGAAGCGTGCCCGCAGCGCCGTGGCCGCCTGGAGAAGCTCGTCGGCGGTCGGCTGGCCGTACCCGCCGAACTGCTGGTCCAGCATCGCCCTGCGCTGTGCGTCGAGCCTGTCGCTCAGGGCCCGGTAGATGCCCAGGCGCGCGCCGACGGCGTAGCGCGCCTGCTCGTCGCGCGAGAGCGCAAGGAACTCGTCGAGCATGCCGGCGAGCCGCTCGCGATCGGCCGGCAGAGAGCCCTCGAGGCCCGGCAACAGGTTGAGCGCGTGGTCGGAGCGCAGCTCGAGGCGGGCGTCGCCGAGCTGCTCCGAGGAGGTCGCGCAGCTCCTGCGCGACCTCCACGTCGTCGGGCAGCACGAACTCGCCCGCCGCCTCGCGCTCCGCCAGCGGCGTGCCGGGCACCACCGCGGCCGTGCGCAGGCGCACCACGAGCGGGCGCTCCGCGGGCGCGGCCGCGGCCACCGCGCGGATCACGCGGGCTGAGCCCGCGACGTGCGCGGCGGCCGCCTCGCGCCCGCCGAGCCCCGGCATCAGGTAGAAGCACAGCTCCAGGCCGGCGCGCACCACGTTCTCGCCGGCGGCGATCAGGTCACCGCTGGTGCAGCCTTTGTCGATCGCCATGAGGACCTCGTCGGCGCCCGACTCGAGGCCCAGGTGCACCCGGGTCAAGCCCGCGCCTCCGAGCAGCGCAAGCTGCTCCGGAGTGCGTCGCGCAAGCGTCGCCGCTCGTCCGTACGTCGTCACGCGCTCGACGGCCGGGAACCGCTCCCGCACGCGACCGATCACGGCCGCCAGCTTCTCGGGCTTCACGGCGCAGGGGTCCGCGTCCTGCAGGAAGACCGTGCGGCCTCCCCCTCGCAGGAACAGCGCGACCTGGTAGGCCTCCTGCGGCACCAGCCCGCCGTGGATGGCCCCCACCCCTCGTTCTTCCAGCACCTCGGCGGCGGCGGCCATCGCGTCCACGTCGCCGAGCACGTCCTCCAGCGGCCTGAGCGACGACCCGCTGCCCTTGTACACCGGGCAGAAGGTGCAGCGGTTCCAGGTGCAGTTGCGGATCACCCGCACCAGGAGGCTGTGCGCCTCGCTCGGCGGGCGGATGGGACCTTGCTCGAACGACGGAGTCGATGGGCTCACGCGCTGTCCTCCCCGGCCGTCACGCAGCGTCAGTCGACGCGCAGCTTGCGCAGCAGCCAGCCCAACGCGTCCATGAGCACCATGGCCGCGAGGCCGACAAGAACGATCATCGCCCATTCCGTGGCGGCGAGCGGCTGCGTGCCAAAGGCGACGTTCATGAACGGCGCGTAGGTGAAGGCCAGCTGCAGGCAGACGACCACGGCCACGCCAAGCACGATCATGCGGTTCCCGAACGGGTTGTACGTGAACAGCGAGCGACGCAGAGACCGGCAGGCGAACAGGTAGAAGATCTGGACGCTCATGAAGACATTGACGGCCACGGTGCGCGCCTCTTCGACGGAGCCGCCGATCGCCTGCGACCATTCGAAGAGCGCAAAGGCGCCGATGAGCAGGATGACTCCGGCGACACCGATGCGCACCAGGATCGCCGTGGAGATGATGGGCGATCGCGGAGCGCGCGGCTGGCGCTGCATGATGCCCGGCTCCTTGAGCTCGAAGGCCAGCCCCAGGCCCAGCAGCACGGCAGTGATCATGTTGATCCACAGGATCTGCAGGGGCAGGATCGGAAGCGTGATGCCGAGCAGGATGGCGGCGATGAGCACCAGCCCCTGACCGACGTTGGTGGGCAGCGCGTAGGCGATGAACTTCACGAGGTTGTCGAAGACCCCACGGCCCTCCTCCACCGCCGCCTCGATGGAGGCGAAGTTGTCGTCGGTGAGCACCATGTCGGCGGCGTCCTTGGCGACATCCGTACCGGTGATACCCATGGCGACGCCGATATCGGCCTGTTTGAGGGCCGGCGCGTCGTTGACGCCGTCGCCGGTCATGGCGACCACCAGGCCACGGGTCTGCAGGGCCTCGACGAGGCGCAGCTTCTGCTCGGGTGTCACGCGCGCGAAGACGTTGACGCGCTGCGCCAGATCGATGAACTCGCGGTCGTGTAGCGCTGCCATCTCGGCGCCGGTGACGGCTTCGTCGGCGGAGCCGGCGATGCCGATCTGGCGGGCGATCGCCGTCGCCGTCACAGCGTGGTCACCGGTGATCATCTTGACGGTCACGCCGGCAGTCCGGCAGGCGATGATGGCGTCGATGGCCTCGGCGCGCGGCGGGTCCATCATCGCCTGCAGGCCGAGGAACGTGAGGCCGCCGGCCACGTCCTTGTGGTGCAGGTGGTCCTGGCCGGCCGGCACATCGGCGCGCGCGAATGCCAGCACGCGCAGACCGGCGCCGGCCAGTTCGTCCACCTGGGCGTGAGCGGCGGCAGTGTCCAGCGCCACCGGCGCGCCGGTGGCGTCCAGCGCCGCCGTACAGCGCGCCAGGACTTTCTCCACGGCGCCCTTCATGTAGGCCAGGCGACGCCCGTCGCCGGCGTCGTGGAGAGTGGCCATGTACTGGTGCTGGCTTTCGAACGGGATCGCGTCGAGACGCGGGAGAGCCGCCTCTTCGGCGTCGCGGCTCAGCCCGGCCTTGCCGGCGCTGGTCAGCAGCGCCGCCTCCGTGGGGTCGCCGGCCAGGCCCCAGCGACCGTCCGTCTCGACCAGCGCCGTGTCGTTGCAGAGCAGACCGGCGCGCAGCGTCTCGAGGGCGGCAGGGCCGGGCGCCGGAGAGACTTCCCCGGCCGGCGCGTAGCCGCCGCCGCTCACCGCGACGCTCTGGCCGCCGGCCTCCACGCGCTGCACCGTCATCTGGTTCTCGGTCAGCGTGCCGGTCTTGTCGGTGCAGATCACCATCGTGGAACCGAGCGTCTCGACGGCGGGCAGCTTGCGGATGATGACCCGCCGCCTGGCCATTCGACTCACGCCGATGGCCAGGGTGATGGTGACGGCGGCCGGCAGACCCTCGGGGATGGCCGCCACGGCCAGGGCGATCGACGCCTTGAACATGTCCACCACGCTCTCGCCGCGCACAAGGCCGACGGCGAAAGTCACCAGAGCCATGGCGACGATGACGAAGAGCAGCACCTTGGAGAACTGGTCGATCTTGCGGGTCAGCGGCGTCTTGAGGTCGCGAGCCTCCTGGATGAGCTGGCTGATCTTGCCGACCTCGGTGGCGTCGCCGGTGGCGACCACGAGGCCGGCGCCGGTGCCGTAGGTGACGAGCGCGGAGGCGTACGCCATATTGCCGCGCTCGGCCAGAGGGCAGTCCCTGCACATGCCCTCATCGCTCTTGTCGACAGGCAGCGATTCGCCGGTGAGCGCGGATTCGTCCACGCGCAGTTCGCGCGAGCGCAGCAGGCGCAGGTCGGCCGGCACCTTGTCGCCGGCCTGCAGCTGCACGAGATCTCCGGGTACGATCTCGCTGGCCGGCAGGCGCAACTGCTCGCCGCCCCGGATCAGCGTAGCCTCCGTGATCATCGCCTTCGAGAGAGCGTCGATGGCGGCGACCGCCTTGGCTTCCTGTATGTAGCCGACGACAGCGTTGAGCATCACGACGCCGAAGATGACGCCGGCGTCCACCCAGTCGCGAAGCAGGCAGGTCACCACGCCGGCGGCCACGAGGATGATCACCAGCGGATCGAGAAACTGCTGCATGAAGCGCCGCAGGGCGCTGGGTCCCTTGGGCGGCGTCAGCGCATTGGGGCCGTACTGCTCGAGCCTGTGCTTGACGGCGAAGAGGTCGAGCCCCTCCTGCGCATCGCTTTCCAGGAGGTCGACGACCTCGTGTTCGGGGAGCGCGTGCCAGTGCTGATCGTCGAGGAGCTGGATGGCCGTCGCCTACGATCGCGGCGCGCGGCGCGAGAGCGCGCCGCCGATGATGACGATACCGATGACGATGAGGAACAGCGGCCAGCCCAGCTCGCCCAGCGAATCCCACCCCGACGTGTTCTGCAGCAGTCCCACGATCACCAGCACGGCGCCCGGCACGAGCGGCCACCAGCTGGAGCTGCGCCGTCGCCGCAGGGCGTCGAGCGCGTAGATCGCGAGGAAGCCGACGCCCAAGCCGAGTGCCACGGGATTCCCCGAGAGCTCGACGTCTGAGAGCATCAGTCCCACGCCAAGGCCAGTGAGCACGCCGGCGGGCACCAGCAGGCCGTAGTTCCCGCTGAAGGCCCACCAGGTGAGGAAGCCGAGGCCGATCCACAGGGCGGGGCCGCCGGCGGCGACCACGTCGTTGAAGCGTGCCCCGAGCAGCACCGCGCCGACCACCACGAGCACGGCGCCGAACGTCACGGCGGCGTTGTCGCGGTGCTGCTTGATGACCGTCGTGTCGACCGGCACGGTGAAGGTCATGCCGGCGGCGCCGGGCCGGGCGCCGCCGACGGCGAAGTCGGGCCGGGCGCCGCTGGCGGCGCCTCCAGCGGCCGCCTCCTCGCCGCCCTCCTCCACGATCTCGCCTTCCAGGGCCTCGTCGACGCCGTAGGCGCTGTCGCTCTCGGGCATGAGTCTCTCCGTCGTTCAGGGGAGGGCGGCGCGCCGCCCACCCCTAGGTTGTCACTCGTAGTGTATCGCCTCGAGGATGTCGATCCGCGCCGCCCGCCGCGCCGGCAGGATGGCGGCGATCACGCCCACCAACACGGCCAGGATCACGAAGACGACGAGCTGGCCGCCGGGAATCGAGAAGGTGATCCCCTGGCCGGCGAACTTCGTCACCACCACCCAGGCGAACACGATGCCCACGACGATGCCCAGGGCGGCGCCGATGATCGACGTGATGACGCTCTCGTACCGTACCGTCGCCCGCACCTGGCGGCGTGACATGCCGATGGCGCGCGAGAGCCCGATCTCACGGGTGCGCTCGAACACCGCCAGCACGAGCGTATTGACGATGCCGAAGAGCGAGATGATCACGCTCAACGCCAGCAGCCCGTAGACCAGGGTCAGGATCTGGTTCACCAGGCCGACCGTGGTCTTCTTGTATTCGGCCGCGGTCTGCACCTGGGCGGTCGGCGTGTCGGCCAGGGCCGCCTCGATGGCCTTCTGCGTCTGGTCGATGTCGCTGCCGGGGGTCGCCTTGGCGACCACCATGAAGGCCTGCGACTTCGGGAAGAGGGCGTCATAGCCGGTGGTGCTCACCGTGATGCCGTTCAACATCATCGGGTCGCGGTAGATGCCCGCCACCTTGAGCGTCGCCTTCGTGCCCTCGACTGTCGTGACGGCGATCGTGTCACCCATGCCCACGCCCAGACTCGACGCCGTCTGTTCCTCCACGATCGCGCCGCTCGTCCCGAGCTGGGGAAGCACGGCGTCGCTGCCCTCGAGCCAGTCGAAGCTCCAGACCCGCTCGATGGCGAACGGATCGATGCCCCAGACCACCGGCAGGCTGCCGCCCTTGGCCTGCACCTGCTGCGCATCCAGCGAGACGGCCGTCTCGACCGAGGGGACCTTCGCGACCTGCAGGGCCGTGTCCGACGGGAGCGTCATGAAGTTCTTGGCGCTGACGATGTAGTCGGCGCGCACCGTCTTGTCGAAGCTGTCGATGAACGAGCTCTTCAGGCCCTGGGCGAGCACGGCGACGAACACGACCACGGCAAGCCCGATCATCAGAGCGGCCGCCGTGAGGGCGGTGCGGCCGGGGTTGCGGCGGCTGTTGTCGCGGGCCAGGCGGCCGCTGACCGGAGCCAGCCTCTGCAGCGGCCAGCCGAGCACGCCGACGAGCGGCCGTACGATGAACCGGCTCAGCATGGCCACGGCGACGAACACGAGGATGGCGCCGAAGGCGATCGTCGCCAGGCGGATCATGGTGCTGCCGGGGCCGTACATGCCGGCGACGATGAGCAGCGCGCCCACCACGGCGACCACGCCGCCCATGATGGGCGCGAACCGCGCGAAGCGGGACGGCGGCAGCTCCGCGCCCTCCTGTAGCGCCGCCATGGGCGGCACGCGCGTGGCGCGCAGCGCCGGGACCAGCGCCGACAGCAAGGTGACGACGATGCCCACCGCCAGGGCGATGATGATGGTCCGCGGCAGCAGCACCAGGCCGCTGCGCGGGATGTCGAAGCCGGCGGCCTTGAAGACCTGGTTGACGCCGGCGGCGACGCCGAGGCCCACGAACAGCCCGATGAGCGAGGCGAGCACGCCCATGACCAGCGCCTCGCCCGCCAAGGCTCGTCAGCACCTGCCGGCGGGTCGCGCCCAGGGCGCGCAGCATGGCCAGCTCTCGCCGGCGCTGGGCCACGGTCATCGAGAAGGCGTTGAAGATGATGAAGGCGCCGACGAGCACGGCGATGCCGCCGAAGCTGAGCAGTACCGGGTTAAGAAAGGCGCCGATCGAGTCGCTGACCGACTTGGTCTGGTCGGCCGCGGCCTGGGCGCCCGTCTTGACCTCCGTGTCGGGCGGCAGCTCGGCGCGGATCCGCGTGGCGAGGGTGTCGGCCGAGACGCCGGGCTCGGCCTTCACGTCGATCTCGCTGACGCGGCCGGCCATGCCGAACCAGTCCTGCGCGTCCGCCAGCGTCGTGTGGATGAGCAGCGAGCCGCCCAGAGACGACTGCGCCGAGAAACGGAAGACGCCCGAGACGCGCGCCTCGTGCGGACCGTTCTCGGTGATGACCGTGAGCGGCGCTCCGACGGCGAGCTTCTGGTCGGTGGCCAGCTTCTCGATGACGGCCACCTCGCCGCTCTTCGCCGGGGGGGCTCCGCGGATGTATTGCGGTGGCGCGATGTCGTTGGGCGAGTACGAGAAGAACAGGGTCGGCGAGCCTCTGGTCTCCACGACCTTGCCGTCGACCGCGACGGCCCCCATGCCGGCGACGTAGCCGAACACGGCCGAGACGCCGTCGACGGATCTCACCTGATCCACCATGGACTCGGGCAGCCCCTCCGTGGCGCCGGTCAGCTGCCCCGAGAACTCGGCTTTCCTCTGGATCGTGACGTCCGTGCCCTTGTAGGCGTCGCTGAAGATCTCCGTGAAGCCGCGGTCGATCTGGTCGGTGAGCACGTAGGTGCCGCTGATCATGGCCACCCCGAGGAGGATCGCCAGGGTCGTGAGGATCGTGCGCAGCTTGTGCGCCGTCAGGCTCCGCCAGGCGATGCGGATCATCCCACGTCCTCCAGCGACTTGATGACGTCGTAGATCTCGTCGCGACCGAGACGGCCGCAGTCGTGGGCGATGACGCCGTCCTTGAGAAAGACGATGCGGTCCGCGTAGGTGGCGGCGTGCGCGTCGTGGGTGACCATGACGATGGTCTGGCCGAGGTTGTCGGAGGAGTGGCGCAGGAGTTGAAGCACCTCCTCACCGGTGTGCGAGTCGAGGTTGCCGGTCGGTTCGTCGGCGAAGAGCACCGCGGGCCGCGAGGCGAGCGCGCGGGCCACGGCCACGCGCTGCTGCTGCCCGCCCGAGAGCTCGGCGGGCTTGTGCTTGAGGCGGTCGCCGAGGCCGACGGTCGCGACGAGCTCATCTACCCAGGCCTCGTCGCCCTTGCGCCCGGCGATGGTGAGCGGCAGGACGATGTTCTCGGCCGCGGTCAGCGTGGCCAGCAGGTTGAACGTCTGGAAGATGAAGCCGACCTTGTCGCGCCGCAGCTGCGTGAGAGCGCGCTCCCTGAGCGTCGTGATCTCGATGCCGTCGACCCAGACGTTGCCCGCGCTCGGCCGGTCGAGGCCGGCCAGGATGTGCATG
This sequence comes from uncultured Thermoleophilia bacterium, assembly GCA_963700035.1. GTDB lineage: Bacteria > Actinomycetota > Thermoleophilia > UBA2241 > UBA2241 > CAIXSE01. The sequence goes on along the minus strand of CAVOWE010000018.1, from coordinate 53,474 downwards.
AGGGTCGACTTGCCGGAGCCCGAGGGGCCCATGATCGCCGTGTACGCGCCGCGCTGCAGGTCGATATCGACACCCGCCAGGGCGTGGACACACGCGTCGCCCTGACCGTACAGCCGGGTGACGCCGCGCGCCTGCACGACGGCGTCGTCCAGGCCGATCGTGGTACCGGCTTCACAGGTCGTCGGCGCCGCGGCGGAGCCGGCCTGCGGTGTGGTCTCGGTCATGTCGCTCACGCTTCCCCCTTGATGTCGGCCCGCCGTCGGTGACGACCCGTGGCGGGCCGCGCCTCCCGGCGCGGCCCGCCACTCTGTTGCTTTCTGTATGCCACGCAAAGCGCGAGTGGCAACCTCAGTCCTCGACCTCCTGCGGGAGCGCGAGGAGGCTCACGCGCTCACTTCTCGGCCGGCGGCTCATCCGCGGTGGGCTCGACGGCGTCCGGCACCTCGGAGGCCGGCACCTCGTCAGCCGGCTCCGCAGGAGCAGCGGGCTCTTCCGCAGCCGGCTCATCCACAGCCGGTACGTCCGCCGGCGGCGCGTCGGCCGGCGGCTGCTCGACGGTCGGCTCCTCGGGAGGCATGACGACCGTGGCCGCTTCGGCGGCGGGCGCCGGCGCCGCGAGCGTCGTGGCGGGCTCGACAGCAGGGGGTGCGGCCGTGGTCGGCGCCACGGGCGCGCTCGGGTACGGCGGAGCCACCGCCGCGCCCGCCGCGCCCGCCACGAGCGGAGTCCCGGGCGGCGCAGGGGTGGCGGCGAGTCTGCGGCCCTGACGCCACTCGGCGATGGCGAGAGTGGCGGCGCCGGTGCCGAACACGATCATCGCGACGACCACCAGCGGGCCCAGCACCGGGATGCGCGAGACGATCGTCGTGCCGATGACGCCGAGCGTGGTGGCCAGCATCAGGTTGTCGCTCTGCTTGCTTCCCACCAGGACACGCTGCGCGACGAACGCGGCCACTGCCGTGGTCACGAAGAAGTAGGCGAGCAGGACGAGAAGGATGTAGGGGATCACCACCAGCAAGCCCGACGATGCTGATCACCAGGATGACGAGCAGCGCCGGCCCCGCGATGAAGAAGATGAGCGCCCCCCAGCCGAGCGATCCGGCCGGCTTGAGCCGCAGGCTGCGCTGCACGGCGTGCAGCTGCCGCGGCATGAGCGCGGCGGCGACGAGGGCAAGGACCAGGAAGAACGCCGTCTGCACGATCCAGCCCATCAGCGTGAAGCCCCACCACGGGCGGATGACGGTGTGCTGCGTCGCCCAGCTCAGCACCCCGCCCCAGTTCGCGTTGTCGATGCGCTGGACGTCGCCGGTGACCTGAGCTCCGGGGGCGCGCGTGAGCGTGCCGCCGATGAGGACGATGGACTTGTCCTGCGGCGACATCGTGCTGCCGACGACCGCCGTCTGCGCAAGGCGCACGTCGCCGCCGAACGCAACGATGCTGTTCTGGACGGTCCCGCGCACCAGCACGTCGCCGCCGAACGCCACGACGCTCCCCGTCACGGTGCCGTCGATGGTGACGTCGCCGCCACCGGCCACGACCCCCTCCACGCGCTCACCGGCGGGCACCGACACGTCCTCACCGAACTGGACGATCGCGTCCCTGAGTCTGGGCGGCCTGCTGGACCTCGCCCTTCAATGACTCGAGCGGCGCCGGCGTGGCGGCCCGCGCGGGGCCCGTCAGCATAAGCCCGAGCACGATCAGCGCCAGGGCGAGTGCCACCAGGGCGACCGAGGTCCGAAGGATCCTTGTCACTCGTTGAGTCGTCATCACTCCACCTCCAAGACCACGGGGGTCAATTCGATCCGGGTTCGTGCGCGCCGGCCGCATCGGGAGCCGTCGGCGCCTCAGGAGCGGCCGCCGGTACGGGGCTCGTCGGCGCGACCGGCGGTCGCGGCGGCGCCGGCAGCACGCCTGTCTGTGGGAGAGCGGGCGGCGGCGGGTAAACGGGCGGCGGGGCCGGCGCCGACACGCTCACCAGCGGCGCGAGCGCGCCCGGGACGGTCGCCGGCGGCACGGGCGCCGGCGGCGCGGGAGCCTGCGGCGTCGCGCCGAACATCAGCTCCGCCCAGAGGCGACACACCCAGCCCCAGCCGTTGAGCAGATGCAGGCCGGCGAAGAAGACCAACAGGCCTGCGGGGATGCCGAGGAGACCCAGCCACAGCGGAGGGTGCCAGCCGCCGGCGGAGGTCGTCACGATGTCGAGGCGCCAGATGGCCGCCACCGGCAGCGCGAGGCACCAGAACACCGTCCCGGCCAACGTCATCAGTAGCGTCGTGGCGACGGTCCCGAAGACCAGCTTGGCGAGCAGGTACAGGAGGTCTTTCCAGGTGGCGGCGCTGCCGAAGTGGGCCTTGAGCTTGCCCCACACGCCGTTCGCAGTCTCCCAGGCGCGCGGCGCCGGGGGTATGTGGGCGCCAAGGAGGTACTTCGCCTGCACCCGCTCGAACGCGCCGAACAGCCACCAGGCGCCCGCCACGACGAGCAGGATCGGGATGCCCACCCAGACGATGACCAGGCCGAGGCCCACGGACAGGCCCGTGACGAGGAAGATGAAGTAGAAGAGCCCGAGGGGGAACGCCAGCCACTGGAACAGCACGTTGAGCCAGGTACGCGGGCGAACGACGACGCCGAAGAACCGGCCGAGCGTCGAGTCGTTCATGTCCGCACCTCCGAGGGTCCTCTGCGACTTGCACGAGAAGCCTAGCGGTGTGCGGTCACCCCGTCGTCACCCCAGGGCAGGAACGTGCGGTCGCCGGCAGAGGGATTCTTGCGGCGGTGCGCGTACCCCCACAGGGGTACGCCGGCCGCCGCGCGGCTACTCGGCCGCGCTCTCCCCGGGGCGCACCAGGCCCACTTCGTAGGCGAGGATCACGGCCTGCGTGCGGTCGTGCAACGCGAGCTTGGCGAAGATCCGCTTGACGTGCGTCTTCACCGTGCCCTCGCTGAGGAAGAGATGCGCGGCGATGTCTCCGTTGGTCATGCCGCGCGCGACCAGCACCAGCACTTCGTGCTCGCGCTGGGTGAGATCGTCCAGCACGGCCGGGTCGCGAGGCACGCCGGCGCGCTCGTCCCTGTCGCGGAAGGTGGCGATGAGACGCGTGGTGACCGAGGGCGCGATCATGCCGTCGCCGGCGGCGACGATGCGGATGCCGGCGACGAGGTCGGCGGCCGGCGTGCGCTTGAGCAGAAAGCCGCTGGCGCCGGCCTTGAAGCCCTCGTAGACGTACTCGTCGAGGTCGAAGGTCGTGAGGATGAGGACGCGCGAGGTCTCGTCGCGCCCCAGCGCGACGATGGCGCGCGTCGCCTCGATCCCGTTCATGACCGGCATCTGCACGTCCATGAGTACGACGTCGGGATCCAGGCGGCGCGTCAGCTCCACCGCCTCGCCGCCGTCGCCGGCCTCGCCGAGGACCTCGATATCGGGCTCGGCCTCGAGGATGAGGCGGAGACCGGAGCGCACCATCTGCTCGTCGTCGGCCAGCACCACGGTGATGCTCATGTGCCCTCCTTGTGCAGCGGGAGGCGCGCGCGGACGGCGAAGCCGCCCTCCGCGCGCGGGCCCGCCTCGAGTTCTCCCCTGAAAGTGGCGACGCGCTCGCCCATGCCGACGAGGCCGCGGCCGCCGCCGGCGATGCCGGCGGTGACCCCGCGGCCGTCGTCGAGCACTTCGATGGCGACCGCGTCCGGCTCGTACTGCACCGTCACGGTCGCGTGAGTCTTGCCGGCGTGCTTGAGCGTGTTGGTCAACGATTCCTGGACGATGCGGTAGGCGGTGAGGTCGAGGCTGGCCGGCAACCCTCGAGCCTCGCCCACCACGTTCAGGATCGACGGGTAGCCCGGCCTCGCGGACCTGAGCGCAAAGCCTCTCCAGCTGGCCGAGGCCCGGGGTGGCATCGAGCCCCACGCCGTCGTCGGGGGCGCGCAGGATGCCCAGCATGCGCTCGATGTCCCCGAGCGCCTGGCGGCCCGCCGTCTCGATGCTGCCGAGCGCCTCGCGCGCCAGCTCGGGCTTGGTCTCGATGACGCGCTGGGCGGCGCCCGCGTGAAGTACCACCACGTTGAGCGCGTGCCCGACGCTGTCGTGCAGCTCGCGCGCGAGGCGCGAGCGCTCCTCCGCCACCGCCTCGCGGGCGCGCGCCTCGCGGTCGGCCGCAAAGAGCGCGGCCCTGCGCTCGGCCCGCTCGATACTGCCACGGTAGACGCGGATCACCACCGCGATCACCCAAACGAGCGAGAGCGAGGCCCACGCGCCCAGGGCTCTCTGCCACGAGAGGTTCGGCACGGTCAGCACCAGGACGACCACACCGGGGACCGCCAGGAACCCGGCCGCCAGGGCGCGCCGCCAGTGGTCGAAGGCCACGGTAGCGAAGGACGCGACGACGACTGCCCACAGAGCCGCCTGGGTGAACTCGTAGCCGATGATCGATTGCGCGCACAGGAGGACCAGCGAGGCGCAGAGACTGGCGAGCGGCGACCACCACAGCAGCGCCAGCGAGAGCGCGCTCGCCACGGTCAGCGTGATCAGCAGGGGTCCGTCGTCGCGGTAGCCGGCCGCAGCGGCGCCGCGCGTCAGGAGCTCGACCAGCCCGGCCGCGGTGAACACGAGCGCAAGCCCGATGCTCACAGGGAGCGGATCCAGGAGGCGCGGCCATCGCGAAGCCGACGGCGTGGAGGCGCCGGACGCGGCTGAAGAGAGGATGTCGGCCGGCTGGTCCACGCCCGCAGTATAGTGCACGGCCGCGGGCCTGCGGCGAAGAAGGATGGTGGAGGCGGCGGGAATCGAACCCGCGTCCACGGACGCCTCGGCGGAGTCTCTACAGGCTTAGCCGGCGCATTGATCTCGCTCGCGGCCCCCGCGTCGGCCGGGTGCCGTCTGCCAGCTCCGATCAGTCTCGGGTGCGCTCGCTCGGAGCAGCGCGACCGCACCCCAGTCCACTTGATGACACCGCAGGCCCCAGCCGTGGACGAGCCGGGCGCGATGCGCTACCTGACTAGGTCAGGCGGCGAGTGCGAGAGTCTTATTCTCGGCAAGTATATGGTTCCGGCAGTTTAACGAGGCCACCGGACCTCGGCCTGCTGCTCCCACCTCGGTACAGCCCATGTCGAGACCTGTTCGCCCCCATGGGCAGCCTGGTGGCTGCGCTTCTTGAGTATACCAGCCCCCGAAAACGGCGAAACCGCGGCAGAGCCGCGGTTTCGCCCGCAAACGCTGGTGTCTGCTCAGCGAACTCAATCTTCTACCGTCTGCACCTCGCGCCGGTCGCGGCGCCGGAAGTACATGTTGCGGCAGAGCGGCCCCTCACCGGAGGCGTAGCAGCTCTGCACGGCCACCGAGCACTGCGGCAACGGGGTGCGGACCACCTTGACCACGCCGAACCCGCCCTTGCCGCGCTCGATGTCCTCGAACATCTTGAGGTCGATCTCGTGCGGGAACACCTTCTCGATGCACCCGAAGAACGTGTCGCCGTCTTCCTTGAAAGCGTAGAGAAAACGGCAGTTCATGCTGAGACAAGCCGCCGGGTAGACGACCTTCTCGCACTGTGCCGAGCATTCTGTGCATTCGAGCAGTTCTTCAGACAAAGCCTCAGCCTCCTACAGCAGAACGGCCGGCGATCGGTGCCGGCCCTCGCGCATGGTAGCACAGGCTCCCGGGGCCTGAACAGGCTGCTTAACCTGCGCTTAATACTTTCTATTCAGCTCGCCGTCGGCCCGCTTGTGACCCGGCGCACATATTTCTGTTGACATGACACTACACCGACAGTGAAAATAAGTGTCGCCAAGCCGTTCGCGCAGTGACCGGGGGTGTCGCGCGCAGGCGGGAAACACACGCTCTCCCAGGAGGTGGCGGACACGCATGGACGCCTTGATGCTCTCCCGTATCCAGTTCGCGTTCACCGTGGGCTATCACTTCATCTTCGTGCCCATCAGCATCGGCCTGGCGCTCATGGTCGTGTTCTCCGAGCGGCGCTACTACAAGAGCAACATCCCCGCCGACAAGGCGGCCTCGAACTTCTGGATCAAGCTCTTCACGACCACGTTCGCCATCGGGGTCGCCACCGGGATCACCATGGAGTTCGCCTTCGGCACCAACTGGGCGGACTACTCGCGCTTCGTGGGCAGCATCTTCGGAGCGCCCCTGGCGGCTGAGGGCCTTCTCGCCTTCTTCCTCGAGTCGACCTTCCTCGGCGTGCTGCTGTTCGGCCGCAAGAAGGTCTCCAAAGGCTTCTACTACGCCTCGGCGTGGCTCGTGATGATCGGGACCTTGCTGTCGGCGGTGTGGATCCTCATCGCCAATTCCTGGCAGCAGACCCCGGCCGGCTACGCCATAGAGGACGGCCGGGCCATCCTCACCGACTTCTGGGCCGCCGCCCTCAACCCGTCCTTCCCGCCGCGTTACGTGCACACCATCGTGGCCTGCGTCATCGCCGGATGCTTCGTCGTGGCCAGCATCTGCGCCTGGTACCTGCTCAAGAAGCGCCACCTGCACTTCGCCCGCCAGGCGCTGGTCACCGCGCTCGTCGTCGGGCTCCTCGCCTCGGCGGCCATGCCCTTCATCGGTCACTGGCACGCGCTGGTAGTCGAAGAGTATCAGCCGGTGAAGATGGCGGCCTTCGAGAACCTCACTGAGACGCGGAAGAACGCGCCGCTGTACCTTTTCGGCTGGGTGAACGGCGACGGCGGCACGACCGGTGTCAGCATCCCCAGCGGCCTGAGCCTCATGCTGGGTCTCAGCCCGGACCGCGTGGTCAAGGGCCTCGACAGCGTCCCGCCCGCCGACCGGCCCCCGGCTCAGATCACCTTCCAGAGCTACCATCTGATGATCGCCCTGTCGTTCGTGTTCATCGGGGTGATGCTGCTGGCGCTCGTCATGCACTTCCTGAAGCGCCTCGAGAAGGCGCGCTGGCTGCTGTGGCTGCTGGTCGTGTGCTTCCCGCTCCCCCTCATCGCCATCAACATGGGCTGGGCCGCCACCGAGGTGGGGCGGCAGCCCTGGATCGTCCAGGGCCTGCTGCGCACCACCGACGGCGTCTCGCCGACGGTCTCCGCCGGCGAAGTCTGGACCACGCTCGGCCTGTTCGGCCTCATCTACCTGATCCTGTTCATCGCCTGGCTGCGGATCTTCCTGGGGATCATCCGCAAGGGCCCGGACGACGTCGTCGAGATGCTGGAGGCCGAGCGGGCCTCCGCGCAGCCCGCTCCCGTCGGCGCGGGGAGGTGACGAGATGAGCCTCGTGAACATCTGGTTCTTCCTGGTCGCCTTCCTGCTCACCGGCTACGTGGTCCTCGACGGCTTCGACCTCGGAGCCGGCGTCCTCTACCCCTTCATCGCCAGGACCGAGGACGAGAAGCGCGTGGTCCGCGCCTCGATCGGGCCGATCTGGGACGGCAACGAGGTCTGGCTGGTGACCGGCGCCGGCGCCGTGTTCGCGGCCTTCCCCATGGTCTACGCGATGACGTTCAGTGGCTTCTACCTCGCCATCATGCTCGTGCTGTTCGGCCTGATCCTGCGCGCCGTCTCGCTCGAGTTCCGCCATCGTGACGAGAACTGGAGCAGGGTCTGGGACGGCGCCTTCTTCCTCGGCAGCCTGGTGCCGGCGATCCTCGTCGGCTGCGCCCTGGGCAACGTCATCCGCGGCGTCCCGATGAACGCCAACGGCGACTACACGGGCACGTTCCTGCAACTGCTGAACCCGTACTCCCTGCTCGTGGCGGTCACCGGCCTGTTCCTGATCGTCACACACGGCGCGGCCTGGGTGGCGCTCAAGTCGGAGGGCGCGCTGCACGCCCGCGCGCTGCAGTACCGCAAGATCTCCTTCTGGGTGTGCGTGGTGCTGGCGGTCGCGACCTCCGTCGCGACCATCGTCACGGTCTCGCGCGCGTCGGACAACGTGTTCGGCCGGCCGCTCGGCTGGTTCTTCCTCGTCCTCCTCGCGCTGTCGCTGCTCTACACCATCTGGCAGATGACGAAGGAGGGTGCCGAGCTCAAGTCCTTCCTCGGCTCGGCGGTCACCATCATCGCCCTGGCCGGCATCGCCGCGGTCGGCAACTTCCCCGAGATCGTGCCGGCGCGGGGCACGCCGCCCGAGACCAGCCTGACGGTCACCAACGCCGCCTCCGGACGCTTGACGCTGCAGGTCATGCTCGTCATCGCGCTCATCTTCTGCCCGATCGTCCTGGCGTACACGGCGCTCGTCTACAGGACCTTCAGGGGCAAGACGAAGGCGGCCGACGCGGAGTACTGACGCGGCCGCACCGTCTTCCCCACACCGACCGGCGAAAGGCGGCGGGCCTCACGGCCCGCCGCCTTTCTCGTGAGCGCGTGCAGGCGGCAACGTTCTCCCACGCAAAAACAGACTCGCACACGCCAGAACACTTGACATTCACCGGCTCCAGCCTGAGAATTGCAGGACAGCGTTCGATTATGAGCGATTCTGACAACACATCACAGCCTTTGGGGAGCTCGATGTCGTCGCCAGACATGCGCGAGATGTTCCCGGCCGAACGGCAGGGTCGCATCCTGGAGATACTCGCCGAACAGCGTGGCGTGCGCGTCTCCGCGCTGAGCGACCTGCTCGGCGTCTCCGAGATGACCATCCGCCGCGACCTCGAACGTCTGGAGACCGAGGGGCTGCTCTCGCGCACCCACGGCGGGGCCCTCCTCAAGCAGCACATCGTCGAGGAGCCGCGCTACGTCACGAACGTGCGCGCGCACGCGCAGGAGAAGCAGCGCATCGCCAAGGCGACGGCCGCCATGATCAAGCCGGGCGAGACCGTGTTCCTGGGCTCGGGCACCACCGCCACGCAGGTCCTCTCACACGTCGACCCCGACCTTCACGCGCGCATCGTCACGCACAACCTCGGCGCCGTGTCTTCGGCCCAGGAGAAGGCGCTGGACGTCATCCTCCTCGGCGGCCTCTACCGGCCACGCTCGAACACGCTCGAAGGCGCCCTGTCGCTGGAGGTCCTCAGCGGCTTCCACGCCTCCAAGTTCATCCTCGGCGCCGACGGTGTCAGCCTCGAGGAGGGCATCACCACCGCCAGCGTCGGCCTCGCCGGCGTCGAACGCGCCATGATCCGCCAGACTCGCGGCGAGGTGATCGTCCTCGCCGACGGCAGCAAGATCGGCGTCGTCGGCGACTTCGTCATCTGTACCCTCGACGACGTGCAGGCGGTCGTCGTCGACGACGGCGTCGACGACGACGTGCGCGACGAGATGCTGCGGCGGGGCCTGCGGGTGGTCGCTGTATGAGAATCCGACTGAGAGGATCTGATGCACATGAAGCACGTTGAGCTACTCACCGCCAAGCAGGTCGAGCGAGTCCACGAAGCGTCGCTGTGGGTCCTCGAGAACGTCGGCATCCTGGCTCACCACGGGCCCGCCCGCGAGGTCTTCAAGGCCCACGGCTGCAGCGTCGACGCCGATGGGCTCGTCAAGTTCCCCCCCGCAGTGATCGGCAAGTACCTGGAAGTCTGCCCGACGAGCTTCACCTTCCGCGGCCGCGACCCGCAGTTCGACCGCACGATCCCCGAGTGCGGGCCCGTGGTCGTCACCGGCAGCTCCGCGCCCAACGTGGTCGACCCCGCGACCGGTGTCGAGCGCCGCGCCACCTCCACCGACATCGCCAACATCGCCCACCTCATCAACGAGCTCAAGGGCTTCGACATCTTCTCGATCTCCACGCTCGCCGACGACGCGCCCCCCGGCCAGTTCAGCCTCAGCCGCTTCTACCCGGCGCTCAAGAACTGCCTCAAGCCGGTGCGCAGCAACACCCCCAACATGGACGACCTGCGCCAGGTGCTCAAGCTCGGCGAGCTCATCGCCGGCGGCGCCGACGCCTATCGCGAGCGGCCGATCATCAACCATCACTACTGCCCGATGGTCAGCCCGCTGACCATGGACGTCGACTCCACGGAAGCGGTGATGTATCTCACCGAGCGCGGCCTGCCCGTGTACACGACCGTGGTGCCCAACGCCGGCCTCACCTCGCCGATGACGCTCATGGGCACGCTCATCGTGGGCAACGCCGAGTTCCTCGCCATCACCGTCTTCCAGCAGATGGTCAGGGCAGGCACGCCGATCATCTACGCCAGCCTGCCCACGGTCGCCGACATGCGCACCGGGGCCTACGCCCCGGGCGCCATCGAGACCGGCATGCTCTGCATGGCCCAGGCCCAGCTCGGGCACTTCTACAACGTCCCGACCGGCGGCTACATCGGCCTCACCAACGCGCACTCGAACGACGCGCAGTCGGGCTACGAGACCGGCATGAACACGCTCGGCGCGGTGCTCGCCGGCGCCACGCTGCTCAACATGGGCGGCCTGTTCAGCTCGCTCATGGCGTTCGACTTCGGCAAGGCCGTGGTCGACGACGAGATCGCCCTCATGAACAAGCGCGTCGTGCGCGGCCTGGAGTTCAGCGAAGACAACCTGGCCCTCGAGGTCATCGCCCAGGTGGGACCGGGCGGCGACTTCATGAAGAGCAAGCACACCAAGTCGCTGATGAAGACCACCGCGGTCTTCCCCAAGGTCGCCGACCGCGGCATGCGCGCGCAATGGGAGGCGGCCGGACGGCCGGACGCGCAGAGCCGCGCGCGCGCCTTCGCCCGCGGCCTCCTGTCGCAGCCGAACCCGGCCGTCTGGGCGCCCGAGCTGGACGCGCAGATCCGCGCCGAGTTCCCCGGCCTCGTCGCCGGCGAAGCCACCTGGGTCGAGGCCGGGGGCGACGCCTAGCGGCGCCCGCCCCGCGGCGCCGACGCCGTACTCCACGATCTTCACGATCACATCCAGACACGACAAGAAGGGGTGCACGTAATGGGAAACGAGACCATGCACGAACAGCTCAAGCAGTCGATCGTCGACCAGGATCCGGACGCCGTCCTCGAGGCCGTCAACAAGGCCCTGGCCGACGGGATGGACCCCCGCGAGGTCATCGACAAGGGCCTGCTGCCGGGGCTGAACGTCATCGGCGAGCAGTTCGAGTGCGAAGACATCTTCCTCCCCGAGCTCATGCAGGCCGCTCTGGCCTTCCAGTCGGCCATGACCGTGCTCGAGCCCAAGATCAAGGAAGCCGGTGGCGCCGACGAGAAGAAGGGCACGATCGTCATCGGCACCGTGAAGGGCGACCTTCACTCGATCGGCAAGAACATCCTCAAGCTCCTCTTCGAGACCTCCGGGTTCGAGGTCCACGACCTCGGCATCGACGTCGACCTCTTCAAGTTCATCGACAAGGCCAACGAAACGAACGCCGACATCATCGCCATCTCGGCTCTCCTCACCACGACGCTCATCGGCCAGCGGGACGTCATCGACGCGCTCAAGGACCAGGGCACCCGCGACAAGTACAAGGTCATCGTGGGCGGCGGCGCGACCACCAAGGAGTGGGCCGACACGATCGGCGCCGACGGATGGAGCGGCAGCGCCTACGATGCCGTCGTCCTGGCCACCAAGCTGGTGTCTTGACCGGCGCCTCGCAGCCGACCGCCGAACCCGCATCTTGAGGAGAACGACATGATCGACCTGATCGAAGTATTCGACCGCGCCGAAGTCGGGCCGCTGACCTCCGAGACCGACTACTACATGAAGCGCTACGTCCCCACGCTCACCGAGGTGATCGCGCGCCACCAGGTCAAGTGGGACAAAGAGACCATCATCAACACCGACGACGACCTCACCGACCGCGTCTTCCAGGCGGCCGTCGACCTCCTCGCCGAGGCCGGCGCGTACTGCCCCGAGACCAACCGCGTGATGCAGTTCACGCGCGACGAGATCCTGCTCGCCTGCTCGCAGGCGCCCAAGGCCACGACCTTCGGCGAAGGCCGCGAGCGCAAGACCATGCACGGCCGGCGCCCCGACACCACCGACGACCGGCCGTGGGTGCACGTCGGCGGCGGCATCTACACGACCGACGAGCAAGTGTACATGGACACCGTCGAGAAGATGGCGTCGTTCAACATCGTCGACTCGGTCAGCGTACCGTCGATCCTCCATCTGCGCGGCAAGGACTCGCGCGTGCGCTCGCCGCAGGAGATCCTCGCGGCCTGCAAGACCGTGCGCCTCGCCCGCGAAGGCATCCGCCGCTCAGGCCGCGCGGGCCTGCCGATCATCAACGGCATCTCCGCGGCCTCCCAGCCGGCCTCGATGTTCGCCGCCAGCTACCCGGCCTTCGGCCTGCGCCCCAGCGACGGCTTCCTCATCGACTTCCTCTCCGAGATGGTGGTGGGCTACGAGGCGCTGCAGAAGGTCGCCTTCTACAACAGCATCAGCGCCAACATCGGCTCCACCTCGACGCCGCTCTTCGGCGGCTACGCCGGCGGCGCCGAGGGCGTCGCCGTCACGGCCACCTGCTACATGATCATGGGCAACCTGATCTTCCGCGGCAGCTACCACTACAACGCGCCGCTGCACAGCAAGCTGCACCTCTCGTCGACCAAGCCGCTCATCTGGGCGATCGCCATGAGCAACGCCGCCATCGGCCGCAACATGGGCTACCCGATGGTCAACCTGCCATACCTCGGAGGCGGTTCCGGCACCAAGCAGTACCACTACGAGATGGCCTGCTACCTGCTCGCCATCGTGACCTCCGGCGGCAACATCTTCTCGGGGCACCCGGCCATGTCGGTGCAGTCCGATTCGCTGGTGCCGGACGACCACAAGTTCCACGCCGAGATCGGCCTGGCGACGGCGAAGTTGACGCGCGCCGAGGCAGAACCCATCGCGCAGAAGATCTTCCCGCTCTTCGGCGACAAGCTGAAGGATCCCGACAAGGGCATGACCTTCCAGGAGGTCTACGACGCCAAGACCAAGCGGATCGTGAACAGCGAGTACCAGAAGGCCATGGACGACGTGCGCAGCGACCTCGCCGGCATGGGCCTCGAGGTGCCGGTCTCCTGACCGCGGCGACAAGCTGACGCGGCCGGGGTCCCTCGCATATGCTCCTCCGGGGGCGCGAGGGACCCCGGCCGTTTTCGTCGCAATCGAGCGAACGAAGGAACGCACATGACTGAGCCCATCAGCGCCGAGGACGTGATCGCGAGGATCGACGACTGGCGGGGCAAGGATGTCCGCTGCGAGGTGCTCGGCGGCGGCATCACCAACCGCAACTACCTCGTCACCGTCGACGGGGAGCCGGGCGCCGCGGGCGTCGGCAGGTTCGTGCTGCGCATCCCCGGGGAGGGTACGGAGACCTTCATCGACCGCACCCGCGAACTGCACAACCACGCCGCCGCGGCCGCCACCGGGGTCACCCCGCCGCTGCTCCACGTCATCCAGCCCGGGGACTGCACGGTGGTCCCGTTCATCCAGAGCGAGACCATGCACCCCGAGTCGCTCGCCGGCCACCCCGACCGCCTCGAGAAGATCGTCGCGGCGATGCGCACCTATCACGAGAAGGCGGTCTTCGACAACGAGATCCGCCTCTTCGACATGATCCGCGACTACCTGCGCATGGCGCAGGACGTGAACGCGCGGCATCCCGCGGAGCTCGACTGGATGCTCGAGCAGGGCCGGCGCATCGAGCCGGCCCTGGAGCGCGATGCACCGGCCTTCACCGCCTGCCACAACGACCTGCTCAGCGAGAACTTCCTCCTGGCGCCCGACGGCAAGATGTGGATCATCGACTGGGAGTACGGCGGCATGACCGACCCCTACTTCGACCTCGGCGACTTCTGCGTGGAACATCCCCTCAGCGTCGCCGAGGAGAAGCTCGTGCTCAGCGCCTACTGCGGCGGCATGGACGAGCATCGCTACGCGCGCATGCAGCTGCACAAGCTGGTCGCCGACCTGTGGTGGAGCATCTGGGCGATGATCCAGGCGAGCGTGTCCAAGCTCGACTTCGACTTCTACGAGTACGGCATGAACCGCATGCGGCGCTTCCAGAGCAACGCCGCCAACGCCGACTACGAGGCGTGGCTCGAGTCGGTGTGAGCACCGCTCGCGCCTGAAGCGGGCGGCCCTGACGCGCTGCAGGGCGCCAGGGCCGCCCTCGCGGGCCTCCTAGTAGTGGAGCCCGGTCTTCTTCTTGAACTGCTCGACGCAGTTGATCTCGATGTCGAGCAGCTCGGCGATACGCGCCTTGGCTGCGAGGCCCTTGGCGATGCCCGGCACGCCCGTGATCACGCCGATGTCCAGATCCTCGCGGAGCTGGCGCATCATCGTCGGGTCGGACAGGTCGAGCGGCGTCACGTGGAGCTTGTCGGCCACATACTGCTTGGCTTCCGTGATCCTCATCTTCTTGCTGAGCTGCATCCTTGCCACCAGATCTCCGGCGGCCCGGATCCCACCCATCGACGAGGCCAGCAGATGCGCGATGTGCATGCCGGCGGGGTCACCAGTACCCACCTACAACCCGTCCGCTTTGCCGATCTCGATCATCGCGGCGCTGCAGCGCGTCACGACGTCGACGGCCGGGGTCTCGAACATCGGCACGCCGCCGACGCCCATGCCCACGTTGGGGTGGACGGGGATCTTGGCGATCTCGGTGCAGGCCTTGATGAAGGTCAGCGCCTTGCCGAGGTTCCACGGGACGGTCTTCCTGGTGTTGGTGTTGGAGACCGGGCCGAAGATGGCGCAGCCGGCCTCCTCACAGATCTGCAGCTGCTCGTGCGCCCACATGCCGGCGAGGCGCTTGCCGTTGTACTCGAGCTCGCCGTGGAAGCCGAGCACCATCTCTGCCGACATGCCGATCTCGACCGGCAGGCCGGTCTCGTTGGCGACGTGATCGCAGGCCTTGAGGACGGCGTAGAACTCGGCGTCGCCGGTGGACGCGACGGTGTCGAAGTCGATGCCGTCGGCGCCCATCTCGACCATGCAGTCGCTCATCTCGATGCAGTCCGCGAGACAGGCTTCGCCCGCCTCTTCCTGCGTCTTGCGCGCCTCGGCGATCTTGCCGAACGGCATGAGGTCGCTCGGGTTCTCGAACGACCCGTCCGGGCGGTAGTACAGCCCCAGGTTCGGCATGAAGCCGTAGAGGAGCGGGAAGATCGTCGTCTCCATGAGCAGCTCGACGTGGAGCATCTCGAGCGCCTTGAGGAACCGCTGGGGCTTCACCGAGTAGTCGTTGTGCGAGACCTCCATGGAGTCGAAGCCGAGCATCGACTCGAAGAGGCGCACGCCGACCTCGCGGTTGACCGGCGCGACCACGCCGCTCGACATCCGCGAGGAGTTGAGCGCGTTGACGCAGCCGTCCTTGGTCATCACGACTTCGTTGCCGCGCTGGCAGCCCCAGATGCGCGTGGGGGCGGCGAACATGTCGACGAGGTAGTCGACCTCGTTCTCCGTGAGGACCGGGACCTTGGCCTTCTTGGCGGCGAACTCCGATCCCTCCTCAAACTCTCTGCGCAG
Source organism: uncultured Thermoleophilia bacterium (assembly GCA_963700035.1). Classification (GTDB taxonomy): domain Bacteria; phylum Actinomycetota; class Thermoleophilia; order UBA2241; family UBA2241; genus CAIXSE01. The sequence continues at coordinate 38,134 of CAVOWE010000018.1, read as the reverse complement.
CTCGTCCAGCGTGAGTTCCACGTTGGAGCTGTCGCCCATTCGCGTCAAGATCTTCATGAATGCGCGGCCTCCTTTGCTCGCGTCGTTCTCTCTGTCTCACAGACCCGGCGGCGGCCCGGCCAAGGCCGGGCCGCCGCCGGTACCGTCGAAGCGACCGGTGTCTGTGGTGCTTAGGAGCGTCCCTTACTCGACCGGGATCTCCTTGGCGACCGCCTCGAGGGCCATGCCCTGGCGCTTGCGCGTCGCCCAGGCGATGATCCAGATGACGAGCGCGGCCACGTACAGGATCGCCATGAAGATGGCGGACTTCGAGTTGTTCACGCCGTAGAGCGCGTCCGTGACGAACAGGTAGAGGTTGAACACCAGGAACGCCGAGTAGATTGCGGCGATGATGGACATCCAGGGGATGCCGGCGATGCCGCTCTTGGGCAGCGAGGAGCTGTCCCAGATGCTCTTGCGCCCGCCATTTCATGATCATGAAGGCGAGGGCAGAGCCCAGGAACATGATCAGGATGCCCACCGTCGCGTCGTAGGTGAACAGCTTGACGATGGTGACGCCCTTCTCGGCATCGATCGGCGTGTAGGCGTAGAGGCGCCGCCATGATGATCGACGGGATGGTCATCAGCACAAGGGCGACGACCGGCACGCCGCCGGAGGTCACCTTCGCCGCGCCCTCAGGCAGGATGCGGTCGAACGCGGACGCGAAGATCATGCGCGTCGACGAGAGGAAGAGCGTGCCGAACCAGCCGAAGAGCAGCAGCGAGATGCCGGCGATGAGGATGATCTGGAACGCCGCGTTGGGGACGATCCAGGAGATCATCGCCGTCGGCGAGATGTAGTCGCCACCGATCGGCGAGATGTTGGTACCCGCCGTGGAGTAGTACCACCACGAGGCCATCATGCCCATGAACGCCTGGTAGCCCACCTTCCAGGTCATCAACCCCAGGAAGGCCAAGGTGATGGCCGTCGGCACCAGGAGCCCGCCGAGCATCATGTAGATGTTCTTGCGGAAGTCCTTGGCCCCTCGGACCTCGCCGTACAGCGTCGCCCCCCAGTTCGGCCACGCCATCCAGAACATCATGAACGGGATGAGCGTCCAGGTGGCCCAGCTCAGGCCACCGGCGAAGGTCGACGTCGGCATGCCAGTACCCGAGCCGACCGCCTCGACCGCCGCGAACGCGTCGGGGTAGGTCTCGCCCTCCACGGTATTGATGGCAAGACCGTCGTCGTCGTAGACGAAGTAGCCGGACTCGTCGGTCTCGTACTTCTGTGAGATTGAGCGTGCCGATTGTCGCCGCCGTAGTACTTCTCGGCGGCGGCGTTGAACTTCTCCTTGAAGGAGGCACCGGAGGTGACGAGCAGCAGGATGCCGCAGATGATCACGCCGGCGAGGCCGATCCACATCGCCCACTTCTGGAACTTGGCATAGGTCTTCATGCCTACGGCCACGAGTGTCGAGGCGATGGCGATGACCACCAGCGAGGCCACGAAGATGCCCGTGCGGGTACCCAGCCAATCTGCCGCCCCATTGAGGCCGAGGATGCGGAAGATCGGTTTGACCGTGGTCTGGACGCCCATGTCGGCGTAGATCGGCGTCCAGAGCCAGAGGATGAACCACCAGCCTACAGCGGCGATGATGAAGCCGATCGCGCTGTTGAAGATACGCGTCATCCACACGTAGTCGCCACCGGCGCGCGGCATCGCCGAGATGAGACCCGCGTACACGATGATCTCGAGGATGATGAACGCCGCGGTGATGACGATCGACCAGAACAGACTGCCACCCGGGATGAATGTGGCGTACGAGATCGACCAGATCGCGAGGAACAGGTTGACCGAGAAGAACGAGTAGCGGAAGCCGTCCCCACTCGACCAGCCTTTGACAAGACCACTTGCTTTTCGCACGAAGAGCGTTTGCTCTGGCGCATTGGTCGCCATAGACGCAACCTCCTGACACAAAACGGTTCCGGACGACAACAAGAGCGCCGTCCCCCCACTTACAGCAGGCTCGAAGTCACCCTCACCCCATCGTGAGCCTGTAGCGCTTCAGCTTCTTCTTGCCGTCGAGCTCGACGATGCAGCCGGACAGCGTGCCCTCGACGTACGAGCTCCCGGGGTTGATCGCGAGCGTGCTCCCGATGCGCACGGCCGCGCGACTCTCGTGGATGTGCCCGTGGAGCGAGAGGATCGGCTGGACCTGTTCGATCACCTCCTTGACGGCGGTGGAGCCTACATGGGCGACGTCCTGCCCCTTCACCGTGAGCGTCTCCCAATCGATCTTCGGCGCCACGTCGAGCTGCGTGTCGTAGGGTGGGCAATGCAGGCCGAGGACGAGGCGGTCGGGGCTCACGGTGGCCTGCGCGACGATGCCTTCGATGCGCGCCTTGAGCGCCGGCTCCTCCTCCTCGCGCGGCGTGTCCCAGGGCGTGAGGTTGGTCCAGCCGCTGGAGGCGAGCTGGTACCCCTCGGGCAGGTCGATGACGTTGCCCTCGCCGAGCTCGATCTGCGAAGAAGTGGCGAGCAGTCTCGTCGATGTCGGGGCGGTCGTCGTTACCGGGGCACACGATGCAGCGCATGTTCCCGCCGGCCAGACGCTCGTCGGCCCAGGCGACCCACTCCTCGACGGTGCGGCGCATCTGCGCGTGGAAGAGCTCGTCGAGCTTGTCGGGGTCGCTGGTGAACTCGTTTCTCTCTTCGGGAGTCATGACCACGGGGTAGTAGCCGTGATCGCGGATCGCGCGCTGATCGACGGCCAGCGCGTCGGCGCCGTCGATGTCGCGACGCACGTCCTGCATGTGGAACGTGTACTTGCCGCCGCCGTTGTCGATGATCGGCACGACCGCCTTGCCGGTCATGTCGCCGCCGAGGATGAGGACGTCTGCCTCGTAGTGCTTGCCGGAGTTGATGAACTTCCGCCAGCAGGCCTCCGAGCCGTGCACGTCCGTGGCGAAGAAGAGCCGCACGCTCATGTCGGCCTCCTTCGCCCTGCGCTCACGTGTGTATCCATGTGTCGTCTCGCTCCTTTCAGCACCGGAGGGTGCTCCATGAGGCCCCGCGGCTGCGCGGGCCGTCCGGGTGGGCGCAGCAAGCCGACGGCCGTCTCGCGTGCGACCCGGGCATCCGGGTGGCAGTCGAGAGCGGCCGCCCGGAGCGCGCACCGTGGCGGTCGTCTTGTGCGGTGACATGGGGTGGCTGGAGGCTGGGGCGCGGTAGGTCGCGACGTCCTCGACCGGCGGACGACTCCGTGCCATGTGCCTCAAACGATGAGAGTGGTTCGAGCACTGCCCCCCACGTGATTCCCGAATCGGCAGAATCGAACAAAATCAAAGCTCATCATAGGCTCGACTGGCGCGGCGTCAAGTGCGACTTTGTTTGATAACGTGCGCGAACGTGCTAGTTTGACTGCCGCACGCCGCAACGCCCGACGAGCTGCGCAGCTCCCGAAGAGGTGGAGCGCGGTCCGGAGCAGCGCATCTCAGACTATACGACCATCGGCCGGCAATGGGTAGAGGCCGGCAGGCGCGGACCACGCTCCATGCGCGCGCGAGAGATATACGGCGACGGACAGGCGGGCTTGTGCCCGCACAACGGGGAGAGGAGTCCAAGGCATGGCCGACATCTACGAAGAAGCAGCCCAGGCGATCATCACCAGTGACCGCGCCGCCGCCGAAGAGGTCGCGCAGCGCGCCCTCGACCAGGGCATCGCCCCCGGCGAGATCATGGCCAAGGGCTTCGTCAAGGGCATCCAGGAGGTCGGCGAGCTCTTCGAGTCCGGCGAGCTCTTCCTCCCCGAGCTGATGATGAGCGCCGACGCCATGGCCGGGGCCACCGAGGTGACCAACGCCGCCCTCGAGGGCGAGGCCGCCGAGGTCAAGGGGCGCATCGTCATCGGCACCGTGCAGGGCGACGTGCACGACATCGGCAAGGCCATCGTGATCGCCTACCTCAAGGCCAACGGCTACGAGGTCAGCGACCTCGGCCGCGACGTGCCCGCGGCGAGCTTCATCGCCAGGGCCAAGGAGGAGAACGCCGACGTGATCGGCATGAGCGCCCTGCTGACCACCACCATGGAGGAGCAGCGCAAGGTCATCAAGACCGTGAAGGACGAGGGCCTCGCCTACAAGACCGTGGTCGGCGGCGCCCCCTGCACGCAGCGCTGGGCCGACCAGATCGGCGCCGACGCCTACGCCGAGGACGCCAGCGACGGGGTCAAGAAGATCGACGCGCTGCTGGGGAAGTAGGGGGCCGATCTGCGAGGGGCGGGGGCGCGCTCAGGCTGCAGTGCGACGCGCACGCACGTTCGCTCGCAGCCCCGCGAGCCCAAGACCCTTGACTTCGATGGCTCGCTCGTACTAAATGGCATTCAAGTCATGCGTCCGTTGGACGCGTCGTCGAACAGGGGGGGGTTAACGTGGTCGAACAGGGCTCCGCATCACCACCGGTCCAACAAGTAGACGAGGATACCCAACGCCTCCACGAGATGGGCTACGCCCAAGAGCTCGACAGGAAGATGAGCGGCTTCTCCAACTTCGCCATCTCCTTCACCATCATCTCCATCCTGTCGGGCTGCCTAACCGTATACCAGTACGGCCTGCACCACGGCGGCCCGCCGGTCATGAACTGGGGCTGGCTGTTCGTCGGCGTGATGGTCATCTTCGCCGGCCTGTCGATGGCCGAGATCTGCTCGGCCTACCCGACGGCCGGCGGCCTCTACTACTGGTCGGCCAAGCTGGCGCCCGGCAAGAGCGGGCCCTGGTGGTCGTGGTTCACCGGCTGGTTCAACCTGCTGGGGCAGGTCGCCGTCACGGCCGGCATCAGCTTCGGCTGCGCGTTCTCATGGTCGCGGCCCTCCTTGCCGAATTGACCGGCGAAGTGTACTGGCTCTCGCCCGGGCACGTCCTCGGCATCCTGGCCGTCATCCTCTTCCTGCAGGGCCTCCTGAACACCTTCAACGTCCGCCTGGTGGCCCTGCTCAACGACGTCTCGGTCTACTGGCACCTCATCGGTGTCGCGATCATCGTCGTCCATCCTGTACTGGGGGCCCGCCGACGGCTCGACCCACAACTCGGTCTCGTTCATGTTCGGGAGCGAGGGGTGGAACGCGTTCAAGGGGCTCTCGGGGTGGACGGTGCCGCTCTACATCATCGCTCTCGGCATGCTGAACGCCCAGTACACGTTCACCGGCTACGACGCCTCGGCCCACGTGTCCGAGGAGACGATATCGGCCAACGTCCAGGCGGCGAAGGGCATCGTGCGGTCCATCTGGGTCTCGATGATCGCCGGCTTCATCCTGCTCGTGGGCGTCAGCTACGCGATCCCGAACTTCTCGACTCCCATCTCCTTCGCGGGGACGGAGGTCACGAGCTATACGGAGCTCGCTGCGCTGTACCCCAACTGGGCGGTGACCTTCATCTCGTCGGCCGGCCGGAGCACCGCCATGCTGCTCATCGTGATCGTCGGCGTGGCGCAGTTCTTCTGCGGCATGTCGTCGGTCACGGCCAACTCGCGGATGATCTACGCGTTCTCGCGTGACGGCGCGTTGCCGGGCTCCAATTTCTGGCACCACGTCAGCAAGAAGCGCCGCGTGCCGGTGCGCTCGGCCTGGTTCGGCGCCGTCGGGGCGTTCCTCATCTCCATCCCGTACATGTGGAACTACGCCGCCTACAACTCCATTGTGGGCACGGCCGTCATCGGCCTCTACATCGCCTACCTGACGCCGGTGTTCCTGCGCCGCATCAACCCCAAGGCGTTCGTGCCGGGGCCCTACGTGCTGAACAAGACGGTGAGCTTCTGTGATCGGCTGGATCGCTATCATCTACGTGATCTTCATCTGCATCGTGTTCCTGCTGCCTACCCTCAGCCCCATCACGAGCGCCAACTTCAACTACTCGATCATCACGGTTGTGGCCGTGATCGGCTTCGCCTTCATCTGGTGGATCGCCGGCGCCCGCAAGTGGTTCAAGGGCCCGAAGATCCAGGGTACCCCGGAGGAACTGGCCGCAATCGAGGCCGATCTGAACATCATCTGAATCCACTTCTCCACGCTTCATACAAGGCGCGGCGGGCATTGCCCGCCGCGCCTTTTCTTCTGCTCCGCCTCGCACCTCGCCTCACCCCTACGCGGCGCTCGCACCTACGCCGGAACGCCCTCGCACGCGTCAGATTCGAGGCCCCGAGCCTCCTTCGCGCGAACTGCCACGGCTGAGCGCTAGACACGTGAGAGAACGTGAACTAACATGCTCAGCAGGTGTCAAAGGAGCGAAACTGTTCGTTTCAGTGCTCGTTTGTGAGCTTCTCTCGAGGAAGACCGCCTGCCGAGGCTCGCCGATCGGCTCGGCTCGGCTCTCTGTCCGCAGCGCCACGTCCGTGGAATCGATCAGCTAGGGGGAGACATGCAGGAACGCAATCTCTTGGAAGACCTCGTCGCCGTCAGTCCCGGGATGGAGATCTGGTGGGACAGCTCGCCGGTCATCTTCGGCAACTGGTGCAAGAAGATGCTCGCCAAGGCGGACGCCGGCGATCAGGACAATCTCAAGTCGCCAGTTCAAGCGCATGTACGACACGGATGACCCGATGGGCCAGCTGTTCCGCGGCGTCACCACCAACCCGCCCCTCTCGCTGGCCGCGATCAAGGACGACCCGGCCCGTTGGCAGAAGGTCGCCGAGCAGATCCTCGCCGAGAACGACGGGCTCGACACCGAGGGCCTCTTCTGGCTCATGTACAAAGAGGTCGTCAGGCAGGGCTCCGACATGTTCCTGCCGCTGTTCGAGGCGTCGGGGTACAAGGAGGGCTACCTGTCCGGCCAGGTCGACCCGCGCAGCGCCTTCGACGAGGACGCGATGCTCACGCAGGCCCTCGACATCCACACCATCAACCCCAACGTGATGATCAAGGTGCCCGGCACCGCGCAGGGCTACGGCGTCATCGAGGAGCTCACCTCGCGCGGCATCGCCACGAACAACACGCTCACCTTCGTCCTGCCGCAGCTCATGGACTGCGCGAAGTCCGTGAACAGGGGGCTCGAGAAGGCCAAGGCCAACGGCGTCGACCTTTCGAAGTGGCGCTCCGTGATCACCCACATGGAGGCCCGCTACGGCGACCTCGGCGGCCTGCGCGAGTTCGGCGCTGAGAAGGGCATCGAGATCACCGAGGGCGACGTCCGCCTGGCCGAGCTGGCCATCTTCAAGAAGGCCTACCGCCTGGTCAGGGACGGCGACTATCACAGCAAGATGCTCTCCTGCTCCCTGCGTCTGGGCCCGACCGTCGACGGCAAGCAGCAGATCTGGCACCTCGAGGAGAAGGCCGGCGCCGCCATCGTCGTCACCTGCCCGCCGTCGCTCATCGACGAGGTCATCAACTTCCCGAACCCCGAGGACATCAAGTTCCAGGAGAACCGCATCGACGTCGATCCGCCCAAGGAAGTCATGGACAAGCTCATGCGGATCCCGTACTTCGAGCGCGCCTACGCAGAGGACGGCTACACCCGGGACGAGTACAACACGCATCCGGCGCTGGTGAAGACCGCCGAGGCCTTCTCGAAGGCCACCAACGAGATGGTCGCGTTCGCGGGCAGTTGCCTCGCGGACGGCGGGCCTTGCTGACGAAAGGACACTGAGCATGGCAGGTATCAACGACAAGATCGTGCCTTGGGTGTGGACCGCCCCCGAGTACAACACCGGCATCCTCGACAAGGCCTGGGCGCAGCCCGAGTGCGGCCGCATGATGCTGAACGAGAACCCCGTCCCGCCGTCGGACGCGGTCGTTGCGGCGATCACCGACATCGCCAAGAAGGGCAACCGCTACCCGGACCGCGCCTACCGGCTGCGTGAGAAGCTGGGCAAGCTCCACGGCGTGGCGGCGGAGAACATCGCCCTCGCCAACGGGTCGTCCGAGACCATCGACGCGATGATGCGCATCTTCCTGCATCAGGGCGACGAGTTCCTCTGCTCCGTCCCGACGTTCGAGATGTTCCCGTCGCGCGCCGGCCTCTGCAACGCGACGACCGTCCAGGTCCCGCTGCGCGACGAGGACCTGCAGTACGACGTGCAGGGCATGCTCGACGCCGTCACCGACAAGACCAAGCTCATCCTGATCATCAACCCGAACAACCCGACGGGCATCTTCATCGACGACGCCGACCTGATCAAGTTCTGCGAGCTCGGCATCCCGCTCTGCGTCGACGAGGCCTATCTGGACTACCACCCGCAGGTCGAGGCCAAGATCGACCTCGTCAAGAAGTACCCGCACGTCTTCCTCTCGCACACCTTCTCGAAGGCCTTCGGCCTGGCCGGCATCCGCTTCGGCTATGTCGTCGCCGACCCGAGGCTCGTCGAGGCCTTCAACCTCATGTACCTGCCCTGGAACCTGAGCCTCATGGCCATGGCCGCCGCCGAGGCCATCCTCGACACCGGAGAAGTCAAGGAGAAGGTCAAGTACAACAACGAGTGGATGGCCACGTTCGTCAAGGAGCTGGAAGCGGTCGGCCTCAAGCCGTACCCGCCCCACGGCAACTACATGCTCGTGGACGCCTCGGTGACGGGCAAGACCACCGAGGAGATCGTCCAGGCGGGCATGGACATGCAGAAGCTCTTCCTGAAGACGATCAAGCCCATCAACGGCAAGGACGGCTACTTCCGCGTCACGCCGGGCACGCCCGAGGAGAGCGCCCGCTTCGTGCAGTTCGTGAGGGACTACTTCGGCAACAAGTAAGGACCTCGACGCACAACCTTCGCCCGTCTGCAGCCTCCGCCCTCCCGTCTTCACCGGAGGGCGGAGGCTGACGGGCTTCCGCTCCCTCACGGGACGGACGGACGAGAACGAAAGGATCCAGGTGAGCCCAGTGGCGAGCGCACAGACCCTCGAAGAGCGCTGCATCGACACCATCCGCTTTCTGGCCGTCGACGGCGTACAGAAAGCCAAGTCAGGTCACCCCGGCATGCCCATGGGCGCCGCGGCCGTGGCGCACACCCTGTTCACGCGCCACCTGCGCTTCGACCCGGCCGATCCGGCCTGGCCCGACCGCGACCGCTTCGTGCTCTCCGCCGGCCATGCGAGCATGCTGCTCTACTCCTTGCTTCATCTCACCGGCTACGACCTCAGCCTCGATGACTTGAGGGCGTTCCGCCAGTGGGACAGCAAGACGCCCGGCCATCCCGAATACGGGCACACCGCGGGCGTCGAGACCACCACGGGGCCCCTCGGCCAGGGCTTCGCCAACGCCGTCGGCATGGCCGTCGCCGAGCGCTTTCTCGGCGCCACCTTCAACGGTGACGGCCCGGCAGTCATGGACCACGTCACCTACGTCCTCGCCGGCGACGGCGACATGATGGAGGGCATCAGCGGCGAGGCCGCCTCGTTCGCCGGTCACCAGCAGCTCGGCAAGCTCGTCGTCCTCTACGACGACAACCACATCACCATCGACGGCTCCACCGACCTCGCCTTCACCGAAGACGTCTGCGCGCGCTTCGAGGCCTATCACTGGCACGTGCAGAAGGTGGCCGACGGCAACGACGTGGAGGCCATCGACGCGGCCATCGACGCGGCGAAGGCCGAGACGGGCAAGCCGTCGCTGATCGCCGTGCGCACGCACATCGGCTGCGGTTCTCCGAACAAGCAGGACACGGCGGGCGCCCACGGCGCGCCGCTGGGCGACGACGAGGTCAAACTGACCAAAGAGGCCTGCGACTGGCCGCTCGAGCCGGCCTTCTTGGTGGCCGATGACGTGAAGGCGTTCTACGAGGAGGCCGGGAAGCGCGGCGCGGCCGCGCATGCGGCGTGGCGCGAGCGCCACGCCGCCTGGAGCGCGGCCGACTCCGCCCGCGCCGCGTCCTGGGACGCCGCCTGGAGCCGCGAGCTGCCGGCCGGCTGGGACGCCGACCTGCCCGTGTTCAAGCCCGAGGACGGCGCCGTGGCGACGCGGTCTGCCTCGGGCAAGGCCATCAACGCCCTGGCGCCGCACCTGCCGACGCTCATCGGCGGTTCCGCCGACCTGGCGCCCTCCAACAACACCTGGATCAAGGACGCGCCCGCGCAGCAGGCGGACACGCCCGAGGGCCGCAACTTCCACTTCGGCGTGCGCGAGCTCGCCATGGCGGCGATGGGCAACGGCTTCGCGGTGCACGGCGGCGTGCGCCCCTACGTGGCCACGTTCTTCGTGTTCGTCGACTACATGCGTCCCGCCATGCGTCTGGCTGCGCTCATGGGGCTCCCCGTGACCTACGTGCTCACGCACGACAGCATCGGCGTGGGCGAGGACGGTCCCACCCACCAGCCGGTCGAGCACCTCGCCATGCTGCGCGCCACGCCGAACTTCACCGACCTGCGTCCCGCCGACGCCAACGAGACCGTCGAGGCCTGGAAGATCGCCCTGCAGCACGACGACGGCCCCGTGGGGCTCATGCTGACGCGTCAGAACCTGCCGACCATCGACCGCGACAAGTACGCGCCGGCGAGCGGTATCGCCCGCGGCGCCTACGTGCTGGCCGACGAGACCGGAGGCGGCGCCCCGGACGTGATCCTCATGGCCAGCGGCAGCGAGGTCCCGCTGGTACTCGAGGCGCACGAGCGCCTGGTCGCCGAAGGCGTGCGCTCGCGGGTGGTCAACATGGCATCGTGGCAGCTGTTCCGTCAGCAGAATGCGGACTACCGCGAGGATGTGCTGCCACTCGCTTGCAGCCGCCGGCTGGCCGTCGAGGCGGGCGTCACGATGGGCTGGGAGCGCTGGGTCGGCGACGGCGGCGAGGTCATCGGCCTCGACCGCTTCGGCGCCTCGGCGCCGGCCGGCACCCTGTTCGCGGAGTTCGGCTTCACCGCCGACAACGTCTACGCGCAGGCCAAGGCCCTGCTGGACGGCGCCGCCGAGTAGGCGTTCGACGACAGCGTGCGTTGCCCCGGGGCGCCGCCAAGCGGCGCCCCGGGGCGTTTCTCTGCCCGTTTGTCGAACGCGCCCCCTCGGCGGCGGGCCCACATGGCCCGCCTGAACAACGAGATCCCTGAGGCCTAGACACGTCACGGACGCTCCACTAGTATGCGAGCAGGTTGTCAGGGGAGCGGACGTGCTCGCTGCGGTGATCGCGTGTGTGCTTCTACCCACGGGACGACGTGCACGCAGCCGGACGGCTGGACCTCACCACCGGCCCGCAGGCGTCATTCACGCCCGGCACGCGCCGTCTCTCGCCGCTGTACTCGTCATCCCTCACGAGACGAAGGACAGATGCCGAAGGTACTTGCGCTCAGAAAGCGATTCCGCGCGTGACCGGCGCACGGCGCAGCCGTCCCGCGCCTCGGATCGCTTCGCGCCGCCGGCATCCGTCCTCCTCGGGCACACCGCCCTTCCCCTTCCAGCGATCTGCTGAGCGACCGTCCGCGGAGCACCGTGGCCTCGCTCCGCTTCGCGTCCAGTGACCCAGGAGCACCGCATGACTGACGAAGAACTCCTGCCCATCGACGAAGAGATCGGCATGGGCACGGTCGACAAGGAACAGGCCAGGGTGTTCCAGGAGGAGGCCGTGCGCGTCGTCGAGGCGGGCAAGCAGAAGGGCGTCACGTTGCGCATCATCGGCGCTCTGGCGTTCCACAGTCATTGCCCCGAGTTCGGCTACCTCCAGGAGAAGCTCAACCGCGTCTACACCGACATCGACTTCGCCGGCTACGGCAAGCAGTCCAAGTCGATCCGCGACCTCTTCAAGGCGATCGGCTACGACGAGGACGTGGAGATCAACGCCTTCCACGCCGAGGGCGGGCGCCTCATCTTCAACAACCCCAGCATCCCCCTGCACGTCGACGTGTTCATGGACAAGCTCGACTTCTGCCACACCATCTACTGGAAGGGCCGGCTCGAGGTCGACGATCCCACGATCCCGCTGGCGGAGCTCCTGCTCGAGAAGATGCAGATCGTCAAGATCAACGAGAAGGACATCATCGACACCATCATGCTCCTGCGCGAGCATGAGGTCGGCGCGGGCGACGAGGAGCGCATCAACTCCGCCCACGTGGCCAAGCTGTGCGCCGCGGAGTGGGGCCTGTGGCGCACCACGACGATGAACCTCGACAAGACGCGCGACTACCTCCCCCACCTCGACCTCACGGACGAGGACAAAGGCGTGGTCACGCGTCGCATCGCCGAGCTCCGCTCGGCCATGGACGACCACCCCAAGGGCACGAAGTGGAAGCTGCGCGCCAGGGTCGGCGACAAGGTCAAGTGGTACAAGGAGATCGACTGACAGGACAGGTGACGGCACGATGGCATTCTGGAAGAAGAAGGACGACGCCGGATCGAAGCAGACGCGGGTGTTCTTCTCCACGGACATCCACGGGTCCGAGCGGACCTTTCGCAAGTTCCTGAACGGCGCCAAGTTCTACAAGGTCGACCACCTCATCATGGGCGGCGACATCACCGGCAAGTTCCTCGTGCCGATCGTGCACGAGCACGACAGCCACTATCGGGTCACGCTGCAGGGCACGACGGAGTCCATCGAAGGCGATTCGGCCCTGCAGGCCGTCAAGGAGCGCATCGAGACCCTGGGCTTCTACCACGTGACCCTCGAAGAAGACGCGATGCGCGCGATGCAGGAGAGCCAGGGCGAGATCGACGCCGTGTTCCGCCAACTAGGTCGCGAGCGCCTGGAACGCTGGCTCGCGATGGCCGACGAGCGGCTCGCCGGCACGCCCGTCAAGTGGTACGTCACGGGGGGCAACGACGACCCCATGGACGTGCTCAGCGTGCTCGAGAACATGGAGAGCGAGCACGTCATCAACTGCGAAGGCAAGGTCGTCATGATGGACGACCGGTATCCGATGGCCAACTGCGGATACAGCAACCCCACCCCGTGGGACACCCCGCGGGAGGTCGAGGAGGAGGTGCTGGAGGAACACCTGGAACAAGCAGTGCAGGGCATCGACGACTTCACGAGCGCGATCTTCAACTTCCACGTGCCGCCCTACGATTGCACGCTGGACGACTGCCCCAAGCTGGACTGGTCGACGGATCCTCCCACGCCCGTCGTGGTGGCGGGCGTGCCGCAGTCCGCCCCGGCCGGGAGTACGGCGGTACGCAAGGTCGTGGAGAAGTATCAGCCGATGCTTCAGCTCTGCGGTCACATCCACGAGTCGCGGGGTCTGGTCAAGGTCGGCAAGACCACGGTGATCAACCCCGGCAGTGAGTACGGTGAGGGCATCCTGCGGGGCTGCATCGTGAACCTTTCGCCGGGCAAGATCATCGGCTATCAGATGACGTCGGGGTGACGCCGGCCGCTCGCCGGCAGCGCATGGTCAGCACAGTCCACTTCGCTACTTGACACGGGGGGTAGAGATGGCAACGACAGCAGCAAGACCTGAGGTCTTCAGTCGCAAGGCCTCGGGGCTGTCCCGGGTGATGTCGCCCTGGTCGGCGTACATGTACAACTTCCTGACCATGGGCGTCATCTTCCCGTGGACGTTCGTCTGGGCGCCGGCGGCGTTCCCGGGCGTCTCGGTGTGGCAGGCCTGCCTCTACGCGATCCTCTTCGAGCTGCCCTTCGCGCTCGCCTTCTGTCTGGCTGGCGACGGCCATGCCGCGCTCGGGTGGCGACTACGTGTTCCAGAGCCGCATCTTCGGCGGCGCCTTCGGGTTCCCGATCGTGATGAGCGGCTTCGTGATCTGGATCCTGCAGTGGGTGGCACTGGCCGGCTGGCTGCAGGCGAACCTCGGCCTGGCGCCGCTGTTCATGGGTCTCGGCTACTACTACAAGAACAGCGGCCTCATCGACGCGGCCGTCTGGTGCCAGTCGGCGCCGGGCGTCGTGACGATCAGCATCGTCGGGGCCTTCCTCGTCGCCCTCCTGTTGGTCACCGGCTTCAAGAACTACGTGCGCCTGCAGTACTTCATGTTCGCCGGGACCGGCATCCTCATCGCCATCATGCTCATCCAGTTCCTGCGCACGACGCCGGAGCAGTTCGCCGCAGCACATGAACTCCTTCTCGAACTTCGTCGACGGCCGCACGGACTACTACAACTGGATCCAGAAGGACGTCGCCGACACGGGCGTGAACCTGCTGCCCAAGTTCGCGTTCGGCGCCACGCTGCTCGCCATCCCGTACATCTGGACGAGCCTGCAGTGGGCGTCGTACAGCGTGGAGCAGGGCGGCGAGATCAAGGGTGCCCGGGTCTTCAAGAACCAGCTTCTCATCATCGTCGGCTCCATGATCAGCGTCGGCATCGCCCTGGCCTTCATCGCCTGGGCCGAGGAGCGCGCGGTCGGCACCTCGTTCTTCAACGCGGTATCGCACTCCTGGCTCGGCGCGAGCGCCTCGGGTGACGGGATCGGCAGCATCCTTCCCTTCCCGGGGATGTTCGCCATCGTCATCAATGCCAACCCGATCATCGTCGTCCTCACGGCCGTCAGCTTCCTGCTGGCGTCGATCCAGATCACCTGCAACTGCTACATCGGCATGACGAGAGTGATGGTCGGCATGTCGCTCGACCGCACGCTGCCGGCCTACGTGTCCAAGATCAGCCCGCGCTTCCGCTCACCGGCCGTCGCGCACTGGCTGTACTTCGGCTTCAGCGTACCGGTCATCATCGGCTACAGCTACTGGGGGCAGTGGGCCGCGCTGACCCTGGGCGTGACGTTCGCCTGCGGCTACGTCTTCATCCTCAGCACCCTGTCGGCCGCACTCATGCCCTTCCGCGCCAAGGCACTCTACGAGGCCTCGCCGGGCGCCAAGTACACCGTCGGCGGCTTCCCGCTGGTCTCGGTGTTCGGGTTCATCGGGTTCGCATTCGGCGTCCTCGCCACGGTCCTGTTCCTGACCCGGCCCGAGTACGGGCTCAAAGGCACGGTCCCGTACATCGTCGTGGCCGGGGTCTTGCTCGTCTGCGTGGTCTGGTACTGGATCAGCCGGTCCTACAACAAGAGCAAGGGCATCGACGTCAACTACGCCTTCCTCGAGGTGCCGCCGGAGTGAGGCCTTAGCACACGCACACGCAACGCCAAGACGCGGGAACGCCGGGCCCATGGGCCCGGCGTTCCCGCGTCTGGCTGCCTCGGCGACGCGCCGCGATGGTCGGAACTGTGCGCCTGTGCTTGACAGCCCGCGACCCGAGCCTATGATGTGTGCGACTCTGTTCGGTCTCGCCGGACAGCGATCCGCGAGGGCGGGGGAGGCCGATGCCGTCAGAGGGAGCACCTGAAGTCCGCGAGATGATCCCGGCCGAACGCCGCGCGCGCATCGTCGAGCTCCTCGAAGCGCGGCGCGCCGTCCGCGTGTCGCTGCTCAGCGAGGACCTCGGCGTCTCCGAGATGACCATCCGCCGCGACCTCGAGCGCCTTGAGCAGGAGGGGCTGCTGTCGCGCATGCACGGCGGCGCCATCCTCAAGCGGCGCATGATCGAGGAGCCCCTCTACGTCACCAACGTCCGCGCCCACTCCGAGGAGAAGCGCCGCATCGCCCAGGCGGCGGCGGCCCTGATCAAGCCGGGCGAGACCGTGTTCCTCAGCTCGGGCACGACCGCCACCCAGGTCCTCAGTCATGTCGACCCGGAGATCAAGGCGCGCATCGTGACCCACAACCTCGGGGCGGTGTCCTCGGCGCAGAGGACGTCCCTCGACGTGGTCTTGCTGGGCGGCTCGTACCGGGCGCGGTCCAACACGCTTCAGGGCGCCCTGCCCATCGAGATCGCCGGGCACTTCCACGCTTCCTGCTTCATCCTGGGGGCCGACGCGCTCAGTCTCGACGAAGGCATCACGACGCCGAGCATCGGCCTGGCCGGCGTGGAGCGGGCGATGATCCGGCAGACCCGCGGCGAGGTGGTCGTGCTCGCCGACAGCAGCAAGTTCGGCGTCGTCGGCGACGTCGTGATCTGCACTCTCGACAAGGTCGACGCCGTCATCGTCGACGACGGCGTCGACGACGACGTGCGCGAGGAGATCGTGCGGCTGGGACCACGCTGCATCGTCGTGTAGAACGCGGCGCAGCGCCGCACACTCCACGGACAAGGCATTCCACAGCGGACACACGAGGCGGGAGCGACATGGACGCAGACAAGGCGAGCGACCCGGGCAAGACGAACGACGCACCGGCGGCCGACGACACCACCGGTGCCGACGAGGCGGCGTGGGCGGCGCTGACGCGGCAGATCGAGGAGATCGTGAACGAGGACTACGATCTCGGACGCGTGGTGCGCGCCGAGCGCATCTTCGGAGGCTACGTCAACGCGAGCTTCGCCGTCTGGACGCGCACCGAGTCCGGCGAGCACAAGTACTTCGTGCGCAAGTACAACCGGGCGATCGTGGAGCGCGAGGTGCGTTTCGAGCACGCGCTCCTCACCCATCTCGCGAGCCACGGGTTCGCTCTCGCCTCCACCGTCTTCCCCGCCCGGAACGGCGAGACGTTCGTGACCCGTGAGGAGGTCGTCGACGACGAGCCGGTCACCATCTTCTTCGGCGTCTTCCGCCTGCTCGAAGGCGAGGACAAGTACACCTGGGTGAAGAACCGCCTGACCGACAAGGAGTTCGACAGCGGGGCCAGGGTCCTCGCCCAGTTCCACCACAGCGCCTTCGATTTCGACCCGGGCGACCTGGCCCGCGAGCAGCCGCCGATCATGGAGTTCGTGCCGACTCTCGCCCCCACGTTCAAGGCATGCGCGGCGAAGGCGACGGGCACGGCGTTCGACGACCATTTTCTCGCCAAGCTCCCGGCGATCCTGGACGTCATCGCCAAGGGCGTCGAGGTGCAGTCCCAGCTCGGCGGCCTCCCGGTCAATCCGGTGCACTGCGACTACCATCCGGGCAACCTGAAATGGGTCGACGAGCAGGGGGTCGGGCTCTTCGACTTCGACTGGTCGAAGCTCGACTACCGGGTCTTCGACGTCGCCCAGGGCGTGGTGTACTTCTGCAGCTCGTGGGAGGGGCCGGACAGAGGCGAGCTGCGCCTCGACAAGGCGGCGATCTTCGTGCGCGCCTACCAGGACGAGGCGGCGCGTTGGGCGGACCCCGGTCCCATGGGCCCGCGGGAGCTCGCGGTGCTCCCGCGGATGATCGCCAACGCCAACCTCTTCATCCTCAACTGGGACGTCACCTACTACTACGCCGACGCGGATCCCGACGTCGACGAGTACATGGTGTACCTCTCGGAGAACGTGGCGCTGATGGAGTGCATCGAGGAGCACTTCGACGAACTGGCCCATATCGCCGAAGCCGGGTAGGTTCGCCCCGGCGAACCGGCGTCACACGTCCCAGTACGCCGCCTGGGTCTCGCGCGCCCGCGCGATGGCGGCGGCGGCCCGCTCCGTGCCCTTCACCGCGATCGCCGGCGCCGTCTCGTCGAGCGACGGCGCGCAAGATCGCTTCGACGGAGCGCGCCGTGGCGCCGCGGTCGTAGCCGCCCTCGAGCACGAAGGCGAGGCGGTCCTCGCACAGCTCGCGCGCCAGGCGGACGCAGCGCAGCGCCATGTCCGCGAAGCCCGCCTCCGTGACGAGCATGCTCCCCAGCGGATCGTCGCGGTGGATGTCCTGCCCGGCCGAGACGAGGATCGCCTGCGGCGCGAACTGCCTGACGATGGGCTCGACGAGCGCCTCGAAGGCCTGCGCGTAGTCGGCGTCGGTGGAGCCGGACGGCAGCGGCAGGTTCACGGTGCGGCCCAGGGCTTCGCCCTCGCCGCACTCGTTGAAGAAGCCGCTGCCCGGGTAGTGCGGCCACTGGTGCATCGAAACGAACAGGACGCGCGGCTCGTCGTAGAACGCGGCCTGGGTGCCGTTGCCGTGATGCACGTCCCAGTCGATGATGGCGACGCGCTCGTAGCCTTCCGCCAGAAGCCGTGCCGCGGCGATGGCGATGTTGTCGAAGAGGCAGAAGCCCATGGCGCGGTCGGGCGTGGCGTGATGGCCCGGCGGGCGGATGAGCGCGAAGGCCACGAGGCCCCTGCTCCACAGCCTCGTGGCCGCGATGGCGCCGCCCGCCGACAGCAGCGCGATCTCGTAACTGCGCGGCGAGACGTGCGTATCGGGGTCGAGCCAGCTTCCTCCCCCCGCGGCGGCGCGCTTGACCGTGTTCAGGTGCAGGCGCGTGTGCACCAGCAGGACGTCGTCCTCGGTGGCCGCCTCGGGCTTCACGACCGTGAGCCGCGGCCACAGATCCGTGGTGCGCAGGTGCTCGACGACGGCGGCGATGCGATCGGCGCCCTCGGGGTGGGCGCCGGTCTCGTGCTCGGCGTAGGCCTCGTCCCAGATGATGGCCGCGTCCATGGCGCCTAGGATACCTTCGCGCGGGCGCCGCGGTCACGCCGCCGTCCGCGTCAGCCTTGCTCGAGCGCTCCGGCCGCGCTGAGATACGGCCGCGCGAGCCGCTCCCAGAGATCGGTCGCGGCGGCGACGTCGGCCCCGTCGGGGTCGAGGCCGTGCTGGATCGCCAGGCCGTCGACGATGGCGATCATGAGCATCGCGAACGGCCGCAGCCGCTCCTTCGCGACTGGGTCGGCCGCGTCCAGGCAGCGCAGCACAGTCTCGCGGTACCCGTCGTAGAGCGCCGCGACGCGCTCGCGCAAGTCCTCATCGCGCAGGGCGTGCGGCAGCACTTCGAAGAACAACAGGAAAGCCCCCGTGTCCGCCGCGATGCGTGTCTCTCCGTCGATGAGCGCGTGGATGCGCTCCGCCCCCCTGGGCAGCTCGCCCGTGTCGTCGATCAGGCCGCGGTTGGCGTCGTGCGCGAACGAGTCGACGAGCGCCGTGACCAGGCCGGCCTTGTTGCCGAAGTGGTAGCCGATGCTGGCCTTGGACTCGCCGGCCTCGCGGGCGATGGCCGAGAGCTTCAGCGCCTCGAAGCCGCCGCTCGCCAGCAGGCGCTGGGCGGCGGCCAGCAGGCGCTGCGCCGTCGGCGCCAGCGCTTCCATGGGGTCCTCAAGAAGAAGCGGCTGGGGGAGCCCCTCGCCGCGGGCCAGGCTCGTGCGCTTCTCGTCCATCGCGTTCACGTTGCACTCATCCTACCTGTCCTTCGCAGAGGCTTGTCACACCGCGTCACGGCTGCTAGTATACATTTGTCCGTCCGGACAGACAAACCCCGCCGGCGAGCAGCGGCGCTCTCGCCGCCGAAGCCGGCGTCACGTCTCTCTCGACGGCCCCGCACCGTACAAGCGCCCCATCGCCCGGCAGGAGGTACCACGTTGGACACCACGCTCCCCGCCCTCAGGAAGTTCCGCGGCCGCCACTTCCTCACCGATCTCGACTACAGCCGCGAGGAGCTCGAGGACCTGCTCAAGCTCGCCGCGAACCTCAAGGCTTTGTGGAAGAAGCGTCCGCTCACGCCGTTCCTGCCCGGCCAGCACCTGGCGATGATCTTTGAAGCAGCCTCCACACGCACGCGCGTCAGCTTCGAGAACGGCTTCGCGGAGCTCGGCGGCAACGCCCTGTACCTGCGTCCCGGCGAGATCCACCTGCCCGGCCGCGAGAGCATCGCCGACACGGCGCGCACGTTGTCGCAGTACAACTCCGCCATCGAGATCCGCTCGAAGAAGAACGAGACTGTGAACGAGCTCGCCGAGTGGTCCACGGTCCCGGTGATCAACGGCATGGACCACGACCGTCACCCCTGCCAGAGCATGAGCGACGCGTTCACGATCCTCGAGCACGCCGGCACGCTGGCCGGCGTCACGTTCGCCTACGTCGGTGACGCCGCCCACCCCTGCAACTCGCTGTCGACCACGCTCACCAAGCTGGGCCTCAACGTACGCATCGGCAACGCCGCCGGGTACGAGATGGCCGCGGAGCTGGCCGAACTGGCCGCCGGGTTCGCCGCGCAGAGCGGCGGCTCGTTCCTGCTGACGAACGACCCGCTGGAGGCGATCGCCGGGGCCGACTTCATCTACACCGACTGTTGGTGGTGGACCGGCCAGGAGGACGAGTACAAGGATCGTATCGCCGCCTTCAAGCCCTTCCAGGTCAACAACGAGTTCTGGAGCCACACCAAGCCCGGCGCCCGGTTCATGCACTGCCTGCCCGCCATGCGTGGCGAGGAGGTCACCGACGACGTCGCCGACAGCGAGGCCTCGATCATCTTCCCGCAGGCGCAGAACCGCATGCACTTCCAGAAGGCGCTCATGCTTGCCTTGATCGGCATCGACGAGCTGCCGGCCGACCCCGACCTGCAGCCGATCGGCAAGGCTCTGCTCAGCTAAGCATCACCAGCGTCGGCGAAAGGAAGCAACGCAATGGCAACCGACCTGCAGTCCGGAGCGCCGGGGGCGGCGCTCGCCGGCAAGCCCAAGGTGTTCGGCCTGTTCAGCATGGTGCTGTTCAGCGTGTCGGCCATCCTCGTCGCCGACACCGTCGGCAGCTCCGCGGCCATGGGTGTCCAGGGCCTCGGGTTCTGGGTCATCCTCGGCCTGCTCTTCTTCATCCCCTACGGCTTCGTCACCGCCGAACTGGGCAGCGCCTGGCCGGACGAGGGGGGCATCTACGTCTGGGTCAGAACCGCCTTCGGCCCCGGCTGGGGAACCGTGACCTCCTGGATGTACTGGGTCAACGTCGCCCTGTGGGCGCCGTCGGTCTTCGTCCTGTTCATCGGCGCCATCGAGGTCGCCTGGGGCGTGGATGTGCCGCCGTTCTGGGAAGCCATCATCGTCATCGCCATGGTGTGGGCGATCGTGCTCGTCGGCATCCTGCCGCTCGAGTGGAGCAAGTTCGTACCCAACCTGAGCGCCGCCCTCAAGGTCATCGTGCTCGTCGGCCTGGGCGCGCTCGGAGTCGCCTACGTGATCAAGAACGGGGCGGCGAACTCGTTCGCTCTCAGCGCCTGGGTGCCGGCCTGGAACACCGACAGCCTCTCGTTCCTGCCGATCATCATCTACTCGTACATGGGCTTCGAGCTCATGAGCTCCGCCGGCGGGGCGATCAAGAACCCCAAGCGCGACGTGCCCAAGATGATCATCCTGGCCGGCGTGGCGATCCTCGGCGTGTACATGTTCGCCACCTTCGGCATCCTCGCCTCGATCAAGACGGAGGACGTAAGCATCGTCACCGGCATCGTCGACGCCCTCAGGCTCTCGTTCGACGAGGTCCTCAGCGGCGCCACCTGGCTGTTCAACATCACCGTCGTCGCCCTGCTGTTCACGTTCTTCGGCAACATGGTGACCTGGTCGATCGGCGCCAACCAGACGATCAGCGCCACCGGCCTCGATGAGACCGCCCCCGGCGTCTTCGGGCACGTCAACAAGCGCTTCGGCACCCCGGACTACGCCTTCGTGCTCATGGGCATCATCGCCACGGGGATCACCGTGCTCGCCTACGTGCTCGACCCGAACCAGACGAGCGTGTTCTGGACGCTGTTCGCGCTCTCGTCGATCGTGTTCCTGATGCCGTACCTGCTCATGTTCCCGGCGCTCCTCGTGCTGCGCCACAGGTACCCCGACCAGCCGCGCCCCTACGTCATCCCCGGCGGCCGCTTCGGCGCCTGGCTCAGCACGATCCTCTGCGAGGCCGGCATCGTGCTCACCCTCTTCCTGTTCTTCTACTTCCCGGTGGAGGGCACCTCCAAGGGCGCCTTCTGGGCCATCACCGGCGGGGGTACGATCATCTCGCTGCTCATCGGCTGGTGGCTCTACTGGCAGGCCAGCCGCAAACGCGCCGACGGAGGAAGAGCATGACCACCATCGACAGCACCCCCCGCGCCGACGGCTTCCGCATGCCCGGCGAGTTCGAGCCGCACGCGCAGCTCTGGATGCTCTGGCCCCAGCGCCCCGACAACTGGCGCCTGGGCGCCAAGCCCGCGCAGCGTGCCTGGGTCCAGGTGGCGACCGCCGTCTCGCAGTTCGAGCCGGTGACCGTCGGCGTCAACCATGACCAGTACGAGAACGCGCGCAACCTGCTGCCGGCGCACGTGCGCGTCGTGGAGATCTCCAGCAACGACGCCTGGATGCGCGACTGCGGACCGACCTTCGTCGTCAACGACAAGGGCGACGTGCGCCTCGTCGACTGGGACTTCAACGCCTGGGGCGGCCTCTACGACGGTCTCTACTTCCCCTGGGACAAGGACCAGATGGTCCCTCTCAAGATCTCCGAGCTCGAGCGTGTCGATCGCTACAAGGCGCCGCTGGTCATGGAGGGGGGTTCGATCCACGTCGACGGGGAAGGCACCGTCATCACCACCGAGGAGTGCCTCCTCTCCCCCGGCCGCAACCCGCAGCTCGGCCGCGAGGAGATCGAGGAGCACCTGCGCGAGTATCTGAACGTGGACAAGGTCATCTGGCTGGCCAAGGGTATCGACCCCGACGAGACCAACGGCCACGTGGACGACGTCGCCTGCTTCGTGAAGCCGGGCGTCGTGCTCGCCGCGATCAGCGAAGACAAGGACGACTGGCGCTACGAGCTTCTGCAGGACAACCTGCGGCGCCTGCAGGCGGCCACCGACGCCAGGGGCCGCCAGCTCGAGGTCCATACGATGCCGATGCCGGCGATCATGGTGATCAGCGAGGAGGAGGCCTGGGGCGTGGACTCCGCCGAGGGCAGCATCCCGCGCGTGCCCGGCGACAAGACGGCTGCGTCCTACCTCAACTTCCTCATCGTCAACGGCGGCGTGGTCATGCCCGTCTTCGACGACCCCAACGACGCCGTCGCGCTGGACACACTGCGGCGCCTCTTCCCCGACCGCACGGTGGTCACCGTGCCCGGCCGCGAGATCGTGCTCGGCGGCGGCAACGTGCACTGCATCACGCAGCAGCAGCCGAAAGGCTGAGGCGCCGCGCCGCGAGGCGCGCCGGACGACTGACGGCCGCGGGGGCCGGCTCCATACGGGAGCCGGCCCCCGCGGCCGTCTCGTCTCACGTCGCGCCCCGCACGGGGGCGCCGCAGCTCATCACCTGCAGGGCGGCGCTCCGCCCTCCACGAGCTCCTTGCCCCACGGCTCGCAGTCGTCTTCTCGCAGGTAGCCGCGGCGGCTGAAGAAGGCGCGCGAGGTCTCGTTGTCCACCATGATCTGCGTCTTGGCCTTGAGCGCGCCGAGCCGGCGGAAGCGCTCCTCGAGCTCGTCCATGAGGGCGTCGGCGATGCCCTGCCGCCGCCGCTCGGGCAGCACCGCGAGGTGGTACACGTAGGCGCGGCGGCCGTCCCAGCCGCCGATCACCACGCCGACGACGCATCCGCCGGCGTCGCGCGCGACCAGGAACAGCTCGGGGTCGCGCGTGAGCTTGAGGAGCGTCGCCTCCGGCCCGTCCGAGGGCCGCATCCACAGGTCGCCGCGCTGCCAGAGGACGTGGACCACGGGGTAGTCGTCCATGCTGAACTCGGCGATGGTGATGTCGTTGCGGGCTGCGGGCATCGGGCTCCTTGCGGCTGTGCCGATTCTAGCGGTACAGCACCGACGATTGGAGCGGGGGCCGTGCGATACAATCGGCACAGCCGTACCCGGAGCCCGGAGGCACACTCGTGGACGCTCTCGACCTCATGCTGGCGCGACGCAGCATCCGTCGCTTCACCACCCAGGACGTTTCCCTGGAGGATGAGGAGAAGCTCATCGACGCCGCGTTCGCCGCCCCCAGCGCCAACAACGCGCGTGCCTGGCACTTCGTGATCGTGCGGGACCCTGCCACGCGAGCGAGGCTCAAGGGCATGCACGAGTGGACCTGGATGCTCGACAAGGCCCCCCTCGTCGTCGCGGTCCTCGGCAACGACGCGGACCACCCGTGGTGGATCGAAGATTGCGCCGCCGCCGCCGAGAACATCCTCCTGGAGGCCACCGCCCTCGGCCTGGGCAGCGTCTGGTGCGGCATGCGCGAGGACCCCGGCGCCGTCGCCGGGTACGAGCGCTCCTGCTGCGAAGTGCTGGGCATCCCTCAGGGCAGGTGGCGCACGCTGGCGCTCATCGGCATCGGCCACCCCGCGGAGAAGAAGAAGCCGCGCACGCAGCGCCAGGTGAGCAAGGTCAGCTACGAGCGCTTCGGCCGGCGCTCCCGCTGAAGGAGAGGTCGACTCCATGGAATCCGGCACGACGCGCGAGGACCGCATCCAGGCCACCGCCCGCCAGATCTTCGCGGCCACCCACGAGGACAAGCCGTCGCTGCTCTCGCCCGAGCGCTGGCAGAGCGAGATGATGGAATGGGCCATGGCCGACGAGCGTCTCAAGGTGGAGATGCTGCGCTTCGTCGACGTCTTCCCCACGCTGCGCAGCCGCCGCGAGATGAGCCGCCACCTGCGCGAGTACTTCGCCCGGCAGGGCGTCGCGGCGCCCAAGGTCATGCGCTGGGGCATCAGCCTCGCGGGAGACCGCTCGCCGGTGGCTCCGCTGGCGAGCGGCGTGATCAAGCGGCAGATGAAGGGCTTCGCGCAGCGCTTCATCGTGGGCCGGGACGCGCGCAGCGCCATCCCGTCCCTCAAGGCGCTGCGCGACCACGGCATGGGCTTCACCCTCGACGTGCTCGGCGAGGCCTCGGTCAGCGAAGCCGAGGCTCACGCCTACCAGCAGACGTATCTGGCGCTGCTCGACGGGCTCGCCGCCACGACCGCGGCCTGGACGCCGCAGCCGGTGGTCGACGACAGCGCCTGGGGAAGGCTGCCGCGGGTCAACCTGAGCCTCAAGATCACCTCTCTGTACTCGCAGATCGACCCGGTGGACTTCACCGGCAGCGTGGCGGCCGTGAAGGAGCGCCTGCGCCCCATCTTCCGCAAGGCGATCGAGACGGGCGCCGCGCTCACCCTCGACCTCGAGCAGTTCCGCTACCGTGACCTCACCTTCAGCGTGTTCACATCCCTGCTCGACGAGGAGGAGTTTCGCGGCTACCACGATGCCGGCATCGTGCTGCAGGCCTATCTTCGCGACGCGGAAGGCGACCTCGACGAGCTCCTCTCCTGGGCAAGGGAGCGCGACCGCGTGTTCAGCCTCAGGCTCGTCAAGGGCGCCTACTGGGACTACGAGACTGTGCTCGCCGCGCAGGAGGGCTGGCCGGTGCCCGTCTTCACGCACAAGCCCGACACCGACGCGATGTACGAGAAGCTGGCCGAGGTGATGCTGCAGGAGTCCGCCTACGTGCGGCCGGCTTTCGCCACCCACAACGTACGTTCGCTGGCGGCGGTCATCGAGTCGGCGCGCGCCCTGGGGCTCGCCGACGACGCCTTCGAGATCCAGATGCTGCACGGCATGGGCGAACCCGTCAAGCAGGCCGTACGTGGCCTGGGCCTGCGTCTCCGCGAGTACGCTCCGGTGGGCGAGCTCATCCCGGGCATGGCCTACCTGGTCCGGCGGCTGCTCGAGAACACGGCCAACGATTCCTTCCTGCGGCAGACGTTCGTCGAAGGCGCCGCTGTGGAGGAGCTGGTCCAGACCCCAAGAGCCGTCGCCGGACTTCGGCGCCGATGCGGTGCGACTCCCGCGCGTCGTCGCCACCGACCCCGACGCGCCGGCGCCGTTCGCCAACCAGCCGCACGCCGACTTCTCGCGCCGCGAGAACCGCGAAGCGTACGACGCGGCG
Source organism: uncultured Thermoleophilia bacterium (assembly GCA_963700035.1). Taxonomy (GTDB): domain Bacteria; phylum Actinomycetota; class Thermoleophilia; order UBA2241; family UBA2241; genus CAIXSE01. The sequence continues at coordinate 12,703 of CAVOWE010000018.1, read as the reverse complement.
CTCGCCGCGGTGCGCGGCCGCCTCGGGGCGCATCACCCCTTGCGCATCGGCGGCCGCGACATCGAGACCGCGAAGACCCTGACGTCGGTGAACCCGGCGGCCCCGGACGAGGTCGTCGGCACGGTCGCCTACGGCGGCCGTGCCGAGGCCGAAGCCGCCGTGGCCGCGGCCCAGGCGGCGCTCCCCGGGTGGCGCGACGCGACGCCCAAGGAGCGCGCGGCCGTGCTGTTCAGGGCCGCCGAGCTCATGCGCGCCGAGTCGTTCGAGCTCGCCGCACTCATGACGTTCGAGGCCGGCAAGACGCGCCGCGAGGCCAACGGGGACGTCGACGAGGCGATCGACTTCCTCGAGTACTACGGCCGCGAGATGCTGCGCCTGGGCAAGCCCAGGCGCATGGGCCACGTGCCCGGCGAGCACAACGTCTCCTTCTACGAGCCGCGCGGCGTGGCGCTCGTGATCGCCCCGTGGAACTTCCCGCTCGCCATCCTCACGGGCATGACGAGCGCGGCGCTGGTCGCGGGGAACCCCGTGATCGTGAAACCGGCCGGCCCCACGCCGGTGATCGCCGCGCGGATGGCGCGCCTCCTCGAGGCGGCCGGCGCGCCGCCCGGCACGGTGAATCTCCTGCCCAGCCCGGGCGGCGAGGTGGGCGACTTCCTCGTGCGTCACGCGGGCGTCGACCTCATCGCCTTCACCGGCTCCATGGAGGTAGGGCTGCGCATCGTCAGCCAGGCGGCTCAGAACCCCGCCGACGACGGCGTCAAGAAGGTCATCGCCGAGATGGGCGGCAAGAACGCCATCATCGTCGACGCCGACGCGGACCTCGACGTGGCCGTCAGTGAGGTCGTCGTCTCGGCCTTCCTCTATTCGGGGCAGAAGTGCTCGGCCGCCTCGCGGGTGATCGTGCTCGAGGCGGCCTACGACGACTTCGTGGACAGGCTCGTGGAGGCGACCCGCAGCCTCGCGGTCGGGCCGCCCGAGGACGCCCGCGTCCGCGTCGGCCCGGTCATCAGCGCCGCCGCGATGGCGACGATCGAGGGCTACATCGAACAGGGCAAGCGTGAGGCGACGCTGGCCGCCACCGTCGAGCCGCCCGAGGGCGGCTGGCCCGGCGGCGGCTTCTTCGTCGCCCCGCACGTCTTCGTCGACGTGCGGCCTGACGCGGTCATCGCGCAGGAGGAGATCTTCGGTCCCGTGGTCGCCGTCCTGAAGGCCGCCGACATGGACGAGGCGCTGCGCATCGCCAACGGCGTCAAGTACGCGCTCACCGGAGGCCTCATCAGCCGCAGCCCCGCCACCATCGAGCGCATCCGCCGGGAGTTCCGCGTCGGCAACCTCTACATCAACCGCGGCATCACCGGAGCGCTGGTCGAGCGTCAGCCGTTCGGCGGCTTCAAGATGAGCGGCGTGGGCTCGAAGGCGGGCGGTCCGGACTACCTGCTGCAGTTCCTCGCGCCGAGAGTCACGACAGAGAACACGATGCGCCGCGGGTTCGCGCCGCCCGACGAGCTCCTCGAGGACGACGAGAGACCGAGCGGCAGCCCCGGCGCGGACTGAGGCCCGCTCGCCCGCACGACCTGCTTGAGGAACAGCTCGGTCTCCGCGCCCGCGGCGACCGTCCCGTCGTCGCCGACGGTCCAGCCGAGCCGCAGATCGGTGCCCAGCTCCCAGGTGACGTACACCTTGTCCTCCCACGCGCGGTCCTGCACGTACCATCGCGGCTCGCTGCCCAGGACAGCGCCGAACCTGGCCAGTACCAGAGCCAGTGCCTCGCCGTTGGTCACGTCGTGCTCCAGCTCGGCCCTCTGCACCGCGGCGATCGCCGCACGCTCCCTCTGGCTGAGCGCCGTCAGGTGGCCCATGTCGAGACGGACCGCCGCCAGCCCACCGGCCGCTCCGGCCCAGATGAGGAAGACGGCGGCCCAGGCCGCCGTGGCGCGCAGCGGCTTGCCGAAGAACGTGCGCGCCGGCGCCGGCTGCGGCGGCGCGCTTGCGTCATCGGCCGCGGCGCCCGCCGCGGCCGCGGCCTCGAAGCGCACGCGCTCGCCGCAGCTCGCACACGAGGCCGTCTCTCGCCACGCCGCGAAGTCGATCTCGGCACCGCAGTGCGGGCAGCGAAGTGGGGGGCTCACAGCGTCACCCGAGCAGCGGTCTGTCGGCCAGCAGGTGAGGGTGCTTGGGGAACACCCAGGCGAGGATGGCGCCGCCGGCGAAGCCGCCGATGTGCGCCCAGTAGCCCACCGCCCCGGCATAGGCGGGGTTCACCACCACGAGCAGCCCGCTGAACAGCTGGAGGCTGACGTACAGGCCGAGGACCGCCCACGCCGGGATCGCCACGAGATGGAACAGCCCGGCGAAGAAGCCTCCGGCAGTGCGCGTCAGCAGCAACAGGCCGATCACGCCCACGATGAACAGGAACGGCCCGCCCAGAAGGAAGCCGGGGACCCCCGTGACGATGAGGATCTCGTAGCAGAGGCCCAGGACGAACAGCAGCAGGAGGACGCCCGGGGTCTTGAGCCGCGCCCTGGGCCACAGCACCAGACTGGCGGCCATGACGCCCGAGACCGCGCCGCTGGCGCCGATGACCGGCAGCGGCGACGCGCCCGCCGTGGCGACGAACGCCATGGTGCCGAAGAACCCGCTCGCCAGATAGAGGCCCAGATACCACCATGGCCCGAACGCATCCTCGACGGCGTCGCCGAAGACGTACAGGAACCACATGTTCCCCAGCAGATGCACGAACCCCACGTGCAGGAACATCGACGAGCCCACGGTGAACACGTTGTGGGTGGTGATCTCCGCCTGGATGCGCCCCGGCACGACGCCCCACTCCTGCAGGAACGGCACGAAGCGGATCCCCACCGATGCCTCGAACGCGAAGGCGATGACGTTGAGGCCGATGAGGCAGACGGTGACGTAGGGCCACCGCCCGGTCTTGACCTCGTGACTCACGACAGGCAGCACCACGCCTCCCTGGCTGCTCCTGGTGCCGGCGCACCCTCCCCGGAGGCGCCGGCGAACCCCGTCGACGTCGCCGGCGTCTCACCGCATGGTACACCGGCCGCGGTCACCGCGGCCCGAGGAGGAGGAAGACCATGGGGCGCAGACCGAGACTCAGAGTGCTTATCCCCGCCGTCGCCATCGGGCTCCTGGTGGTGTTCGCCGTCGTCGGCGTGCTCAGCCGCGGCGGCCTGCCGGGCATCTCCAGCCGGATGACGCTCGATCGCGTCTCGGCCGGCAGCGGCACCGCCGGCGGTCCCGTGACCGGCGAATCCGCGCAGGGCGTCGACACGGCCACGCCGTCCAAGGGCACCGGCGACGAAGTCGCCGCGGCAGTACCTCCGGCGGCCGCCCTCTCCACGCACCATCTGCTGCGCACCGGCGACCTCTCCCTGCTGGTCGCCCGCGGTACGCTCCTCTCCACCGTCGACCGCATCACGGCGATGACCGGAGGCATGGGCGGCTACGTGATGTCCAGCGCCCTCGGCAGCGAGTCGCCGGGCATGCCGGGTCCCGTCGAGCCACTGCCGCTCGACTCAGAGTCGGTCCCCACCGCGAACGACAAGCCGGCGACCACCATCGGTACGGACCCGTACGCCACACTCACCCTGCGGGTCCCGGAGAGCAGCTTCGACGCCGCCGTGAAACGGTTCGCGGCTCTCGGTGAGGTGCAGAGCGTGTCCACCTCGAGCGAGGACGTCACCTCCCAGTACGTCGATCTCCAGGCGCGCCTGCACCACTACCGCGCCGTGGAGCGCCGCCTGGTCCGCTTCCTCGCCGCCACCGACAACGTCAACCAGATGCTCGCCGTGCAGGACCGCATCGACAACGTGCAGCTCACCATCGAGCAGCTGAGCGCCCAGCTCAAGTCGCTGCGCGAGACCACGACCTACGGCACCCTGTCGGTCTTCCTGCGCGAGAAGGGCGTTCCGCAGGCCGGCGCCATCGACCCGTCCGACACGTTCACCGGGACCCTTCTGCACTCCATCAAAGTGCTCGGCCACGGCGTTCGCGTCACGGCCCTGGTGCTCACCGCCCTGCTGCCCTTCGTCGTCGTCTTCGGCGGTCTCGGCCTCGCCGCATGGTTCGTCGTGCGCAAGATGAGGCGCGGCCGCCGGCAGCCGGCGCAGCCGTCGCTGCCGGCCTGAGCGCGGCCTCTCGGGTAGCCGATGCCGCCTCGCGGGTAGAGTCTGGGCGCGAGGCGGCAACGCGGCGACGCAAGGAGGCGGCCATGAAGGCAGTGCGTATCCACGAGTACGGCGGACCGGAAGTCCTGGTGTACGAAGAGGTCCCGAAGCCCGCGCCGAAGGCGGACCAGATCCTCGTGCGCGTGGAGGCGGCGACCGTCAACCCCATGGACGTCTCTGTCCGCGAGAACCGCTTCCCCACGCCCAAGCAGCCGCCCAAGATCATCGGCTCGGACGGGGCCGGTGTCGTCGAGCAGGTCGGCGCCGACATCACCGGCGTCCGGCCGGGCGACGCGGTCTTCTTCAGCGGCCTCGGGGTGGGCAGCGAGGGCAGCTACGCCGAGTACGTCGTGCTGGCCGAGGCGCAGGCCGTGCCGCTGCCCGACGGCCTTTCGTTCGCCGAGGCGGCGGCGCTGGGCATGGTCTTCCCCGCCGCCTACTACGGCCTCGTCCGGCGCGGCGCCGTACAGGCCGGCGAGAGCGTCCTCGTGCAGGGCGCGGCCGGCGGCGTCGGCTCCGCCTCCGTGCAGCTGGCCAAGGCTCTCGGCGCCCGCGTCCTCGCCACGGTGGCCGGCGCCGCAGAGGCGGACCTCGTGCGCAGCCTCGGCGCCGACGACGTCATCGACTACAAGACGGAGGACGTCGTCGCGCGTACCCTCGAGCTGACCGGCGGCAGGGGCGTCGACCTGGTGCACGAGCTCGTCGTCAGCGTGAACCTGCCCGCCGATGTGAGGCTCCTCGCCACCGGCGGGCGCATCGTGTGCACCGGGCAGGGCCCGTCGCCCGAGGCCACCGTGCCCATCGGGGAAGCGCTCGCCAAAGACGCCACGCTGCTGTTCATGAACCTCAACAACGCCAAACGCGCCGGCGTGGCCGCGATCGCCGCGGAGATCGCGCAGATGGCGATCGAGGGCAAGGTCAGGCCCGTGATCGGAGAGTCGTTGCCTCTGGCGGAGGCGCGCCGCGCCCACGAACTGCTGGACGGGCCGCACCTCGGCAAGATCGTGCTGCTGCCGTAGGCGGGGGTCAGTACCCCTTGCCGTTGCCGCGGATGGCCTCTTCGCGCTCCTTGCGCAGCTTGAGCTGAGGCAGCAGCGCCTCCATCACGCGGAGCAGGGTCTCGAGGCGCTGCGCCTCGCTGAGCGACTCGAGCAGCTCCTGCTTGAGCGGCGCGCCGAAGTCGAAGGCGGCCGCCACGCGAAACGACAGCGGGCCGTCGCCGCCAGGCTCCTTCGGCGACTCCACATCCATCAGCACGAGCATGTTGCGGAAGACCTCGAGCACGCCGGCGCGCAGCTCCGCCGGCGCCTCCGGCTCCTCGTCCTCAAAGTAGCCGATCAGGCCGCTCAGGTACTCGGCCTCCGGATCGTCCGGCGCCCGCAGCTCGAGGAGCCGAAAGCGCCGCCCACCCTCGACGAGGATGTTCATGCGCCCATCGTCGAGCTCCTCGAGAAGCTCGGCCACCCGCGCCGTGCAGCCGCACTCGCGCAGCTTCCCGTCCTCCGCGAGGAGGATGCCGAACTCGCCGCCGTCGAGCCGCTCCTGGACGAGGAGCTTGTAGCGCTCCTCGAAGATGTGCAGCGGCACCACCTCGCCGGGCAGCAGCACGAGGCCGAGAGGGAACAGCCCGAGGGCGACCTCGTCAGCGCTGCTCATGCCACGCCACCACGACGGCCTCGAGCCTGGTCTCGCTGGCCTCGTCGGGGTCGTCGTCGAAGTCGGGGAGCGCCACGATGAGGCGATGAAGATCGACGAAGTTGAGATCCAGCGGATCGGTGTCCGGATGCGCATCGATCAACGCCCAGGCGATCTCGCCCGGCTCCGTCCACGTGAGCCCCATGCCGCCTCCTTTCGCCGACGCCCCTAGTGTACCTCGCCGCGGGCGTCGTCCCGCAGGCCCACATACATGGTGTACTCGTGGCGGCGGCCCTGCACGGTGTCGAAGGCCGCGATCGGCACCACCGTGGCGAAGACCCCTGCCAGCGACTGCTCGAACGCCTGATACCGCTCCGGCGACCAGAACACCACGGCGCCGCCGGGCCGCAGGGCGCGGCGCGCGAGCAGCACGCCGGCCTCGGAGTAGAGGCCGGCGTTGGCCTCGCGCACCAGCCACTCGGGGCCGTTGTCGGTGTCGAGCGCCACCAGGTCGAAGCCTTCCGGGTGCGCGCTCAGCACGTCGGCCACGTCCGCGACCTCGATGGATGCGCGCCGGGCGCGCTCGCCCACGGCGGCGCGCTCCGCGCGTCCCTCCCCGTGGGCGCGGAACCAGCGCACGATCGCGGGCTCGTACTCGGCCACGGTCACGTGCGCGACGCGCTCGCAGGCCAGCGCCTCGTCGAGGGCGTAGCCGAGGCCGAGGCCGCCGATGAGCACCTCGAGAGCGTCGCCGGCGAGGTGCGGCAAGGCGGCCGACACCAGGGCGCGGCTGGAGGCGTCGTTGGCGGTGGAGATGAGGAAGGCGCCGTTCAGGATCACCTCGAGATCGGCGCCGCTGCGGCGCAGCACGAGCTCGCCGCTGCGCCCCTCGGTGCGCTCGAGCACTTCGACCGCCGGGCTCATGCCGGCCGGCCCCTTCGCGCCGGCATCGTGCCCGCGGCGCCCGCGCGACCCGGCCGCTTCACCCGCGGCTGCGCAGGTAGCCGGCGATCAGCGCGTCGACGTGCCGCTGGACGTCGTCGGGGAGCGGCGGCACGTCGTTCTTCTCGATCAGCTCGTGGGCCCGCTCCCAGGCGTCCTTCACCAGGGGAGTCCCAACGTAGTGGTCGAACGACTCCCGGTGCCAGAGCCGCGGCTGCCAGAGCTCGCCGGCGCGGTAGAACTGCCTCGTGCTCTTGCGCGCCAGGAAGTGGCCGCCGATGCCCACCGCGATGATGTCGTCGACCAGCGCGCGCGCCTCGTCGACCGGGTCGTCGCGCAGGAAGCGCGCGATGGCGTTGACCGTGTCGGCGTCGAGCACCGTCTTCGCCAGGCTCGCCGTCTGGGCGCTGTCCATGAGCCCGAAGGCGAGCATGACGTCGGCCCCGGCGAGGGCCGTCGCCAGCCCCGTGAGCATGCCCTCGGCGCCGGCCTGGAGGTCGCAGGCCTTGGCGTCGCAGCTCACGGCGCTGCCCTGGCTGCGCATCCCGTAGAACTTGCTCATCTCGATGCAGGTCAGGTTGATGAGCCCGTCTTCGGGCGTCCCCGACAGGTACAGCCCGCTGCGCATCTCCGCGACCGCCGAGCCGACCGCCGAGACCATCGCGCACCCGGGTGCCGCGAGCTGGAACAGCACGACCGCGCTCAGGAGCTCGGCCATGTTGAGGATGCTGGTGCCGAGCACGCTCATCGGCCCCGTCGTGCCCATCTGCGGCATCGGCAGCACGAAGATCGGGCAGCCGGCCTGCGCCATGAGAACGTGCGCCTCGGTCATCTCGGCGTCGTGCTGCAGCGGGGCGATGGTGCAATTGGTCGCCGACCAGATCGGACGTTCACGGAGCGACGCCCCGGCGATCGCCTGGAGCATGTCGATGAACACGGGCGCCTGGTCCGGATGGCGCACCTCGTCCTGCAGATGCTTGCGGGAGTTCGCATAGGTGATGCGCGCCATCTCGAGGTTGCCGACGCGCGCGTCGACGTCGCCGGGCGTGATGGTCGCCCAGGTGAAGTCGATCTCGGGCACCGCGTCGTAGAGGCGCATCATCCTCGCGAGATCCACGGCGGTGCCCTCGTGCCGCGCGCCCGTGAGGTCGTCGAGCATGTAGGTGGCGGCGCCGTCGCTCGTGTACAGCATTCCTTCGTCACTGACCCAGCAGTCGTAGGCGGGATCGCGCCCCGCCAGATGGATGTCGCGCGGGAGCGTCTTCAAGCAGCGCTCGATGAGCTCCCACGGCAGCTTGGCCGTGAGCGCCTCGGCGTCCACCGTGGCGCCCGCGTCGGCGAGCAGGCCGCTCAGGGTCGGCGTGCCGTAGCAGACGCCGACCTCGGCGAGCACGCGCAGCGTCTGCTCGTGGATGAACTCCTTGTCGGTGTCGGTCAGGTAGCTCAGTCGCGGTCGCGCCACGTCTCCCCCTCGTTCGGCCGCCCATTCCGCGGGCCGCTTTCGTCGATCCGTTTCGTCAGGGCCTGCGGTTCGCAGCCGCGGCCGAACTGCGCGCAGCGCGGGCACTCACCCAGGAGGATAGCCTGCTGTTCGCCGTCGGCCACGGTGTCGTACCCGCGCGCCAGGAAGAAGGCGGGAGCACGTGCCGTGACCCAGAGGCGGGTGACGCCGCGGGCCAGCGCTTCGCGCTCCAGCGCGGCGTAGAGCCGGCCGGCGATCCCGCGGCGCCGGTATGCGCCGTCCACCGCCATCCAGTTGACCGTCTCCAGACCCTGATTGGACTCAAGGACGATGGCTCCCACGAGGTGCTCTCCGTCGAAGGCTCCCCAGGCCGCCTCGATCTGCTCGTCGTCGCGCCCGGAGTCCTCCAGCCCGCAGACGACGCCCAGACGGCGCACGGCCGCCAGATCGTCGGTGCGCGCGATGTGCACGGCGCCTCCGCTCATGCCGGCTCGCGCCAGCTGAGGCGCGCCTCCGGCGCGCCCACGCTGCGTGCGTAGCTCTCGATGACACGGTCGATCTCCGCGACGACGTCGTCCGCGAGAGGCGGCACCGTGTGGGCGGCCAGCAGCTCGCGGGCCTGCTCGGCGGCGTCGTCGACGAGGCTTCTGCCGGTGTACGTCTCGAACGGCTCACGCTGGAACACGCGCGGCTGCCAGAGCTCCCCCGTGCGGCAGAACTGCCGCGTGCTTTTCGCCGCGAGAAAGTGGCCGCCCACGCCCACCGCGGCGATGTCGCCGGTGAGCGCCGTCGTGGCGTCGATCGGGTCCTCGCGGGCGAAGCGCTCGATCATGCCGACGACGTCACAGTCCATCACTATCTTGGCAAGACTCACGGTCTCAGCGCCGTCCAGGAGGCCGAAGGCCAGCATGCTGTCGGCCCCGGCAAGAGCGCAGGCAAGGCCGGTGAGCATACCCTCAGAGCCCGCCTGGAGGTTGCTGGACTTGGCATCGCTGGTCACGGCGCTCCCGGTCACGGGCAGCCCGTAGAAGCGGCTCATCTCGATGCAGATCGCATTGATGAGCCCGACCTCCGGCGCTCCGCACAGATACCCGCCGGTGCGCATGTTCGTGGCCGCCGCTCCCACCCCCGAGATGAGACTGCAGCCCGGCTGAGCTAGCTGAAAGAGGACGACGGCGCTGAGCAGCTCGGCCATGTTCACGATGCTCGTGCCCAGGACGGTCATCGGCGAGGTGGTGCCGGGGAGCGGCATGGGCAGGATCAGCACCGGCACGCCAGCCCTGACGAGCGCCATCGTCGCCGCGGTCATCTCACGCTCGTGCTGGAGAGGGGCGATAGTGCAATTGACGGTGCTGAAGATGGGCCGGTCCCACAGCGAGCCGCCGGCCACCGCTTCGAAGATCTCCAGCAACGGCTTCACGTGCGCCACCTCGCGGACCTCGTCCTGCAGGTGCTTGCCGAAGCAGTTCAGGGAGATCGCTTCGATCTCGAGGCCGGCCGTCAGCGGGTCGAGATCGCGCGCCGAGATCGACGGCCACGCATAGTCCACTTCGGGGAGCGCGTCGAAAAGGCGCATCACCTGGCGCAGATCACGGGCCGTGCCTTCGCTGCGCACGCCGCTGACGTCGTCGTACATGTACGTGCCCGTGCCGTCGGTGCAGAAGGTGAGCGAGCCGTCCCCGAGCACGACGTCCGTGCCCGGCGCGCGCCCCGCAAGGCGCACCTGGCGCGGGCAGGTCTTCAGGCAGCGCTCGACGAGGTCCCACGGGAGCCGCGCGCGCAGGCGCGTCCGGTCGACCGGAGCGCCGGCCTCCTCGAGCAGGTCGATAGCGGCCGGCGTGTTGTAGCCGATGCCGACCTCCTCGAGGACGTAGGCGGTCTGCTCATGGACGAACTGCCTCTCCGCCTCGGAGAGGTACGTCATGCGGGCTCTCGCCATCACGCCTCCCTCGCTCGTTCGTCGGACGCGCGGCGCGACGCCGTCGTCAGGGTCGTGCGGCCTCGTGACGCGCCACGATCGCGGCGATCTCGCGGGCCGCGTCCTCGGCGAGCGGCGCGACCTCGTGGCCGGCCAGCAGGTCGTGGGCGCGCTGGACGGCCTCTTCGATCAGCGTGCGCCCCGGCGCCTGGTGCTCCTCGAACGAGCCGCGCTGGAACACCTGCGGGCGCCAGATCTCGCTGCGCGAGTGCGCCCGCGTGCTCTTGCGGGCCAGGAAGTGCCCGCCGATCCCGACCTCGAGGATGTCGTCCATGAGGGCCGTGGTCTCGTCGATGGGGCTCTCGCGGACGTACCGGCGCAGCGCCCCGAGCTGGTCGTTATCGAGCACCGCCTTGGCCAGGCTCTCGGTCTGCACGCCGTCGAAGGCCCCGGTGGCGATCAGCGAATCGGCGCCGGCGAGCGCCGCGCAGAGGCCGGTCATGCCGCCTTCCGAGCCCGCCTGGAAGTTCGGCGCCTTGGCGTCGGCCGAGATGCCGGTCGCCTGCGTGAGCAGGCCGTAGTACTTGCTCATCTCGAGACAGGTCAGGTTGATGAGACCGATCTCGGGTCCGGCCGCGATGTAGCCGCCGGTGCGCATCTCCGCGACCGCCGAGCCGACCCCGGAGATGAGCGCGCAGCCCGGCGCGGCGAGCTGGAAGAGGACCACGGCCGAGAGCAGCTCCGCCATGTTGACGATGCACGTGCCCGCCAGGGTCATAGGACCGGTGGTGCCGGCCTGCGGCATCGGCAGGATGAAGATCGGCACGCCGCGCTTGATCATCTTGAGCGCGGCCTCGGTCATGTCGCGGTCGTGCTGCAGCGGCGCGATGGTGCAGTTGGTCACCGAGAAGTACGGCCGCTCACGGAGCGACGCGCCGGCGGCCGCCTCGTACATCGCGAGGATGGGCTCCACGAGGTCCGGCTCGCGGACCTCGTCCTGAACGTGCTTGCTGGTGTTGCGGATCGTGAGCTCGGCGAACTTGACCGGCAGCATGTACGGGTCGATGTCGCTGGCCTGGGGGGACGGCCAGATGGCGTCGACCTCCGAAAGGGCATCGCCGAGCCTGACGAACGTCTCGAGGTCGGCCGCCGTGCCTTCGCGACGGCGGCCGGTGAGATCGTCGTAGACGTAGGTCTGGATGCCGTCGGTGGTCGTGTGCAGAGGCCATTCGCCCAGCACACGATCGTCCTCCGGCCGGCGGCCGGCGAGCAGCACCGTCCTCGGCACCGTCTTCAGGCACGGCTCGATGATGTCCCAGGTGAGCTTCGCCGTGAGTGCGTCCCGATCCACCTCGGCCCCGGCGGACGCGAGCAGGTCGATCGCCTGAGGCGTGTTGTACGCCACGCCGACCTTCTCGAGGACCTCCAGGGTCTTCTCGTGGAGGAAGTCCTTCTCGCGCGCCGACAGATAGGTCGCTCTCGCCTTGGCCACCGAGCCTCCTTCTTCGCTGGGCGACAGGGTACCACAGGGCCGGCCGCGGCAGACCTCGTGCGCGTGCGGAACGCAAGGTTTGCCGCATGATCCGTCGCCCACTTCGCGAGGAATGCGGACTTCGCCGCCCGGGAAGCGTCGCCGACAGATCCCCGCTGTGGCCGGCGGAGGCTTAACGATGAACGGCCCGCTGAGTCTGCTTCGACTCAGCGGGCCGTTCATCAAAGATCCGGCGGCGTCCTACTCTCCCGCAAGGTTGCCCCTGAAGTACCATCGGCGCTGGAGGGCTTAACTACTCTGTTCGGAATGGGAAGAGGTGTGACCCCTCCGCTATGACCGCCGAAAACCTGGCGCCGTCACGGGCGCGCACATCTTCGTACCGGCACACCGACACGGACCTGAAAACTGCAGAGCGGCATTGAAGTTCAAGGTCAAGCCCTCGGGCAATTAGTACTGGTCTGCTGAACACATTGCTGTGCTTACACATCCAGCCTATCAACCAGGTGGTCTACCTGGGCCCTTACCCATTCTAGATGGTGGGAGATCTCATCTCGAGGCGCGCTTCCCGCTTAGATGCTTTCAGCGGTTATCGCTTCCAGACGTAGCTAGCCAGCAGTGCCGTTGGCACGACAACTGATACACCAGAGGTCTGTTCACCCCGGTCCTCTCGTACTAGGGGCAACCCCTCTCAAATCTCCAACGCCCACAGAAGATAGGGACCGAACTGTCTCACGACGTTCTGAACCCAGCTCACGTACCGCTTTAATGGGCGAACAGCCCAACCCTTGGGACCTACTACAGCCCCAGGATGCGATGAGCCGACATCGAGGTGCCAAACCCTCCCGTCGATGTGGACTCTTGGGGAGGATAAGCCTGTTATCCCCGGAGTACCTTTTATCCGTTGAGCGACCGCGATTCCACTCTCCACGGCCGGATCACTAAGCCCGACTTTCGTCCCTGCTCGACTTGTCAGTCTCGCAGTCAAGCTCCCTTATGCCTTTACACTCTGCGTACGGTTTCCAATCGTACTGAGGGAACCTTTGGGCGCCTCCGTTACATTTTAGGAG
>CAVOWE010000017.1:0-41578 GCA_963700035.1 uncultured Thermoleophilia bacterium | reverse complement strand
GCGCACCCTCGACGTCGGCGAAGATAAGCCGCTCCCGTACCTTCCTCTGGAGCGGAGCCGAACCCCAACCTGGGGCTCAGGGGGATCCGCCTGGGCCTGAGCCATCCCGAAGTGCTGACGGCCCAGCTGCGCGCGGCGCTACGGGTGGCCGCTGACCACCCGCTCCGGGTGATGTTCCCGATGGTGGCCACGGTGGACGAGGTGCGGCGCGCCCGCGAGCTCCTCGACGCGGCGCGCGCGTCTCTGAGCGCGGAGGGCACCGCGGTGCCGGAGCGCATCGCGGTCGGGATCATGGTGGAGGTCCCCGCCGCCGCCCTCCTCGTCGAGGCGTTCCTGCCGCACGTCGATTTCTTCTCGATCGGCACCAATGACCTGGCGCAGTACGTCCTCGCCGCCGACCGCGGCAACGCCGAAGTGGCGGCCCTGGCCGACGCGATGCATCCCTCCGTGCTCCGTCTGATCGACCGTGTGGTTCGGGCGGCCGAGGAGGGCGGACGGAGCGTCGCCCTGTGTGGGGAGATGGCCGGCGACCCCTTGGCGATCCCGCTGGTGCTCGGGTTGGGGATCACCGCGCTTTCGCTGGCCGCCGCCCGCATCCCGCTGGCCAAGCAGGCTGTCCGGGCCACCGATCTCGGCGCCGCCCGGCGGCTCGCGGCCCGGGCGCTCGCCGCCGGATCCGCTGCCGAGGTGCGCGAGCTGAGTCGCCGCTGAACGCTCCGACCCGGAGTCGGTGACGCCGCGGACGATCCGTCAGGGCGAAGCAGCGTTCCAGGAGCGCAGGGTCTTCAGGTAGTTCGCCCGCTCGAATGCCGACGGGTCGTCGCTGGCGGCGTAGCTCACGCTGCCCCGCAGTTCCGCGACCGAGGTGTACTCGTTGGCGTCCATCCATGCGACGAGCTCCTTCTCCACCGTCAAGAAGTGCTCGCGGCCCTTGCGCAGGACCGCCGACGTCATCATCGCGACGTCGGCACCGACGAGCAGCGCCTTGGCCGCGTCGACGCCGGAGGAGACTCCGCTCGATGCGGCCAGCGAGGCGCGTCCGGCAAGGTGCGGGCGCAAGATGGCGATCCAGCGCAACGGCAGCCGCAGCTCCCACGGTCGGCTCAGCTCGAGCTTCGGCACGACCTCGCGGGTGTCGGCGTCCAGATCCGGCTGGTAGAAGCGGTTGAAGAGCACGAGCCCGTTCGCCCCCGCGTCCACGACGGCGAGCGCGAAGCCGGCGAGGGCCGAGTAGTACGGGGAGAGCTTCACGGCCACGGCGAGGCTCGTCGAGGCTCTCACCTGCCGGACCACCTCCAGGTCGCCCTCCTCCATCGCCGAGCCACTGCGGGCGGGATCGGTGGCGAGCCGGTAGAGGTTCAGCTCCAGGGCGTCGGCGCCCGCCTCTTCGATCAGTCTGGCGTAGCGCACCCACCCGCCGACCGAGGTCCCGTTGAGGCTGGCGATGACGGGGACGTCCAGCGTCTCCTTCATGGCCGCGATGGTCGCGAGGTAGCGGTCGGCGGTGCTCTCGAAGGTATCGATCGCCGGGAAGTAGTCGAGGGACTCGGCGAAGCTCCCGGCCCCCTGTTCGAGCACCTGGCTGAGCTCGACCTCTTCGTGCACGAGCTCCTCTTCGAACAGCGAGGGCAGGACGATGGCTGCGGCGCCGCTCTCCTGCAGCCGCAGGGCGCTCTCGAGCTGCCTGGTGAACGGGCTCGGCGAGGCCACGAGCGGACTGCGCAGCTCGAGGCCGAGGTAGCTCGTGGCCAGGCGGCTCATGAGGGGTCCTCCTTCTGCTGGGCGCTCTGGGCGTCGTCGGCGTGCGCGCCGCCTTCGGCGGCGCGCACGGTGCGCGACATCGCGGCGAGCTGTTCGTAGTAACGCCAGCGCTCGTCGACGTCGGCCTGGATCTCCCCGAGCAGGTACTCGGAGCGCTCGGGGTGCGTGCGCCCGAGGATGGCGAAGCGCGCTTCCGAGGCCACGAAATCGCGCACGGGGATCGAGGGTTCGCGAGAGTCGAGCTTGAACGGCTGCCCGTCCCTGGTCGGCGTGGGCTGGAAGCGGTACAACGGCCAGTAACCGCTGCGTACCGCGTCCTTCATGTGGTCCATCGACCTGGACATGTCCATGCCGTGCGCGGTGCAGGTGCAGTAGGCGATGACCAGCGACGGCCCCGGCCAGGCGTCGGCCTCGAGGAGCGCCTTGACCGCCTGGGCGTCGTTGCCTCCGAGGGCGATCTGGGCCACGTAGGCGGTACCGTAGGCCATCGCCAGCGCGCCGAGGTCCTTCTTCGCGCCCGGCTTTCCCGAGGCGGCGAACTTGGCCACGGCGCCGCGGGGCGTCGCCTTGGAGGCCTGCCCTCCCGTATTGGAGTAGACCTCCGTGTCCAGGACGAGGATGTTCACGTTGCGGCTGCCGGCGAGTACGTGGTCGAGGCCGCCGAAACCGATGTCGTAGGCCCAGCCGTCGCCGCCGATGATCCAGACGCCCTTGTTCACGAGATCGTCGGCGAGCGCCAGCAGATGGCGGACGTCGGGGTCGTCGTCACCCAGGCGCTCGAGAGCCTTCACAAGATCGGCGATCCTCTGGCGCTGCTCGCGGAGCTGGAGCTCACTGCCCTGGGGGGCCTCGAGGATCGCGCCGGCGAGCCCGCCGTCGAGCCGCGGGGCGAGGCGCTCGAGGAGCAGTCTCGCTCGCGCGAGGCGCGCATCCGAGCCCATGCGCATGCCCATCCCGAACTCGGCGGTGTCTTCGAACAGCGAGTTGTTCCAGGCCGGTCCGCGCCCTTCGCGGTCGACGGTCCACGGCGTCGTGGGCAGATTGCCGCCGTAGATCGACGAGCAGCCGGTGGAGTTGGCGACCACGATACGGTCGCCGAAGAGCTGCGAGACGAGCTTGACGTAGGGCGTCTCCCCGCACCCCGCACAGGCCCCGGAGAACTCGAACAGCGGCTCGAGCACTTGAGAACCCTTGACGGTGCCGCGTGGCAGAAGGTCGCGACCCAGGGGCGGGATCGTGTCGAAGAACCGCCAGTTGACGCGCTCTGCGTCACGGAGCTCCGCCGCCGGCTCCATGTTGATGGCCCGGCGCTTCACCTCGGACTTGCTCTTGGCGGGGCAGACGTTGACGCACACGGCGCAGCCGGTGCAGTCGTCGGGCGAGAGCTGGATGGTCAGCCTGTGGCCGGGCAGCTCCTTGGAGCGGAAGTCCTTGCTGCGGAACCCCTCGGGGGCGCCCTCGAGGTACGCCGGCTCGTAGACTTTCATGCGGATCACGCCGTGCGGGCACACCAGGGCGCACCTGCCGCAGTCGATGCAGAGCTCCGGGTCCCACACCGGGATCTGCCGGGCGATGACGCGCTTCTCGTACTTCGAGGTGCCGGTGATGTACGAGCCGTCCACCGGGAAGGCGCTCACGGGCAGCCGGTCGCCCTCGCCGGCCAGCAGGGGCACGGTGACGCGCTTGACGAAGTCCGGGGAGTCGTCGGGCACGGTGATCAGCGGCGAGCCGCTGCAGGTCACCGACGCCGGCACCTCCACCTCGGTGAGCTCTTGCAGCGAGCGGTCGATGGCGGCGAAGTTACGCTCGACGATGACGCGGCCGCGCTTGCCGTAGGTCTTCTCGACGGACTTCTTGATGCGCGCCACGGCGTCAGCGACCGGCAGGACGCCGGACAGGGCGAAGAAGCACGGCTGCATCACGGTGTTGATGCGGTTGCCCATGCCCGCTTCTGCCGCGACTCGGTCGGCATCGATCACCCAGAAGTGGAGGCGCTTCTCGACGAGTTGCTCCTGGATGCACTCGGGGAGGTTGTCCCAGACCTCCTCGGCCGGGTAGGGGCTGTTGAGAAGGAAGGTGGCGCCGTCGCGGGCGTGACCCAGTACCATGAGCTTGCCGAGCAGGCCGAACCGGTGGCAGGCGATGAAGTCGGCGCGCTCGATGAGATAGCTGGAGCGGATCGGTTTGGGGCCGAAGCGCAGGTGCGACACGGTGACGGAGCCGGCCTTTTTGGAGTCGTAGACGAAGTAGCCCTGGGCATACAGGTCGGTGCCCTCGCCGATGATCTTGACGGAGTTCTTGTTGGCTCCGACCGTCCCATCGGAGCCCGTGCCGAAGAACATCGCCTGCACCTCGCCGGCCGGGCGCGGATAGCGGAACTCGGTGTCTGGCTCCAGACTCAGGTGCGTGACGTCGTCGGTGATGCCGACCGTGAAGTGGCGCTTCGCGTCGGCTCGCGCGAGCTCGTCGAAGACCGACTTGGCCATTCCCGGGTTGAACTCCTTCGACGACAGGCCGTAGCGGCCGCCGCTCACCCGCGGCGGGCGCGCGAAGCGCGGCGCGGCTGAATCCATGTGTTCTGCGAGTGCAGTCACGACGTCGAGGTACAGCGGTTCTCCCGTCGCGCCCGGCTCCTTCGTCCTGTCGAGGACCGCGATCGAGCGCACGGTCTCGGGCAACGCGGCGACGAACTGCTCGGTGGGGAAGGGCCGGTACAGACGGACCTTCACCAGGCCGACCTTCTCGCCGGCGGCGGCCAGCGCGTCCATGGTCTGCTCGGTGGCGCCGGTCCCCGACCCCATGAGCACGATCACCCGCTCCGCGTCCGGCGCGCCCTCGTACTCCACGAGGCCGTAGTGCCGCCCCGTGCGCTCTTCGAAAGCCTGCATGGCCTCGGCGACGATGCCCGGCGTCTCCAGGTAGAAGGAGTTACCCGCCTCACGGCCCTGGAAGTAGGCATCCGGGTTCTGGGCCGTTCCGCGCACCAGTGGCGCGTCCGGGCTGAGGGCGCGGCTCCTGAAGGCGAGGATCTCGTCCTCCGGCACCAGAGCCCGCAGGTCGTCATCGCTCACGAGCGCGATGCTCGCGATCTCGTGTGAGGTGCGGAACCCGTCGAAGAAGTGAAGGAACGGGACGCGCGCCCGCAGGGTGGCCATGTGGGCGATGAGCGCCAGGTCCTGTGCCTCCTGGACCGAGGCCGAGGAGAGCATCGCCCACCCGGTCGTGCGCGCGTGCATGACGTCACTATGGTCCCCGAAGATGGAGAGCGCATGCGTGGCGATCGTGCGCGCCGAGACGTGGATCACCGCGGGAGTCAGCTCGCCGGCGATCTTGAACATGTTGGGGATCATCAGCAGCAGGCCCTGCGAGGCCGTGAAGCTTCCGGAGAGGGCGCCTCTCTGCAGCGCTCCATGGAGGGCCCCCGCGGCTCCGGCCTCGGATTGCATCTCGACGACGTCGGGCACCACGCCCCACAGGTTCGGCTTCCCCGCCGCCGCCCAGCCGTCCGCCGCTTCGCCCATCGGCGAGGACGGGGTGATCGGGTAGATGGCGATCACTTCGCTGAGTGCGTAGGCGACGCGCGCGGCCGCCTCGTTGCCGTCGATGCAGGTCCACTTCTGGTCCAAGAGCACCTCCCAGATCTGCGCATCACGGTGGCGTGCACCCGCGCCGCCGCTCGTGGCGTCGCCGCGGCACGCTCTGGTAGCATCCCGGCGACGGCTGCGAGCTCAAAGGCGCCGCTCCGGAAACGCCGAGGGTACATGGAACCAGGCCGAGAGACAACAGTGCGCGTCGCCAGAGAGCGGCGCGTGCTCGTCACGTTCGCGGCCGACGAAGGTGCGCGGGCGCTCATCGCGGAGACTCTCGGCGACGCTGCCGCGGTCACGTACCTGGACGACGTCGCCGGCGCAGACCGCGCCGTCGAGCTGTCGCGCGCCGACGCCTTCCTCTCGTGGGTCGTCGGCGATGAGCTCGGTGACGACGACTGGGCAGTCCTCGCGGGCTTCCCGGCCGCGCGCCCTCTCCTGGTCCAGACCCTCTCCGCGGGGGTCGACCACGTGCCGTTCGCGTCGCTCCCGGCCGGCGTCAGCGTCGCCGGCAACGCGGGCGGCTGGGCCGAGCCGATGGCCGAGCACGTGCTCGCCATGATCCTGGCCCTCGCGAAGCGGCTGCTCGTCGAGCAGGGCGAGTTGCGGCGCGGCGCCTTCAACCAGGAGGCGCCCACCCGTGAGCTGCGCGGCGGCACCTGCGCCATCCTCGGCTTCGGCGGCAGCGGCCGCGCCGTCGCGCCCCTCGCGAAGGCGCTGGGGATGCGCGTCCTCGCCGTCAACTCCAGCGGGACGACCGCTGAGCCCGTCGATTTCGTCGGCACGCTGGGTGACCTCGAGTACGTGCTGCACGCGGCCGACGTGGTCGTGGTGACGCTGCCGCTGACCGCGGCCACCCGCGGCCTCATCGGCGCGCGTGAG
Organism: uncultured Thermoleophilia bacterium; assembly: GCA_963700035.1. Classification (GTDB taxonomy): domain Bacteria; phylum Actinomycetota; class Thermoleophilia; order UBA2241; family UBA2241; genus CAIXSE01. The sequence goes on along the minus strand of CAVOWE010000017.1, from coordinate 35,348 downwards.
CTGGGCTGGATGAGGCCGGACGCGATCCTCGTGAACGTCGCCCGCGGGCCCATCGTCGACGAAGCGGCGCTCTACCGGCACCTCGTGGAGCATCCGGGCTTCTCCGCCGGTCTCGACGTCTGGTGGGATGAGCCGTTCCCCGACGACCGGCTGCGCGTCGGCCACCCGTTTCTCGAGCTCCCCAACTTCCTCGGCTCCCCGCACAACTCGGGCATCGTCCCGGGCTGGTTCGAGCTCGGCCTCGGCCGCGCCGCCGAGAACGTGCGCCGCTACCTTCTCGGCGAGCCCGTCGTCGGCCTGGTACGGCGCGAAGACTACGTGGGGTGACGGCCGCGCAGGCTGCTCGCAGGGCGGGCCGCTCCGCTTAGAGGTGGCGCAGCACGCGGCAGGGGTTGCCCGCCGCGACGACATCCGCGGGCACGTCACGAGTGACGACGCTGCCGGCCCCCACGACGCTGTTCTCGCCGATCGTCACGCCCGCCCCGACGACGACGCCTGCGCCGATCCACACGTTTCTGCCGAGGACGATGGGCCGCGCGTACTCGTGGCCGGCCTCTCGCTGCGCGGGGTCGACCGGGTGCGTGGCGGCGCAGAGCTGCACGCCCGGGCCGAGCAGCGAGAGCGCGCCGATGGTCACGGGGGCGCAGTCGAGGATGACGCAATTGACGTTGATGTAGGCGCCGTCGCCCAGCGAGATGTTCCAGCCGTAGTCGCAGTGGAACGGAGGTTCGAGCACGGCGCCCTCGCCGAACTGCGCGAAGAGCCCGCCCAGCAGGGCGCGCCGCTCGTGCTCGGCCGCCGGGTCGGTGGCATTGTAGGCGCGCACCACCTGCCGGGCATGGATGCGCGCCGCGACGAGCTCTGCGTCGGCGCAGCGGTAGAGCCGGCCGGCGATCATCTTCTCTTTCTCAGTTCCGGGGTTCACGACCGTCAGTGTACCCTCTGTCCCCGCGCGCCCGCGTTAGCGCCCGCGAGCCCCGGGGCACCATCAGCGCAGGTCCGCTGCCGCGCCGGCCAGGTCCACGTCGACAAGGAACGACATGTCCAGAGTCGCCCTGGTCTTCCCGTACTTCCGCACACGAGCGGCCACCGAGCTGCTGTTCCCGCCGCTCGGCGCAGCCACGCTCGCCGCTCAGCTGCGCCGGCTCGGGGTCGACACGAGGGTGTTCGACGGCACCTTCGGCACCTTCGCGCGTCTCGGCGAGGGCCTGACCGCCTACCGTCCGGACATCGTCGGCGTCTACTCCATGGTCAGCCTGAGCGCCAACGCGCTGCGCGTCGCGGAGATGGTGAGGACGCGCCTGCCGCAGGCCCTGCTCGTCGCCGGCGGGCCGCTGCCCACCGTGTTCCCGGCCCGCTACGCGCAGCACTTCGACGCGGTGTTCCGCGGCGAGGCCGACGTGAGCTTCCCCTCGCTTCTGCCGCGACTACTTCGCGAACGCGGCGTCCCCTCTGCGGATGGACGAGCTGCCGCTCGCCACCTACGGCGGCCTCTTCGTCCCCAACCACGGCCTGCACGTGGACAACGCCACCGTCCACCACGGAGAGGCCGAGCTGGCCACGTTCCCCCTGCCGGACAGGAGTGACTTCGACCACGCCGCCTATCAGAAGGAGTGGCTGCGAAAGACCGGGTCCAAGGCCACCTCGATCATCGTGACGCTGGGGTGCCCCTACGGCTGCGACTTCTGCTCGAAGCCGATCTTCGGCAACGCCGTGCGGCGGCGCGACCTCGACGCGGTGTTCGCGGAGATCGCGCAGATCCGCAGCCTCGGCTACGACAGCCTGTGGATCGCCGACGACACCTTCACCCTGAACGAGCCCTACCTCGCGGAGTTCTGCCGGCGCATCGCCGGCCTGGGCATGAGCTGGAGCTGCCTCTCGCGGGCCAACGGGATCTCCGAGGAGACCGTGCGGCTGATGAAGCAGTCGGGCTGCCGGCGCGTCTATCTCGGCCTCGAGTCGGGAAGCCAGACCACGCTCGACCTGATGAACAAGCAGATGACGGTCGAGCAGGGCGCGCGCGCCGCAGAGCTGTATCGCAAGGCCGGCATCGAGGTGGCGGCGTTCTTCATCGTCGGCTACCCGGGCGAGACCGTCGCCTCCATCGAGGAGACCTTCGCGCTGGCGCTGGCGCTGCCCCTCGACGAGATCTCGTTCAACGTCCCCATGCCGCTGCCTGGCTCGAAGCTGTTCGAGCGCCTGGGCGAGCCGGACGAAGGCAGAGACTGGACGCGCGAGAATGAGGTCACCTTCGTCTTCCCGTCGGACATCGACGAGGCGTGGCTGCGACGCCGGATCGACGAGACGATGGCGGTGTTCGCGGCGCGCCGGCCGGCGGCGGCGCGAGGGTAGGCGGGCGGCGTCCTCTGCGGAGCGCCGCCTGAGGCCAGGCCGGCCGCTACTTCAGCAGCCTGAACAGCCTGTCGGAGGGCCCCTGGAAGAGCCCGAGGGCGGCCGGGGCGAAGCGCCCCAGCCGCCGCTTCATCTCGAACTCGGCGCGGCCCTTGAGCAGGGCGAAGCGCATCTTCAGCGCCGAGAAGTCGCCCTCGTAGGTGAGCACGTGGTTCACGAGCAGGGCCTCCTGCGGACGCCACGGGCGCGTGACCCGGTCGCCGACCCGCTCGAGGAGGGCGGTGCCGGGGAGCGGGTAGGGCATCGTGAGGCCGGCGTAGTCCAGCGGCAGCGAGGCGGCGAAGCGTAGCGTGTCGAGCACGGTGTCGTCGGTCTCGCCGGGATAGCAGAGGATGAAGAAGGCGCCCACCTCGAGCCCCGCGAGGTGCGCCGCCTCGACGGCGCTCCTCGCCTGCGCCGTCGTGATCTGCTTCTTCATCAGCTTGAGGATCGCGTCGTTGCCGGACTCGATGCCGAAGAAGACGCGGAAGCAGCCGGCGTCCTTCATCGCGCGCGCGGTCGCGTGATCGAAGGCGTCGACGCGACCCAGACACTCCCAGGCGAAGCGCAGCCGCCGCCGGCGGATCTCCGCGCAGATCGCGAGCACCCGGCGAGCGTTCAGGGTGAACACGTCGTCGGCGAACGAGACGCGCTCGTAGCCCAGGGCGAGGGCCTCCTCGATCTCGTCGACGACGTTCTCCGCCGAGCGCTCGCGGTAGGACTGCCCGAACACCAGGTTGCTGCAGAACTCGCACGCGAAGGGGCAGCCACGGGTGCTCATGACCGTGGTGATCGAGTAGCCGTAGCTCTTCGTGCCGAACGCGATGTAGCGCGCGTTGGGGAGCAGTTCGCGCGCCGGGAAGGGGAGCGCGTCGAGGTCGCGGGCGAACGGTCGCGGGGGCGCGCGCAGCGCGCCCCCGTCGTCGCCGTTCGCCCGCGCGGCCGCTCCGCGCCGGCACACGACGCCCGGCACGGCGCCCAGATCGGCGCCTGCCTCGAAGGCGGCGAGGACCTCCAGCATCGTCTGCTCGCCCTCTCCGCGCACGACGACGTCGAAATGCTCCAGGAACGATTCGGGCTCGCAGGTCGGCAGCGGCCCGCCGGCGACGAGGAGACTGCAGCGGCCGCGCAGATGCTCGGCGAACCAGCGGGCGTCGTCCTCCATCGTCGTCATGCAGGAGATGCCCACGATGTCGGCCTTCGCCGCCAGCGCGAGCCGCGCCGCCTCGTCCCTGCGCAGGAAGGTGCAGTCGAGCACCCGCACGTCGTGGCCCGCTTCCCGCAGGGCGGCGGCCACGTAGGCGACGCCGAGCGGGGGAAAGCGGAAGCGCGAGCGGTCGAGCCGGCGCCGGAAGAACGGATAGATCAGCAGCACGGATGTCACGGCGTCCTCTCGATGCGCACCTCGTAGGCGAAGGCGCCCGGCGTCGGGGGCAGGGAGTAGCCGAAGCCCGACCAGGCGAGGCGCGCGCCGACGAGCTCCCGGCCGCGGCTCAGTCGCGCCCCTTTCACCTGCGCGAGGGAGAACGCCACCTTGTGCGCGGTGCTCACGAAACTGGCCTTCGCGGCCCTCACCTCGTCCCAGGTGCCGATCTGGTCGCCGCGCAGGTCGGTCCCGTCGGTATCTGCGTAGCGGTCGAAGTGACGCCCGCCCAGCTCGTTCATCAGGACCACCTCGGTGACGTCCTCCGGCAGGCCGCTCAGGTCGACGGCGACGCCGATCGTCCCCTCCTCGCTGCCGACGGTGTACGTGACCTTCAGCCTGGCGCACATCTCCGCCTGCTCGTACGTGGTCACCCACCCGAACGTCCGCCGCAAAGCGCTGGAAGCGGCGCTCAGCGGGCCGCGGAGCGCGGGGAAGCGACGGTGCAGCGCGGCCAGGGAGTCTTTGGCGGCGTAGAGCAGGCGGGACTGAACGCCGGCGCCGCCCGGCCGGGCGAGGCGTTCGACGAGGTCCATGCCGAAGACGGCGGTCACTTCCCAGACCGGGCCCGTGCGCGTCCAGGCCAGCTCCATCTCCCCTGGAAAGACGGTCTGGACACCGCGCTTGAGGATGGGGACCCCGAGCCCGACGCCTTCCTCCGCCAGCTCCTCTCGCCCGTCGAGCAGCAGGAGGCCCTTCTGCAGCCTCCTGGTCGGGTAGCTCCCGGGGCCGCCCGATCGGTCGGTGACCTGGAGCGAGAGACCGTCGGGCAGCGGGATGCTCAGCTCCATCCGGCAGTTCCTTTCGCCGGCGCCCGATCCCGCCTGAGGCAGGAGACGACGATCCACCATCCCGCGATCTGCCAGGCGATCACCAGGGCGGCGCGTACGACCAGCGTGGTGGACTCGTAGCGCGCGAAGACGGCGAGCGACGCCTCCATGGCGTCGGGAAACGCGACGAAGAGCAGCTGCAGCGGGGAGGCGTTGACCACGGTGAACAGCAGCGGGATGACCCAGACCGCGGTGAGGGCGCGGCGGTCGAGCTCGCCGAGCGACGTGAGGATCAGCACGAGGGGGAGGATGAGGATCACATTGGGCTCGGCGAGCCAGGTCCGCGTGAGGAAGAAGACGAGCCCCAGCGCAACGCTCTTCTTGACGAGGTCGTCGAACCCGCCGACGCCGCGCCGCAACGCGACGACCGTCGCGACCGCCAGCGCGGGGATCCAGAGCAGGCCGAGCAGCCACCAGTGCCCCTGCATCTGCAGCGGGTCACGGAAGAGCCGGACGACGGTCATGAACGACATCGTGCCCGTCATCATGAAGTGGGCGTTGAGGTGGCGGATCACCGAGGTCGGGTCCCAGCCGAAGACGGCGAAGGGGAGCACGCAGAAGACGACCGCGCCGGCGGTGAACACGGCGGCGTAGCGCGCGGCCTGCCTGAAGGACCTGCCGGCGAGAGAGACGAGAACGACCGGCAGGACGGGCAGGGCCGTCGGCTTGACGGCGATGGAGAGGGCCAGCAGGCCGGCGGAGCCGTCCCGCCGCTCCGCCGCGAGAAGGACGAGCGCCGCCAGGGAGCCGAGCGCGACGATCGCGTCGATCTGGCCCCAGGCGGCGCCGACGTAGAGCAGGAACGGATTGAGGAGCAGGAAGACCCAGGCCCTGCGCGCCACCGCCGGCTCGGCGCCCAGGTTCTTGAGGACGGCGCCGACCAGATAGGCGAGGCCGACGTTGGCGGCGATCACGGGGAGCTTGATGGCCAGGTTGTAGACGAGGAGGTTCGAAGTGACCGCGTGGACCACTCGATAGATGAGTCCCAAGGCGAGCGGCCACGGCGGCGGGTAGCCCACCGTGGTCAGCGCGCCGAAGCCGATGTGCTGGAACGCCGCGCTGAGGTCCTGGCCCACGTACGGGTTCTGCCCGGTGCCCACCAGGTAGCCCGTGCCCATGAAGACGCGCGTGTCGTAGGAGTGCCCGAACAGCAGCGCCAGCGCGAGCTGCAGGACGATGCTGAGCAGCAGGATCCGCCGGTCCGGCGTCGTGAACGACTGCCACGGGCGCGCCGGCCACGGGCCGCGGGCCGAGTCGTCGCCTCGATCCTCGCGTGAGTCGCTCGCGGCGCCTACTTGGAGCCTCCCGCGCGTGCGACGCAGTGGTCGATCACGAGTCCTCCCGTCGGCGTGCCGAGGAAGCCGGGGCCCTGCAGACGGTCGATCACTAACCCTCCTCCCCACGCCGCTCGACCTGTCCTTGCGCAGGCTTCCGGCCAATGTAGCCCGGCCTGCCGGCGAGAGCAACGTCGACGGCGCAGGCTGCGGTACTCGGGGATAGCTGCGTGAAGCGGTGAAGGAGTGTCGGGTCGAACCTCAGAAATCCATCGGGAGGATGAGATCGCCGCGCAAAGCGGCCACGAAGGCGCTGCAGCACGCCTCGTCGTTCGCAGCGCACTCCTGCGCCAGTTGCACGGCGTCGCGAGCCAGCTGCTCCGAGCTCCGATAGAGCATCACGTTGAAGCCGTGCATCACCTCGCGGTCGAGTGACACGGCGCGCAGCGTCCCGCATTCAGGGCAGCACAACTCGAGGTCCCAGCTGGACGCGTCGACCTGACGCCAGTCTGACGGGTAGACCAGATCGCTGCCGCACAGCGGGCAGTGCTGCGGCCGGTTCGCCGAGGGCTCATCACACGATGACTTGCGCGCGGCGTGGCTGCCCTGGGCGTGAGCGTACCGCGCGCCACCGTGGGAGTTCGAAGTGAAGTCGGTGATTCTGCCGTCGTCCATGCCTGCCTTGCGTGATCGTCCTGACGAGCCACCAGGCCGTCCCCGGCCCGGCCTTCTGGAGGTATCGGACGAGGCGTGGCCAATCTTGAATACATGACCGGGTGACGGTCGCCGCGAGACGCGCCCGGCCGCACCGGCCCCAGCGACCGGAGGAACGAGAGGAGAGCGATGCATGCCGTTGCCGAGTTCATGGGGCTGGTCGAAGGCGCCGGCGCTCTGCCCCGGGTGAGAGTCATCCAGGGCCCGTCTTCCGAGCCTGTGGTGATGATCGACGGCCGCGAGGTGCTCAACTTCTGTTCGAGCAACTACCTGGGGCTGGCGACGCACCCCGAGGTCAAGGATGCAGTCATCGGCGCCGTGCTGGAGTATGGCGTCGGCGCCAACGGCTCGCGTCTCGTGTCGGGCACGACGGATCTGCACATCGCTCTTGAAGAGGCGACCGCATGCTTCAAGCACACCGCGGCGGCGGTCGCCTTTCCCACAGGCTACATGGCGAACACCGGCTCGATCGCCGCGCTCGCCTACGTGCCCTACTTCGCCAGGATGGCAGGGCTGCCGCTGGCATCTGAGGCGCGGGAGATGGTCGTCCTGAGCGACGCGCTCAACCACGCGAGCATCGTCGAAGGCTGTGAGGTGGCAAGGGCGCGTCAGGTCCACTACGAGCACTGCGATCTGGACTCCCTCGAGGCGAAACTCAGGCAGAACGAGGGCAAGCGGCTTCTCATCGTCACCGACGGAGTCTTCAGCATGGACGGCGACATCGCGCCCTTGCCGGGCATCGTCGAGTTGGCCGCCCGCTATCGTGCCACCGTGCTGCTGGACGATGCGCACGCTACAGGCGTCCTCGGCCGCGACGGGCGCGGCACTCTTGAGCACTTCGGGCTAGAGGGCGGCGCCAACATCCTGCAGATGGGCACCTACTCTAAGTCGTACGGCGCTCTGGGCGGGTTCCTCGCCGCCGACCGGACCACGGCGGACTACTTGCGCGTCGCCGCGCGCCCCTACATGTTCTCCGGCGCCGTTCCGCCCTGCCTGGCAGCGGGGATCCTGAAGGCCATGGAGATCGCGGAGCGGGAGCCGCAGCGCCGGGTGCGGTTGCTGCGCAATCGCGACTACCTGGTCTACGGCCTCCAGGAGCTCGGCCTCGAGCCTCTCGGCAGCGGAACACCCATAGTGCCCATCATCATCGGCGACGACGACTCGGCGGTGGCTATCTCCGACGAGCTGTTTCGTCGTGGAATCCTCGCGCCCTGCGTGCGCTGGCCTGCCGTAGCGCGAGGGCAGAGCCGGATCCGGCTGACGCTCATGGCCAGCCACGAGCGCGAGCATCTCGACCGTCTTCTGGAGGAGTTCGCTGTCGTCGGGGCTCGGTACGGCGTCGTCTAGAGTGGTCGGCTGATCCGCTCTCACCGCGCGGTTCCCGCCCAATGGGCGTTTGCGGCGCACATCTGCGGCCCTCATGCTCGAGCCCGGGCGTGCCGATACCCCTCTCTGCACGCGGGCCTGCGCGCTGCTGTCGCGTGGACGGCGGCAGCGGGCTACCAGAGAGAGGATCGATGCCGTCGGATCAGGTGGACCATGGCGGGTGACTCCGCGTTTGCCAGGGGCGCTCTCGTCGGCGACGCTCTGCCGTGGCAGGCGCCGTCGCGGCGACGGTTGAGGGCGTTCGCCCAGGAGATCGTCCGCGTCTCGGTCGACGATCCCTCGCTCCGGCGTCGTGGTCAGATCCTCGCCTTTCTGAGCGTCCCCCTGTTCCTCATCGGTGCCGGGTTCCTGATCATCGACGTCGTGGGCTGGCTACTGCCGCCGTCGCAGCACGCCGCCTACAACATCGTCACCGACTTCCTCTTCAGCGTGCTCATCGCCATCACTTGGCTCCTCAATCGTCGCGGTCGCGTGACCCTGGCCGCGATCCTGCAGCTCACGTGCGTGTCGGCCGGGCTCGTGTTCTTCTTCCTCTACACGTCGCCGTATCGGATCGAGATCCTCTTCGTCGTGCCCGTCGTCGTGGCGGCCTTCGTGCTTGCGCCTTGGGCTTCCTTCGTCTGGGCCGGCGTCTCGTCCGTCTCCTTCATCGCCCTGAACCACATCCACGACGGGCAGAGCGGCCTCGACGAACAGCACCTTCTCGACTTACAGGTCGGTCTTGCGCTCTTCGGCCTGGCAATCATCGCCTGGCTTGTGGCGAGCTGTCTCGAGTGGACCGTGACGGCGCTGCGTCGAACCGCGGAGGAGCTCGAAAAGGACATCTCCGCCCGCCGCGAGGCCGAGGAGGCGCGCCGCCAGGTGGAGACCGCGCTCAGCTTCTCCCGGCAGAAGAACCAGACGCTCTTCGAGACGTCGCCGGTCGGGGTCTTCCTCTTCGACAGGCGCTTGGTCATCACGGAGTGCAATGAGCGTTTCGTTTCACAGATGGGCGATCCCAGGGAAACGCTGGTCGGCTCCGACCTGGGTCTGGCAGTCGACCAGCGGACCATGCCGGCCATGGAGCGCGCGCTGGTCGGCGACGCGGGCACCTACACCGGCCCCTACAAGGCGGGCCCGAGCAAGAAGGAGATGTGGATCGACTTCACGGCGTCGCCGCTCCTGGGGTCCAGCCAAGAGGTCGTCGGGGGCATCGGCGTCGTCACCGACCTCACCGACAGCAAGCAGGCCGAAGAGCTCGTGCAGCGGCTTGCCTACCGCGACGTGGTCACGGGGCTGCCCAATCGGGCGCTGTTCAGAGACAGGATCGAGCAGGCCGTCGCAGTCGCCGAACGCCACGGGCAGAAGCTCGTCATCGGGGTCCTCGACATCGATCGCTTCAAGAACGTCAACGATACGCTCGGTCATGCTCAGGGCGACCGCCTCCTGACCGGAGTGGCCGAGCGCATCACCGGCTTGATGCGCGACAGCGACTCCGTGGCACGGTCCGGCGGCAACGAGTTCCTGTTCCTGCTCACGGACATCACGACACCGCGCGACGCGGCCCTGGCGGCCGACAGGATGCTGGCCGCGCTGCGCGAACCATGGCAGTTCGACGGCAGGAAGTTCTACATCTCGGCAAGCATCGGGCTGGCGTTCTATCCGGATGACGCCCGAAATGCCCAGACGTTGCTGGAGAACGCCCACACGGCGATGCGGCGGGGAAAGCAGCTCGGCGGTGATGCCCAGCAGTTCTGCGACCGCGAGCTCAGCGAGCTGGCCGCCGAGCGTCTGTCACTCGAAAGCGAGCTTCACACGGCCATCGACGCCAGGCAATTCACCGTCCATTACCAGCCCCAGGTAGACGTGCGCGATCGACGCATCGTCGGCGTGGAGGCGCTGGTCCGCTGGCGGCATCCGCGACGAGGGCTCCTCCGTCCTGCGGAGTTCATCGCTCTCGCGGAGGAGACCGGGCTCATCGTCCCACTGGGGCATCAGGTCCTGCGTGCGGCGTGCGCTCAGGCGCACGACTGGCAAGGTCTCTGCGGTCACCCTCTTCACATGGCCGTGAACGTCTCCGCGAGGCAGCTCCGCGAGCCCGGCCTGATCGAAGACGTCGCGGGCGTGCTCAGGGAGACCGGCCTCGAGCCGGGCCTCCTGGAGATCGAGATCACGGAGACGGCGACCCTGAGCAGCCCCGGTCATGCCGACGCGGTGTTGCACGGCCTCCGCGAGATGGGCGTCTCCGTGTCTCTCGACGATTTCGGCACCGGGTACTCGTCGCTCAGCCAGCTGCGCCGGCTGCCGATCAACCGTCTCAAGATCGACCGCTCGTTCGTCGCCGAGCTTCCGGGGAACGAGAGCAGCGCGGCGATCGCCTGCGCCGTCATCGATCTTGCGCATGCCATGGGGCTGGGCGTGGTCGCCGAGGGGGTGGAGACCGCGAAGCAGCTCGAGTTCCTGCGGGCGCGCGGCTGTCACGAGGTGCAGGGATTCCTGTTCTGCCGACCACTGCCCGCGGATGAGTGCCGCGGTGTGCTAACGGAACAAATGGGGGCGTTCGCCTGACCTGAACCGACGCCTGCAGACGCGGGCCGCGAGTCCAGCGATCCGATAGGATGCCCTCTGGCGCGAGTCCATCAGAAGGATCCCGCGCCCATCGCCGACGAGCAGATCGAGAAGCTCCTCGAAGCCACGCTCCGGGCGCCGACCGGGTTCGACATGCAGCCGGTGGAGCTACCGGTCGTGAAGGACCCGGAGCTGCGCACCGGCATCAAGGCCATCGTCGACGACTCCAAGAGCAGCGACTTCCTCGCCCTCGAGGCGACCCGGGAGGACTGGCAGAGGTCGCCGCGTGCCATCGAGACTCACGGACGCTGGGACTGCCCGCCGGCCCGGTCATGATCGGCGTCTTGGGCGACAAGCGGCGCCTCGACGAGATGGTCCACCACGATCGCACGGCCGCCGACGAGTTCCTGAGTGAGGAGGAGTCGCGCCGGCAAGTCGTGCAGCTCAGGGTCCGCAGCGTGGCCCGCCACGTGGAGGCGGACGAGCACGAGCGCTCCTCCGCCGCCTGGTCGCCCACAGGGTGCACTTGCACGACCTTCACTGATTTGTAACAATTATCCTGTATGCTTTCAAAGTCCGACCGACCGCGAGAGTCTTCAGAAGGATCGCAGGTGATGTCGTGGACCCGACCGAGTTCCATGCTCCTGAGGCCGGCGAGGTCGTCAGCTGCCCCGAGGGGTACGCGGCCTTCGTCCCGGCCCCGCTGCCGCCGAAGCTGACCTACAGCCCCGAGCTCGTGCTCGCGCTCTCGCGCGCCGACGCCGCGCTCGGCGAGCTGTCCGGCGTCGGCGGCGAGATGCCCGACCCGCAGCTGCTCGACGCGCCCTTCAAGCGCCAGGAGGCGCTCTGCTCCTCGCGCATCGAGGGCGCGGACGTGAGCCTCTCCGACCTCCTCCTCGACCAGGTCGCCGCCGCGCGTCCGAGCGTGCCGCGCGACCACCTGCGCGAAGTGCGCAGCTGCGTCTCCACGCTGCGCTTCGGGGTGGAGCGCCTGCGCGAGGAGCCGCTCTCGCTCGACTTCATCCGCGCGCTGCACGTGCAACTGCTGCGCGACGAGGTCGGCGCGGCGCGCACCCCGGGCGAGTTCAGGACCTCGCAGAACTGGATCGGCCCTCCCGGCGCGACCCTCGCCACCGCGACCTACGTGCCGACGCCGATCTCCGAGCTGCCCGCCGCGCTCGCCGCCTGGGAGGCGTTCCTTCAGGAGCGCGGCAGGCTGCCCGATCTCGTGCAGTGCGCCATGCTTCACGCGCAGTTCGAGACCATCCATCCGTTCGTAGGCGGCAACGGGCGCCTCGGCCGGCTCATCATCACGCTCTTCCTGATCGAGCGGCAGCGCCTCACGCGTCCGCTGCTCTACCTCTCGGCCTTCTTCGAAGGGCACCGCGACGAGTACTACGCCCTGCTGCAGCGCGTGCGCACGCACGCCGACTGGGTGCCCTGGCTGACGTTCTTCGCCACCGGCGTCCGCGAGACGGCCGACCGCGCCGCGCGGCAGGCGCGGGCGCTCACCCGGCACTACGCCCGCGACCGCGAGAAGGTCAAGGGGCATGCGCTCGCGCTCGCCGACGAGCTGTTCCGCACTCCCTGCATCACGGTCCCCGAGGCGCAGCGCGTGCTGGACGTCACCAACCCGACGGCGCGCCGCGCCGTCCGCGAGCTGGAGGCCAAGGGGCTGCTCGAGGAGTGGGATGCGAAGCGCTGGCCGCGCGTGTACCTGGCGCGGCACGTCCTCGACGCCATCCTTCACCCCCTCGAGGACCTGCGCAGCATGTCCGGCGCCGCGGCCAAGGGCGCCGTGCTCAAGTCGGGCGCCGCCGAGCAGCCGGCGCCTCTGCGGCGCGCCGACCGCCTCATGGCCGAGGCCATGGCGATGATCGACGCGGCGAGGGAACGAGGCGCCCAACTGCGCCTCACCGGTGGGCTCGCCATCCGCCGGTACTGCACGGACCTGGCGTTCATGGACCGTGAGTACTCCGACATCGACTTCATCGGGCTCTCGTCTCAGAGGGGCGAGCTGCACGAGGTGTTCACCGGCCTCGGCTATGCAGAGAACCGCTACGTGACGCAGTCCACGTCCGCCGGCCAGCTGCAGTACATCAAGATCGAGGCCCTGGAGGAGGAGCAGGCCCAGGCGGAGGCGGCGGCCGGCCACACGCCGTATGAGCCGCCGCTCGTCGACCACGTGGACATCTTCCTCGACGTGATGCGCATGGACCACGACCTGGACGTGCGCGACCGGCTCGACATCGACGACTACGCCATCACGCCCGCCGACGCGCTCCTCGCCAAGCTGCAGATCGGCAAGATCAACCAGAAGGACGCGCACGACGTCATCGCCCTCTGCAAGGACGTCCCCCTGCGCAACGGCGACGGCGACACGTCGATCGACGTCATGCACATCGCCGACGTGTGCTCCCGCGACTGGGGGCTGTATCACGACCTCACCACCAACCTCGACGTGGTGATCGCGATGGTCGACGACTACGGGCTCTCCGAAGAGGCGATGGCGCGAGTGTACGATCGCCTCGCCGCGATCAAAGAGGCCGTGGACGAGGCCAACAAGACCTTCCGCTGGCGCTTGCGCGCCAGCGTCGGCCAGCGCGTGGCCTGGCGCCGCGAGGTCGAAGGCACCGAGGGTACGCCGGTCATCGCGCCCGAGTGGGACTGGCGGCGCGACCTGGGCTGAGGCGAACGGCCGAGATCCACACGACGATCGAGGGGGTAGGGGATGAACGGGATGGTACCGGAGGACGTCTTCGAGCTCACGGGGGTCACCGACCCTCGGCTTTCGCCCGACGGCACCACCGTGGCGTACGTCGTCCGAGCCGTCGACGCTGAGGCCAACGACTATCGCGGGGCGATCTGGCTGGCGCCGGCGGACGGGGCGGCGGAGCCGCGCCGGTTCACCTCCGGCGTCAAGCACGACGCCGACCCGCGCTGGTCGCCGGACGGTTCGCAGCTCGCCTTCACCTCGAACCGCGAGGGCAAGACCATGCAGCTCTACGTCATGCCGCTGGCCGGCGGCGAGCCGCGCAAGCTCACCAGCCTCAAGGAGGACGTGACCCAGCTCGCGTGGTCGCCGGACGGCGCGACCATCGCCTTCGTCGCGCGCGTGCCCGACGCCGCCTACGACGAAGAGGACGACAAACGCCGGCAGCCGCGGCGCTTCACCCGCCTGCAGTACAAGCTCGACAGCGTCGGCTGGACCGGCGACCGCCGGCAGCACCTGTTCGCCGTCAAGACAGACGGCGGCGGCGAGCCCTCTCAGCTCACGGACGGCGATTTCGAGGACACGGGGCCCGCGTGGTCGCCGGACGGCGCGACGCTGGCCTTCGTCTCGGCCCGCGAGCCGGACTGGGACACCGCGATGGTCAGTGACGTGTACCTCGTCGCTGCCGAAGGTGGCGAGCCCCGGCGGCTCACTCGGGGAGGCGGTAGCATCGACGGGGTCTCGTGGTCGCCCGACGGCGCCCGGCTGGCCGTGCAGCGCTACCCCGGGGTGTTCGACGACCCGAGGCACACGCAGATCGCGATCGTCGACGCGAGCAGCGGCGAGATCGAACTACTGACCACCGCTCTCGACCGTAACTGCGGCACGTATCCGCAGCTGCGCGAGCCCGTCTGGGACGGCGGCGACATCGTGTTCGTGCTGGAAGATCACGGCAACACGCACCTCTACCGCGTGGCCGCCGATGGATCGCGGGTGCCCGAGCTGGTCGTCGGCGGCGAGCGCGCCGTGACCGGTTTCGACGTCGTCGACGGTCGGCTCGTGTACTCGGCCGACGAGCCTACACGGCTCGGTGAGCTGTTCGCCGCCGGATCGCGACCGGCGCCGGCCGGCGAGCGGCGCCTGACGAACGTCGGCGACGCCTTTGCGGCCGGCCGCGAGCTCGCCGCCGCCGAACGTTTCACGGCCACGTCGGCCGACGGCTCCGAGGTCGACGCCTGGGTCATGAAGCCGGTGGGCTACGTGCCCGGAAAGAAGTACCCCACGCTGCTCAACGTCCACGGCGGACCGTACGGCCAGTACGGCAACACGTTCTTCGACGAGTTCCAGGTGTACTGCGGCGCGGGCTACGTCGTCGTGTTCGCGAACCCGCGCGGCTCGTCCGGCTGCGGCGAAGAGTGGGCCCGGGCGATCCGCGGCCCCGGCGCGGCCGGGCCCGGCTGGGGCTCCGTGGACTACGAGGACTGCATGGCGGCTATCGAGGAGGCCGTGCGCCGTTTCGACTTCATCGACGGCGAGCGGCTGGGCGTGATCGGCGGCTCCTACGGCGGCTACATGACGTCCTGGATCGTGAGCCACACCGACAGGTTCAAGGCGGCCGTCTCGGAGCGCGCCGTGAACCAGCTGGTCTCGGAATGGGGCTCGAGCGACTTCGGCTGGGACTTCAAGGGGTACTTCGGCAAGTTCGTCTTCGAAGACGTGGACGCCTATCTGAAGATCTCGCCGGCGACCTACGCCGAGCGCATCCACACCCCGCTCCTGATCCTGCATTCGGAGAAGGACCTGCGCTGCGCCGTCGAACAGGCGGAGCACCTCTTCGTGACCCTCCGCCTGCTCAAGCGGCCGGTCGAGCTCGTGCGCTTCCCCGAGGAGTCTCACGAGCTCACCCGCTCGGGCAGTCCGGCCCACCGGGTGCAGCGTTTTCGGATCGTGCTGGAGTGGTTCGACCGGTACCTGAAGGGTTGACGCGGCCGCGGGCGGCGTGGCGGGACGGGGTAGTCTAGACTCACCACGGGAAGGCGGCCCGCCACGAGGCAAGCGCATCCCGTATCAAGGAGCCTGCATGAGCGGTCTGTCTACCTTATCTACCTCGCGATCACGGTCTACGCCTGGCTCATCGTCGCCCGGGCGGTGATGTCGTGGTTGAACCCGACACGGGGGACCGCCGTCTACCGCGTGAACGCGGTACTCGTCAACGTGACGGAGCCGTATCTGGGCGTGTTCCGTCGCGTGATCCCGGTGGCGCGTATCGGTGGGTCGGCGGTCGACTTCAGCGCCGTCGTCGGCCTGCTCGTCCTGTTCATCGTGCTGCAGCTGCTCACGCGTCTGTAAGGTCCGCGGTGGTGCGTCACTCTGCGTCCCTCAGAGGCTTGCGCAGCGTCATGCTGAGCGTCGCCGCGCTGCTCGCCGGCGCGGCGCTCGCGTGGCCGGTCGCCGCCGCGGCCGCTCCGGCGCAGGCCGCCAAGGTCGCCGCCGCACCCGCGACGACCGCCGCCGCGCCCTCCCGCTGGATCGCCGTCTCGGTGGCCACGCTCTGGGTCAAGCCCGGACTCGCGCGGCCCGTCGACGCGCCGGCTGTCGCCGCTGCGGCCGACCCCCGAGCCTGGATCGCCGGCATGACCACTGCACAGAAGCGCTGGCTGGTCGGGAGGCTCGAGACGCAGGCGCTCTACGGCACGCGCGTGACCCTGCTGGCCACGTCGGGCTCATGGTCCAGGGTCGTCGTGCCCGGCCAGCCCACGCCCAGGGACTCGCGGGGCTACCCCGGCTGGGTGCCGACGAGGCAGCTCACCGCGGTGAGACCGCAGACGGGACAGGGCCTGGCGGTCGTCAGAAGGCCGACCCTCTGGGCATGGGAGACGCCGTCGCTGACCGGGCGCGTGCTCGAGCTCTCGTACGGCACGCGCCTCCCCGCGGTGTCCTGGACGCCCTCGTCCGTGCAGATCGCGATGCTCGATGGCCGGCTCCTGTACGTGCGCCGCGCCGCGGTGGAGCTGCGCAGCCGCGGCGCGTCCCGGCCGCGACCCACCGGCGCGCAGCTCGTCACCGAGGCGCGCCGGTTCCTCGGCCTGCAGTACCTCTGGGCCGGCACCTCCGGGTTCGGCTTCGACTGCTCGGGCTTCACCTGCCTCGTCCACCAGGCGCTCGGCGTCACCATCCCGCGCGACGGCGCGCCCCAGGCCGCCGGCGGCGTCAAGGTCGCGCGGAGCGCGCTGCGCGGCGGCGACCTGGTGTTCTTCCGGGGCGCCTCCGGCCAGATCCACCACGTGGGGATGTACGTGGGGAACGGGCGCATGATCCACGCCCCGGCCACCGGACTCCCGGTGAGCGTGGTCTCGCTGTCCTCCGAGCCATACGCACGCGAGCTCGCCGGCGGCCGGCGCTACGTGCCCTGAGCCGCCGGGAGCGCCCGGGGCCATCTCCTCGACGCCGTGGAGGCGTGCTACTGTGAATGGGACGCCTGCCGCGCGGGGTCCGCGGCGGTCGCGGCGTCGGGTCGACCGAGGCATGAGGAGGGTGGTGCGGCCATGACGTCAGAGACGGAGTCTCAGCCCACGCGCGTGACCTATGTCGGCCACGGCACGGTGCTCGTCGAGATGGACGGCGTGCGTATTCTCACGGACCCCTCGCTGAGGCGCTGGACCGGGGCGCTCCGTCGCTACGGGCCGCTGCCCGACCCCGGCGTGCGCCATCGCCTGGACGCCGTGCTCATCTCGCACCTGCACATCGACCACCTGGACACGCCGTCGCTGAAGATGCTGCCCAAGTCGGCAGTGGTCATCGGACCGCCGCTCGTGGGACGCACCATCCACAAGATCGGCTACAGGACCGTCATCGAGACGCGCCGCGACACGCTCCTGCACGTGGGCGATGTCGACGTGCTGGCCGTTCATGCCAGCCACACGAAGCGCCGCTGGGTCTTGACCCCGCCCACGGAGCCGCTGGGCTTCATCATCCAGGGCTCGTCCACGATCTACTTCGCCGGCGACACGGCGCTCTTCGACGGCATGGAGGACCTGCACGAGCGCATCGACGTCGCCCTCCTGCCGATCGAGACGTGGGGGGTGCGACCGCCCGAAGGGCGCCACCTGAGCCCACGCTCGGCGGCCGGCGCGCTGGCGCTCCTGCGGCCGCGGATCGCGGTGCCCATCCACTGGGGCACGCTCTACCTGCCCGGCTCCGCCTACGCCGGCAAGGAGGCGACCTACGCCTGGTTCCAGAAGACCCGCAAGCGGCCCGAAGCCTTCGCCGCGATGGCCGCGGAGAAGGCGCCCGACGTGGAGGTCCGGCTGCTCGACCCGGGAGAGTCGCTGACCGTCGCGCCGCACCATAGGACGCGCGACGAACGCTCAGGCTCGACCTAAGGCTGAGAGTGCAACGAGAAGGGGGCCGGGCGCCAACGGCGCCCGGCCCCCTTTGTCGTCAGTGCGTCGCGCTCAGGCGTTGGCGAGCCACTTCTGGTAGTCGGGGTCGTCGACGACGGCCTGCGCGCGCGCCATGCGCTCCATGCCCCACTCCATGTAGTCGAACTCGATCTTGGAGAAGGTGTGCTGGATCATCGCCCACACGCTCCACCACACGGCCGAGACGCTCTTGTAGAGCATCATGCGGCCGAAGCGCCCTTCGTCCATCTCGCCGCAGTAGGTGGCGATGACCAGGCGCTCCTCCTCGCGCGAGAAGGGGTGCTCCATGACGAAGTCGCCGAGGTCGAAGAAGGGGTCGGTCATGCCGCCGTACTCCCAGTCGATGATCCACATCTTGCCGTCGGCATCGACGATGAAGTTCTCGCTGAGGAGGTCGTTGTGGCAGGCGACGTCGGCGGGCGGGTTGACAGCCGTCGCCTTCTCGATGGTCTCCATCTCGAGGAGCAGCGATTCGAGCTCGGGGGGCATGGGGGTGTTGTTGTCCCGGGCGATCTTGGTGTAGCGGCGGAGCATGTCGAAGATCTTGATCTCGTTCTTGAAGACGGCCTTGTCGTGGAAGATCTTGGTCGTTTCGACGGCCTGCTTGATGCGCTCCGGGTGCCCGGCCATCGTCTCGGGGTGCATGATCTCGCCCTCGACGAAGTCGATGACCAGGGAGCCCTCCGGGTCGATCTGGTAGGCCACCCTGGGCCCCACGCCGACTTTGTCGGCCTGGATCATGCACTCGCGCTCGACATCGCGGTCGATGAACATGTCGGTGCCCTGCCCGGGGACGCGCAGCACGTACTTTCCGCCTCCGGGATTGCCCCAGCCGCCGTTCACCCAGACGATGTAGTTGTGGTTGGTGATGCCGCCGCCCAACTCCTCCCAGCGGATCTCCTTGTCTTTCCAGTCTTCGATACGCGCGATGGCTTCGTCGGGGCCGAAGTGTGACATGGGGCTTCCTTTGCTCAGGTGGTCGCCGAGGATACTGTCTAATACTCACACATTCTCCCACGTGCGGGCCAGTAGGGAAGTCGTGGCACCCGCCGCGGCGCACATCGACGCACAGTCGGCCCTCAGCTTCCTCTCAGGGAATCCTCAGACGCCGCGGGTATCGTGGTCTCAAGCAGACCAGTGACGGCGCGCACCAGCGCCCGAGCGAGACCGTCCCCAAGGACCCGCAGCGGTGGCGGGGTCTCTCCAGCATCAGCGCCCGGAGTGCGGCCACAGGCTGCCCGGGCACAGTCGAAGAAAGGCAGTTCGCACATGAGAACAAGACGATTCATCGCGACGATGGCCGCCGGATTCCTGGGCGCGGCCGTCCTGCTGGTCGTGGCCAACGTGCTCGGCTTCGTGGGCGGCGGCCAGACCACGGTCGTGAAGGGCGCGTACGCGGCCTTCAAGAGCTCGGGCCTCACCCCGCAGCAGATCTACGAGAAGCACGCCGGCAGCGTCGTCGAGATCACGGCGACCTTCCCGGGGACCTACGACATCTTCGGGCAGCAGACCGGCGGCGGGCAGGCCCTGGGCACCGGCTTCGTGGTCTCCGAGGACGGCTACATCCTGACCAACGCCCACGTGGTCAGCGAGAGCGGCCAGGCCGTCGGCACGGTCACCGTCACCTTCAAGGCCGACGGCGCGCAGGGAGCGCAGGTCGAGGGCATGGTGCTGGGCGCCGACGAGTCGACCGACGTGGCCCTGATCAAGGTCGACCCCAGCCAGACGCCCGCGCTCGTGCCCATCCCCCTCGGCGATTCCTGCAAGGTCACCGTGGGCGAGGCGGTCGTCGCCATCGGCAACCCCCTGGGCCTCGACTTCTCACTGTCCTCGGGCGTGGTCTCGGCCACCGACCGCCAGCTGCAGTCCCCGAACGGCGCCACGATCAGCGGCGGCATCCAGACCGACGCCGCCATCAACTCGGGCAACTCGGGTGGCCCGCTGATCAACGCCAACGGGCAGGTCATCGGCATCAACGAGCAGATCGCCTCGCAGGGCGGCGGCAACGAAGGCATCGGCTTCGCCGTGCCGATCAACACGGCCGTCCAGGTGATGGAGCAGATCAAGGCCGGTACGCTGCCGCAGCCGGCCCAGCCCGCGGATCCCTACGGCGACGGGTCGCTGGTCAGCCCGTACTGAGCGGCGCGCCCTTGAGCGGACCGCAGCCGGCCCAGAGCGGCCGGCTGCGGTCCGGCTCTTGCCCGCGCGCCGCAGGACTGGTATCATCACCTGTCCGCTTGGCGTCCGCTTCTCACCGCCCCAGCCCTCAAGGGCACGCGCGCTTGCGCGCCTGCACGGGGCGCACGTGCTCGGCGCGCCGCCTCTGCGATCGCCCTGGCCGGTGATGGCCGAAGCGCGCCACGAAGAGCAGGAGTCACCCGAGTGATCGAACCCTCTGAAGATCGCATCGCCTCGTCCGCCGACCTCGCCGTGCTCTGCACCGACGAGGTGCGCGGGCTGCTCGAAGAAGGCCGCGAGCAAGGCTACCTCGACGGCGCCCACATCGCCGCCACGCTGCGCGACGTCGACCTCACCCCCGAACAGCTCGAGGAGATCCACGGCGTCTTCGCCGACCTCGGTATCGACGTCATCGAGAGCGATGGCGCCGCGTCCGACCCGGAGCCCGTCGTCGAAGAAGAGGCCCCTCCCAAGCTCGACCTCTCGATCAAATCGACCACCAACGATCCGGTGCGCATGTACTTCCGGGAGATGGGCAAGGTGCCGCTGCTCACCGCCGAGGAAGAGGTGTCGCTGGCCAAGCGCATCGAGCGCCGCGACATGGACGCCAAGCGCAAGCTCACCGAGGCCAACCTGCGCCTCGTCGTCTCCATCGCGCGGCGGCACATGGGCAGGGGCATGCCGCTCCTCGACCTCATCCAGGAGGGCAACCTGGGCCTGATGCGCGCCGTCGAGAAGTTCGACTATCGCCGCGGCTTCAAGTTCTCGACCTACGCGACCTGGTGGATCAGGCAGGCGGTCACGCGCGCCCTGGCCGACCAGGCGCGCACCATCCGCATCCCGGTGCACATGGTCGAGAACATCAACAAGCTGGTCCGCGTGCAGCGCCAGCTGCTGCAGGATTCCGGCCGCGAGCCCACGCCCGAGGAGATCGCCGCCGAGATGGGCACCACGCCCGAGCGCGTCCGCGAGATCCTCAAGATCAGCCAGGAGCCGGCGAGCCTTCACACGCCCATCGGCGACGAGGGCGACGCGCTGCTGGTCGACTTCATCGAAGACAAGGATTCGTCCTCGCCGGTCGAAGAGGTCGACGACATCGTGCAGCGCGAGGAGCTCGTGCGCGTCCTGCAGCTCCTCACGCAGCGCGAGCGCCGCATCGTCGAGTTGCGCTTCGGCCTCGCCGGCGGCAACCCGCGCACCCTCGAGGAGGTCGGGCAGAAGTTCGGGGTCACGCGCGAGCGCATCCGCCAGATCGAGGCCAAGACGCTGGCCAAGCTCAAGGCGTACCGCGACGCGCAGTGCCTGCGCGAGTTCCTGGACTGAGTGGTCGAAGCGACGGCGAAGGAGAGACCATCGTGAGTGACGAGCATCTGCCGAACGTGTATCTCAAGTTCCGCGACGGTTTTCCCGCCGTCGCGACCGCCCTCGACGGCCTGGGCGAGGCCGTGGACTCGTCCGGCCCGCTGGACGAGCGCACCGCGCGCCTCGTCAAGCTGGGTCTGGCCATCGGCGCCGCCGCAGAGGGCTCCGTGCGCTCCAACGTCAGAAAGGCTCGCGCCGCCGGGGCGACCCCCGAAGAGGTCCGTCAGGTCGCCCTGCTGGCGATCACGACCTGCGGCTTCCCGCTGGCCATCGCCGGCGCCGGCTGGATCGACGAGGTCCTCGACAGCGAAGCCTGAGACCGCCGGCGCACCTCCGGCTCACCAGCCGACGCGCCGGCCCCCGTCCCGCTCCACCTTCTCGCGGCACAGCCGCGTGATGGCGGCGCGCACCGTGCGGGCGACGAGCCAGCCCACGGTGGTGGCGGGGCCGGCGTAGCTCAGCTCCGCGCCTGCCTGCGTACAGGCCACGACCACCGCGTCCGTCGAGGTGCCGCTGGCCGGGTCGCCGTCCGCGGTGCGCACGTCCCACTCGGCGAGCGTCATCGTCTTGGCCTCGGTCGCCGTGATCACGGCGTTGACCATGGCGCCCGGCGTCAGGGCGGCATCGACGAGCAGGATCGCGTTGATCGTCCCCGGGGAGGCCGCGAGCGGCGGCGTCACGCCGGCGTTCGAGGTGTTGCTGAGGCCCATCGACACGACGGCCGCGACGGTGACGCCGCCGCGTGACTCGGCGACGACGCAGGCGTGCTCGGTGAAGGCGGCGGTCATGAGGCCCACGAAGACGCCGTCGATGCCGCACGTGGCGGCGAACGCCGCGAGGTCGTCCTCCGGGCTCCCTCCGTCGTAGTCCTTGTCCACGTGCATGTTGACGATGTCGCGGGCCCTGCAGAGTCCGCCGCCGACGACCGCCGAGCTCAGCACCGCGAGCGGCCGCTCGCTCGTCACGCGGACCGCCCGCTCGTCGATGACGACCGCGATGCCGGGGATGGTCGTGTCGGGCGCAGCGCTCATTCTCTGCCTCTCGAGTCCGTGGCCGGCGACCGCCTCGCCGGGCGCCCGTCGCGGCCGCGGCCGCAATCCTAGCTGAGGCGCCCGCCCTCGTGGGTATATACAGGGCGGAAACAGTCCTGATTATGGTGGAGTGAGGTAGACGATGTCGGCAGTCAACGGAGCAGTACGCGCGCAGCCGTCCGCGGTGGCCCGGCTCCTGGAGTCACCGCGCTACGAAGTGATCCCTGTGAGCGGGATCGAGGAGAGGGTGGCGGCGCTGCCCGAGGGGGCGACCGTCACCGTGACCGCTTCGCCGCGGCACGGCATCGAGAGGACGATCGACGTGAGCGCGCGCCTGGCCGGACGCGGCTACCGGGTCGTGCCGCACCTGGCCGCGCGCATGATCGCGGACCGCGGCCAGCTCGAGCGCATCGTGGCGCATCTCGAGGCCGCCGGCATCCACGAGGCGTTCGTGGTCGGCGGCGACGCGTCGCCGCCCGCGGGCGGCTACGCCGACGCGGGCGACCTCCTCGATGAGCTGAGCACCCTGCCGCACTCCCTGGCGCGGATCGGCGTCGGCGGCTACCCGGAGGGCCATCCGCTGATCCCCACGGCGAGCCTGCTCGAGGCCCTGCGACGCAAACAGCAGCACGCCGACTACATCACCACGCAGCTGTGCTTCGATGCGGAGGCGCTCGCGCGCTGGGTGCGCGACCTGCGTGAGGCCGGCATCGGACTGCCCGTCGTCGTGGGTCTTCCCGGCGTGGTCGAGCGGCGCAAGCTCGCCGAGATCTCGCTGAAGACCGGCGTCGGCGCCTCCCTTCGCTACCTCGCGCGGCACGGTCGGCAGATCGCGACGCTGGCGCGCGCGCGACGCTTCGACCCGACGCCGCTCGCGCTGGAGGTCGCGGCCGCGGCCGAGGGGGCGGGGCTGGGCATCGGCGGCGTGCATCTCTTCACGTTCAACCAGCTCGAAGCCACGGAGGCCTGGGTCCGGCGCACCTCATCCTGACGACCCTGCGTGATCTCGTCGCGCTGCGGGCCTTCCAGTAGGATGCGAGCCGGCGAACGAGGAGGGTCTCATGGAGCGCTTCGAGGGCAAGAACGTCATCGTCACCGGGGCGACGGGCGGCATCGGGCAAGCCATCGTCGACCGGTTCCTGCGCGAAGGCGCGACGGTGGTCGCCCTGGGCCGCCGGCCGGAGGCCCTCGCGGCCCTTGCGGAGCGCGGCGACCCTCGCCTGCACGCCGCCCCCATCGATCTCCGCGACCCCGCCTCGATCGCCGCGACGGCGGACGCCTGGATCGGGACGCTGGGGCGCATCGACGTGCTCGTGAACTGCGCCGGGGTCGCCTTTGCCACCAAGGTCCTGGACATCTCGCTGGAGGAGTGGGACGAGACGCTGGCGACCAACCTCACCGGCGCCTTCCTGCTGAGCCAGGCCGTCGCCCGCCACATGATCGCGCACGGCGGTGGCGCGATCGTGAACATCTCGTCGGTGGACGCCTTCATCGCGGAGTCGCCGTGGGCGGGCTACAACGCCTCCAAGGCGGGTCTCAGCCAGCTGACGAAGAGCATGGCCTTCGAGCTCGGCCACCTGGGTCTGCGCTGCAACGCGGTCGCCCCCGGGTTCACGATGACCCCGATGATGGACTACGCCATGGAGGAGGCGACCTGGAACCAGTACATGCGCGTGATCCCCATGCGCCGCTTCGCCACAGCCGACGAGCAGGCCGGCGTCGTCGCCTTCCTCGCCTCCGCTGACGCGTCGTACGTCAACGGCGTGACGATCCGCGTCGACGGCGGCGAGCTGCACGGCTTCTGGTCGCTGCCCGAGCTGGAGCCGCCCATCCCCGACATGCCGCGCTGAGCGCCGGCGGCGTCCGTGCCGGCGGCGCCGGCGACGGGCCGGGACGGCGCCGCCCGCCGGCCGCCTACGGCGTCGGCGGGCTCGCGGCCGGTTCGGCCGCCGGGTCCGAGGAGCGCTCGCCCGGCGTCGCGCCCGCCTGTCTCAGCGACGGAGCCGTCCCCAGGACCGAGCCGACGAGGATGAGCGGCATGCCGACGGCGATGCCCAGCGTGAGCGGCTCGCTGAGGATGACGACGCCGAGCAGTACGGCCACGAGCGGGTTGACGTAGGTGATCACCGTGGCGCGCGACGGTCCGACCTCGCGGATCAGCGCGAAGAAGACGAGGAAGGCGAGCACGGTGCAGACCAGCGCCAGGGCAGCGACGGCGCCCACGGTCTCCGCCGAGACCGAGTCCGGCATGGAGAGCAGGCCGGCCGGCGCGTAAGCGACGGCGGTCAGGGCCAGCGAGGCGGTGATGACGCCCAGGCTGGGGAGGCCGGCCAAGGGCCGGCTGATCATGAGGGGGCCGGCGGCGTAGCAGAGCGCCACGACCAGCATCTCCGCCACGGCCAGCGGGTCGGAGCCGGCCACGTCGATGCCGACCAGGGCCGCGACCCCGGCGAAGCCGATGAAGAGGCCGGTCAGGCGGCGCGCGTCGAAGTGCTCGCCCGCGCCCAGGGCGCGGTACAGAACGGCTCCGATGAGCGGCACCGAGGCCACGAGGAGCCCGGCCAGGGAGCTCGAGATGCGCAGCTCGGCGTGCGCCAGCAGCAGCCAGGGCACGGCGAGCTCCACCACGGTGTAGACGACGACCCAGCGCCAGCGCGCGAGCAGCGGCCGCAGCTCGTCGCGGTGCAGCGCCAGGGGCACGAGCAGGAGGGCCGCCGGCGCCGTGCGCAGGAAGACCAGCGCCGGCGGCGGCAGCTCGCGCACCGCCACCCGGATGAGGAGATAGGGGATGCCCCAGATCACGCACAAGGCGATGAACAGCAGCCAGCCTTTGCGCGACACGGGCGTCACCTCCACGGGGTGCATCCGACGCCGGATGCGTGAGGAGTCTACGCGCCCGCCTTCAGATCGGCATCCGCCGCGGCTCGCGGCGGCCTCAAGGGCAGGACGGCCGGCGGGATGAGCCGCGGCGCCGGCCGCCGCCTCGACGCGCGGCGCCGGCCGTGTCCCGGATAGAATGGCGTGCAGTCATGGCGTCGTGTCCGCGCGACAGAGGCTGAGGAGGTCCGGGATGGCCGCAGAGCCGACGAAGGGGTACGGCGCGACGCCCTCATGGGAGCCCGCGCGCCCGCGGCTGCGGCTGCGGCGGCTGCTCGTGGGGTGGGCCACGGCGGCGCTGGCCGTCTACGTGGCGACGTGGCTCCTGCCCGGCGTGCGCGTCGAGGGGCCGTTCGGGGCGTTCGTCGCGGCGGCCCTCATCGCCGTCCTCAACGCGCTTCTGCCGCCGCTCATCGCGGCGCTGCGCCTGCCGTTCATGCTGGTGGCCGGTTTCCTGCTCGTCCTGCTGCTCGACGCCTGGATCTTCAAGCTTGCGTCGGACCTCTCCGACAGTTCGTTCGAGGTGGACTCCTTCTGGTCGGCACTGGCCGCCGCCGTCGTCGTCGCCGCGGTGACCGTGATCCTCGAGGTCGTCCTCGGCACCAACGACGACGACACCTACACGCTGCGCGTGATCCAGCGCATCGCCCGCCTGTCCGGGGGCCGCGTGGTGACCGACGTGCCCGGCATCCTCTATCTGGAGGTCGACGGACTGGCGCTGCCGGTGCTCCAGCGCGCCATGCGCGACGGCCACGCTCCCGAGATGGCGCGCTGGCTGGCCGAGGGCACGCATCGCCTGGCCGAGTGGGAGACCGACCTCTCCTCGCAGACCGGCGCCTCCCAGGCGGGCCTCCTGCTGGGCTCGAACGACGACATCCCCGCCTTCCGCTGGGTCGAGAAGGAATCGGGCAGGCTCATGACCTGCTCGGCGCCGCCCGACTGCGAGGAGATCGAGCGGCGGCACGCTTCGGGCCGCGGACTCCTCATCGACGGCGGCGCCAGCCGCAGCAACCTGCTCTCAGGCGAGGCCGATCACGTCATCCTCACCATCAGCCGCATGGCGGCCGAGAAGAAGGCCAATCCCGGCTACCGGGCCTTCTTCGCCAACGGCTTCAACGTCACGCGCACGCTCGTCCTGTTCTTCTACGAGGTCGGCCTGGAGTGGATCGCGGCCGCGCGCGGCATTCGCCGCGATATCCGGCCGCGCGGGCATCGCGGCGGCAAGTACCCGTTCTTGCGCGCCGCGCTCGCCGTGGCGGTGCGCGATATCACCGTCTACAGCCTGCTCGGCGACATGATGAAGGGCCGGCCCGCCGTCTATGCTTGCTTCGCGGGCTACGACGAGGTCGCGCACCACTCCGGTCTCGAGCGCGCCGACACGCTCGAGGTGCTGCGCAAGCTCGACCAGCAGTTCGCGCGCATCGCCCGCGCCCGGCAGTACGCGGCGCGCCCCTACGAGATCGTCGTGCTCTCCGACCACGGCCAGACCCAGGGCGCGACCTTCAAGCAGCGCAACGGCTACGGCCTCGACGACCTCGTGCGGCGCTCTCTGGAAGGTCGTGCTGTCAGCGAACTGCGCGCCGGCGACGAGAACGACTCGGCGGTCGCCCACGCCTTCAAAGAGGCCACCGGCGGCAAGAAGACCAAGCGCGCGAAGAACGACGTCTCCGGCGAGGAGACCGTGGTCCTCGGTTCGGGCAACCTGGGGCTCATCTACCTCATGGAGGAGAAGCGTCGGCTGACCCTCGAGGAGATCCACGCGCGGCATCCTCGGCTGATCCCCGCCCTGCGGGAGCATCCTCATGTCGGCTGGCTCCTGGTGCACTCCTCGGAGCGCGGCCCGCTGGCCCTCGGTGCGCACGGCGTCCGCTTCCTCGCGGACGACCGCGTCGAGGGCGAGGACCCGCTGGCGGGGTTCTCGGCCAACGCCGCGCATCATCTGCGGCGCACCGACGGATTCGCCCATGTCGCCGACATCATGGTCAACAGCTTCTACGACCACCAGCTCGACGAGGGCTGCGCCTTTGAGGAGCTGATCTCGTTCCACGGTGGCATGGGCGGTCCGCAGACGCGGGCCACCTTGCTGTACCCGGCGCGGCTGCCGCTGCCCGCGGAGCCTATCGTCGGGGCGGAACACGCGCATCGCGTGCTGGCGGGGTGGCGCGGCCTGCTGCAGGGTGATCCGGCGGCGTCAGGTCCCGAGGAGCCGCCCGAGGCGTGACGCGGCGCGCCTCACTCCTCGCGCTCGGGGTGCAGGGCGTCGAGGCTCTCGTCGAGCACCCTCTCGAAGCCGGCCGCGTCACGCGGCGGCTCGGGCGGCGCGTCCTGCGACTCCATCACGGGCCGCCCCTGGTCGTCCATGGCGACCACGCGGTCGGCCTTCGCCGCGCGC
This sequence comes from uncultured Thermoleophilia bacterium, assembly GCA_963700035.1. GTDB lineage: Bacteria > Actinomycetota > Thermoleophilia > UBA2241 > UBA2241 > CAIXSE01. The sequence continues at coordinate 7,809 of CAVOWE010000017.1, read as the reverse complement.
TCGTCCGCGACGTCGGGCACGACCGTCTGGCTGCCTCTCATCAACCTGAACACGATGAGGTATCCCAAGCCGATGACGAGCGCGAGGGCGACGACCACGAGGACCACGATCGTGCCACCAGCCATGCCGGACCAGCCTTTCCCGAGGGAACGTGACGCCGTGACGGTATCAGCTGCGGCGATCCGTGTCCCGTTGCCTGCCGCCGCGATTCTCCGGATCCGTCTCGGTCACGCCCGGCTGCCCGGCTGCGCCCGTGTGCAGGCGTCGCGATAGACGCATGTTCCAGTTGAGCGCCGCGCGCGGTCTGCTATCGTCACAGGGGGCCGACCTCCCCTCTTAGCATTGACTCGCCAGACTCTGCTTAGCTCGGTCGGCCCCCTTTGTTGGGATGACGGCCCGCTCGCGGGCCGTCATCTTCTCTTCAAGACCGACTCCCGCGGGCACGGCCCGGCCGTCGCGCCGCACTCCTCTCAGCGTGCAGGAAGCCCCGGGCCGGCGACGAAGACGGTCGCGGGGTCGCCGCCACGTCACTCACCCGGCCTTGCCGACAGTTCGTCCCCGGTGCGCGGCGGCCCCTCGTGCGAAGGACGCTGGCGGCGCTGACGCCGGCCCGTCCGGCTGCGCGCAAGGCGCCGTCGCGGTGGGCGACGAACAGGCGGGTCGGGTTGAGCTGGTCTGCCCGGCCCCTCATAATCGGGGCTTGGCCTCAGACGGCTGACAAGGGAGAGAGCGCGCCCCATGATCGTCTTCGAAGACGTCATCAAGGTCTACGACCCCGACGTGGTCGGCCTCCAGGACTTCACCTGCCACATCGGCAAGGGCGAGTTCGTGTTCCTGGTCGGCCCCTCCGGTTCGGGCAAGTCGACCCTCATCAAGCTGGTCCTCAAGGAACTGGTGCCCGACTCGGGACGCATCCTGGTGGCGGGCCGCAACCTCGGCACCCTGCGCAAGAGCAGGGTGCCGCTCCTGCGGCGCAACATCGGCTGCGTGTTCCAGGACTTCAAGCTGCTGCCCAACAAGACCGTCCACGACAACGTCGCCTACGCGCTCGAGGTCGTCGGCGAGCCGCGGCGTTCCATCCGCCGCAAGGTCCCCGAGATCCTCAGCCTGGTCGGCCTCGCCGAGAAGACCGACAGCTACCCTCACGAGATCTCCGGCGGCGAGCAGCAGCGCGTCAGCGTGGCGCGCGCCTTCGTCAATCACCCGCCGCTGCTCATGGCCGACGAGCCCACGGGCAACATCGACCCCGAGACGGCCGTGGGCATCATGCAGCTCCTGGTCCGCATCAATCGCACGGGCACCACCGTGGTGGTCGCCACCCACGACCGCGACATGGTCAACCGCATGCGCCGGCGCGTCCTGCAGCTCGAGGCCGGCCGCCTCGTGCGCGACGAGCGCCGCGGCAGCTACGACCAGGTCGTCGAAGAGGTGGGCGATGCGCTTTAGCTTCTTCCTCTCCGAAGCGTTCGGCTCCATGCGCCGCAACTGGGTCATGGCCATGGCGGCCGTGATCACGGTGTTCATCTCCACGGCCATCCTCGGCGCCGTGCTGGTGACGCGCGACAACCTCAACCAGGGCGCCACGAGTCTCAAGAACCGCGTCATGATCGAGGTCTTCATCAAGGACGACGCGACCCCCGAGCAGACGCAGTCGCTGGAGCGCAAGATCCAGGGCATGAACGAGGTCAAGAGCTACAAGTACATCAGCAAGGAAGAGGCGCTGCGCCGCTTCCGCGAGCGCTTCGGCGAGCGCATCGTCGCCAACCTGCCCATCAACCCGCTGCCGGCGTCCTACGAGATCCAGGTCAAGGACGCCGACAGGGTCGACAGCGTCGCGCAGGCGTTCTTCGACGACCCCACGGTCGACAACGACCCGGGCACGCACAACGGCGTCAAGTACGCCAAAGAGACCGTGCGCAAGATGCTCGGCACCATCAGCCTCATCGAGAAGGGCATGTGGGTGACCACCGGCATCTTCGCGGCCGCCGCGGTGCTGCTCATCAGCACCACCGTGCGGCTGTCCATCTTCGCGCGCCGGCGCGAGGTCGAGATCATGCGTCTCGTGGGCGCCACCAACTGGTTCATCCGCTGGCCGTTCGTCCTCGAGGGCTTCATCACCGGCCTGGTCGGCGCCGTGCTTGCGGCGGCCTTCGTGTGGGTGGGCAACTGGGGTATCGCCGGCTGGATCGAGAGCTCGCAGATAGATTTCCTCAGCCTCCGGGTCTTCCGCATGTGGTGGCAGGGAGGCGCGTGGCCGCTGGGCCTCATGCCCAGCCTGGCGATCCTCGGCGCGTTCCTCGGCGCGGTGGGCAGCCTCGTCGCGCTGCGCCGCTACCTGAAGACGTGAGCTGAGGCGGCGGCCTACAGGATTCGCGCCGCCGCCCGAAGAAGACTAGCGACTGCCATGAACCCCAGCTTCCGCAAACTCCTCCTCGCCACCGTTCTGGCGACGGTGGTCCTCGGTCTCGCGCCGGCGTTCGCCGGCGCGGCGCCCCCGGGCGAGCTGGCCCGCACCCGCGACAAGATCGCCGCCGCGAAGAAGCAGAAGGCGACGCTCAGCGACCAGATCGCGACGCTCGATGGCACCCTTGCGGCCATCGACGACGAGCTCGCCCGTCTCGGCGACCAGATCGGCGCGGTCGAGCAGAAGCTCACCACCACGCGCGACAAGCTCGAGATCCTCCAGGAGCAGCTGCGCCTCAAGCGGCTCGAGCTGCAGGCGGCGGAGCAGCAGCTCGCCCTCGAGCAGGACAACTTCGAGACGCGCGTGGTGATCGCCTACAAGACCGACGACCTCACGTACATCGACGTCGTGCTGGCCTCCACGAGCTTCGAGGACCTGGTGAGCCGCATGAACGTCGTCAGCGACCTCATCGGCGGCAACAACGAGCTGGTCGGAGGGCTGGAGACCACGCGCGACACGGTGGCGCACGAGAAGCAGACCATCGCCGAGAAGGAGAGCGGCGTCCACCAGGCGGTCAACGACCTCCAGTCGCAGAGCGACCAGCTGGCCGCCCTGCGCGCCGCCCAGGCGGCGCAGAAGGCGGCCTCCTTCGCGATGCGCAAGCAGAAGAACACCAGGCTCTCGGCCGTCGAGAACGACCTCGCGCTTCTCGAGCAGCAGGAGAACCAGCTGCTCGCCGAGAGCAACGCGCTCTCGGGGGTCATCACCGGGTCATCCGGGAACGGCGTCGGCACCGGCGACATGATGTGGCCGGTCAGCGGGCCGATCGTCTCGCCCTACGGGTATCGCATCCACCCGATCCTGGGCTACCGCAAGCTGCACACCGGCATCGATTTCGGCGTGGGGTACGGCACGCCCATCCACGCCTCCGACAGCGGCGCCGTCATCTACTCGACGTCGATGGGCGGCTACGGCAACGTGATCATCGTCGATCACGGGCGCGGCATCTCGACGCTCTACGCCCACCAGTCGTCGCTGGCGGTGGCCACCGGTTCTATGGTGACCCGCGGGCAGGTCATCGGATACGTGGGCTCGACCGGCTTCTCCACCGGGCCTCACCTGCACTTCGAGGTGCGCATCAACGGTAGTCCCGTCGACCCCATGGGGTATCTGCGCTGATGCGCGCCCTGCGGACCACCGTCGTGGTGCTCCTCGTGGCCCTCGGCTTCCTCGGGGGCTATTTCGTCGGCTGGTACCTGCACGGCGAGAACGTCGTGCGTCTCAGCTCGGGCGAGGCCGATTCCGCTGAGAAGGCCGGCGACCTGCAGCAGCGCATCATCGAGGAGCTGCAGGGCCGCTACTACAGGCCGGTCGACGTCGACAAGCTCAGCACGGCAGGGGTCAACGGCACTCTCAAGTCGCTCAACGACCCCTATACGGTGTACCTCTCGCCGGAAGAGGCGAAGGCCCTCGCCACGAGGATGAGCGGGCAGTTCTTCGGCATCGGTGCGACCCTCCATAAGGGCAAGAAGGGCCCGGTCATCACGAGAGTCTACGCAGGGTCTCCGGCCGAGAAGGCGGGGCTCAAGCCCGGCGACATCATCGTGACTGTCGACGGGCAGCCCACGGCCAACGAGGCCGTGGATGTCAGCGTCGCCCGCATCAGGGGCGACGAGGGCACGCACGTGAAGCTCGGCGTCGAGCCCAAGGCCGGCGGGCCGGTCGAGACGCTGGACCTCGTGCGTCGCCGTGTCGAGCTGCCCGAGACGCGCAAGAAGATGGAGCGAGCCGGCGGCGAGAAGGTCGGCTACGTGCAGCTCTTTGCGTTCAACGCCTTCGCCGCGCGCGACGTGCGCCGCGACGTGGAAGCGCTCGCGAAGCGGGGCGCGCAGTCGTTCATCCTCGACCTCCGGTACAACGTCGGTGGCCTTCTCGACCAGGCGGTCGACGTGACAGGCATCTTCCAGAGCGGCGTGGTCACGTCCACCAAGGGCCTGCACTCGCCGCTCGAGGTGTTCAGGACGAACGGCCTATTGGCCACCGAGGAACCTCTGGTGCTTCTCGTCAACGGCTACTCGGCGAGCGCGTCCGAGATCGTCACCGGCGCGCTCAAGGATCACCAGCGCGCCGAGGTGATCGGCACGCGCACCTTCGGCAAGGGGCTGGTGCAGATCACCGTGCCGCTGGGCAACGGCGCCGCCCTTCATCTCACGATCGCCGTGTATCTCACCCCGAACGGCACCAACATCAACAAGAAGGGCATCACGCCCGACATCGTCGTGCGCGACGATCCCAAGACGAAGAAGGACGAGCAGCTCCAGGCCGCGCTCAAGTACCTCGCCGGGCAGAAGTAGGCGCGCGGTGACTCCGCCGCGTCACGATGAGAGGCGGGGACGGCCGGGACGCGACGCGCGCCGGCCGCACGGCGAGAAGCCCGGCGCGGCCACTCCGGCCAAGCCCCTCCCGTACCGCGTCGCCCGCTGGGGCAAGTTCTGGTCGCTCGAGCCGCTGTTCGCCGACACGCGCTCCTACCTTGTTGCCAAAGGCGGCGAGCCCCCGAAACTCGATGATCTGGTGCTCGCCGTGCCGCTGCACGGCGATCGGCGCCGCATCGTCGAGGTCCTGGGGCGCGCCGACGATCTGCGCGCGGTGCTGCGCGCCATGATCTACGCGCGAGGGCTGCCGCAGGGCTTCACCGCCGAGGTGCTCGACGAGGCGGCCGCGGTGGGCACGCGCGCCTCGCGCGCGGACCGCGGCCGCCACGACCTCACGGCACTGCCGACGTTCACCATCGACCCGGACACGGCCCGCGACTTCGACGACGCCGTCAGCGTGGCGCGCGACGGCGCCGGGTACCGCGCCCACGTGCACATCGCCGACGTGTCGTACTTCGTCGACGACGACGGCGCCATCGAGAAGGAGGCCCGGCGGCGCACGTCCAGTCTCTATCTGCCGCTGTTCGCCGAGCCCATGCTGCCGGCGGCGCTGAGCAGCGACCTCTGCAGCCTCGTGCCGCGGCAGCCGCGCAAGTGCCTCACCGTGGAGTTCGCCTTCGCCGCGGACGGGCGTCGCACCGCGGTGCAGTTCTACCGCTCGCTGATCAGCAGCGATCACCGGCTCACCTACGGCTTCGTGGACACGATCATCGGCGGGGAAGAGGGCGGCGGCGAAGACGGCGGCGCCGCCCGTGCGGAGAGCAGGATCGCCGCGGGACCGCCGCGCGACGTGCCGGACGCGACCACGGCCGCCGACGACGAGCTGCTCGCCAGGCTGCGCCTGGCGCACGAGCTGGCCGGCGTGCTGCGCCGCCGCCGTCAGGCGCGCGGCGCGCTCACGCTGGGCTCGTTCGAGCCCGAGTACGCCTTCGACCACGCGGGCGCTCTCGCGGGGGCGGTGGCGCGCCCCGAGACGCCGTCGCACGCGCTCGTCGAGGAGCTCATGCTGGCCGCCAACGAGGCGGTGGCCGAGTTCCTGCTGCGCAAGAAGGCGCGCACGCTGTACCGCGTCCACGAGCCGCCCGAGCCGGCCAGCGTGCGCGAGCTGCTCGACGCGCTCGAGGAGCTCGGCCTGCAGACGCCGCCGTTCCCGGCCGGCGAGGCCGTGCCGGCGGCGCAGCTTGCGGAGGCGTTCGGCCGCCTGAGCCGGATCGTCGCCGAGACGAGCGCCCGCGAACAGCGGGGCAGGCAGGCATGGGGGACGCTGCTGCTGCGTTCGCTCAAGCAGGCGCGCTACGCTCCGGCGAACCTCGGCCACTTCGGGCTCGCGAGCCCGGCGTACCTGCACTTCACCTCGCCGATCCGGCGCTACCCTGACCTCGTCACCCACCGCAGCCTGCTGTACCACCTCGGCGAGGGCGGCGGCGAGCTGGGCGAAGCCGAGCTCGCCGCCGCCGCCGAAGACTGCTCCACGCGGGAGCGCGAGCTCGCCCGCCTGGAGCTGGACGCCGACGCCGTCGCGCTCTGCTTCCTGCTCGAGCGCCGGCTCCAGGACGAGGGCTGGGAGCAGGAGTTCGCCGGCGAGGTGGTCGGCCTCGTCGGAGGCGGCCTGTTCGTCCGCTTCGGCGAGGTGTTCGAAGGCTTCCTCTCGTCACGCCGCCTGGGCGGCGAGCGCTTCGAAGTGAGCGAACACGAGACGGCGCTCGTCGGAGAAGCGACCGGGCGCCGCTACCGTCTCGGCGACGCCGTCGCCGTCAAGGTCGAGCACGTCGACCGGCTGCGCGGCAAGGTCGACCTTGCCCCGGCGCTCGAGGGCCCGGAGCGGCCGCTCACCGGCAGGAACCGCAGCCCCGCGCGACGCTCGACGGGCGCGCGGCCGCCGCGCCGCCGCGGGCCCGGCCGCGAGCAGTACCGCCGCGGCCGCTGAACGGGCGGCTCGGCGCCGCCTTCGGCGGCCCTCCGGCCGCCCCCCGCACCGCGATGCGGTAACCTAGGGTCATGGCACGAGAGACCGGCATCAAACGCGTGGCCGAGAACCGCAAGGCGCGCCACGACTACTTCATCGACGACACCTACGAGGCGGGCATCGCCCTCGTGGGCACCGAGGTCAAGTCGCTGCGCGAGGGGCGCATCAACCTGCGCGACAGCTACGTCGAGGTCAAGGGCCCTGCGCACGCCCCCGAGCTCTTCCTCGTCGGCGCCCACATCAGCCCGTTCGAGCAGGGCAACATCTGGAACCATGAGCCCTTGCGCACGCGCAAGCTGCTGCTGCACAAGCACGAGATCGAGCGCATCGCCCAGCGCGTCCGGGAGCGCGGCTACACGGTCGTGCCCACGAAGGTGTACTTCAAGGACGGGCGCGCCAAGATCGAGATCGGCATGGCGCGCGGCAAGAAGCTCTACGACAAACGCCACGACATGGCCGAGCGCGACGCCAAACGCGACATGCAGCGTGCCTTGCGCGGCCGCGGGGAAGACAGGCGGTAAGCGGCGTCGTCGCCGGCGCCGGGCCGAATGAGCCGACCAGGGAGGGGCCGATGGACACGCTGAACCAGGAGCAGATCGAGGCGGCGCTCGGCGAGCTGGGGGAGTGGGGGTTCCAGGGCGAGGCGCTCACGCGCACGTTCCGCTTCGCCGACTTCGTGCACGCCATCAGCTTCGTCGAGCACCTCGCCGAGGTGGCCGAGGAGAAGCAGCACCACCCCGACATCGACATCCGCTACAACAAGGTCACGCTTCACCTCAGCACTCACAGCGCGGGAGGCGTCACGGCGCGCGACGTCGAGCTGGCCGAGGCCATCGAACACCTGGTCTGACGGCCGGAGCGCGGGCCGGAGGCGTCCGCGACCCTGCCGCTCGCGCCGCCGCCGCGTGTGCTAGACTCGGCAGCCGTTGCCCTCGTAGCTCAGGGGATTAGAGCGCGCGCCTCCGGAGCGCGAGGTCGAAGGTTCGAATCCTTCCGGGGGCACC
>CAVOWE010000016.1:0-63848 GCA_963700035.1 uncultured Thermoleophilia bacterium | reverse complement strand
CGACGACGGCTCGGGACCCCGCTCGTCGCCTCCACGGCCGTCTGCAACTCCCTGCAACCGGAATCTGGCCGCTTTGACGGGCCGCTGGGGTTCGCTGGGACCAGCTGGCACAAACGGGACTACTTTCCCGTCGGATGGGCATTGCGAAGAGATACGAGACTCCTGAGAGTTGCACCGTTGCACACGGGAGGCGGAGATCCTCAGGGGCAGAAGGTAGGCGTACGACGAGATCCACAGCGTTCACCTGATCGAAGGAGGGGTCATGAAACGTAGACTGAGCTGGGCGCTCGTGGTGTGCCTCGCGCTGCTCCTCACGGCCGCCTTGGCAGCCATCCCGGCTGCCGCCGCGCGGACTTCGGGCCCACCGGCGCCGCCGCTGGCGCTGCTCGCCCTGCAGCAGGCGCAGCTCATCGGCGCCGACGGCGCCGCCGACGACTGGTTCGGCTGGCGGGTCGCCCTCTCCGGCGACAGCGCCCTGGTCGGGGTGCCGGGGGCCGACGTCGGCAGCAGCATCGACCAGGGGGCGGTCTACGTCTTCGTGCGCTCCGGCGGCTCCTGGAGCCAGCAGGCCAAGCTGACCGCCGCCGACGGCGCCGCCTACGACGAGTTCGGCCACGACGTCGCCCTCGACGGGGAAACCGCCCTCGTCGGGGCGGCTGCAGATGACGTGGGCAGCACCATCGACCAGGGATCGGCCTACGTCTTCGTGCGCTCCGGCAGCGCCTGGAGCGAGCAGGCGAAGCTGACCGCCGCCGACGGCGCCGCCAACGACTGGCTCGGCTACTCGGTCGCCCTCGACGGCGACGCCGTCGCCGTGGTCGGGGCGCCCGGGGACGATGTCGGCAGCAACGTCGACCAGGGCTCGGCCTCCGTCTTCGTGCGCTCCGGCGGCACCTGGAGCGAGCAGCAGAAGCTGACCGCTGCCGACGGCGCCGCCAACGACGCCTTCGGCGACGATGTCGCCCTCGACGGCGACAGCGCCCTGGTCGCGGCACCGGCGGACGACGTCGGCGGCAACATCGAGCAGGGCTCGGCTTACGTCTTCGTGCGCTCCGGCGGCACCTGGAGCGAACAGCAGAAGCTGACCGCCGCCGACGGCGCCGCCGACGACTGGTTCGGCTGGGCGGCGGTCGCCCTCGACGGCGACACCGCTCTGATCGGGGCGCCCGGGGACGATGTCGGCAGCAACGTCGACCAGGGCTCGGCCTCCGTCTTCGTGCGCTCCGGCGCCACCTGGAGCGAGCAGCAGAAGCTGACCGTCGCCGACGGCGCCGCCGCCGACGAATTCGGCCACGCAGTCGCCCTCTCCGGCGACAGCGCCTTGGTCGGGGCGCCCAGGGACGACGTGGGCGGCAACATCGACCAGGGCTCAGCCACCGTCTTCCTGCGCTCCGGCAGCGCCTGGAGCCAGCAGGCGTGGCTGACCGCCGCCGACGGCGCCGCCAACGACTTCTTCGGTGAGGGGGCGGTCGCCCTCGACGGCGACAGCGCCCTGGTCGGAGCGTTCCTAAACGATGTCGGCAGCGCTATCGACCAGGGCTCGGCCTACGTCTTCGCGCTCGACAGCGGTGCGCCTGTCACCAGCGCCGGCCTGGCACCGCTGGCCAACGCCGCCGGCTGGAACAGGACCGCGGTGACGGTCTCGTTGAGCGCGACCGACGACGTCTCCGGGGTCGACAAGACCTGGTACCGCCTCGGCGATGCCGGCGTCTACAGCATCTATGACGCCGCCGCCAAGCCCGTTGTCTCGACCGACGGCATCACCAACGTCTGGTTCTACTCCCGCGACGTGGCCGGCAACGTCGAGACTGCCAAGAACCTCCCCGTGCGCATCGACACGACGCGCCCGGTCACCAAGGCGCTCGCCAAAGCGACGGTCAAACGCGGCAAGAAGGTCACCCTGCGCCTGCGCGTCGACGACGCGGTCTCGCCGGAGGCGGCGGTGACGGTGAGGATCTACAAGAGGTCCGCCCTCAAGAAGACTCTCGAGCTCGGCCTGCAGACGACCAACACCGAGATCCGCTACGCCTACACCTGCAAGCTCGCCCGCGGCACCTACACCTGGAAGGTCTACGCCAGCGACCTCGCCGGCAACAGGCAGAGTACGATCGGCTACAAGACGCTCACCGTGAGGTAGGCCGCGGGGCCGCCGCTTCCAGCTCCTTCGCTCCCAGGCTCGTGGCCACCCAGCGCGCCTCGGGCAGGGCGGTCGGGTCGGTCAGAAGCGTCGCCTTGCCGGTGCGTTTCTCGACCCTCACGCCGAAGTTCCGATGCCAGAAGTAGAGCGCCCCGTCCTCGGCGATGCAGCTCGCCTCGAAGCCCTTCGCGACCACGTCACTCCGACTGAACGTACGCGCGCGCTTCACGCCCGCTCCCTTCTCGCGTCCGCAGGTGCCACCGCATGGTCCTCATCATCACTATCGACCGGGCAGACGCTGGAGATCGTGGGACGAGTGTCTAGCCCATCACGGCCGCAGCCTGGCTGCGTGCGAAGCGCCGGGCACGGCAGGTCCGAGTCAGCGGCGCGGTGTCGGCGGCCGGCAGGCCGAGGGCGAGAGTGTGGCGCCGGAATGTCCAGGGAATAGGCTCTTCGTATGGGCATCTTCATGAAGCCGTGGTTTGCGACCGCGGTATTCGTGGCCGCCGTCGGGGTCTGGGCCTTCACGGTCGGGCCCTGGGGACTGTGGCACGAACAGACGACCAGCACGCGCCTGGAGCTGCGGGGAGATACCTACCAGCACCAGACGGAGGCTTCGCCGGAGTTCTCCCTCAGCGGCGGCCCGACGACCTTGATGATCGCGGCCGCGCCCTCTGTCGGCGACTCTCTCATGGCTGCCGTGAGCTGGGAGCTCATCCCCACGCCGCCGCGAGTAGGCGCCGTGGGACGAGGCCACGAAGGCTTCGTGTCCCCCTATCTGGAGAGCGGCACCTATGACTTCGCGAACGACCTCGGGGTGGACCCCAACGGCAGGTTCCGGCTACGCTTGAGCGCCGCCAGCGACGCAGCCGCGTCGATCACTGCCACCGTCACGGAGCAGAGGGGCTACTGGCACGGCGTCCCCGTGTATGGGATCGTCCTGCTGGCCGGCATCGCCTACATCGGCCTCACGGTCGTGCCTCGGCGCAGGCGCTATCAGGCCGACCCCTTGATCGTCGTGGGGCAGCGGCACGAGGCCTAGCGCCTTACACGTTTCGATGACCGGCGTGATCTTCCCGGCCTCTATGAGCTCTTTCAACACCGCCAGGCGGTCTTCGGCTTGCTTCAACGTGCGCGAGAGGGGCAGCTGGCTCACGAACGGTGACAACGCGACCAGGCTGAGCGCGCGAGGCATGCTTCCCAGCCAGCGACCGCCCGAAGCTCCGAACTGGTCGTGCCCGATGAGCGAGCAGGTCCCCGTGGGGGTGCCCGATCACGCGCGGCGGCTGCCCGCCGTCTACGCCCCCGTCCGCTGTGCGAAGGGCAAGAGCCGGCCGTCTGTGGCCGTCGACCGCGGCGCGCCCACACGGGCGTGCCGTACGCCGTCGCCGCCCGCGGCCTTGGCCTCGTACATGAGGGCGTCGGCGCTCGTCAGCAGCTCCTCGAGGTCGCTGGGCGCGCGCTCGAAAGTGACCAGGCCGATACTGCAGGTGACGGGCGCCGCGCCCGTGCCGGCCGCGCGCGAACAGGTCGCGCGGAGACGCTCGGCCAGCGGCAGAGCGGCGGGGGCGTCGGTCTCGGGCATGAGGATGACGAACTCATCGCCGCCGATGCGCGCCACCGTGTCGACCGAGCGCGCCGTGGCGCGGGCGAGGCCGGCAAGGGCGATGAGCACGCGGTCCCCGACCGCGTGTCCGAAGCGGTCGTTGGCGGCCTTGAAAGCGTCGATGTCGAGGTAGGCGAGCGAGAGTTCGTGTTGGTAGCGCCGGCTGCGCTCGATCTCTTGCGCAGCAACGTCAAGGAAGGCGCGCCGATTGGCCACGCCGGTGAGCTCGTCGGTGAGCGACTGCTCCTGCAGCCGTGCGACGAGCTTACGCACCTCGGCGAGCAGCAAGAGGACGATGCAGAACACCGCCGTGCGCATGCCCGCGTTCCACGCCGCGACGGGCAGGGAGTAGAAGCCAAGCCCGTCGCGGTAGGTCTCGAGCGGCCCGACGAGGAAGGTCGCCAGCACGGCAAGCAGGCCGTAGGCGGTCGAGGCCGTCACCCAGGCGACCAGCATCACCGGCAAGAGGTAGAAGACGTTCAGCAGCAGCTTCGGCCCGGTGACGTTGTCGAGCCAGGCGATCGCGGCGATCAGCGCCAGGCCGAGAAGCAGCACCGCGACGCGGGGCAGGCGCTGCAGGCGCTCAAGCATGGAGCGCGACACTGTGGAGCCTCCGGAGACGGTTCGGCATCGGTTGCACAGTCAGCTCTATCGGCACCACTTGCCCGCGGCTAAACCGCTGCCCTGCGGGGACTCGTGTCGTGCGAGCCCTCCGCGAGACTCGCGAAATCGCCGTCTGCAACCATCCCGACCACGCGGGTCTGGATGGCATCGGCTGGGGCCGGCTGGGACCAAACGGGACTACTATCGCGCCCGTCGGGTACTCGACCCCCATACGAGACTCCTGAGAGGTGCAGCGCTGCGCACGGGAGGCTGTGATCCGCCGGACGCACCACTGCGGCCACCGCGGTCCGGCGGGGAGCCACTGGTGAGAGCGGCCCGCGGGCCGGTCTTCGCGTTTCCTGGACCGGTCCGAAACGGAGTCCAGGGGCGAAGAGGCAGACGTGGCACACGATGCCCGACCTTCCGGCGTTCTCGTCGAGTCTCCGATCGCGGAAGCGACCGAGTCCCGGCGCCGACCCGCAGATAAACCGGACGACCCGGAGCATCTAATACGGTAGAGAGGGAGTACATGCCGGTGGTCGCCGCTCATCGGCGGCCGCACGCCGAGGGTGGACCGAGGATCCCATGGCGGGGAACCAGAGCGGCGAGGCGACGGTCATCGAGCTGGCCGCGCGGCGCGGATCGGCGGACGATCCCCCACCGACCGTCGTCAGGGCCGCCCGGCGCGGTGACCATCGCGCCTTCACCAGGCTCGTCGATCTCTATGACGACCGCCTCCGTGCGCTCGCCTTCCATCTGCTGGGGTCGCGCGAGGCGATGGATGAAGCCCTGCAGGAGACCTACCTGAACGCCTATCGCGGCCTGCCGCAGTTCCGCGGCGAGGCCGGCGTCGGCACCTGGCTCTACCGCATCGCGTACACCACCTGCATGCAGCGTCTGCGGCGGTCGGAGCGTCTCGAGCCGACCGACGAGGAACGGCTCGAGGCGCTGGCGCCGCCTTCGTCTGACCTCGCCGACGACGTGGCGCTGCGCGACGAGGTGTGCCGCGCTCTCGGCGCACTCACGCCCGCGCAGCGCGCCGCCATCCTGCTCATCCACCGCGACGGCTTCAGCTACGCGAACGCGGCCGAGATCCTGGACGTGCCGGTCGGCACCGTCGCCTCGCGCGTGGCGGCCGCCCGCACGACCCTGGGCGACGAGCTCGGCAGGCCGCGTTCCGCCAAGGAGGACCGATGAACGACGAGCGTCACGACCTGGACGGGATCCTGCGCACGCACGGCGGCGCGCCCGACCACCTGCCGAGTTTCGAGGCGCGCCTTCTGACCGGCCTGGACGAGGCCGACCGCGAGATGGGCAGGGCCTCGGGTGGCTGGCTCCGTTGGCCCCGTGGCTCGCGCTCCTTCTGGACCCGTCACCCCGTCGTGGCGAGCGCGACCGCGGTGGGCATTGCGGCCGCCGTCGTGATGGCTGTCCTTGTCGGCGTGCCCGGCGTCTCGCGCATGAGCGGACCGGAGCCCGTCTCCGCCGCGCAGGTGATACAGAAGGCGCTGCACGCCCTCTCGTCGGGCAAGACGGTGCAGGCGGACGCCACCGTGAAGGAGCAAGCGGCCCTCTTGCCCGGCGGCGTCCCCGAGTACATCGTCACCCACTCCCGCGTGCTCTTGCGCTCCGACGGCAGCTTCCGTCAGACCCAGACAGACAAGCCGCAGACCTCCAAGCCGGTACAGATGAGGGACAGAGCGGATGCCGCGGATACGGCCTACGACGCCGCCAGCGGGGTGTTCCGCGACTACTCGCGCGGCTGGGACTGGGATGCGGGGGGCTACGTGAACCGGGTCGAAGTGACGACCGGCTACCCCCTCGGCCCGCCCGACCGTTGGGCGAACGAGCAGTTCGACATCAGCGCGACGGCGCGGGCGCTGCAGGCCGACGGCGCGGCCACGCTGGAGACGGCCTCCTACGACGGCCGGCCGGTATGGGTGGTCTCGGGGTCCAAGTATGCCGGCAGCGACCCAAGTCTGACCGAGAAGGAGACGTACTCGATCACGATCGACCAGCGGACATGCCTGCCGATACGCGTGCAGATGCTGGCAGACGGCGTCCTCCAGCTCGACTACAGCTTGCACAACGTGCGTGTCGACGAACCGCTGCCCGACACGGCCTTCACCTTCGCCCCGCCCAAGGGCGCCAAGGTCGTGCGCAAGGACGCCGGCTTCCGCCGACTGCCGCTCGCCCGCATCGACTCCGCGGCGGGCTACGTGACGCTGCTGCCGGCCTGGCTCCCCGCAGGCTACGTGCAGAGCTGGACCGCCGCTGCGGCGAGATCGACCACCGCGAACGAGGTGACCGAGGGGCGGGACGTGGTCGCACTCCAGTACGTGCGCGGGTTCGACGCCCTGACCGTGACGACCCGCACCGTAGCCGACCCGCACGCCGCCGCGACGATCGACCCCGTGGAGCCCGACACGTCCTGGGCCGACTTCGTCAGCCGCGACGTCAGGCTCACCGCCGGCGCCTTCGCCGGCGTCACCGCACGGGTCGTCGTGGCGTCGTACACGACCATCCCTCACCTCTACGCGGTCAAGAACGGCGTCCTGCTGACTGTGGCCGGCGGCGCGACGGCCGAGGAGCTGATCGCAATCGCCGAGTCGCTTCGGCCCTACCGACCGAATCGAGATAGGAGGCCGCGATGAGCACCCGCGGGGACAGACGCCGAGCAGGGCTGTCGTCGGGCTTGGCGATCGCTGCTCTGGCGCTGCTGCTGGCGAGCGCGACGGCATGTGGCGGATCGACGACCACCCCGGCGAGTGGAGGATCGACACCGCAGGCGTCGCCGTCGGTCGCCGCCGCGCCCGAGCTCCTCGTCGGCGACGACTCGGTCGCCGTCACCCAGAAGGCGGTCGACGCCTACGCCGCCGCCTGGGACGGCCAGAGCGCCGCCCAGCTCGGCGCGCTGTACGCCCGCGACGTCGTCTTCGACTGCTTCGCCACCGGGGTGCACGTCGATGGCCGGGCGGCGCTTCTCAAGATGCTGGGAGGGGTCTGCGCCATGACTACGGGCACCCGCAGCCTCGCGGGCCACGCCGGCCGCGGCTGGGCGGTGCTCGAGTTGCGCCAGGACTTCGCGGAGGGGTCGATACAACTCCTCCAGCTCGTCGAGACTCGCGACGGCAAGATCGTGCGCCATGCGAACTACTACCAGCCCCTCGAGGGCCAGTCGAGCTCGCTACGTGTGGCGACCCCGCTCAGGTCGGCGCCAGGACCGGCGGACACGCTGGCGGCGAGCAAGGCCGTGGCACTCACGTACGCGGCGGCGTTGCAGAACAAGGACGCCGCCGCGGTAGCCGCCTCGAGCGCGCCCACGATCGCCTTCACGGACACCGCCTCCAGCACTGTGGGCAGCAGCCCCGGTGATGTGCAGAGGCACTACGCCACGATCTTCGAGACGCCGGCCGACCTGGCCTTCGCGCACCCGCGCTACGTCGTCGGCCGCGGCTGGGCGGCCGTCATCTGGACCGCCGGCAGCCAGTCGTACGGGGCGAGCGGCAGCGGCGTGACCATGCTGGAGATGCGAAGCGGCAAGATCCGCCGCGAGACGCTCTACTACAACGGGTCCAACGTCCCGTTCTAGCCCCGACCACGGGCAGCGGGTGAGCCGGCCGACTTGAGACCCAGTGGGCCGCTGGGGAAGGGAGAGGTCATGAAGGGGCACCGTGGATCCAGTGATGCGAAGGCCGCGATCATGCTCGCGCTGCTCGTCGTACTCGCGCTGCTTGCCCTCGCCGCCTGCGGCGGCTCGCCCAAGAGCAGCAGCACGGCAAGCTCGACGACGCCATCGGCGGCGGCGTCCCCGGCGACCACTCCGCCCGCCGCCTCCGACCCCGCGCAGGTAGCGAGGACTGAGTCGGTGGTCAGGCAGCTGATGACCTCATGGAACAACGCCTGGAGCGCCAAGAAGGACCGACGCGCTCTGTCGTCTCTGTACGCAGACGATGTGCAGTACTACGACGCCGCCGAGACCTACTACGCGCTGATCACCAAGAGCGATATAGACGCCATGATTCAGTCCCCCGAGTGGTGGAAGGCCTTCCGACTGACCCTGAAGTCCTCCTTCGTCTCGGCCGACGGCCGCTTCGCCGCCATCCTGGGCAGGATCGCGCTTCGGGACGAGTCGGGCGATCTGCCGTGGCAGCCGGCAGCCTCCGTGCTGGCGGTCGCGAACGACAAGATCGTGTGGGAATGCGATCACTATGGCGGGCAGGGCGTGGCCGGGCAGACGACGCCCACGCTTGCCGTCTCGTCCGGCGCGGTCGCACCGGGGTCCCCGGCGGCCAAGACCGCGATCGCCGAAGCGACGGCCACCATCGAGCAGTGGCTGGCCGCCTACAACGGCAGGGACGCCGCGTCCTTCCTGTCCTTCTATGCCGAGGACGCCAGGTACGTCGACCTCGTCAGCCCCAAGTGGCGCGTCATGACCAAGAGCCAGCTCGCCGCCGACGTCGCCTCGCGGTTTTCCCGGGATGAGTTCCAGTCCAAGCTTGAACGTCCGCTGGGGTCGGCCATGGATTCCGCCTACTTCGTTTCGTCCGACGGTCGCTTCGCTGCCGTGCAGGGCACCTACGCCGATGAGATCGCTGGGGGAAGACTCGTCGACCGGCCGATGCTCGTCATTCTGGAGCTCAGGGCCGGCCAGATCATCCGCCAATACAACTACGTCGCCATGGACCGGGGTCTGCTGGAGCCCTAGGCGGCTCGAGAGGCGGGCCAGGCCGCTTGCCGCGGTGCTGCGGCGGCCGGGCCAACGCCAAGAAGAAGGGGGCAGGTCATGAAGGTACTGCGAGGATTCTGGAAACCCGCGACTGTCACACTCGCGCTCGCCGTGCTCGTCATCGTCGCGGCGCCGGCCCTGGCCGCCTGCGGCGGCAAGAGCAGCACTGCCGAGAGCTCATCATGGGCGGGCCAAGGCGGGATCCCGCCGCCGACACCGACCGTCGCGGGCACGATCGCGTTCGAGCGCGTCGTGACGCCGTTGATCGGGGGCAATGGTGACATCTACGTCGTCAACACCGACGGCACGGGCCTCAAGCAGCTGACCGACGACCCCGCCTGGGAGGAGTCGCCCTCCTGGTCCCCGGACGGCAGCACGATCGCCTGGGTCGTCGGCGAAGGGATCGATCCTGACATCGCCCCTGCGTTCGACTACCAACCCACCCCTGCGGTGTGGGTCATGAACGCCGACGGCTCCGGCAAGGTGCAGCTCACCACGGATCGGGTCCATGGCGACCACCCGACGTGGTCGCCCGACGGCACGCAGATCGCTTTCCTCGGGTACTGGCCCAAGAAAGAGGCCATCTGCGTGATCAACGCCGACGGCAGCGGCCTGCGGCAGGTGACCCCCGCGACCACCACGGTGCTGACGGGGTATGGGTATGAGGTGATCGATTTCTACGTGTCGCCGACCTGGGGGTCGGACGGGAAGATCTACTACCTGCAGGCCGGCCACCTGTTCTCGGTGAACCCCGACGGCAGCGGCCGCGCGCGACTGACCGGGTACCGGACCATCGGTGTCCCCGGACAGAAGTTCGCGCTCTCGCCGGACGGCCAGAGGCTCGCCGTCTACGTCTTCACGAGTGACAAGCATCTCCGCGTCGTGGTGATTCCGACGCACGGAGCCGGCAAGAAGATGACGCTCCTCGACGACGTCTCACGCTTCAACGCTGGCGATGACTTCGCTTCGAGCTGGGCGCCGGACGGCCAGGCGCTTGCGCTGGCGGCCACCGGCCACTCCGGCCGTGGCTCCCAGCTCCTCATCGTCAACGCTGACGCCGTCGGGGCTCTCGGCGGTTCCGGGCATCGACGGCGCCGCGGACCCCGCCTGGCGGCCGGAGTAGAACGTGACGCACGCGTGTAGGGAGGACGCCATGAAACGACACTGTGGATTCGGAACAGGGACTACGGCCTCGCTTGGGGTCGTGATGCTCTTGCTGCTCTCGCCTGCGCTCGCCGCCTGCGGCGGCTCGAGCACCAAGGCGGCGACCTCGCCCTCGGCGACGCCGTCCGCTGCCGCCACGCCCGTGGCCCTCGTCGGCAGCGACCCGGTCGCCGTCACCCAGCGGGTGGTCGACCTCGCACGAGCCGCGCTGCACGCGCCGACCGCCGCCAAGCTCGCCCGTCCCTATGCCGACGACGTGGTCGTCGACGATTTCACCTTCAACGGGCACTTCACGGGCAAGGCCGCCGTTGTCGGGGCGTTCCGAAGAGCCTGGTGACCGACTGCGTGCCCGCCACCCAGCGGGCGCCCGCCGCGGTGGCGGGCTACGCGGGTCGCGGCTGGGCGGTGATCGAGGAGCGCTGGGACCTCACGAAGACCAACCAGGGGGTGATCGAGCTGGCGGCGGTCCAGGAGACCCGCGGCGGCGAGGTCGTGTACGAGGGCGACTACTACCACTACGGCGATCTCCCCACGGGCACGCCGCTTGAGCCGAAGCCGCTCACGTCGGCGCCGGGACCCGCGGACACGCCGGCGGCGGCGGCCGACGTGGCGCTGCAGTACGCGACCGCGCTGCAGGCCCAGGACGCGGCCGCGGTGGCTGCCTTGAGCGCGCCCACGATCGCCTTCATGGACACCGCCTCCAGCACCGTGGGTGACAGCCCCGGCCAGGTGCAGGCCCACTATGCCAAGATCTTCAAGACGCCGTCCGGCTGGAGCCTGAACTTCACGCAGCTCCGCTACGCCTTCGGCACCGGTTGGGCGGCCGTCCTCTGGACCGCCGGCGGCGACGGCGTGACCCTGCTGGAGATCCGCGATGGCAAGATCGCCCGCGAGACGCTCTACTACAACCGGGAGAACGTCCTGTTCGTGCCCTGAGCGCGTGCGGCGGGGAGCGCAGGGAGCGTTGCCGCTTGCCCGGCCGCGCCTCGCTCGAGAAGCTGCCGGGCGCGCGTCGACCGGGTCCACATCCGCCGCAACGGCCACAGGCGTCGGCGGTGATGGTAAGCTCGACTCATGATGACCAGCGAACAGCGCGAGCGACTGCTCGGGCAGGTGGTCTCCGGCGTCGAGCTCGAGACCGCGATCGAAGTGCTCGGCATCTCCGAGCTCGATCTTCAGATGCGGCTGCTGTGCGACGAGGAGTTCGACATCTCATTGGCACTGGCCCAGGGGATGCGGACCGAGTTCGCCAAGGCACTTTTCGGGGAGCTGGCCTCGAATTAGGGGCGCCGCGATCGGCGGATCCGTCTCCCTCGAGATCGGCGATTCCTACGGCGGCGGCAACGTGGCCTACATCCTCCAAAGTGGAGACCCTGGGTACGTGGCGGGAGAGACGCACGGATTGATCGCCGCCACGGCCGACCAGAGCACCGGGATGGGGATACGGTGGAACAACGGAGCCTACGTCGTCACTGGAGCCACGGGGACAGCGCTCGGCACAGGATCCGCCAACACGACCGCGATCATAGCGGTGCAAGGTGGAACGCCTACCACGTATGCAGCGGGTCTGGCGCGAGCCTACAACTGGCGGCGGCTATGCCGACTGGTATCTGCCCAGCAAGGATGAACTGAATGCCCTGCGTATCAACCGCGACGCCATCGGTGACCTCGACGGCTGCTACTGGTGTTCGACCGAGAACGACTACAACAGCGCGTGGAACCAAGCCGTCTCCGACGGCAACCTGTTCATCAACGTCAAGGACGACACGTACAGGGTGCGCGCAGTCCGCGCGTTCTGACGTTCATCCCTCGGTGTCGCTCGTCTCTCGGCCGAGTCCGAAGCCATCGGACGCGGTCACTGCTTGCGCCCTCCACGCCGCTGTCGGCTGCGGGGGCGCGGCTGCGCCTGCGAGGTGGGCGGACCCGCTTGCCCCGCACGCGCGGCCGCGCGGGCCTGGGCCAGTCGGGCGTTCTGTAACGTGATGAACATGAACGCGACGCTGCCGAGGACGAGGCGCGTCACGAACGGGCTGGCCTCTCGACCGACCGTCAACAGACCGGTCACGATACCGGTGACGCCCATCACCCACATGACGAGAGATACGTCGCGCGCCCGTTCGCGGGACATGAACGGCAGGAACGACGCGTTCAGCGCCACGATGAACATGAGCAGCGCGGCGCCGGTGGTGAGCGCGAGCGTCACGTACATCGGACCCGCCTTGACCGCCGGGTCGGGCCTGAGCACGAACCCGACGAGCGAGAGGACCATCATCACGGCCACGATGAAGACCACGCCGAGGAGCAGCAGCAGGGTGATGCTGCGGATCGACTTGGCACCCGCGGTGGGAGGTGGCGTCCGGCCGGGTCCCTGCCCGGCCGGCTGACGCTTGTTCGAGCTGCTGCGACTCATCCTCTCTCCATTCTGACCCAAGAGCCTCGCCCGCGATACTCGCCCCGCGCCACCAACCCTATCCCACAAGGCGCGGCGTGACTGCCCTGCCACGGCACGAGATCCAAGCAGCTCCGCGCCGGGACCGACCGTCGGCGTTCACTGGTGCTGACCGCCGTGGACGTTTTGGGACGAGCCGAGCGGGAGGACGAGGCGTCGAGGTTGAGGCGCTGGCCCCAGCGATGATCGTGTCACTACCCCGCCGGAGCCGGGGTCAGGTCCGCGTCGCTCCCCGGTCCGGGCTGCCCGAGGCGCCCTCCTGCGAAGGTCCCGCCTCGGGATCTGCGCGGCGCATCAGCCCTTGTCGGGCGCGGCCTTCGTCACGGCGCGGCGCAGGGCATCGCGTCGCTTGATCAGCGCCTCGCGTCGCGCCTTCGTGCCGCACTCCTCACCGTCCACGAGGCCGAGATAGGCCGCGGAGTCGATCTCCTCAAGGGCCTCTTCGAGCAGGCCGCTGCGCTTCAGGACGAGGCTGAGGCGGTCGAAGACGCGCTGCAGGTCGCGGCGCACGAGCGGGCTGTCCAACGGGTCCTCGCTCGACTCCAGGTACTCGACGATGGCCTGACGATAGAGCGCTGCCGCGCGTGGCGCGTCTGTCTTCTCGCAGCGACGCGCCTCGGACTCATGGTCGGCGGCGACGAGGACGCCGCGCGAAGCCTCCGTGTCCGGCGAGTGCTGGCTCCTCGGCAACGACCTCAACGGCTTGGTCACTCGCGACCGACGCTGGTGCAAGCGCGGTCGTGGACGACGCTTCTGCCTGGGTCGGCAGCGGTACCGCAGACCGGGCAGAACGTCGCCGTGTCGCCGATCGACAGGCCGCACTGTCTGCATGCTCTCATGGTCGCTCCTGTGGTCACTCTGCCCAGTATCGGCACGGTGGCGGAAAAAAGAAGCATCGGTGCCGCTCCTCCTCGCACCACTGGGGCTGGAGGCGAGGTCGTGAAGCTATCCTATTCCCAGCCCCTCTTCAGGCGCACGTGCAGAAGCCTGGCTGCGACCCAGAGGGCGAGGAGCGTCACGGCTGCCCCGGCCGCGATGGTCAGTATCCATGAGACTTCAGCCTGCCCGATCACGAACGCCGCCACGATGCCTGCCACGACTGCGGACAGGATGATCACGAGCCGCTTCCACAGGGGGGTCTTCGCTGACGCTGTCATAGAGCCTCCAGACGACGGGGACGATGAGCACATGTGCGATCTGCACCTGTAGTCGGCACAAACCCGGGACTTCCTGCAGAGGACGATCGCACCAGCAGGGAACAGGCCGTGGCACGGCGGAGATCAGGGGGTTCGACTCCCCGAAGCCCAGCAGACAGAGCGCCTCACGCGGGCCGGACCGCGGTGACGACCTCCTCTCCGCGGCGCACGATCTCGACGAAGCCCGCGCCCCCGAGGAGGTCCCGATACTCGGTGAACGTGTACACGCGGCTGGTGGGCAGCCACAGCAGGAGGTCGACGGCGTTCAGAAGAGCGTCTGCCGCCTCCCGCCGCTCCTCGTCGGCGATGGACGCCCGGACGACGACAAGTCCGCCGGGCTTCAGTGCCCGCCGCACGCGGCTCAAGAGTCCTTGCGCGTCCTCGGGAGTGAAGAAGTACAGCAGGTAGCTGAGCAGCACCACGTCGAACTCCCCGCTGCCGAGATCGGTACTGGTGACGTCTCCGGTCCGCAGCTCGACTCGCTCGCTGATGCCCATCTGTGCCGCGATCTTCTTCGCGATCTCCAGCACGGGGGCGGAGTCCAGAGCCACGATCCGCACCTCGGGGTCCTCGCGCGCCAGACCGAAGCTGCGGGTGCCCGACCCGCAGGCGACGTCCAGGATGCGCACCCCGGCGCCGCGCTCGCACGCCACTCCCAGGTCGCGCCACGTCGCGAGCTCTTCTTCTACCTCCTCAGGCCATGTCACGAGCCGGTGCGACGCGAACTCGGCCCAGAAATCGCCGCCCGAGAGCGCGACCAGATCGGCCACGGCGCTGCCGCTGCGCACGACCTCGGCGAGTCGTCGCCGGGCGGCGGACATCCGCAGGACGACGTCGCCGCCGAACGACTCGCTGCCTCGCGCCAGGAACGCCGCCGCCGCCGTCCCGAGCTCGTATCCGGCGGAGGACTTGTCGAGCAGGCCGAGCGCGCAGAGGGCGTCGAGCAGGACGGCCAGCGCGCGCGGGTCCGCCCCGATGGCGAGCGCCACTTCCTGAAGGTCCATCGGGCGCGGCCCGATGGTGGTGAAGACGTCCAGTTCCAGGGCGGCCTCGAGCACCGCGGCTCGCAGCTCGCCTTCGTCGATCTCGCCGATCGTGTCGAAGCTCGCCGGTCGTCTCGCGTCGGTCGACACGGCTACTCCCTGTCGTGGTTCAGAATGGGTAACCTTCTTCGCCGCGGATCGCGTCGAGGTCGGGGTCATCGACCGCCCAGCCGGGCACGTTCTGGGGATCGCTGGCCAGCGCCTCGCGCAGGTGGCCCAGGGCGGCGTCCTTGTCTCCTTCGAGCGACTCCACGCAGGCCATGTTGTAGAGCACGCCTGCGTCGCCGGGATACTCGGCCAGCCCCTGTCGGAAGGCAGCCAGAGCCCCCTCGTAGTCGTTCTGTCCGGAGCGTGCAAGGCCGACGGACGAGTACTCCCACGACGCCACCCGGTACACCCGGCCTCGGGGCGCGCCGACGATCAGCACCGTCGTGTCGGGTGCGGCGGTCACGGCGGAGCGCGTGGCGCCCGGGTCGCGGACGAAGACGAAGGTGCCGGCCGGGGCGTCGACCTCCTCGCCGCTCACGGTGAACACGGCGTGGCCGGCGCTGACGAAGTAGAGCTCCTCGTGACCGTCGGCGCCGCCGGAGAGCTCGTCGTGGGCTTCCACGAGCTCCTCCCCGGCCTCCGCCGCCGTGAAGGCGTTCACGCCGAACGCGCCGATGTCGAAGTACTCGCGGACGGGCCTCCGCGCCCGCGCCCGCTCGTCGAATCGTCGCCCTTCGATCTGCGAGATGTGCGCTGCCTGGTATGGCTTCTCGTCCATGTCCCACCCCCTGAGACCGTCGGCCGCGGTCAGAGCGGGACACTCGTTGTGAGAGTCCTGCCCGCCGCTTCACGCTACACCCGTTGCGACGTCGGCTGTTGCCCGTCGTCGTTGTCGCGCGACGCGATACCTTGCGCCTTGATGGGAGCGGCTGGGATCCGCTGTCATCAGTCACGAGTGGGGGCGCCCAGCGGCGCAACCCTCCAGACCCTTGACCTCGTCGCCGCCTGGGCGTAAACCATCACCATGCGAGACTCCGGATAGGTGCAGTACTGCACACGGGAGGCTGCGATCCGCGCGACGCACGACTGCGGCCACCGCAGTCCGGCGGCGAGCCACCGGTGAGACAGGCCCGCGGGGCCGAACGGCCGGGAGGTGATGAGATGGCGTGACGAACGGGGCGGCCTTCGTTCGGAGGGCGCTGCTGGCCGCGCCGACCTGTGACTTCCGACCGCACCTCTTCGATCAGGGGGGAAGCTCATGGCTGAAGAACTAGCATTCGCACGCAAGGCCAGCGGCCTCGTGCGCGGTCTCGACATGTGGGACGCGTTCGGCGCCGGCCTCATGACCTGCCAGCCGATCGCCACGCTGTGGCTGATGGTCGGCATCGCGCTCTCGCTCTACCCGACCGGCAACCTGCTCATCTCGATCGCCATCGGCGCCGTGACCGCCGGCATCGGCGCCCCGCTCGTGTGGGGCATCCTCAGCGGCTCCATGCCGCGCGCCGGCGGCGAGTACGTCTACAACTCGCGCATCCTGCACCCGGCGATCGCGCTGGGCGCCGTGTTCTGCAACATCATCGCCATCTTCTACTGGAACTGGTACATCGCCACGTGGCTCGGCGTACCGGCGATGAAGCTCTTCGCCCAGTATCAGGGCTGGTGGGGGTTCGCCGACTGGTGCGCCTCCAAGACGGGCCTCATCGTGCTCGGCCTCATCGCCGTGGTCGTCGGCTACCTCTCCGTGGCCTTCGGCATGAAGAACTACGCGCGGATCCAGAAGATCATGCTGATCCCCGCCATCGGCGGCGTCATCGTCCTGGTCGTCGCGCTCTTCCTCAGCAGCAAGGCCGACTTCATCCAAAACTG
This sequence comes from uncultured Thermoleophilia bacterium, assembly GCA_963700035.1. Taxonomy (GTDB): domain Bacteria; phylum Actinomycetota; class Thermoleophilia; order UBA2241; family UBA2241; genus CAIXSE01. Next base: position 47,067 of record CAVOWE010000016.1, on the reverse strand, counting down.
GAACGCGATCGCCGCCCAGTACAAGTCGCTGCGCTACGAGCAGTTCATCCAGGCGGCCGGCCCGCTGCCGAACAGCTGGGACTGGCGCGGCACCTTCGGCGCCTTCAGCGGCGTCTACGCGCTGTTCGTCTACAACTACGCGATCGCCTACCTCTCCGGCGAGGTGAAGCGCCCCGATAAGGCCCTGCTCGGCGGCAACATCCTCGCCGTGTGGACGCCCATCATCCTCGGCTTCCTCACCGCGCTCGGCCTGTACCGGATCATGGCGTTCAACTTCCTCAGCGCCAGCGCGGCGCAGAGCTTCGGCGCCGGCGTCCCCGGCTACACGGCGCCGTACAACCCCGACTACCTGACGCTGACGTGGATCGCCAGCGGCAAGAGCGGCTTCGTCGCCTGGGCCATCATCCTCGCCTTCATCGCCGTCATCTGGCTGGAGATCACCATCGCCATCCTGATCGTCGGCCGGGCGTTCCTCGCCTGGGGCCTCGACCGCATGGGGCCCAAGTGGTTCACGGACGTGAGCCCGCAGTGGGCCCAGCCGTCCAAGAACCTCCTGGTCGCGGTGATCGTCTTCGCCGTGGGCGTGGTGGTGATGGTGCTCTGGCTGACCAACTCCCTGGCCGGCCTGGTCGGCGGAGGCTTGCAGTTCGCCTCGGTGTTCCTGATCACCGGCATCTCGGCGTTGCTGTTCCCGTACCGCAAGGGAGTCCGCGGCATCTGGGAGGCCTCGCCGTACCGCACCTGGAAGATCGCCGGCATACCGGTGGTGAGCATCGGGGCGGTGCTGTACCTGATGTTCATCGTCGCCATGCTCTACTACTCGTTCTTCGACCCCACCACGCGCTTGACCACGGGGAAGAGCCTCTTCCTGTTCGCGGCGTCGTGGATCGCCGGCATCATCTGGTACTTCGTCTGGAGGGCGAGAAGCGCCAAGCAGGGCATCGACGTCAGCATCACCTTCGGCGAGCTGCCGCCTGAGTGATGCGACCTGTCGGCCGCGGCCCGGCGGGCACGATTCTGCCCGCCCGGCCGCGGCCCGACGAGACGGACCGCAGCAGACCACTTCCCGCAGACACGCCGGTAGACGTCCGCGGCGACACCCGCCGCGCGAGCTCGAGGAGGAGAGATGGGCGAGGCCCTGCGATCGGCGCTCGAGGAACGCGTCGTCGCCGCCGTCCGTGAGGGGCAGGAGGAGCTCGTCGGGCTCGTCTCCGAGCTCGTGGCCTTCGACACCACGGCGCGCAACCCGGGCGATCCGGCGCGCCAGGAGGCCGAGCTGCAGGCCTGCCTGAAACGACGCCTCGATGCGTTGGGGGCGGAGACCGACGTCTGGGAGCCGCCGCCGACCGGCGTCGGCAACCGCGTCGTGCCCGATGGCCTCGACTTCGAGGGGCGGCCGCAGCTCGCCGCGCGTGCGCGCGGCGCGGGCGGCGGCCGCTCGCTTCTCCTCAACGGCCACATCGACGCGGTCTCCGCCGAGCCCATCGGCCACTGGACCAGCCACCCGCACAAGCCAGAGATCCGCGACGGCCGCCTGTATGGGCGCGGGAGCTGCGACATGAAGGGCGGCATCGGCGGCATGCTGTTCGCGCTGGAGACCATCGTACGACTCGGCGTCCGGCTGGCCGGGGACGTGGTCTTCTGCACCGACACGGACGAGGAGTCGAGCGGGGCCGGGGCCTATGCCTGCGCCGCGCGCGGTGTGCACGCCGACGCCGGCCTCTGCGCCGAGCCGACCGCGTTCGATGTCTGGGTCGCCTGTCGCGGCGGAGTGAACCCCACCGTGCGGACGATCGGGCGCACTGGTCACTCTGAGTGCTACCAGCCCCACTGGCGCGAAGGCGGAGCCGTCAACGCCATCGAGAAGATGACGATCGTGCTCGACGCCATGCGCGCGCTGCGTGAGGACTGGCGCCGCCGCCCCGAGCACCAGCACCCCTACCTCCACGCCCCGGACATCCTGCCGACCGTCATCAAGGGCGGCGAGTGGATGGTGACCTACCCCTCCTCGTGTGAGGCGGTCCTGTCAGTCCAGTACATGCCGGGCCGCGTGGACGCCGCCGGCACCGGTCAGACGGTCTTCGACGAGGTCGAGGCGTTCGTCACCGCCGCTGCCGCCAAGGACGACTGGCTGGCCGAGCATCCGCCCGAGTGGCAGTGGCCGTGCGACATCGTGCCGGCGGAGGTATCGGCGGACCATCCGATCGTCGGCGACACCCTCGCCGCCGCGGCCGCCGTCGGCCGGACGGGCCAGATCTCCGGTCTGGACTCGTGGCACGACGCCGCGGTCTTCACGCGCGTGGCCGACACCCCGACGATCTCGTTCGGGCCGGGCAGCTTGACCCAGGCGCACACCATCGACGAGTTCGTACCGGTCGACGATCTCGTCGACCATGCCGCTGCCGTCGCGCTGATGCTGCTGCGCTGGTGTGGCGTCGCCGGGTAGGCTACGACATGACCGGGGGCCACACCCTGGCGTTGGCGATCTCGGCGGGAGCCTCGGCCGCCGCCCCGGCTCCTCTCCCCACCCAACGTTGACTCAGCGGACGACCGGAGTAGGTTTGCCGTGCAGGAGGCTTGGGAGCCGCGGCACTCCGCGGAGGGAAGGCCGGGAAAGGAGACGACCAATGGCTCATCTCACGCACACGCTCTTCATCAACGTACCTGTCGGCGAACTGGACGCCGTCGTCAAAGACCCGCAGCAGTGGGCCCGGTTCTGGGTCGGCATGAGCGAACCCGAGAGGGTGTTCGGCGACGGGAGTCCGGGGACGAAGGTCGAATTCACGATGCTCGTGCTGGGCGTGCGCACGCACATGATCGAGCGCACCATCGAGGAGCGCCACAACGAGGACGGCAGCACCGACTGGCGCTGGGAGTTCGAGGGAGCGACCCCCGGATGGCTGACGTGTCATCACGAGCCGAAGGAGGGGGGCACCGAGACCACCACCGAGTTCGAGTACTCGGTGCCCGGCAGCGTGGTCGGCAAAGCCGCCGACCGGCTCCTGCTCGAGAAACGCATGCGCCGGGACTTCGAGAACAGCCTGGAGAACCTGAAACTGATGGTCGAGCTCGGCGTGTCGACGCCGGCGAAGGCGACGACCTGACCGTGACGGCTGGGCCGCCCCGGGCCTCCTGCGACCGCCCTGCGGCTCTTCTGCGTTCCCAGCCTCGGGTCGGGGTGGCCGGCCACCGTATGCTCTCCGCCGCAGTGGTGATATACAGGCGCGGGGAGGGATGTCATGGACGGGCGTGCCTCTGAGACGATGACAAGGCGCTACGATATCGACTGGCTGCGCATCGCCGCCGTCCTGCTGCTCATCCCGTACCACACGGCGCGCGTCTTCAACTGGGAAGAGGACTTCTACATCAAGAACGTCCCCACGGACGACGTGTCGCAGCGCTTCATCGACTTCGTCGGCCCCTGGCACATGAGCCTGCTCTTCCTGCTCGCCGGCGCGGCCTCCTGGTTCGCCTTCGGTCGTCGCAGCGGCAGGCAGTACGCCGGCGAGCGCTTCAAGCGCCTGCTGATCCCCTTCATCTTCGGTGTGCTCGTCATCGTGCCGCCGCTGACCTGGCTCGGCTACAACACCCACCACGGCACGGACCTCACCTACTGGGAGTACCTGCCGAAGTTCTTCACCACCGCCAATGAGGGGCTCACGGGCTACACCGGTGGATTCACGCCGGGGCACCTCTGGTTCATCCTCTTTCTCTTCGTGTTCTCGCTCGTCGCGCTGCCGCTGTTCCTCTGGTTGCACAACCGCGGCGGACGGCGCGTGGTGACCGGCCTCGGACGCCTGTGGCAGAACCCCGCGGCGCTCATCCTCGTGCCGGCGCTCATCCTCGTGCTGCCGTGGTACGTGATGGAGGACGACATGAGCGGGCAATCGTATCCCGGGTTCCTGGTCATCTTCGTGCTCGGCTTCCTGCTGCTCGGCGACAAGCGCATCGGCCGCACGATCGACCGCCACTGGGTGTGGATGCTGTGCCTGGGCGTGGCCGCCAGCATCGCCTACATCGTGATCGAGCCGCGGACGGACTGGGGCGACACGATCGCGGTGTTCACCGGCAAGAAGTTCCTCTACGAGACGGGGGTGTGGTGCATGATGCTGGGGCTGCTCGGGCTCGCCCAGCGGTTCTTCACGGCCGGCGGGCCCGTGCTCGGCTACGCCACCGAGGCCGCCTACCCGTTCTACATCCTGCACCAGACCGTGCTGGTCGCCGTGGCGTATTTCGTCGTGCAGTGGGATTGGCCGTCGGGGCTGAAGTTCGCGGCCATCGCCAGCGCCTCGTTCGCGCTGAGCCTGCTCATCTACGAGGTCGCCGTCAGGCGCTGGGGTCCGGTGCGCTTTCTCTTCGGCATGAAGCCGAAGCGGCGGCGCACGTGTAGCGCGCGTCTCGATGCAGTACGCCACGCCCAGGTAGGCTTCCTGCACGTGCGGGTCGTTGAGCAGGGCCGCGCCGTCGTCCGAGAGCGTCACCTTGCCGGTCTCGAGGACGTAGCCGCGGTCGGAGATCTCCAGAGCCACGTGGGCGTTCTGCTCCACCAGGAGGATGGTGGTGCCCTGGGCGTTGATCTCCTTGACGATGTCGAAGATCTTCTCGACGAGCATGGGCGCCAGGCCCATCGAGGGCTCGTCCAGCATCATGAGCTTGGGTCCGGCCATCAGGGCGCGGCCCATGGCCAGCATCTGCTGCTCGCCGCCCGACAGCGTGCCGCCGGTCTGGGACTCGCGCTCCTTGAGCACCGGGAACAGGTCGTAGACACGGGCGAAGTCGCCCTTCAGGTCCTGGCCCTTGCGCGAGAACGCGCCCATCTCGAGGTTCTCCTTGACCGTCATGCGCGGGAAGATGCGGCGCCCTTCAGGCGCCTGGGACAGGCCCAGCGTGACGACGTCGTACGGAGGCACGCTGGTCAGGTCGCGGCCCTCGTAGAAGATCTTGCCCGAGCGCGGCCGCTGGAGCCCCGAGATCGCGTTGAGCGTGGTGCTCTTGCCGGCGCCGTTGGCGCCGATCAGGGTGACGATCTCGCCGTGCCTGATCTGCAGAGAGACGCCCTTGATGGCCTCGATGTTGCCGTAGAACACGTGGATGTCCTGCACGTCGAGCATGACCTCGCCGGCCGTACCGGCCGCTGTCGCGGCGGCGCTCATCACGCGCTCTTTCCCAGATAGGCTTCGATGACCCTGGGGTCGCGGCGCACGACGTCCGGCGAGCCCTCGGCGATCTTCTCGCCGTGGTCGAGCACGACGACGCGATCGGAGCTGCCCATGACGACCTTCATGTCGTGCTCGATGAGGATGATGGTCATGCCTTCGTCGCGGATCCGACGGATGAGCCGCAGCAGCGCGACCGTCTCCTGGGGGTTCATGCCTGCCGCCGGCTCGTCGAGGAACAGCAGCGCCGGCTCCGTGGCCATCGCGCGGGCGATCTCCAGCCGGCGCTGCGACCCGTAGGGCAGGTTCTTGGCCAGCTCGTCGGCGTGGCCGCCCAGGCCCACGTACTCCAGAAGGGCCAGGCTCCTGTCGCGCACCTCCGTCTCTTCGCGCTTGGCTCCCGGCGTGCGGAGCACCACCCTGACCACGCCGCTGTGAGTACGGCAGTGGCACCCCACCATGACGTTCTCCAGAGCCGTCATCTCGTTGAAGAGGCGGATGTTCTGGAAGGTGCGCGCGACGCCCAGCTTGGTGACCTTCGACGGGAGCATGCCGGCGATCTCGCGACCCTTGAAACGGATGGTGCCGGAGGTGGGCCCGTAGACGCCGGTGATGGCGTTGAACAGAGTGGTCTTGCCGGCCCCGTTCGGGCCGATCAACCCGACGATCTCGTTCTCGTCGGCGTGGAAGTCGACCTTGTTGACGGCGACGAGTCCGCCGAAGGCCTTGACCAGCTGCGTGGTCTCGAGCACGCGCATGCGCTCAGTGGCCGGCATCGGACCACACCTGCCGTTCCTGTTCGGACTCGCCCTTGCTTCCCGGCCGCATCTCCAGCTTCACGCGCAGCGATCCGAGGAGGCCCTGCGGGCGGAAGACCATGAGGAGCACGAGGACCAGCCCCAGGGCGATCCCGCGCGTCTCGGGGTGGGCCTGCACGAAGGGAAAGTCGCGCAGCCACTCCTGCAGACCCATCCAGACGACGGCACCCAGAACGGGGCCGGCGATGTTGCCCATGCCGCCGAGGACCACCAGGCTCAGGATGAGGAACGATTCCATGAGTATGAAGCTGCTCGGCGAGATGTAGTTGAGGTAGTGCCCGAAGAACACGCCCATGGCGCCGGCGAAGAAGGCCCCCGTGGCGTACGAGAGCAGTTTGTACCGCGAGGTGTGGATGCCCATGGCCTCGGCCGCCACCTCGTCTTCGCGAATGGCGGTCCAGGCGCGGCCGATGCGCGAGCGCACGATCCGCGAGATCGTCCACAGCGAGAGCAGCGCCAGGGCGAGACCGAGGAAGTAGAGGCTCTTCTGCGTGCTGAGCTCGTAGCCGAAGAACGCGGGCTTGGGGATGCCGGAGATGCCTGACGGCCCGCGCGTGAGCCCGACCCAGTTGAGGGCCACGATGCGGATGATCTCGCCGAAGCCGAGGGTCATGATCGCCAGGTAGTCGCCGCGCACGCGGAGCGTCGGGTAGCCGATGAGCACTCCGGCGAGGGCGGCCAGCAGCCCGCCGACGACGAAGTTGATCCACGTCAGCCACCAGTAGGCGTCCAGGTCGACGCCGAACTTCACCTTGAGGACCGTGTTGAAGATGATCGCCGTGTAGTAGGCGCCGATGGCGTAGAAGGCCACGTACCCGAGGTCGAGGAGACCGGTGAAGCCGACGACGATGTTGAGCCCCGAGGCGAGCACGATGTAGATGACGACGACGGTCATCAGGGTGACCCAGCGGTTGGAGCCGACCAGGAACGGCAGGATCACCGCGATGGCCAGGAGGACGGCCAGCAGGATCCGCTGGGACCTCGTGGACCCGTTTCCGACGAGGGCGGAGGCGATGGGGTTGAGTTTGGCGCGGTAGCCGCCCGGGCCGGCGTTCTGCCCGCTGGTCTCGTTGGTATCGGGCTGGTCGGCCATGCTAGGCCTTCTGCGACACGGTGGAACCGAGCAAGCCGGACGGCCTGAACGACAGGATGAGGATGAGGATCACGAAGGCGATCGCGTCGCGGTACTGCGAGCCCATGGGCAGGTAGGCCGAACCCAGAGCCTCGATGACGCCCAGCAGCAGCCCGCCCAGGAAGGCGCCGGGGATGTTGCCGATCCCGCCCAGCACGGCGGCGATGAAGGCCTTGAGGCCGGGGTTGAAACCCATGAGCGGCCAGGCGGCGTGATAGACGCCGCCGTAGAGGCCGCCGGCCAGGGCGCCCATCGCCGAACCGATGAGGAAGGTGAGGGCGATGACCTTGTTCACGTTGACGCCCATGAGGGCGGAGGTGCGCTTGTCCTGGGCCGAGGCGCGCATCGCGCGGCCCATGCGCGTGCGGCGCACGTAGAGGTTGAGGAGGAGCATGGCCACGACCGTGACGACGACCACGAACACCTGGAAGTAGGTGATCTGGACCGAGCCGATCGCGAAGGCCTTGGGCGCCCCGGCCGCGGTGGTGAACAGCGGGATGTCGGGGAAGGGGACCTGCTGGGATCCGAAGATGGACTGGGCCACGTTCTGCAGAAGGATCGAGACGCCGATCGCCGAGATGAGCGCCGCCAGGCGGGGGGCGTTGCGCAGGGGCCGGTACGCGAGCCGCTCGATGATCACGCCCATCACGCCGACGGCCGCCATGGCGATGATGATCGCGAGGAAGAAGTTCAGATGCGGCATGCCGACCGTGGCGCCGAAGAGGGTGATCTCCGGGGACATCATCATGATGGTGATGAAGGCGCCGAACATGAACAGCTCGCCGAAGGCGAAGTTGATCAGCTCGATGATGCCGTACACCATGGTGTAGCCCACCGCGATCAGGGCGTAGAGGCAGCCGATCATGAGGCCGTTGACGAGCTGTTGGCCGAGTTCGCTCACGAGGACCTCGGGTCTGCGGCGATGGTTTGTTCAGGCGGCACGGGGAGGGGCGAGTGGCGCAGCGCCTCTCGCCCCTCCCCGGCTTCAGTGCTGGTCGTTACTCTGTCGGCTGCTGGGGAGCGGTTGTCAGGGCGCCGTCCTGCACGATGACGATGGTGAGCGGCTTGACGACGTCGCCGTTCTCGTCGAACGTGATGGGGCCGGAGATGCCCTCGTAGGTGCCGATCGTGCCGAGCGCGTCGTTGATGGCGGTGCGGTCGTTGCTGCCGGCGTTCTTGGCGGCCTGGGCGGCGAGCATGATGACGTCGTACGAGTTGGCCGCGAACCAGTCGGGGTTGGCCCCATCGTTCGCGGCCTTGTAGGCCTCTACGAACTTCTGGATCGCCGGGTCGCTGTTCGAGTAGTCGAAGAAGGTGGACACCAGCATGCCTTCGACGGCGGCCCCGCCGAGCTTGGGCAGCTCGTCTGAGGCGTAGCCGTCGGAGCCCAGCATCTGGACGTCCATGCCGAGTTCCCGTGGCCTGCTGGGCGATCTTCGAACCCTCGGGATAGTAGCCGGAGAGGAACAGCAGGTCGGGGCCGGCGCCCTTCAGCTTCGTGAGCTGGGACTTGAAGTCCGTGTCGCCGGTCGCGTACTGCTGCTTGCCCACGATGGCGCCGCCGGCTGCCTGTGACGCCGCTCTCGAAGGCGTCCGCGAGGCCGCGGCCGTAGTCGGAGCTGTCGTACATGATGGCGATCTTCTGCTTGCCCAGCGTGGAGACGCTGTACTTCGCCAGCCCTTCACCCTGGAACGCGTCGGTCATGCAGATGCGCCAGATGAAGGCGCCCAGCGGTGTGATGTCCGGGTTGGTGGCGGACGGCGAGATCATGGTCAGGCCGGCGCTCTCGTACTTGGCGCCGGCGGCGATGGTGGCGCCGGAGAACATGTGGCCGTCGACGAAGACGAGCGAGGCGTCGTCGATGAACTTCTGGGCCACGAGCACGGCCTGTTGCGGGTCGCCGAGGTCGTCGCCGAGTTCCAGCGAGACCTGGCCGCCGTTGACGCCGCCGGCCGCGTTGAGCTCCTCCATGGCGATCTCGGCGCCTGCCTTGTGAGACGCACCGTAGGTCGCGTAGTCGCCGGTGAAGGGTGCGGCGAGGCCGACCTTGAACGGCGTCGAGGGGGCCGTGGAGGCGTCCCCCGAGCTGGTGTCGTCGCCGCAACCCGCGACGGCGAAGAGCGCGAGCGCCAGTGCGAGCACGAGAATCGAGGTGAGTACGAGCTTCTTGTGGATGGTCGTCAAAGTTCCTCCCCCTGGAAGATGCCTGCCGAGAGCCTGGGACTGCTGCCTTGAGGAGGCAGCTTGTGATTGCGCCCGCCCTCGCTTGTCCGGGAGTCTAGAGGCGTGGTGAACAACCGTCAAGGCGAGCGCCGCGCCGCGCGACGGGGTCGCCGGTCCGGCCCCTCGTCGAGGCGCCGTGCGGATGACCTTCGTCATGTCGCGTGGGTACAGTAGACGGGCGTCGCGACTCGCCCAGACCCATCGGCGATCGTTCAAGAAAGCGAGGGAGTCGGCCGACGCCGTGGAAGGAAGCAGGCGTCGGCCTTCTGGAGTCACATGAAGAGGATCCTCATCTGCACCGTAGTCGCCGTGACGGCGTGTCTGGCCGCCGTATGGTCGGCGCCGCGCGCCAGCGCCACCGTAGCCGAGTGGATGCAGGCGCCGCCGGTGCACATGCGCGTCCTGCACATCGCCGGCGGTCTGCCGGTCGCGCGTGCCATGCCTGTCGCTGCCGACGCGCAGGCGCGCCCCGGCGCGCCGGCGCTGCCGGGTGCGAGGCGCCAGACCGCCCGGCGCCGCGCGCCCGCGACGACCCTCGACGCCGGCATGCAGTTCAGCATGGCCGGCGTGATCTGCGACGTGCCGCGCGCGCCGGGCGCGATCTCGCTGCGCCTGCGCACGAGCCTGGACGGTCGCTCGTGGAGCCCCTGGTTCGAGGCTCCCCTCGAGCTCGCCGGAGAGGCCGGAGGCCCTCCGCGGGTGTTCACCGAGCCCCTCTGGACGGGAGCGTCCCGCTACGTACAGGTCGAGGCTGTGGCGGCCGGCGCCGCAGGCTCACCGGCCGAGCTCGAGAACGTGCGCCTCGTGGCGCTCGACCCCACGGAGGATTCCGACCCTGTCGCGCGGGTCTTGGGGGTCGTCCGCCGTGCGGCGGCGCGCGTGGCCGGCGTCGGCTTCGCCGCGCCGGCCGAGGCCGCCTCCGGCGCCCCACGGATCGTCACCCGTCGCCAGTGGGGGGCCGACGAGTCGCTGCGTCACGGGCGGCCGGACTACGCCAAGGTCAAGATGGCCTTCGTCCATCACACGGCCAGCGGCAACACGTACACCGCCGCCGAGGCGCCCGCCGTCATGCGCGCCATCTACGCCTACCACACCAGGAGCCTGGGGTGGAGCGACATCGGCTACAACTTCCTCATCGACCGCTTCGGGACCATCTACGAGGGGCGACACGGCGGCGTGAAACGAGGCGTCGTCGGCGCCCAGGTGCTGGGCTTCAACGCGGGGAGCACCGGCATCTCGGTGATCGGCAACTTCGCCGGCGACGCGCCTCCCGCCGCCGCTCTGGCCTCGCTGGAGAAGCTGCTCGCCTGGAAGCTCAAGATCCACCATCTCGATCCGCGCGGGACGGCCAGGCTGAGGTGCGACGCCTCGGACAAGTACGCGAGGGGCGCCCGCGTGACCTTCCCCGTCGTCGCCGGCCATCGCCAGGCCAACCACACGGAGTGCCCCGGCAACATCTTCTACCCGCTGCTCCCTACAGTCCGCCTCGAGGCGGACGGCCGGCCGCAGGCGCCCATCATCGCGCTGGCCAGGGCGACCCACGAGCGCTTCAGTCCGAACGGCGACGGTGAGCTCGACGAGACGGCCCTGAGCCTGTCTCTGACGAAGAAGGCGGACTGGAGCGTCGAGCTGCGTGGCGCCGGCGGCAAGCGACTGACCGGCTACAGCGGTGAGGGCGCCTTCGCCGAGGTGACGTGGCCGGGGACCGATGCCGACGGGCACAAGTACGCCGACGGCGCCTACACGGCCGTCGTCTCCGCTTCCACTTCGCTCGGCAAGGCGACGCCCAAGAAGGTGACGGTCTTCATCGACACGGTCCCGCCGGAGCTCGCAAGCACTGCCGTCCGTCCCGGTTCGTTCAGCCCGAACGGCGACGGGTGCGACGACAGCGCCGCCGTCCGCTACGTCCCGGCCGAGGGCTGCTCGATACGCGTGGCGATCGTCGACGCCGACGGCAAGGTCCGGCGGCGGCTCAGCGACTGGCGCAGCCAGAGCAAGGCGGGGCACTCCGCGACCTGGGACGGCAAGGTGTCGGATGGCGGCAAGCTGGTCGCGGCCGCCGAGGGCGACTACAGGTTCTTCATCGAGTGTCGCGACGCCGCCGGGAACAGCTCTCACAAGGGCGTCGGCGTCACTCTGGACCGCACCCTGGGATTCCCCACCGCCACGCCGTCGACGCTCTCTCCGAACGGCGACGGCGCCAATGACTCCACGACGCTCGGCTTCAAGCTCACGCGGAGCGCCACGGTCCGCATCGCCGTGAAGGTCGGCGGCAAGACCGTGCGCGCCCTCGAGCTCGGCTCACTGGCCGCGGGATCTCACGCGGCGGTGTGGGATGGCGCGAACGGCGCCGGCGAGCCGCTGAGCAGCGGCCGGCCGAGCTTCACGGTCACGGCGAAGTCGTCGCTGGGAGCGACGGCGGTCTCGGGAGAGCTGATCGTCGACCTGTACAGCCCAACGCTCTCGGCGCCGGCGGCGCAGACCGTCTCGCTGGGCAAGTCCGCACGGCTGACCTGCACGGCGCTGGACCCCTACAGCGCCAAGGTCGACCTGTCGTACACGATCACCGATGTCGCCGGCGCCACGGTGGCCGCCGCGCGACTCGGCTGGGTGGCGACCGGCGAGGCGGCCACCTGGACGTGGAAGCCGCCGGCGCGCGGGGTCTACACCGTCACGTACGCCGCGACCGACCTCGGCGGGAACCGCGAACAGACGCCCGCCGTGACCCAGCTGACGGTGCGCTAGCCGTTCTGCGGCTCTTGCGCTATCGTCGCCGCCGCGACCGAGGCATGCGCATCCGAAGGAGGCACCGATGGCAGACCGGGGCATACGCCGCGCCGACAAGGAGATCGTCGACCGAGAAGAGTTGCACCGCATCCTCGATGAGGCCATGGTCATGCGCCTCGGGATGCTCGACGGCGAGCGACCCTACGTAGTGCCGCTCAACTTCGCGCGCGAGGGCGACGAGCTGTGGTTCCACGCCGCCAAGGCCGGCCACAAGCTCGACTGCCTGCGCGCGGCCCCGGCCGTGTGCGTGGAGTGCGACCGCTTGCTCTCGCTCCACACCGGCCCTCGCGCCTGCGACGACTGGACCTCCAACTACGAGTCGGTGGTCGCCTTCGGCACGGCCGAGATCGTGGAGGACGCGGCCACCAAGCTGCGCGGCTTGCGCGCCATCATGCGCAAGTACTCGGGGCGCGACGACTGGGAGTTCGCCGACGCCTCCGTGACGGGCACCGCCGTGGTGCGCATCCGCCTCGAATCGCTCACCGGCAAGCGGTCGCCGGCGCGCGGGTAGCGCGCGGAAGGCGACCCTGCGCGGCCCATCTCGAGTGAGAAGCAGCCACTCACTGAAGACGAACGGCGGCCAGAGGCGGCGCGTCCGGCCGCCATACTCACACGCACATGAAGTGGCGACCTCAGGGAACACTCAGAGTGTGCTCGTGAGGAGGGATGCCATGGACGCGTACTACCAGTGCGAGGACTGCGGCCACGAGTTCGAGAAGACGGACTTCCTTGCCGACGTCGAGGACTCGCCGCTCGCCTGCCCCGCGTGTGGCGGGCTGGACCTCGGGCTCGTGGAGCAGCTCGAGTCCGCCGAAGCGCGGGACGCCGTCTGAGCGGCGTTCCGCTCGTGTCTCAGCGCGTCACCACCACAGCCCGGTCGCAGCGCACCAGGCGGGGACCGCGAGGGTGACGACCAGCACGACTCCGATGAGGGCGAGATAGAACGCGCGCGGGCGTGGGGCGCCGAGCTGCGGCGGCGCTGCCGTATGGCGCGGCTCAGCGCCGCGCGACGAGCAGCTGGCCGCGCACGCCGGCCGGACCGCAGCGCAGCGCGCTGTAGCCGGCCGCCACGGCCAGATCCGTGAGCTCCCGGCCGGTATAGACGCGCACGTCGCCCTCGGGCATGCGCGGCAGCAGCCAGTTCATCAGCTGCCGCAGCGGCGCGGCCAGCCGCCACTCGCCGATCACGAGGCCGCCGCCGGGGCGCGTGACGCGGCGCATCTCGCGCAGGGCCGCCGCCGGGTCTGGGTAGTGGTGCAGGGAGTCCACGCAGACGACCAGGTCGACGGCTTCGTCGGCCAGGGGCAGGTGCTCGGCGTCGGCGACCTGCAGGTCGACGGCCCCTCCCGCGCGCCCGCCCGCCTCGGCCAGCCTTTCGCGGGCCTTGGCGATCATCTCCGCCGACAGGTCGATCCCCCAGGCACGTACCTCCGGGTGCGCGCTCACGATGGCGTCGAGCGTGCCGCCCGTACCGCAGCCGACATCGAGCACGGCCGTGAACGGGAAGCTCTCGACGGCCGCCACGACCTCGGCGTGCAGCCGTCGGGCGTGCCGCCCGTAGCCGCTCGAGTCGTAGGTGGAGGCCTGGCGGTCGAAGGCCACTCGGGAGCGCTGCTTGTGGTCGCGCTCGTCCACGCAGCGCCCTAGGCGCGGACCGCCACGAGCGAGAGGCCCATGGTCTCTTCGGCCTCGCGGATCCGGCCGAGCTGCGCTTCGTCGGGCGCGGCCGGCTCGGCCTGGAGCAGCGGCCCGAGCTCCTCCATGATCGCCCGGAGCCGCTCCTCACGCGCCGGGTCCAGGGAACGGCACGAGAACGCCACGATGGTCAGCCCGAGGTCTTCCTCCAGCGCCTTTATCGTCTGGATTCGCTCCTCGTCGAGATTCCTGGCGATGTCGCAGAGCATGACGCCTCCTCAGCTCGCTTCGTCGACGGTCTCAGTGTACCCGGCTCTGCCGCCGCGGTCCTGGCGGGACCGCGGCCACCGGCGTTTTCGCCCTGCGCGCGCGGGGGACATCGAGAGACACGAGGCCGACGCACAGGGTGCGGCGCACGATGCGCCTTGTGCCGGCGGCCCAGCCTGACGAGGGAGAGATCATGGCGACTCAAGAAACCAAAGGCGAGGGGACCCGCGAGAGCCCGTGGGTCCTCAAGACGCCGCCCGGCAAGTCCGAGTACGAGGCATACCGCGACGAGACGGCCGACCCGCCGGCTCTCGTCGTGATCGTCGGCAAGACTGAGCTCCGCTATCGGCTCCGCTGCCTCGCCGATCTGCGCGAGATGCTCGCCGCGCGCGGCGACTGGATGCCGCTGGGCAGCGCCGACGAACAGAAGCCGGCCGCCGAGGGTACCGTCGAGGCCTGGGGACGTGCGCCCGACAACCCGGTGGGCGGCTGGTACGGCCTCAAGAAGGGGCTGCGCGGGCGCTTCGCCAACTACGTGCCCCCGGTGATGGAGGCCCTCGGCTGGGCCGAGGTCGAGCACGAGCCCCGCAACAACCGCATGCGGGCCGTCTGAGAACGCTTGCGACAGGCGGCGCTCGACCGCGCCGTCGACGATATCGTTTGCCGCCTAATCGTTAGTATGCTAACGTTTCTCGGCGCCGAAGTCCGAGCGCGTCGAGAAGGAGGAGCCGCGTGCCCGAGTGCGTGCCATCCCACGGCGAGAGCCCGGACCCGTCGCGCTTCGTGCTCGAAGGCGTGGACGACCTCTCGTCGCAGGTCTTCCTCGCGTTCGTCGGTGCGCTGCGTCTGCACAAGCAGCTGATGCGCAGGACGCTGACCGGCCAAGGCACCCATCCGGGCCAGGTCTTCTGCCTGCACGTGCTCGCCGGTCACGACGGTATCTCCCAGCGCGACCTCGCCGACGCCTTGCACCTGTCCCCGCCGACGGTGAGCAAGATGCTCCAGGCGATGCAGAAGGCGGGCGCTGTGGAGCGGCGGCCCGACGCCGCCGACCAGCGCCTCACGCGCGTCTTCCTGACGGCCGCCGGCCGTGACTTGGAGGGTCAGATGCGAGGCGTCGTCGCCGAGCTCGTCAACGAGACGATCGGCAGTCTGCCCGAGAACGATCGCCGGGAGCTCGCGCGGCTGCTGGGCGAGCTGGGCGCAAGCTTGTCGCAGGCGCTCGTCCGGCGCGGGCAGGAGTCCGCCTCGTGATCCGCCTCCTGCGCAGCGGCCTGCGTCCCTACCGCTGGCAGATCGTCCTCGTGCTCGTCCTGGTGCTGGTCCAGGTGATCGCCAACCTCTACCTGCCGACGCTCAACGCCGACATCATCAACAACGGCGTCGTCACCGGCGACACGGCCTACATCCTCAAGGTCGGCGGCCTGATGCTCGGCGTGACGCTGATCTACGCCCTCGCCTCGATCGCCGCCGTCTACTTCGGATCCAAGACGTCGATGGCTCTCGGCCGCGACACGCGCGGCTCCCTGTTCCGCCGCGTGCAGAGCTTCTCCCAGGCAGAGGTCAACAAGTTCGGCCCGCCGTCCCTGATCACCCGCACCACCAACGACGTCCAGCAGGTACAGATGGTGGTGCTCATGATGCTCAACGTCGTGCTCGCCGCCCCCATGACAGCCATCGGCGGCATCATCATGGCGCTGCGCCTGAACGTACCGCTCTCCGCCGTCATCCTGGTGGCGATCCCGATCATGGGCGTCTTCATCGGCCTCGTGATGATCCGGGCGATCCCGCTCTTCATGTCGATGCAGAAGAAGATCGACCGCATCACCCAGGTGACGCGCGAGTTCCTGAGCGGTGTGCGCGTCATCCGCGCCTTCGACCGCACCGTCTATGAGGAGCAGCGCTTCGACGTCGCCAACGTGGACCTGACGACGACGACCCTCAAGGTCGGGCGCCTGTTCGCGCTCATGTTCCCGGTCCTCACGATCATCCTGAACCTCTCGACGGTCGCGATCATGTGGTTCGGCGGCAAGCTGATCGCCGACGGCAGCATGCCCATCGGCGATCTCACCGCCTTCCTCACCTACATCATCCAGATCCTGTTCTCGGTGCTCATGGCCACCATCATGTTCGTGATGGTCCCGCGCGCCGCCGTCTCAGCCCAGCGGATCATGGAGGTGCTTGGACACGGAGCCGACGATCGTCGATCCGGCGCAGCCCGTCGCGGACGTGGCCGAGGCCGGAGTCGTGGAGTTCCGCGACGTCGAGTTCCGGTACCCCGGGGCCGAAGAGCCGGTGCTCAGCGGCATCACCTTCACCGCGCGGCCCGGTGAGACCACGGCCATCGTGGGCAGTACCGGCAGCGGCAAGACGACGCTCATCAGCCTGATCCCGCGCTTCTACGAGGTCACGGGCGGCAGCGTGCTCGTCGACGGCGTCGATGTGCGCGCCCTGGCGCAGCAGGATCTGTGGCGCCGGATCGGCCTCGTGCCGCAGAAGTCGTTCCTCTTCAGCGGCACGGTGGCGGACAACCTGCGCCACGGCGACGTGGAGGCCGCCGACGAGCAGCTGTGGCACTACCTCGAGATCGCGCAGGGTCGCGAGTTCGTCGAGGAGATGCCCGAGCGACTCGAGGCGCCGGTCGCCCAGGGCGGCGCCAGCGTCTCCGGCGGGCAGCGCCAGCGCCTCGCGATCGCGCGGGCGCTGGCCAAGCAGGCAAAGATCCAGATCTACGACGACAGCTTCTCGGCGCTCGACTTCGCCACCGACGCGCGCCTGCGCGCGGCGCTGCGCAGGTACACCTCGGACGCCACGGTGATCATCGTCGCCCAGCGCGTCGGCACGATCATGCACGCCGACCAGATCATCGTGCTCGACGACGACGGCACGATCGCCGGCGTCGGCACGCACGAGCAGTTGCTCGAGACGAACGCGACTTACCGCGAGATCGTCACCTCGCAGCTCGGCGTGGAGGGTGTCGCGTGAGCAGCAGGTCGCAGCCGCCTGCGGCTCAGCCGGGCGACGCTCCCCGGCCGCCTCGCGGTCCCGGCGGGCCCGGCCCCGGCGGCCCGGGCGGTCACGCCCTGGTGATGCCGGTGGCCAAGGCCAAGGACTTCCGGGGCACGATGCGCCGGCTCGGCGGCCTGCTCAAGACCGAGCGCACGCTCCTCATCCTGGTGGTGCTGCTCGCGGTGGTCAGCGTGGCTTTCGCCGTCGTAGGTCCCAAGATCCTCGGTCACGCCACCAACATCCTGTTCGAGGGGGTCGTCAGCAAGCAGATCCCGGCCGGCGTCACCAAGGAACAGGCCGTCGCCGGCCTGCGCGCCAGGGGTCAGGACCGCATCGCCGACATGGTCTCCGCCATGACCCTCGACCCCGGCCACGGCGTCGACTTCGACGCCCTGGCCCGCACGCTGCTCCTGCTGATCGGCGTGTATCTGCTCAGCGCGCTGTTCGCCTGGTTGCAGGCGTACATCATGGCAGGCGTGGCGCAGCGCACCATCTACGGGCTCCGGCGGCAGGCGGACGAGAAGCTGGCGCGCCTGCCGCTCAAGTACTTCGACGACCACCCTCGCGGCGACGTGCTCAGCCGCATGACCAACGACATCGACAACATCTCGCAGTCGCTGCAGCAGAGCCTCACGCAGATCATCACGTCGACGCTGACGATCGTCGGCGTCCTCATCATGATGCTCACCATCAGCTGGCTGCTGGCGCTGATCTCGGTGCTCGTGGTGCCGGTCTCGGTGGTCATCACGATGGTCATCGCCAAGCGCTCGCAGAAGCAGTTCGCCGCGCAGTGGGAGACCACCGGCGACCTCAACGGCCACGTCGAAGAGATGTTCACCGGCCACAACGTGGTCAAGGTGTTCGGCCGCCAGCAGGCCGCCATCGCCACGTTCGACGAGCAGAACGAGGAGCTCTACCAGGCCAGCTTCAAGGCCCAGTTCATCTCCGGGATCATCATGCCGGTGATGAACTTCGTCATGAACCTGAACTACGTGGCCATCGCCGTGGTCGGCGGCCTGATGGTGGCGACCGGCCGCATCTCGCTCGGCGACGTCCAGGCCTTCATCCAGTACTCGCGCCAGTTCACGATGCCGATCACGCAGGTGGCCGGCATCATGAACGTGCTGCAGAGCACCGCCGCGTCGGCAGAGCGGGTCTTCGAACTGCTGGACGAGGAGGAGGAGATCCCCGACGCCCCCGAGTGCGTGGTGTTCGAGCACACCCACGGCCACATCGCGCTCGAGAACGTGTCGTTCCGCTACGTCGCCGACACGCCCCTCATCACCGACCTGACGCTCGACGTGGAGCCGGGCGAGACCGTCGCCATCGTCGGCCCCACCGGCGCCGGCAAGACGACGCTGGTCAACCTCCTGCTGCGCTTCTACGACGTGGACCAGGGTCGCATCCTCGTCGACGGCGTCGACGTGCGGGACATCTCCCGCAGCGACCTGCGCCGCCTGTTCGGGATGGTGCTGCAGGACACCTGGCTCTTCAGCGGCACCATCCGCGAGAACATCGCCTACGGGCGCGAGGGCGCGAGCGAGGACGAGATCCGCGCCGCCGCCCAGGCGGCGCGCGTCGACCACTTCGTCCGCGCCCTGCCGGAGGGCTACGACACCGTGCTCGACGACGACGCCACCAACGTCTCGCAGGGCGAGAGGCAGCTCCTCACCATCGCGCGCGCCTTCCTCGCCGACCCGGATATCCTCATCCTCGACGAGGCGACCAGCTCCGTGGACACGCGCACCGAGGTCCTCATCCAGGAGGCGATGGCGCACCTCATGAAGGACCGCACCAGCTTCGTGATCGCCCACCGGCTCTCGACGATCCGCGGCGCCGACATCATCCTCGTCATGGACAAGGGCGCGATCATCGAACAGGGCAGCCACGAAGAGCTCATGGCCGCCCGCGGCTTCTACTACGACCTCTACGCGAGCCAGTTCGAGGAAGCGCTGGACGAGGCGTCGTGACGCTCGCCGGCGAGCGCCGTTGCGAGGCCCCGCCTGACGGAGGCATGGCCTTCTTCTTCGCGCCGCCACAGGCTACACTGAGGTCAAAGGGGGCGCGGCCCTCGAGCGGCCGCCGTCTTTGGGGAAGACGAGCCTGGGGGAGAGTCATGGTCAAGATCCGCGTGCATCTCATCGTGTTGGCGGTCGCGCTCAGCGCGCTGCTGCTTCCGGCCATCGCGTTCGCCGAAACGTCGCCGTCCCCGGATGCGGCTCCTCTGGTCTACCGCATCGGGATCCAGAGCGACGTCGACAACATGAACCCGTTCTCGACCTACAACACGATCCCGTGGGAGTGCTTCCGCGTCGGCTACAACTTCCTCACCTGGTACGACGCGGACTACAAGCCCACGCCCGACCTCGCCGACCCCGTCCCGACCGTCGAGAACGGCGGCGTCACCGAAGGCGGCCGGGTGTGGACGTTCCACATCAGACCCGGCGTCAAGTGGAGCGACGGCGTGCCGCTGACCGCCCGCGACGTCGCCTTCACCTACAACCGCATCCTGCGCCAGGAGCTCTCCATGTACCTCTCGTACTTCACCGGGGTGACGAAGGTCGAGGCTCCTGACGATGCCACCGTGGTGATCACCTCCGCCAAGCCGAACGCGGTGATGACCGCCCTCTACGTGCCCATCCTCCCGGAGCACGTCTGGAGCAAGGTACCCGACGACAAGGTCGAGTCGTTTGCCAACGTGCCGATGGTCTCCAGCGGGCCGTTCCAGGTGACGGAGGTGCAGACCGGCAAGTTCGTGAAGCTGGAGCGCAACCCGTACTACAAGGACGGCTTCGGCGTGGAGCCGACCGTCGACGAGGTCCTGTTCGAGATCTACCAGACGCAGGACAGCCTGGTGGCCGACTACAAGACCGGCAACCTGGACGCCGCCATCGAGCTCGATTCCGGCTTCTTCCGCAGTCTCGAGGGCCTGCCCGGCTCGACGTCGGTCGCGGCTCCGTCCATCGGTTTCCACGAGCTCGGCTTCAACTGCTATGACAGCCCCAAGAGCAAGGGCAACCCTCTGCTGCTCGACGTGCGCATCCGGCAGGCGATCAACTGGGCCCTCGACAAGCCGGCCATCGCCGCGATCGCCATGAACGACCTCGCGCCCGCCGGCACGTCGCTGCTCTCGCCGGTCGACACGTACTTCCACCTCGTGGTGCCCGAGGCCGAGCAGTACACCTACGACCCGGCGAAAGCGCAGCAGATCCTCGACGACGCCGGCTACAAGATGGGCCCCGACGGCGTCCGGGTGGCTCCCAACGGCAAGCCGCTCGAGTTTCGTCTCGCGGCGCTGAACGAGTATCCGATGGACATCAGCGCGGCGAAGAAGATCAGCGCCTACCTCGAGGACGTCGGCATCGGCATCAAGCTCCAGATCATGGACGAGAACGCGTTCACCGACGCGAACTACGACAACGCCGACGACGACCTCTACCTGTGGAGCTGGACGGCCGACATCGACCCCGGCTACATCCTCAGCGTCTTCACCACGGACCAGATCCTCAACTCGAGTGACTCGGAGTACTCGAACCCCGCCTACGACAAGCTCTACGTGGAGCAGGCGCAGGCGGTGGTCCCCGAGGACCGCCAGCGCATCATCCGCGAGATGCAGCAGATCCTCTACGAGGACTCGCCGTACTCGATCCTCTGGTACAACGTCCTGGTCCAGGCCTATCGCACCGACAGGTGGACCGGCTACAGCCACGTGCCCAAGGGC
The DNA here is from genome assembly GCA_963700035.1 of uncultured Thermoleophilia bacterium. Classification (GTDB taxonomy): domain Bacteria; phylum Actinomycetota; class Thermoleophilia; order UBA2241; family UBA2241; genus CAIXSE01. Next base: position 26,318 of record CAVOWE010000016.1, on the reverse strand, counting down.
GAAGACGGCGCGGCGTTCCGCAACATGCTGCGGACCACCTACGTCGACCTGAAGCCGGTGGCCGCCGCCACCACGACCACGAGCAGCGGCGGCAACACCGCGCTCATCGCCGGCATCGTCGCCGCGGTGGTCGTGGTGATCGCCATCATCGCGTTCGTCCTGCTCAGGCGGCGGCCGAAGAGCGTCGAGGAGTGAGACGGGATCGCGCCGCCGGCTGATCGGCGCCCGGCCGCGGCCCGGGACGACGAAGGGCGGGGGAGGCCGCAAGGCCTCCCCCGCCCGGTTCTGTGTCCGGTACGGCTCGCCGGTCCGCGCGACGCGTCAGACGGCCGCGCGCTCCAGCTCGTCGCCCCTGCCCGCCGCGAGGTAGTAGCCGGCGGCGACCGCGGCGACGAAGAACGGTGTGGCCAGGATCGCCGAGGGCGCCGTTCGCGATCGAGGCGATCACGACGAACACGATGACCAGGGCCAGGTGCTCCCAGAAGCCGGACTTCTCTGACCATCTCGAAGCTGGTGCCGCATCGCCTCGCCGAGGCCCATGCCGCGGTCGACCATGAGCGGGAACACGTACAGCCAGATGGTGGCCAGCAGGATGCCGCCGATGATCGTGAGCGAGGCCAGGCCGATGAGCAGAAGAGCACGAGGGCCGCGGCGAAGAAGGACCAGAAGCGGTCCATCTGGCCGAACACGTCGCCGACGCTCGGGCCGCTGCCCGTCTCTCACGCGCTTGACGACCATCCCGTAGAGGCCGGCGACGAAGCGGCCCGGCGAGGATGCCCAGCGTCACGATGCTGAGCAGGCCGACGATGAGCGCCCCGATGATCAGCGGGCCGATGTCTTTGACGAACAGACGCCAGCCCTGCTTGAAGACGAGGCCGATGTCCAGGGTCTGCCTGACGATGGGCTGTGCGACGACTGCGGTGTTCATGATGCCTCCTGTTGTGACTGGTCTCTCTGCCTGAGACCAGCCTAGAGGAGGCCGCCGCGCGAGTCGTCACCCCGGCGGAGGAACGTGAGGGTCAACTCCAGGAGGCATCTTGAGGCCGGGGCCGGCCCCACTGCAGGGGTACGGGACGTGCCCCTGCAGTCAGCCGGCCCCGGCCTCGTCGCCGCGCGTCAGAAGGCCATCGGGTAGGTGTTGGGCCACTGGCTCGGGCCCAACCCTCTGCTCAGAGCCAGGGCGGTGGCGCGGATCTGCGCCCAGCCGTTGTAGATGCTCTCGTGACGCCAGGGGTTCCAGAGCCGCGCCCATTCGCTGGTGGTGTACTGGAAGAGGCCGTGGTAGGGGCCGCCCACCACCGTCGGCTGGCCGCCGGACTCGAGCATCATCATGCGGTAGAGGCCGGCCGGGCTGACGCCGTACTCGCGGCCGGCGATCGCGATGAGCGGCCGCCAATCGTGGTGCCGCGCCCATGTGGCGATCTGCTGGCGGAGGCGCACGCGTCTCGTGAGGTTCCTCACCCTGACGGCGCGGCGGTGCACGAACGCCTTGGCGCGCGAGACCCGGGTCTGAAGCGCGGCGATCTCGTCGTCGCCGACGACGCCGTCGGTGAGCAGGCGGGCGGCAAGCGCCGGGTCCATGCCGGCCGGCGGCGTGATGCCCGCCGGGGGCGTGGCGCCGAGGCCGCCGCCGAGCTGCGCCTGCAACTCCAGAGCGGCGGCCAGATCGGCGCGGGCCTTCTGCGCACGCTCGCGCGCCAGGCGCAGGTGCTGCTTCGCGTGCCGTAGCTGCGCCCGGAGCTGCGCATCGGAGACCTGGGCGGCGGACGCTGAGGGGGCCAGGGTCGCCAGGGCGATCACGGCAAGGGCGAGTATCGTGAGGATGAGTCTGCTGCGCACGGTGTCCTTTCGACGGGGTGACCCGGCCGGGCAGCGGAACGACCTGTGCCCGGCGGGCGCGACGCGCCGCTGCCCGCGCCGCGCCGCACGGCTTCGCCGTCACATGAGAAAGGGGGAGGCGAATCTGCAGCAGGCGGGCGCGGGTGGCGCTCTGATGGGTGGAGATTCCCCCCCAGTGAAGCGCACCGTCGGGCTCGATGCAACCCGAAGCGCCTGCCGGGCGCGATCCCCACGCGCACCCAACGCTTTGCCGGAGCGCGGCGTGGGGTACGAGTCTCGCAAGAGGAAAGCCGCGACGAGGGGAGTGATGGGCCATGCTGTGCAGTCTCTCGACCAAGCTCGGCGACAAGGACCTGGCTGAGATCGGCGCCCTGGAGGAGGAGCTCGGGGTGACGATGCTGGCCTTCAACTGTCACCCCGTCGATCCCGCGGAGATCGACGACCGTCAGCTCACCAGCATCAAGGCGCTCGAGGAGAAGCTCGGTATCTCTCTGGTCGCCGTGATCCACTGACGGGCGGCGCGCTTCCGCCGGCTCCGAGCAGGTAGACTGACGGGGTGTAATCCCCCGTCAAAGGAGCCGACATGCCGAGCCTCAAGGGCACCCAGACCGAGAAGAACCTGCTCAAGGCGTTCGCCGGCGAGAGCCAGGCGCGCAACCGCTACACCTTCTTCGCCAAGCAGGCGGCGAAGGAGGGCTACGAGCAGATCGCCGCCCTGTTCCTCGAGACCGCCGAGAACGAGGGCCAGCACGCCAAGCAGTACTTCAAGCACCTCGAGGGCGGCATCGTCGAGATCACGGCCGCCTACCCGGCCGGCAAGATCGGCACCACGGCCGAGAACCTGCTGGCCGCCGCCGAGGGCGAGAACGAGGAGTGGACCGACCTGTACCCCGCCTTCGGCGACATGGCCGAATCTGAGGGCTTCAAGGAAGTCGCGAACACCTTCCGCCAGATCGCCAAGGTCGAGGCCTGGCACGAGAAGCGCTACCGCAAGCTGCTCGACAACATCGAGAAGGACCTCGTGTTCGCGCGGCCCGAGCCGGTCAAGTGGATCTGCCGCAAGTGCGGCTTCGTGCACGAGGGTCCCACGGCGCTCAAGCTGTGCCCGGCCTGCAAGCACCCGCAGGCCTACCAAGAGGTCTACGCCGAGAACTACTGAGAGTAAGCGGCGAGCCCCGGAGGTCGTCCCAGGGCTCGCCATCCTTGCCGCCGGCGCGCTCTACTCCAGTACCACGAGCGCGTCGGCGGTGAGCTCGTACTCCTCGTCCTCGTTGAGGTCGTGCACGCGGATGCGTTCCAGTTCGCCCTCGCCCTTGAGCTCCAGCGGCTGCGCCTCGGTGAGCAGCTTCACGTCGCTGAGGCGGAGGGCCGAGCGCACGGCGCTGCTGACGCTCGGCTCCTTGCCGGTGGTCATGAGCACCACGCGGCCGGTGTGGTCGGTGAGGTCGATGGCCAGCTGCGCGGCGCGGTCGCCGGTGTCGAGCACGACCACGCGCTGGCCGGCCAGCGCGGAAAGGTCGTCGACGCGCGTGGAGACGCCCTTGCCCTTGTAGTCGTCGAGGTTGGCGATCTCGACCTCGACCACCTCGGCGGGCCGCGGGTGGCACGACTTCTCCACCGGGGTCGTGGTCGCGTCCTCCGGCTTGACGCCGGCGCGCCAGTTCTTGATGGCCTCGTGCAGGGCGTCGGCGGCCAGGTTGCTGCAGTGCATCTTGATCGGCGGCAGGCCGTCGAGGGCATCGGCCACGTCGCCGCGGCTCACCTTGAGGGCCTCGTCGAGCTGCATGCCGACGACGAGCTCGGTGACCATGCTCGAGGTCGCCACCGCCGAGCCGCAGCCGAAGGTCTGGAACTTGATGTCTTTGATGCGGTCGTCCTCGACGTCGATGTAGATGTCCATCATGTCGCCGCACACGGGGTTGCCGACGCGGCCCACGGCGACGTTGGGACCTTCCAGGGTCCCTACGTTGCGCGGGTTGCGGAAGTGCTCGAGCGTCTTCTCGCTGTACTGGGTCGATTTCATGAGCGGTGCCTCTCGGTCTGATTGATCACGTTGATCTGGTCCTCACGCCGGGGTCTTGACCTTGTACAGCGGCGAGAGCGTCCGCAGCCGGGCGATCACACCGGGCAGCACGGCCATGATGCGGTCCACGTCGTCGTCCTTGCTGAAGCGCCCGAAGGTGAACTCGAGCGAGCCGTGCGCCTCCTCGTGCAGGAGCCCGCAGGAGATGAGCGTGTGGGAGGGTTCGAGCGTCTTGGAGCTGCAGGCCGAGCCGGTGGCCGCGGCCACACCCTCGTCGCGCAGCGACAGGATCATGGCCTCGCCCTCCACGCCGTCGAAGCGGAAGTGAGCGTTGCTGGGCAGGCGCCCTCCGGGCGGGTCGAGCGGAGCGCCGTTCAGGTGCGAGTCGGGGATCTCGGCGAGCACGCGCCCGACCAGGCGGTCGCGGATGGCGGCGATGCGCGCCACGTCGGCCGGCATCTCCGCCGCCATGATCTCGGCGGCGGCCGCCATGCCGGCGATGGACGCGAGGTCCTCGGTGCCCGAGCGCAGGCCGCGCTCCTGGCCGCCGCCCAGCAGTACCGGCGCCACCTGCACGCCCTTGCGCACGTACAGCGCACCCAGCCCGCGCGGCCCGTAGATGTCGTTGGCCGAGAGGCTCATGAGGCTCACCGGCACGGCGCTCATGTCGATGGGCACGAGCCCTTCGGCGGCCACGGCGTCGGTGTGGAGCGCCACGCCGCTGCCGGCCAGCATCTCGGCGATCTCGGCGATGGGCTGCACGGTGCCGATCTCGTTGCTCGCCCAGCCCACGCTGACCAGGATCGTCTCGTCGGTGATGCGGGCGCGCAGCTTCTTCGGCGACACGCGCCCGTACAGGTCGATGGGCGCGCGCGTCACCTTGAAGCCGTTCTTCTCCAGGTACTTCGCGATGTTGAGCACCGAGATGTGTTCCGCCTCGGTGATGACCACGTGGTCGCCCTTGCGGCGGTTGCGCATGGGCGTACCCGATGAGGGCGAGGTTGTTGGCCTCGGTGGCGCCGGACGTGAAGAGGATCTCCTGGGGCTGGGCGCCGAAGAAGCGGGCGACGGCGGCGCGGGCGTCCTCGAGCGCCGCCGTGGCCTCGTCGCCCACGGCGTGCAGTGAGGCCGCGTTGCCGAACGTGCCGCCGGCGCCGAAGTACGGCAGCATGGCCTCGACGACGCGCGGGTCGACGGGCTTGGAGGACTGGTAGTCGGCGTAGACGACGTCGCGCATCAGAACCACATGGTGGCGCCGGCATCCAGCGCGAGGTCGTTCAGGGTGGCGGCGCCGACGATCTTGACGCCGTCGATGAGCTCGACGCTCTCCCAGCCCAGCATCTGCTTGGAGGCCTCGCACACGTACACGGTGATGCCCATGTCGATGGTCTTCTTGAGCATCTCGGCGACGCTGGGGAAGCTGCCGAGCTGCATCGCCTCGGCGGCGCCCGGCTTGAGGACCGTGAGGCCCATGCCCAGGTAGTACACGGCGGCGTCCACGCCCATCGCCTTGGCGCTCTGGGCCAGCACGAGCGGCGAGTACTGCTTCTCGGGGAGGTTGCTGGTCTGCACGTACAGGATCGAGTTCTCGTTCTTCATGGTCGTCAGCTCCTTGTCACTTGAGGCGGCGGATGAGGATGTGCAGCTGGCCGTCGTCGTTCTCGACGGCGACGACCTCATGTCCGGCGCGCTTGGCGAACCTCGTCAGGTCTTCCTCGGCCGCCGGGTCGTCGGCGTAGACCTCGAGCACCTCGCCGATCGCGATGGCGTCGATGCTCTCTCTGGTCTGGAACAGCGGCTCGGGGCAGTACAGCCCTACGCAGTCGAGCGTCTGCGCCGGGGTAGCGTCATCGGTCATGCGGACTCCTTCGGGAACTAGATACCCAACCACTGTGGTCGGTATTCCCCGTGAGCGGGATCCAAACGCATCGAGGACGGGCGGGGCCGACGTGTGTCCCCCCGCCCGTCCAGGAGTGGTGCTCGTCGCGTTGTGCTACGTTGACCGATGAGCTTCTGAGATCACGGCCTTCGCCTGCGGGTTCCCGGCGGCGTCGACGGCTGCGATGGTGTAGGTGTAGCGGCCCGCCTTCAGCGTGCACTTCCACGCGCAGCTGATCGTGCGCGTTCGTGGGCCTTCACGCCCAGATCCACCACTTCCTTGCGATCTTGCCTCGCGAGGCCTATGGACTGTCATGCGTCAGCACCTGGCGACGGGGCTCAGCGCCGACGCGCCCTCTCATGTCGCTCGATGCGCAGGTCTGATCTTCGCCTTCTTCCCGCTTCTTCGACGACGATCGGCCTTGAGGCCGCGCGATCGACGGCGCCGTGGTGTCGATCTTCACCTGGCACGCTCTTCTGCGCCTCCAGATTGTCGGCGAGATCCGACGAGTCGGTAGAGGATCTCGTGGACGCCGTCACCCGATGTGGTCGGCAGGCGCGGCGATCGGTCAACGACTGTGCCTTCAGGGTCCACGTGGACGTCCCGTTGTCGCTGCGAGTACTCGGTGACCACGACGCCGGACCCTCTCGGGGCCGTCCGATCGCGGTGAAGATCAACGGCGACGTCGGCGTTGTGCCAGCCGGCGTCCGGCGTCACTGGTCGTCGTCGGCGGCGTCGAGTCCGGCGGGACACCGCCGTTCGTCGTGGGAGGATCGTGCCGCCGTCGTCCGACGGCCGCAGCCGGCCTGGTCGTTCACTGAAGTGGACGCTTCGCAGCAGCGACGTCGTGCCGGAGGCTACCTGTCGGATCCAGTGGACGCCACCCATCGATGGTCACGAGGATCGATGCCGTGGTCGCCGACGACCCATCCGTGCTGCAACGTCGGCGAACGCCACACTGTAGAGGTCATCCGTCGTGCCGGTGGTCTGAGCCGACCAGGTCTGTCCGCCGTTCGTCGTCACGATGATCGTGCCGGCGCCGCCCACCGCCCAGCCGTGAGTCGACTGTCTGCTGAAGACAACGCCGTACAGGGTCTGCGTCGTCCCCGAGACCTGGGGCTTCCAAGAGTAGGCTTTGTCGATCGTGTGGATGATCGTCCCCTGTGCTCCCACGATCCAGCCCGTGTTGACGTCGCTGTAGGAGACGCCCCAGAGATCCGCCGTCGTCCCCGAAGCCATGACTATGCCGTCTTCGCCGCCGTTGTTGGTCGCGATGATGCCCCCGCCACTCCCGACCCCGAGAGCGTAGCCGCCATCGGGGGCCACCATGCCGCTGTGGACGTCCATGGCGGAAGTCCGCCAGGCGTTGAGATCGACCCAAGTCTGGCCGGCGTCCTGCGTCGCGACGACGGTGCCGGCATCGCCGGCCACCCAGCCGCGCCGTGCGTCGATGAACCTCGTGACCCACAAGGTGCGTGTGGTCCCTGAGGCCGTCGACGCCCAAGTGGCGCCGCCGTCGGCGCTGGCCAGGATGACGCCGCCGGCGCCGACAGCCCAGCCTTGCGCTGCGTCCACGTAGTGCACGCCTTTCAGGTCCTGCGTCGTCCCGGACGTCTGCGTGGACCAGCCGGCCTGCGCCGCACCCGCGACGCCCGCGCTCCATCCGGCGAGCAGCAGCACACACAGGCCCACCGTCACACAAGCCCGCATGATCGGTTTCATCGGCCTCCTCCTTCCAGTCGCCCCGTATTCGCGTTCGCCTCCGGGTCTGCCCGCAATCGTACTACTGCGACGGTCATCCTTGTCGCCGTTGGACGCGGGTCCCCCGCGTCCACGTGGCGCCCTGAGCGGGCCGGCGGATAGTACGGCGCAGCCGTTCGGGTCACGGCCCGGCCGGCGCCAGCACCGCGTCGTAGCCGGTGAGCGTAGCCTCTTCGCCGACGAGGATGGTGGTGGCCAGCGAGAAGTCGGCGACGTCGTTCCAGAATTCGGCGCCCCACGCGCCGCCCGGTCCCACGAACTGCAGCCAGTACGTGCCCGCCGGCAAGGCGAGGTCGTAGGCGCCTTTCGCGTCCGTGGTACAACCAGGGCTGTCCTCCCAGCCGCCGCCGGCAACGGCAGGATCCGAGACCAGGGCTGACACCCAGGCGTTCTGCAGCGGCAGAGTCCCTCCGCCGGACAGCCCGTGCACGACGCCGCGGATATGGCTGGGCATGGGCAGGGCCGCGTCGACGGACGACGGGCGCGTGCCGGAAGGCCCGACGGTGACGGTCGTCGGCGCGACGCTGAAGGGGTCATCCTCGTACCACAGGGGGAGGTTGGGCACCATCATCTGCTCGTTGAACCAGAGAAGGTAGTCGCCGTATGGAAGACCGTCGATCCGATACGAGCCGTCTGGCGCTGCGTACTCCCGGGTGACCCGGTAGTCGCCCACCTCGGGATCGGGGATGTGCACGCCGGCATCGGCTGTTCCCAGGGGCGAGGTTGGAGTGTGCCCGCGCCGCTGCCCTTGTCAACCGTTGCACGGCCGTCCTGCCGTCGCGCGATGTTCCGCCGGGCGCCGTCGCGGCAGGGTTCGCGGGCGACGGCGCGAAGCCCTAGGTCGCCCGCCAGAGGCAGGGGCGTCGCCGTGCCTGCGCTCATGAGGCGCGGCGGGAGGTCGATACACTCTCATGGATATGGACGTGCGGAGTCTCACGAGGCGCTTTCTGAAGACGGCCCTTGCCGTCGCCGTGCTTGCGGCGGTCGGCGCCGTCTGCCTGGCCCCAGCCGCGCCCGCGGCGGGCTCCCTGGCCGAGCTGCAGAGGGAGGCCCGCCGCACGCGGGCGCAGATGGAGCAGCTGAACGCCGAGATGCAGGTCGTCACGCAGAAGTGGGAGTCCGCGCGACAGCGGCTCGACGAGGTCAACGCCACGCTCGTGCAGGCCCGCCGTCAGCTGACCCGCTCCCGCAACGAGCTCGACCGGCAGCGCGCGCTGGTGTCAGGGCGCATGCGGACCATGTACAAGACCGGGGAGTTCACGTGGCTCGACATGGCCGCCTCGGCGTCCAGTCTCGCCGACGCCGAGACCGTTCTCGACTTCCTGCGCAGGATCTCCCTGCAGGATCGCCATGAGGAGACTGAGCTGCAGCGGCTCGCCGGCGTAGCGCGACGGGACGAGACCGCGGTCGAGGACGATCGCCGGCAGGCCACACAGGCGCAGGCCGAGCTTCTGGACCAGCGCTACGCCGTGGACCAGAAGATCGCCGAGCGCGCCGCCCTCCTCAAGGACGTGGTCGCGAAGATCAAGAAGATCCTCTCCGCGCCCGAGCTGCTCATGAAAGCCGGCGGCAAGGTCACGCAGGTCACGTGGGCGCAGGCCTTCGTCAAGAGCCTCGGCATGCCGATGACGGCGGACAACGTGGCCGCGGTCGTGGCGTGGGAGATGGCCGAGGGCGGGCACTGGTACAACACCGCCTACTACAACCCGCTCAACACCACGCAGTCGATGCCCGGCGCGACCATCTTCAACTCGGTCGGGGTCAAGGCGTACACGAGCTGGGCGCAGGGGCTGAAGGCCTCGGTCATCACCATCCGCAACGGCTACTACGGCGGCATCCTCGACGCCCTGCGCCGCGGCAACGACGCGCAGGCGGTGGCCGACGCGGTGGCGGCTTCGCCGTGGGGGACGGGGTCGTTCACGCCGAAGCGGTAGATCCCGCGGGGCCGAGCTCGTCGCGCCGCGGCGCCGGCACGGCCGCGTTGCTGGTGGTCGTCATCGCGCTCTCCTTCCAGACGGGGTCGGCGCTCGCGGTCAAGGTCATCGACTCGGTCGGCATCGTCGAGGCACTCTGGCTGCGAACGGCTCTCGCCGCCCTGATCTTGTTCTGCGTGCGGCCGCGCTCACTGCGCCTGCCGCCGCGTGGGCAGCGGCTGCCGCTGGCCGCGCTCACCCTCGCGCTCCTCGGCATGAACGCGAGCTTCTACGGCGCCATCAGCCATGCGCCGGTGGGCCTCGTCGTGGCGATCGAGTTCGTCGGGCCGTTGGCCGTGGCGGTGATCGGCAGCCGGAGACCGCTGGACTATCTCTGGATCGTGCTTGCCGGGGCGGGCGTCGTCGTGCTCGGCGGTCCCTCGAGCTCGGTCAGCGGCCTGGGGCTGGCTCTCTCCCTGCTCGCCGCCTTCTTCTGGGCGGCGTATCTGCTGCTCGCCAAGCGGACTCTGCGCGACATGGACCCGCTGCCGGTGACGACGCTCATGCTGGCCGGCTCCGCGGTGCTGCTCACGCCGGTGCTGCTGGCGACCGGGCCGCAGATCGCCGGGCACGTGGACGCTCTCGCGCTCGGCGCGCTCGTAGCCGTGCTCTCGTCGGCCTTCCCCTACTTCATCGAGTTCGTGGCTCTGCGACTGGTGCCGGCCGCCACCTACGGCGTGCTGCTCAGCATCGAGCCGGCGGCCGGAGCGTTGACCGGCTTCCTCATCTTGTCGCAGCGACTCACCCTCCTGGAGATCGCGGCGATGATCGCCGTCATGGTGGCGGCGGCCGGCGCGAGCTGGGCGAGCGGCGCCGGGCGCGAGCTCGAGGTGCCGACCGCCTGACGCGCACGTCGCGGTGTCCGCGTCGCCTCTCGGCGGCCATGGGACGTCCACGATGTGCGAGAATCCCCGAGCATGAGCGGAGTGGAGGTGGAGCGGAGGTTTCGCGCGGCCTGGGAGCAGGCGCTCGCTGAGTGGGCCGCAGCGGACCCTGCGCGGTGCGCCGCGCAGGCGGGCTGCGGCCTCTCGCCCGAGGGAGTGACCGTGCCGTTCTTCGGGCAGTCGCACCTCGTGACACACCCGGGCGGCTCGGTCACGGCCGGCGATGCGCCGGTGCACGTGGCGGTCGCCATCCTCGTGCTGCACTACCTGCTGCGCGCCGACGGCACGCCGCCGGCCGGCGAGTGGCTCGCCTTCCGTGAGCTGCCCGACGGCATGTTCTACGCGGCGTCGTTCGCGCCGCGCGCGGAGGCGCCGCTGGCCCAAGCGTTCGGCGCCGACCCCTCAAGCGGGCTCGACGCGTTTCGTCGGGCGGCAGTGGCCACCGGCGGTCTGCCGCTCGATCTGGCGGACGCCGCCTTCGCCTTCCAGGCTCTGCCGCGTCTCGCCCTCGCCGTGCTGGTCTGGGCCGGCGACGACGAGTTTCCCGCTCAAGCGAGTGTGGTGTTCGACGCGACCGCCGGGCACTACCTGCCCGCCGAGGACCTTGCCGGTCTTGGCGGGCTGCTGGCCCGGCGCCTGATCAGCGGTGTGAGCTGACGATGGTCCTGCAGGCGCCCGCGGCCTACCCGGTGACGAGACCCGCGCGGGCGCGCTCGATGGCCGCGAGCAGCGCCTTCGGCTCATCGGTCCCGATCGTGAACCGGCGGCCGCCGGCGAAGCGCAGCTGGACCGCGCCGCGACCCCAGGCGTTGTAGAGCCAGCCCTGGCGCGTGAGCCGGATGCCCCAGCCGGCGAGCCAGGGGGTCTTGACGACGCTCGCCGCTTCGATGGCGTGCAGTTCGAAGCGCCGCCGCGCCAGCCCGCCTCCGAAGCCGACCGAGACGCGCGTCTCGTCGACGTGCACGGTGAGCCGCGAGAAGGCCAGCATCAGGGCGGCGAACGCGAGCCATCCGGGCACGTACCACCACCAGCGCGGTCTGCCCGCGCGCCTGTCGCGAAGGAGCGCCCGCACCTGCGTGAGCGTGCCCAGCGCCATGCCGGCCAGCACGGGGTAGCCAAGCTGGGTGTGGTGGTAGGGGAGCGGAGTCGTCGGGGTGCCGTCCATCGCCACGCATCTTCGCCGATGCCCGTCGCCGTGTCCAGAGCGGGCACGAAGCGCCTCGATGATGCGGAGACGCGCGGAGCGGCGCGGATCGGCGCTCTGCCGCGGGCCCGCCGTCCGACTTCGTGGGAGTCTGTACTACGGCGGCCTGACACCTCGCGCGCGACTGGGGTATAGTCGAAGGTGTAGAGACCGGCGGCCGCGCGACGGCGCGTCCGCACCGACGCAGGGAGCGCCGGGTCGGGGGAGGTTCGGGTCATGTACTCGATCGCGGACCGGCAGGAGCTGACCAAGCGCGACATGATCAGCCTCACCATCGAGGCTCCCTTGATCGCGCGCAAGATCGTCCCGGGGCAGTTCGTCGTCGTGCGCGTCAACGAGACCGGCGAACGGGTGCCGCTCACGGTGGCCTACAGGGACGCGGCCACCGGCACCATCACCATCATCTTCCAGGTCGTGGGCAAGAGCACCGCGCTGCTTGCCTCGCTGGGCGTGGGCGACGCGATCAAGGACCTCTGCGGCCCGCTGGGCGCCCCCGAGCATTTCGAGAAGGTGGGCACCGTGGTGGGTATCGGTGGCGGCTCCGGTATCGCGGTGCTGCATCACCTGCTCACCGGTCACAAGGAGGCGGGTAATCGCCTCATCGGCATCATCGGCGCGCGCGAGAAAGATCTGCTGATCCTGGAGGATGAGATGCGCGCCCTCTGCGACGAGCTGGTCGTCACCACCGACGACGGCAGCTACGGGGAGCACGGCCTCGTGACCGACGCGCTGAAGGCGCTGGTCGAACGGCAGGAGCGCATCGATCAGGTGCTGGCCGTGGGCCCGCTGGTGATGATGCGCGCGGTCACCGAGATGACGCGCATCTACGCGCTCCCCACCGAGGTGAGCCTCAACCCGATCATGGTCGACGGCACCGGCATGTGTGGCGGCTGCCGCTGCACGGTGGGTGGCGAGACGCGCTTCGCCTGCGTCGACGGCCCGCACTTCGACGCCTTCAAGGTCGACTTCGACGAGCTCATCCAGCGTAACCAGATGTACGGCCGCGACGAGCGCATCTCGCTGCTCACCTCGATCAAGGCGCACTAGTGGGCGAGGCCGACAACGCAGAGCTCCTGGCCCTGGAGCACGAGGGCGACCTCGCGAGCTTCTGCCCCCACTGCCACGCGCCGCTCAACGTGTACGACCCGGAAACGAAGCGCGTCTGGATCGGCCTGGGTGTGCAGGTCGACGGCGCCGCCTGCGAGCTGCTGCTCGACCCTCGCCTGGACACCTACGAGCGCAGGTGCTCGGGCGGCTGGAGCGACGACGCTCTGGCCGAGGACGTGTGCTGTCCGCACTGCGACACCACGCTGGTCGAGGCCGACGCGAATTGCGAGCGCTGCGAGGCGCCGGTCTTCGGCCTCGAGGTCTCGGTGCACACGCGCGTGGTGCCGCTGGCGCTCTGCACGCGCGCCGGCTGCGCCTGGCACGGCTGTCGACCAGGACCCGGGCGAAGATCCTCGCCGAGTCGCCGCGCCAGAAGAAGCCGGAGCAGGACGCCGTTCTTCGCGTGCGCAACTTCTCCGAGGTGAGCTACGGCTACGACGGCGAGCAGGCGGTCGCCGAGGCGGGCCGCTGTCTGCAGTGCAAGAAGCCGACCTGCGTGGACGGCTGCCCCGTCGGGGTCGACATCCCCGGGTTCGTCGGGCTCATCGCCGAGAGCGAGTTCGCCGCCGCCGCGCAGCGCATCAGGCTGCGCAATGCGCTGCCGGCGATCTGCGGCCGCGTGTGCCCCCAGGACCAGCAGTGCGAGAAGCTCTGCCTGCTGGGCAAGAAGGGCGAGCCGCTCGCCGTCGGCGCGCTCGAGCGCTTTGCCGCGGACTTCGAGCGCGAGACCGACCAGGTGAGGCTGCCGCGGCGGGCGGCCAAGACGGGCCGCCGCGTGGCCGTGGTCGGCAGCGGCCCGGCCGGGCTCACGCTGGCCGCCGATCTCGGCGTGCAGGGCCACAGCGTCACCATCTTCGAGGCCCTGCACAAGGCCGGCGGCGTACTGGTCTACGGCATTCCCGAGTTCCGCCTGCCGAAGCACATCGTCGAGGCCGAGACCGGCAACCTGCGCCGTCTCGGCGTCAAGTTCGAGCTCAACAGCATCGTGGGCAAGCTTTACGGTCTGCAGGAGCTGTTCGAGCTGGGTTTCGACGCCGTGTACATCGCCACCGGCGCCGGCCTGCCCGGCTTCATGGGCCTGCCCGGCGAGAACCTCTGCAACGTCGTCTCCGCCAACGAGTACCTCACGCGCGTGAACCTGATGAAGGCCTACCTCTTCCCCGAGTACGACACCCCGGCGCCCAAGGGCAGGCGCGTGGCGGTGGTCGGCGGCGGCAACGTGGCCATGGACTGCGCGCGGACCGCCATCCGCATGGGCGCCCGCGAGGCGACCATCGTGTACCGGCGCACCCGCGACGAGATGCCGGCGCGCGACGAGGAGATCGAACACGCCGAGCAGGAGGGCGTGCGCTTCCACTACCTCACGGGTCCCGTGGGCTACGTGGGCGACGAGCAGCACTGGGTGCGGCAGCTGCAGGGCGTGCGCATGAAGATGGGCGAGCCCGACGAGTCGGGGCGCCGCCGGCCGATCCCCATCGTCGACTCCAGTTTCCTGCTCGACGTCGACCTGGTGATCGTGGCTGTGGGCGCCGGCCCGAACAAGGTGCTCTTCGAGGGCGCCGAGGGGCTGGAGCGTAACGCGCGCGGCTACATCCGCACCTTCAGCGAGTCGGGCCGCACCAGCGTGCCCAAGGTATGGGCCGGCGGAGATATCGTCACCGGTGCCGCGACGGTCATCCTCGCCATGGGCGCGGCGCGCCAGGCGGCCGACGACATGCACACCTACTTGAGCGACGGGCGCACGGACTGGGTGTGAGAGAGGCGGCCGGGTGGGGCGGCGAAGCCGCCAGACCCGGCCCTATGCGGTCTGCGTGTCGCTCTCGGCGGCGAGGAGCTTGTGGGCCAGCGCCTCCCAGTACTGCTCGACGCCCTCCTCGACCTCGTCGTAGTGCACCGACTCGAACTCCTCCGTGAGCTGGCGCCGGTCACTCTCGGTCAGGTAGTGCTGGGCCGTGTCGAAGAACAGCGACTCCTCCACCTCGATGTGGCAGCGTATGATCTCGATGTAGTCGCGCAGTTCCGCGGCAAAGGCCAGCGCCGCGTCGCGGTCGCCGTCCGGCAGCTCCTTGAGCTTCCTCTGGAGCCTGTCCAGCTGCCCGGCGCACCACTCGTGCTCGCCGATCATCTGCTCCAGGGGCTCGTCGTCGTCGGTCATCCCTCGCTTGTGGCAGCGCGAGAACAGCAGGCCGTCTTCCTTGGGATCGTGGAGGCCGTCGCAGAAGAAGCGGAAGAACCCGAGCATGTCGCCGACGAGGCTCGCGCGAACGGCGCCCGTCGCTTGCACGTGATCGCACTCCTTCTCGGCCGCGTCGGCGACCTCGAGCATCAGGCGATGCTCCGCTTCGAGGATCTTCCTCCAACCCATGGTGCCTCCCCTCCGCGGACCTGGGGCGCCCGTGCGCTCCACCCTCCATCAGCAGCATACCAGTGCGAGGGGGGACATGGCCGTTGGCCGTCGAGCCGATCGTCCGTCGTCTCGCCGACGACTGCGGACGAACAGCGCCGCCTGAGGCTATGATGGAGGCGTTCACGGTGGATCGGATGGGGGCTCGATGGCTGATCGATCGACGGATGGGCGCGTGATCCTCGCCCTCGACCAGGGGACGACCAGCGCGCGAGCGATCGTCTTCGCCGCCGACGGCGGCATGCTGTCGCTCGCGCAGCGCGAGATCGGCCTGGACTTCCCGCGGCCGGGCTGGGTGGAACAGGACCCGCTCGAGATCTGGACGGCGCAGCGAGAGACGGCCCTCGAGGCGCTGCGGACCAGCGGCGTCGCTCTCGCGCACGTGGCGGCCATCGGCATCACCAACCAGCGCGAGACCACCGTCGTCTGGGACAGGGCGACGTCGCTGCCGATCGCGCCGGCCATCGTGTGGCAGGACCGGCGCACCGCGGAACGCTGCGACGAGCTGCGCGGCGCTGGTCACGAAGCGCTGGTGAGGCGCAAGACGGGCCTCGTCCTGGACCCCTACTTCTCGGCCACCAAGATCCGCTGGCTCCTCGACACCGTGCCCGGCGCCCGCGAGAGGGCCGCGCGCGGGGAGCTCGCCTTCGGCACCGTCGACAGCTGGCTCGCCTGGCAGCTGAGCGGCGGCCGCCTGCACGTGACCGACGCCACGAACGCCTCGCGGACGCTCCTCTACGACCTCCACACGGGTGACTGGGACGACGAGCTGCTCGAGCTTTTCGGCGTGCCGCGGGCGGTGCTGCCCGAGGTGTGCGACACCAGCGGTGTGGTGGGCCGTACGGACGCTGACGTCTTCGGGGCGCCCCTGCCTCTGGCGGCCATGGTCGGAGATCAGCAGGCCGCCCTCTTCGGCCAGGCCTGCACTGAGCGCGGCATGACCAAGGTCACCTACGGCACGGGCTGCTTCCTGCTCATGAACACGGGCGAGGAGCCCGTGGAGTCACAGAGCGGCCTGCTGGGCACCGTCGCCTTGCAGCGTGAGGGCCGCCGCTCGTATGCCCTCGAAGGAAGCGTGTTCATCGGCGGCGCGGCCATCCAGTGGCTCCGCGACGGCCTCGGGATCATCGCCGAGGCGCGGGATTCGGCGGCTCTGGCGGCGCGCGTGCCGGCGAGCGACGGCGTGTACTTCGTCCCCGCGCTCGCCGGGCTCGGCGCGCCGTACTGGGAGCCGCGCGCCCGCGGCGCGATCCTCGGGCTCACGCGCGGCACCACGGCGGCGCACATCGCGCGTGCCACGCTCGAGGGCATCGCCTACCAGGTCGCCGACCTCCTCGGCGCAGTCACCGGCGACGCCGGGGTAGCGCCGGCCGACGTACGCGCCGACGGTGGGGCTTCTCACAACGACCTGCTGCTGCAGTTCCAGGCCGACGTGCTCGGCGTGCCGGTCACGCGCGCCGCGCAGACGGAGTCCACGGCGCTCGGCGCGGCTCTGCTTGCCGGCCTCGCCGTCGGGCTGTGGAAGGACGAACGCGAGGCCGCCGCCTTGTGGCGCGCCGAGCGCACCTTCGCCCCCGACCCGGCCGCGGACCGCGAGGCTCTGCTCGCCGGGTGGCGCGCCGCGGTCGCCTGCGTACGGGACCTCGCCGGCCGCACCACGTAGAGGGCGCGGCCGGCGAGGGACGCCGACGCTGGGGGGCGCGGCGCCTGCGCGTCACTGCCGGTACGGCACCACGAGCACCGGGATGGAGCTCCGGTGCAGCAGTTCGTACGGCGTGCAGTGATGCAGCGCTCCGGAGAGCGGTCCTTCACCGTGCGAGCCCACGACGATCACCCGTGAGCCATGCTCGCGGGCGATGTCGATGAGGGCTCGCGCCGGGTCGGCCCACACCATCAGCACCTCGGTCCGCACGCCGGCGCCGCGCACGCGTTCCGCGGCGGCGTGAAGCACGGGCTGCACCTCCTCTTCCACGCCGCGCTCGTAGTCGCGCAGCTCCTTGGCCGCGGCGCAGGCGGGGTCGAGCTCGCAGCTCAGGCCGGGCGGAGGTTCGTGACAGTAGACGATCACGACCTCGCTGTGGCCGAGGCCGTGGGCCAGCGCGACCGCCTCGTCCAGCGCCGCCGCAGAGCACGGCGAGCCGTTGTAGCCGAGCACGATAGTGTGTGACATCCGCCCTCCTTGCTGAGTACTCCGATGGTACCCCGGTGCTGGGCCGGCTCACCGTTGGCGCCGCCTGCGCGTGACGGCCTTCTCGGCGAAATGGATGGCGTCGGCCCGGGGGTTCGCGGGCGACGGCGCGAAGCCCTAGGTCGCCCGCGAGAGGCAGGGGCGTCGCCGTGCCTGCGCTCATGAGCAGCGGCGGAAGGTCGATACACTCTCATGGATATGGACGTGCGGAGTCTCACGAGGCGCTTTCTGAAGACGGCCCTTGCCGTCGCCGTGCTTGCGGCGGTCGGCGCCGTCTGCCTGGCCCCAGCCGCGCCCGCGGCGGGCTCCCTGGCCGAGCTGCAGAGGGAGGCCCGCCGCACGCGGGCGCAGATGGAGCAGTTGAACGCCGAGATGCAGGTCGTCACGCAGAAATGGGAGGCCGCGCGTCAGCGGCTCGACGAGGTCAACGCCACGCTCGTCCAGGCCCGCCGCCAGCTGACCCGCTCCCGCAACGAGCTCGACCGGCAGCGCACGCTGGTGTCCGGGCGCATGCGGACCATGTACAAGACCGGAGAGTTCACGTGGCTCGACGTGGCGACCTCGGCGTCCAGTCTCGCCGACGCCGAGACCGTTCTCGACTTCCTGCGCAGGATCTCCCTGCAGGACCGCCACGAGGAGACTGAGCTGCAGCGGCTCGCCGGCGTCGCGCGACGGGACGAGGTCGCGGTCGAGGACGATCGCCGGCAGGCCGCTCAGGCGCAGACCGAGCTTCTGGACCAGCGCTACGCCGTGGACCAGAAGATCGCCGAGCGCGCCGCCCTCCTCAAGGAGGTGGTCGCGAAGATCAAGAAGATCCTCTCTGCGCCCGAGCTGCTCATGAAAGCCGGCGGCAAGATCACGCAGGTCACGTGGGCGCAGGCCTTCGTCAAGAGCCTCGGCATGCCGATGACGGCCGACAACGTGGCTGCGGTCGTGGCGTGGGAGATGGCCGAGGGCGGGCACTGGTACAACACCGCCTTCTACAACCCGCTCAACACCACGCAGTCGATGCCCGGCGCGACCATCTTCAACTCGGTCGGGGTCAAGGCGTACACGAGCTGGGCGCAGGGGCTGAAGGCCTCGGTCATCACCATCCGCAACGGCTTCTACGGCGGCATCCTCGACGCCCTGCGCCGCGGCAACGACGCGCAGGCGGTGGCCGACGCGGTGGCGGCTTCACCGTGGGGGACGGGGTCGTTCACGCCGAAACGGTAGATCCCGCGGGGCCGCGCTCGTCGCGCCGCGGCGCCGGCACGGCCGCGTTGCTGGTGGTCGTCATCGCGCTCTCCTTCCAGACGGGGTCGGCGCTCGCGGTCAAAGTCATCGACTCGGTCGGCATCGTCGAGGCACTCTGGCTGCGAACGGCTCTCGCCGCCCTGATCCTGTTCTGCGTGCGGCCGCGCTCGCTGCGCCTGCCGCCGCGTGGGCAGCGGTTGCCGCTGGCCGCGCTCACCCTCGCGCTCCTCGGCATGAACGCGAGCTTCTACGGCGCCATCAGCCATGCGCCGGTTGGCCTCGTCGTGGCGATCGAGTTCGTCGGGCCGCTGGCCGTGGCGGTGATCGGCAGCCGGAGACCGCTGGACTATCTCTGGATCGTGCTTGCCGGGGCGGGCGTCGTCGTGCTCGGCGGCCCCTCGAGCTCCGTCAGCGGCTTGGGGCTGGCTCTCTCCCTGCTCGCCGCCTTCTTCTGGGCGGCGTATCTGCTGCTCGCCAAGCGGACTCTGCGCGACATGGACCCGCTGCCGGTGACGACGCTCATGCTGGCCGGCTCCGCGGTGCTGCTCACGCCGGTGTTGCTGGCGACGGGGCCGCAGATCGCCGGGCACGCGGACGCTCTCGCGCTCGGCGCGCTCGTAGCCGTGCTCTCGTCGGCCTTCCCCTACTTCATCGAGTTCGTGGCTCTGCGACTGGTGCCGGCCGCCACCTACGGCGTGCTGCTCAGCATCGAGCCGGCGGCCGGCGCGTTGACCGGCTTCCTCATCCTGTCGCAGCGGCTCACCCTCCTGGAGATCGCGGCGATGATCGCCGTCATGGTGGCGGCGGCCGGCGCGAGCTGGGCGAGCGGCGCCGGGCGCGAGCTCGAGGTGCCGACCGCCTGACGCGCGCGTCGCGGTGTCCGCGCCGCGTCTCGGCGGCCATGGGACGTCCACGATGTGCGAGAATCCCCGAGCATGAGCGGAGTGGAGGTGGAGCGGAGGTTTCGCGCGGCTTGGGAGCAGGCGCTCTCTGAGTGGGCCGCAGCAGACCCTGCGCGGCGCGCCGCGCAGGCGGGCTGCGGCCTCTCGCCCGAGGGAGTCACCGTGCCGTTCTTCGGGCGGCCGCACCTCGTGACACACCCCGAAGGCGACGTGAGTGCCGGCGGCGCACCGGCTCACGTCGCCGTGAGCATCCTGCTGCTGCACTACCTGCTGCGCGCCGACGGCACGCCGCCGGCGGGCGAGTGGCTCGCCTTCCGTGAGCTGCCCGACGGCATGTTCTACGCGGCGTCGTTCGCACCGCGCGCGGAGGCGCCGCTGGCTCAAGCGTTCGGCGCCGACCCCTCAAGCGGGCTCGACGCGTTTCGCCGGGCGGCAGTGGCCACCGGCGGTCTGCCGCTCGATCTGGCGGACGCCGCCTTCGCCTTTCAGGCTCTGCCGCGTCTCGCCCTCGCCGTGCTGGTCTGGGCCGGCGACGACGAGCTTCCCGCTCAAGCGAGTGTGGTGTTCGACGCGGCCGCCGGGCACTGCCTGCCCGCCGAGGACCTTGCCGGTCTTGGCGGGCTGCTGGCCCGGCGCCTGATCAGCGGCATAAGCTGACGACGGACCGCGGGCGCCCGCGGCCTACTCGGTGACGAGACCCGCGCGGGCGCGCTCGATGGCCGCGAACAGCGCC
The DNA here is from genome assembly GCA_963700035.1 of uncultured Thermoleophilia bacterium. Classification (GTDB taxonomy): domain Bacteria; phylum Actinomycetota; class Thermoleophilia; order UBA2241; family UBA2241; genus CAIXSE01. The sequence goes on along the minus strand of CAVOWE010000016.1, from coordinate 6,185 downwards.
TTCGGCTCGTCGGTGCCGATCGTGAACCGGCGGCCGCCGGCGAAGCGCAGCTGGACCGCGCCGCGACCCCAGGCGTTGTAGAGCCAGCCCTGGCGCGTGAGCCGGATGCCCCAGCCGGCGAGCCAGGGGGTCTTGACGACGCTCGCCGCTTCGATGGTGTGCAGTTCGAAGCGCCGCCGCGCCAGCCCGCCTCCGAAGCCGACCGAGACGCGCCTCTCGTCGACCTGCACGGTGAGCCGCGAGAGCGCCAACATCAGCGCGGCGAACGCGAACCATCCGGGTACGTACCACCACCAGCGCGGTCTGCCCGCGCGCCTATCGCGAAGGAGGGCGCGAACCTGCGTAAGCGTGCCGAGCGCCATGCCGGCCAGCACGGGGTAGCCAAGCTGGGTGTGGTGGTAGGGGAGCGGAGTCGTCGGGGTGCCGTCCATCGCCACGCATCTTCGCCGATGCCCGTCGCCGTGTCCAGAGCGGCCGCGAAGCGCTTGGCTGACGCGGAGACGCGCGGAGCGGCGCGGAGCGGCGGCGCTCCGCAGGCTCGCCGCCCGACTTCGAGAAGCGTCGCACGACGCCGGCCTCCCACCTCGCCCGCGACTGGGGTATAGTCGAAGGTGTAGACCGGCGGCCGCGCGAAGGCGCGTCCGCACCGACGCAGGGAGCGCCGGGTCGGGGGAGGTTCGGGTCATGTACTCGATCGCGGACCGGCAGGAGCTGACCAAGCGCGACATGATCAGCCTCACCATCGAGGCTCCGTTGATCGCGCGCAAGATCGTCCCGGGACAGTTCGTCGTCGTGCGCGTCAACGAGACCGGCGAACGGGTGCCGCTCACCGTGGCCTACAGAGACGCGGCCACCGGCACCATCACGATCATCTTCCAGGTCGTGGGCAAGAGTACCGCGCTGCTCGCCTCGCTGGGCGTGGGCGACGCGATCAAGGACCTCTGCGGTCCGCTGGGCGCCCCCGAGCATTTCGAGAAGGTGGGCACCGTGGTGGGGATCGGTGGCGGCTCCGGTATCGCCGTTCTGCATCATCTGCTCACCGGTCACAAGGAGGCGGGCAACCGCCTCATCGGCATCATCGGAGCACGCGAGAAGGACCTGCTGATCCTGGAGGATGAGATGCGCGCCCTCTGTGACGAGCTGGTCGTCACCACCGACGACGGCAGCTACGGGGAGCACGGCCTCGTGACCGACGCGCTGAAGGCGCTGGTCGAGCGGCAGGAGCGCATCGACCAGGTGCTGGCCGTGGGTCCGCTGGTGATGATGCGCGCGGTCACCGAGATGACGCGCATCTACGCGCTCCCCACCGAGGTGAGCCTCAACCCGATCATGGTCGACGGCACCGGCATGTGCGGCGGCTGCCGCTGCACGGTTGGCGGCGAGACGCGGTTCGCCTGCGTCGACGGCCCCCACTTCGACGCCTTCAAGGTCGATTTCGACGAGCTCATCCAGCGTAACCAGATGTACGGCCGCGACGAGCGCATCTCGCTGCTCACCTCGATCAAGGCGCACTAGTGGGCGAGGCCGACAACGCGGAGCTCCTGGCCCTGGAGCACGAGGGCGACCTCGCGAGCTTCTGCCCCCACTGTCACGCGCCGCTCAACGTGTACGACCCACAGACGAAGCGTGTCTGGGTCGGCCTTACAGTGCACGTCGACGGCGCCACCTGCGAGCTGCTGCTCGACCCGCGCCTGGACGCCGACGAACGCAGGTGCTCGGGCGGCTTGAGCGACGACGCTCTGGCCGACGACGTGCGCTGTCCGCACTGCGACACCACGCTGGTCGAGGCCGACGGGACTTGTGAGCGCTGCGAGGCGCCGGTCTTCGGCCTCGAGGTCTCGGTGCACACGCGCGTGGTACCGCTGGCGCTCTGCACGCGCGCCGGCTGCCCATGGCACGGTCTGTCGACGAGGACCCGGGCGAAGATCCTCGCCGAGTCGCCGCGCCAGAAGAAGCCGGAGCAGGACGCCGTGCTCCGCGTGCGCAACTTCTCCGAGGTTAGCTACGGGTACGACGGCGAGCAGGCGGTGGCCGAGGCGGGCCGCTGCCTGCAGTGCAAGAAGCCGGCCTGCGTGGACGGCTGCCCCGTGGCCGTCGACATCCCCAGCTTCGTCAAGCTCATCGCCGAGAGCGAGTTCGCCGCGGCGGCGCAGCGCATCCGGCTGCGCAATGCGCTGCCGGCGATCTGCGGCCGCGTGTGCCCCCAGGACCAGCAGTGCGAGAAGCTCTGCCTGCTGGGCAAGAAGGGCGAGCCGCTGGCCGTCGGCGCGCTCGAGCGCTTTGCCGCCGACTTCGAACGCGAGACCGACCAGGTGAGGCTGCCGCGGCGCGCCGCCAAGACGGGGCGCCGCGTGGCCGTGGTCGGCAGCGGCCCGGCCGGACTGACGCTGGCCGCCGACCTCGGGGTGCAGGGCCACAGCGTCACCATCTTCGAGGCCCTGCACAAGGCCGGCGGCGTGCTGGTGTACGGCATCCCCGAGTTCCGCCTGCCGAAGCACATCGTGGAGGCCGAGACCGGCAACCTGCGCCGTCTCGGCGTCAAGTTCGAGCTCAACAGCATCGTGGGCAAGCTCTACGGCCTGCAGGAGCTGTTCGAGCTGGGTTTCGATGCCGTGTACGTCGCCACCGGCGCCGGTCTGCCCGGCTTCATGGGCCTGCCCGGCGAGAACCTCTGCAACGTCGTCTCCGCCAACGAGTACCTCACGCGCGTCAACCTGATGAAGGCCTACCTCTTCCCCGAATACGACACCCCGGCGCCCAAGGGCCGGCGCGTGGCCGTGGTCGGCGGCGGCAACGTGGCCATGGACTGCGCGCGGACCGCCATCCGCATGGGCGCCCGCGAGGCGACCATCGTGTACCGGCGCACCCGCGAAGAGATGCCGGCGCGCGACGAGGAGATCGAACACGCCGAGCAGGAGGGCGTGCGCTTCCACTACCTCACGGGTCCCGTGGGCTACGTGGGCGACGAGCAGCACTGGGTGCGGCAGCTGCAGGGTGTGCGCATGAAGATGGGCGAGCCCGACGAGTCGGGGCGCCGCCGGCCGATCCCCATCGTCGACTCCAGTTTCCTGCTCGACGTCGACCTGGTGATCGTGGCTGTGGGCGCCGGCCCGAACAAGGTGCTCTTCGAGGGCGCCGAGGGGCTGGAGCGTAACGCGCGCGGCTATATCCGCACCTTCAGCGAGTCGGGCCGCACCAGCGTTCCCAGGGTGTGGGCCGGCGGAGATATCGTCACCGGCGCCGCGACGGTCATCCTCGCCATGGGCGCGGCGCGCCAAGCGGCCGACGACATGCACTCCTACCTGAGCGACGGGCGCACAGACTGGGTGTGAGAGAAGCGGCCGGGTGAGGCGGCGCAGCCGCCGGACCCGGCCTTATGCGGTCTGCGTGTCGCTCTCGGCGGCGAGGAGCCTGTGGGCTAGCGCCTCCCAGTACTGCTCGACGCCCTCCTCGACCTCGTCGTAGTGCACCGACTCGAACTCCTCCGTGAGCTGGCGCCGGTCACTTTCGGTCAGGTAGTGCTGGGCCGTGTCGAAGAACAGCGACTCCTCCACCTCGATGTGGCAACGGATGATCTCGATGTAGTCGCGCAGTTCCGCGGCATAGGCCAGCGCCGCGTCGCGGTCGTCGTCCGGCAGCTCCTTGAGCTTCGTCTGGAGCCTGTCCAGTTGCCCGGCGCACCACTCGTGCTCGCCGATCATCTGCTCGAGGGGCTCGTCGTCGTCGGTCATCCCTCGCTTGTGGCAGCGCGAGAACAGCAGGCCGTCTTCCTTGGGATCGTGGAGGCCGTCGCAGAAGAAGCGGAAGAACCCGAGCATGTCGCCGACGAGGCTCGCGCGAACGGCGCCCGTCGTTTGCACGTGATCGCACTCCTTCTCGGCCGCGTCGGCGACCTCGAGCATCAGCCGATGCTCCGCTTCGAGGATCTTCCTCCAACCCATGGTGCCTCCCCTCCACGGACCTGGGGCGCCCGTGCGCCCCACCCTCCATCAGCAGCATACCAGTGTGAGGGGGGACATGGCCGTTGGCGGTCGCGGCGGTCGTCCGTCGTCTCGCCGACGATCTGCGGACGAACAGCGCCGCCTGAGGCTATGATGGACGCGTTGACGGTGGACCGGATGGGGGTACGATGGCTGATCGATCGACGGATGGGCGCGTGATCCTCGCCCTCGACCAGGGGACGACCAGCGCGCGAGCGATCGTCTTCGCCGCCGACGGCGGCATCCTGTCGCTCGCGCAGCGCGAGATCGGCCTGGGCTTCCCGCAGCCGGGCTGGGTGGAACAGGACCCGCTCGAGATCTGGACGGCGCAGCGAGAGACGGCCGTCGAGGCGCTGCAAAGCAGCGGCGTCACGGTCGCCGACGTGGCGGCCATCGGCATCACCAACCAGCGCGAGACCACCGTCGTCTGGGACAGGGCGACCTCGCTGCCGATCGCGCCGGCCATCGTGTGGCAGGACCGGCGCACCGCGGAGCGCTGCGACGAGCTGCGCCGCGCGGGTCACGAGGCGCTGGTGCGCCGCAAGGCGGGCCTCGTCCTGGACCCCTACTTCTCGGCCACCAAGATCCGCTGGCTCCTCGACACCGTGCCCGGCGCTCGCGAGAGGGCCGCGCGCGGGGAGCTCGCCTTCGGCACGGTCGACAGCTGGCTGGCGTGGCAGCTCACCGGCGGCCGCCTGCACGTGACCGATGCCACGAACGCCTCGCGGACGCTCCTCTACGACCTCCACACTGGTGACTGGGACGACGAGCTGCTCGACCTTTTCGGCGTACCGCGGGCGTTGCTGCCCGAGGTGTGTGACACCAGCGGTGTGGTGGGCGATACGGACGCTGACGTCTTCGGGGCGCCCCTGCCCCTGGCGGCCATGGTCGGAGATCAGCAGGCCGCTCTCTTCGGCCAGGCCTGCACTGAGCGCGGCATGACCAAGGTCACCTACGGCACGGGCTGCTTCCTGCTCATGAACACGGGCGAGGAGCCCGTGGAGTCACAGAGCGGACTGCTGGGCACCGTCGCCTTGCAGCGTGAGGGCCGCCGCTCGTATGCCCTCGAAGGAAGCGTGTTCATCGGCGGCGCGGCCGTCCAGTGGCTCCGCGACGGCCTCGGGATCATCGCCGAGGCGCGGGATTCGGCGGCTCTGGCGGCGCGCGTGCCGGCGAGCGACGGCGTGTACTTCGTCCCCGCGCTCGCCGGTCTCGGCGCGCCGTACTGGGAGCCGCGCGCCCGCGGCGCGATCCTCGGGCTCACGCGCGGCACCACGGCGGCGCACATCGCGCGGGCCACGCTCGAGGGCATCGCCTACCAGGTCGCCGACCTCCTCGGCGCAGTCACCGGCGACGCCGGCGTGGCGCCGGCCGACGTGCGCGCCGACGGCGGGGCTTCTCACAACGACCTGCTGCTGCAGTTCCAGGCCGACGTGCTCGGCGTGCCGGTCACGCGCGCCGCGCAGACGGAGTCCACGGCGCTGGGCGCGGCCCTGCTGGCCGGCCTCGCCGTCGGGCTGTGGAAGGACGAGCGCGAGGTCGCCGATCTGTGGCGCGCCGAGCGCACCTTCGTCCCCGACGCGGCCGCGGACCGCGAGGCGCTGCTCGCCGGGTGGCGCGCCGCGGTCGCCTGCGTACGGGACCTCGCCGGCCGTACCACGTAGAGGGCGCGGCTGGCGAGGGACGCCGACGCCGGGGGGCGCGGCGCCTGGGCGTCACTGCCGGTACGGCACCACGAGTACCGGAATGGAGCTCCGGTGCAGCAGTTCGTACGGCGTGCAGTGATGCAGCGCTCCGGAGAGCGGTCCTTCACCGTGCGAGCCCACGACGATCACCCGCGAGCCACGGTCGCGGGCGATGTCGATGAGGGCTCGCGCCGGGTCGGCCCACACCATCAGCACCTCGGTCCGCACGCCGGCGCCGCGCACGCGTTCGGCTGCGGCGTGAAGCACGGGCTGCACCTCCTCTTCCACGCCGCGCTCGTAGTCGCGCAGCTCCTTGGCCGCGGCGCAGGCGGGGTCGAGCTCGCAGCTCAGGCCGGGCGGAGGTTCGTGACAGTAGACGATCACGATCTCGCTGTGGCCGAGGCCGTGGGCCAGCGCGACCGCCTCGTCTAGCGCCGCCGCGGAGCACGGCGAGCCGTTGTAGCCGAGCACGATAGTGTGTGACATCCGCCCTCCTTGCTGAGTACTCCGATGGTACCCC
>CAVOWE010000015.1:0-75031 GCA_963700035.1 uncultured Thermoleophilia bacterium | reverse complement strand
AGCGTCGCCCGAGCCCCTCGAGGGCGAGGGCGTCGTGCACCAGGAACTCGGCCGCGAGGCCGCGTGCGACCGCCTTGCGGCGCGCGGCTTCGACGGCCGCCTCCACCGCATCGACCCCCGTGACCTCGAAGCCGCGCGCCGCGAGGAACAGAGCGTTCTCGCCCGTCCCGCAGCCGGCGTCGAGCACGGGCCCGGCGATCTCGCCGGCGTCGGCAAGCGCCTCGAACGCGGGCTGGGGCCTCCCGATGTCCCACGGCGGTCTGCCTTTGTAGGCCTCGATGAAGTGGGTGGCGCTCATCGTCATCACCTTCTCTCGCCCGGTATGTACCACCGGGCAAACCCGACGCTGGGGTGGCGCGTCTTTGGTAGGATTGCGCCGTCCCCCAAGGAGCTCGCGATGACCGACTACCGTTCCCGCAGCATGTGGCTCGACGGCGTCCCCGGAGAGCTTGCCCCGAGAACACCCCTTCCCGGCCCCATCGACCTCGACGTCGCCGTCGTCGGCGCCGGGTACACCGGCCTGTGGACCGCGTACTACCTCAAGAAGGCCGATCCCACGCTACGCGTGGCCGTGCTCGAGAAGGAGATCGCCGGCTTCGGGGCCTCGGGGCGCAACGGCGGCTGGTGTCACACCACCTTCCCCGGTTCGCGCCAGCGCGCCGCCAAGACGCACGGCCGGCAGGCCGTCATCGACCAGCAGCGCGCGCTGCACGCGACCGTGCCGGAGATCGCGCGCGTCGTGGCCGACGAGGGGATCGACGCGCGCTTCCAGATCGGCGGCCAGCTCGACCTCGCCACCAGCCCCGTCCAGCTGCTTCGCGCCCGCGAGGCTCTCGACTACGAACGCTCGTGGGGCTTCGGCGAGGACGACTACGCCCTTCTGGGCGCCGCCGAGATGCGAGAGCGCGTCAAGGTGGCCGGGTGCCTCGGCGGCGGCTACTCGCCGCACGCCGCCGCCGTCGACCCGGCCCGCCTGGCGCGCGGCCTCGCGGAAGTCGTGGAGCGGCTCGGGGTGCCCATCTACGAGCGCACCCCCGTCACCGCGCTGGCGCCGCATCGCGCCGAGACGCCGTGCGGCGCGGTCACCGCCGAGGTCGTCGTGCGCGCCACCGAGGCGTTCACGCCCCTGCTGCCCGGCTACGAGCGGCACGTCGTGCCGATCTACTCGCTGATGATCGGCACCGAGCCGCTCCCCGACTCCTTCTGGGACGAGGTCGGCTGGTCGGGCCACGAGGTCTTCGGCGACTTCCGCCACCTCATCTTCTATGCCATGCACACCGCCGACGGCCGCATCGCCATCGGCGGGCGCGGGGCGCCGTACCACTTCAACTCGCGACTCAGCGAGGACTTCGAGCGCGTGCCGGCGGTGCAGGACCATCTGCGCGACCTTCTGCGGTCCCTCTTCCCGCAGATCGGCGACGTGCGCGTGACGCACCGCTGGGGCGGAGCGATCGCCGCCTCTCGCGACTGGAACTGCTCAGTGGGCCTGGACAAGCCGACCGGCATGGCGTGGGCCGGCGCCTACGTGGGCGACGGAGTGGCCACCACGAACCTCGCCGGCCGCACGCTCCGCGATCTCATCCTCGGTGAGCAGAGCACTCTCACGGGACTACCCTGGGTGAACCACCACTCGAAGCCGTGGGAGCCCGAGCCCTTCCGCTGGCTGGGGGTCAACGCCTCGCTGAAGGCGATGGCGAGCGCCGACGACTACGAGGCGCGCAGCGGCCGCCCGGCGAAGCGAGCCTCAGTTGGTCAAGAAGATCATCGGCGCCTGAGCCTGCGGCCGGCGCCTCGGCGCCGGCCTCCCCGCGGCTACTCGAGGAAGTCGGCCGGGACGCTCGTGTCTTCGGGGACCGGCGTGTACGCCGGCGCCGGGACCAACGAGCCGCCGGGGCTCGGGCTGGGCGACGGGCTCGGGCTGGGCGACGGGCTCGGCTTCGGCACGACGAAGCACGACGGCGCCATGCGGATGCAGTAGCGGATGAGGCGCCGCGAGTTCCCCGCGGTCAGATGGGCGCCGTCGTAGAAACCGTCCGGGCTGCCGCCGAACGTGCTGATCTGCAGGCAGTTGAGCACCTTGAAGTCTGTAGTCCTTCTGCAGTCTCTTGAGGTACGCGTTCATCCAGCGCTGCTTCGCACCCCAGCCGACCGACAGGAACGCGCTGAGCGCCCGCGGATGGTACGGCATGATGACGATCAGCGGTTTGATGTGGTTGGCGTTGAGCAGTCGGAGCGTGCGCTCGAAATACGCCATCGCCCGGGTGTTGTGCGGGACCTGGCCGTTGCCGGCCTTGGCCAGCAGCTTGGCGTCGAGGTACTGGGTGAGCGACTGCTCGAGCGTGAGGCCCGCCGCGCGACTGCGGTCGTAGCTGTTCCACCAGAGCATCCCGTCGAAGCCGTAGCGACGCCGGGAGAGGAGATTGCTCGTCGGCTGCCGCAGCGCCCAGTCCGTCTTCGCGTCGATGAGCGCCTTCGGGAACGCCTGAGAGAGCCGCTCGTCGACGATCAGGCCGGGAGCCATCGGCATGTCGGCGAAGCGTCGTGGCCTGCACGCACCAGATCACGGCCGGCGGCTGGTCGGGATGCCTGTCGATGAGCCAGTCGGTGACCGCCCAGGCGTCTTCGGGATGGCCGTTGTGGAAGGCGAAGTTGAACGCCGCGAGGCCCGTGTTCTGCCTGATGGTCGCCGGGTCCATGCGCAGGCCGCGGGACCCGCCGAACACGACGACCCGCGGCACTTTGGACATCTCCTCGGCGACGTCGCACTTGAAGCTGCGGTCCCCGCCGCGGCTGACGTAGCTGCGGAGCTTCCAGGTGGGGGTGGTGTCGCCCTCGCTGGCCACGACCGGCAAGCCGACGGCCAGGAGGCAGGCGGTGCCGAGCGCCAGGAGGACGAGCTTGGCACGCCATCCGACCCGAGAGTGTCCCACCACGTCGACCCCTTTCAGCGATCTAGGGTACCAACATGCACGGGGGTGCTCAAGACGGAGGGCGCGGGGACGACGTGGAGGGCGCCCTCCTTCTCAGGGCACGTTGTAGACGCTTCCGTCGGCGAGCACCACGCCCAGCGTGTAGTCCGTGCCGGCCCCCGGCGCGTAGACGATGTCGCCGGGCTGCTTGCCCGGCACCATCGGGGTCTGGGTCCAGGGATTGGCCGGCCATGGGTCCACGAAGCCGCCGAGCACGTCCTGCGTGGCCATCGGCGGCGCCGCGCCGTTGGTCGCGGTGTACGCGGCGATGCCCGTCTTGACCATCATGATCTCGCCCTTGGCGGCCACGTCCTTGGCTATGTCGATGGTGCCGGTGGGCGTCTCGATGTCCTTGGTGCCGCAGGCGGCGGCGAAGAGGGCGGCGACCAGCACCGCCGCCGCCAGCGCCGCGAGGGCGATCCCGCTCCTTCTCGATCTCATACCTGGCCTCCGTCTCGGTCACGGGCCGCCGGGCGGCCGCTGACACTCACGCTTCGTCGCCGCAGCGACACGACCTCTATCGGCGGGAACGGCGCGTCTCTGGAGCGCCGCCGAGCGGCGGCGAGCCCCCGCGTCCTTCCGTCGCTCGCCGAAATGGGCGATACTGCGCTCATGGCGCTCTCCTCCCCCGGTCGCGACTGACCCGCAAGGACTGGATCGGCGACGCCGTGCTCACCGTCGTCGGCGGCGCCGTCTGCCTGGTGGCGGTGTTCCTTCCCTGGGCCAACACGGAGGGGTCGGGCGTGATGAACTACAGCATCAGCCACCCGGACACCGTCCGCGGCGTGCTCGAGACGCCGTGGGGGCTCCCGGCTCTGGCCCTCGCCCTCGCCGTCTCGGCCATGGGCATCCTGATGCTCGCCTTTGGACCCGGCCGCCTGGGCGTCGCCCTCGGCCTGCTCACCGCGGCCGCCGGCGTCGCCATCGTGCTCGTGGCCCGCGACGGCACTGCCGCCGCCTACGGCTGGAGCACTCAGGCCGGACTGGGCGCGGTCGTCACGTTGTTCGCCGGCGTGCTGCTCGTGCCGGTCGGCCTGGCTTCGGCCGCGGTCGCCGGCGCCCTGCTGTACTTCGCCCGCAGGGCGCCTACAGCCCCGCCAGCTCCCTGAACTTCTCCACCGAGTTGATGCGGATGCCGAGCAGCTCGGCGATGCGGAACTTGGCCATCATCGCGTTGGGCTCTCCGGGGTGCAGGTTGGAGTGGTCGAGGATCCGGCCCAGGCCCTTCTCCCCCCGGATCTGCTCCATCGCGTAGCTGTCGCTGAGGTCGCGGACCGTGCAGCCGAGCCTCCCGGCCACGTACTCCTTGGCTTCTTTCAGGCGCATCCCGCGAGACATCTGCATCCGCGCGACCAGGTCTCCGGCCGTGCGGATCCCGCCCATGCCCGCGGCGAGTGCGTGAGTGACGTCCATCCCCCTGGAGTCACCCGAACCCACCTACAAGCCGTCGCAGCGCAGGATGTCGACGAACGCCCTGGCCGCCCGCGACGCGGCGTCCTCGGGCGGATAGCCGTTCACCGGCACGCCGCAGACGCCCTCGCCGACGTTGGGATGCACCGGGATGCGCGCCACCTCCATGCACGGCTTGATGACGGTCAGCGAGTAGGCGGTGTTCCAGCAGCAGCTCTTGCCGGTGCGGATGTTCACGGCCGGCCCGAAGAGGGTGACGCCGGCGTCCTGACACACCTCGAGCTGCTCGCGCGGCCAGAGCCCGGCGAGCCGCCGGCCCTCCCACTCGAGCTCGCCGTGCACGCCGATCACGAACTCGCCGGCCATGCCCAGCTCGATGCCGGCCTCCGGGTACTTCTGGCGCACGTGCTTGACCGCGCGGAGCGTGCTGAAGAAGTCGGCGTCGCCGGCGCCGCCGGTGGTGTCGAAGTCGACACCGTCGGCGCCCGCCTCGATCATGCCGTCGGCGACGTAGACGAAGTCCTGCGTCGCGTACTCCATCGCCTCTTCGATGGCCGCCCGCGCCCCGGCGATGTCCCCTTTGGGGAGTAGCTCGAACCAGTTGCCGGCCGGGCCGTCGGGCTTGCTGTAGAAGGCCAGGTTGGGCTGCGCCCCGTACTGGATCGGCGCCGTGAGCATCAGCTGCGCGTTCTGCATCACCTGCTGCTGGAACGGCAGGATCGTCTTGATCGCCTTGTAGCTGTACTCGATGTGCCAGAGCTCGAGGATGTCCTGGCCCAGGCGCTGCTCGCTCTCCAGCAGGTCCTGCAGGTCGGTGCCGGTCATCTTGCTGCCGCCGCCGTCGCAGCTGAGCACGACCTGGTCGCCGATGTCGACGGCGGTGAAGGCCGCCGAGGACGCGTAGATGTCGAGCAGGTGGGCCTGTTCGTCGGCGGTGAGCGGCGGCACCTTGGCCTTGGCCGCCGCCTGCACGGTCGCCTGCTCGATGTCGGCGCGCAGCTCGCTGCGCGTCATCTCGACCATGAAGCCGTCGCCCATGCGGGTCGGGATCCTGGCTTCCATCGGCATCACCCCGTTCGCGTCGCTGGCGCGCCGGCCGCGGGCCGCGGCGCCTCGTCGGCATCGTATCAGCCGGTTGACCGCCTCCGACAGCCCCGCCAGACTGGCGGCGGAGAAGTAGGCGTCCTGGGGGCAGCCATGAGACTCAAGATCGTCCTCGCCGTGTGCCTCGCGCTGTCGTGCGCCGTGCTCGTCGTGAGCGTGCGCCCTTCCGCGACGAGCGCGTCGAGCTCGCGCGTCGAGAGGCTTCGCGAGCGCCTGCACCTGATCGACGGCTATCTGGAGCACTATGCCAACGCGAACTACAGCCGCTATCCGCCGATCGCCCAGGTGCGCCGCGGCGGCATCCCCGGGCCTGCCTGGCCGGCCAATCCGTGGACGGGCCGGCCCATGAAGCCCGGGACCGCCGTCGGCGACTTCACCTATGCGGTCGCCCCCGGGCGGTGGAGCTGCGCGCTGACCGCTCGCTACCCGGGCGGCACCATCACCATCCACAGCGACGTCCCCTACACGCGCAAGATGCAGAACGACCACCGCAGCGGCGAGAGCGGCGAGCTCCTCAAGTTCTACGCCGACCTGTGGGCGCGCCGTCACGGCGGGCGCTCGCCGGCGGCCGGCCAGATGGCGTTCGACGCCGGCGTCGGCAAGCAGTCGGGCGTCTCCTGGTGGCCGCACAACCCCTGGACCCACGAACCGATGCACCAGGGAACAGGCTGGGGCGACTTCACGTACGGGGTCGACGCCCACTCCGGCGTCTTCTCGATCGTCGTGCACTTCTCGCGCGGGGGCCATCGCACCTTCCGCGGCCCGCTGGGAAAGACATTCGCGTCGGCCTCGGCCGGCTCCACCCACTTCTCTCACTGAGACGGGAGGCGACATGCATTTACGTACCGGCAAGCTCCTGCTCACCTGCGCCGTGTGTGCGCTGCTGCTCGCGGCCGCACTACCGGCCGCAGCCAGCGCCGCGCCGAGCTTCGTCGATCAACAGGTGCAGATGAGCGTCCTGCTCCTGCAGGGCTACATCAACACGCAGGCCGAGAAGAACGGCTTCGTGTACCCGGCGCGGACCGACGTGAAGAAGGGCGGCGCCCTGGTCGCCCCCGTATGGCCGGGGAACCCCTGGACCGGCGGCAACATGGCGCCCGGCACGTCGAAGGGCACCTTCACGTACACGGTGAAGGCCGACCTGAGCGGTTACACCCTGGTCGGCCACCTCTCCAAGGGCTCGTACAAGGTCACCGGCGGCGTCCCCCGATGGCTCAAGGACGAGCGCGACGTCTCCACCAAGGCCGGGCTTGCCCTGCTGCAGCAGTACGTGGAGATGTGGGCCGGGGCGCACGCCGGCGCGTTCCCGGCGGCGGCCGACGTCGCGAGCGGCGGGCCCGTGGGCCTGCAGCCCGGCGTGCCCATCTGGCCGCAGAGCCCGTGGACACACGCCGCCATGACGCAGGGCCAGGCGAAAGGCGACTTCGCCTACTCGCTCAGCGGAGGCGGCAGCGGCTACACGTTGCGCGCGCATCTGGCCACCGGCAAGGACTGGGTGCTGTCGAGCTCCACCCCGTAGGCTCCAGCCGGTCGCGCGCCTCCCTTGCGCGAATCCAAATGAAGAAACCGCGCCCCTCCCCGGTCTATCAAGCCGAAGGGAGGGAGCGGCTTCATGGACGCGACGACCGCCGCTGGCGGCACGAGGGCTGATTTCCAGCTTGCGGCAACGCTCCGGCTTGCGCCCTTTCCTGCTACGCTCGCCCGTGAGCGGGTCAGGCGCCCGGAGGGAGGGACGGCCCTGTCTGCCAGCGTCCAGAGGACCGAGGAGGTCGACCCCGGCGTCCTCGCCGCCGCCGTGCGCGGCGACGACGAGGCGTTCATCGACGTCATGCGTCACTACGACCGTCGGCTGCGCATCGTCGCCTTCCACGTCCTCGGGGACCGCCAGCTGATGGACGACGTCCTGCAGGAAGTGACGCTGCGGGTCTACCGCTCGCTGCGCGGCTTTCGCGGCGAGTCGTCACTGGGCACCTGGCTGTGCCGCATCACGTACCGGGCCTGCTGTGACGCCATCGCCCGCGCCGATCGCCTCTACCCGCTCGCGCCGGAAGACCTCCCGGAGCCGCCGGACTGCGAACCCGACCCCGCCGAGGCCTTGGCCGTGCACGCGGCTCTGGCCGACGCCTTCGCCGCCCTTCCACCCGAACAGCGGCTCGCGGTCCTGCTCGTCGACCGCGAGGGCTACGACTACGCGACGACGGCGGAGATCCTCGGCGTGCCCATGGGCACGCTGGCCTCGCGCCTGTCCACGGCACGAGCGACGCTGCGCCGCTGTCTGGGCCCGTCGCTGAGCTTCGAGGTGCAGTGATGGACGAGATCCGCGACAGGGAGCTCGGTGAGAAGCTGCAGGTCCTGGCCGAGCCCGACCACGGGCCGGACTACTGGGACCAGATGCGCCTCCAGGTCGCTGAGGCTGCCGCCGAGCGGCAGCCTCGAGCCGGCCTCGGCCGGCGCTTGCGCGCCGCCCTCGGCACGCGGAGGCTGCGCGTCGCGGTCGCCGCGGCGGCGCTGGCCGCGATCGCCGCGGCGGCCGTGCTCTTCGGCCTGCCGCGCGCCCCCGGCCCCGAGACCGTGAGTGCTGCCGAGGTCCTCAAGCGCGCCCTCAGCGCCTACTCGTCGGGTCGCACCTGGCAGGCGGACGCGGTGGCGAAGGTCGCGCACTGGAAGATGTCGGATGGGACCTACCACTACGACGTCACCCGGTATCACCTGGTCCGCAGCGCGGACGGCAGCTACCGCGTGACACAGCTCGGGCGGACGCAGCATGGGGGGGCGGCGGCTGGCGACGAGCCGGCGCGTGACGGACGACCAGGCCTACGACGCCTCGACCGGCGTGTTTCGCCGCTACAGGCCCGGGCGGGGGCTGGTCGTGGTCAAGGACTACCCGCTCGGGCCGCCGGACCGCTGGGCAAGCCCCCTCACCGGCGTCGACTTCGGCGCCACGCTGCGCGCCTTGCAGCCCGCCGGCGCGTTCAAGCTCGAAGAGACGATGGTCGACGGCAGGCCGGCCTGGACGATGACCTGCTCGCAGATCGCCCCGGTGCTCCCCTCGGGCTCCACCGAGGATGAAGGCTTTCCCACGTACAAGGTCACCGTAGACAAGCAGACCTGGCTCCTCGTCCGCTTCCAGCAGGTGGAGCAGGGCGTCCTCACAGTCGACCTTCGCTATCTGAACGTGCGCGTCAACGAGCCGCTTCCCGAGGATGCGTTCACGCTGCGCTCGCCCCGGGGCCTGCAGCACCAGGCACGTCGACCGGGGGTTCCGGCGCGTGACTCTGGACGAGGCACGCGCCCTCACGGGCGTCACGCCGCTCGTGCCCGGCTACGTGCCGAGCGGCTACCGGCCTGGCGCACGTGGCCGTCGCGCCTCGCGCGCTGACCGCCAACCATCTGTTCAGAGCACGGCATGTCTTCGCCCTGCAGTACACGCACGGCTTCGATGCACTGACGGTCTCGACGCGGAAGGTCGTCGGCGCGTACTTCTCCGCGGAGGACGATCCCGTGGACTTCTACGCCCCCATGTGGTCGGACCTCGTGCGGACCGAGACCCAGATCACCTCCGGCGCCTTCGCCGGCACGAAGGCGTGGATCGTCGTGGCGACGCAGTCCTCCGCGCCGCACCTCTGGGCCGTCAAGGACGGGGTCCTGCTGACGATCGCCGGGGGCGCCACGGCCGAGGAGCTGCTCGCCGTCGCGAACTCGTTGCAGGTCTATCCCGGCCCGGCGGCGGACTAGAAACCGCCGCGGCGCCCTCCCCGGCGGATCCGCCGGAGCTCCCGTGCCCCGCCGGCCCCTTGCACCCCCCAACGACGGACAACGAAGAAACGGGTCCCTTGGCAGGTCTGTCTGATCAGGGAGAGGGCATCCCCAGGCGACAGGGAGGAGGGACCATGGCAAGCGACATCTCATGCGGACCCACGAGTGCGACCGACACCAAGGGCGCACCGCACAGAGTGGCCGCATCGAGGACCCGCGTGACGGTCAGATCGAGGCTCGCGTTCGCGCTGTGCCTGCTGCTGGCCGCGGCGCTGGGAGCCGCTGGCGTGTCGGCCTGCGGCGGTTCGAGCACGGAGTCGGTCTCACCGGCGGCGGTCGTCAGCGGCACGCCGGTCGCGCTTGCGACGTCGGCGGCCGTCCAGGAGTTCCGCGGCATGCTCCCGTATGTCTCCACGAGCTCGCTGGTCAAGGAGCGCCCCTACGGAAGCACGAAGACGGTCGGGGATGTCGTGCAGATGCGCCACGCCGTCTGGACGTTCCGGCGGGCCAGCTCCGACCCGCGCCTGGCCGGCACGGAAGAAGTCGTCATCAACTGCGATCAGCGGCAGAGCGACATGAGCGCGACCATGTGGGGCACGAGCCGGCTGCGCAACGCCGGTGGGACCTGGGTGAAGCGGTGGACGGGCGGCATCGCCGCCGGCGGCGACGTCGCATCACTTCTACGGCACCCTCAAGGGGACCGGCGGCTACGCTGGACTCGTCGCTCACGGGAGCGCCTGGGTTGCGGAGTCCGGCGAGGGCTTCACCTCCGACCTCCAGATCGTCGAAGCGGCATGGATCGAGACGACGGACGGCAGCCCGGTGCCGCCCGCTCCCGGACCGGGGACGACGCCGGCGAACTGGACGCCGGTCGTCGGGATCGCCACCATGAAGTCGCCCGCCTACGACGCCTGGGGCCCCTGGGTCCTCCATCTCGAGCAGTCGGACCCGCGTGTGAGCGGCCGGCTGGAGGGTGGCGTCTTGAAGGACGGCACCGCCCGGCCCGACGGCAGCATCGACTACCTCGCCACGGGCACGGTCCGCAACCAGGACGGTGCCTGGCGCAGCCCCATGTCCGCCGACCCCATGGTGCGCGGCCCTGCTCCGGGGTACGAGCACTTCCAGTACTGGACCGCCACAGGTTCGGGCGCCTACACGGGACTCACCTACCACGGCTTCTGGCGCTTCATGGAGCCGCACGATCTCGTGCCCGGCGACAGGTTCGTCTACACGGGCTGGATCGAGGAGACGAAGTAGAGCCAGGCTGAACGCGCGGCAAGCGGGCGGGGCGGCCGGAAGAGCCGCCCCGCCCGTTCGCACTCCCGCCTCAGGCGCCGGCCAGCTCGCGGTCGGCGTCGTCCACGATCTTGCGAAGCCGCTGCCGCACGTCGTCGGGCAGCGGCTCCGGCACGTGCGTCTCGAGGATCTCGCGGGCGCGCAGCAGGGCGCGCTGGTACATGTCGCTGCCGCCGCGCTCCTGCCAGTCCTCGCGCACGCGGCGGTCGATGAGCGCCGGCTGCGACTGCTCGCGCATGTGCGCCATCGTCGCGTCGAGGCTCAGGAAGTCGCCGAAAGCTCCGACGCGAGCGATGTCGTCGACCGCCAGGCGCTCGTCGTCCACGCGGATGCCGCCGACCACCTGCTTCACCATGCGCGCGATCTCGTCGTCGATGACCAGCTGCGCGTAGTCGAAGGTGACGCCCGACTCGATCATTCCCAGGCCGTAGATCAGGTTGGTCCCTGCCAACGCCGCCATCAAGGCCGTGAGTGTCTTCTCGTGACCGGTCTGCACGTCACCGAGTTTGCTGTCGCCCTAGCCGCCGGCGATGTAGCTCGGCAGGCGGTACTGCCTGGCGAGCTGGGCCACGCCGGCGCTGATCAGGGCACACTCCGGCGAGCCGACTGAGGCCGCCGCCAGGCGCAGGTCCATGGCGGTCGTCGACGAGCCGTACAGCACCTTGCTGCCGCGCTCCGTGAGCTGCGCGAGGACGATGCCGGCGAGCACCTCGGCGTTGTGGGTCACCAGGGTGCCGGCCAGCGTCACCGGGCTGGAGCCACCGGCCATCGCCATGCTGAGCACGCAGCTGGGCACGCCGGCGCGCGCCGCCTCGATGACGATCTCGCAACAGTCGCTGACCAGCTTGAGCGGGCTCACCGGGCACGTGCCCATGATCATCATCGGGCGCTCGCGGACCGCCTCGGCGCTGCCCTGCACGGCCTCGAGCATGGCCAGGCTGATGCGCACGGCGCGCCCGTCGAGCGGCCCGCCCGAGATCGGCTTGGTCTGCCCGGCGATGGCCGCTTCGTGGTTGTGGATCGAGGCCGTCGCCGGCGGCATATCGCCGGCGCCGACGGCGATCTCGAACACGTCCACCTCGGGCAACGCGTCGACGAGCTTGGCGATGTCGGTGAGGTCCTGCTTGGTCGACGCGCGCAGCTCGCCGCTGTACGGGTCGACGACCATGACGCCTTCACCGAAGTTGCTGAAGCCGACGCGCCCCGCCTCGATGACGATGTCGTTCTTCGGGTCGCGCCCGCAGAGCGTGATACTGGCGGGCGCGCTGCGGATGGCGTCCTCCACGATGTGCGGCGGGATGCGCACGATGCGCGCCTCGCGATCCACCACGCAGCCGCCGTCGCTGAAGATGTCGAGCGCCTCGTCGATCTCCACCCACACGCCGGTGCGCTCCAGCACTTCGAGGGTGGCGAGGTGGATGTCCTGGATCTCGTCGTCGGTGAACACGTCCAGACCGATGCCGCCGCTGCGCCTGCGGCCGGCGAACAGGTTGCGTTTCACGCCCTGCCTCCTCCGGAGCCGGGGGTCGATGGTGCCCGCCAAGGTAATCACAGGCGGGCAGCGGCGCACCAGCCCGAGGGCGGCGGCTTGCGCCGCCGCCCTCGGGCCGTCACGCTTGCCGCATGAGTCAGCGCACCCTCATGCTCATCGGCCTCAGCCTGCTGATCGCGGCGCTGACCCTGTTCGTCTCACGCAAGTTCGGCTTCACGTTCCTCTTCCTGCCGCTGTTCTTCGCCTGGGGCGGCGGAGGGCGCGGCGGGTCGTGAGGCGCGGCGGGTCGCGGGAGCCCCGGCCGTGACGGACACCCCGGAGCGCATGAGCCGCAGGCTGCGCGCTGCGCGCGTGTCCAGCCAGCCGCCCCGCCTCAGAGCCACTTTCCTGGCTCTCGGCATCATCTTCGCCCTCGCGTATGTCTTCGTCCTGCGCGCGCCGCCGTCGATCCCTACGCCGGACATCACGAGCATCCAGGGCACCTACGTCCTCGTGCGCAACCGTGCGACTCCCACGCCGGGAGCGACGCCGCGTCCCGCGTCCACGCTCTCGGGCTCGTTCGCGGCGCTGGCCTCCGGCGACGCCGGGGGGACGCTGCGCCAGGGTCCGTCGACGCAGACCGACGAGCCCCCGACGCTGCGCTCGTCCTACGATGCAAGCCGGCGCGTCGAGCAGACCACCCGGACCCTCGCGTCTGGCACGCGTACGACAAGGACCTTCGACGCCTGGCCGCCCGTGTGGAGGGTCGGCACATCCAGCCCGCTCGACTACCAGGGCCTCGCGGCCGTCGTGCGCTCGGCGGTCGAGGACAAGGACCGCACCGTGGGCATCAAGCCGCTCAAGGACGGCGATCGCGCGGTGTGGCGCGCCGCGATGGAGCTGGATGGTTCGACGATCGAGCTGGTCGTCGACCAGCAGACAGGCCTCGTCGTCTGGTGCTCAGAGACCAGCGGTTCGCGCAACGACACCTTCAGCGCCACCCCCGCCTGGGGGGCGGCGCCGTCGCGCGATCAGGTCGGCGGCCTCGGCGCCGCGACGGCCTCCGCCGGGTCGCCCCACGGAGTCGAGACACTGCGAGGCACGGATCACACCTACTCAGCGTCCCTGAGCACGGCCGGCCGCCGAGCCGGCTACACTCCACTCGAGCCGACGCTGGTCCCCGACGGGTTCGCCGTCAAGGCGGTGGCGACGGCCGCCGCCACGGGCGCCCCCCGCGAGTGGTTGATCCGCGGGCCTGCGCCGCCCCCGCTCGAGGTGGGCCACGGCGAGCAGCAGGTGGACCTCCTCTACACCCGCGGACTCGCCTGGTTCACCGTGCAGCAGCTGGGGCCGTGGGCGGCGCGAGCATCGGCAGATCTCGTCAAGGACGTGCTCGCGTCCAACCGATCCGCGAAGCTCTCGTTTCAGACCACACCGCTGCAGTATGGGGCCTTCACCGGGGGCACCGCCTACACGTGGTACGAGAGGTCCGGGCCGACCCTGCTCGTCAGCGACCGTGACTCCCTGGTCTACGTGACCGGCGCCCTGACGCGGCAGGAGCTGATCACGCTCGCCGAGGGCCTCGAGCCTCAGGGCGGCGGGACCTCAGCCTCGCCCTCGCCGGCGCCGTAGAACGCGAACGGGGGCGGGGCGCCCTGCGAGCGCCCCGCCCCCGTTCGCGCCGCCGCCGGTCTGGCTCAGTCCTCGACCGGCTCGAACTCGTCCTTGTCCACGCCGCACTCGGGGCAGACCCAGTCGTCGGGCAGATCCTCGAACGCCGTGCCCGGCTCGACGCCGTTGTCCGGGTCGCCCACCTCGGGATCGTAGACGTAGTCACAGACGGTGCACACATACTTCATGCTCGGCCTCCTCCTTCGCGGGAACGCGCCGTCAAGTGTACCTCGACGCCGAGCGGCCGGCGCCATCGCCGGCGATTCTGCCCGTCACGGCGCCGCCGTCAAACCCCGTGCGGCGTCCGGCTTGCGCGGCACGCCCGCGCCGCGAGACACTCTGCGGCGGCGCGCGCACGGCGCCGCGAGACGAAACGAGGCGACATGAGCATCCCTCACGACCACCCCCGCGACTGGTGGCAGCGGCCGGGCCTCGAGCCCGCAGACGGCCGGCTGCTGATCGCCGGGCGCGACGCGGAGGCGCTGGCCCGCGAGCACGGCATCCCGCTGTTCGTCTACGACCTCACCCATATCGAGGAGAACGTGCGCGCCCTGCAAAGGGCGATGGCGCGCACCGGCCTGCCCTGGAAGGTCCGCTGGGCGCTCAAGAGCCAGCGCGAGCCCGAGGTGCTGGCGCGCATCCACGGGCTCGGCGCGCCCGGCACTCCGGAGTTCGTCGGCCTCGACGTGTGCTCGCCGGGCGAGGTCGAGCACGGCCTCGCCCACGGCTTCCCGGCCGCCGAGATCAGCTACACGGGCACCAACGTCAGCGACCGCGACCTCGACGTGATGCTCGAGCACGGCGTGCACATGAACCTCGACCTCATGAGCCAGATCCATCGGTACGGGCGGCGGAACCGCGGGGGTACCATCGGTCTCCGCATCAACCCCCGCGTCAGCGCCGCCCGCCCCGAGAGCGGCATCAGCTACTACAGCGGCGACGCGCCGACCAAGTTCGGCATCTACCCGGAGCGCCTCGACGAGGCCATCGCCGTGGCGCGCTCCTACGGCCTCACGATCGACACCATCCACTTCCACGTGAGCCATCACCTGCTGGACGACGACCTGCCGGCGTTCGCGCGCGCCGCGGAGGCGGCGGCCGCCATGGCGCGGCGCGCCCTCGATGCCGGCTGCCCGCTGCGCGAGGTCAACGCCGGCGGCGGCCTTGCGGCCGTCATGCGGCAGGGACAACGGCCGCTCGACCTCGACGCCTACGCCGGCATCCTCGCCGAGCACTTCGGCCCGCTCGGCGTGACCATCGCCTGCGAGCCCGGCGAGATGTTCTGCAAGAACGCGGCCGTGCTGCTCGCCGAGGTGGTCACGGTGGAAGACAGGAGCAAGGCCGGCGACGGCAGCGCCGTCTTCGCCGGCCTCACCTGCGGCTGGAACGTCATGCACCTGGCCTTCATCTACAAGGAGCTCGTCGAGACGGTGCTCTGCCGGGCGGCCGATGCTCCGCGCACGGCCACGTACACGCTCACCAGCCACATCAACGAAGGCCCGGACATCTTCGCCGAGGACTACCCTCTGCCGCCCCTCGAAGAGGGCGACATCGTGGCCCTCCTCGGCGTCGGCGCCTACTGCCAGGCCAACTGGCATCCGCACTGCCTGCGGCCGTTCCCGGGTGTGCTGTGGTGCCGAGAACGGCTCGGCGAGTGACGAACCATCATCGTGCTGCTCGCCATACTCGCGCTGGTGATCTACCTCAAGGCGACCGGCGTCGTCTGACGGAGCGCGACCCGGGAGGCACCGCCGCCGTCATCCGGAGATCGGCGCGTCCTCCGGGTACCCGCGTTCCTCCCAATAGCCGGCGCGCGCCGCCTCGGTGATCTCGATGCGCTCGACCCACTTGACGCTCTTGTAGCCGAGCTGGTCGGGAACGACGAGCCGGACGGGCCCGCCGTGCTTGGCGGGCAGCGGCTCGCTGTTGAGCGTGTCGGCGAGCACGGTCGTGGGAGCCGTGACAAGCTCGAGCGGCACGCTGCTGAGGTAGGTGCCGCCGTAGGCGTGGAACACCGCGAACTTCCCCTCCGCCTTGACGCCGGCCTTCTCGAGCAGCAGGGCCGGGGCGACCCCACCCCAGCGCACGTTCTCGACCGTCCAGCCCTCGACGCAGTGGAAGTCGACGGTCTCGTCGAGCCGCTGCAGCGACGACCACGTGGCGTGGTCGATCTTCAGCGGCTGATCCACAAGGCCGTCGACGGTGATCACCCACTCCGCGGCCGGGACCTCGGGGACGTCTTCGGCGCTGCGCACCGGGAACGGCCCGAACATGTCGCTGATCGGGCCGCCCTCCTCGGAGCCCGCAAGCTTCTTGAGGCCGGCGAACACGCCGACCACGCCGGCCACCGCCACGCCGCCGAGGACCAGGAACCACTTACGGTTGTAGCGCACCGCGGACGGCAGCTCCGGTGCGCCGTCGCTCGATCTGCTCGCTCGTCTCCTGATCCGTCTGCTGAAGCTCTTCGTCCATGTCCTGACCGCCTGAGATCGTTGTCTGCGTTTGGAGTGTTCCCACGCGCAAACGGGGGCGGCGGCCTCGCGGCCGCCGCCCTATTCGTCCTCCATGGCGTCGACGAGCGCATACGATAGAGATCGCGCCGTCTCCCTTCTCGACCGGCGGATCGACGGACATCCCGCAGACCGCGCCCTCCGGAGGCAGGAGCGTCGTTGTCGCTCGATGACGGCCAGGCAGAGGCCGCCTCAGCAGGAGGCGACGTCGGCGACCTCGTGAATGGTCGCTCAGAGGTCGACACCGCGAGCCTGTCTGGATCCCATAGACGATGGCGCCGGCGATGACCACGAACGACCAGGGAGGCGATGACGAGGTAGTTGTCGTACCACGCGGCGTCAGGCGTCCGCGGCCACACCAGGTTGATGATCATGAAGACGCCGTAGACGAGGGCGATGATGTTGACCGGCCAGCCCCACTTGCCCAGGTTGAAGTAGGCCTTGCCCGTCGGCCAGCCCTTGGCGCGCGCGATGAGGCCGCCGAGCACCACCATCTGGTAGGCGATGTAGGTGCCCGCCGTGGCCCACGCGGTGACGCGCGCGATGGCGATGAACGGGTCGCTGCCGCCGAGGTTGACGTACAGGAGCACCACGATCGCCGCCACGGCGACGAAGATCGCCGACGCCAGCGGGGTCTTGGTGCTCGGGTGCACGTACCCGAAGAACTTCGAGGCGGGGATCATCTTGTCGCGGCCGAAGGCGAACAGCAGCCGCGACGTCGCCGCCTGGATCGCCAGGCAGCAGACGAAGATGGCGATGCACACGGTGACCAGGAAGGTGTCCGTGACCCAGATCGGGAAGTGCGCGTCGAAGATGTACGCGATCGCCCCCGTCCCCTCCGCCTGCGTCTTGGCGACGTCCGGGATGGCGAGGACCATCGACACCAGCCAGAACGCGCTGATGACCGCGGTGATGCCGATCGCGAACAGCATGGCGCGAGGCACCTCACGGGTCGGGTTGATCGTCTCTTCCGCGAGTCCCCCGGCGGTGTCGAAGCCGTACAACACCCAGGCGCCGGTGAGCATCGAGGCGAGGAAGATACTCCCGTAGCCGAAGAGAGCGCCCGATCCGGCGCCCGGCGTCGTGTCGAACAGCACGCTCAGGCTTTGATGGTCGCCCTTGCCGAAGATGACCGCGGCGTACAGCGCGATAGAGATCACCACGAGCCCGATGATCTCGGTGATGGTCCCGATGTTGTTGAAGAAGGCCGTCACTTTGACGCTGAGGACGTTCAAGCATCATCGGCCCCAGGGCGAAGGCGACCGCGATCCAGAGCAGCGTCGTCGTGTTGCTCGCATCCCAGCCCATGAGGGAGCAGACGATCGGCGCCACGCCGAAGGCGACGGCCGCGACCGTGACCACGAGCGCGGTGGCGAAGACCCAAGCGACCCACCAGCCGTAGTCGCCGCCCATGAAGCGCTTGGCCCACTGGTAGATGCCGCCGGCCAGCGGATAGTGCGAGGCCGCCTCGGCGAAGACGAGGGCCACCATGAACTGGCCGAAGACGATGATCGGCCACTGCCAGATGAGGCCGGCAGGGCCGCCGATGTCCAGGCCGTAGTAGAAGAGTGCGTAGAAGCCGTTGGTCGCCGAGATGAAGCTGAAGGCGATGGCGAACGTGGAGAAGAAGCCCAAGGAGCGTCGCAGGTCCTGGTTGTAGCCGAACTTCGCGAGCTGCTCCGTGTCGCGCTTGTGCTGCGCGTCCATCTCGTCGTGGAACAGATGGCGGTGATGCTCAGGCTCGGTTGCCAAATCCCCTCCTCTCTCCTACCGCCAGTGGGGGTAGGTGACGTAGAAGAACTTGCCGTAGGAGTCGGTGCTCCAGTACACGAGGAGACCCTTCTTCTGCGGGATGTAGACGACGTCGCCCGGCCGGAACGCCTGGGACTCGCCGTTCTCGCTCAGGGTGATCTCGCCCTCGAGCATGTAGCACGCGGCGGCATCGTCGTCGTAGTCGAAGTCGACGGGAGCGCCGGGGAAGACCTCGCAGACCCCGGCGCAGAACGGAGCGCCCTGCGTGCGGTCGATGATGTCGACCAGGTGAAGTTTGCTGTCCGGCCCGACATCGAGCGGCTCTGTCGCGATGTCACGGGCCGCCACAAGATATGACTCCATGCTGACCTCCGAAAAGGGATGACAGAGGACGGCAGACGTCGATCGCGCGATCGACGGCGGTGTTGGCGTCTGGCACCCCCTTTCCGGCCTCGCCGGGCTGCCCGACCGCTCCACATCTGGGCGAGCAGCCATTGACCTGCTTGGACAGTATCGCCAGACTGGCGGATGACAAGGCCAACATTGTGAGAGGTTAGTGATAGGTAATGCCTGGCATACGTCTGCCGTTCACCCGCAAGAAGCACCTCGCTCCAGACGACGCCGAGATCGTGCTGTCCTCGCCCGGTGTGGCCGGCACGGCGCCGCAGCCGCCGCTCACTTACGACGACCCGCGGCTGCGGGCGATACTCGGGGTGACCTTCGATGTGCTCTACGACTGGAACATCCCCACGGGCGCCATCTACTTCAGCGAACGCCTCGACCACATCCTCGGCCTGCCGGCGGGCGGCTTTCCGCGCGCCCTGGAGGGCTGGCTCGAGCACATGCACCCTGCCGACCACGAGCGCGTCGGCGACGCGCTCTGGTCGAGCGTCACCAGAGGCTCACCGTTTCGCTGCGAATATCGCCTACGCCATGGCGACGGCACGTACCGCACGGTCGAAGACCGGGGCCTCGTCATGGCCGGCGAGGACGGCGCGCCGGCCAACATGATCGGCGCTATGCGCGACGTCACCGGAGAGCGCGAGGCCCAGCTCGCGGCACGCGAGGCCACGGAACTGCACCGCGTGCTGTTCCGCCTGCCGTCCCCAGCCGTGCAGGTGGCGAAGGACGGCTCCTACATCGACGCCGATGCCAACGCGCTCGCCTTCTTCGAGCGGACCGCCGAGGAGATGCTCGCCGCGAACGTCCGCGACGACTTCCCGGAGGAAGTCGTCGCGGCCATGAACGGCGCGCCGGGCGACGACGCAATCGCGGAGCTCGACGTCACCTGCCACGTCCGCGGCAAGGCCAAGGCCCTTCTTGCTGAGCGTCATCCCCGCCGAGCTCGGCGACGAGCGCACCTGGTTCCTGCTCGGCGCCGACATCACCGGCCAGCGCGCCATGCAGGACGAGCTGGCGCGCTCAGAACGCGCGCTGCGCCGGCAGGCGAGGATCCTCGACGAGCGCAACACCGCGCTGAAGGTCCTGCTCGAGCAGCGCCAGCAGGACCGCCACGAGCTCGAGGAGCGCATCGTGCAGAACGTCGAGCAGCTCATCGAGCCGACGCTCGACCGGCTCAGCCGGGCGCTGCGCCACCAGCCCGAGCGGCTCGAGGTCGAGGCGGTGCGCGTCAACCTGCGCGAGATCGTCGGGCCGTTCGGCGAACGGCTGGCGCGCGCCGCAGGTACGGGCCGGCCGCTCACCCGACGCGAGGCCGAGGTGGCCAACCTCGTGCGCCTCGGCAACACCACCGACGAGATCGCTGAGGCGCTGCACATCTCGCGCTCGGCGGTCTCGTTCCACCGCACCAACGTGCGCCGCAAGATGGGGCTGCCCAAAGGCGGCCCATGGCTCAGCACGCACTTGGCCAGCCTCGGGAGTTCCTGACGGGATCGCCGCACGGCGGCGTGGCAACAGGCCACCGCCCGCGACCCCGCCCCCAGCTCTGGCTACATCCGCGAGGCCGACCGGTGTCAATGGACCGGCAGGACGACCCAGGCTCGGCACGGAGGAGCGCATGCGTTAGAGTCGCGCCTGTCGGCGAGTGACGATCGGATCCCGACACGTCACTCGCGACGGATCGGCGGAAGGAGGATCTCATGAAACGCCCCGTGCTCGCTTGCGCCCTGGCGGCGGTCCTCGCCCTGGGCGCGGTGGCCGCCTGTGGTGGATCGGCCGGGACGACGCCCTCTTCTCCGCCTCCGCCAAGCACGGCTTCGCCCTCGAGCAGCGCATCGACGACGTCGGATGCCGCGGCCGACCTGCAGGTGAAGGAGGCCGCCCACTCGATCCTGGTGGGCGTGCAGTTGTGGGCCGTCGCGCGATACCCGGCGCATTACCCGGCGAAGGCGACCCGCGCCGTGATCGGCCAGCGCATGCTGGATCCGTGGCCGGTCAACCCGTTCACCGGCGCCGCGATGAAGCCGGGCAGCGGCCGTGGCGACTACGAGTACGAGGTCGCCGCGGACCGGAAGAGCTGCCAGGTGACGGTGCGCCTGTCGGATGGCAGCAGGTTCGCGACGCAGGTGATGCGGATCAACAACTAGGCGGGCGGGGCCGCAGGGCCCAGCCGCCGCCCGCCTACTGGTTCTCGAGCAGCTCGTCCTTGTACACGTCGCGTACGACGCGCGCCGGCACGCCCATGAGGACCTTGCCGGCCGGCGCGTCCTTGGTGACCACGGCGCCGGCGGCGATGAACGCTTCCTCGCCGATCTCGATGGCCGGGCACAGCACGGCGCCGCCGCCGATGCGGGCGCCGCGGCGGATGGTCGCGCCCTTGATGAGCTGGTGGCGCTTCTCCGTGCGGCCCATGAAGTTGTCGTTGGTGGTCTGCACGCACGGCGCGATGAAGCAGCGGTCCTCGATCGTCATGTACGCGGTGATATACACGTCGGTCTGGATCTTGGTGCCGTCACCGATGGTCGTGTCGTTCTCGACCACGCTGCTGCGGCCCACCACGACCTCCTCACCGAGCGTGCAGCGCTCGCGCACCCCGGCGTAGTCGCCGAGGATGCAGCCGGCGCCCAGCGTGGTGCCGCGGTAGACCACGGCGCCGGTGCTGACGACGCAGCCGGCGCCGAGCACCAGCCCGGGCAGCTCGCCGCGTCTGGCGGTGCTCGTCGGCGAGAGCGACGGGACCTTGCCCAGGACGACGTTGTCCTGGATGAAGCACCCGTCGCCGATCACCGTGTCGTCGTACACCACGACGTTGGCGCCGAACACGACATCCTTGCCGATCCGCACGTGGTCGCCGAGCAGCAGGTTGTGACCGAGCTCGGCCGGCTTGAGCGTCATCGCGTCCTCTCTCAGCTCAGATCGGTCGTCTTGACCGGCTGACCGCCCTTGCGCAGGCTGCGCTCCATGGCGTCGAGCACGCGCACCACGTTGAGCGCGTCGCGGCCGTCGCTGAGCACCGGTTCGTCGTTGAGGATGCAGTCCACGAAGTGCTGGGCCTCGATGCGCAGCGGCTCCTCGTTGCCGATCCTGGGGATGTGGATGTCGCCGAAGTGCAGGGTGACGAACTCGCCGTACGTCTCGAACTTGGTGCGCGTCGTGGTGGCGCCCTTGTCGTAGATGGTGACCTTGCGGTCGGCCTCCATGTCGTCGAAGACGACCATCTTCTCGCTGCCCACCACGGTGATCTTGCGGCTCTTGTGCGGATCGAGCCAGCTCACGTGCAGGTGGCCGACCACGCCGCTCGGGTACTTGATGTAGCCGAACACCACGTCCTCGACGCCGTCCTGCAGGTAGCACTCGCCGCGGGCGCTGACCTCCTCGGGCTCCTCGCCGATGAGGAAGTTGAGCACCGAGATGTCGTGAGGGGCGAAGCTCCAGAGGGCGTTCTCGTCGATGCGGACCTTGCCGAGATTGAGGCGGTTCGCGTAGACGTAGTAGACCTTGCCGAGCGTGCCCTCGTCGACGAGCTCCTTGAGCTTGCGCACCGCCGGATGGTACTCGAGCAGGTGCCCGACCATCAGCTTGACGCCCTTGGCGCCGGCGGTCGCCAGAAGGTCCTCGGCGTCGGATGCCTTGAGGGCGATGGGCTTCTCGATGAAGGTGTGCTTGCCGGCCTGCAGCGACTTCTTGCCGAGGGCGTAGTGGGTGGGCACGGACGTGGCGACGACGATGGCGTCGAGCGTCTCGTCGGCGAGCAGCCGGGCGTAGTCGTTCGTGACCACGGCGGTCGGGTACAGGCTGCGCGCCCTGGCGAGGTTCTCCTCGTCCAGATCGCAGCAGTAGGCGAGCTCGGCGCCGGGCAGCCTGTCGAAGTTGCGCGCGAGGTTGGGGCCCCAGTAGCCGAGCCCGACCACGCCGACGCGGACCTTGTCAGCAGTCAAAGGTGTTTCTCCCCGTCAGAGTTTCCAGACGTTGCCGGCGCTGGGGATGCCGGCCGTGGCGTTGCGGAAGTCGACCACCAGGTCGGCCTCCTGCACGATCGTGCGGTAGTCGAGCGCCGAATGCGCCGTGACGATGACCACGGCGTCGTAGCCGGCGAGGCGCCGGTACTCGTCGAGGTCGACCGACTTGAGGTCGAACTCGGGCAGCTCGGCGCAGTAAGGATCGTGGTAGTCCACGTCGGCGCCGCGGTCGCGGAGCAGACGGATGACCTTGAGCGCCGGCGACTCGCGCAGGTCGTCGATGTCGGCCTTGTAGGCGACCCCGAGCACCAGCAGCCGGGCGCCGTTCAGGCTCTTCTGGCGCGTGTTCAGGGCGCGATGGAGCTTCTCGACGCAGAAATACGGCATGTTCTCGTTGACCTTGCCGGCGAGCTCGATGAACTCCGTCCAGAAGTCGAACTCGCGGGCCTTCCAGCTGAGGTAGAAGGGATCGATGGGGATGCAGTGACCGCCGAGACCGGGGCCTGGCTGGAACTTCATGAAGCCGAACGGCTTGGTAGCGGCCGCGTCGATGACTTCCCACACGTCGATGTTCATGCGGTCGCAGAGCATCGCCAGTTCGTTCATCAGGGCGATGTTGACGCTGCGGAAGATGTTCTCGAGCAGCTTGGTCATCTCCGCGACCTCGGGCGTGCTCACCGGCACGACGTTGTCGAGCGCCGGACCGTAGACCTCGAGGGCCCGCGCCGTACAGGCCGGCGTGAGCCCGCCGATGACCTTGGGCGTGCTCTTGGTGGTGTAGTCGGTGCGTCCCGGGTCGACGCGCTCGGGAGAGAACGCCAGGTGGAAGTCGACGCCGGCGACCAGACCGGAGCCGGCTTCGAGGATGGGCGCCAGCTCGTCGCGCGTGGTGCCCGGATAGGTGGTGCTCTCGAGGGTGACGAGCTGGCCGCGCCGCAGGTGCCCGGCCAGCTTCTCGGTGGCGTCCTTGACCAGGGTGAGGTCGGGCTCGCGGTTCGCGCTCAGCGGCGTCGGCAGGCAGATGATGTCGGCGTCGCAGTCCTCGGTGGCGGCGTAGTCGGAGGTGGCGTGGATGAGGCCCTTGTCGACCATCTTCTTGAGCGCCGTGCTGCCGACGTCCTGGATGTAGCTGCGGCCGGCGTTCACCTCGTCGCAGCGCGCCGCGACGGCCTCGACGCCGACGACCTCGATGCCGGCCTCGGCGAAGACCATGGCCAGCGGCAGGCCGACGTAGCCAAGGCCGATGACTGCGATCTTCAAGGAGGACTCCTGTGGTCGGCTGGATCGAGCGCTGAGTGCCCGCTCCGTCGGATACGGCATTCTATCGTATCGGAAGCGGACCCGGCCTCTCCGCCGGCCGCGGTCACGCGGCGCCGTCCGCTTCATCTCCGTCGCGCGGCTGCCGATGATAGGGGCGAAGGGTATGATCGGAGGATGAGCATGGCGAAGCGACCAGACGTCGAGAGCATCCCGGCCGACCTCGACCGCTTCCTCGGCACGTTCTTCAACACCCGCGGCTGGCGCTCGGAGATCAAGTTCGACCCGGCCGAGGACCGGCTCTACCTCGAGGTGCGGCTGGAGAACCGCACGCTCTCCAGCGACGACCGGTTCCTCTCGCTCGTCGAGTACTTCGCCCGCGCCCAGGACGCCGTGCTGCGGCAGGGCGCGGGCCTGCCGCTGCAGTGCCGGCTGTACGCCAGCGACGGCAGTGAGCTGACCACCGTGCTCCATGCCCGAGGGTCCAGCTATCTCGACGACGATGCCCGCGGCTCACGGATGCGCCGCCGCCTCGCCTGGCTCGGTTTCCGGCGACGCTTCTTCGTGCGCGTCGCCCCCGGCGCGCTCCTGTGGGCGGCGGCTCTCGTCTTCGTCGTCGGCGTCGTCGGCGTGCGTCTCGAGGTCGCCATCGGCATCGCCCTGCTGGCGCTCGGCATCCAGACGGCCACGATGTTCCTTCACAGCTCGAGGAGCCGCTGAGGTGCCGGCGGCGAGCGACCACGGCCATGAACTCGCCGGCAGTCCCGAGCGCGACGCCCTCATCGAGCTGCTCGGCGACGTAGCGGCCCTCGTCGGCGCCCGCAGCGAGGCCGACGTGCTGGACGCGGCCGTCGAAGCGGCCTGCCGCGTCACCGGCGCTCGCCGAGGGTTGGCCGGCCGCTTCGACGGCGCGGCGGCCTCCAGCGTCGCCTGGTACGGCACGGACGCCGGCTGGACGCCGGCGCCCGGCCGCTGGGCCGCCGGCCAGGCCGCGCCCGGCGTCGTCTGTCTCACCGGGAACCCGGTGACGAGCGGCACCGGGGCGAACGCGGACGCCGGGGTCAGCAGCGGCGTCCCCGGGATGGAGCCCTTCGCCTGCGTGCCGCTGCCCGGGGGCGAGGGCGCCCATGCGCTGGGCTTCCTCGCGGTCGGCGACCGGGGCGACGACTTCACGAGACGAGACGTGCGGCTGCTCGGCGCCCTCGGTGAGATCGCGTCGCTGCGCCTGCGGGAGGCGGCCGGCGACGGCCGCCTCCTCCCCGCCGACTGCGACGCGCGCGCCGACATCGCCGAGCGTCTCCAGCGTCGCCTGCTGCCCCAGGAGCCGCCGCGACTGGAGGGACTCGACATCGCCTTCTCGTATCGCTCGGCCAGCGCCGGCGTGCTCAGCGGCGGCGACTTCGTCGACTACTACAGCCGTTCCCCCGGCGCTCTCGCGTTCGCGATCGGCGACGTCGCCGGCAAGGGCGTCGAAGCGATGGCCGTGACGTTCGTCACCAAGTACATCCTGCGAGCCGCGGTGCACGGCGGCCAGCTCTCCTGGCCGACGAGCCCCGGCGAGGCGCTCCAGGAACTGCGCACGGGCCTGCTCGAGCAGCCCGATTTCGGCGCCGACTCCGAGCGCTTCGTCACGGTGCTGTTCGGGCTGCTCGGCACGCGCCGGGGCCTGCTGCAGCTCGCCAGCGCCGGGCACCCCACGCCGTTCATCGTGCGCGAGACCGGCGTCGAGCGGCCGCTGCTGCTCACCGAGCCCGCCATCGGCGTGGAGCTCGGCGCGGCCCTCGCGCCCTACCCCACTGAGACCATCGTGCTGAGACGCGGCGATGTCGTGCTTCTCTTCACCGACGGCATCGCCGAGCTGCGGGATGGGAGCGGACGATTCTTCGAGGACGAGATGGGCGGCGTGCTCGACGCCTGTCACGACATGCCCGCCGCCGGCGTCGTAGCGCGCCTCATGGCCGCCGGGGAGGCCTTCTCGGCGCGGCCGCCGAGCGACGACCTCGCGCTGCTCTGTCTCCGGCTCGTGGCGGATCCTGAAGTACACTAGGCGACGCAGGCGGCCGACTGGCGCGGCGGTGACCATCGAACAGAGGCAAGGAGGCAGCGCGATGCGAAGCGCAGTACTGCGCCGGCAGGACGGCTTCATCCGCGAGATCCTGTGGCTCGCCCTGATCCTCGGCATCCTGGCCGTGGTGGTGCTCGACGGGCTCGCCATCTTCGCCGCCCACCAGTCGGTGAAGGGAGATGCCGACCGGGCGGCCGAGGAGGCTCACACGGAGCTGGTGCAGACCCTCGACGTCGGCGCCGCCAAGCTGGCCGCTCAGCAGTACCTCATCAAGGCGAACAAGAAGCTGATCGCCTTCTCCTCTGCGAGCGGCCTCGACGGCAACGCCGTGATCACGGTGAAGGCCAAGGCTCACGCCAACACCCGCGTGTTCAAGCTTCTGCAGTACGTCGGCCTCAAGAAGTGGGTGAATGAGATGACGAACCCCACGGCCACGGGCACGGCGGACTAGGGAAGACTCCCGACGCCCCGGGCGGGGCGCGTCAATCAGTGGTCGGTGCGCAGCGGTCCGCGCGCGGCCTGCCGCGCCAGACCGAGTCGCACGATCTCCTCGACCAGCGCCTTGCCGTCCACGCCCGTGGCCGCCCACAGTCGCGGGAACCCGCTCATGGCCGTCATGCCGGGAATGGTGTTGATCTCGTTGACCAGCACGCGGCCGTCTTCCTCGAGGAAGAAGTCGCAACGTGCGAACCCGCTGCAGTCGATCGCAGAGAAGGCGGCCACGGCCAGAGCCCCGACCTCGGCCTGCTTCTCGGCGCCGATGTCGGCGGGGATCACGAAGGACATCATGCCCTCGGTGTACTTGGCCTCGTAGTCGTAGTACTCGTTGGCGGGGATGACCTCCCCGGCCACGGAGGCGCGCGGAGCCTCGTTGCCGAGCACCGCGCACTCGATCTCGCGGCCGGTCGACGACGCCTCGACGATGACCTTGCGATCGTAGGAGGCGGCCAGCTCGAGAGCAGGGCCGAGCTCGTCGCGGCCGTGCGCCTTGGTCATGCCCACGCTCGAGCCGAGGTTGACCGGCTTCACGAAGACCGGGTAGGGCAGACGTTCCTCGACGGCCGCCACCGCCGCAGCGCCATGGGCGGCCGCATCCCGCAGCACGAGATACTCGACCTGCGGCAGGCCGCGAGCCGCGAAGACGTCCTTCATCATCTCCTTGTCCATGCCCACGGCGCTGCCGGCGACGCCGGATCCGGCGTACGCCAGGCCGGCCATCTCGAGCAGGCCCTGGATGGTGCCGTCCTCGGCGAACGTGCCGTGCATGATCGGGAAGGCGAAGTCCAAGGGCCGGAAGGAACCGTCCGCGCACGCGAGCCCGGGGCGGGCGGGGTCGACCACGAGGTGCACCGTCTGGGCGGGCGTGCCGTCGAGTCCGTCGCGCAACGCCGCCTCGAGATCGACGGGCTGCAGCCAGCGCCCATCCTTGGCGATGCCCACGGGGATGACGTCGTACTTGTCGCCGTCGAGCATCGCGGCGACGA
The DNA here is from genome assembly GCA_963700035.1 of uncultured Thermoleophilia bacterium. Lineage (GTDB taxonomy): Bacteria > Actinomycetota > Thermoleophilia > UBA2241 > UBA2241 > CAIXSE01. The sequence continues at coordinate 47,928 of CAVOWE010000015.1, read as the reverse complement.
AGCGGGCGGAGGCGAGGGATATCTCGTGTTCGGCGGAGCGGCCGCCGAAGATCAAGGCCAGCTGCAGCATGGCGGCTAGCCTATCGGCGGCCCGAGAAGGGCGCAAGCCGGGCGACGATGGGCGCCGGACGGCCCGCGGCGATACGGCATCGTCTCACGCGACGACGATCGTGGCGCACACCAGGCGGTCGAGGAAGGCGTTCACCACCCTCAGCTGGTCGAGGGTGTCTGCAAAGGCCGGCATCTCGTCGAGCACGAGCGCGTCGACGAGGACGTCGCTGATGGCGCCACGCAGGGTGTGGAGGCCGACCACCGCGGCGAGCATCGTGAAGCCCAGGGACAGCCTGTGCCGCGCGTCGGCCGTCGTGCGCTGCTCGATCGTCCGCAGTATGCCCGGCCTCTCGTACTGCTCGGCTTCCGAGAAGGCGATGAGATCGTCGATCAGGGTGCGCAGCATGCGCTCCCCGAGCTGGCTGGCCACGAGCTCGCGGTAGTCGGAGTCCTCCGCGTCCGCGAGCAGGTCCACCCAGCGCCGCCAGAGCTCCTCGCGGTGGTCGCGGAGGATGAGCGGAAGCGCGTTCACGAGGCGGCGCGCCGGGCGATGAGGGCCGCCGTCGCGCCGGCTCCGATCCCGTTGTCGATGTTGACCACCACGAGGCCCGGGCTGCAGCTTTGGAGCATGCCGAGCAGGGCGGCTTCTCCGCGGCCGCCCAGGCCGTAGCCGGTGGAGGTCGGCAGGCCGATCACCGGCACTTCGACGAGGCCGGCGACCACCGAAGGCAAGGCGCCCTCCATGCCGGCGGCGACCACGATGGCCGCCACGCCGGCGGCGCGCATCTCGTCGAGGGGCGCCGCAAGACGGTGCAGACCGGCCACGCCTACGTCGAAAGCGCTCACCACGGCGACGCCCATGGCGCGACACATGGCGACCGCCTCGCCGGCGACGCCGAGGTCGCTCGTGCCGGCGGCCAGGACGCCGACGGCGCCGCGCTCCGTCACGGGCGGCTCGCCCGTGCGGCGGACCACGATCACGCGACTGCGTTCGTCGTGTTCCGCCGTCCCGGGCACGCCGGCGGCGAGCGCCGCGGCCTGCCCGGCGCTGACGCGGCTGCAGAGCACCAGGGGGCTGTGATCGAGGAACCGGGTCACGATGCCGAGGAGCTGCTCGTCGCTCTTCCCCTCGGCGAAGACCACCTCGGGCACGCCCTTGCGCGCCGCCCGCGAGACATCGAGCCGCGCGTAGTCGCCGACGGCGGAGTAGCCGAAGCGCCTCAGGCGATCGGCCGCCTCGGACGCGGCCAGGCGGCCGGCGGCGACGGCGGCGAGCAGCTCTTCGAGGGAGTCGTCCATGAGGCGGGATTAGGCGCGGGGCAGGCTTTTCCTGCCGCGCGCGTCCCGCCCGGCAGACGGATGTTCCAGAGCGCGACTGAAGCTTAACGAGGAGAATACCGATATCCGAGGTATAATCGGAGCGAAATCGTCCCGGAAGAGGGGTAGTGCCGGAGCCCGCATACAGAGTCTACAGGCGCGAACGCCGCCCTCACCGCCGCTGGCCGTACTACGTCGTAGCGGCGGTTTGCGTGTTGGCGGCGCTGGCCGCCTGGCAGGTGCTCGCCGTCCCGCGCGTCTCGGCGGTCACGCCGGGTCCAGATTCGTACGTCAAGAATCCGGCGCTCACGGTCGTCCTCAACGTCAAGGGCCTGCCCAAGCTCAAGAGCGTGCGCGTCACGTTCGACGGCGACGACGTCACGGGTAAGGCCACGCGCAGCGGCGACGAGCTCACCTTCACCACCGGCAAGCTGAGCGACGGCTCCCACTCGGTCGCGTTCGCCGCGACCAGCTCCAACCTGTTCCGTCACGAGGTCCGCAAGGACTGGCGCTTCACGGTCGACACCAGCATCCCCACGCTCGAGCTCGCCGGCTCGGCCGACGAGGGCCGCATCAACACCTCGCCGCCGACGTTCAGCGGCACCACCGAACCGTACTCCACGGTCACGGTCTCGGGGGCCGGCGTCAAAGCCAGCGGCCAGGCCGACGCGAGCGGCAAGTACATGGTGAGCGCCAACCTCCCCGACGGGCCCTCGGACGTCACCATCACCACCGCCGACCGGGCGGGCAACGCGACCACCAAGCGGCTGAACGTCTACGTCGACGCCATCCCCCCCACGCTCAAGACCACGAAGCTGGCTAAGACCGTCCGCAACTCGGGCCTCAAGATCCGCATGAAGGCCCTCGACCAGATCGGCGAAGCCAAGCTGAAGCTGGTGCTCGACGGCACGGCGCGCGAGTACGAAGGCCTGCCTTCGCGCGCCGTGTTCGCGGTCAAGAACCTCGCCCAGGGCAGGCACACGGTGGTCATCACCGCGAGCGACAAGGGCGGCAACGTCGTCACCGACAAACAGACGTTCGTCATCAACAGCACCGAGCACTTCGGCAACGCCGTGATGTGGCCGGGCGCCCGGGGCAAGGACGTGAAGGACCTGCAGCGGCGTCTTGCGGCCGCCGGCGTCTTCGACGGCCCCAAGAACGGCGTCTACGACAAGCGCACCGTCACGGGGGTGGAGAAGTTCCAGGCCAAGTACGGCCTGCCCGTCGACGGCCTCAGTCGGCGCCATGGCGTTGAACGCCCTCAGCGGCCAGATCGTCGTCGACCTCGGCGACCTTCATATCTACCTCTACCGCGACGGCAAGCTCGTGCACAGCTATCCCATCGCCGCGGGGCAGCCTGCCTACCCCACCCCCACCGGCACCTATGCGGTGGTCAACATGCAGATGGACCCCACCTGGCTGCCGCCCAACTCGGATTGGGCCAAGGATGCGGTGCCCATCCCCCCGGGGCCCGATAACCCACTCGGCACCCGATGGATCGGCACGAGCGCCCCTGGCATCGGCATCCACGGCACGCCCGACGATGCCTCCATCGGCAGCTACGCGTCGCACGGCTGCATCCGCATGCACATCCCCGACGTCGAAGACCTGTACGCGAGGGTCGTCGTCGGGATGCCCGTGATCATCCGCTTCTAGACGCGCGCCTCTGTCTGTATGCTGAGCCGCACACCTGTGGCGCGCCGCCGCACGCATGCCGGGCGGAGGCGCCACGCTGAGGAGCGACATGGCAGAGGTCACCCCGTTCAGAGGCATCCGCTACCGCGAGTCCATCGCGCTCGATGAGGTGGTCGCGCCGCCGTACGACGTGATCCCGGCGGCGCAAGCCGCCGAGCTTCGCGAGCGCAGCGCGAACAACGCCGTCCACCTCGACCTCCCCGTCGCGCCGGGCGAAGCGGCGCGCGACGCGGCGTACGCCCGCGCCGCCGCCGCCTTCGAGGACTGGCAGGCGAGCGGCGTGCTGGTCCGTGATGCGACGCCCAGCCTCTACCTCGTCGATCAGACCTACCGAGGCCCGGACGGTCGCGAGCGCACGCGGCGCGGCTTCATCGCGCGGCTCCGCCTGGCCGACTTCGCGGAGCGCGTGGTCCTCCCGCACGAGCGCACGCACGCAGGGCCGAAGATCGACCGACTGAGTCTGTTCCGCGCCACGCACGCCGACCTCAGCCAGATCTTCCTGCTGGTGCCCGACGACGACGGCCGGGTCGAGGATGCGCTCGCGGCGGCGGCAGACGCCACCCCCGCGGCCACTGCCCGGGAGGCCCGCGACGGCGACGGCAATCTGCACCGCATCGTCCCCCTCGCCGGCCCTGAGGTCGAACGCGTCGTGGCCCTGCTGCGCGAGCGGCCTCTCTACATCGCCGACGGCCACCACCGCTACGAGACGGCGCTCGCCTACCGCGACGAGCGTCGCGCCGCCGGTGACCACAGCGCCGACACGCTCATGGTCTACCTGTGCAGCATGAGCGATCCCGGGCTCACCGTGTTCCCCACACATCGCCTCGTGCGGGACCTGGCCGTGCCGCCCCTCGGCGAGCTGCTCGACCGCCTGCAGCCTCTGTTCGAGGTCGTGGGCATGCCGGTCAAGGGTCTTGAAGCCAGCCGCATCTTGCTCGACGGACTGGGCGAGCAGGCCGACCCCGGCAGGGTCTTCGGCCTGTATCTTCCGCGCGAGGACGTCTGCATCGCCGTCAGAGCGCGACAGCCGGAGGCGAGCCGACGGCTCGTCGCCTCCGGCTTCTCGCCGGACGCCGCCGGCCTTTCGGTGACGGTGCTGCACGAGCTCGTCCTCCACGAGGCTCTCGGCATGGACCCGGGGCGCGCCGAGATGCACATCGACTACGCCAAGAGCGTCCCCGACGCGCTGTCGGTGCTGGCGAGCGGCCGCTACGCGCTCGGCGCGTTCCTCAACGCCACGCTGGTCGGCCAGGTCCGGGCGATCGCCGACCGCGGCGAGACGATGCCTCAGAAGTCGACGTACTTCTACCCCAAGCTGCTCACGGGACTCGTGTTCGACGCGCTCGGCGAGCGACCGACGTAGCCAGGTCGACGTGCGGGGCGCCGCAGGCGGACCGGCTAGGATGTCGCGTCGGCGCGGCGCTGCAGGTCGGCCAGGGCGGCAGCCTGAGCGTCGCTGAACGGCAGCGAGACCTGGTCCGCCAGGAGCTGCTCGACGCGCTCGCGGGCGGCAGCGACGCTGCTCGGCGAGCCCTCGTTGCGCCAGGCGTCCCAGCTGCCCTGCACGCCGAGGTCGCTGAGGCGCCACTCGCCGGCGCGGGCGCCGATCCGTGTCGAGCGCTCGCCGAGGAAGGAGCCGCACGGACCGACCTTGTCGAGGATCTCGTCGAGCCACAGGTCGTCCCGCACCGGGATGCCGGTGCGCGCCTGGCGGGCGAGGCGGATCATCTCGACGTCCATGACGATCTGCTCGAGGCAGAGGATCGTCGCGCCCCCCAGGAGCCCGGGACCGACCAGGACGTCGGGGTCCGAGAGCGTCACGAGCAGCGCCCCATTGGCCTTCTCCCAGGCCGTCTGGAGGTCGGGCTCGTAGGTCTGGGTGCAGAGGCCCGAGGACTCGGCCGGCAGGCCGTAGAAGCGGGCCATCTCGGTGCCGGAGGCGCACAGCACGGCGTGCTCGACGGCGCCGGCGGCGTACATCCCGGTGCGCGGGTCCATGCTGGCGATCACCGGCGCGTAGATCACCGGCGTGCCCGGCGCCGCGGCCTGCACGAGGCACAGCGTGCCGATGGTCTCGCAGTTGGCGGCGAGCAGGGTGCCGAGCCGGCTGCCCGGCGCAGTAGCGCCCTGCAGGGGCATCGGCATGATCGCCACCGGCAGCCCGTAGTCGCGCAGCTCGAGCCAGGTCTGAGTGTAGTCGTGCTCGATCGTGAGCGGCGAGGCCGGCGTGATCAGGAACGACAGGGGCATCTGCTCGCGCACGGCCTCGCGGCCGCCGAACACGATGTCGAGGACCTCTTTGAGCCACGGCGCCAGCTCGGGCGTGCCGAACGAGTCCTGCACGTGCTTGCCGAAGGTGGCGAACACGTCGGTGTAGTAGCGCACGAAGCCGCCCGGCTGCTCGTAGTCGAGGGCATAGTCGATGGGGCACCAGTAGAAGCCCACGTCGTCGAGCGCGTCGTGAAGCCGGGTGGCTGCCAGCCAGTCGTCGCGCGTGGTGGGGCGGCGCTCCCCGGTCTGCGCGTCGAAGACCGCCGTGGCGCCGCCGTCGGCGAGCAGCGTGAACTCGCCGGCATTGAGGGGGAAGCTCCAGCCCGGCCGCCGGCCGTGCACGGTGAACTCCTTCTTCACCTGCGCCAGGGAGCGCTCGACGAGCTCGGGGGGGAAACGGACCATGCGTGTCGCTTCGTCGACGCGGGCGCCGGCGGCAGCCAGGATCCGGCGCCCCTCGGCGGTGTCGCAGCGCATGCCGACGGTGCCGAGCACCTTGAGCGTGCGCTCGTGGACCTGCGCCTTCTCGTCGTCCGAGAGGACCTGTATCTGCGTCTGCATCAGGCGGCGTCCTCCGCGGCCTCGGCCGCGATGGCGATGCCATGTCCTACCCGTGCCTCGATCGAACCGGAATGTAGCCATGCCATTTCCCTGCGCTCGCGTGGTGTCAGCTGAGGGTGGTCCCGAGAAGTGCTCCAGGTCCTCCCCAAGGCCTCCAACCTGTCCGCTCGAGTATGGACGAGCACGGGGGGCGCGGCTACGGCCGATTCCTCGGCAAAGTTCGCGCTGCAGGCTGGGCAAACCTCCGCGCTCAGGCTCGACGGCGCCCTGACCCGACGCCGCGGGCCGCTCGCCGAGGAGCCGGGCGCGCAGCGCCCGGCGGTCGGCGGCGCCGAACTTGCGCAGCAGCGCGCGGCAGTGTGTGCGCGCCGTGGCCGGCGACACGCACAGGCGCTCTGCGACTTCCGCGGTGCTCAGGCCGCCGAGGACGAGCACGAGGACGTCGGCCTCCCGCGTCGTGAGCCGCGCCTGTTCGACGAGGCCCCCGGCCGGCACGTAGGCGAAGCGCGCCTTGCCGGCGACGGCGCACAGCTCGAGCACGACGTCGCAGCAGGCGTGCAGCCGGTGCGCGGCGAGCAGCTCTCGTCCGGCCGTCGCGTAGCCCACGACCAGCGGCGCCGAGGCTGCCGGCGGCCGCGCGGCGGCAGACCCGCAGCGCGAGCACGCCTCGAACCTGTCGAGGCCGACGAACATCGCGGCCGGCGCCGCCCTTGAGCCCGCACCGCAGGCCGCCTCGGCCGGCGCAAGGCCGAGCAGCCGCGCCGCCGCCACGGCGTGCAGGCGCAGCAGCGGATCAGGCTCGATGAAGGCCGCGACGCCGCCTGCATCGGGGGGCGTCGCGGGACCTCGTACCTCCGGCCCACGCGGTCGCTTCCGACCCACGGCATCAGCGGACGACGCGATGACCCGGCCGGCGGCCCGCCGAGGCGGGCCGCCGGCCCCCATGGGGAGGATGGGGGTGGGGGCTTCTGGCGGTGTCAGCACCGGACCGCCGCTGTTTGGCCGCAGGGGTCGGGGGAGAGACAGGCGGTGACGGACAACGACTCTCCAGGGAGGACACGATGGCGACTCATCGAACGCTGGATCGACGTGGACGCCGAGATCAGCGATGCCGACCGCGAGTGGACCGAGTTCATGTTCCGCAGCCTCGTCGGCCACTACCAGACGGCGACCGCGGACATCGAGTGGTCGCTGGCCGATGACCTCGAGAAGAGCGGCCTGGTCACGCTTGCCGATCTCGGCGCCGGGCGCACGCGGATCACGGTGAGCATCGAGTACGCCGGCGAATCGGGCGCCGAGGAGGCGGTGGGCGCACATCTCGACCGCGACCTGGCGGAGTTCAAGAGGTTCGCCGAGACGCGCGGCTGAGTCCCTTCGGCAAGACGGCCTGCGCGAGTCCACGTCCACGACACCTCCGGATCCTCCCGGCCGGGCGCCCTGCCCGGACCTCAGGGCCCTGAGTCCGTGCGCGGCGCCCGCGGCGCCGGGATGCGTGGAAGTCGTGGCCCGGGCAGCATAGGCGTGAAGGACCTTCGGCGTCGTCATACCGCGGGTGGAACTGACGACGCCGGCGGCGCACTCTGCCGGCGGGCGCAACCACCCACGGGTGGAACTTCGGCGTGATTGCCGCGGCGCCCGCGGGTGACGTTCGCGTGCGCAGGCGCGCCCGGCACGGTATCGTTGGCGCGGGCGGTGCGCCCTCTGGCGCGCGGCCCTGACTCGTGACAAGCGACCGGCGTCAGGCCACCGAAGGAGACCCGTGGGCAAGACATTGATCGAGCGGCTCGCCGCCGTGCCCATCGTCGGCACCGACTACCGCCCCTTCTCCATCGCGCCCGACGGCGACACCGTGGCCTTCGAATGGCGGAACGGCGGGGACTGGCAGCTGTACACCGTCGACAGCCGGGGCGCGGCGCCACCGCAACGGCTCCTCTCCATCGACGATCCTTGCGGCTGCCCCAAGTACTCCGCCGACGGTCGCTCTCTGTACTTCTCACGCGACGACAAGGGATCGGAGTGCTTCGACATCTATCGGTACGACGTCGCCGCCGGGACCACCGAGAACCTGCTCCCGGACACACCCGATCTCTCTCCGAACCCGGACTTCCAGCTCTCGCCGGACGGCACGCGCATCGCCTTGAGCGCCGACCACGGCCAGAGCTACGCCGCCGCGATCATGCCGGCGGCGGCGTGTCCGCGCGGCGCCGGCATGGAGTTCCTCGTCGAGCACTCCTTCAACGACTGGACACCGCAGTGGTCGCCGGACGGCAGGCGCATCGCCTGGCACGCCGACACCCATGGGCAGGATGGCGCCGTCTTCGTGAGGGACATGGCGAGCGGCGTGGTCAAGGCGATCGGCGGCGACCCGCCCATGCTCGCCTGGTTCCCGCGCTGGTCGCCGGACGGAGCGCGCCTCGCCTTCCAGGGCGTGGTCGACGAGGCCTACGCGATCGGCATCTACGACACGGCGCGCGAGTCGGTGCAGTGGGTCTGGAGCGACGCGCGCGATGCCCACCACCCCGTGTGGTCGCCGGACGGCGACGCGCTGCTGTTCCTGTGCGACGACGCGGGTCAGACGTCCCTTCAGCACCTGGACCTGCGCTCGCGGGCCCTGCGCGACCTGAGCGTCGGCGCCGGCAATCACTACCACCCGCGCTTCACGCCCGACGCAAGCGCGGTCGTCGTCGCCTTCAGCGCCCCGGGGATCCCCAGTGACCTGTTCCGCATCGAGCTCGCCGACGGTCGCGTGACGAGACTCACCCAGGGCCTTCCGGACGAGCTCGCCGGGCACGACTTCGCGCACGGCGAGCACGTCCGCTACCGCAGCCTCGACCTGCTGGCCGACGTCCCGGCGCTGGTGTTCCGCCCGCGCGAGCACAACGGCGGCGGGGTGGTCATCATCCATGGGGGTCCCACCTGGCACCATTCGCACGAGTGGGATCCACTGAGAGAGGCATTCCTCGACGCCGGTTTCATGGTCGTCCACCCCAACTACCGCGGCAGCGACGGCTACGGGCGCCGCTGGCAACTGGCCAACCGCTATCTCCTCGGTCAGGGAGAAGCGCAGGACTGCGCCGGGGCGCACGCCTTCCTCGTCGCCATGGGCTGCGACCCGGGCCGCATCGCGGTGACCGGACGCAGCCACGGCGGCTACCTCACCGCGCAGATGCTGACTCAGTTCCCGGAGCTCTGGGCAGCCGGCGTCGCCGGCGTGCCGTTCTTCGACCACATCGATGCGCAGGTGGACCCCGCCGTCCGCGAGGACCTGCGCTGGTGGGACCGGGAGAACACCGGCGACCTGGTGAAGGACCGTGCCCGGCTCGAGTACTACTCGCCGATCAACCATCTCGATCGCGTGTCCGCCCCGCTGCTCATCCTGGCGGCGGCTCGCGACCCGCGTTGCCCGACGCGCCTCGTCGGCAAGGTCGTGGACACGCTGCGCGCCGCCGGCCGGATATGCGAGGCGTACATCTACCCGGACGAAGGGCACGAGATCAGCGGCGTCGAGAACCACGTGGACTACGACCGGCGCACGGTGGAGTTCATCCTGACGCACACCGGGGTCAGCCTGCGATAGACTGAGCCCTGTCCCCAGCACTCTCTCTCCGGGCAGGTGAGCCGATGAACGTCCGCGTGTACGTCACGCCCAAGAAGGGCATCCTCGACCCCCAGGGCGCCGCCGTCGAGCGCTCGCTCCCCAACCTCGGCTTCACCGGGGTGAGCGGCGTCCAGATCGGCAAGATCATCGACCTCACCATCAGCGGTGAAGGGCTCACCGCCGAAGCCGCCCACGCGCAGGTCGACGACATGTGCCGCAGGCTGCTCGCCAACCCGATCATCGAGGACTATACCTTCGCGATCAGCGAGGGCTGAGGGATGAGCTCCGCGCCCGTGCGCTTCGGCGTCGTCGTGTTCCCCGGGAGCAACTGCGACGCCGACTCCTATCACGCCGTCTCCACCTTTGCCGGCACCAGCGTGCAGTACCTGTGGCACAAGGACACCGACCTCAAGGGCGTCCAGGCCGTCATCCTGCCCGGCGGCTTCAGCTACGGGGACTACCTGCGCTGCGGGGCCATCGCGCGTTTCAGCCCCATCATGCAGTCGGTCATCGACTTCGCCGAGAGCGGCGGCCTCGTGATGGGCATCTGCAACGGCTTCCAGACCCTGGTCGAGGCCGGCCTCCTGCCCGGCGGCCTCATCCGCAACACCGGGCTCAAGTTCGTCTGCCGGTACGTCAACCTGCGCGTCGAGACAACGGACACGCCGTTCACCGGCGCCTGCCGGACCCGGCGAGCTGCTGCGCATCGTCGTCAAGCACAACGAGGGCAACTACACGGTCGACCCCGAGACGCTCGCGCGCATGCAGGCCGGCGACCAGATCGTGCTGCGCTACGCGAACGCCGCCGGCGAGCAGGCCGAGGGCGCCAACCCCAACGGCGCCCTCGACGACATCGCCGGCGTGTGCAACGAGGCGCGCAACGTCTTCGGCATGATGCCGCACCCGGAGAACTCCGTGGAGGCCGAGCTGGCCGGCGGCGCCGACGGGCGCAAGCTGTTCCAGTCGATCATCGACACCGTGCTGCGCACGGCGGAGGTGACGGCATGAGCGCGCGGGCGACGCTCGAGGCGGCCATCAAGCTCGGCCTCACCGCAGACGAGTACGCGCACATCTGCGAGATCCAGGGCGGCGAGCCGACGTATGTCGAGCTCGCCATCTACTCGCTCATGTGGAGCGAGCACTGCAGCTACAAGCACTCACGGCCCGTGCTCGGCCGCTTCCCTACCAGCGGGCCGCGCATCCTGCAAGGTCCCGGCGAGAACGCCGGCATCATCGACGTCGGCGACGGCTGGGCCGTGGCCATGAAGGTCGAGAGCCACAATCACCCGTCGGCGGTCGAGCCCTTCCAGGGCGCCGCCACCGGCGTGGGCGGCATCGTGCGCGACATCTTCACCATGGGCGCGCGGCCCTGCGTCAGCATGGACTCCCTGCGCTTCGGCGAGCTCACCGAGCCGCGCCAGCGCTTCCTGCTCGACGGCGTCGTCGGAGGTATCGCGCACTACGGCAACTGCCTCGGCATCCCGACCATCGGCGGCGAGATCTACTTCGAGCCCAGCTACGAGGGCAACTGCCTGGTCAACGCCATGAGCGCCGGCATGATCCGCACCGACGGCATCGTGCGCGCCATCGCCAGCGGCGTCGGCAACCACGTCGTCCTCATCGGCTCGAAGACGGGCCGCGACGGCATCGGCGGCGCCAGCGTGCTGGCCAGCCAGGAGTTCGACGAGACCCTGGAGGAGAAGCGCCCCAGCGTCCAGGTCGGCGACCCGTTCACCGAGAAGAAGCTCATCGAGGCCTGCCTCGAGCTCATCCACCGCAAGCTCGTGGTGAGCATGCAGGACCTCGGCGCCGCCGGCCTCACCAGCTCGAGCAGCGAGATGTCGAGCAAGGGCTTTGTCGGCCTCGATATCCACGCCGATCGCGTGCCGCTCCGCGAGGCCGACATGGAGCCCTGGGAGATCATGATCAGCGAGAGCCAGGAACGCATGCTGGCGATCGTCACCGACGAACAGCTCACGGACGTGCGCGAGGTCTGCGAGCGCTGGGACCTCGATTGCACCGTGATCGGTGAGGTCACCGACAGCAAGATGCTGCGCATCTGGTGGCACGGCGAGCGCGTGGCCGACATCCCCGCCCGCCGCCTGGCCGACGAGAGCCCCGTGATCCGCACGCCGTCCGTGAAGCCGGACTACATCGTCGACGAGCCCGTCGCCGTCGACGACGCGGCGCTATCCGCAGCCGGAAGACCTGGGCGCGGCGCTGACGCAGCTGCTCGCCGCGCCCAACATCGCCAGCAAGCGCTGGGCCTGGGAGCAGTACGACTACATCGTGCAGGCCAACACCGTGCAGATCCCCGGCTCCGACGCCGCCGTGCTGCGCATCAAGGACACCGAGCGCGGCATCGCCTTCAGCAACGACTGCAACGGCCGCCACTGCTACCTCGACCCGTATCGCGGCGCCAAGGCGGCGGTCGCCGAGGCGGCCCGCAACCTGGTCTGCGCCGGCGCGCTCCCGGTCGCCGTCACCGACTGCCTCAACTTCGGCAACCCCGAGAAGGGCGAGATCTACTGGCAGTTCGAGCAGGCCGTCGAGGGCATCGCCGAGGCCTGCGAGGCGCTCGACACGCCGGTCGTCAGCGGCAACGTCAGCTTCTACAACGAGAGCTTCGGCCAGGCCATCTACCCCACGCCGATGATCGGCATGCTGGGCGTGTATGACGACGTGAGCGTGCACATCGACGGCGCCTTCAAGGAGGCCGGCGACGTGGTCGTGCTGCTCGGCGCCGAGGCCGGCTGGATGGACGGCTCCGAGTACCAGAAGGTCGCCTACGGCAAGGTGGAGGGCCGCGTGCCCGACGTGGACCTGCAGCTCGAGGTCGAGCTGCAGCACAAGCTCCGCGCGGCCATCGAGGCGCGTCTGCTGAGGAGCGCCCACGATTGCGCCGAGGGCGGCCTCGCCGTGGCGCTGGCCGAATGCTGCATCGCCAGCGGCAGCACCGGCGGCGCGCAGTTCGCCGACCCGGAGGCGCCGCGGAGTGGCCGGGACGGCCGCTGGCTCGGCGCCGACGTCGACCTCGGCTCCGCCGCCTCCGCCGCCGGCGCCGCGGGGCGGCCCGACCTCGTCCTCTTCGGCGAGGCTCCGACCCGCGTCATCGTCAGCGTCGCGCCGGAGCTGCTCGGGCCGCTGGACGAGGTGCTCGGCGGCCTGCCGCACCGCGTCCTCGGCCGCGTGACCGGCACGGACCTGAGGTGTACCATGGAGGGCGAGGAGCTCTTCACCATCGCGGTGGCCGAGCTCCATTCTGCTTACGAGTCGCTTCCTCTGCGGCTCACCTGACGAACCAGAACCGAGCGCCTTGTACGACGACCGTTTGCACGACAGCTGTGGCGTCTTCGGCATCCATGCGCCGGGGCGCGACGTCGCGCGCCTGACGTTCTTCGGCCTCTACGCCCTGCAGCATCGCGGCCAGGAGAGCGCCGGCATCGCCGTGGCCGACGACGGCCAGATCACGGTCATCAAGGACCTTGGGCCTGGTCAGCCAGGTCTTCAACGAGCAGATGCTCCAGAGCCTGAGCGGCCAGCACGCCATCGGCCACGTGCGCTACTCGACCACCGGCTCCAGCCACTGGCAGAACTCGCAGCCGCTGGTGCGCAGCCGCAACGGCGACGTGATCGCCCTGGGTCACAACGGCAACCTGGTGAACACCACCGAGCTGCGCGACGAGCTCATCGCCCAGGGCGTCAAGTTCGCCGGCACCACCGACACCGAGGTGATCACGGCGCTCATCGCCCACGAGGCCGAGGGCGACCTGCTGGGCGCTGTGCGCACGGCCGTCGCCAAGATCCGCGGCGCCTTCTCGGCGGCGGTCGCATCCGGCGACGCTCTGGTCGGCTTCCGCGACCCCTACGGGGTGCGTCCGCTCTGCCTGGGCAGCTACGAGGGACACCCCGTCATCAGCAGCGAGACCGCCGGGCTCGACATCATCGGCGCCGATTTCGTCCGCGAGATCCAGCCCGGAGAGATCGTCATCGTCGACCAGGAGCACGGGCTGCGCAGCGAGCGCGTCGAGCTCGAGGGCTCGCGCCCGGCGCTCTGCATCTTCGAGTTCATCTACTTCGCCCGGCCCGACAGCACGATGGCCGGGCGCACGCTGCACCTCGTGCGCCAGGAGATGGGCAAGCACCTGGCCCTGGAGGCGCCGGTCGAGGCCGATCTCGTCATCCCGGTGCCCGACACGGGCATGCCGGCCGCCATCGGCTACGCCTCAGCCTCCGGCATCCCCTACGCGGAGGGCCTCATCAAGAACCGCTACGTGCACCGCACGTTCATCCAGCCCGACCACCAGCTGCGCCAGGTCGGCATCCGCATGAAGCTCAACCCGCTGAGCGCCGTGATCCGCGGCAAGCGCCTGGTCGTCGTCGACGACTCGATCGTGCGCGGCAACACCACGGGCAAGCTCGTCGACATGCTGTTCGGCGCGGGGGCGAGAGAAGTCCATCTGCGCATCAGCTCGCCGCCGATCCAGTATCCCTGCTATTACGGCATCGACATGGCCACGCGCGCGGAGCTCATCGCGGCCGACAAGTCGGTCGACGAGATCCGCGACCACGTGGGCGCCACGAGCCTGCACTACCTCACCCTCGAGGGCCTGCAACACAGCACCGGCCTGCCCAAGAGCCAGTTCTGCCGCGCCTGCTTCGACGGCGACTACCCCATCGCGGTGCCCGAGGAGTACGCGATGTGCAAGATGCGCTTCGAGAAGGGCGCGGCGGCGGCCTGCGACCCGTGAGCTGACGCGCCGCCGCGCCCGAGGCGCAGCCGGTCGCGTCAGCGAAAGGCGCCGGGCAGGTCGGCGACGACCTGCCTGACGATACGGCGGGCGTTCCCCCGCTTGACGTGCGCTCCATCGTAGAACCCTTCGGCGCGACCGTCGAACGAGTCGATCTCGCTGTAGTCGAGCACCCGGAACGCGTAACGGCCCTGCAGACGTCGAAGATACGCCTGCAGGGCGTCCAGCTTGTCCTGCCAGCCGACGGCGCGGAAGGCGGCGAGGGCCTGGGGATGATACGGCATGATGACGAGGACGGGCGCCACATCGTGCAGGTTGAACAGGCGGAGAGTCCGCTCGAAGTAGCTCTTCGCGCGCCCTCGTCCGTGCGGGGACGGCGCCGCCACCTTGGGCAGCATCCGCTCGAGGTACCCCCGCATCACCCTATGGAAGCCGACTCCCCGCTCCTCGGTGCGGTCGTAGCGGTTGTGGAGGACCGCGCCCCGCGGGCTGTACTCCTCCTTCCACGTCATCTCGTGGGCGGCGCCATGGGCGTCCAGGGCGCGCTGTTCCGCGACGAGGTCGCCGGGAAGGTACTGCGTCAGGCGGTCTTCGGCCAGCAGCCCGAGGTGGAGTGGCGTATCGGCGAACGTCGTGACCTGCACGGCCCAGAAGCAGCGCAGCCTGACGTCCGGGGCGCGCCCGAAGAGGTAGCGCGCGATCGCGTAGGCGTCCTCCGGGCGCTGGTTCTGCAGCGCGAAGTTGAAGGCCGAGAGCCCTGTGAGACCTTCGATCTGGGAGGGCTCGAAGCGCTGCGCCCGCGAGCCCCCGAACACGACCAGCTCGGGGGGCTCGGGGAGCCGCTCGAGCCGGTCGCACTTGAAGGTGCGGTCGTACAGGGGCGCCGTCTTGCCGCCGCGGCGGAGGGCGCCCACGCTGCCGGGCACGGCGACCGGCAACACCAGCGCGACGAGCGCGAAGACGGCCAACGCCGCGCCGCGCCGGCGGCCCGGCGACGTCACGGCTGAATGGTCCATCCCGTCCTCCTCACGGCGCGCACGCCGCCTACCGACCGGGGCAGACGACGGCGCTCGACCGTACTTCCGCACAGAGTATCGCAGACCCGCCGGAACGTGGCGCCTCGTGCGCGTGGACAACGGCTCGCCGCACTCGGTGCTGGCCGCCGAGGCGAGACAGGACGTAGACTTGCCGCTGACGAGCGAGCGAGGAGCGAGATGGCCGACGACCAGGGGTTCACCTACAAGGAGTCGGGCGTCGACGTCGAGGCGGGCAACCGCGCCGTCGACCTCATGAAGCAGCGCCTCAAGAGCACGAAGCACCCGCTGGTGCTCGGGGGGCTCGGCGGCTTCGGCGGGGCGATGCGGCTACCGAAGCTCAAGGATCCGGTGCTGGTGGCCGGCACCGACGGCGTGGGCACCAAGATAGAGCTCGCCCGCACGATGGGCAGGCTCGGCACCATCGGCATCGACCTGGTCGCCATGAGCGTCAACGACGTGTCCGCCTGCGGCGCCGTCCCGCTGTTCTTCCTCGACTACCTGGTGGTCGGCAAGGTCGTGCCCGAGGAGGTCGCCGAGATCGTCGCCGGCGTGGACGAGGGCTGTCGGCTGGCGCAGTGCGTGCTGCTCGGCGGCGAGACCGCCGAGCACCCCGGGCAGTTTCCGGACGGCGACTTCGACATGGCCGGCTTCGCCGTGGGCCTGGCGGAGCGCGACGAGCTGTGGGGACCGCACCTCGTCGCGGAGGGCGACGTACTCGTCGGCATCTGCTCCAGCGGCCTGCACTCCAACGGCTTCAGCCTCGTGCGCCATGTGCTCAGGGAGCGCGCCATCGACGTGCACTCCAAGTTCCTCAGCGAGGGTGGCGCCTTCTGCATGCGCGCCGGCCCCAAGGCCTCCGTCGGCGAGGTCCTGCTCGTGCCCACCACCATCTACAGCCCCGTGCTGCACGACCTGGGGCACGCCGGCGGCATGCACGCCGCCGCCCATATCACCGGCGGAGGCTTCCCCGACAACGTGGGGCGCGCCGTGCCGGACCATCTGGCGGCGGAGATCGACCTCGGCGCCTGGGACGCGGGCCCGGTGTTCAGCTGGCTGCACTCTCTCGGCGTGAGGCGCGCCGAGATGCTGGACACGTTCAACTGCGGGCTCGGCATGGTCGTGGTGATGGACCCGGCCCACGTCGAGAAGAACCTGGCCGTCGTCCAGAAGGCCGGCCTCGAGGCGCGCGTCGTCGGTGGCGTACAGCCCCGTGGCGACGGCGCAGCGGTTCGCTACCGGGGCGAGCTCAGGCTGTGAGGTCGCTCGACCTCATCGGCTGCGGCGCCCTGAACGTCGATCTGCTCTACCGCCTTCCGCGCTCCTTTGCGCTCTGGGACGAGCTCGGCCCGCCGGGCAGCGAGCAGCTCATGGACGCCAACGTGCGCCGCGCCGTCGACGAAGCCCTCGCCCACGTCCAGCCCGCGCGCTCCGGCGGCGGGCAGGCGGCCAACACGGCGCACGCGCTCGCGCGCCTGGGCTACCGCGCCGCCATGATCGGCCGCGTCGGCGCGGACGACGACGGCCTCTACCTCCTCAAGGAGCTCGCTCCGGCGGAGGCGCGCCTTGTGGCACGCGACGGCGAGACGGGCCGCGTCTACGTGCTGCTCGACGAGAACGGCGAGCGCCGCAACCTCGTGTGGCCCGCCGCCAACGACGCCTTTGCCGCGGATGACCTGCCGAAGCGCACCCCGAAGACGCGTTTCGCCCATTTCACCAGCTTCGTCGGCGATGGGCCGCTCGCCGCTCAACTGGCGCTGTTCGAGCGGCTTCCCGCAGAGACCGAGATCTCCTTCGACCCCGGTGAGATCTACGCCCGCAAGGGAGTCAAGCGTTTTCTGCCGATCCTGCACCGCTGCGCCTATCTGTTCGCCACCGAGAGCGAGCTCGGCATGCTCTGCGGCCTCTCGCTCCCGGAGTCCCTCGACTTTCTGCTCAATGCGGGAGTCGGCCTCGTGATCTGCAAGATGGGCGGCCGCGGCGCGCGGCTCGTCGGCCGCCGCGTCGACCTCTACGTGCCGCCGCTGCCGGCCGAGGTCGTGGACGTCACCGGCGCCGGCGACCTCTTCGCCGCCGGTTTCCTCGCCGCGATGATCGAGCAGGTCGGCCTGGCGAGCGCCGGCCGCCTCGCCGCGTGGGCCGCCAGCCGCGGCATCACCGGCGTCGGGCGCAGCACGTACCCCGACGCCGAAGCGTGGCAGGCGCGGCTGGCCGAGGAGCGCGGCGAGAGCGAAGGCGTGGCGCGCAGGGGCGGGGCGTGAGGATCGGCTGGCTGTCCACCGGCCGCGACCAGGCGGCCTGCAACCTCCTTGCCGACGTGGTGGCGCGTGCGCAGCAGGACGACGTGCCCCTCGACATCGCCGCCGTCTTCTGCGACCGGGAGCCCGGCGAGACGCCCGAGAGCGACCGCTTCATCGAGCTCGTCGAGCGCCTCGACTTCCCCCTGGTCACGCTGTCGAGCGCCGCGAGCTGGAGAGCGGCGCGGGCGCTCGGCATCGACAGGACGACGTGGCGCGAGGAGTACCACCGCGGCGTGATGGAGCTCCTCGTGCCCTATCGCCTCGGCGTGCTCGTCATGGCCGGGTACATGCTCATCGTCAGCCCGGCCATGTGCCGCCGGTACGCCCTCCTCAACCTGCACCCGGCCCTCCCCGGCGGCCCCACCGGCACGTGGCAGGAGGTCATCTGGCAGCTGCTCGAAGAGGAAGCCACCGAGACGGGCGCCATGGTCCACCTGGCCACCGCACAGCTCGACCGGGGCCCCGTCGTGAGCTCCTTTCGCCTTCGCTTGACCGGTGACGACTGGGCGCCCCTCTGGGCCCAGTTCCGCAAGAAGCGAAAGACGATGAGCGTCGCCGAGATCGCCGCCGCCGAGGGCGAGAGCGAGCCGCTGTTCGCCGAGATCCGCCGGCGCGGCGAGGTCCGCGAGATCCCCTTGCTGTACCAGACGCTCTGCCAGTTCGAGCAGGGCAAGCTCAACACAGCGGCGGGAGCCGTGTTCGCGGAGTCCACCCGGCTGCCCCTCGATCTCACCGAGCCGGTCGAGGCGGAGGTCGCGCAGCGATGAGCGCTGCAGGCTCCCGACCGCGCCGCCGGCGCGGTCGGCGCCGGCCCGGCGGCGCGCCGCATCTACGTCACCGACTGCGAAGGCCCGCTCACCAGGAACGACAACGCCCAGGAGATCGCCGAGCGCTTCATCCCGGACGGCGCGGAGCTCTTCGCGCGCCTCAGCAAATACGACGACTTCCTCGCCGACGTGGTGCGCAAGCCGGGCTACAACGCCGGTGACACGCTGCGCCTCCTGCCGCCCTTCCTCAAGGCCTTCGCCGTCACCGACGACGATGTGGAGGCCTTCAGCGCCGAGGGTGTGCTGGT
Source organism: uncultured Thermoleophilia bacterium (assembly GCA_963700035.1). Classification (GTDB taxonomy): domain Bacteria; phylum Actinomycetota; class Thermoleophilia; order UBA2241; family UBA2241; genus CAIXSE01. The sequence continues at coordinate 29,275 of CAVOWE010000015.1, read as the reverse complement.
CGTCCCCGGGGCGCTTCAGCTCCTCGCCGCCATCGCCGAGCTCCTGCCGACCTTCATCATCTCGACCTCCTACACGCCGTACCTCAAGGCCCTCTGCGCCCTGTCGGGATTCCCGCTGAGCAACGTGCGCTGCACGGAGTTGAGCCTGGACGCGTGGCAGATGCCGGAGGACGAGAGCGCCTGGCTGCGCGAGCAAGCCGAGCGCGTGATGGAGCGCGGCCTCATCGAGATCCCCGACGAGGCGAGCTCGGTTGACGACCTCTCGCCCGCCGACGCCGTGACCGTGGCGCAGCTCGACGACCTGTTCTGGAGGCAGATGCACGGCCGCGTCAGCGGCGCTCTCGTGGCCGCCGTGCGTCCCGTGGGCGGCGGCATGAAGCTCGCCGCGCTCGAGGAGATCGTCGCCGCGGAGGGCGTCGAGGGCGCCGGCGGTCATGTACGTCGGCGACTCGATCACGGACGCGCCGCCGCTGGCGGCCGTCAAGGCCTGGGGCGGCGTCTCGCTGAGCTTCAACGGCAACGGCTACGCGCTCGCGGCCGCCGAGTTCGCGGCCGCGAGCCCCGACGCCGGGGTGGCCGCCGCGCTGGCGAAAACCTTCGCCGGCGGCGGCCGGGACGGCGTCGCAGCCGCGGTCCGCGCCTGGCCGAAGCCGAAAGAAGGGGACCGGCCGACGGGCCGGGCGCGCGCCCGCGTCGGCCTGGTTGCCGAGGAGCCCGATGCGCTCGCCGAAGCCTCCGCCGCTGCGCGGCGCAGCGTCCGCGGCGAGCGCATCGCCCGCCTGGGCTGAGCGCCCCTCCCGCGCGGCCCCGTGCCGGGGGCATTGACGGCGTCCCGGCCGTTTGGTACCGTACTTTGTACGACTTACTTTGTACGGTACGACGGGAGGCACGATGGCCATCACGCGAGAGCCCCTGACCCGGCTGCGCATCGTCGAGCTGGCGCTCGACATCATCGACACGGAGGGGCTCGCCGCGCTCAACATGCGCCGCCTCGCCGCGGCCGCCGGCGTCAAGCCCATGAGCCTCTACCATCACTTCCCCAACAAGGAGGCCATCCTCGCCGAGGTCGCCGAGAACATCGCCGCGGCGGCGCTCGGCGACCAGCGCGCCGCCGGTCCCTGGCGGGAACGCACGCGCCTGCTGTTCGTCGGGCTCTACGAGCTCGTCCAGGCCCACCCCCGCGCCCTGCCGCTCATCACCACCGGAGTGCTGCGCACGCCCAGCGGGCGCCGCTGGATGGAAGAGCTGATGGGCGTGCTGCTCGAGGCAGGCTTCACGCCCGACGCCGCGGCCCGCGTCTACCATCTGCTCGGGGCCTTCACCCTGGGCCTCGGCTACGCCCAGCTCCTCAGCCTCGAAGTGCCGCCCGAGACCATCGTCGGCGAGCTCACCGGCCACTGGGCCGACTACCCGAACCTCCTCCGCGTGGGACTGCAGCTGGCGATCTGGGACCAGCCGGCCGACTTCGCCACCGGCCTCGACGTGCTGCTGGAGCGCTTCGACAAGGAGCTGGAGGGAGAGGTCTGATGGGCGGCCGGGCCGCGAGTGGGCGGCCGCTCAAGGTGAAGATGATCTCGCCGGCCAAGACGGCCGCCGACAGCGTCTACTGGCGCTCCATCAAGTACTCGCTGTTCCCGCCGCTCGGTCTCGCCACCCTGGCCGGCTATCTCGACCCGGACGACGAGATCGACCTGCAGGACGAGCACGTGGAGAAGCTGCGCCTCGACGACGAGCCCGATCTCGTCGTCATCGAGGCCTATATCACCTCGGCGCGCCGGGCCTACCGCTACGCCGACCACTACCGCGCGAAGGGCGCCTACGTGTGTCTCGGCGGGCTGCACCCGACGAGCCTCCCGGACGAGGCGGCGCAGCACGCCGACAGCGTCTTCTGCGGGCCCGGCGAGGACACCTGGCCGGCCTTTCTGAAGGACTTCAGGGCCGGCCGGCCCAAGGCGGTCTATCGCTCCACGGTGCGCACGCTCGCCGGCATGCCGCGCCCCAGGCGCGACCTCATCAAGCGCGAGCGATACCTCGTGCCCAACTCCCTCGTGGTGAGCCGCGGCTGCCCGCACCTCTGCGACTTCTGCTACAAGGAGACCTTCTTCCGCGGCGGCAAGTCGTTCTACGTGCAGGCGGTCGACGAAGCGCTCGCCGAGATCGACCGCCTCCCCGGGCGCCACCTCTACTTCCTCGACGACAACCTCTTCGGCAGCCCGCCGTTCGCGGCCGCGCTCTTCGACGGCCTGCGCGGCATGGGCCGCCTCTGGCAGGCCGCAGGCACCGTGCAGGCGGTGCTCGAGCCCGGCCTCCTGGAGAAGGCGGTCGAGAGCGGCCTGCGCAGCCTGTTCATCGGCTTCGAGACGCTCGACCCCGTCAATCTGAGCGCGCAGCACAAGATCCAGAACCTGGGCGGCGCGCGCGGGACCGCCGGCGCCGCTTCCACGCCGCAGGCGCAGTACGAGGCCGCGATCCGCCGCCTCCACGACCTCGGCGTCATGGTCAACGCGGCCTTCGTCTTCGGCATGGACCACGACGATCCGTCGGTGTTCACGCGCACCGTGGAGTGGGCCGTGAGCCAGGGCATCGAGACGGCGACCTTCCACATCCTCACGCCCTACCCGGGCACGAAGCTCGAGCAGCGTCTCACGGCAGAGGGCCGCGTCACGAGCCACGACTGGGACCGCTACGACACCCGGCACGCGGTGTTCGAGCCGGCAGGCATGAGCGCCGCCGACCTGGAGAGCGGCTACTGGGGCGCGTACCGCGACTTCTACCGCTGGAGCAGCATCTGGAAGGCGGCGTTCGCGCACGGCGACGCCCGCGAGCACGCCCGTCACCTCGCGTACACGAGCGGCTGGAAGAAGCTCGAACCCATGTGGGACGCGGTGATCCGCAGCGGCCAGGTCCACCGGTTTCTGCCGCTGCTCGAGGCGATCCTCGACCGGTTCGGGAGCGGCGGCGGGGCGATGCCGGCGCGCCTACGGCGGCCGGCCTGGCCCCGCCCCGGCCTGCGAGGCACGCCTCGCCGCGTCGGCGGACGACTGAATCAGGGCCTGCCGCGGTAAACACAAGCTGCGAGTCATGTCGTAGCCGCTGCTGACCAGGAGGTGACCATGGGATACATGGACAAAGCGAAGAAGATGGCCGATGACGCGGCCGCGAAGGCCAAGGGCACGGCCGCCGACCTGCAGGAGAAGGCCGGGCCGACCTACGAGAAAGCCAAAGTGAAGGCCGGCGAGCTCGGCGAGAAGGCCAAGGTCAAAGCCGGCGAGCTCGGCGACAAGGCCAAGCCTGCAGGGGACAAGGCCAAGAAGGAAGCCGCCGAGATCATCGAGAAGGCCAAGCAGGAAGCTGCGGAGCTGCTCGAGAAGGCCAAGCAGGAGGCGGCGGAGCTGCTCGAGAAGGCCCGCAAAGAAGCGAGCGAGCTCGTCGACCAGGCCAAGGAGAAGCTGAGCACGAAGGGCGATGCTGAGTGACGCCCTGAGCGTCGCTGCCGACGGCCGGCCGAGGTGCTTCTGGGCCGTCGGCGGCGCCCCCGAGTACACCGCCTACCACGACGAAGAGTGGGGCCGTCCGGTGCTCGACGACGACAGGCTGTTCGAACGCCTCACTCTCGAGGCGTTCCAGTCGGGCCTGTCGTGGCTCACGATTCTGCGCAAGCGCCCTGCCTTTTGCGCGGCCTTCGTCGGGTTCCACATCCCGGCCGTGGCCGCGTTCGGCGTCGTCGAGCAGGATCGCCTGCTCGGCGACGCCGGCATCGTGCGTAACCGGCTCAAGATCGAGGCGGCCATCGCCAACGCCCGCGCCGCCCTGCCCGTGATCGAAGAACACGGGTCGCTGGCGGCGTTCTTCTGGCGCTTTCGTCCGGCGGCGCACCGGGCGCCACGCTCGCGGGCCGACTTCGTCGCCGCGAGCCCCGAGTCCGCCGCGCTGGCGAAAGAGCTGAAGCGGCGCGGCTTCCGCTTCGTCGGCCCCACCACCGCCTACTCGCTCATGCAGGCCGCCGGCATCGTCAACGACCACGTCGACGGCTGTGCCGTCTTCGCCGAGGTCGAGCGCGAGCAGCAGGCGACGGCCTCGCGCTTCGCCTAGCCGCCCTCACCGGCGCGCGAACGCGTCCGCCGGTCTCGTGACCAGCGGGTCACTCGTTGTAAGATACGACTCGGGAGCGGGACGACGCCGAGCGGAGGGGGAGCAGACATGGGCGCTACAGAGTGGACCGTCGTGGTGCTCGTCGTCGGCGCCCGGCTGTTCCTGCCGTTCACGATCCCCAAGTTCCCCCTGGTGGGCGCGGTGGCGTGCATGATCCTCGACTCCATCGACCAGAGCATCTTCCAGCAGTTCCCCGCCATCCCGCTCGAGGGCTACCAGTCCTACGACAAGTCGCTCGACATCTACTACCTGGCCATCATCTACATGTCGACGATGCGCAACTGGACCAACGCGTACGCGTTCAAGATGAGCTGGTTCCTGTACTACTACCGCCTCGTCGGGGTGGTGGCGTTCGAGCTCACGCAGGTGCGCGCCATCCTCTTCATCTTCCCCAACACGTTCGAGTACTTCTTCGACTTCATCGAGGCGGTGCGCCTGCGCTGGGACTGGAAGCGCATGGGCAAGTGGACGGTGATCCTCTCCACGGCCTTCATCTGGATCTTCATCAAGCTGCCGCAGGAGTGGTGGATCCACATCGCCCAGCTCGACATGACCGACTTCATCAAGGAGACGCTGTTCGGCGTGAGCACCGACGCGAGCTGGGGAGAGGCGATCGCCAACCGGCCCTGGGTGCTCGTGCTCGCGATCGCCATCTGCGTCGCGATCGGCGCGATCGGCTACTGGATCGTCACCCGCAAGGCGCCGCCCGGCGATCGCCGCCCCAGTCTCAAGGCCGATCCGCTGCCGCCCGAGTGTCAAGGCGTCGCGCTGTACCGTACCGTCAGGGGCGACGGAGAAGCTCTTCGACCGCGCGCTGCTCGAGAAGGTGGTCCTGACCGGCCTGATCAGCGTGATCTTCGCGCAGTATCTGCTCAGCGACGACGTGAGGAGCGTCAGCGTGCTCGCCTTCGTCGCCGGTTTCGTCGTCGTGAACGCCTTCGTCAGCCAGTGGCTGGCGCGCCGTAGTCGCACCTGGCACTCGGTCGCCGTCGAGCTGGTCGGCATGTTCGCCGTCAACTTCGGGATCGTCGCCGTGCTGCTGTTCTTCCAGCGCGTGCTTGGCCTCATCGACACGCGCGCGCCTCTGGGCACGACGCTGTTCTTCGTCTTCCTGTTCACCGTGCTGACCGTGCTCTACGACAGGTACCGCACCGTGTTCAGGGCTCGCCGCGTCCTCGAGCGCGCGACGCCGAGCGAAGCGCAGACGCCCGCTCCCGCGACGGAGTAGCGCCGCGGGCACGCTCGACCGTGTCATCGAGTACGTCCTTCACCTGGACGTCCACCTGGCCGAGCTGGCCGTGCAACTCGGCCCTTGGGTGTACGCGGCCATCTTCGCGACGATCTTCGCCGAGACCGGGCTCGTGGTCGCGCCCTTCCTGCCCGGCGAATCGCTGCTCCTGACGAGCGGCACGCTGGCCGGCGCCGGGATCCTCGAGATCGCCGTCCTTGCGCCGCTCCTGTTCGCGGCGGCCTTTCTCGGCGACATCTGCAACTACCTCATCGGCCGCTTCATCGGCCGCCATCTGCTGAGCAAGCCGCGGCGCTACCTGCGCCCCGAGCACGTGGAGCGCGCCCACGAGTTCTACGAGCGGCACGGCGGCATGGCGATCGTACTGGCGCGGTTCCTGCCGATCGTGCGCACGCTGGCGCCCTTCGTGGCCGGCGTGGCCCGCATGGAGATCCACCGCTTCGTGCTCTTCGCCGCCCTGGCCTCGGCCCTCTGGGTGACCATCTTCCTCGGCGCCGGGTACTGGTTCGGCACCGCCCGGTGGGTCCAGGACTACCTCGCCCTCGCCCTGGTCGTCATCGTGATCGCCTCGGCGCTGCCAGGGTTCGTCGTCTGGGCGGTGCATCGCCTGCGCCGGAGCAGAGGCGAGCCGCAGTGAGGCGCGCGCAGACGGAGTCGCCCGCGCCGTCCCCGGCTATTCACCAGGTGTCGCCTTTCTAGTAGGCTACCCGCGAGGGGAGCCCGCGCGTGGCGCCGGCCGTCACCCCGGGGGTAGTCCGTCCGAAGGAGCGTGCCAGTGAAGGTCCAGCGAGCCCTTATCTCGGTGTTCAACAAGAGCGGCCTCGAGTCGTTCGCACGAAGCCTCACCGACATGGGCGTCCAGGTCATCTCCACCGGCGGCACTGCGAGGCTGCTCAAGGACTCCGGTATCCCCGTCACGCTGGTGGAAGAGGTCACCGGGTTCCCGGAGATGCTCGACGGCCGCGTGAAGACCATGCATCCCAAGCTGATGGCCGGCATCCTCGCGCGCCGCGATGTGCCCGAGCACATGGCGACCATCGCCGAGCACGGCATCGCGCCCATCGACATGGTCGTCTGCAGTCTCTACCCGTTCGAGGAGGTCGCAGGCCGGCGCGGGGTCGAGGACGAGGTCGTGATCGAGAACATCGACATCGGCGGCCCCTCGATGATCCGGGCCGCCGCCAAGAACCACGCCGGCGTCGCCGTGGTCACCAGCCACGACGACTACGACAAGCTGCTCACCGAGATGAGAGAAACGGGCGGCGAGCTCGGCATCGAGACCCTGCGCGACCTCGCCACCAAGGCGTTCCACCGCACCGCCCACTACGACTTCGTGATCGCCAACTGGTTCAGCGAGGCCGACGGCGACTTCCCCGCCTACGTGATGCGCGACTACGAGAAGGTCCTTGAGCTCAAGTACGGCGAGAACCCGCACCAGCGCGCCGCCTACTACGCCGAGGTCGGCCTGCGCCAGCACCTGCTTTCGCAGGTGACGCAGCTGCACGGCAAGCAGCTCGGCTTCAACAACCTCTACGACCTCAACGCGGCGCGCGGCATCAGCGAGGAGTTCACGCTGCCCTGCGTCACCATCGTCAAGCACAACAACCCGTGCGGCTGCGCCCTCGCCGAGAACCTCACGGCGGCCTACGACAAGGCCTACGAGTGCGATCCCGTGAGCGCCTTCGGCTCTGTGATCGCCGTCAACCGCACGGTCGACGCCTCGCTGGCCGAGCGTCTCACGGAGCTGTTCGTCGAGGTCCTCTTCGCCCCGGGCTACGACGACGAGGCGCTCGAGATCCTCACGCGAAAGGCCGACATCCGCATCCTGCGCAACGAGGAGCGGCGCCAGATGAACCCCGGCGAGCTCGACTACAAGCGCGTCATCGGCGGGATCCTCGTGCAGGACAAGGACAGCGACATCGAAGAGCGCGACGAGATGACGGTGGCCACGCAGCGTCATCCCACGGAGCAGGAATGGGGCGACCTGATCTTCGCCTTCCGTATCGCCAAGCATGTCAAGAGCAACGCCATCGTGCTGGCCAGGAACCTCGCCACGCTCGGGGTCGGCGCCGGGCAGATGAGCCGCGTGGACGCCACGCGCATCGCCATCGAGAAGGCGCGCGGCGACCTCACGGGCGCCGTCGTCGGTTCGGACGCCTTCTTCCCGTTCCCCGACGCCGTGGAGCTGGCCCTCGAGAACGGCGCCACGGCATTCATGCAGCCGGGCGGTTCCAAGGGCGACCAGGCGGCCATCGAGACGTGCGACGCCAACCACGCGGCCATGGTGCTCACCGGCCGCCGCCACTTCCTCCACTGACGCACGGGTGCGGAGAGGGGCGGGGCGGCCGGCAGGGCCTCCCCGCCCCTCTTCTTGTCCGAGATCGACAACGACGACCTGGAAAGGGCCACGCGATGATGGACCTGCACGATATCGAGCTGCCGACCCTGAGCGACGGCAGCCTGGACCTGCGGCCCTGGCGGACCGACGACGTCATGTACAGCCTGTTGCCCGGCGACCCGCGGCCGGGTAGGTAGAGCGTATGACCGGCCGCGTCGCGAAGGACCACCCGTGAAAGACCTCGGAGACATCGCCCATCCACCGGTCCTGACCGACGGCCTCGTGCGCCTGCGCGAGCTGCGCGCCGCCGACAAGGCGGCCGTCGTCAAGGCCTGCAACGACGGCCTCGTCGAACGCTTCTGCTACCGCGTGCCCTACCCCTACCACGAGAACGACTTCCTCGAGTTCCTGGCGTACAACGAGCACTTCTGGGCCACGGACCTCATGGCCAACTGGACGGTCGTCGACCCGCAGAGCGACGAGCTCCTGGCGATGATCTCCCTCGAGGTCCTGCCCCTGCGTCAGGCCGGCGAGATCGGCTACTGGTGCGCGCCCTGGGCGCGCGGCCGCGGCGTGATGAGCGCGGCCGTCAGGCTGGTGCGCGACTGGGCCTTCGACGAGCTCGAGCTGGAGACGCCTCGAGCTGACCACCGACGTGGACAACATCGGCTCGCAGCGCGTGGCGCAGGCGGCCGGCTTCCGCCGCGAGGGCGTGATGCGCGGCTACCTCACGGCGCGCGAGCGGCGCGCCGACGACGTGCTGTTCGCGATGTCGCCGGGCGATCCCCGGGAGCCGCTCGTCCCGCTCCCCGACCCGCGGCTCGAGGACGGCCGCGTGGTCGTCCGGCCCTTCGAGCCGGACGACATCCCGGCCGTCCGGCAAGCCTGCGACGACCCGGACGTGGCCCACTGGATCCACCTCGTGCCCCACCCGTACGCCTCGCCGACGCGGAGCGGTTCGTGATCGAGAGCCGGCGGCGCCTGGCCGCCGGCGACCGGGCTCGCCTCGCGATCGCGGACGCGCAGACCGGCGAGCTGCTCGGGAGCATCAGCCTGGACCTCTTCGCGGAGCGGCAGGCCGCGGAGATCGGCTACTGGGTGAGGCGGGAGGCGCGCCGCCGGGGCGTAGCCCTGGCGGCGGCGCGCCTCCTCATGCGCTGGGCCTTCGAGGAGGTCGGCGTGGAGCGGCTCGAGATCCTCACCTACCCGGGCAACGCCGCGTCCCAGGCCCTCGCCGGCAAGCTCGGCTTTCGTCCGCGAGGGCCTCCTGCGCGGCTTCCTCGCCGTCGAGCCGGGCAAGGATCGCGCCGGCCGCGCGGAGCCGCTGCCTGACGGCAGCCTGCCGCCGCGCGACGACCAAGTGCAGTTCGCGCTGCTCAGGGGAGACTGGAAGGGCTGAACGGAGGCCGGCGCGAGGCTCGGACTCCCGCACGTCGCGCAACATTAAGGAGCCGCCAGACCTTGCGGCCGGACGGCTCCTTCGGGCCTCTCACCCGAACGCCCCGCTGTCGATCCGGCGAACCATCGCGACGTGAGGTAAGCGGAGTCTACCCCCTCCGGACCGAAGTGCAAGCGGTTTCGGGGGCCGATTTCTTCAGCCTTTGCATGAGGGTCAGGCATCCACGTTCGGGACGGCCTCGGACCTGCCGCTACTTGCCGGCCCTCGGTCTAAGGTTGCTGCCTAGCATGAGACTTGCCACAGCGGCCGCCGGAAGCGGCCGCCGGAGCGATGGTACAATCCCACTTCCACGTCCGGGCCGCTAGCTCAGTTGGTAGAGCAGGGGACTTTTAATCCCAAGGTCACAGGTTCGATCCCTGTGCGGCCCACCAGTCGTCTGCTGGAGGCCATCCTCACGCGCCTCGGTCCAGTCCGCCGACCGCGAGCCTCTCTCCATCCCACAGGCGCGCACCGGGATGGCCGGGGGAGCGACCTGGGGGTCGGTCTGTTGACAGCGTGCCCTTCCTTGGCTCAGCATCGGCCCTCCATAGACCTGCCTGCGGCCACCTCGACCCGGAGGTCCATCGTGACCCGTTTCCGTTCTCGCTCTGTGCTGTCGATCGTCGCCGCCGGCCTCTTCGCACTGGCGTTGCTCGTCACCTCCGGGTGCTCCTCTGACGCCGACAACAGCAAGGCGCTCGAGGGTAAGGTCTGGAAGGCCACCGAGATCGCGGGAGTGACAACGGTCCTTGCCGCGAAGGGGACCGAGGTCACCGCTGCGTTCGCGGCCGGCCAGCTGTCCGGTTCCGGCGGCGTGAATCGCTACACCGCGACCTACGAGACCCAGGCCGGAGACCTGATCAAGATCTCGCAGCCCGCGGCGACGCTCATGGCAGGCCCGCCGGAGGCGATGGCGCAGGAGCAGGCGTACTTCGCGGCGCTGACGAAGGCGACCAAGTTCGCCGTGACCGCGGACTCGCTGACGCTCATGGACGACCAGGGCACGACGCTTGTCCGCTATGCGGTCGTTCAGCCCACGACGCTCGAGGGCACCGAGTGGGACGCTTTGGCGTACAACAACGGCAAGGGCGCTCTGCAGGGGCTGGCTGCGTCGAGCGCCATCACCGCCACGTTCGGGTCCGACGGGAGCCTGGCCGGGAACGCGGGCATCAACCAGTACAGCACGACCTACACGACCTCGGGCGACGCGATGTCGATCGACGCGCAGATCGTCTCGACGCAGATGGCGGGGCCGGCGGATCAGATGAAGCAGGAGGCCGCGTATCTGGCGGCGCTGCCCCAGACCGCCACCTACACGATCGAAGGCGATGAGCTCTGGCTGCGGGACTCCAGCGGCGCGGCGCTGGCCCACTACGTCGCCAAGTAGAAGGGCCGGCGCACATCGTCATGTGCGGCTCTTCCCGGGACCCTGGGTTCGAATCCCTCCCTCTCCGCCACTAAGGGCCTATCCCGTCAGAGATGTGCGCGCGGGGCGTTCGTGGACCGGGAGGGGCCGCATCCGCGAGGTGTCAACTGCGCATCCGTGCGTGCGGACTTGGCGGGATAGGCCCTAAGCTGAGCCTGCGTCAAGCGAAGGAGCTCAGCCCACCGAAGGGTTTGGTGGAAACGGCTATCAGCGCCTCCATCGAGCAGCTCTGGCAGTAGCCGCAGTCGTCCGAGCCGGCAACCTGCGGCGTCGTCGCCGGCTCGGGATAGGATGAGGCAGCCATGGCTGAACCCCCGACCCATCGACGCCTCGACCCCCCGGGAGTCCTCGCTGTCCCGGTGGCTGCCCGGGCTGACCACGCTGCGCAGGTACCGGCGCCGCGACCTGCGCGGCGACCTCGTCGCCGGCCTCGCCGTGACGGCGCTGCTGGTACCGCAGGGCATGGCCTACGCCGAGCTCGCCGGGCTGCCCGCCGTCACCGGCCTCTACACGACGGTCATGGCACTGCTCGCCTACGCGGTGTTCGGGCCCTCGCCCATCCTCGTACTGGGCCCCGACTCCGCCCTGGCGCCGCTCATCCTGGCGACGATCCTGCCGCTGATCGGCGCCGGCGGCGACCCCGCTACGGCCATCGCCCTGGCCTCGGCGATGGCCGTGATCATGGGCGTCATCTGCGTGGTCGCCGGGCTGGCCCACCTCGGCGTGATCACCGAGCTGCTCTCGAAGCCGCTGCGCGTGGGCTACCTCAATGGCGTCGCCGTGGTCGTCGTCGTGAGCCAGCTCCCCAAGCTGTTCGGCTTCAGCGTCACCGCCGAGAGCACACCGGCGCGCCTCAAGGAGTTCGTCGTCGGCGTCGCCGAGGGGCGCACCAACGCGACGGCCCTGGCGATCGGGCTCGCCTGCCTCGTGCTGCTCTTCGCCTTCAAGGCACTGGCACCCAAGGTGCCCGCCGTGCTCATCGCCGTGGTCGGCGCGACCGCGGCAGTGGCCGCCTTCGGGCTCGTCGCCAGCGGCGTCGCGGTGGTCGGGCCGGTGCCGAGTGGATTCCCGGCCCCCGCGCTTCCCGCCTTCGATCTGGCCGACATCGGCCGCCTCACGCTGGCAGCCTTCGGCATGGCCTTCGTCACGCTCGCCGACACGTCGGCGCTCTCGCGCACCTTCGCCCTCAAGTACGGCCGCATGGTCGACCCGGATCAGGAGATCGTCGCCCTGGGCACGGCCAACCTGGCGGCCGGCTTCTTCCAGGGCTTCCCCGTCAGCGGCAGCGCCTCGCGCACGGCCGTTGCAGAGGCGGCGGGCGGCAAGAGCCAAGCCGTCGGTCTGGTAGGCGCGCTCGCCATCGTGCTCTTGCTGCTCTTCGCCGGCGGACTGACCACCTACCTGCCGCAAGCGTCGCTGGCCGCGATCGTCATCGTCGCCGGGACATCGCTCTTCGACCTCACCACCATGCGCTGGCTCTGGCGCGTTCGCCGCTCCGAGTTCGTGCTCTGCCTGGCAGCGCTCCTCGGCGTGGCGATAGTAGGCGTGCTCCAGGGCATCGTGATCGCCATCGTGCTCTCGCTGCTCGCCTTCCTGCAGCGCGTGTGGCGGCCGTACGACGCGACCCTCGGTCGCGTCCCGGGCCGCCACGGCTACCACGACGTGATGCGCCACCCCGACGCCCGCCAGATTCCCGGGATGCTCATCTTCCGTTTCGACGCGCCGGTGTTCTTCGCCAACGCCGAGCATTTCTCACGTTGCGTCAAGAAGCACATCGCCGAGCGCGGCGAGCCGGTACGCCACGTCATCATCGCCGGCGAGCCCATCACCGACATCGACACGACCGGCGCCGAATCCCTGCGCGACCTCATCGACGACCTGGCCGAGCATCACGTGACCTTCGTCTTCGCCGAGATCAAGGGGCCCGTCAAGGATCGGCTGCGCAGCTACGGGGCCTACCGGGACATCGGCAAGGAGAACTTCTACTCCACGGTCGGCCACGCGGTCACCCAGTACCTCGAAGCAGCCGACGGCGACGCGCTCGAGTGGGTCGACGACTACGACGGCTCGGAGACGACGCCGAAGGCATGAACACGAGGCCGCGCGTCTACCGGTCGCGGTACTTCTCTGCGAACGTCAGGAAGCGGTACACGTCCCCGAAATCCGAGGCCAGCCCGAGCGACACGCGGATCGTGTTGGGCACCTTGCCGGTGGTGTCCTCGATGCGCCGCTGGCACTGCATCAGCGTCACGGCCGCGGTGGGATCCGCGAAGCAGGCCGCCATCTCGTCGCGCGTGATCTCGTGGGCCACCTCGCCGTCGCCGGGGTTGCAGAAGCAGCCCGTGCGCACCGAGATGAGCTCGTCGGCGGCGGCCTTCTCGACGTCGTACACGTCGTAGGCATGGCCCTGCGGGTCCACGATGTAGAGGGCGATGGTGGCCCCCCGGCGGTCCATGTCCTGGGGGCCGAACACCTTGATGAGCGGCGCGCCATTGCTATGGCGCAGGCGCCGCGCCTCCTCGAGGAACCAGCCGGCCAGCGCGGAGACGCGGCGGTGGATCATGGGCACGCCGACGGCCGCGAGGTGCTCGAGGCCGATGGTGACGGCCGGCAGGCTGAGGTAGTCGAGCGTGCCGTCCTCGAACCCGGTGGCCCCCGGAGCCAGCCGGTACCAGTCCTCCGCCTGCACCGAGGCGAGCGTGATGGTGCCCCCCGCGAACCACGGCCGCCGCAGCTTGGCGAGCTTCTCGCGGCGGGCGATCAGGCAGCCGACCCCGGTCGGGTAGCCGAAGAGCTTGTAGAACGAGATGGGCACGAAATCCGGCCTCAGGACCTCGAGATCCATGGGATTGGTGGGCGCGTAGGCGGCGCAGTCGAGCAGGACGTCCCAGCCGAGCTCGTGCGCCTCGTCCACCCAGGCGAGCGGGTGGTGGACTCCGCTGAAGTTGGACTGCGCCGGATAGGCGAACAGCCGGTCCTCGGCGGGCCGCGTGCCTCGCAGCACCTTCTGGAGCTGCTCCTCCTCCACGCGCAGGTCGGCCTCGCGCACGGGCACGTAGGTGATGGTCGCGCCCTTGACGTGGGCGAACTCGCGGATGCCGTTCACGGAGTTGTGGTTGTCGTAGGTCAGGCAGAAGACGCCCCCCGGGCGGAAGGGGTACGACTCGCCGACGAGCTTGAGGGCGCCGCTGGCGTTGGCCGTGAAGATGACCTCGTAGTCGACGGCCGAGGCGTTGAAGAACCGCCGCACGGAGGCGCGGGCCTCGTGGACCAGCGCGGCCGACGCCAGCGAGGTGGGATTGCCGGAGTGCGGGTTGCCGAGGATGTGGTCGCGGAGGAGCTCGTAGTGCCGGCGGACCTGGGACTCCGCATAGAGCCCGCCGCCCGTGTAGTCGAGGTACGTGTGGCCGAGGCGGTCGAGACGCGCGTAGTCGCGGGCGCGCAGCTCGTCGACGGCGCTCGTCCCGGCGTAGTCGGGGTAGCGCCGCACAAAGTCGCCCCGCGCCTCCTCGAGGCGATCGGGCGGGTAGCGCGAGCTCCTGGTCATGCGTCTACGCGCCCGTGAAGGGCGAGAACAGGTTCCCTGCGGCGTCGAACGGCAGGCGCCGGTGAGCCGGGTCGACGACGACGGCCGGCGGCGCGGGCAGATGAGCCAGGCAGCCCTCGGACACCCAGAGCCGCGCGACGTCAAGCGTGTTGCGCACGTAGACCACGCGCACGTCGTCGGGCGTCGTCGGCCTGATCGTCGTGAGCATGGCGAAGACGGCGTCGCGGTCGCAGGCGAACACGAGCGGGATCCTGACATCGTCGGGCGAGCACGACGTGAGGCCGTTCACCGCCGTCTTGGCGCCGTCCAGCGCGTCGACCAGGCGAAGGGTCACCGCGTCGGCGTTGCCTATGCCCAGGGCGTTGCCGTGGCTGGCCGCGCTGAGGCCGCGCACGAAGATGCGCAGCACGCGCGGCCGCTCGCGGCGCGCAGACCACGAGATGATCTCGCGGCCGGTGACGTTGGGGTCGAGCCCGCGGCCGCTGATGTCCTTGCCCATCTCGTCGAGGATGAGCAGATCGATGTCGTCGAGGGGCAGCCCAGGGAGGTGCCGCCGGGCCAGCTCGAGGAGCCCGCTCTCGGTCTCCTCGAGCTCCTCCGGCGGCACGACCCGCAGCACCGCCGGGCGATGGTCCTCGTTCTCGACGAGCGCCACCCCGAACACGATGTTCGCCCGGTCCATGACCGCACGGGCGGCCGCCGGCACGGTCTCGGCCATGCCGCGCACCACGCCGAGGCGGTGGTAATGCTCGGCGCCGGCCTGCTTGCCGAGGCCGATCGTCAGCTGCTTCATCAGGCCGCTCTCGATGTGACCGACGAAATCGGTGTGCGGCTTCACGCGGTTGACCAGGACGATGCCGTCGGCCTCCCAGGCGAAGCGGTCGAGGAAGAGAGGAATGCCGTCGACTTCGCCAAGAGAGACGACCTCCATGGTGGCGCGGACCGGCGCGCCGACAGCCTCCTCAGTGACGCCGAGGTGCGCGAGCAACTCGGTCTGGCCCTCGGCGGTAGCCCCGCCGTGCGAGCCCATGGCCGGCACGATGAAGGGATCGAAGCCGGAGGCAGTGAGGCGCGCGACGATGCCGCGGACCAGCACGGCGATGTCGGCGATGCCGCGGCTGCCGACGGCAACCGCGATGCTGGCGCCTGGTGCGAGCGCGGTGAGCGGCGCCGTCGTGCGCGGCCACTCGGCCTCGAGCGCCGTGAGCACGTCGACGGCCGGCAAGACGTCGAAGTGCTGTCGCACTGCGAACATGGCCGGCAGGTCCGCCTCATCTCCGGCGACAGGCCCCACCACGAACGGATACGTCATCCCGACCTCCAAGCCGCGCTACGGAGGTAAAGCTTACCGCGAAGCGCCTGCGGCGTTCGCGGCCGGCGCGCAGGTCCACGAGATCGGCCGGCCGCCGGCCGGGGTATAATCCCCCGGCGGCGCACGCGTGCCCCCATCGTCTAGCGGCCTAGGACACCGGCCTTTCAAGCCGGCGGCACGGATTCGAATTCCGTTGGGGGCACCACTTCTCTCCCCCGACCTCCGTAACCAGGTCAGGCCCGCTTGCGCAACAACGCGAGGGCGGCCAGCACGATACCTACCGCCCCGACGGCGATGCCGATGTAGCCGAGAGTCTTCGCGCTCGACACGGTGGCCGACACCTCACTGTCGGTGGCCAGGCGCGGCAGCTCGGCCTCGAGGCGCTGAGCGACTTGCTCCACGCCGGGCACCTTGGCGGGGAACTGCGCCGCGGAGGCCTCTTCCACCGGTGAGAAGGTCTTCGGCGAGCTCGTGACCTTCTCGTCTACCTTGACCCCGCCGATCGTGCCGGTGACGTGAAACGTGTAGTCCCCGGGCGCCGTCGGGATGAGGAGCGCCCGGTACTCGCCCGGCGTGCCGGTACCCAAATCGCCGCTGAACGTCGGCACGAGATCCATCTCGATCTCTTCATTGCCGTAGCGTGACGGCCACGCTGAGACGAGCCCCGGGATCGTTGACCGGATCCCCGTCGGCCTTGTGGGTGACGATCAGCTGCACGCTGTTGAGCTGGCCAACGTAGGCCGGCTCGATGCCCCAGCCCACGACGAACGCGTAGCCGCCCACCTCGTTGGTCTCGTGGGCGCCGGCGGGTACCGCGACGATGGCCACCGCGACGCAGGCCAGCATGGCCAAGAGGACCGCTCTGGATTCACGCTTCATGGCATCTCCCTCCCTTGATCGGAGAACCGCGCGCCTCGCGCGAGTCGGCCGAAGACTGCCCCGCGCGCGCCTCGCGAAACCGCGGGGAGCTCCGCTCAGTCTGCCGCGGCAGGCTTGATGAGAAGGGTCAGCGGCACCGTCACGCCCCCCGCCTCCTCCTCGATGGTCACGGTGATGTCCCAGAGCCCGGCGATCGCAAACTCGAGGCCCCTGCCACGCCAGCTGCCGTCGGCATCGCGTCTCAGCGGGATGACGACGGCGCTCACGGAGGGCTGCGCCGGCAGCGAGCACTCGAGCTGTACGGCGCTCACCGTGGCGAGGGGATCGCCGCTGTCGTAGTCGTCCACCCAGACCACGTAGGCGTTCTCGCCGGCGCTGCCCGGCGTGACGGTGAGCTGCACGCGGACGGTGGTCGCGTAGTCCTGGCCGGAGGCCGCCGCCTGCGCGGCGGGTTCGGCTGCGGAGGCCGCGACGGCCAGGCGGGCGGGCGCCAGCCCGCTGAGCACCGCCGTCGCGGCCAGCACGGCGAGCGCCGCGACGAGCTCGCCGCGCGAGTTGAGCCCGAACCGGCGAGCGGCCGCCCCGGCGTCGTCGCGGCGGACCGCCGGCACCCAGAAGAAATGGTTGAGGGCGCCGAGTCCCACGAGCCCAGCCACGAGGCCGAGCTTGACCAGCAGCGTGAGGCCATAGCTCGAGTCGACGAGCGCGCCGAGCGACCCTACCTCGCCAAGGGCCCTTGCCAGCCCGGTCGCCAGCACGATCACCAGCGTGACAGTGGCGATCCGGGTGAAGGCGCCGACCGCCGCGGCGCGTTCGGCGTGCCCCGTGCCGCGCAGGCCGAGCAGCAGCCAGAACAGGCCGCCGACCCAGACACCGATCGCCGTCAGATGGACCCACTGGACGGCGATGTTCAGCAGCCAGACAGATGACGGCGAGGCGGCATGGCCGCCGGCCACGTGGACGAGCATCGCCACCGCCCCGGCGGCGCCGAGCAGCCACAGGCTCCAGCGCGCCGGCCAGAGGTCCACGGCGACCACGGCGCCGATACAGACGAGCAGGGCGACCCCGAGGGCGAGCAGCAGCTTGCCCTCCCGGGTGAGGAACAGCGGCAGAAGGCTCGGCGCGCCCACCAGCACGCGCTGGGACCAGATCATCAGGCAAAGTCCTACGATCGCGACGATGACGGAGACGCGCAGCACCGGGATACCGCCGGCCGGCAGCCTCCCGGAGAAGACGAGGAGGCTGGTCGACGCCGCGCCGACGAGCAGGATCAGGCCCGCGTAGAGCAGCCACTTGCCCGCCGTCGCCATCGCGCTGACCCACGGCGACGTGTGGAGCAGCTCGACGACGACCTCGCTGCCCGGCGCGGGCTTCTCGCCGACACCGAAGGCGAAGGCGCCCGTCTCGACGTGGCCGTCCACCGCCGAGACCACGCGCCAGTTGACGGTGTAGACGCCGTCGTCCAAGGGGCGCGATGGCGTCACGCGGAGCTGGAGCTTCTCGTCGGGCACCGCCTCGGGCGCGGAGACGCCAGGGACCGTCGCGCCGCTCGAATCGATCACGCCGACCAGCGAGAGCTTGGCGTCGGGATCCTCAGAGAAGGTGAGCACGATGTGCCGCGGGGAGGTCGGGACCGACGACCCCGCGGCCGGGTCAGAGCTCTCCAGGGTGGAGTGCGCGGCGGCGGGCGCCGCGAGCGCGACGAGTGAGGCCGCCGTCACCGCCACGCACGACGGCCGCCCGCAGCAGCGCCCGACATGCCCGCCGCTGCACGATCGTCCTACAGCAGGTACACGACGATGAACACCGCGACCCAGACCGCATCGACGAAGTGCCAGTAGTAGGTGCCCGCGTCCACCATGCCCGCCGTGCCGGGCGAGTCCGCACCCGCGCCGCGGCGCCGCTCCCTGGTCGCGCGGATCAGCAGGTAGACGAGAAGGCCGATCCCGCAGAGGACGTGCAGGCCGTGGAACCCGGTCAGCGTGTAGAACGTCGAGACCGCGAGGTTGGCCGTGAGGCCGAGGCCGAGGTGCGTGTACTCCCAGGCCTGACCGCCGAGGAAGGCGGCGCCCAGGACGATGGTGAGGACGAGCAGCAGGAAGAAGGAGCCGTGCCGCTGCTTGCGGTAGCCCACCTGGGCGTAGTGGGCGGTCACGCCGCTGAGCACCAGGACGACGGTGTTGATGGCCGGGAAGGTCGCGTCGAACGAAGTCTGACCCAGCGTGTGACCGTGGATGCGCAGGTGGATGGCGGCGGCGATGAGCGAGGCGAAGAACACGGACTCGGAGCCGATGAAGACCAGCATCCCCACGCTCGATGAAGGAGAACCTGTGGGCGGGCGCCGGCGGGAGCTCGGGCTCCACCCAGGCGGCGGTCATCCAGACGGCCAGCACGACGAGCAGGAACAGCACGCCGATGACGATGACGACCGGCGTGCTCAGCAGGCCGATGGCGATGACGAGGAGCGCCAGCGCCACCCAGAAGGGCGCCGCCGTGGTCTGCTCCGGCTCCGGCGGCAGCGTGTACACCTCCGGAGCCTCTCCGCCCTCCGCGGCGGCCTGCTCGGCATGCTCGAGGTCGTACAGCGGGCGGTCGCTGTGGACCACCGGCAACGAGGTGAAGTTGCCCGGTGGGGGCGGAGAGGTCGTCGCCCACTCGAGCGTCCAGGCGCGCCACGGGTTGTCGCCGGCGACCTCGCCGGAGCGGGCGCTGCGCACGAAGTTGTAGAGGAAGATGAGCAGCGAGACGGCGATGACGTAAGCCGCCCACCGAGGAGATGAGGTTGAGCGTGTTCCAGCCGACGTCCGGGGCGTAGGTGTACACGCGGCGCGGCATGCCCAGGAACCCGAGGATGTACATGGGCATGAACGTCACGACGAAGCCGATGCTGTTCAGCCAGAAGTGGGCCTTGCCGAGGCGGTCGTTCATCTTGCGGCCGAACATCTTGGGGAACCAGTAGTAGATGCCGGCGAACAGCGCGAACACGGTGCCCGCGAAGAGGACGTTGTGGAAGTGGGCGACCACGTAGTACGTGTCGGTCACCTGCCAGTCGAACGGCACGACGGCGAGCGTCACGCCCGTGATGCCGCCGACGGTGAACAGGGCGATGAGCCCGCAGGCGAAGAGCAGCGGGGTCTTGAAGCGCAGGGCCCCGCCCCACATCGTGGCCAGCCAGTTGAAGATCTTGACCCCGGTGGGGATGGCGATGAGCATGCTCGTCCCGGCCATGATCACGTTGAACAGCGTAGGCAAGCCCGGTGGCGAACATGTGATGCGCCCACACGATGAAGCCCAGGAAGCCGATGGCCCCCAGCATGACGATCATGGAAGCGCGGCCGAAGAGCGGCTTGCGCGAAAAGACCGGCACCACCTCGCTCATCACGCCGAAGGCAGGCAGGATGAGGATGTACACCTCGGGGTGCCCGAAGAACCAGAAGAGGTGCTGCCAGATGATCGGGTCGCCGCCCCCGGCCGGGTCGAAGAAGCTCGTGCCGTACTGCCGGTCCAGATACAGCAGGGCGATGGCCGCCGTGAGGCTGGGGAAGGCGAAGAGGATGAGGAACGAGTTGATGAAGGTCGCCACCGAGAAGATGGGCATCTGCCACAGGCCCATGCCCTTCGCCCTGAAGCGCAGGCACGTGACGATGAAGTTGAGCGCCCCGAGGATCGACGAGCCGCCGAGCAGCACCAGGGAGACGGTCCAGAAGGTGACGCCGTCGTGCGGCGAGTAGGCCTTCGAGGTGAGCGGCGCGTAGCTGAACCAGCCGGTGTCCATCGCGCCGCCGAAGGCGAAGCTGCTGTAGAGCAGCAGCCCGCCGAACAGGAGCAGCCAGTAGCTCAGGGCGTTGGCGCGCGGGAAGGCCATGTCGCGGGCGCCGATCTGCAGCGGCACCAGGTAGTTGGCCACGCCGATGATCAGCGGCATGCCGAACAGGAAGACCATGGTCGTGCCGTGCATCGAGAAGATCTGGTTGTACTCCTCGGGCGTCAGGAGGGTCATCCCGGGCCTGATGAGCTGCGTGCGCATCACCATGGCGAACGCGACCGCCACGAGGAAGAAGACCAGCGACGTGCAGATGTACAGCAGCCCGATGCGCTTGTGGTCGGTGGTCGTCAGCCACACGCCGATGCCGCGCCGTCTCGGCCTCGACGTCGGTCACTTGAGCTCCTCGAGGTAGGCGACGAGCTGCTGCTGCTCGCGCAGCGGCAGCGGGATCGTCGGCATGGTGCACTCGGGCTTGACCGCCTGCGGGTCCTGGAGCCAGGCCAGCAGGTTCTCGCGGCGTGTTCGGCAGGGTGTAGGCGGCGATGCCGCGGCGGCTGCCGAAGTGCGTGAGGTCGGGCCCGAACGTGCCCTTCATGGGCGTGCCGCGGATCGTGTGGCAGCTGCCGCAGGCGATCGTCTGGATGAGCTTGCCGCCGGCCACCGCCTCGGCGCCGGTGGGCTGCGCCGCCGGCTCCGCCTGGTCGTGGACCCAGGCCGAGTACTCCTCGGCGACACCACGACGAAGAGAAAGCGCATCTTGCCGTGCTGCTCGCCGCAGAACTCGGAGCACTCCCCCAGGTACTTGCCCTCCTTGAGCGGCACGAAGCGGATGTGGTTCACGCGCCCGGGGATCATGTCGACCTTGCCGCCCATCTGCGGCACCCAGAAGGAATGGATCACGTCGACGGACTCGACGTCGATCGACGTGGTCCTGCCGGCCGCGACGTAGACCTCGTTGGCGGTCTTGAAGCCCTGCTCGGAGAAGTCGAACTCCCACCACCACTGGTGACCCACGGCGATGAACTGGGCGCCGGGATCGGGCATGGCGATCTGCCTGGTGGTCTGCACGGTGAGCACGAACAGCACCGTGACGATGACCGCCGGTATCAGCGTCCAGACGATCTCGATGCCCGAGGTTGCCGTGGGTCTTCGACACCTCCGACTCGGGCCGCCGGCGGATACTTGATGATGACGAAGGTGAGGAGCGCCCACACGACGACGAGGACGACGGCGAGGATGGCGAAGATCTGGTAGCTCAGCGTCTTGATCTCGTCCCCGGCGGAGCCGCCGGGGCGGAAGATGTCGGGCTGGTCGCCGGCGCAGCCGGCGGCCACGACGACCAGCGCCAGGAGCGCGCCCAGAAGCAGCGCTCGCGCGACTGTCCTGCGTCGCGATCCGCTCCCTGAACTCCGGCCGGCGACGCGCTGGCACTCGACCCCTCCCCCTGTCCGTGGACGAGGCCATCATCGCACGAATGCCCCGCGATACGGGAGAATGGGCCGCATGGACTACTTGAGGGCGGCCCAGCCGCGGATCGTCGCGCTCTTCCTGGTCACCGTGCTCGCGGCGATGCTGCTCGCCGGGGGCGCGGACGCGTGGCTCGTGATCGCCGTGCTTGCGGCCACGGCTCTCACCGTGGCCGGAGCGGCGATCCTCAACAACGTCATCGAGCGGGACGCCGACGCGCGCATGGAGCGCACCCGCCGGCGGCCGACGGCGAGCGGCCGCCTGCGGCCCGGGCGCGCGCGCGCCGCCGGGCTCGCCGCGGTGGCCGCCGGAGTCCTGGCCCTCTGGGCCACGGCCGGCGGCCTCGCCGCCGTCTTCGCCCTTCTCGGCGCCGCCTACTACGTGCTCGTCTACACGCTCCTCCTGAAGCCGCGCACCGCCTTGAGCTCGGTGCCCGGCGCCCTCGCCGGCGTCTTCCCCGCGCTCATCGGCTGGGCGGCCACCGGAGCCCCGTGGTCCGCCGACATCCTCTTCCTCTGCGCCGTGGTCTTCGTCTGGTCGCCGCCCCATTTCTGGGCCCTTGTCCCTGGCGCGCGAGGACGACTACCGCGCCTCGGGGATCCCGACGCCCGCCGTGCGCTACGGCGAGCGGGCCACTCGCCGGCTGATCGTCGCCTTTTTCGCGGTCTTGACGGGCATCGTCACGGCGGCCGCCGTGACCGGCCTGTACGGGATCCCCTACGCCTCGATCGCGCTCGCCACGACCCTCGTCCTGTGGTTCTTCGTGGCGCGACTCCTGGCCGCCCGGACCAGCGTCGCGGCATGGGCTCTGTTCAAGGTCTCCGGCCCCTGCCTGGCGGCCATCGTCGCGGCCGCCGTGGTGGACCGGCTGCTCTAGCGTCCCGTCGCCAGCCAACGCTGCGATCTCCGGCGAGAGATGACGTACGTGAACAGGGCCACGATGGGCGGAAGCACGATGACAAGGACCTGGAGCGTGCGCTGGAAGACCAGGAGGTCGAGGCCGAAGACCGTGGCGAAGACGTCGTTGCCGCCGGCGACCAGCAGCACGCTGAGGAAGGTCACGAACCCGGCGCCGATCGCGGCGCGGCCGGGACGCTCCGACGGCAGGTTGAGCACGTTGTAGAACCCATGGTCGCGCAACGCGATGCCGTCGAGCCAGGGCCACAGGAAGAGCGGCGTGAAGATGAGCCCCGGCAGGACGACCGCCGGCCAGAAGACGGCGGGCAGGACGAAGCTCCCGATCTGGATGTCCCAGCCGGGGAACAGCCTCACGGCGCCCTCGAGCCAGCCCATGTACCAGTCCGGCTGCGCCGATGTCGTGGAGTCCCAGGCGGTGTACGGCCCATACAGCCACACGGGGTTGATCTGCAGAAGGCCGCCGAAGGCGGTGAGGACGCCGGCGACGAGCATGAGGTAGCCGGTGGTGCGGAGCGCGTAGGCCGGCACCATCGGCGTGCCCACGATGGTGCGGTCGTCGCGCCCCGGGCCGGGGAACTGCGTGTGCCGCTGGAGCCAGAGCATCCCGAGGTGCAGGCCGAGCAGGCCGGCGATACCGGCCGGCAGCAGGAAGATGTGCACCGGGTAGATGCGGGCGATGATGCCGCTGGTGGGGAACTCGCCGCCGAACATGAGTGAGGCCATGGTCGGGCCGAGGAACGGGATCGACTCGGTGATCGAGTAGGCGACCCGTAGTCCCGTCCCGGACAGCAGGTCGTCGGGCAGCGAGTAGCCCATCAGGCCGTTGAAGCCCACCAGGAACAGCAGCGAGAGGCCGATGACCCAGTTGATGCGCCGCGGCCGGCGATAGGCTCCGGTGAAGAGCATGCGCAGCAGATGGATCATGAGCGCCCCGACGAACACGAGCGCCGCCCAATGGTGCACCTGCCGCACGAGCAGGCCGGCACGGATGTCGAGGCTGAGGTCGAGGACAGAGCTGTAGGCATCCGACATCGGCACGCCGACCAGCGGCTGGTAGCTGCCGTCATACACGACCATCGCCTGTGACGCGTGGAAGAACAGGGCGAGGTAGATCCCCGTGACGACGAGAAGGATGAAGCAGTAGAGCGCGATCTCGCCGAGGAAGAACGCCCAACTGTCGGGGAAGATGTGGCGGAGCTCCTCGCGGAGCAGCTTGCTGCCCCCGCCGAGGTTCTCGTCGAGCCAGCCCGCGCCGCGGCGCAGCGGCGAGCGCCTGACGCCGAAGGCGGTGCGCAGGCTCCGCATGAGGCGGCGGTCGCTCATCCCGCATCCCAGAAGCCGGGGCCGACCGGTTCGGTGAAGTCGCTCTGCGCCACGAGGTAGCCTTCGGAGTCGATGGCCAGAGGGAGTTGCGGGAGCGGCCGCCCCGCCGGTCCCGACACCGGCCGTGCGCCATCGAGCAGGTCGAAGGTCGACTGGTGACACGGGCAAGCGAGCACGTGCGCCTCGTCCAGGTACTGCGAGACGGCGCAGCCGACGTGGGTGCAGAGGCGCGAGTAGGCGACGAAGCCCTCCGGGCTCCAGGTCTCGCGCCCGGGCTGCGGCTTGAACTCGCCGCCGAAGAAGTGGAAGAGCGCGATCTGGGAGTCGGCCGCGTCCGTATGCCCTTCGGGGAACGCCACCAAGGTGCCCCCACGCGCGAGCACGTCACGGGTCACCGGCTCGCCGTCGATGGTGACGAGCCGGCGTCCGGGCCGCCAGGCGGTCACGAACAGGCTCCGCCCCGGCCACGGGCCCAGCGCCCCGAGGATCACGACCTGGCTGAGGGCGAAGACGGCGACGCCGAAGACGAGGAACTTCGCCAGGGCGCCGCGCCGCGTGATGACGCCGGCGCTCTGCTCGAGATCGCCGCCCAGCGCGGCTGCGCCGGGGGCGTCGTCGTGCGGCACCGGGTACGGACCGCTGATGACCTCGTCCCCGGCGAGGTCGCGGCCCCAGTAGGCGAGCGCCATGCCGAGGCCGAGCAGCGCGACCGCCAGCGAGCCGCCGAGCCACGCGTTGCTGGCGTTGGTGACGAAGGCGACGACGAAACCCACCGATCCGGCGATGGTCGCCAGGAGCCCGATGGCGGCCGGCCAGCCCGGCGGCCGGCCGCTGCTGTGGGCCGGCGGTGAGCCACCGCCGGGGACGGGCGGGGTGCCGTGCGTGCCGGTCTCGGGGTCGCTCACGGCGCCGCCGTCCGCGACTTCCACGCCAGCCACACGGCGAGGAAGATCAGCATGAGCAGGGCGATGGCCGACACAGCGCCCTCGGTCACCGGCCCCAGGTAGCCGAGGCCGTGGCCGCCCGGCGACGGCGGATCCACGAGGACGCCCACGTAGAGCCCTACGGCTGCCTGCTGGCGCACATCGAGGGTGTTGCCGGCGAACGCGGGCATGTTGCCGCGCCCGAGGATCATCGCGGCGAGCGCCTCGGCCGCCGGGTACTGCGACAGGTCGGGCGCGTTGCGGCCGCGGGTGAGCGCGCCGCCGCGGCCGGTGGTGCTGTGGCAGCCCGCGCAGTAGAGGCGGTAGATCTCGCCACCGTCGGCGACCACGGCCGTGCGCGCTGCGGGGTCGGCGATGTGAGCGGCCACATACTCCGCCACGCCCTGGATCTGGGCGTCGCTCAGCTGGTCGCCGAAGGGCGGCATCGTGATGCCGCCCTCCTCGACCATCGGAGCCACGAGGCTCGCGAAGCCGGCGGCGGCGAGCGTGGGCCCGAAGCCGCCCTCACCGCGGCTGCCGTGGCAACCAGAGCAGTTCTCCGCGAAGACCGCGGCCGACGGCGACGGGCTGGGCGACGCTGCGGCGACGGCCGGCCCGGCGGCGGCAAGGAGCACGAGGAAGACGACGCACCACGGCGCCAGGCGATGAAGGCGCCCACCCGCCCGCTCCCCGCTGCGCACAGTCGATCGGCCCATGTACAGGACCCCCCGGTCCTTCGCGTCTTGCCGTCATGCTCCCGCGCCGCACGGTCGCCTGCGAGAAGAAATGGCGCCGGAAGCGTGACAGGAGCCGCTCCCCTTGATACTGATAGGTTCTCTACCATGCGACGGTCCCCGCGTCCAGCATCGCGGCGACGGGGCAACGTGCACCAGGGGGACTTGCGTGACTGGTCTACTCGTAGCGGTGGCGGTCTGGCCGGCCGTGCTGTACGCCGTCCTCGTACTGGTCATCGTGGCGGCGATCATCGTGGCGTCCGCTCTGCTCGGCGAGCGCCACCGCGGACCAGAGCGCAGCGTGCCGTACGAGTCGGGCATCAAGCCGGCCGGACCCCTGGCCAAGCGCCTTTCCGTGGAGTTCTACCAGGTCGCGTTGTTCTTCGTGATCTTCGACCTGGAGGCCGTGTTCATCTTCGCCTGGGCCGTGAACGCCA
Source organism: uncultured Thermoleophilia bacterium (assembly GCA_963700035.1). GTDB lineage: Bacteria > Actinomycetota > Thermoleophilia > UBA2241 > UBA2241 > CAIXSE01. Next base: position 3,366 of record CAVOWE010000015.1, on the reverse strand, counting down.
GGCGCCTGGGCTGGGCCGGCTACCTCGAGATCGTGGTCTTCGTCGTGCTGCTCTTCGCCGGCCTCGTGTACCTGTGGAAGACCGGCGGGCTCGACTGGGGCCCGGCAGGACGCCGCCGGCGGCTGCGCGACGGGCGCCCGCGATGACGCACACGCCCGAGATGCCGCCGGCTTCGCGGAGAGGCGATCGTGGCGCCGCGTAGAGGGCCCGGGCCATCGCGCACGGCCATCGCCCTGCAGTCGCTGATCGACGACGGGGCTCCGCCCGACGGCGGGCCAGGGACAGGCGGTCGTGCTGGGCAGCCTGCAGCACCTCGTCGCCTGGGGCCGCAAGAACTCCCTCTGGCCGTTCGGGTTCGGGCTCTCCTGCTGTTTCGTCGAGATGGCGACGAGCCTCACGCCGCGCTACGACATCGCCCGCTTCGGCGCCGAAGTGCTGCGCATCTCGCCGCGCCAGGCCGACGTGATGATCGTCGGCGGCACCGTGTTCCGCAAGATGGCCCCCACGGTGCTGCAGCTCTACCAGCAGATGATGGAGCCGCGCTGGGTCATCTCCATGGGCTCCTGCGCCAACTCCGGCGGCATGTACGACGTCTACAGCGTGGTGCAGGGCGTCGACTCCTTCTTGCCCGTCGACGTCTACGTGCAGGGCTGCCCGCCGGCGCCGACCGCCCTCATGGAGGGGCTGCTGTTGTTGCAGGCGCAGGTGCAGACCGAGCGCCGCCCGCTCAGCTGGGTGCTCGGCGCCGAGAACGTGCAGAAGCCCACCGGCATCTCCCTGCGCGACCTGAAGCGGTCGGCACGGGCCGAGACGGGCGAGCTTCCCACCCCGGACGAGGTGTGACGTGACGCCGGCCGTCGAAGCCCCGCTCGCCGCCCCCGGGATCGTCGGCGAGTTGCAGGCGCGCTTCCCCGACGTACCTCTCGTCGAGCAACGCACGGCCGACGAGATCCCGACGGTCTGGGCGCCGGCCGCGCGCCTCAAGGAGCTGCTCGCGTACCTCAAGACCGAGGCGGCCCTGCCGTTCGCGAGCCTGTACGACCTCGGCGGCATCGACGAGCGCCTGCGCACCCACCGCGCGGGGCAGCCGGACGCCGACTTCACGGTGTTCTACCACCTGCTGTCGTACGAACGGAACGCCGACCTGCGCCTCAAGGTCGCGCGTGGGCGGCGACGACGCGGCGGTCGAGACGATCACCGACCTGTGGCCGGCGGCGAACTGGTACGAGCGCGAACTGTGGGACATGTTCGGCATCGACGTGCGCGGCCACCCGCGCCTGGCGCGCATCCTCCTGCCCTCGTGGTGGGAGGGGCACCCCTTGCGCAAGGAGGCGCCCTCGCGGGGCACGGAGCTCGGACCCTTCACGATGCCGCCCGAGCAGTTCGAGGAGTGGCAGGAGGAGCTGCGCTTCAAGCCCGAGGAGTGGGGGCTGCCGCGCCCCGAGGACGACCCCACGCTCATGTACCTCAACATCGGCCCGCAGCACGGCGCCACGCACGGCCCGCTGCGCATCGTCGTGGGCCTGCGCGACGAGGAGATCGTCCACTGCATCCCCGACATCGGCTTTCACCACCGCGGCGCCGAGAAGATCAGCGAGCGCCAGACGTGGCACACCTTCATCCCCTACACCGACCGCATCGACTATCTCGGCGGCGTGACCAACAACCTGCCGTGGGTGCTCACCGTCGAGAAGCTCTGCGGCATCGAGGTGCCCGACCGCGCGCAGATCATCCGCGTGATGCTCTGCGAGTTCTTCCGCATCGCCAGCCACCTCGTCTACTACGGCACCTTCGCCCAGGACATCGGCGCCCTCTCGCCGGTCTTCTACACCTTCGAGGACCGCGAACGGATCTTCGACGACGTCATCGAGCCCATCTGCGGGGCACGGATGCACCCCGGCTGGTTCCGCATCGGGGGCGTCGCCGAGGACCTCCCGAACGGCTGGGAGCAGCCGGTGCGCGACTACCTCGACTACCTCCCCAGCCGCCTGGACGAGTACGACCGGCTGATCATGGACAGCCGCATCATGAAGGCGCGCGCCGTCGGCGTCGGCGCTCTGAGCGTGGCCGACGCCGTCGAGTGGGGCGTCACCGGCCCCAACCTGCGCGCCGCGGGGCTGCCGTGGGACTGGCGCAAGCAGCGCCCGCACAGTCACTACGACTGGTTCGACTTCGACGTCCCCGTGGGTTCGACCGGTGACTGCTACGACCGCGCCGCCGTGCACGTCGAGGAGATGCGCCAGAGTCTGCGCATCATCCGCCAGTGCCTCGACCAGATGCCCGACGGGCCGTACAAGTCGCAGCACCCGCTGGCCACGCCACCGGTGAAGGACCCCAACACGATGCACGACATCGAGACGCTGATCACGCACTTCCTGGGCGTGAGCTGGGGCCCGGTCGTGCCGCCCGGAGAGGCCTGCGTCTACACCGAGGGCACCAAGGGCCAGTACAGCTACTACGCCATCAGCGACGGCCAGAACAGCGCCTACCGCACCAAGATCCGCACGCCCTCCTTCCCCCACCTGCAGGTGCTGCCGTTGCTCGCCCAGGGGTACGAGATCGCCGACCTCGTGACGATCCTCGGCAGCCTCGACTTCGTGATGGGAGACGTGGACCGGTGAGCCTGAGCGCCGACGAACTGCGGGAGCTCGACGCGGCGCTGCCGCACTACCCGGACCGGCGCGCCGCCGCCGCCACTTCGATGCGCATCGTGCAGCGGCGGCGGCGCTGGCTCTCCGATGAGGCGCTCGCCGACCTCGGCGGCTACCTCGGCATGAGCGTCGAGGAGCTCGACGGCCTGGCGACGTTCGCCAACATGCTCTTCCGCCGGCCGGTCGGGCGCCACATCGTGCTCGTCTGCGACAGCTTCGCCTGCTGGTCCCTGGGATACGCCGAGCTGCGCGACGCCATTCAGGCGCAGCTCGGCGTCGGCCTCGGCGAGACCACCACGGACGGCCGCTTCACGCTCCTGCCCATCGTGTGCCTCGGCGCCTGCGACCGGGGCCCGGCGATGATGGTCGACGCCGACCTGCACGGGCCGGTGGCGCCCTCCGACGTGGGCGCCATCCTGGAGGCGTACGCATGAGCCCGCTGGACACCGCCGGCTGGGAGCGGCCGCTGACGAAGGCCATGCGGCCGGACGGACAGCCGGCGTTCCTCGACGACTATCTCGCCGCCGGCGGCTACGAAGGTCTCGCCCGCGCCCTGCGGGAGCTCGAGCCGGCCGCCGTCACGCAGGCCGTCTCCGACTCCGGCCTGCGCGGCCGCGGCGGCGCCGGCTACGTCACCGGACGCAAGTGGAGCACGATGCCTCTCGGCGCCGACGCGCCGCACCCCAAGTACGTCGTCTGCAACGGCGACGAGATG
>CAVOWE010000014.1:0-32337 GCA_963700035.1 uncultured Thermoleophilia bacterium | reverse complement strand
CTCAGGCGCCGTGGCACTTCTTGTACTTCTTCCCGCTGCCACATGGGCACGGGTCGTTGCGTCCGACCTTGTCGTACACGACCCGTTGCTGCACGGCCACGGGGCCCGTGCTGGTGGTGGTGGCGCCGCGCTTGCCGCCGCCGGCGGCCACGTTGCGCGGCGGCTCGTCGGCGAAGCCCTCTTCGGCCGGCGCCCCGAACTCGCCGGCGGCCATCGCCGCGCCGGTGAACGAGGTCTGCGTGATGAGATCGTCGCCGCTCGTGTAGTTCAGGCTCATGAGCGGCTCCTCGAGGGTGACGGCCGTGAACACCGCCAGGTCCTCGGGGTTGTTCTTCATGAGCGTCGTGACGGTGCTCGACTTGACGCCCTCCATCATGTCCTGGAAGAGGTCGAACCCCTCGCCCTTGTACTCGACCAGCGGGTCGCGCTGGCCGAGAGCGCGCAGGTGGATGCCCTCCTGCAGGTAGTCCATGTCGAGCAGGTGGTCCTTCCAGCGCGTGTCGATGACCTGCAGCATCACGGCGCGCTCGACGCTGCGCATCTGCTCCTCGCCGATGAGGCGCTCGCGCTCGTCGTACTGGGCGAGCGCGTCGTCGACGGCGAGGTCGATGACCTCCTCCAGCGTCGCCGAGCCGAGATCGATGTCGCTCTTCTTGAAGGCCGGGTCGTAGGTCTGGCGGAGACCGACGAACAGGGAGTCGAGGTCCCACTCCTCGGAGAACTGCTCGCCCTCGAGGTGCGTGCGCACGGTGGCCTCCACGAGCTCGCTGACCATCTCGCGGACCTGCTCGCCGAACTCCTCCCCCATGAGGATGCGCTGCCGCTGGTCGTAGACCACGCGGCGCTGCTCGTTCATGACCTCGTCGTACTTGAGCACGTTCTTGCGGCGCATGAAGTTGAGTTCCTCGACCTTGACCTGCGCCTTCTCGACCACGCTGCTCAGCATCTTGGCCTCGAGGGGTTCTCCCTCCTTGGGCCCCAGGCGGCTGAGGATGCGGTACATGCGGTCGCCGGCGAACAGCCGGATGAGCTCGTCCTCGGCGGAGAGATAGAAACGGGTCTCGCCGGGGTCGCCCTGCCGGCCGGAGCGGCCGCGGAGCTGGTTGTCGATGCGCCGGCTCTCGTGGCGTTCGGTGCCCAGCACGTAGAGGCCGCCGGCCTCGACGACGCCCTCGCCGAGCTTGATGTCGACGCCGCGGCCGGCCATGTTCGTGGCGATCGTGATCGCGCCCTTCTGGCCGGCGTCCTTGATGATCTCGGCCTCGCGCTCGTGCTGCTTGGCGTTCAGCACGTTGTGCTGCACGCCGTGCCGCTCGAGGAGCCGCGAGAGCATCTCGCTGACCTCCACCGAGACCGTGCCGACGAGCACCGGCTGACCCGTCTCGTAGCGCGCCACGAGGTCGTCGACGACGGCCGCGAACTTCTCCTTGGCCGTGGTGAAGATGAAGTCGTTCTCGTCGTCACGGACCATCGGCGCGTTGGTGGGGATCTGCACCACGTCGAGGCCGTAGATCGTGCGGAACTCGTCTTCTTCGGTCTTGGCCGTACCGGTCATGCCGGCAAGGACGTCGTACATACGGAAGTAGTTCTGCAGCGTGATGGTGGCGAGCGTCTGGTTCTCCTCGCGGATCGGCACCTTCTCCTTGGCCTCGATGGCCTGGTGGAGGCCCTCGGAGTAGCGCCTCCCATCGAGGATGCGGCCGGTGAATTCGTCGACGATGAGCACCTCGCCGTTCTGCACCACGTATTCGACGTCCTTCTGGTACAGCGCTTCGGCGCGCAGGGCCTGGATGAAGTGGTTGACCAGCGCGCCGTTGGTGTCTTTGTAGAGGTTGTCGATGTCGAGAGCGCGCTCGACCTTGGCCACGCCGCTCTCGGTGACCGCCACGGTGCGCTGCTTCTCGTCGACCTCGTAGTCTTCGCCGGGGTGCAGGCGAGGCACGACGCGCGCGAACTGGCGGTAGGTGTCGGCGGCCGTCTCGGGAGCGCCGCTGATGATGAGCGGCGTGCGCGCTTCGTCGATGAGGATGGAGTCGACTTCGTCGACGATGCAGAAGTGATGGCCGCGCTGCACCATGTGCTCGCGGCGCATCGTCATGTTGTCGCGCAGGTAGTCGAAGCCGAACTCGGAGTTGGTGCCGTAGGTGACGTCGGCGTTGTACTGCGCGCGGCGTTCCTCGGGGGTCATGTTCGCCTGGATGACGCCGACCTGCAGGCCGAGGAAGCGGTAGACCACGCCCATCCACTCGGCGTCGCGCTTGGCCAGGTAGTCGTTGACGGTGACGAGATGGGCGCCGTGGCCGGCCACCGCGTTGAGGTACATGGGCATGGTGGCGACGAGCGTCTTGCCCTCGCCGGTCTTCATCTCGGCGATGTCGCCGTCGTGAAGCACGATGCCGCCCAGCACCTGGACGTCGAAGGGCCGCATGCCGAGCGCCCGTTTGGCCGCCTCGCGGGCGACCGCGAAGGTCTCGTAGAGCAGGTCGTCGAGCGGCTCTCCGTTGTCGTGCCGCTGGCGGAACTCGCCCGTCTTGGCGCGCAGCTCCTCGTCGCTGAGAGCGGCCACCTCGGCCTCGAGCTCACCGACCCTGGTGGTCTGCTCCCCGAGGCTCTTGAGGCGCCGGCCCTCGCCGGCGCGCAGCAGCTTGTCGACGATCTTGATCACGGATGCGGCACTCCCGGTTCGCTCGTTGGCGCTCAGCGATCATTGTCGCACACCGCGCGGCCGGAGTCGCACGGCCGCGCGGACGAGGAGGTTCGCGATGTCTCGGCCGGCCGCGCAGCGGCCGGCCGAGACCTCAGTTCTCGATCGGCTCGATGAGGCCGTAGTGGCCGTCGTTGCGCCGGTACACCACGTTCGTGCGGTTGGACTCGGCGTTGGTGAACACGAAGAAGTCGTGCCCCACCAGCTCGAGCTGCAGGGTGGCTTCGTTGACCGACATCGGCTTGAGCGCGAACTGCTTGGTCTTGACGATGCGGCCGTTGTCGCCGGCGTGCGCGGATTCACCGGCGAGCTCGTCGGCAAGGGCCGTGGCGGCGGCCACCGGCGCGAGCTCGGGGGCCGGCTCGACCTCGACGGCGGGCTTGTCGTGCCCGTGCCGCGTCTTGCCGTGCATCTTGTCGTGATACTTCTTCACGCGTCGGGTGAGCTTGTCGGTGACCAGATCGATGGCTGCGTACATGTCGGTCGACGCTTCACACGCGCGGATCACCGGACCGCGTGTGAACACCGTCGCCTCCGCGATGCACGGCTCCGGGATGCTGGGGTTCTTCTCGACCCTGAGCTCGAGCTCCACCCGCGTCACCTCGTCGATCTTGCGCTGCTGCAGGAGCTTGCGAACGTGTGCGATCTTCTCGTTCGCGTAGTCCTGCAGGGCATCGGTCACGGTGACGTTGCGACCCTTGATCTGGGTTCTCATGTACATCGCTCCTTCTGTACGGCGTGGTCTAGCGATGCTTGGGAAGGCGTCGCGCGAACGGTTCGCGCGAACGTGAAGACGTGGGGTTCGAGACCGGCGTGAGCGAGCACCTCTGAACAATGATCCAACGTTTCACCTGTGGTGTAGACGTCGTCAACAATCATCACTCGCTTGAGCTTTCTAAGTACCCCGTTCTCTTCCTCCCGCAACGCGAATGCATCACGAACATTGGCCGCCCGCCCGGCGCGGTCGAGCCCGCTCTGGCGGGCCCCGTGACGGACACGGCGCAGCAGGGGAGCATAGGGGACCCCGGCGCGGCGTGCAAACCCGCGCCCCAGCAGCTCGGCCTGGTTGAAGCCGCGCTCCAGCGTGTGGTCGCGATGACCGGGCACCCACGTGACGAGGTCGGCGTTCGCGGCGGCGGCGGCGAACGCCGGCGAGGCCCGCCCCACCATGTCGTCGGCCAGCGAACGCAGGGCGCGGAACTTGCAGGCGGTGACCAACGCCTTGGCCGGCCCCTCGTAGGTGAAGGCGGCCGCGGCCGAGTGGAACGCCAGGTCGCGGCCGCCGCACTCGGGGCAGCGGCGCCCGGCGCCGTGGCGCCGTCCGGGCGCCGTCCATGGCCCGGGGGCGCCGCAGCGCGGGCAGCGCTGCGCCGGAAGAGGACGGAGGTCGCCGGCGCAGGGCTCGCAGAGCCAGCCGCCGGCCGCTCCGCACTTCACGCAGCGCCTGGGGAACACCAGGTCGAGCAGCCCGTCCACGATGCCGGTCATGGGCGGCTCGCCCTCAGGTGTGCTGCGCGTCGCCGCGGGAGCCGTCCGCGCCGACGGAGGAGCGCGGCTCGACTCGCGCGCCCGCCGTCACCAGCGCGTGGGCTGCGACATCGGCCCGGTCGCCGAGCACCGCGTCCTCGTGGACGACCGCCTCGTGATGCACCACCACGTTGCGGCCCAGGATGCTGCCGGCAAGGCGGGAACCGCGGCCCGTCTTGACGCCCTCCCAGTTGATCATGCCCTCGAGCACCGCGCCGCGCTCGATGACGCAGCCGTCGCCGACGATCAGGGGGCCGATGAGCTCCGCCTCGGACTCGATGAGGCAGCCCGCGCCGATGAGCACGGGCGCCTCGATGCGCACGCCCGGATCGATCTGCGTCCCCTGGCCGACCCACACGCCGGGCTGGATCTGGCGTCCCGGCACGTCGAGCTTGACGCGGCCGAGCAGCGCGTCGAAGTTGCTGAGCCTGTACTGCTCGATGTTGCCGACGTCGTTCCAGTAGCTCTCGAGCCGCCAGCGGTAGAAGGGTACGTCGGCGGCCAGCAGGGCAGGGAACACGTCCTTCGCCCAGTCGACGAAGACGCCGGCGGGCACGTAGTCGAAGATCGCCGGCTCGAACGCGTAGATGCCGCAGTTGCAGAGGTCGGAGAGCGCCTCGCCGGCGGCGGGCTTCTCCTGGAAGCCCGTGATGCGGCCGGCGGCGTCGTGGACGACGACGCCGTAGAGCGACGGGTCGCCGACCTGCTGGACGGCCAGGGAGGCGATGCCCCCGCTGCGCCGGTGCGCGGCCACAAACGCCGTGAGGTCGATATCGGTGAGCCCGTCGCCGCTGACGACGATGAAGGTGCCGCCGCCGAGGAACTCGCGAAAGGCGCTGGCGCCGCCGGCCGTGCCCAGCAGTTCCCGCTCGAGGTTGTAGCGCAGGTCGACGCCGAAGGCGGAGCCGTCGCCGAAGTAGCGGCGGATCTTGTCGGGGTGGTAGTGCAGGTTGGCGGCGGCCTCGAGAGCGCCGTGCCGGTGGAGGAGATTGAGAAGGTGCTCCATCACCGGCCGGTTGAGGATGGGCACCATGGGCTTGGACGTGAGCCCCGTGAGCGGATAGAGCCGCGTGCCCAGGCCGGCGGCCATGATGTAGGCGCGCAGTGGAGCAACGGGCGCCGCGCCTGGTGTCGGCCCGGCGGCGTTCACGAACCGCGCTCCCCTGTGGCGCAGGCTGCGGCCAGCGACTGCGCGAAGGGCGCGCGCAGCACCCCCGCCTCGGTGACGATGGCGGCGATGTTGGCCGCCGGCGTCACGTCAAAGGCCGGGTGGTAGGCGCGCGCCCCGTCCGGCGCCACCTGGCGGCCGTGGAACGCGGTGACCTCGTCCTCGGCGCGCTCCTCGATGGGGATGCCGGCGCCGCTGCCCAGCGTGAGGTCGACCGTGGAGAGCGGCGCCGCGACGTAGAACGGCACGCCGTGCTCCTTGGCCAGCACCGAGACGGTGTACGTGCCGATCTTGTTGGCCGTGTCGCCGTTGGCGGCGATGCGGTCGGCGCCGACGACCACGCCGTCCACGGCGCCGCGCTGGATGAAGTGCCCGGCCATGCTGTCGCTGATGAGGCGGTACGGGATGCCCTCGACGCCGAGCTCCCAGGCCGTGAGCCTGGCGCCCTGCAGCCAGGGGCGCGTCTCGTCGACGAGGACCGAGATGCCGCCGTGCCGGGCGAAGGCCGCACGGACGACGCCCAGGGCGGTGCCGTAGCCGGCCGTGGCCAGGGCGCCGGCGTTGCAGTGCGTGAGGATGGTGTCGCCGGCCTTGAAGAGGGCCGATCCGTGCTCGCCGATGCGCAGGCAGCGGGCGATGTCGTCCTCCAGGATCGCCTGGGCGCGGGCGAGCAGCAGGGCCGCGCAGACGGCCGGAGGCTCGTCGCACGCGGTCCAGGCGAGCCGCATCTCGCCCACGGCCCAGCGCAGGTTGACGGCGGTGGGCCGCGTGGCCAGCAGGCCGCTCGCGGCCTGCTCGAGCGCGGCCCGGAAGGCCTCCTGGTCGCCGGGGCTCGCGGCGGCCGCTGCGGCGGCCGCGAGCGCCAGCCCGCCGGCCGCCGTGACACCGATGGCGGGGGCGCCGCGCACCGTCATGTCGGTGATGCGCGCCGCGACCTCCTGCCACGTGCTGCAGCGCACGTAGCGCTCCTCGTGCGGGAGCGCGAGCTGGTCGATGAGGACGACCTCGCCGGGCAGGATCTCGACGGTGCGCACGCGCAGGCGCGAGACGTCCTCCGGCACCCCGCCGCTGACCAGGGGCTCAGCCATGCTGCTCCCGCCGGCTCAGGTGCCCTGGTCCCAGGAGGCGAGGTAGGCGGCCTGTTCCTCGGTGAGGGTGTCGCAGTCGATGCCCATGGTCTCGAGCTTGACGCGGGCGATCTCGTCGTCGATGTCCTTGGGAACCACGTAGACCTTGTTCTCGAGGTCGGCGTGGTTCTTGACCATGTACTCGGCGCTGAGAGACTGGTTGGCGAAGCTCATGTCCATGACCGCCGCCGGGTGGCCCTCGGCCGCCGCCAGGTTGACCAGCCGGCCTTCGGCCAGCAGGTAGATGCGGCGGCCGTCGGCCATGGTGTACTCGTCGACGAACTCGCGCACGGTGCGCTTCTTCACGGAGAGGTTCTCGAGGGCCGGGATGTCGATCTCGACGTTGAAGTGGCCGGTGTTGGCGATGATCGTGCCGTCCTGCATGACCTCGAAGTGCTCGCCGCGCAGCACGTGGATGTCGCCGGTGGCGGTGACGAACAGCTTGGCCACCTTGGCGGCCTCGGCGACCGGCATGACGCGGTAGCCGTCCATGACCGCCTCGAGGGCGCGCAGCGGGTCGACCTCGAGCACGATGACGTCGGCGCCGTGGCCCTTCATGCGCAGCGCGAGGCCGCGCCCGCACCAACCGTAGCCGGCCACGCACACGGTGCTGCCGGCGATGAGGACGTTGGTGGCGCGGATCACGCCGTCGAGGGTGCTCTGGCCGGTGCCGTAACGATTGTCGAACATGTGCTTCGTGTTGGCCTCGTTGACGGCCACGATGGGGAACATGAGCCGTCCCTCGGCCTCGAGCGCCTTGAGGCGGATGACCCCGGTGGTCGTCTCCTCGGTGCCGCCGATGATGTCGGCGGCCATGTCGGGGCGTGTGCCGTGGAGCACACCGATGACGTCGGCGCCGTCGTCCATGGTGATGTTGGGCCGGTGGTCGACGCAGGCGTTGATGTGCGCATAGTACGTCGCGTCGTCCTCGCCCTTGATGGCATAGACGCGCACCCCGTACTCCTTGACCAGCGCGGCGGCCACGTCGTCCTGCGTGCTCAGCGGGTTGCTGGCGCACAGCACGACGTCGGCGCCGCCGGCGACCAGCGTGCGCATAAGACCGGCGGTCTCGGTGGTGACGTGCAGGCAGGCGCCGATGCGCACGCCGGCGAGCGGCTTCTCCTTCTCGAAGCGCTCGCGGATGGCCCTGAGCACGGGCATGTGCATGTCGGCCCACTCGATGCGGAGCACGCCTTCGGGGGCAAGACCGATGTCCTGGATGTCGTAGTCGGAAGCCAAGAGACCCTCACTCTTCGTGGTTATCGTCCGCCCGCGGGACCCCGCAGGCGGCCAACGTGAGACCGTAGTACGCAGCGACGATGGCGGGCGGGACCAAGGAGTCGGAAACGACGAAGACGCCCGCCTCACGGAGCGCCCCTGCCTCGAACGGCGTGAGCCGCCCGGCGTCGGCCACTCCCGCCACGACGACGCTGGAAGAGTATACCCGAGCCCCGCCGCGGGCACGAACGTCGGCCGGTTGATATATGCCGGTGAGCGGCGGGAAGCTGCGCGGCACGCCGGCCGGCCAGCGGCCACCGAGCGGGCTGCGCAGCTCCAGGTTCACGTGATCGGCGACGGCGAGAAGCGTGCCCTGCCCCGGCGGATCTGGCGCGGCGAAGCCACCGGAGGCGGAGTCCCCGCGCCAGACGACCGGCACCACGAGGCCGACGCGGCTCCCGGCCGGCTGCTCGCCGATGATCGTGAACAGGCGTCCTTCGAACGGCGCGGCCGGACGCAGGTCCTGCCGCGTCAGGAGGCGGTGCCCGGCGGCCGGGAACAGCACCTCGGCGGCGCGTCGCGTGGCCGGCTCGTCGGCGGTCAGCACGAGCGAGACGGCGGCGCCGGGCATGCGTTCAGGCGCCGGCGGCGAGCTTCGCCTTGAAGTCCTGGATCGCCCCCACCGGCGTCGGATCGACGCCGTACAGCAGGGCGAGATAGAAGGACGCGTAGTCGCCGAGCTGGACCAGCGAGAAGAGGCGCGCGAGCCGCGACGTCCCCCGCGTCTCGACCCGTTCCACGGCCACGCCTCGCGCCTCGAGTACGGCCGCGGTCAGCACGATGCGTCGCAGAAGGCGCGCGTCGCCCTGAGCGTCTTCCAGAAAGACGGCGAGCGTCGCGGCCGCCACGTGCGGCAGGCTCGTCCAGCCCATGAGCTCGTTGTGGTCGAGCTCGGGGAGCTCGTTCCAGAACGCGGGCGCCTTGGCGTTCTCGTTGACCTGGCCCTTCCAGCGGCGCGCCGCCGGCACGGTCAGGCCGGCGCCGTACACGACGACCTGTTTCTTGTGCAGGCGCCCGGCGAGCCGCCTGGCGGCGTGCGCCGGGTCGGGGGCCTGCCGCCCCAGGGTCTCGTTGCCGGCGCGCAGCAACTCGACGGTCTCGCCCACGTCGGCGGACGAGTCCGCGCAGAGTCCGGCCGCCTCGAGGGTCGCGAGCAGCGGCATGGAGAGGTAGCCCAGCGACGCGCGCGGCTGCCCGCCCGCAGGGACCCTGAGCAGGGGCAGGCTGCGCTCGCCGGCGAGCGCCGCCAGCGCGCCGCCGGAGGCGATGCAGATGGGCCTGCAGCCACGCTCCAGAGCGTCTGCGGCGCACGCCAGTGTCTCCTCGGTGTCGCCCGAGTAGCTGATGGCGACGACAAGCGCGTCGGACCCGACCCAGCCGGGCAGCCCGTAGCCACGCACCACGGCGACCGGGACCGGCAGCCCCGGAAGGCAGGCGAGCACGAGGTCGGCGCCGATGGCCGAGCCGCCCATGCCGCAAACGACGAGCCCTGTGGGCCGCGCCGGAGGAGCCGGTGCGGCGTCGCCGGCCGCGCCGAACACCCCGGAGAGGCTCGACCGCGCGACGGCGTACCCCGCCGAGAGCTGCCTGGGCAGGCCGGCGATGGCCCCGAGCATGTCACTGCGGTCGAGCTCGGCGACACGCGCCGGCCCGAGGTCGGTCGAGCCGGCCACCTCAGCGCTCGTGGATCACGCCGAGGACAAGGTCGCGCTTCTCCTCCATGAGTCCTCGCGTGTCGGCGCCGAGATTGAGCCGCACGAGCGGCTCCGTGTTTGAGGGCCGCACGTTGAAGTGCCAACGCTCGTAGTCGACGGACACGCCGTCGAGCTTGGTGATCTCACCGTCGGCGAAGTGCGCCTCGAGACGAGCCAGCGCCGCGCCGACGTCGTCCACCGTCGAGTTGATCTCGCCGCTGATGAAGTACTTGGTGCGCAGCGGCTCGAGCAGCTCGGCCATCGTGGCGCCCTTCTGCGAGAGCAGCTCGAGGATGAGCAGCGCCGGGATGAAGCCGGAATCGGCGTTGTAGTTGTCGCTGAAGTAGTAGTGCCCGGAGACCTCGCCGCCGAACAGCACCGGCTCGCGGCGCATGCGCTGCTTGAAGAAAGCGTGCCCCACGCGGTTGAGCAGTGGCACGCCGCCGTTGGCGCGGATCACGTCCGGCACGGCGCGACTGGCACGCAGGTCGTAGAGGATGGCCGCGCCGGGGTGCTTGAGCAGCAGCGCCTCGGCGAGCAGCGCGGTGACGAAGTCGCCGGGCACGAACTTGCCGTGCTCGTCGATGAAGAAGCAGCGGTCGGCGTCACCGTCCCAGGCGATGCCCAGATCGGCCTTCTCGGCCACGACCCGTTCGCGGATCTCGCGGCTGTTCTCCTCGAGCAGCGGGTTGGGCGCGTGGTTGGGGAACGTGCCGTCGACCTCGAAGTACATCGGCACGCGGTCGATGGGGGTACCGTCGAACACCTGAGGAGCGAGCTTCCCGGCCACCCCGTTGGCGGCGTCCATGACCACGCGATAGGGCCGGAAAGCCGCCGTGTCGACGAGCGCCCGCAGGTGAGCGACGTAGGCGGGGTACAGGTCGAGGCGCTCGTAGCCGGCGGCGGCGCGCGCCGGGAGCTCGGCGAGCGCTTGACTCCGCTGCTTCAGCTCGGGGATGCCCTGGTCCCCGCTGAGCGGCAAGGCACCGGCGCCCACGAGCTTCATCCCGTTGTACTGGGGCGGGTTGTGCGAGGCGGTGATCATGACGCCACCGTCGAGCTCCTTCGAGGCGACGCCGAAATACAGCATCTCCGTGGGGACCAGGCCGAAGTCCACGGTGGAGGCGCCGGCGGCGGCGGCGCCGGCGGCGAACGCCTCGAGCAGACCGGTGGACGACGGGCGCGGGTCCATGCCCGTGCCGAGCCGAGCCGCTCCGAGCTGCTGCGCCAGGGCGCAGCCGATGCGCTCGGCGGCCTCCTCGTCGAGCTCCTGCGGGTACAGCCCGCGCACGTCGTACGCTTTGAAGATGTCGTCCGGGATCGTCATCAGCCCTCCCTGCCGCGGAGCTGTTCGTGGAACTGGATGGAGTTGTCGGGAAGCGTGGTCTCCGGGAACACGCAGATGCCGCCGACGAGGCGGTTGCCCGCGCCGACCCTGCAGCCCTCGCCGATCACGGCGCTGTGCAGCTGCGTGCCCGCGCCGACGCTGCTCTCGCAGACGACGATGCTGCGCTCCACCTGGGCATGCGCGCCGATGACGACGCCGGCCTGGATCACCGCTTCGAGGATCGTCGCCCCTTCTTCGACGACCGCACCGGCGCCGAGCACGGCCAGAGGGCCGACCCTGGCGCCGGCGTGCACGCGGGCGTTCTCGCCGACGTAGCAGGGCGGCACGACGCGCGCCCTCGTATCGATGTCGGCCGACGGGGCCACGTACAAGTACTGCTCGCCGAGCATATCGCCGACCGCCGTGTGGACGGTGCGCTCGAGGATGTCGAAGTGAGCCTGGAGGTAGCTCTCGGGCGTGCCGATATCCCGCCAGTAGCCGCGGTCGACGTACCCGTACAGCGAACCCGCCTGGGCGAGCCGGGGGAACACGCCGCGCTCGATGCTGAAGAGGCGTCCCCGCGGGATCATCTCGAGCACCTCGCGCTCCAGCACGTAGACGCCGGCGTTGATGAGCGCGGTGCCCTCCCACTCGCCCGGCTTCTCGAGGAAGCTGGCGACACTGCCGTCGTCGCGCAGTTCGACGAGACCGTATCGTCGGGGATCCTGGACGGGGGTGAGGAAGATCGTGCCCATGCCTCCCTTGGCGACGTGCAGCGCGGCGAGCGCCGTGAGGTCGACGTCGCTCAGCACGTCTCCGTTGAAGACGTAGAAGCTGCCCTCATCGAGCTTGTCGGCGCAGTTCGCGACGGCCCCCGCCGTACCGAGCGGCTCGGTCTCGACGGCATACTCCACCTGCAGACCGTAGCCTGCCCCGTCACCGATCTGCTCCTGGATGGCGGCGGCGAGAAAGCCCGTGGAGAAGATGGCCCGCTCTACGCCGTGGCGCACGAGATCGTCGAGGATGTAGGCGACGAACGGGCGCTCGACGACCGGGGCGACGGGTTTGGGTACGCGCGACGTGACGGGGCGCAGCCGGGTGCCCTCGCCGCCGACGAGGATGACGGCCTGGGTGGGGATGCGGCGGCCGGTGCTCATGCGCAGACGATGGTCAGGCGCCGGCAGGCGCCGGTACGGGATCGCCGAGGCCGATGCCCTCGTATTCCAGGCCGGCAGCCGCCGCGGCGGCGGGGTCGACGAAGTTGCGCCCGTCGATGAGCAGCGGCCGTTTCATGACGGCGGCCGCCGCCGACCAGTCGAGGCGCGCGAACTCCGGCCACTCGGTGACCAGCACGGCCGCGTCGGCCCCTTCGAGCGCCTGCAGGGGCTCGTCGGTGATGGTGACGCCGGGGAACAAGGGATGGTCGCCGGCGTCGAGCATCGGGTCGTAGGCCCGCACCTTGGCGCCCTCGTGGATGAGGCGCCCGGCGAGGACGATCGAGGCGGCCTCGCGGAGGTCGTCGGTGTGCGGCTTGAAGGTGAGGCCGAGCAGCGCCACCGTCTTGCCGCGGAGCTTGCCCAACCTGCCGGTGAGTTTGCCGAGCACGCGACGTTTCTGCAGGGCGTTGACCTCGATCACGGCGTTGAGCAGCTGAAAATGGTAGCCGCTGTTGCCGGCGAGCTGCTTGAGCGCCTGCACGTCCTTGGGGAAGCAGGAGCCGCCGTACCCGATGCCGGCCTGCAGGAAGTGCGGCCCGATGCGGTGATCGAGACCCATGCCGTGCGCCACGGTGCGCACGTCGGCGCCCACCTGTTCGCACACGTTGGCGATCTCGTTGATGAAGGAGATCTTGGTGGCGAGGAAGGCATTCGAGGCGTACTTGACCATCTCCGCGGTCGGCACGCTGGTGCGCACGATGTCGGTGTCGATACCGCGATACAGATCCTCGACCAGATCGCCGTCTTCCCGGCGGGAAGCGCCGATCACGATGCGGTCCGGCTCCAGGAAGTCCTGGATGGCCGCGCCCTCGCGAAGGAACTCAGGGTTGGATGCATAGGCGATGCCGGGGGCGCCCAGCGCCTCGAGGTCGGCCATCACCTTCTCTCCGGTGCCGACCGGCACGGTGCTCTTCATGACCATGAGCCGTTCTCCGCCGCGCGCGGCGATCTCGCGGGTCGCGTGCTGCACGCGCGAGAGATCGGCGTCGCCAGACGGTGACGGCGGCGTGTCGACGGCGATGAAGAGGATGCGGCAGGCCTTGAGAAGATCGTCGTAGGAGGTCGTGAAGGAGAGCCGCGAAGCATTGTCGTCGATGAGTTTGTCGAGGCCGGGCTCGTAGATGGGGACATCGCCCTTCTGCAGGCGCGCGATCTTCTCCGCGTCGACGTCCATGCACACCATGTGATGGCCGAGGTGCGCGAAACACACCGCCGAGACGAGGCCGACGTAGCCTGTGCCGACAACGCCGATCGGCGCGGCGGGGATCATGGTGGGGGGCACCTCCGTGTAGCCTCCGGGAGCGCGAGCATCCGGCGGAAGTCTACCATAGGGGTCCGCAGTGACCCGCAGTGCTGCGCAGCGAGTTGGCCGGGCGCCGCGCACCCGGTGGGGTCACTGCCCGGTCGCCAGCTCCAGCTCGAAGCGGCTGGCGTCGTCCAGCGGGTTCAGGGCCAGAGCGCGCCGCAACGAGGCGACGGCGGCCTTCTTGCGGCCGAACGCGCCGCAGCAACAGAACGCCCTGGTGGTAGAACACCTGGTAGTTGTCGGGCTGCAGCCGCGCCGCCTTCTGAAGCACCGCCAGCGCCTCGCCGTTGCGCCCCTCCTGCTGCAGCACCAGTGACTCGGTGATCAGGGGGTCGACGGCGAGCGGGTCGAGGCTCGCGGCGCGGCGCGCGTGGCTCAGGGCGACGGCGGTGTCACCGTCGCCGGCGGCGGTGAGGGCTGCGCTCTCTTCCCGCGCCGCGAGGTACGGCACGAGCCAGCTCGCGGCAAGGAGCACGAGCGCTACCGTGGCCACCGTCCGCGCCGGCCACGCGGCGACGCGCCGCCGCCGGGCCGACTCCGGTAGCGAAGCTTCGGCCGGCGCCTCCTCCGGCACCGCGAGCGCATTCCCGGGCGCCTCGTCCACGGCGGACCGCCGACGGTCCGCGGCCCTGGTCGCGAGGTACGAGGAGCACGCGGCGGCGAACAGGAAGAAGACCGTGCCGATGGCCGCCATGTCCCAATGCCAGTCCCAGGAGATGTGCACCACGAAGGCCACCATGCCCGCCTGAAGGGCCACGAGGAGCGGGCGCAACGGGTCGCGCCGGTCGGTGAATGGATTGCGGACCGCGGCCGCGACGAACAGGGCCATGGCGGCCGCGAACAGGCCGAGCCCGACCGTGCCCAGCTCGCTGAGCGCGTTGAGCCACTGGCTATGGGCGTGCACGACACCGCCCCCGACTTCGCGGAAACGCTCGTGGGTGAAGACGAACGTGCCGGCACCGGTGCCGCGCAGGCGGTGTGAGCGAGACTGCTCGAGAGCCTCGCGCCAGAGAGGCGGCCGGCCGGTGTTGAGAGAGGTGAGCCGGCCGGCCCCTTCGCCGCTGCCGGTCTCGTCGGTGTCCGAGATGAAGGTCTGCACGCGGTCCTTGACCCAAGCCGAGCCGCCGCGGCTTTCAAGAAAGCGCCACGAGCCGCCGCCGATGCCCGCCACCAGCACCACCAGTACCGCGGCTCCGGCGACGACCCGCAGCCGGCGTGGCCACGGCACGGAGCGTTGCACGAGCACGATCACGGCCTGCGCCCCCGCGGCGACGAGCAGCGCCGCCAATGACCAGCGCAGCAGGGTGTGCCCCTGAAGGGTGCGCAGTGCGTCGTCCGAGGTCGCGGTGAAGAGGGTGCCGAGCCCGCGCACACGCCACAGCACGGCCGCCACGGGGGCCGCGATGGCCACAAGGCTCGCGAAACTGGCGAGACGCGTGGTCGTGAAACCGAAGTACAACACCAGCGCGACCACGAGCACGACCCAACCGCCGCGAGACAGGGCGAAGAAGAAGGCGAAGCAGAGTGGCACCGCGGCGGCGGCGGCCAGCACCCTCCAGGCGGGGTGAGCCGCGAGGTCGCCGGAAAGAGCCAGCGCGACCGCCAACCCCATCACCATCATCAGGGCGAGGACGTTCCAGTAGCCGACGGGGCTGTCGAGGCGCGCGTACGTGTGCGCGTGCATCACCACGTCCGGGAGGACCTTTCCGAGAAATGCGTATACACCGACGGCAACGGCCACCACCAAGAAGCCGTAGCCGGCCATGCGCAACTCCAAGCCGCGGACCGGCGTGAGACCGAGCACCGCGGCCACCACAAGATAGAAAGCGGCGAGGTCGAAGGCGATCCAGCTCAGGTCCGGGCCGAACGACCAGGACACCGAAAGGCCCGCCCAGGCGACGAACAGCCCGAACACGGCGAGGGCGACGAGGTACAGCAGAGAGGGCCGCGAGCGCCGCCGCAGAAACCAGACCCAGACCGCCGCCAGAAGAAGGTAGACGACCGCCAGCGGAGCGCTGCGCGTGAAGATGTAGCCGCCCGAGAGGAAGCTGAAGAGACCCGCGAAGACGAGCGTGATCGCGAACGGTGCAACGTTGCGGAGCCGGCTTGGCGCCCGATGCGCAACGCGCGCGGTGTTTAGCCCAACCTCCATCGACGGCATTATACTGGCAGTGCGAGACTGCCGACGTCGAAGGCGGCGCAACAGGAGGGCGGCCACCGTCACGGCGAGCCGTCTATGGCAATAGTCGCGGAGCTTGTGATAGAAGCAGGCTCAAGAGCAATGCAGGGGATTGCCGTATGTGTCGCGAGGGGGGGTGAAGATATGAAGGCCAAGTTCATGGTCGCCCTCACGCTCGCCGTGGTGCTCCTCCTGGTGTTCGCCGTGGTCGCGCAAGCCGGGGTCTCTCAAGCGATCATCGACCAGATCATCGCAGATGCCCAGGACGGCACCATCGACGGCAACTGGACGGTCAAGCAGATCCGCGCCGCCTTGCGGTACGTCCAGAACAACCCGCTCAGCGTTGCGTACCCGAACGCGGTCCAAGGGCGTTCTCGAAGACTACCTGGCGAGCCTGCAGGCTCCCGGGGAACAGAGTGGCGAGCTCGCCTTCACCGGTGGCGAGATCCTTCTGATCCTCGGCGCCGGCGCCGGCCTCATCGGCAGCGGAGCGCTGCTGCGCCGCCGCCGCTCCTAGCTCAACGCCCACAGCAGCCGAGCGTCATCGACAGAGCGCCTCCCCAGCGGGGAGGCGCTCTGTTCATTGCCTGAGTCTCAACGTGAGCGCCGCGGGTGCACCCTCGTCCTGCACCACGGCGGCCGCCCGCAGGCCCAGGTCGCCGGCGAGCGCCAGCGCGGCGCGGCGCATCCCTGCCCGGTAGTACACCCCGCCTCCAGGGTGCTGGGAGGTCCAGCCGGTCGCCGGGACGTTCGTCGTCCGATACCCCCACGTTCGCAGCCGCGCCGTCGCCGCTGCCAACGCACTCTCGGTCGACGCCGAGACGCCGACGGTGGTGCGACGCCGTGCCGCGAACGAGAAGCCGAGCCGCGTGGATGCGAGGCGCGGCGCCAGCGTCCCGGGCCAGCAGGCGCGGACCAGCGTCGCCACGTTGGCTCTGGCCGCCGCCGTCAACCTGGCGTCGAGGCTCCCCGCAGTCCACGGCGCCCCCGGAGGCGCGTCGCCCGGACCGGCCAGCGGTGAGACCGGCTGTCCGGCCGCGCGGATCGCCGCCGTCAGCGCGTCCGTGGCGGGCGCGGCCGTCGCCGTCGTCTCCGCGGGCAGCGGGGCGCTCAGCACCGCCGGCTGGCCGGCCGCGCGCAGCTTCTCCCCCAGACGGCGCAGCGCGACGGCCGCCCCTTCGCCGGCCTCCGCGTCGTCGCTACCGGCCGGCGGAGCGACGAGGACGGCCAGCGGACGCCACGACTCGGCCGCGGCGGTCGTGCGTGCCACGAGGCCGCCCCAGCGAGGAGCTTTGACGGCGCGCACCGCGACGGAAGCGCCGGCCGAACGCCGCAGGCGCCGGCGCACCTCGTTCACGTAGACGTCGGAGCGGTAGCGCGGCCCCGGCAGTACGACGAGCACGCGGGCCGGTCGCGGCCACCGCGTGACGCTCGGGCCCGCCGCAGGCGGAGTGAGCCCGAAGGCGAGCGACTGGCGCAGCTGCTCCATGGCGCTGCGATCGACGCGCCACGCCTCTCCGCGGCGGCAGGTCTCGACGATCGCCGCCGCGCCGCGCACGTCGACCTGTGCGGGGAGCAGCTCCGCGAAGGTCGTGGCCAGCGACGTGGCGCCCTGGAGGTTGAGATCGCTCTGGACGTGCCCCCAGCCGAGCACGTAGTTGGAGAAGGACACGACGTTGATGCGCTCGAACGGCAGGCGCGCGAGCGTCGTGCCGAGCGCCTGGTACTGGGTGGTCCAGACACGACGGGCGTTGCCCCGACCTTCCCAGGCCGCCTGAGCGCGCTTGTACTGCAACAGGGGGGCGCGCGCCTCGCCGGCCAGCGCCCGCGGCTCCAGAGCCAGCCGCAGGGCTTGCCTGTCGAGCGCGATCCACGCGTCCATGGGGACGTCGAGCTCCTGCCCCAGAGCCGCTGCGGCGTCGCCCGGCCCGACCTGGTCCACGATGCGCCGCAACGGCGCGTATCCAGCGCCCGGGACGAACCCCTGGGTCTCGGGCGCCAGGACCACGGCCGTGAGGGCCGGACTCACTCGATCGACGTGCAGCCACACGATGGCGGTGCACCTGCCGTCGACGCCGCCGAGGGCGAACACGGCCAAGTCCGCCGGCGCCGGCGGCGCCAGCTGCACCGGCGGACGCGGGCCCACGACCTTGTGCCAGGGCCCGGGTGTGGCGAGGAGGATGACGACGCCCAGAGCGAGAAGGACGCCGAGCAGCAGGGCCGCCCACGGGTCGAGGCGCCCAAGCACTGCGCGCAGAAGCTTCACTTCACGGGCTTGAACGAGGTCGCGAGGCCCATCATGAGATCGTTGGACAGCTGGTTGTCGAGTGTGTTGATCACCCAGTAGAGCGTGCGGTTGCGCTTCCAGGCCACCATATGGAGGTGGTCGGCCTGATAGAAGAGCATGTACTTCTGGCCGGCGATGACCCGGGTGCTGTTGGGGTTCTGGATGGCCGGGGGGTCCATCCAGCGCATCGCCTGGATGCTCCAGGAGCCGCCCGTGGGTGTGGCGACGACGGCCACGGCCGCGGCGGTGCGCCTGCCCGCCGTGGTCTTGATGCCGTAGGCGCGGAACTCGTCGTAGGTGAAGCCCGGCGACCACGCCGTGGGCATCTCGAGATGCAGCGGCGTCTCGGCGGCGAAGGTCTTCCAGGCCGCGGCGTCGTAGAGCTGGTTCTTCTGCAGCACCTGCTCCGGCTGTTGAGCGTCCTGTGGGACCGCGAGCGTGCCGTCGAACGACGAGGTGACGAAGACGCTGATGCCGTCGGTGGCCCCGGGGGCGCGGTCGACGATGCGCACCTCGGAGGGCCAGAACATCTCGCCGAGGAGCTGGGCCGGGGCCGACAGGTTCCTGGGCGCATACACGACCGTGACCTGTCCGGGAAACTCGGGGGCGTCGGCGCCTACCTCGGCCCGATAGCCGAGGGCGGCAAGCTGGTTCGCCGCGTTCGTGGACACTCCTCCGATCCCGCTGCCGTTGTAGACGGTGATCGGGTACATCTTCTTGGTCAGTCGGAGCCCCCTGGCCGCGTCGGGCGCCTGCACTGGGTGCGTGAACTCGGCGACGGCCTGGTCGATCTCGCCCTGCGTCGGGACCACGTACGACACGCCGTCGATCATCGGCGTGGAGCCCTCGAGGTGCACGGTGTGGAACTTCGACGTGTTCACCTGGAAGATGAGCTCGACGAGAGGCTGCAGACGCTTGAGGGAGTCGATGTCGGAGGTGGTCTGCTCGGTGACGGCCTTGATGAGAGTCAGGACCTTGCCCCAGTCTTTGCTCCAGCGGCCCGACTGACGCTGCATCTCCTTGAGAAAGAGCTGTTGGCGCTGCATGCGCCCGAAATCGCCCGTCCCGTCGTGCCGGAAGCGGACGAACTTGAGCGCGTGATCGCCGTCCAGGATCTGATAGCCGGGCTCGAGGCTGACGGTGGTGATGCCGTTGTCCTCGAAGTAGTACCTGTGATCGACGGGGACGTAGATACCGCCCAGGGTCTGCACCACGTGCCAGAAGCCGTCGAAGTCGACCTGGACGAAGTGCTGGATGGGCAGACCGGTGACCTGGCTGAACGTCTTGACGGCGAGGGCCGGGCCACCGTAGGCGAACGCCGCGTTCATCTTGTCGTAGCCGACGCCTTCGATGTCGACGCGCAGGTCGCGCGGCACGGAGAGCATCGAGATGCTCTTCGTCTGCGGATCGAGGCGCACGAGGATCTGCGAGTCCGAGCGTCCAGGGTCGCCGGGCCCCGCGTGGTCAGAGCCCATGAGCAGGATGTTCACCGCCTTGCCCGGCAGCGCGGGGCGCAGCTCCTTCTTCGTCTTCGTGACCACGGCGATCTTCTCGGGGGTCGACTGGCCGACGGTGCCCACCGTGCCGTTCGCCCAGCCGAGCGCCAGACCGGGAGCCACGAGCGCGGCCACGAGGACGGCCACACCGACGAGCTTCACGGCGAGGTGGCGTCCGAAGGCGAGATACGCGGTGACGCCCGCGACGAGGCCCACCGCGATCACGGGTGCGCCGACCATGGCCCATCCCGGGATCTTCCCGGACAGCCTCGCGAGGTCGAACGCGGCGCGGGAGTTGCCGAGCATGTCGCGGCTGTAGTACCAAAGCAGCGCCGCCGCGACCGCCGCGGCCACTGAGATGGCCGCCCAGATGACGAGTGTGCGCAGCCCGCCGCCGCGGGCAGCCGGCTCCGGGCGGGCGGCGCGCGGCCCGCGGCCGGACGTGGCCAGCGGCTTCGCGACGCCGCCGACCCTCACCGGCTCGGGCTCGCCGGTCTTGTAGACGCGATACTCGCTCATGCTCCTCCGCCGCAGGCGCCCGCCTGGGCGCTGCGCAACGTCTCTCCATCGCACGAGCTGAGAGACGGCCGCGTGCCCTCGCCGGTTCGCGGGCTCTCTCCCGCGCGTGTCACGTCTGCGCCGAGCGCCCCCAGCTTGCCGACGAGGTCCTCGTACCCGCGCTCGATATGGTGCGCCGCGCCGATGTCCGTGACCCCATCGGCCACCAGACCCGCCGTGACCAGGGCCGCGCCCCCCCGCAGGTCGGGCGCCTCCACGACCGTGCCGCTCAGAGAGCGCGGCCCCTCGACGACGGCGTGGTGCCCGCTGGTGCTGATGCCGGCGCCCAGGCGGTTGAGCTCGTCGACCACCACGAAGCGGTTCTCGAACACGTTCTCGGTGACGATCGACGTCCCTTCCGCCAGCGACAGGAGCACCATGGTCTGAGCCTGCAGATCGGTGGCGAAACCCGGGTGGGGCAGGGTCGAGATGTCGATGGGGGCGAGCGGGCCGTCGCGGCTCACGGTGATCGACCGCTCGCCCACCCGCACGTCCACGCCCATGCCCCTGAGCTTGCCGAGAAAGAGCTCGAGGTGCGTGGGATCGAGGCCCAGCGTCGTGACCTCTCCCCGGGTGGCGGCGCCCATGATGAGATACGTGCCCGCCTCGATGCGATCCGCCACGACCTCGTGATCCACGCCGTGCAGCGCGTGACCGCCCTCGATGCGGATGGTGGTGGTGCCGGCGCCCTCGATCACCGCCCCCATGCCTCGCAGGAAGTCGCAGAGATCGACGATCTCGGGCTCTCGCGCAGCGTTCTCGATGACCGTCTCGCCGTCGGCGGCCGTGGCGGCCATGACGAGGTTCTCGGTGGCGCCGACGCTGGGGTAGTCGAGTGGGACGACCGCCCCCTTGAGCTGCGTGCCGTGGATCTTGATGAAGCCATGGTCGATCGTGATCGTCGCGCCCAGCTTCTCGAGGCCGCGGATGTGGAAGTCGATGCGCCGCGGCCCGATGTTGCAGCCGCCGGGCATGGCGATGGTGGCCTCGCCGAGCCGAGCCACCAGGGGGCCCATCACGATGATGCTGGCGCGCATGGTGCGCACGAGCTCGTAGGGGGCGCAGCCGTTGAGTGCGGCGCCGGCGTGCACGCGCAGGACGTCGCCGGCGTGCTCCACGTCCGCGCCGAGCGCGCGCAGCATCGCCACCATGGTGGCGACGTCGGTGATACGCGGCACGCGGCGGATGACGCAGGGCTCGTCGGTGAGCAGACTGGCGGCGAGCAGCTTGAGCGCCGAGTTCTTGGCGCCCGAGAGCACGACAGTCCCCTCCAAACGGCGGCCGCCGCGCACCCAAAGGCGCGCGTCGTGTGCGATCGGACCATCCATCAGACGGTCACAAGTATAGCGTGCGCCGGCGCTACGGAGCGGCGCTCAGCGGGCGCGCCCCGACACGCGCAGGCGGTTCGCGGCGCGCCTGAGCGCCTGCTCGGCGCGGAAGTAGTCGACTTCGGCCTGCGCGCCGGGGTCGTGACGCTCCTGCAGACGCTCGCGGGCGCGACGCTGCGCCTCCTCGGCGCGGCTGACGTCGATCCTCCCGGCGAGCTCGCCGTGATCGGCGACGACCAGGACCTTGTCGAACAGGACCTGGGCGTAGCCGATCCCGGTGGCGATGTACTCCCACGTGTCGTCGAGAGAGCGGATGCGCGTCTCGCCCACGCCCAGAAGCGTGACCAGGGGCTGGTGGCGAGCGAGGATGCCGAGCTCCCCCTCGATGCCGGGCAGGACGACCATGGCGACATCCTGGGAGTACACCTCGCCGTCCGGAGTGACGACCTCGACGTGCAGTACGCGTTCGTCAGCCACGGGAGCCCTTTCAGCCGGCCTCGTCGCGGCCCGCGAGCTGCCGCGCCTGCTCGGCGGCCTCCTCGATACCGCCGACCATGAAGAACGCCTGTTCGGACAGGTCGTCGCACTTGCCGTCGACGAGGTCCTTGAAGCCGCGCACGGTGTCGGCCAGCGGGACGTACTTGCCGGGCATGCCGGTGAACTGCTCGGCGACGTGGAACGGCTGCGAGAGGAAGCGCTCGATCTTGCGCGCCCGCTGCACGATCACCTTGTCCTCGTCGGAGAGCTCGTCCATGCCCAGGATGGCGATGATGTCCTGAAGCTCCCGGTAGCGCTGCAGGATCTCCTGGACGCGCGTAGCGACCTCGTAGTGCTCGTCGCCCACGGCGTCGCGGGTGAGGATGCGCGAGTTCGAGTCGAGCGGGTCGACGGCCGGGTAGATGCCTTTCTCGACGATCGCGCGGGAGAGCACCGTGGTGGCGTCGAGGTGGGCGAAGGTGGCCGCCGGCGCCGGGTCGGTGAGGTCGTCGGCGGGCACGTAGATGGCCTGCACCGAAGTGACCGACCCGCGCTTGGTGGACGTGATGCGCTCCTGCAGCTCGCCCATCTCGTTGGCCAGGGTCGGCTGGTAGCCCACGGCGCTCGGCATGCGCCCGAGGAGAGCGGAGACCTCGGAGCCTGCCTGCACGAAACGGAAGATGTTGTCGATGAAGAGCAGCACGTCCTGGCCGCCCATCTCGCGGAAGTACTCCGCCACGGTGAGGCCGGCCAGGCCGACGCGCAGGCGCGCCCCCGGCGGCTCGTTCATCTGGCCGAAGATGAGCGCCGTCTTGTCGATGACCCCCGACTGCTTCATGTCGAGCCAGAGGTCGTTGCCCTCGCGGGTGCGCTCGCCGACCCCGCAGAACACGGAGAGGCCGCCGTGCTCGGCGGCGATGTTGCGGATGAGCTCCTGGACGATCACGGTCTTGCCCACGCCGGCGCCGCCGAAGAGGCCGATCTTGCCGCCCTTGACGTAGGGCGCGATGAGGTCGACGACCTTGATGCCGGTCTCGAAGACCTCATCGGTCGGGTCGAGCGACTCGAAATCCGGGGCCGGCCGATGGATCGGCCAGCGCTCGACGCCGACCAGCGGTTCGCCGTGGTCGATGGTGTCACCGGTCACGTTGATGAGGCGGCCGAGCGTCTGCTCGCCCACCGGCACGGTCATGGCCACGCCCGTGTCGATGACGGATGCGCCGCGCGCGAGGCCATCGGTGGCGTCCATGGCGACGGCCCGGACCTTGTCGTCGCCGAGGTGCTGCTGCACCTCGCAGACGACCTGCCTGGACTGGCCCTCACCGCTGTCGATGCCGACCGTGAGGGCGTTGTAGATGGCCGGGATCTCGTCCGGGAAGCGGACGTCGATGACCGGCCCGATGACCTGGACGACTGTGCCTGTGTTCATAGCCTCAACTCCGCTCTGCGTGTGTGGTGTGCGGCGGCCGCGCGGCCCCGGTCACCCGAGGGCCTCGGCGCCGGCCACGACCTCGAGGATCTCTTGCGTGATGGCCGCCTGGCGGGCGCGGTTGAGCGCCAGGGTGAGTGACCCGAGCATCTCCTCGGCGCTGTCGCTGGCGTTGCGCATGGCCGTCATGCGCGCTCCTTGTTCACTGGCGCTCGATTCGAGCAGCGAGCTGTACACGGCGATCTCGACGTACGCCGGCAGCAGGCTCTCGAAGATGACGTTGGCCTCGGGCTCGAACAGATAGCTCACGAGCCCGGGGTGCCTGGCCTCGTCGGTGACCGCCTCCTGCGGCACCGGGAGGATGACGTCGTCGAGGAGCGTCTGCTCGATCGGCGACGTGAAGTGGTTGTAGACGAGCCTCACGCGGTCGACCTCGCCGGACGTGTAGAGATCGATGAGGTACTTGGCGATGGCCCGCGCGTCCTGGTACTCGGGCCGGTCGCTCAGGCCCTGCCAGCTTCGCTCGAGGCGGCACCCGCGGAAGGTCAGGGTGCCGATGCCCTTGCGGCCGACGGCAATGACGCGCGTCTCGACGCCCTCGCTCGCGCAACTGGCGCTCGATCTCCATGGCCTTGCGCACGACGTTGGCGTTGAAGGCGCCGGCCAGGCCGCGGTCGCCGGTCATGGCGACCACGGCGACCCTCTTGATCTCGGCGCGTTCCTGCATGAGCGCGAACTGCCGCGTCTCCTCCGAGTAGGTGGCGAGGTCGACCATCATCTCGATCATGTCGGCGGCGTACGGCCGCAGCGCCTCGATGCGCGCCTGGTTACGGCGCAGCTTCGCGGCGGCCACCATCTCCATGGCCTTGGTGATCTTGCGCGTGTTGTGGACCGACGCGATGCGCCGGCGGATGTCGCGCAGGCTGGCCACGTCAGGCCTCCGCCTCCTCGAGCGCCAGATCGGCGACCGCCGACTCGGGGGCGAACGAGTCGTGGTATGCGGCGATGGCGTCGCGCAGCAGCGCCTCGTTCTCGGGCGACAGCACCTTCTCGGTCGCGGATCGCCGCGAGCAGCTCGGCGTTCTGGCCGCGCAGGTACTCGCGCAGGCCCTCGCAGAAGGCGGCGACGCGAGGCACTTCGAGGTCGTCGATGTAGCCCTGGTTGCCCGCGAAGATCACCGCCACCTGCTCTTCGACCGGCATGGGGTCGAAGCGCCCCTGGTTGAGGACTTCGATCATGCGCTCGCCGCGGGCGAGCGTGCGCTTGGTGGACTCGTCGAGGTCGGAGCCGAACTGAGCGAAGGCCTGCAGCTCGCGGTACTGGGCGAGGTCGATGCGCAGACGGCCGGCGACCTGCTTCATGGCCTTGATCTGGGCGTTGCCGCCCACGCGGCTCACCGAGATGCCGATGTTCACCGCCGGGCGCACACCGCTGTAGAAGAGGTCGCTCTGCAGAAAGATCTGCCCGTCGGTGATGGAGATCACGTTGGTGGGGATGTAGGCGGACACGTCGCCGGCCTGCGTCTCGATGACGGGGATCGCGGTGAGCGACCCGCCGCCGAGCTCGTCGCTCAGTTTGACGGCGCGCTCGAGCAGGCGCGAGTGCAGGTAGAAGACGTCGCCGGGAAATGCTTCGCGGCCCGGCGGCCGGCGCAGCAGCAGCGACATCTGGCGATAGGCGTCGGCCTGCTTTGAGAGGTCGTCGTAGAAGCACACGGCGTGGCGGCCGCTGTACAGGAAGTACTCGCCCATCGCCGCGCCCGCGTAGGGCGCCAGGTACTTGAGAGGAGCGGAGGCCGAGGCGCTGGCCACCACGACGATCGTGTAGTCCATGGCGCCGTATTCCTCGAGCTTGCGCACGACCTGCATCACCGTGGAGGCTTTCTGGCCGATGGCCACGTAGATGCAGATCTCGTCCTGGCCCTTCTGGTTGATGATGGTGTCGACGATGATCGACGTCTTACCGGTCTGGCGGTCGCCGATGATGAGCTCACGCTGGCCGCGGCCGATGGGGATCATCGAGTCGATGGCCTTGAGGCCCGTCTGCAGCGGCTCCTTGACGGGCTGCCGCTCGACCACGCCCGGGGCCTTGAACTCGACCGGGCGGTAGTCGCCGGTCTCGATAGGGCCCTTGTCGTCGAGCGGCCGCCCAAGGGGATCGACGACGCGGCCGATCATGGCCTCGCCGACCGGCACCTGAAGCACCCGGCCGGTACGCTTGACCAGGTCGCCCTCCTTGATGAGGGTGTCCTCGCCGAGCAGCACGGCGCCGACGTTGTCTTCTTCGAGGTTGAGGGCAAGCCCGGTGACCTCGTGGGGGAGATCCAGCATCTCCATGGCCAGGCAATTGCGCAGGCCGTAGATGCGGGCGATGCCGTCGCCGACCTCGAGGACCGTACCGACCTCGTCGACCTCTACTTCTGCCTGATAATCCTCGATCTGCGACTTGAGGACCGCGGCGATCTCTTCGGGGCGCAGCTTCACTCCACGTCACCTCTCAGTTCTGCGGTAGCCAGCCGGCGGCGCAGCTGGCGGATGCGGGCCTGCACGCTGCCGTCGACGATGACGTCGCCGACACGCAGCACGAGGCCGCCGATGATGTGCGGGTCGACGCGCGCCGCGAGCTCGACGCGGCGGCCGGCGGCCTCCGCGACCCGCTCGGCGATCTTCTCGCGAGCGGCTGCGGTGAGCTCCACGGCGGAGGTCACCTCGACCTTGACGAGATCGGCTTCTGTGGCGGCGAGCGCCTCGTAGGCCTCGCGCAGCTCGGCGACGAGGCCGAAGCGGCCACGCTCCAGCAGGAGCTGGAGCGTGTTGGCCACCAGCGGCTGGCCGCCTCTCGTGATCTCGACGAGGATGCGCTGCTTCGCGGCGCTGTCGACCTGGGGGTCGGCGAGCACGTCGCGCAGAGACGCAGAGGCCGCGAGGGCGGCGACGAAGTCGCCCAGATCGCGGCCCACCGGCGCGACGGCGCCGGCGTCGCGGGCAGCGTCGAACAGGGCGCGCGCATACACGCGGGCGACGTTCTCTGCGCTCAACGCTGGTTCCCCATGCCCAGCTGATCGACGTTCAGCTCCGTGAGCGCTTCGTCGATGAGGCGCTCCTGGTCGGCAGCGTTGAGGCTGCCGGCGGCGACCTTCTCGGTGGCGAGCGCGGTGAGCTCGGCGATCTGGCCCTTGAGCTCGCGCAGGGCGGCGCGCGTGTCGCGCTCGATCTGCTCGTGAGCCTGGGTGAGCACGCGCTCGGATTGGGCCTTGGCCGCGGCCAGGATCTCGGCCTTGGCGTACTCGCCGGTGGTGCGTGAGCGCTCGAGGATGTCCTCGGCCTCGCCGCGCACCTTGGCCAGGGTGGCCTTGTACTCCTCGAGCAGGCGATGCGCCTCGGCGCGTGTCTCCTCGGCGGCGTCCGTGCTGTTCTGGATGTCGGCGCGGCGCTCGTCGATGACCTTCTGGATGGGCCCGAAGGCGAACTTCCAGAGGATGAACAGGGCGATGCCGAACGTGATGAGCGTCCAGACCATGAGGCCCCACTCGGTGTTCAGCATGTGGTTCTCCGATCTCCCGTGCGGATCGCGGCGTCAGGCCACGAAGATGAGGATCAGGGCGACCACGAAGGCATAGAGCGCCACGGCCTCGGTCACGCCGATGCCGATGAACATGTTGGTGCGGATGTCGCCGGCGACTTCGGGCTGGCGGGCGATGCTCTCGAGCGCCTTGCCGATCATCAGGCCGAGGCCGAGGCCGGGGCCCAGGGCGCCCACGCCCATGGCGATACCGGCGCCGAGCAGCTTGGCTCCTTCAGCGTCCATTCAGAATCCTCCTTGATGGTTCACGCGTCCAACGCTTGCAGGACTGTGGAGACCCAGGCGCACGTGTCAGTGCTCCTGGTCCAGCGCCCCGCCGATGTACACGGCGGAGAGGATGGCGAAGATGAAGGCCTGGATGAAGGCCACGAAGATCTCGAACAGGTAGATGAGCACGGAGCCGCCCTGCAACAGGAGGGCGGCAAGGTAGTTCTGGAAGATCAGCGCCATGGCGAAGAAGACGCCGAGGATGGCGTGGCCGGCGAGCATGTTGGCGAACAGACGCACGGAGAGGGAGACCAGGCGGAAGACCTCGCTGACCAGGTGGATCACCCAGATGAGCTGTTTGAGCACCGGCGGCGCGCTGGGAGGCGCCCAGTTCGCGAAATAGCGGAAGCCGTTCTTGCGGATGCCGGCGTAGTGGGTGAACACGAACGTGAACAGCGCCAGCGTGAGCGTGACGTAGAGGTTGGCGGTGGCGGCGTAGTAGGACGGCTGCCAGTGCTCGCCGAGCGGCAGCGGCAGGAGCCCGATGAGATTCGAGGCGAGCACGAAGAAGAACACCGCCCCGATATAGGGGAACCAGGTGGCCTTACCGCTCTTCATGACGTCGCCGACGATGCTGTCGCGGGCGAGCTCGTAGAGGACCTCGACGGTGTACTGGAAGCGGCCCGGCTGCTTCTTGATCGTACGGCTGACGACGATGGACAGGACCACGAGGACGGCCGTGGTGATCCACAGGTAGATCACGGCCTTGTTGACCGACAGGTCGACGCCCGCCAGAGAGGGCAGGCTGATGATGGGATGGAGGGTGAACTCCTCGGCCACCGAGAACTCCTCCTCCTCGCCGCCCGGCAGCACGGCGAGCAGCACCAGGGCGCCCAGACGCGATGAACCCGAAGACGCCCCATTTCACCTTGCGGCTCATCGGGCGCCCGCCCGATGGGCCGGCCCGGGGGTGGGCGGATAGGTGAACAGGCGCACGCCGACGTACACGCTGAACGAGGCGAGGAAGGCGAGCGCCGCGGTGGCGAAGTCGGGCCTCGCGAACACGCCGATGAGGATGAGGACGCCGAGCACGAGCGCGAAGCGCAGGACCATGCCGCCGAGGGCGACGCCCAGCGCCGCGCCGAAGGGCACGGCGGCCCCGCGTCGCCAGGCCAGCGCCTCGAGCGCCCAGTAGCCGAGGCAGAGGCCGGCGCCGAGGGCGGCGGCCCACACCGACCGCCCCAGCAGCCCGGCGACGACCGCGCTGGCCACGGTCATGGCGCTCAAGACAAGTGGTGCGACGGCCTGCCTGCGCACGTGCCCCTACCTCCCGTCGTCGTCATTTCGTCTCCAGATAGATGGCGTAGAGCGCCAGAGCGAACCCGGCGAACACGCCGATCACCGTGAACAGCGGGAACGTCCTGACGACCCAGTCGATGCCGGCGCCGACGCCGAGGCCGGTGACGACGCCGCCCAGCAGCAGGAAGGCGACCGACTCGGCCGAGGTGGACGAGCCTTTCTTGTCGTCGTCCCGCCCGTCATCTGGTGATTGCACGGTCACACTCTACCTGCCGTCTCGGGAGCCTGCAACGCGGCCGTCGTACTCTGCCGGAGCCGGCGACGGCCACCCGCGCGCCTGCCGTCCGCACGCCTCTGGCCACCTTACCTCTTCGCGGCGTCGTCGGCATCGCCGTCACCGTCGGCGTCGTTGTCCACCCCCACGGCCAGCGGGTCGGGCAGCCCGCGACGCCGCGAGCGGTAGCGGCTGAGCAGCTGCGCCATGTACACGGTGGCGACGGTGGCGGCGATGCCGAGCACGACCATGGAGAAGAGGTTGTTGCGCTGCACCGCGATCGCGAGACCGCTGAGCAGCAGGCACCAGCTGTAGAGCAGCAGGACGCTCTTGCGCTGCGAGAACCCGTGCACGAGCACGAGGTCGTGGTGCACGTGGTCCTGCCCCGGCGAATAGAACGGCACGCCGCGGCGCCAGCGGCGCCAGACGATGAGTGACAGGTCGATGAACGGCACGCCGAGCACCAGCAGCGGCAGCACGAGGGCGATGGCCGCCGTGCCCTTCATCACGCTCTGCACGCTCAGACAGGCGAGCACGAAGCCGAGCAGCATCGACCCCGCGTCGCCCATGAAGATGCTGGCCGGGTGGAAGTTGAAGCGCAGGAAGGCGAACGTCGCGCCGGCGAGCACCGCGGCGATCACCCCCGCCGCCGGGAAGCTGGTGCTCAGCGAGATGACGCAGAACGTGAGCGCGGAGATGCCGCAGACGCCCGCGGCAAGGCCATCGAGGCCATCGATGAAGTTCACCATGTTGACGATCATCGCCATCCAGAACACCGTGACGAGGATCGAGACCACGGTCGGGAAGTGGACCATGATGTCGGTGAACGGCACGCCCATGCGGTTGATGCGGATGTCGAAGTAGATGGCCACGCTGATGGCCAGCAGCTGCCCGATGAACTTGACGATCGGTTCGAGCTCGTAGAGATCGTCGAACAGGCCGACGGCCACCACGATGGTGGCGCCACCGATGATCCCCCATACCGGGCGGTCCACCTTGACCAGGATCATGACCGGGACCATCCATCCCAGGTACATGCCCAGCCCGCCGAGCAGGGGCGTGGCCAGCACGTGCATGCGGCGGTCGTCGCTGGGCGTGTCGACCGCGCCGGTGAGATGGGCCAGACGCCCCATGAGCGGGGTGAGCAGGTACACCATGACGGCGGCGATCAGGAATCCGAGCACCGCCGTGCGCACAGGGCTCTCCAGGAGGAGCGGTCCGTCTATGGCAGTGTCTCCTGATGGACCGCGACACCCGCCTCGGAGAGCATCTCTCGCGAAAGCTCGTCCGGATACCCTTCGAGATAGTGGATCTCACGTACCCCGCAGTTGATGAGCATCTTGGCGCAGAGGATGCAGGGATGGACGGTCGTGTAGAGCACGGCGCCGTCGATGGCCACGCCGTGCACGGCGGCCTGGATGATGGCGTTCTGCTCGGCGTGGATGGCGCGGCACAGCTCCTGGCGCTCCCCGGAAGGGATGCCCAGCTGCTCGCGCAGGCAGCCCACGTCGAGGCAGTGCGCCGTGTTGCGCGGGGCGCCGTTGTAGCCGGTGGCAAGGAGACGCTTGTCGCGGACCAGCACGGCGCCGACCTGGCGGCGCAGGCAGGTGGAGCGGGTGGCCGCCTGGCGGGCCAGCTGGAGGAAGTACTCGTCCCAGCTGGGCCGCGAGCGCGGCGGCCCGGAGCTGCCGGCGCGGTCTCGCTCACAGGAACTCGTAGAGCGGGAAGCGCTCGAGGAGGTCGAGCACCTCGCGGTGGATCTCCGCCAGGGCGGCGTCGTTGCCGCGCGCCGTCAGCGCCCGGAGCATGAGCTCGCCGGTCTGCCGCATCTCGGGTTCCATGAACCCGCGCGTCGTGCGGCGCGTGTCTCCTCGGCGGCGTCCGTGCTGTTCTGGATGTCGGCGCGGCGCTCGTCGATGACCTTCTGGATGGGCCCGAAGGCGAACTTCCAGAGGATGAACAGGGCGATGCCGAACGTGATGAGCGTCCAGACCATGAGGCCCCACTCGGTGTTCAGCATGTGGTTCTCCGATCTCCCGTGCGGATCGCGGCGTCAGGCCACGAAGATGAGGATCAGGGCGACCACGAAGGCATAGAGCGCCACGGCCTCGGTCACGCCGATGCCGATGAACATGTTGGTGCGGATGTCGCCGGCGACTTCGGGCTGGCGGGCGATGCTCTCGAGCGCCTTGCCGATCATCAGGCCGAGGCCGAGGCCGGGGCCCAGGGCGCCCACGCCCATGGCGATACCGGCGCCGAGCAGCTTGGCTCCTTCAGCGTCCATTCAGAATCCTCCTTGATGGTTCACGCGTCCAACGCTTGCAGGACTGTGGAGACCCAGGCGCACGTGTCAGTGCTCCTGGTCCAGCGCCCCGCCGATGTACACGGCGGAGAGGATGGCGAAGATGAAGGCCTGGATGAAGGCCACGAAGATCTCGAACAGGTAGATGAGCACGGAGCCGCCCTGCAAGCAGGAGGGCGGCGAGGTAGTTCTGGAAGATGAGCGCCATGGCGAAGAACACGCCGAGGATGGCGTGCCCGGCGAGCATGTTGGCGAACAGACGCACGGAGAGGGAGACCAGGCGGAAGACCTCGCTGACCAGGTGGATCACCCAGATGAGCTGCTTGAGCACCGGCGGCGCGCTGGGAGGCGCCCAGTTCGCGAAGTAGCGGAAGCCGTTCTTGCGGATGCCGGCGTAGTGGGTGAACACGAACGTGAAGAGCGCCAGCGTGAGCGTGACGTAGAGGTTGGCGGTGGCGGCGTAGTAGGACGGCTGCCAGTGCTCGCCGAGCGGCAGCGGCAGGAGCCCGATGAGATTCGAGGCGAGCACGAAGAAGAACACCGCCCCGATGTAGGGGAACCACGTGGCCTTACCGCTCTTCATGACGTCGCCGACGATGCTGTCGCGGGCGAGCTCGTACAGGACCTCGACGGTGTACTGGAAGCGGCCCGGCTGCTTCTTGATCGTACGGCTGACGACGATGGACAGGACCACGAGGACGGCCGTGGTGATCCACAGGTAGATCACGGCCTTGTTGACCGACAGGTCGACGCCCGCCAGAGAGGGCAGGCTGATGATGGGATGGAGGGTGAACTCTTCGGCCACCGAGAACTCCTCCACCTGTCGCCGCCCGGCAGCACGGCGAGCAGCACCAGGGCGCCCAGACGCGATGAACCCGAAGATGCCCCATTTCACCTTGCGGCTCATCGGGCGCCCGCCTGATGGGCCGCCCCGGGTGGGAGCGGATAGGTGAACAGGCGCACGCCCGACGTACACGCTGAACGAGGCGAGGAAGGCGAGCGCCGCGGTGGCGAAGTCGGGTCTCGCGAACACGCCGATGAGGATGAGGACGCCGAGCACGAGCGCGAAGCGCAGGACCATGCCGCCGAGGGCGACGCCCAGCGCCGCGCCGAAGGGCACGGCGGACCCGCGTCGCCAGGCCAGCGCCTCGAGCGCCCAGTAGCCGAGGCAGAGGCCGGCGCCGAGGGCGGCGGCCCACACCGAGCTGCCCCAGCAGCCCGGCGACGACCGCGCTGGCCACGGTCATGGCGCTCAAGACAAGTGGTGCGACGGCCTGCCTGCGCACGTGCCCCTACCTCCCGTCGTCGTCATTTCGTCTCCAGATAGATGGCGTAGAGCGCCAGAGCGAACCCGGCGAACACGCCGATCACCGTGAACAGCGGGAACGTCTTCGACGACCCAGTCGATGCCGGCGCCGACGCCGAGGCCGGTGACGACGCCGCCCAGCAGCAGGAAGGCGACCGACTCGGCCGAGGTGGACGAGCCTTTCTTGTCGTCGTCCCGCCCGTCATCTGGTGATTGCACGGTCACACTCTACCTGCCGTCTCGGGAGCCTGCAACGCGGCCGTC
>CAVOWE010000013.1:0-102839 GCA_963700035.1 uncultured Thermoleophilia bacterium | reverse complement strand
GACCGGCAGCTGCTGGCGGCCGCCGTGCGAGAGGGCTTCGCCACGCTCGGCGGCCCGCTGGAGTAGACCGGGCGCTACGGCCCCGCCACGGGGTTGGGGATGATGTCCAGCACGCCCTCCGGCGTGAGTGTGGTCAGCCGGCCGTCGGGCAAGGGAACGGCGTCCGCGTACGGCCCCGGCAGGGTCGTGATCGCCCAGCTGTCCACGTTGACGACGGTCAGGGCGCCCTTGTCGTCGACGCCGGCCAGCCGGTCGATGCGACCGTTGTGCCGGAACCAGATGCTGCTCGAAGCGTCGTCGAACGTCCAGGCGCGCTTGTAGATCATCATCGGCGAGTGGTCCAGCACCGTCACCATGTGGGTGCTCCACCCGTCTTGGCCGTCACCGAAGGTGTATCGACCTTGTACGAAGATCCGCTGGGCGCTCACGTCCATCTCGCCGCTGTCCTCACCCTCGAACAGCCGACCCGAGAACCGGCCGAAGCTCACCCAGCGGTTGCCGACACCGCCGACGGCCTCGGAGGTCATGACGGCGGCCTTGTCGCCGCTCGGGCTGAGCGCCACGTACACCCAGTCGGTGATGCCGCGGCTGACGATGCTGGGCACGCCTGAGCGACTCACGCGCAGCCAGGACGTCATGACGCTCCGCCGATCGGTGCTGGGCATGTTCGTGCCGACGATCAACCGTGAACCGGCGGCGGACGACGCGGCGAACATTGGGAAGCCCGCGCCTTTCGGACGGTAGGGCAGGGCCACCGTGTGCGTGGTGGAGCCCTGCCGCACGAACACGCGGGTGACGGCCTTCGCCGAGATCTCGAACCACACGAGGCGCTTCGGCGTGTCGCACAGAGGCTGGACGAACTTGTTCTCGAACTTCTTGCGGAAGTGCACCATGCCGCGCGCGTCGTAGGCCCGGAGCTCCCCGTCGCGAAGGACGTTGGGATCCGGGTCCGGGAACGCGGCGACAAGGGCGGCTGGCAGCTTGCCCGGCGCCGCCCAGGCATCACCGGTCTCTACCGACCAGACCGGCAGGCCGGTCGCGTCGGTCGCGGTCAGCGTCATCCACGGGGCGGCATCGGTCATCGCGTAGACGATCGTGCCCGTGGGCTGCGCCTCCCAGATGCCGTGCCACACGGAGGCGCCGCGCGCGGAGAGAGCGGGTATCTTGCCCGGCTCCCACGCCGCCCGGACTTCCGGACCTACCCGGCCGCTGCGTGCCGACGCAGCCGCCGCGAGAACGAGCGTGAGGACGAGGGCAACGAGCAGGCCGGCGGCGAAGACGGCCCTCCTGCGGTGTGACGATCCAGACGTGCGCGAGCTCATCATGGCCCCTCCTCCGATCTCGCGCGGGCCGCGGCCCGGCGGACTCCGCGCCGCCAGCCGGCGCGGAGGTCTCCACCTCCGATACTACTCCCGACCGGAGAGCGGGCAAGCCGGTGCTGGGCGCCGCCGCAACAAGTGTTGCCCATCGGTGCTGGTGTGTCCCTCAGGCGTTGCCGTATACTCAAGATGTGATGGACGTTCAGGAAATGGTCATCTACGGCGTCAGCTTCGACGTCATCGGCAAGCAGCCGATCGTCCTCCTCAAGACGGTGGAGGGCAATCGCTTCCTGCCCATCTGGATCGGGCACCCCGAGGCCGCCGCGATCCTCATCAAGCTGCAGGGCACGAAGCTGCCGCGGCCGATGACGCACGACCTGCTCACCAGCATCATCGGACGCTTCGAAGCCGACGTGGCGCGCATCACCGTCACGGATCTCAAAGACAGCACCTTCTATGCCACCCTCACGCTCAACAAGGACGGCAACGAGATCGAGATCGACTCGCGACCCAGCGACGCGCTCGCCCTGGCCGTGCGCACCGAGGCGCCGATCTTCGCCGCCACCACGCTCGTCGACGAGAACGCCATCGAGTTCGAGCGCGAGGTCGACGACACCGAGGAGATCGTGGAGAGCTTCCGCGACTTCCTCGAGAGCGTCTCCCCCGAGGACTTCGCCAGTGCGGAGGGCACGCCGGACGACGTGGCCTTCGCCATCGACCAGGAGGTCGACGACGAGGACGAGGAAGACGACGACGAAGACGATGAGGACGACGACCTCGACGAGGACGACGAGACGATACGGACGACGAGGGGACCGGCCATAGCTGACGCGTCGGCGTCGGGCCGGGCCAGAACGGAGACGTGAGGGTGGGCAACGCAGGCGACGATCCGGTCATCAAGCAGTTCCGCGACCAGATCTCAGACAACGACCTCAAGATCATCGACGCCGTCAACAAGCGCCTCAAGCTGGTCAAGCAGCTCAAGGCGTACAAGGAGCAGCACGGCGTCGACTTCCTGGATCCGGCGCGCGAGGAGTGGATGCTCACCTTCGTGAGCCGCGCCAACAAGGGTCCGCTGTCGCGCGATGCCCTGACGGAGCTCTACCGGGACATCGTCGAGATCACCAAGCGCGAGGCCGCGCGGGACTGACCGGCGGCCCCTATCCCTTGAGCACGCCGAGCGGCCGCATCCGCGCGACCTTGCGCGAGAGGCCTACGGCGTGCACCACGTCGACGACGTCGGCGACGTCCTTGTAGGCGTACGGCGCCTCCTCGGCGAGCAGGCCGACCGAGGCGGCCTTCACGACGATGCCGCGCTCCTCGAGCTCGCGGCGGACCTCCGCTCCGCTCTTGACCTTGCGCGCCGCGTGACGCGAGAGCGTGCGCCCGGCGCCGTGGCAGGTCGACCCGAAGGTCTCCGCCATGGCCGTCTCGGTGCCGGCCAGGAGCCAGCTCTCGCTGCCCATGTCGCCGGGGATCATGACCGGCTGCCCGACGGCGCGGTACTCGGGCGGCACGTCGGGGTGACCGGGGCCGAAGGCCCGCGTCGCGCCCTTGCGATGCACGAGCACGGCGCGCTCCCGCCCGTCGACCATGTGGACCTCGCGCTTGGCGATGTTGTGGGCCACGTCGTACACGAGCTCCACGCCGAGCCGCTCCCAGCTGTCCCCGAAGACTCGCTCGAAGGCGCCGCGCACCTCATGCTGCATCATCTGCCGGTTGGCGAAGGCGAAGTTGCAGGCGCAGGCCATGGCCGCGAGGTACTCGCGAGCTGCGGGCGAGCCGAGCGGCGCGCAGGCGAGCTGCCGGTCGGGCAGCTCGATGCCGTGGCGCGCCGCCACGCTCGCCATCCGCGCCACGTGGTCGGTGCACACCTGGTGGCCGAACCCGCGCGAGCCGGAGTGGATCATCACGACCACCTGGCCGGCGGCGACGCCGAAGGCCCTCGCCGCCTTCTGGTCGACGACCTCGTCCACCACCTGGACCTCCAGGAAGTGGTTGCCCGAGCCCAGGCTGCCGACCTGCGTGCGCCCGCGCTCCAGGGCGCGGTGACTGACGGCGCGCACGTCGGCGCCGGGCAGCGCGCCGCCCTCCTCGGTGTGCGCCAGGTCGTCGCCGGTCGCCAGGCCTCTGCCGACCAGGAACGCGGCTCCCTCCACGGCCAGCCGCTCCAGCTCGCCCTCCTTCAGCTGCAGCGCCCCGTCCCGGCCGGTGCCCTGCGGGATCCGCCGCATGAGTTCGTGCAGCAGCGCCTCGAGGCGCGGGCGTACATCGTCCGCCCCGAGGGCGGTCCGCACCAGCCGCACGCCACAGTTGATGTCGAAACCGACACCGCCGGGCGAGACGACGCCGCCGGCCTCGTCCATGGCCGCGACGCCGCCGATGGGGAAGCCGTAGCCCCAGTGGATGTCGGGCATGGCGATGCTCGCCGTCACGATCCCCGGCAGCGTGGCGACGTTGGCGACCTGCTGCAGGGCTTCTTCATGACCGGCCTGCGCGAACAGGCTGGGGTGCCCATACACGCGCCCGGGCACGCGCATCGCGCCCTCGGCGGGGATCTCCCACGTGTACTCGCCGGTGCGCTCGACGCGCATCGCCGCCCTCCTAGACGTCGAGGATGACGAAGCCCTCCCAGCCGCCGTCGCGCGGCTCGAGCGCCAGTTCGTGGAGGGTCGCCGCCTTCACGCCGCCGCACATCGATGTGGCGGCCGGGGTCGAGGGGCTCGCCGCTGACGCGCGCGCGCAGGGTCTGCTCTCCCAGCTCGATGACTTCGAACTGCGAGAGCACCAGCCGGCGCGCCTCGAAGATGTAGAGCAGCTCGTTGAGCCAGGCGGCCAGCAGCAAGTCCTGCGCCTCCGCCTCGAGCGCGACCTCGAGCGTCTCGCGCTCGTCGATCTCACGGGGGTCGCACACCAGCGAGAACAAGGCGTGGGCAGCCTGCTCGAACACGGCGGCCGGCGTCGCGCCCCAGGCGCGCACGCCGATGTCGGCGGTGTGATCGACCAGTTCATACCCGGAGCTCATGTCCGGACTGTACCCCGCTGCGCCGACGCGAAGCGCGCCGCGCGCGGCCGGAGGAGCGCCGCCGCCGTCAGGCGGCGACGCTGGCGCCGGCCGCCGACGCGCTCAGCCCGAGCGGGATGGCCGGCATACCCTCGGCGGCGAAGGCTTCGGCCATCGCGCGCGCGACGCGCAGCGCGTCGGTCGCCAGACTGACGAAGGCGATCAGGCTGGGGCCCGAGCCGGAGATGGCCACGGCCGCGGCCCCCGCCTGCTGGGCGGCGACCCAGGCCGCGCGGCCGCCGGGGATGAGCTTGAGGCGCGCCGCCTGATGCAGCCTGTCCTCCATCACCTGGCTGAGCAGGTCGAAATCGCCGGTGCGCAAGGCCTCGACCACGAGCGGCGTGCGGCCCAGATTGAACACCGCGTCCTTCAT
This sequence comes from uncultured Thermoleophilia bacterium, assembly GCA_963700035.1. Taxonomy (GTDB): domain Bacteria; phylum Actinomycetota; class Thermoleophilia; order UBA2241; family UBA2241; genus CAIXSE01. The sequence continues at coordinate 98,083 of CAVOWE010000013.1, read as the reverse complement.
GGACACCTGGGTGGGCAAGCCGGCGCGCGCCGTGTGCGTGCTGAAGGCGAGTTGCGGAACGGCGAGGGCGACGTGCGCCTCGGGTACGAGGATCTTCTTGGTCAGCAGCTTGTCCTCTTTGCGCACCACGATGGTGAGGCCGCCGTGCAGGGTCGCCGCGACGTTGTCGGGATGACCGTCGATCTCGGCGGCCAGCTCCAGCAGGCGCGCCCGCTCGAACGGCCGGCCCAGCAGCGTGTTCGCGCCGAGCAATCCGGCCACCACCGCCGACGCGCTCGAGCCGAGGCCGGACGACGGCGGGATGCGCACGTCGCAGTGCACCCGGAGGCCGGCCGGCGGAGCGGCGCCGGCCTCCTCGTACAGCCGCAGAAACGAGCGCGCGACCAGGTTGGTCTCGTCGGTGGGCAGCGTCTCGCCGTGCTCTCCGGCCGACGTGACGCTCACGCCCTCGCCCTCGAGCGAGAACTGCAGGTCGTTCCACAGGTCGAGCGCCAAGCCCAGGCAGTCGAAGCCGGGGCCGAGGTTGGCGGTGGTCGCGGGCACGCGCACGTGGCAGCCGGCGCCGGCCGCGCTGCTCACGCCTCGCCCTTTGCATCAGACGCGGCGTCCGGCGCGGCGACGCCGCCCGTGCTCGCGTCCCCCCCGCCGCGTTCGCCCTCCCCTCGGCCGCGACGCCACTTGACGACCGCATACACGACGATCCCGGCCAGCGCCGCGACCACCGCATAGTCGGCGTAGTGCAGATACGGCCGGATGTCCTCCCAGTGCGCGCCGAGCCGCGTGCCCAGCCAGCCCAGGAAGAACACCCACGGGATGCACCCCAGGACCGTGTACAACGTGAACTTCCAGAACGGCATCTTGGCGATGCCCGCGGGCAGCGAGATGAAGGTGCGCACGATCGGCAGCACGCGGCTGAAGAACACGGCGACGGGCCCGTACTTGGCGAACCAGCGTTCCGCCAGCTCCACGTGGTGATGGCGCAGCAGGACGTACCTGCCGTACTTGTCGATGAACGGGCGCCCGCCGTACAGACCCACCCAGTAGGCGATCCAGGAGCCGACGACGTTGCCGAGGACCCCGGCGACGGTGATGCCGAAGAGGGTCATGGTGCCCTCGCTCACGGCGAAGCCGGCGAAGGGCATGATCGCCTCGCTCGGGACGGGGATGCAGGCGCTCTCGAGCAGCATCAGGAAGAAGACGGCCGGCAGGCCCCAATCGCCGATGAGGCCGGTCGCCCACTGGACGACGATGTCGATGATGGAGGTCACGCGCGCAAGGGTACCGCACACGAGCACTCGGGAGCGAGCGTGGCGGCTATCGATTGTGACCAGATAACCTTTCTTTTCGAATACGCAGGTATCGATTTAGCCTTGTATTTCAAAACCACCTTTGCTACTCTCCGCATATGGAACGCCGAGCGACGCAACATCTTGCCACCTGGGCAGACACCCCCAAGCGACGGCCGATGATCGTCAGAGGCGCACGCCAGGTTGGGAAGACATGGCTGGTGCGCGATTTCGCCGCCCGGCGTTTCCCTGGCCGCCTTCACAGTATCGACCTCGAGCGACGGCGCGATCTGCACCCGATCTTTGCCGGCGATCTCGACCCGCGTCGGATCTTGTCGGCGCTCGAACCCATGCTCGGCGGACGCATCGTGCCGGGCCGCGACCTGCTCTTCCTCGATGAGATCCAGGCCTGCCCGCGAGCGATCGTCGCACTCCGCTACTTCTGCGAGGAGCTCCCGGAGCTCCACGTGATCGCTGCGGGCTCCCTCCTCGAGTTCGCACTGGGGGGCATCTCCGTTCCAGTCGGCCGGGTCGACTACCTCTGGCTTCGACCCGCGACGTTCTGTGAGTACCTGGCCGGCATCGGCAACAAGGTCGCCTCCGAACTCATCGAAGAGGGCCCGCACAAGGTGGCGGACACGACACACCGGATGCTGCTCGACCACCTGCGGGACTACCTCTTCGTCGGCGGGATGCCGGCGGCCGTGCAAGCGTATGCGGGAAGCGGCCGTCTGCTCGATGCCTTCGACGTACACGAGAGCATCATCGCGACCTATCGAGACGACTTTCTCAAGTATCAGCCTCGCACCGGGATCGACTACCTGGACGACGTGCTGACGTCTACCGCGCGGTCTGTGGGTCAGCAGCTCAAGTACGCCCGGCTGAGCACGCTGGCCACGCCGCCTACCGTGAAGCGCGCGTTCGCACTGTTGGAGCGCGCTCAACTCGTGCGGCGAGTGCGCGGCATCAAGCACGTCGGTCTACCGCTCGGTGCCGACGCCTCGCGTGCCTTCAAGGCCCTCGTGGTCGACGTGGGGCTCATGCAGCGCTTGGCGGGGCTGCCGAGCACGGTCGAGCTCGCGAAGACGGACCTGCTCGGAATTCACAACGGTGCCGTCGCCGAGCAGTACGTCGGTCAGGAACTCGCCGCCGTTTCCCAGCGGCACGAGGACCTCTTCTACTGGGCACGAGCGGCGAAGAGCAGCACCGCCGAGGTCGACTACGTCGTGCGCATCGGGACATCCGCCCGGCCTGTCGAGGTCAAGAGCGGACCGGCCGGCCGGCTGCGCAGCATGCACATCCTTCTGGCGCAGCAACCTGAAGTGGCGCCAGGCATCGTGCTTTCTGAGGCGCCTTATGCTGAGCTGACCGAACAGGATCTGGTCTTCGTGCCGCTCTACTTCGCCGGCTCATTGGAGCGTCTGGACGCCCACGACGCGCCAAGGCGCGCCTGATCGGCGCCCTGGGAGCGTTCCCGGTAGCCCCCCAATGTGGGGCTATGGTAGGTTCCGGGCTCGACTTCTCACGCCGCAAGGAGGCGCATCGCATGGCCGTCGCACTCATGGACATCAAGGGGCAGTACGCCGAGCTGCAGGACCGCATCGAAGCGGCCGTGCTCGAGGTGCTGCGCAGCGGCCGCGTCATCCTCGGTCCGAACGTCAAGGGCTTCGAAGAGGAGGCCGCCGCCTACATGGGCACCGCCGGCGCCGTCGGCGTCGCCAACGGCACCGACGGCCTCACCATCGCGCTCCGCGCGCTCGGCGTGGGGCACGGCGACGAAGTCATCACCGTGCCCTTCACCTTCTACGCCACGGCCGAGGCCATCGCCCAGGCCGGGGCCAAGCCGGTGTTCGTCGACATCCTCCCGGACACGCTGTGCATCGACCCCGCCGCGATCAAGGCGGCGCTCACGCCGCGCACCAAAGCCATCATGCCCGTCGACCTCTTCGGCCTGCCGGCCGACGCCGACGCCGTGCGCGCCGTCGCGGAGCCTCACGGGCTGCCCGTGGTCGAAGACGCCTGCCAGGCATGGGGCGCGACCTACGACGGGCGTCGCGCCGGCAGCCTCGGCGACATGGGCGTCTTCAGCTTCTTCCCCACCAAGAACCTCGGCGGCTACGGCGACGGCGGTCTGGTCACCGCCCACAGCGAAGTGCTGGTGCAGCGCGCCCGCGAGCTGCGCTTCCACGGCAGCAAAGACAAGAAGACGTTCACCGACATCGGCTTCAACTCGCGTCTCGACGAGCTGCAGGCGGCCATCCTGCGCATCGAGCTCGAGGTGATCGACACGTGGAACGCGCGACGCGCCCAGGTGGCGGCCTGGTACGACCGGCACCTGCCGCGCGAGGTCCTGCGCCCCTGCGTTCCCGACGGGCTCACGCACGTCTACCATCTCTACGTGATCCGGCATCCGGAGCGCGACGCCATCGCGGCGTCGTGCAAGGAGCGCCGCGTCGACTGCGCCGCGTACTACACCAGGCCGCTGCAGTTGCAGCCGGCCTTCGCCGAGTTCGGCCACAAGCTCGGCGACTTCCCCGTCACCGACGCAGCGGCGGAGCAGAATCTCGCCATCCCCATGCACCCCAACCTCAGCGAGGCGCAGGTGCAAGAGGTAGCCGCAGCCGTCGCCGCCGGGCTGGCCTGAGTCGCCCGTCGAGGCAACGCTGGCGGGCCCGCCTGCGGCAGGCGTGACGTTCCGGGCGCCGAAGCGTTGAGCGAATGCGAGTCTGGGTCGACATCACCGACGCCTCTCACGTCGTCTTCTTCGCACCCATCGTGCGCCGCCTCGAGGACGCCGGTCACACCGTGACGCTCACGGCGCGGCGCTTCGCCGGCGCCGACCTCGTGCTGCGCCGCTACGGCCTCGGGGGCGTGCTCACCACGGGTCACCGCGGCGGCAGCCTCGGTACGCGCGCCGTCGGCCTCGTGAACCGCACCGCCCAGCTCATCGGCTCCGCCTCGAGCGGGCGCTTCGACGTGGCCGCCGGCAGCCACGCCAGCGACTTCGCCCTCACGGCCTGGACGCTGGGCATCCCGCAGCTGACCTTTCTCGACGATGAGCGGCTGCGCCGCGGCAACGCCGTCAACGTGCGCCTGGTCGATGAGGTCGCGGTGCCGGAGGCCATCCCGCCGGCGGCGCTGGCGGCTCTCGGAGCGCCGCCGGGCAAGCTCTTCCGCTACCCGGGCTTCAAGGAGGAGTACTACCTCCACGACTTCAGCCCGGACCCGCACGTGCTCGCGGAGCTCGGCGTCGACCGCCGCCGCGTGGTGGGCGTGGTGCGCCCGGCACGGCCGGCGCGCAGGGCCGGCGGCGCGGCCGCGGAGGACGAGGCAGTGCTGAGCGGCCTCGTGCGCGAGCTCGGCGGACGCCGCCACGTGACGCTCGTTCTCGTGGCTCGCGACGGCGAGCAGCGCGCACGCTTTCTCACGCTCGGCGTGCCCGGGCTGGTCGCCCCCGACGGGCCCGTGCTCGACGGCGCGAGCCTCATCGCCGCCGCCGACTTCGTGCTCGGCGCCGGCGGGGTCATGGCGCGAGAGGCGGCCGCACTGGGGACGCCGGCGTACACGCTGGCGCTCGAGCCGCCGGCGGCCGTCGACGCGGCCCTGCTCGCTGAAGGCCGACTCCGCCGGGCGGCGAGCGCGGAGGACGTCGAGCTCAGGAAGAAGGGTGATGCGCGCACGACGCAGGCACTGCCGCGCGACCCCGCCCTCTTCGTCGACCGGGTGCTCGAACTGGCGCGCCGCCGCTCCCGGCGGGCGCGCCTCGCCCACGACGCCGGCGATACGCCCACGCCGCCGCTCGCGTGAGCCGGTCAGGCGGCGGCGCCTGATCCGTGCGATAAGATAGCGGCATGGACGTCCGTCAGCTCAGGCTCTTCTGCCGCATCGTCGACCGCCACAGCTTCTCGCTGGCAGCCGACGAGCTGCACATCACCCAGCCGGCCGCCAGCCAGCAGGTGCGCAGCCTGGAGCGCGAGCTCAAGACGACGCTGCTCGACCGCTCGCGCCGCACCGTCGTCCCGACCGACGCCGGCCAGATCCTGTATCGCTACGGGCGCGAGATCCTCGACCTGCACGAGCGCGCCTGCACCGAGATCCTCGACCTCGGCGAGCTCGTCGCCGGCAAGGTCGTCGTGGGGGCCTCCACCGGCCCCGGCGAGCACGTCCTGCCGGCCATGCTGACCAGGTTCAAGGCGCTCTATCCCGGGGTGCGCGTGGCGCTCCACGTGGACGACACGCATGAGGTCGTGGAGCGCGTCCTCACGCGCGAGTTCGAGATCGGCGCCATCGGCGCCCCCGCAGATCGCCCCGACCTCGTCGTGGAACCCCTCGTGCACGACGAGGTCGTCCTCGTCTGCAACCCGCGACACCCCTGGGCGCAGCGCCCCAGCGTGACCCTGGACGAGCTCGCCCGCGAGTCGCAGATCGTACAGCAGCAGGGCGCGGGGATCCGCGCGGTGGTCGAAGACCACCTGCGCGCGGTGGGCCTGCGCCCGGAACGCATGAACGTCGTCATGGAGATGGGCCTCATGGAATCGGCCAAGCAGGCCGCCATCGCCGGCGGCGGCGTGACCTTCCTCAGCAGCTGGGCGATCGGCCCTGAGCTGGAACACGGCGCCCTGGTCGCCGTGACCGTGCAAGGGCTCGAGATCCTGCGCGACTTCCACACCGTGCGCTCCAAGACCCGCGTCATGTCGCGCGCCGCCGAGGCGCTGCTCGCCTTCTTCCGCGAGCAGTACGAGGCCTCCGCCGAGGGCGCCACGCAGACCCCGTGAATCCGGTCCCCCCAATCCAGCACCCGGGAGCTCACCCATGCCCGCGATGACCGCCCCAGACTCCGTCTACGCCGCCGTCGAGGAGGCGGCCAAACAGACCTATATCCGCGCCCTCAAGATCCTGCCGCCCGACCTCAAGCAGGCGCTGCTCCGCGCCCAGGCCGGCGAGACGGACCCCACGGGCAAAGGCTTCCTCGACATCATGGTGGAGAACATCGGCGTGGCCGAGCGCGACGAGAACCTCGTCTGCCAGGACACCGGCACCGTGGTCTTCTGGCTCGAGGTCGGCGAGGAGTGTCCGCTCAACCTCGCGCGCGTGACCGCCGCGGTCAAGAAGGGCGTCGAGCGCGCCACCCTGGAGCACCCGCTGCGCCCCAACGCCGTGCACCCGGTGACGCGCAAGAACACGCTGACCAACACCGGCCGTCATCTGCCGGCCATGCACTACGAGTTCGTGCCCGGCAGCGACCTGAAGTTGAACTGCCTGCCCAAGGGCTCCGGCTCGGAGAACATGAGCTTCCTCAAGATGTTCATCCCGGCCGACGGGGTCAGCGCCGTGAAGAAGTTCGTGCTCGAGTGCATCGTCGACGCCGGCCCCAAGCCGTGCCCGCCGACCATCGTCGGCGTCGGCTTGGGCGGCACCGCCGACCTCTGCGCGGCGCTGGCCAAGAAGGCCATTCTGCGCCCGCTCGGCACGCACAGCGACGACCCGGTCATCGCGGCCCTCGAGGACGAGCTGTACGCCGCCGCCAACGAGCTCGGCATCGGCCCCATGGGCCTGGGCGGCAGCACCACCGTGCTCGGCGTGCACATCGAGTACGCGCACACGCACATCACCCAGAACCCGGTGGCCGTGAACCTGCAGTGCTGGGCGGCGCGCCGTTCCAGCGCCGTCATCACGCCGGAGGGGGAGGTCACCTATGGCTTCTGAGCTCAAGCTCAGGTTCCCGATCGCCGACCTCGAAGCCCTGCGCGAGCTGCGCGCCGGCCAGAAGCTCCGCATCGACGGCACCGTGATCGGCATCCGCGACGCCACCCAGATCGCCATGTTCGACCGCGGCGAGCAGCCCAGGATGGACCTCAGTGGCAGCGTGCTCATCCACACCGCGCCCAACGTGCGCAAGCTCGGCCCGGGCAGATACGAGAAGGTCTGCATCGGCACCACGACCAGCGCGCGCATGAACCGCTTCACGCGCGGGCTCCTGGAGCAGTACGGCGTGCGCGCCATCATCGGCAAGGGCGGCCTGCTGGCCGACTCGCTGCCGGTGCTGCGGGAGTTCGGCGGCGTGTACCTGGCCATCACCGGCGGCGCCGCGGCGCTCGAGACCACGCAGATCGAGGAGATCGAGGACGTCGAGTTCGAGGAGCTCATGCCCGAGTGTCTGTGGAAGTTCCGGGTGCGCGATTTCGGCCCCCTCACGGTGGCCATGGACGCGCACGGCGTGAGCCTCTACGAGTCGATCAAGGCGCGCGCCGGCGCCAAGCTCGAGGAGCTGTCGGCGAAGCTGTAGAGGGCGGCGCCGGGGCACGGCATCGCCGCGGCGCGAGCATCGCCATATTGCATGGGGCCGGTCGCGCACATCACGTACGCTTATGCTGGAGACGCCCTTCAGTCTCGCCTTGCCACGTCTGCCGGGAGGGACGACGCGGCCGACGCAGGAGATCCCGCGCGTCTCTTTGACAACCACAGAGGCACCGTCTCATACTCGCCCCTTTGTCGAAACGCGACGGGCCGGCCCAGCCGGGCTCGAGAGCGCGCCACAGGGAGGCCCATGACAGAGGGAGAAGGGACGGAGGCCGTCGTCGCTGCCGCGGCGCCGGCCGTCGCCCGCGTGCATCGGGTCGGCTTCGTCGTCGTGCCGAATCGCCTGTGGCCCTATCGCTGGCCGCTCGTTCTTGTCGCCTGGGCGCTGCTCGTCGCGCTCGCCTACGCCGTCGTTGGCGGCGACCTCAACATCTATCTGACGATCACCGGCCTGCTCGTCGGCTTCCTCGTGGGCCTCACCGGCATGGGCGGCGGCGCGCTGATGACGCCCATCCTCATCCTCTTCTTCGGCTTCCAGCCGACCACCGCCATCGGCACCGACATCACCTATGCCGCCGTGACCAAGATCGTCGGCTCGTGGCGGCATCGCCGCCTGGGCTCGGTCGACATGCCGCTGGCCTTCTGGCTGGCCGCCGGCAGCGTGCCGGCGGCCCTGCTCGGCGTGGCGGCGGTCACCTACGTGAGGGACTACTACGGCGACCTCATCGACGGCATCCTCTATCGCGCCATCGGCGGCGCGCTCCTGGCGGTGGCGATCCTGCTGGTGGTCAAGGTCGTCATGCACGTCGACCAGACTCACCGCCGCGAGAACATCCGCATGACGACGCGCCGCAAGGTCGCGACCGTGGTCCTGGGCTTCTTCTGCGGCTTCGTCATCGGGCTCACCTCCGTCGGCAGCGGCACCTTCCTCGCCGTGTTCCTGATCCTGTTCTATCCGCTCACCACCGACCGTATCGTCGGCACCGACGTGTTCCACGCCATGATCCTGCTGTGCATCACGGGCCTGGCGCAGATCGGCGTCGGCAACGTGAACCTGTGGATGGTCGCCGCTCTGCTCATGGGCTCTATCCCCGGCGTCCTCGTCGGGTCGCAGCTGACCAAGCTGGCCCCCAACCGCGTGCTCCGCCTGTGCCTGGCCGTGGTGCTGTTCCTCAGCGGGCTGGCGCTGCTCGGCAAGGCGTAGGTACAGCGCCGACGAACCGTCAGCCGTGGTGCACTTCCATCGTGACCCGCCGGTCCCACCACGGGCTGTCGCTTCCGGGAAGCATCTCGGGGCTGTCGCCGGCAGCATGCGTCTCGGCGCCGTCGCTGTCGAAGGTGCGCGTCGCACGCGGGCGCACGTGCACGGTCTCGCCCGGCTCCAGCGGCGCCGCCGACTCGCGCGTCGTCTGCGCCCACAACTTGCGACCGTTGGGGAGCTCGAGCTCGACACGGACCTCGAAGCCCAGGTAGGTGATGCGATCGATGAGCGCCTCGGTGCTGGCGCCGTTCGGGGCGAGCAGCAACTCGACGTCGTGAGGACGCACCAGCACGTCGCCGAGCTTGTTCACCGGCCCGAGGAAGCTCATCACGAATTCATTGCCGGGCCTCTCGTAGAGCTCGCGCGGCGGCCCGATCTGCTCGATGCGCCCCGCGTTCATGATCACGATCCGGTCGGCGACCTCCATCGCCTCTTCCTGGTCGTGCGTGACGAAGACGGTCGTGACGTGCATCTCCTCGTGCAGGCGCCGGAGCCACGCGCGCAGTTCCTTGCGCACGCGCGCGTCGAGGGCGCCGAACGGCTCGTCGAGCAGCAGGACCTTGGGCTCGACGGCCAGCGCCCGGGCCAGGGCCATGCGCTGCCGCTGGCCGCCCGAGAGTTGCGACGGGTAGCGCTCCGCCAGCCCCTCGAGCTGTACCAGGTGAAGCAGCTCCTCGACGCGGTGCGCGATCTCGGTCTTCGGCCGGTGGCGGATCGACAGGCCGAAGCCCACGTTCTCGCGCACCGTCATGTGCTTGAACGCGGCGTAATGCTGAAAGACGAAGCCCACGCCGCGCTCGCGCGCCGGACGCCCGGTGGCGTCTTCGCCGGAGATGATCACCTCGCCGGCGTCGGCGCGCTCGAGGCCGGCGATGACCCGCAGCAGCGTCGACTTGCCGGACCCGCTTGGCCCGAGCAGCGCGGTGAGCTCGCCGCCGGCGACCTCGAGCGACACGTCGTCGAGCGCGACGAAGTCGCCGAAGCGCTTCGTGATCCCGATGGCGCTGATGGTCATTGACCGGCCTCCTTGGGTCTCAACAGGGTCATCCCGAGCACGATCACCAGAGCGATGACCGCCAGGACGAGAGAGGATGTGTAGGCGCCGACCAGGTCGAACTGCTGGAAGCGCTCCTCGACGTGGACGGTGAGGGTGGACGTCTGCCCGGCGATCTTGCCGCTGACGATGCTCACGGCCCCGAACTCGCCCAAGGCGCGCGCCGTCGTGAGGATGACGCCGTACGTCACGCCGGCGCGGATCGCCGGCAGGGTGACGCGCCGGAACGTCTGCCACGGCGTCGCCCCCAGCGTGTGGGCCGCCTGGTCCTGTTCCACGCCGATCTCCTGGAGCACGGGGACCACCTCGCGGACCACGAACGGCAGCGACACGAAGATGGTGGCCAGGACCATCGACGGCCAGGCGAAGATGACGCGGATCCCGTTCTCCGCCAGAAACCCGCCCAGCCACCCGGTGCGGCCGTAGACCAGCACGAGCGAAAGGCCGACGACCACCGGCGAGACCGCGAACGGCACGTCGATGAGGACGCTCAGGAACGACTTGCCGGGGAAGGCACGTCGGACCAGCAGCAGGGCGCAGAACACGCCGAAGACCGTGTTCAGAGGCACCGTGATCGCCGCGATGAGAACGGTGAGGTACAGAGCGTGCAGCGTCATGGGGTCGGTGAGAGCCTGCAGCACAGGTTGTAGGCCGTTCTCGAAGGTGCGGTAGAAGACCATCGCCACGGGCAGGACGAGGATGAGCGCCAGATAGGCGAGCGCGATCGTCCGAAGGCTGTATCTGCCGGCCCGTGAACCCCCGTGACCCGGCGCCGCAGGCACGCTGCTACCGCTCCTCATCGCCCCTCCTCCCCCAGCGCTGCACGAACGCCAGCCCGAGCAGCACGCCGAACGAGATGAGGAGCAGGACCACGGCGAGGGCCGCGGCGCCGGCGGAATCACCGCTCTCGACCAAAGCGAAGATCCGCACCGGCGCGATCTGCGTCTTGAACGGGATGTTGCCGGAGATGAGGACGACGGAGCCGAACTCACCGATGGCGCGCGCAAACGAGAGGCCGGCGCCCGAGATGATGGCCGGCAGCAGGCTCGGCAGCACCACGCGCCGGAACACCGTCAGGCCGTGGGCGCCGAGCGAGCTGGCCGCCTCTTCGACCTCGTGTTCGAGCTCCATGAGGACGGGCTGCACCGAGCGCACCACGAACGGCAGAGTAACGAACAGCAAGGCGACCATCACCGCGGCGCGCGTGTAGGCGAGGTTCACGCCGAACGGACCCTTGGGGCCGTACAGGGCCAGCAGCGTGAGCCCGGCGACGATTGTCGGCAGCGCGAACGGCAGGTCGATGAGCGCGTTGACGATGCTCTTGCCCGGGAACGTGTCGCGCACGAGCACCCAGGCGATGATGGTGCCGACCACAGCGTTGACCGCGGCGACCGCCAGCGAGGTGAAGAGGCTCAGCTGCAGCGCGGCCCGCGTGTCGGGGCTGCTGACGACCCGCCAGATCGCCGCCGGTCCCAGCTCGGCCGCGTGCCAGGCGACGGCGGCCAGGGGGATGAGCACGATGACGCTGAGATACAGCATCACGAGGCCGACGCCGAGCCAGGTGCTGCGCCGCACCCTCGTGCGGCGCAGCACCTGCGGCGGCGTCGGCCTCGCGGAGGCCGTCCCGGCTGCGGCCAGGCGGCTGCTACTGGGTACTGATGCCAAGGCCCTGCTCGATCGTCGCCATCACGCTGTCGGTCGGGTCGAAGAAGGTCGTGTTGACCTCGTCCCAGCCGCCCAGATCGGCGATCGTGAACAGCTTGGGCGGGGTCCGGGAACTCGTCGGCGCCGGTGACTCCGTCGACGACCGGCCGGTACCCCTTGGAGACGAAGATCGCCTGCGCCTCCGGCGTGTAGAGGAAATCGTAGAACGCTTTCGCTTCAGGCGACGAACCCGCGTCCGTCGTGACGGCGAGCGGGTTCTCGATGAGGATCGTCTCGGCGGGCACGACGTAGTCGACCTCCTCGCCGGCCTGCTGGGCGGCGATCGCCTCGTTCTCGTACGACAGCAGCACGTCACCCTTGCCGCCGATGAAGGTCTGCAGCGCCTCGCGCGCGCTCTTGTCCTGCACCGGGACATGCTCGAAGAGATCGGCGAGGTATGACTTGGCCTCCTCCTCGCTCTTGCCCTGCTGCAGCTGGGCGCCGTAGGCAGCCATGATGTTCCACTTGGCGCCGCCGGACGTGAAGGGGTTCGGCTCGATCACCTCGACGTCCGGCTGCGTGAGGTCGGCCCACGTCGTGATCCCCTTCGGATTGCCCTTGCGGACGACGAGGACGACCACGGACTTGGTGACGAAGCCTTCGTACTGGTTCTGGTCCCAGGTCTTGTCGACCAGCCCGGCCTCGACCAACCGGGTCATGTCGGGCGCCAGTGAGAACTCGACCACGTCGGCGGGGAGCCCGGCTTCGACGCCACGGCTCTGCTCGCCCGACGAGCCGTACGACTCGCTGAACCCGACGTCCGTGCCCGCAGCGGTCTTCTGAAATGCAGGGATCAACTCGGCGTAGGCCTCACGCGGCGTGGAATATGCCACCAGTGCGACCTTCGGACCACCGCCGCCACAGGCGGCGAGCGTCGCCAGAGCCGCAGCGGCCACGCCCACCACCACGAGAAGTATCGTGCTCCTCTTCATCACTCTCGTTCCCCTCACCTCGGGTCATTGTTGATAGCAGCAATAGACATTGACAAGAATCGGTTCGTGGTAGTATGCATGAGCTGCTGGCATACTTCAAATCATGATTCCTTATAGATGGACCGTTTCACTTTCGCCTGGGCGTTCCGGCCGGCAGCTCCGCAGCCGGAAGCCGTCTGGTACGATCTGGGACGCGCCGCACGACGCGGCGCGCGACCACGGGAGGACGATCGATGTTCGACTTTCTGACGCTCCCCGAGCGCACCACGAAGCCGCGCGAGAGCGGTCTCACGCACGTGCTCGACAAGGGCTACAGCCTCGACCAGGTGCGCGACTTCCTCGAGGTCGCCAGGGACCACGTCGACATCGTGAAGCTGGGCTGGGGGACCGCCGTGGTGACGCCGAACGTCAAGCAGAAGATCGAGCTCTACCAGAGCTACGACATCCCCGTGTGCTTCGGCGGGACGCTCTTCGAAGCGTGTCTGCGGCAGAACAAGCTCGAGGAGTACCTGCGCACCGTGCGTGAGTGCGGCATGGAGTGCATCGAGGTGTCGGACGGCACCGTCGCCATGCGAGAGGACGACAAGATCGCTCTGCTCAAGCGCCTCACCAAGGAGTTCAGGGTGCTCAGCGAGGTCGGCAGCAAGGACTCCGAGGTCGTGATCGCCCCCTACAAGTGGGTCGACTCGATCAAGCGCGAGCTCGACGCCGGCGCCTGGAAGGTCATCACCGAGGGGCGCGAGTCGGGCACCGTGGGCATCTACCAGGCCGGGTCCGACGTCAAAGAGGGCCTGATCGACGAGATCATCAACGCGGTGAGCGCCGAGAACCTCCTGTTCGAGGCGCCCATCAAGAGCCAGCAGACGTGGTTCATCAAGAAGTTCGGCGCCAACGTGAACCTCGGCAACATCCCGCCCGACGAAGTCATCTCGGTGGAGACGCTGCGCGTCGGCGTGCGCGGCGACACCCTGCTGCACTTCCACTGAGGCCCGCGCCGCCCGGCCGGACCGTCACGCGAGACCCAGCCCGCTCATGACCCTGCTGCTCATCCGCCACGGCGAGACCGACTGGAACCGCGAGCCGGCGCGCTGCCAGGGCTGGGCCGAGATCGGGCTCAACGAGACCGGCCGCGCCCAGGCGCGCGCCCTCGGGGGCGCGCTGGCGGGGCGCGGCGTCGAGCTCATCGTGACCAGCCACCTGCTGCGCGCCCGCGAGACCGCCGAGCTCGTCCGCGAGGAGCTCGGCGGCGAGCCGCGACTGGTCGTCGACCCGCGGCTCGCGGAGAGCCACCGCGGCGAGTGGGAGTCGCGGCTGTTCATGGACATCATGGCCGCAGACCGCGAGACGTGGCGCCACTACCGCGAGCACCCGGAGACGTTCCGCTTCCCCGGCGGGGAGAGTCTGGTCGACCAGCAGCGCCGCGTGCTCGCCTGCATGCGCGACTGCGCCGCGGACGGCCGCACCACCCTGCTCGTGACGCACGGCGGCAGCATCCGCGTGGCGCGCTGCTTCCTCGAGGGACGGGGCATCGAGGCGTTCCACGAGACCAGGGCGGCGAACGGCGGCGTGGATGAGGTCGCGACCGCGGGCCTCGCCACGCGCATCGGCGCGGTTTCTGGCAGGGAAGACCTGAGTCGCGCGCGGACTTACTTGGCCAAGGTCCAGCGGCAGAAGGGCCGTCCGCCGCGGGCGGCGACTCGGAAGGCGAAGGCCTGCTTCTCTCCCACCAGCTTCACCTCGCCGCCCTGCTCGACCTCGATCCTGCCGCTCCAGCGACCGGCCTTGTCAAGACGCCACGAAGCCGACACCGGGATGGATCCGCCCGGCTCCAGGCTCAGAGGCCGGCGCGACACCAGGCGGGTGCTGCCCGTCCCGGCCGGCCCGCGGACCACGAGCGTGATGCAATCGAGCGCAGCGGGGCCGGCGCCGGGGTTGCCGATGGCGAAGACCACGTCGACCACGTCGCCGACCCGATGGGTCGCGCCGTGGACGGTGACGACCCCGTCCAGAGCGACCGGGACGGGCTCAGGCGAAGGCGACGCAGCCACGGACGGCGAGGACGGGCCACCCGGGAGTCTGGTATCGGCAGGGTCGCCACCGAGCGCGATCATGAACGTGGAGACGTTGCGGATCCAGTCGTCGGTGCCGTCCGGGCAGTACCGCGGCGCGATGGCGTCCACGGAGACGAGGCCGGCGCCGAAGTACAGCTCGCCGCCCAGGCCCGCCGCCACGCGAGCGATGGCCTCGTCCCACGACCCGAAATCGCTCTGCGGCCAGGTGGGCCCGTAGAACCAGTTGAAGGCGTTGAAGGTGCACTGATCGCCGGCCTCCGAATACAGATGCCGGCCGAAGAAGGACTCGGCGCCGGCGATGGCGACGAGGAAGGCAGGGTCCACGCCGTGCGCCTGCCCCGCGGCCACGAAGACGGCGCCGGTGCCGGTCATGGGAGAGTCGTAGGTCGCCAGGAAGTCGTCGATCTGCGCGGCGCCGGGGGCCGCCGCGGCCACCGGCGCGAGAGCGCCGGCCAAGACGGCGGCCAGCGCGGCGATCAGCAGAACGCCGAGAACGACGCGCTGTATATGTCTGTCGATGCTGTTCGGGATGCCCACGGAGGCGGACCTTTCGCCGCTGGCGCGAGTCGTCAGTATAGCGGAGGGGCGGGCTCTCGCCGACCCGGCCGCCACCGGGCGACTCGCGAGGCGCGGCGGTCACGGTGCGCAGGCTCGGGTGCACCACCGTCTGACGCACGGCGTCCTGGACGGCGCGCGGCCGCCGCTGTCGCGATAGGATTGAGCCGTGAGCGACGCCGCCGACCCCCGCGATGCCTGCGACGACCGGTTTCCCGGCCGCCAGGTCCTGCGCCTCATCCGCCGCGCCATCGAGCGGCACCGGCTGGATCTCACCGGCCTGCGCGTGCTCACCGAGGCCGGCGTCGGCTACCGCCGTGTGACCCCGGTGATCGCCGCCCTGGCCGGCGCCGACGAGGTGTACGCCGTCGGCCGCGACAGCGTGCGTGCGGCACGCAAGGACGCGGAGCGGCAGACGGCGTACCTGGCCGCGCTCGCCGGCGTGCAGGAGCGCGTGCGGCTGCTTCCCACCCGCCTGCAGGCCCCGCTGACGACCGTCGACGTGATCGCCGACCTGCCCGGCGTCCGTCCCGTCGACGAGGCGATCCTGCGCAACGTCTGCGAGACCGCCGCGGTGACCCTGATGCGCAGCGTCGCGCACTGGCGCGCCGGGGACGTGGACGTGGCCACCTGTCGCCGCCTGAGCATCGCCGTGGCCGGGGTGGACGAGGATGCCGTCGACGTGTACCGCTACCTGCCGATCGAGGCCGTCTGGGGCCTGCTGCAGCTGGGCGTGGAAGTCGTGGGCGCCACGATCCTCGTGGCCGGCGACGGACCGGCCTGCGGAAAGGTCACGCGCGGGCTCGCGCAAGCCGGCGCGCGCCTGCTGGTGGCGGCGCCGGAGGGCGCCGGCCGCATCAGCCTGTACGGCGGCGAGAAGGTCGGGGACGGCCTCGGCGACGCGGCCGCCCGCGGCCGCCTGGCCGAGGCCGACGGCCTCGTGCTCTGCCCCGCGCAGCCTGACCGGCGCACGATCGGCCCCGGCGCCTGGATCGACGCCGCCGAGCTGGCCGCGACGGCGCCGCATCTCGCCGTGGTCAGCCTGGCCGGCGAGCTCGACCGGCGCGGCCTGAGTGGCGCCGGCCTGCGCAGCTGGCCCGGCGACGGCGACGCAGCGCCCGGCGACCTGCTGCCGCAGCCGCTCATCGAGCTGCACACCGCCGGCCTCAAGGTCGGCGAAGCGCTGACGCGTGCCCGGCGCCGCGGCTCGTCTCCGCTTGCCGCCGAGCAGCTGGCCGCCGCCGAGGCGCACGCCGAGGAGCTCCCCAAGGACCTCGGGGCGCCGCGGCGGTAGAGGCCGGCGCCGGCCCCTTCCACCGCGCGCCGTCGACGACGATATACTGTCCGCCTACCGCTCGGCGATCGGCCGGCCGGGCCAGGTCAGCGACGGAAAGCGAGGCGTTGGGTGGACTGGAGCGCCTACGAGCACCATGCCCCGAGCGGGTCGTGGATCGCCAAGGACTTCGCGCACGGGGCCGGCTTCGACCACGGCCTGCAGTGCATCATCGAGCCGGACGTCGTCGTCGGCGCGGACGTCCGGCTCGGACACCGCGTGCATCTTGCCTCGGGCACCCGGGTGCTCGACGACGTGGAGATCGCCGACGACTGCGTGACCACGGGCATCTGCATCATCGGCAACCACGTACGCGTGCGTACCGGCTCGTGCATCTCCAAGAGCGTGATCGTCGACGACTGGTGCTTCATCGCCGCCGGCATCATGAGCTCGCACACCAAGAACATCGACCACGGCCGCCCGCGGGCCCCCAAGCGCCAGCTCATCACCCGCTACGGCTACGGGTCGGTGATCGGCAGCCGCACCAACACGAACGCCGGCATCACCATCGCGCCCGGCGCCATCGTCGGCTACGGCGCGCACGTGGTGCTGGACCTCGAAGTGCCCAACGCCGTGTACTACAACAAGCCCAACCCGTGGGCCGAGCTGCAGTTCGAGCTGAGGCCCGACGACCCGGCCTACATCGAGATCCCCGCCGACTACGAACCGCACGAGTTCGACCCCGGCCTGCTGGCCAAGTACCTGCCGTACTACCGGCCGTGAACCCGTCGGTGGCAGAGGTGGTCCGGTACCTGGCGGAGATCGGCCAGCTGCAGGAGTCCGTGAGCACGAGGGACGACGGAGGCGCGGGAGTCGTCCTCGAACGGGTAGCGCTCGACGCCGCGGCGGGCCCCGGGGACGTGGCCTGGAGCCGGCGCGCCGAGGCAGCCGCAGGCTTCCGCGGCGCGCTCCTCGTGGGACCGGCGCCCGCGCCGGCCGCCGCCGATCTCGCGCCCGGCGCCACCGTGGCCGTCTGCGCCAACCCGCGGCTGGCGATGGCGTTCGTCATCGGGCGCTTCTTCGCCCGGCTCGCGGCCGACCGCGCTCCGATCTACGCCGAGCCGGCCCTGGCGCTGGCGGTCAGCGCGAACCAGGCCTGGGTGATGAACGCCCGCATCGGCCGCAACGTGACCATCGGTCCGCATGCGACCATCGGCTGCAGCGGCATGGGCTACGAGCGTGACTCCGCGGGACGCCTGGTCAAGTTCGCGCAGCTGGGCGGCGTGCTCATAGAGGACGACGTGGACGTGGCCGCACACGCCACCATCCAGCGCGGAGCCCTCGGCGATACCGTCCTCCGCCGAGGCGCCCGCATCGGCCCGCACGTGAACGTGGGCCACAACGTCGAAGTGGGCGAAGACGTGCTCATCGCCGGCCACGCCCAGATGGGCGGCGGCGCCCGCATCGGCAAAGGGGTGACCATCTGGCAGGGCGCCGTGGTCGCCAACGGCGTGACCATCGGCGAGGGCGCCGTGATAGGCATGAGCGCCGTGGTGCGCAAGGACGTGGACCCCGGCGAGGTCTGGGCCGGCAACCCGGCGCGCAAGCTCCGCTAGGCTGCCGCGCCACCATCCGGCGCTCCGGTCTCCGCCTCCGGGGCGGTGGTAGAATATCTTCCCGACCACGGCAAGCCGGTGCCCGCCAGAGCAGTGCTGCGGCCCGCACTCACGAGCTATCGGAGGCTCCGCGATCCTGACCCGCAGACGGCGCACGCGCGCAGACGGCCCCGCGCAGGGCAAGAGCGGGGGGTACGGGCTCCTCTTGAAGGACTCGGTGATCTACGGCAGTGGCCGAGCGCTGCAGAAGTTCCTCGTCGCCCTCCTGCTCCCGCTCTACACCACCTTTCTCACGCGCTCAGACTACGGCATCCTGGGCATGGTGGTCACGGTGACGACCTTCCTCGACGTGTTCGTCACTCTGGGCTTCGACATCGCCTTCTCGCGCTTCTACTTCGACGACAAGACGCCCGAGGGCCACCGCAAGGTGATCACCAACGCCTTCTACGTGTCGACGGTCTACCCGGCCGTCCTCATCGGGACCTGCGCCGTCCTCATGCCTCGACTGGCGCCGCTGCTGCTCGGCGAGGAGTACTCCGCCGGGGACTGGCGCTACTTCGCCGTGGCCCTCGTGACCCTGTTCTTCACCAACCTCAACGACGTGCCGATCACCCTCTTCCGCCTCGAGCACAGACCGTGGACCTTCACCGCCTACACCCTCGGCCGGGTCGCCGTCCAGATACCGCTCTCGATCGTCCTGGTGGCGGTGTTCAAGTGGGGGCCGATGGGCGTGCTGCTGGCCAACCTGCTCACGGCGGCCGGCCTGCAGCTGGCTCTCCTGCCGACCTACGTGCGGAAGCTCAATCTGCTCCCGGAGTGGGCCCTCCTGCGCCCCATGCTGGTCTTCGCCGTCCCGGCGCTGTTCACGGGCATCTCCTTCTACTGGCTCAAGCTTTCCGACCGCTTCTTCCTGCTGCACTACCAGGGCAAGGCCGAGGTGGGCCTGTACACGGTCGCCAACGCGCTGGCGCAGCCGCTCTACATCGTGCTCATGGCGTTCCGCATGGCGTGGCCGCAGTGGCACTACGCCAAGCTCGACGACCCTCCCCTGCACCGCCGCATGGTGGCCCGCAGTTCGACCTACTTCCTGGTGCTCAACGCGCTCATGCTCGTGCTGCTCGGCGCCTTCCTGCCGCTCATCACGCACCTGCTCCTCAACCGCCGGTACTGGAGCGTCGCGCCGGTGACCTTCGTGCTCGCCGTGTCCATCGCCCTGTACGGCGTCTACTTCATCTTCTGGGTGGGCGCCAACGTCGCCAAACAGAACCGCATGATCCCCGTCTTCTTCCTCGCCGCCTCAGCGCTCAACATCGGTCTGAACTTCATCTTCGTGCCCCGCTACGGCATGTGGGCCGCCGCCTGGACCACGGTGGCCGGCTACGCGCTCCTGGCTGCGACGATCTACTTCTACTCGGAGCGCTTCTACCCCATACCTTACGAGTGGCGGCGCCTCATCAAGCTGCTCGCCGCCACGCTGCTCTCGCTGGCCGCGATCGGCGCGGTCATGCGGTTCACCGGACTGGCGACGGCGCTGCCGCTTGCCGCCCTCGCCTGGCGCACGGCGGCGACACTGCCGGCTCTGGCGCTGTTCCCGATCACGCTGGTCGCCACCGGCTTCCTCTCGGCCGGCGAGCGCGACCGGCTGCGCCGCGTCTGGCAGCGCGTCGGCCGCACCAAGCTCCCCGCGGTCCCGCCGCCACACGAGACGGATGTCGAGGCCGCGGCGGCCATCGAGATCCAGGTGAGCATCGACGACGCCGCCAAGGAAGGCGTGCCGCAGTGAAACGCCTCCTCGTCGTCGCCAACCCCTTCCCGCCCATGACCAGCGCCGGCACCAACCGCGTGCTGCGCCTGCTCAGGCACCTGCCGGCACAGGGCTGGGAGGCGACGGTCCTCACGGCCGAGGCACGGGGCCCGGACCCGGCGCCGGACTTCGTGCGCGTGGTGCGCACGCCGGCGATCGTGCCCCGGCAGCTCCTGTCCGGCGGCCGCCGGATCAGCAAGGTCGACGCCTGGCTCTTCGTGCCCGACCCCTACGTGCTCTGGGCAGCTACGGCGTTCGCCGCCGGGCGCCGGCTGCTGGCCGCCGAGCCCTTCGACGCCCTCTTCTCGAGCCATCCGCGGGCGAGCGTGCACGTCGCGGCCGCCGGACTGGCGCGCGCGAGCGGCGTGCCGTGGATGGCCGACTACCGCGATCGTCACTTCGCCAACGACGTGCTCCCCTACGCGACCCCGCTGCACGCCGCGGCCACGCGCTGGCTCGAGGCCCGCGTCCTGCGCCACGCCGCGGCCGTGAGCGCCATCAACCAGCCGATCCTCGACGCGACCGTGGCGCACTATCCCTGGCTCGAGGGCCACACCACCGTGCTGCCCAACGGCTACGACAGCACGGAGGCGGCCGCGGCCACCGACCTCGGGCCCGGTTTCTGGTTCGTCTACACGGGCCGCTTGTACAAGCGCGAGCAGCCGCTGGAGGCCTTCCTCACCGCATTTGCGGCACTGCCGAAGGACGTCAAGGCACTGTTCGCCGGCGACGCGGCGCGCGTGCGACCGCTTGTGGAGAAGCTCGGCATCGGCGACCGCGTGCGCCTGGAGGGGAACGTGCCGCATGCCGTGGCGCTCGGGTATCAGCAGGCGGCCGACGCGGTGCTGCTCGTGACGGGGCGGCGCGTCGAGTCGATGTCGAGCAAGGTCTTCGAATACCTGCACTCGGGCCGGCCCATGTTCGCCGTCACCGCGCCGCACTCCGCGGCCAGCAGGCTGCTGGCCGAGGTCGGCGGCAGCGTCACCGTCGAGCACGATGCCGACATGCACGGACCCCTCGCCCGCTTCGTCGCCGACGTCCGCTCCGGCGGCGGCCCGGTGGCCGACGCGGACGCCCTGGCTCGCTACGACATGGCCGGCGTCACGGCCGAGCTGGCGGCCGTGCTCGACCGGCTCCCGTCCCCGCGGCGGCCGCGATGACGAGCGCCCGCGATCCAGCGCCGGTGCGCGGCGGACGCCGCCGGCTCGCCGAGATCGCTCTGCTCGGCGCGGGGGCGGCGCTCACCCTCGTCTTCGCCTACGGCCTGGTACGCAAGCCGCTGCCGGCGACGGCGGCGCTCGCGCTGCTCGCGCTCATCGCCGGCATCGCCCTCTTCCGCCGCGAGATCGCCGCCGTGCGCCTCGGACCGCTGGTCTCCGGTCTGGTGCTGCTGGTGCCGCTGGCCGCGCTCGTCGGCTCCGCCGCGGCCCTCCCCGCCTTCCCGCAGCTCTTCGCCTTCCGCCTGCTCCTCGTGGCGATCGCCGTGCTGGGGGTGCCGCTGCTCCTGCTGCGCCGCAGCCCGGTGTCGTTGGCGCCCTGGCGGCCGGCGCTGCCGCTCGCGCTCTGGGTCGGCTGGCTCGCCTTCACCATCATCTGGGCGCCCGACAAAGCTGCCGGCCTGCGGTACCTGCTGGTCCTGGCGACGATGCTCGCCGTCGTCGCGGCGGCGGCGTCCGCCGGCCTCAGCCGCCGCCGCCTGCAGGCGTTCGGCATCACCATGCTCGTGGCCTACGCCTTCATCGTGGGCGTCACCGTGCTCGAGTACACCACGGGCTTCCGCATGCCCAACTCGCGACTGCTGACGGTGATCACCTCGCAGACCTACGCGGTGACCAGCGTCTTCCAGAACCAGAACGACCTCGCCACCTACCTGGCCATCTGCTGGCCCTTCCTGCTCGGGGCGGCCTTCTTCACGCGCCGCGTGCGCTGGCTCGGCCTCGCCCTGGTCTTTGCCGCCTTCGGCGCCCTGGCCTTCGTGCGCACGGGTTCGCGTTCCAGCCTGCTCGCGGGAGCGATCGCCACGCTCGTCGTCCTGCTGCTGCACGCGCGCCCGGGGGCATGGTTGCAGACGCGCCGCGCCCGAGCCTTGGGCGCCCTGGCGGCCGTGGTCCTGCTGGCCGGCACGGCGTACCTGCTCTTCAACAACTCGGAGTCGTCCATGCTCCGCCAGTTCCGTCTCTCCGGCCTCGTCGGCGACCTGGCCGCGAACAAGGGCTCCGGCCAGATCCGCACCAGCTTGCTGGACCGTGGCCTCAGCGCCGCGGGCGGCTCGCTGCTCCTGGGAGCCGGCCCCGGGCAGATCGAGGGCCTCGTGACCACGGGCGCCGATGCCCTGGGCATCGGCAACCTGCACAACTGGTGGCTGGAGACGTATGCCGAAGGAGGCCTGCCCGGCTTCGCCCTGCAGCTCATCTTCCTCGTGGGACTCGCCTGGGGCCTTCTGCGCCGCGCGCGGACACACGGCGACCCGCTGGTGCGCTATCTGGCGAGTGGGGCCTTCGCGGCTCTGGTCGGCTTCACCGTCGGTGCACTCGGGCCGAGCAGCTCGCTGAGCTTCGCCCCCATGTGGACGCTCTTCGGGCTTGGGCTGGCCGTCCTCGCTCTGCCCGCCGACGACACGGCCGGCGATGCTGCATCCCCCAGGGAAGGCGCCACGTCGACGACGGGCGCGGCAGCCGGATCCCGGAGCCGAGGCGTGAACGTCCTCGTCGTCTCGCACCTGTACCCGTACCCGGGGGTCAACCAGCACCTGTTCGTGCACGATCAGTGCATCGCCCTGCGCCGGCTGGGCGTGCAGCTGCGGGTCATCTCGCCCACGCCCTCCACGCCTCGCGTGCTGTGGGCCGACCCTCGCTTGCGCCGCCGCGGCGGCAAGCCACAGCGCGCCGTGCGGGACGGCATCACGATCGACTACCCGCGCTTCCTGCAGCCGCCGCGGCGCATCCTGTTCGACCGCCTCGGCGACAGTGCCTACCGGGGCCTGCGGCGCCTTCCCTGGATCGCAGAAGGCGGGTTCGACCTCATCCACGCGCATCAGGCGCTGCCGGACGGCGCCATCGCCGCTCACCTGAGCCGCGCGCTCGGCGTCCCCTACGTCGTGACCATGCACGGCGTCGACGTGAATCACGGACTCCGTCGCGGTGGCGCGGTCGCCGCGCGCACCATCGAGGTCCTGCGAGGAGCGGCCGCCGTGGTCGTGGTCTCGGACATGCTGGCGCGCAAGCTCGGCGGCTACGTGTCGCTGGACCACGTGCACGCGGTCCCGAACGGCGGCCCGGGCGACATACCGCCGGCGCAGCCGGCGGACTACCTGCCGGGCCGCCGCCTCGTGCTGTGCGCCGGCCGCCTCGTGCCCGGCAAGGGCTTCGAGGGGGTGCTTCGGGCGCTCGCCCGCCTGCAGGGCACCCACGACGATCTGCACTGCGCGATCGCCGGCGAGGGCGCGCTGCGGCGGCGCCTCATCACGCTCACGGCCGAGCTTGGCCTGGACGAGCGCGTGCACTTCGTCGGCCAGCTTGAACCGGGCGATCTGCTGGCGATGATGGCGCGCGCCGACGTCTTCGCGCAGCCCAGCGCGCCCGAAGGCTTCGGGCTCGTGCACCTGGAGGCGATGACCCAGGGCACGCCCGTCATCGCCTGCCTCGATCAGGGACCCGCCGACTTCATCGCAGACGGCGTCAGTGGCTTCCTGGTGCCCTACGGCGACGTGGACGCCTTGACCGCCGTTCTCTCGAACGTGCTCGCCGACCCGGCCGCAGCCACCGCGGTCGGCGAAGCGGGGCGCTCCGTCGCGGCCTCGTTCACCTGGGAGCGCAACGCGCGCTGTATGCTCGACATCTACGCGGAGGTCGTCGCCGGCTCCGCGCGAAAGGACTGAGAGATGGACTTCGACCGCTTTCTCGCCCGTGCGGCGGTCACGCCGCCGGCGGTCGTGCTGCAGACGGCGTTCGCCAACGGGCTCGGCGTCATCCGCGACCTGGCCGCGCACGACGTCCCGGTGCTGGCGCTCGACTTCAGCCCGCGCGCCGTCGGTCAGCGCTCGCGCTTCGCCGCCGGCCTCGTCTGCCCCGACCCCAAGCAGGACGAGGAGGCCTTCCTCCTCTTTCTGGAGGACCTCGGCCGCCGGCTGCCGCAGAAGGCGGTCGTCTTCCCGACCCACGACGAGTCCATCTGGCCGCTCTCACGGGGCGCCGAGCGACTCTCCCCCTGGTACCTGATCCCCTTTTCGCGCTGGGACACGATGGTCCGCCTCTACGACAAGCGCGAGCAGATGGAGTCGGCCTGGCGCTGCGGCGTCGACACGCCGAGAACGGTGTTCGTGGACGCCGCCGCCGACCTCGAGCGCGGCGTCGACGAGATCGGCTTCCCGGCCATCCTCAAGCCGGTCGAGTCCCTGGCCTTCAAGCAGCGCTTTCATCAGCACGTGCTCGAGATCGCCGACCGCCGCCGGCTGGACGAGGTCTACGCGACCGTGGCTGACTGCGGCACGCTGATGTACCAGGAGATCATCCCCGGCGACGACGACGAGCTGTTCACCGTCGGGTCGTACCTGGACGCGAGCTCGCGGCCGCTGGCGGTGTTCACCGGCCACAAGCTGCGCCAGCACCCGCCGCGCTTCGGGATCTGCCGCATGGCGGTGAGCAAGTGGGACCTTGAGCTCGCCGAGGCAGGGCTGCGGCTGCTCCGGCAACTGGGGTACTGGGGCGTCAGCCAGGTGGAGTTCAAGCGCGACCCTCGCGACGGCCGCTACTGCCTCATGGAGGTCAACGCGCGCCACTGGCTGTGGCACTCGCTGGCCACCGTGTGTGGCGTCGACCTTTCGTACGCCGCCTACGCTGACGTGACCGGGCACCCGTTCTCCGCGCCGCGCCAGATCGACGGGCCGCGCTGGGTGCTCACCATCACCGACACGCCGCGACGCCGTGGGCGAGATCCTCGGCGGCGAGCGCAGGGTCGGGCCCTGGCTCAAGAGCTACCGCGGAGTCAGCCAGGATGGCGTGCTGTCTCTGAAGGACCCGTTGCCGGGAGCGCTGCTTCTGGGACGTGAGCTCAAGAGCGTGATCCGCGCTTCCGCCGTCGGCAAGACCGCGCTGCGGATCACCGGCCGCCGGCCGAGCACGCGCGCGGAGGTCTGAGTGGCCGCGCCGCCGACTCTGGACGTCTTCGTCGACGCGCCGGCCGCGTTCGCGCCGCGGGCGGAGTGGGTGCTCGACACGCTCCTGGCGCCGCTGGGCCGGCGCGTGCGGCTGGTCGGCGAGCGCGACGCCGCAGGCGGCTGCGCGCTCGCCTATGCGCCGGCGCCGGTCGCCGGCGTGCCGACGATCCCTTGTGACGCCGGCGCCATGGACCTCTTCAGAAGGCGACGGCCGCTGGCCGGCGGCGCCTTCTCGAGGCTGAAGACGCCGGCCGGGGACGTCGTGGGAGCCTTCCCGGCCGCGGCCGACGACGGCTTCTCCCTGCCGTTCGACCTCGTCGCCTCCGCCTTCGCCCTCCTGGCCTGCTGGGACGAGCACACCTCGAACGAGCGCGACCGCTTCGGCCGTCTGCCGTACTCCGCCGGCGTGTTCGCCGCCAACCCGGCGCTCAAGATCGAGGAGCCGGCCGGCGACCGCTACGTCGCCCTGTTGCGCGCGCTCCTCGCGCCGCGCCTGACCCAGCTCGGTCTCAAAGGACTTCCGCCGAGCGGATGGCTGTGGAGCGACGGGCCGGCCGCCTCCGGCGGCTTCGCCGTCGCTCTCACCCACGACG
Organism: uncultured Thermoleophilia bacterium; assembly: GCA_963700035.1. Lineage (GTDB taxonomy): Bacteria > Actinomycetota > Thermoleophilia > UBA2241 > UBA2241 > CAIXSE01. Next base: position 72,478 of record CAVOWE010000013.1, on the reverse strand, counting down.
TGGACAGCGTGTGGCGCTGGACCCCGCGCGGCTTCGCCGCCACGGGCGTGCGCAGCGCCCGCGCCTTGCGCCGCGGCGACCGCGGCGCTCTGCGCCGCGAGCTCGGCGATCTGCGCGAGTGGGCCACCGTGCACCTGCCGCGGCGCAGCGACCCCTCCTGGACCTTCCCCAGCCTGCTCGGCGGTGAAGACGCGCGCGGCGCCAGGTCCACGTTCTACATCATCGCCAGCCATACGCACCGGCAGGACGGCAACGAGCCCGGGGCCTACCGGCGGCGCATCCCCGCGGCGCTCGACATGCTGCGCCGCGGACGACGTGAGGTCGGCCTGCACGGCAACGACGCCGACCGCGCCAGCGTGAGCGCGCTGCGGCTCGATCGCGACGACCTGGCCCGCCGGTCCAGACGCCGACGTCTCGGGCATCCGCTACCACTACCTGCGCTGCCTCTACCACGAGACGCTGCCCATCGTCGAAGACGCCGGCTTCACCTACGACACCAGCCTGGCCTTCGCCGAACACGAGGGCTTCCGCTGCGGCGTCTCGTTCCCCTTTCACCCCTACCGCCTGGACGAGGAGCGGCCGCTGCGCCTGCTCGAACTGCCCCTGGCCATCATGGACACGAGCCTCATGGGATCGCGGTACCGGGCGCTGGACGCCGCCGGAGCCGAGGGCGCCTGCCGCGACCTCCTCTCGCGGGTGCGCGACGGCGGCGGCGGCGTCGCCATCCTGTGGCACAACAACCGCTTCGACCGGTGCTCGGCGAAGGGCTACGACGATGTCTACTGGCGCCTCGTGGAATGGGCGCAGGCTGAGGGCGGCCTGGTGACCTCGGCGGGGGACATCGTGCGGCGCTGGCAAGAGGGCACGGGGGAGGCCGTCACGTGACCCGCGTCCTGCACCTGTCGGTGGTCCACACGCCCGACGACCCGCGCATCTACGGTCGCGAGTGCCGCACGCTGGCCGAGGCCGGCTACGACGTCACGTACGTCGCGCCCGGCGCGCCGACCGGCCGCGACGAGCACGGCGTCCAGCGGCGGCCGCTGCCGCGGCGCGGCCGCAGCCGCCGCTGGATGAGCGTCCGCGAGATCGTCGCCGAGCTGCGCCTCCTGCGGCCGCATGTCCTGCACGTGCACGACCCGGAGCTCCTCACGCTCTTCCCGGTCGCGCACGCGCTGGTGCCGCGCCTCGTCTACGACATGCACGAGTACCTGCCGGAGCAGGTGGCCATCAAACCGTACATCCCGTCGTCCCTGCGCCCGGCGGCCGCGCGCCTCACGGCCGTCGCCCAGCGCAACCTGGCGCGTTTCGGCGACGGCGTGATCGCGGCCGCTCCGCTCCAGCTCAGGGCCCTGGGCGCCAAGCCCGCGCTTCGCGCGGCCCTCCTCAACTATCCTCGCTTCAGCCGGTTCGCCACGCTGTCGCCGCGGCCGGAGCTGCTTGCCGATCCACGCTTCAGACTGGTGCACGTCGGCGGCCTCTCCGAGGGGCGCGGCCTCTACCTGATGCTCGACGTCATGGCCGCGCTCGGCCCCGACACACCCGTCGTGCTCTACCTCGCCGGCCGCCACGCCGACCCGGCCGACGAGGCGGCCGTGCGGGCCCGCGTGGAGGCGCAACTTCCGGGCCGCGTCGTGCTTCTCGGCGAGCTGCGGCCGAGCGACGTCCCCGGCTACCTCGCCGCAGCCGATGTGGCCTGGTCGCCGATCCTGCGCGGCCCGCAGTTCGAGCTGCCCAACGTCCTCACCAAGATCTACGAGGGCATGGCCGCCGGGTCGGCGACGCTGGTCAGCGACTTCTCCGATCACGGCGCACCGATCCGCCGGGAGCGCTGCGGCCTCGCGGTGCCGCCCACCGTGGAGGGTCACGTCGACGGCGTGCGGCGACTGCTCGCCGATCCGGCGAGTGCGTGCGCATGGGCGAGCGCGGCCGCGAAGCGGTGCGCGAGCGTTACTCGTGGGAGGCCATCGAAGGGCATCTGGTAGACTTCTACGCCGAGCTGTGCAAGGGACTCTGAGGGGAGCGGACATCAGGTGAGCATCCTGCAATTCCAGAACGTCCTCGTCCTCGCCCCGCACACCGACGACGGCGAGTTCGGCTGCGGCGGCACCATGGCGCGCATGATCGAAAGCGGCGTCACCGTGACCTACGCCGCCTTCTCGACCGCCGCCAAGTCGGTGCCCGAAGGCTTCCCCAAGGACGTGCTCAAACACGAAGTCCGCGCCGCCACGGCGCTGCTGGGTATCGACGAAGCCCATCTGACGGTCTACGACTTCGAGGTCCGCACCTTCCCGCAGATGCGCCAGGAGATCCTCGAGGAGATGATCGTCCTGCAGCAGGAGCTCAAGCCCGACTGCGTCATGATGCCGGCCCTCATCGATCTCCACCAGGACCACAAGACCATCGCCGAGGAGGGCCTGCGCGCCTTCAAGCGCACCACCGTGCTGGCCTACGAGATCCCCTGGAACAACCTCAACTTCTCCCACCAGGCCTACGTGCGGCTCGAGAAGCGCCACGTGGACAGCAAAGTCCGGGCGCTGGCCTGCTACGAGAGCCAGGGTCATCGCAACTACACCAACGAGGACTACATCCGCAACGTCGCGCTCACCCGCGGTATCGACGTCGGCCTGGACTTCGCCGAAGTGTTCGAGGTCTACCGCTGGATCCTCTAGCGCCCGGCCCGCCACCCCGTGCCTACTACGACCAGATGTTCTGGGACGCCTGAGCGCATGCACATCCTCTTCCTGAGCCACTACTTCGTGCCCGAGAACAACGCCCCAGCGGCGAGGGTGCACTCCTTGGCCCGCGAGTGGACCCGCCGGGGACACCGCGTGACCGTGATCACCGGCGCGCCCAACGTACCCGCCGGGGTGGTCTTCGAGGGGTACCGCAACCGCCTCTACCAGCAGGAGTGGATCGACGGCATCCGCACGGTGCGCGTGTGGACATACCTGGCGGCCAATCGCGGCCGTCTGCGCAGAGGCTTCAACTTCCTCTCCTACTTTGTCAGCGCCGGGGTAGCGGGGGCGCTGCTGCGCCCACGCGCCGATGTGGTCATCGCCACGTCGCCGCAGTTCTTTGCCGGCTGCGCCGGCGTGCCCGTGAGCCGCGCTCACGGCGCGCCGTTCGTCCTGGAGATACGCGATATCTGGCCGGCATCGATCGTCGCCGTCGGAGCGCTCGAAGAAGGCCGCCTCGTCCGCGCGCTCGAGAAGCTCGAGCGCGCCCTCTACGACGCGGCCGACCACATCGTCACCGTGGGCGCCGGCTACAGGCAGCATCTCCTCGACCGGGGCGTGCCCGCCGCCAAGGTCGAGGTGGTCACCAACGGCGTGGACTCCAGCGTGTTCGTGCCGCGGGCGCCGGACGAAGCCCTGCGGACCCGCCTGGGTCTCAGCGGCAAGTTCGTGGTGACCTACGCCGGCACCGTGGGGATGGCGCACGGCCTCAACGTCGTGCTGCGCGCCGGACGGCGCCTTCGCGAGCGCGGGCGCGACGACATCGTCTTCCTCGTCGTCGGCGACGGCGCCCGCCGCGCGGAGCTCGAGCAGGCCGCCGCCGACCAGGGCCTGCGTAACGTCGTGTTCACCGGCATGGTGGCACGGGCCCAGCTGCCCGCGTACCTGGCGAGCAGCGATGCCTGCCTCGTGCACATGCGCAATGAGGCCCTGTTCTCCACCGTGCTGCCGTCCAAGATCTTCGAGGACGCGGCCATGGGGAAGCCCGTCCTCGCTGGACTGCGAGGGGAGGGCGCCGAGATCATCGCCGCCGCGGACTGCGGCATCGTGTTCGCTCCGGATGACGACGCCGCGCTGGCGGCGGCCGCGGAGCGCCTCGCCGACGACCCCGAAGAGGGACGCCGGCTCGGCGGCAACGGCCGCCGCTACGTCCTCGAGCACTACGACCGCCGCGGATTGGCGCAGGACTACCTGGCGATCCTCGAGCGGGTCCGCACCGATCACGGGACGAGGCTGTGAGGACCTGCGCGGTCCCGGTGCCCGGCGGCCGCCGGCTGGGGTAGGATGTGCCGTGACCCTGACCCGGAGGATCGCATGAGCGCCAACGACAGCCGCGCCGACGACATCGGCTCCTGGATGACCGTGCTTGCCCGTAACTGGTGGGTCGTGGTCGGCCTCATCGTGCTGGGCGCCGTCGTCGGTGCCGTGCTCACCCTGACATCCCCCAAGGAGTACACGGCCACATCCACCGTCTACATCGGGCAGACCACGGACGCCAACGGCAATCCCATGGCGGGCCTCAACTCCAACGTGAAGGCATCCACCCAGCTCATCTCCAGCCAGGTGGTGCTCAACGAGGCCGCCAAGCGCGCCGGTATGGGCGCCACCGCCGACCTGCTGCGCCGCCAGGTCACGGTCGAGACGCCGTCACAGACCATCAAGACGACGACGTCCGCAGTCAATATCGTCGTCATCAGCGTCACCGACACCAAGAAGGTGCGCGCCGCAGCCTCGGCCAACGCGCTGGCCGAGGTGCTGCTGGAGCGCATCGGCGGCGGCGTGGACCAGAAGATCGCCCTGCTCGAGGCGCAGCTGGTCCACAGCAAGAAGGCCCTCGCCTCCTCGGTCGCCCGCAGCCTTGCGGCCCAGCAAGCCCTGATGGCGATCGCCCGCGGCGGCGGCACGGCCGGCGAGAAGGCCGCCGCTTCGGCACCCTACGTGGCCGTCGTGCAGGCGGCCGCCAGCCAGCAGGAAGCCATCGAGTCGACGGTCCAGAAGACCGAGCTCATCCTGCTGACCGCCAAGCAGGTCGAGCAGCCCCGGATCCTGCACGAAGCGGCGGTCCCCGACTCTCCCAGCGGACCGGACATCAGGCTCAACGTCGCCGCCGGCGCCCTCGCCGGCCTGGTGATCGGCGTGTTCGTGGTCTTCGCCCGTCAGCGCCTCGCCGGGCGCCCGGCGCCTGAGGCGGCTGCCGGAGCCTGAGCGCCCGAGGCGTCGAGGGCGGAGCAGGTCGGCGGCGCCCCGCTCTGCATCTCACGATCTCATGGACCGAAAGGAGGCCGACACCATGGCTGCGACCACTGACTCCGCCTCAGCCCGCGCGGACACAGCCATCGTCGTCGGCCTGTCGGGCGCCACTGGTCTCGCGGTGATCCGCGCGCTTGCGCCTCGCGGTGTGAGCTGTCACGCCGTCCACTTCGATGGCTCCACGGCCTCGATGGCCACGAGGCTCGCGCGCAAGCACGTCTGTCCGGACTGGCGGCACGACCCGGACGGCTTCATCGATTTCCTGGTCGCGCTCGCGAGACGCGTGGACGGCCGCCACGAGGCGACCGGCGGTGCGGCCGCACCGCCGGTCGCCTCGCTCTTCGTCTGTCACGACGCCGCCCTGCACGCCGTGTGGGCGGCGGACGAGCGGCTGCGCGCCGCGGGTCTGCGCCCGGCCTTCGCCGCACGGCGCTCTCTGGACGAGCTGCTCGACAAGCGCACGCAGATGGCCGCGGCCGAGGCTGCCGGCGTGGCCACGCCGTGGACCCGTTGGGGCACGGCCGCCGAGATCCTGGCGGCCGCCGATGACTGCCCGTACCCGGCGATCGTCAAGCCGGCGTTCTCCCATCTCGGCGCCGTGACGCTGGGCGTCAAGGCGCTGCGCTGCGCCGACGCGCACCAACTGCGCACGGTCCTCGGTGGGATCGAGGGTATCGAGGTGCTGCTCCAGGAGTACGTGCCGGGGGGTGACGACGAACTGTACACGGCGGGCGTGTTCGTCTGCGAGGACGGGCACCTCGCGTTCACCGGTCGCAAGCTGAAGCAGCATCCGCCCGGGCTGGGGATCGCGCGGCTGGCCGAGACCGTGGACGAGCCGGGCCTGATCCCCGGCAGCGTGGCGCTGCTGCGCGAGCTCGGCTACGAGGGCGTCGCTCAGGTGGAGTACAAGCGCGACCATCGGGACGGCAGCTACCGGCTCATGGAGGCGAACTTCCGACCCTGGACGTGGATCGGTCTGGCCACCGTCTGTGGCACGAACCTTCCCCTGGCGGCGCACCTTTGGGCGCTCGGCGAGGAGACCTGGACGGGGATCGCCGCGAGAGCGGCCGCCGGGGAGGCGCCTGCGGCCGCCGGGCCGCGCCGTTGGGTGTGGTTGGTGCCGGAGGCCCGCTACGCGCTGCGCGAACTGCGTCAAGGTGCGACGCCCCAGCTGGGACAGTGGCGGGGCGTGCGCGCCGAAGCGTTCTTCTCGCGCAACGATCCTTGGCCGTTCCTGCGGCTGCTCAACCGCGGCGGTGGCGCACTGCTGAGAAAGCAGCCGCTCGACGGCAGGCTGCGGCGGGCGAAGAAGGCCGTGCGCCGGGCGCTGATCGCCCCCGCCGTCGTCCTCGACACGGCCGTGCTTTGGGCCGAGTGGCGGCGCGGCGGCAGGCGAGGCGGCGCCGGTGCGCGGCCCGTCGTCGGGCTCCCCGGCCGCGGCACGGCGCTGGTGCTGGCCCCGCACCCCGACGACGAGACCATCATGTGCGGCGCCACCGTCGCCGCCCTGCGCCGCCGCGGCGACGCCGTGCGCGTGGCAAGCGTGACATCCGGCGCGGCGACCGCCGTCGGCCTGCCGGCCGGGGCCTCGGGCGACGCGGCCGCGGCGACCGCTATCGGCGCGATAAGGGTCGCCGAGCTGCGTTCCGCCTGCGCGGCGCTCGGCGTGCACGACGTCGCGGTGTGGGATCTCGCCGACCGCGACGTGGCCGCCGAGCGCAGGCGCCTGGCCGCACGCATCAGGGCGGAGCTGGACGAAGTCCGGCCGGACTTCGTGTTCGTCCCCTTCCCGCGCGACGTGCACCCCGACCACGTCGCGGTGGCTCTGGCCGCCGCCGACGCCCTGGAGGCGGGGTCTCGAGCCCGGGGAGGGCGGCGTCGAGGCGGGAGCCCCCGCGGCGGTGCGCGTGCTGTGCGGCGCCATAGAGACGCCGCTGGCTCCGACGTGGGCGACGCGACTGGTGCCGGCCGGCGCGACGTGGGCGGCCCGCCGCGAGTCTCAGGGCGCCTACGTCTCGCGCGGCCGGGACATCTTCGTCATGCCGGCCCTGCGCGCCCGCCTGCACCCCGCGCGCCCGTTGCGCGTCGTCGAGGCGTTCGTCGAGCTGTCGGCCCGGGACTACGTGCGCTTCGCGCGCGCGATGGAGGCCGAAGAACTCACCGCGCCCGGGGCACGCGCCGGCGGCCATGCCCTTTCCATGACCTCGGATCTGCTCCGCTCCGCCTCGACACGCGAGCGCGTGACGGCGCTGCTGCGGCAGGTGACGGCGGCTCGCTGAGGGTCGCGCCCGGTGGCGGTGGCGCCGCGAAGGCGGGGAAGTCCCTCGCCCGCCCGCTCTTCTCTGCTCCGTCCGCGGCCCCGGGGCCGCCACGTCACTTCGTCTTGCCGAACAGCCTGCGGCGGACGGCCGCCCTCTTGAGCCACTGGATGCCCTCGGTGGGGTTGAGCTCCTTGGGGCAGGCCTCCACGCAGTTGGTGATCGTGTGGCAGCGGTAGACGCCGCGCTCGTTGTCCCAGGTGGGCATGCGGGTCTTGCCGGCGTCGTCGCGCGAGTCGACCTCGAAGCGGTAGGCCTTGAGCAGCGCTGCCGGGCCGATGTAGTGCTCCTCGGTCCACACCGAGGGACAGGCGCTGTAGCAGGCGCCGCAGAGGATGCAGTCGATGGGCATGTCGAGATGCCTGACGCTCGTCGGGCGATTGCGGGATCTCCGTGTCGGGCGTGTGCGAGTTGCGGATCAGCCAGGGCTTGATGAACTCGTATTTGTCGAAGAAGTCGTCCATGTCCCAGACGAGATCGCGCACCATGGGCATGTGCGGCAGCGGCTCCACGGTGACCTTGTCGTGGCTGTGCAGATGGCTGATGTTGGTCTGACAGGCGAGCCGGTAATGGCCGTTGATGTACATCGCGCACGAGCCGCAGATGGACGAGCGGCAGCAGTAGCGAAAGGCCAGCGAGCCGTCCTGCTTCTCCTGGATGTCGAAGAGAGCCTCGAGCACGGTGAGGCTGCCCTGCACGGGGACCACGAAGTCCTGGTAGTAGGGCCGCGCGCCGAGGTCGGAGTCGAAGCGCTTGATGTGGAACGTCACGTCGCCCATCAGTACTTCCTCTCCTGAGGCTCGAACAGGCCCATCTCGACCGGCCTGTAGTCGAGCTGCGGCGGTCCCTCCGGCCGGCAGGTCGCCACCGTGTGCTTGAGCCAGTCCGCGTCGTCGCGGGTCGCGAAGTCGGTGCGCGCGTGCGAGCCGCGCGACTCGGTGCGGGCAAGGGCGCCGCAGGCGGAGGCCAGAGCGACGTCGAGCATGCCTTCGAGCTCGGTCGTGCGGATCATGTCGATGTTCCACACCCCGCCGGTGTACCGCAGCCTGGCCTTCTTCAGCCGCTCCTTGAGGTCCAGGAGCTTGTCGAGGCCCTCCCGCATCTTGCCCTGCTCGCGGTAGATGCCGAAGTGGTAGCGCATGGTGAGGGTCATCTCGGTGCGGATGTCGTAGGCGTCTTCGCTGCCGCCGCGCGCGGCGATGTCGTCGATGCGCTTCTGGACACGGGCAGCGGCGGCGCCGGCGGCGGCCACGGCCGCCGCCTTCCCGCCGCCCGACTTGCCCTGGATGAAGCACGCCACGGAGGTACCGGCGCGGCGCCCGAAGACGATGGTCTCGAGCAGCGAGTTGCCGCCCAGGCGGTTGGCGCCGTGCACGCTGACGCAGGCGCACTCGCCGGCGGCGTAGAGGCCCGGCATCATCGTCTTACCGTCCACGTCGGTGTCGATGCCGCCCATGGAGTAGTGCTGGCAGGGCTGGATGGGGATCGGCTCGCGGACCGGGTCGACCCCTTCGAAGTGGATCGCCAGGTCGCGCGTCCCGGGCAGCTTCTCGGCCAGCAACTCCGCCCCCAGGTGACGCAGGTCGAGGTAGACGTAGTCCTTGCCGTCGATGCCGCGGCCGGCGTCGATCTCCTGCTGGATGGAGCGTGAGGTGATGTCGCGCGGCGCCAGTTCCATCACCGACGGCGCGTAGCGCCTCATGAAGCGCTCGCCCTCGCCGTTGATGAGGTAGCCGCCCTCGCCGCGGCAGGCTTCGGTCATGAGGATATGCGTGGTATAGAGGCCCGTGGGGTGGAACTGCACGAACTCCATGTCCTTGAGCGGCACGCCGGCGTGGTAGGCCATAGCCGCTCCGCCGCCGGTGCTGATGACCGCGTTGGTGGTGTTGGAGTAGGTGCGGCCGGCGCCCCCCGTGGCCATGATGACGGCCTCGCCACGGAACTCCTCAAGGCCGCCCTTCGTCATGTCGTAGGCGACGACGCCCCTGCACTCGCCGTCCTCGACGATGAGGTCCATCACGAAGCGCTCGATGTACATCGTGATCTCGTGCTTGTAGGCCTGCTCCACGAGGGTGTGCAGCATGTAGTGGCCGGTCTTGTCGGCGGCGTAGCAGGTGCGCGGATAGCCGGCGCCGCCGAACGGCCGCTGGGCGATGCGCCCGTCGTCGAAGCGGCTGAACGGGCAGCCCATGTGCTCGAGCTCGTAGATCGCCGGCACGGCGTCGGTGGTCATCTGCAGCGCCGACGGCTGGTCGGCCAGGTAGTCGGAACCTTTGACGGTGTCGAAGGCGTGCTTCTCGGGGGTGTCGTCGTGGCCCTCGGGGTGGTTGGCAAGGGCGCCGTTGACGCCGCCCTGGGCGGCGCCCGAGTGGCTGCGGCCGGGGTGGACCTGGCTGAGGATCGCCACGTCGATGCCGGCCGCCTTGGCCTCGACGGCGGCGCGGAGCCCGGCGAGCCCGCCGCCGACGACGATGAGCTGGTGGTAGACCATCTCGCCTCCCTCAGCTCACCCAGACCCAGAGGGCCCAGATGCCGTAGGCGACGGTCGCGACGCCCACCAGCCAGAGCACGGCGTCGAAGACGCGGCGCCCGGCGACGTTGCTCAGGCCCCAGTCGAGCACGACCATGCGCAGGCCGTTGAGGGCGTGGTAGACGACGGCGACAAGCAGGACGATGTCGTTGACCAGCACGACGCCCGCCGGCGAGCCGGTCGCCGATGTTGTCGAAGGAGAGCTCGCCGATGGCGACGTAGTGCGTGAGCACCAGGTGCACCATGATGGTGACGATGACCAGCACGGCGGTGACGCGCTGGCCCAGCCAGGGCCACATGCCGCCGCGGTTACGCTCCAGGACTTCGGTTCTCATGTGCCTCGCTTCACGCGCCTAGAAGATGAGCCCGGAGGCTTTCCAGGCGAACAGCGAGAGCGCTGCCGCCACGACCATGCAGACCCAGAACACGGCCTTGTGGCGGCTGACGCCCACACCCGACGTCCATGAGCACGATGCGCACCCCGTTGAGGGCGTGGTAGATCAGCGCCGCGACGATCAGAGAACCGAGGAACACCAGGAACGGCGTGTCGAAGGTCCCGAACAGGTTGTCGAGGTCCAGTGGTCCGCCGTCGCGCCCCTGGGAGATCACCCAGAGGTGGACGAGCAGATAGGCGACCAGCACCAGGCCCGAGATGCGGAACAGCACCCAGGCCCACATGCCCATGCCCTTCCACAACCCGGCCCCCACATCGGCCGCGTCGCGCTCTCTTGCGCTCAAGACAGTTGCCCCCTCGGAGGACGCGCGCGTGGCGAGCGAACAGACAGATCGACTGCCACTGGACGTCCATGGTAGAACGGCGCCCGGAGTCGAGGCAAACGCGGCCTAAAGGTCGTAGGTGTCAGGGCGCCGGTTCTGCAGTGAGGGGATCTGGGCGCGCACCTCGGCGACACGCCCGAGGTCGAGGTCGGCGACGCAGAAGCCAGTGCCGTCCTGCACCTCGGCGAGCACCGCGCCCCACGGGTCGACGATCATGCTGTGGCCGAAGCACGCGCGCCCCGGCAGATGCTCTCCCACCTGCCCCGGGGCGATGACGAAGCAGCCGTTCTCCACGGCGCGGGCGCGCAGCAGCACTTCCCAGTGGGCCGCGCCCGTGTACGCGGTGAAGGCCGACGGCACGCAGAGGAGCTGGGCGCCGCGCAGCGCCAGGCTGCGGTAGAGCTCGGGGAAGCGCAGGTCGTAGCAGATGGTGAGACCCAGCGTGACGGTCGCCGCGGGATCGCTCGAGCCGACGTCGATCTCCGCGGTGACGAGGTCCGCTCCGGGCGTCACGTCGTCCGATTCGCGATACACCTTGGTGCCGGCGGTGACGTCGAACAGGTGGATCTTGCGATACGCCGCCAGCAGGTCACCGTGCGGACCGAACAGCGCCGACGTGTTGAACACGTGGCCCGGCGCGGGCGAGGGCTCGTAGATCGAGCCGGCGAGCACGAAGATGCCGAGCCGCCCCGCCAGCTGCGCCAGAGCGGCATTGCTCTGCCCGTCCACCGCCTCGGCACTCGCGCGGATGCCCTCCCGGCGACCCTTGTACACCCACGTCTCCGGGAGGGCGACGAGGCGGGCGCCTGCGGCGGCCGCCTCCTCCACGAGCGCCGTGGCGACGCCCACGTTGGCGGCCACGTCGCCGCGCGTGTTCATCTGCACGCAGGCGACGCGCAGGTTCACGAGGCACCCTCCGCGCCGTGACGGCAAGGAGGCTCAGGATCTCCCAGGCGACCGTCGCCGCCAGTGTCGACGTGAGGTGCGAGCTGTCGAGGTCGGGGAGCACCTCCACGACGTCGGCGCCGATGATCCGCAGGCCGCGACAAGCGCGCAGCAAGGCCAGCGCCTGCATCGACGAGGGGCCGCCGCACTCGGGGGTGCCGGTGCCGGGCGCGAACGCCGGGTCGACGAAGTCGATGTCGAAGGTGAGGAACGCCTTGCCGCCGGCACGCTCCACGGCGGCCGTGACTGCGCCGGTCCCCAGCTGCGCAAGGTCCTCCCAGGGGACCACCGTGAATCCCAGGTCGCGCGCCTCGTCCAGGTCACCGGGGCCATAGAGCCCGCCGCGCATACCCATCAACGTGGAACGCGCGGCGTCGATCAGCCCCTCCTCGGTGGCGCGGCGCACGACCGTGCCGTGTGTGTACTTCTCCCCGAAGTACTCGTCCCAGGTGTCGCTGTGAGCATCGAACTGGACGAGGGCCACGGGGCCGTGCGTCGTGGCCGCGGCCCTCAGCTCGGCGAGGAGCACGCTGTGGTCGCCGCCGAAGCCGATGGGCACCGCGCCCGCCTCGTGCACCGCGCGCAGCGCCGTCGCCATCTTGTCGTAGGAGCGGTCGGTGAAACCGGGCACCACGGGGGCGTCGCCGTAGTCGATCGCCGAGATGCGTTCGAACACGGTCACACGCTGCGTCATGTTGTAGTCGGGGCGGATCGAGAGTGACCCCTCGCGAATGGCCTTGGGCCCGAAGCGAGCCCCGGCGCGGAAGCTCACGCCGGTGTCGAACGGCAGGCCCACGAACGCCACGTCCACGCCGTCGAGGTGCGTGGTATGGGGCAGGCGAAGGAACGTGGAGATACCCGCGAAACGCGGCGTCTGCAATGGGTCTGCGGGCCCGTACCCCTTCATCTGCGCCTCCTGTCGTCGCGCGTCTCCAATCTCCCGTTAGTGTACTTGTAAACGTTTTCCGTATGATGGCCGATAGAGAGGATGCGGCACACGCCGCGCGGGACACATGCGGGAGGGGCATGTCCGGTCAGAAGATCCGGATCCTGGTGATCGACGACGACGTCGAGCTCACGGGCACCGTGTGCGACGCCCTCGAAGCGCAGGGGTACGAGGCCGTCGCCGCCAACAGCGGGGAGCAGGGCCTCGAGCTCGCTTACACGCAGCACCCGCATCTCGTGCTGCTCGACGTCATGATGCCGGGGATGGACGGGTACCAGGTCTGCCGAGAGCTGCAGTTCGGGTACACCAAGGACATCCCCGTCGTGTTCCTCACCGCCAAGACGGAGCTGGCCAACATGATGGAGGCCAACCGCTCCGGCGCCTCTGCCTACATCACCAAGCCGTTCCGCGCGGAGCGCCTCCTGGAGACCGTCAGCGACGTGCTGCGCGACGCGTCCGTGTACTACGACGAGATCACCGGCCTGCCGACCCTGGCCAACGTCCAGGTGGAGGTGCAGCGTCGCCTGTTCGACCACACCCAGCTCGGCATCCTCTACGTCAGCCTTGACGGCGTGAACGCCCTCGAGCAGCAGCAAGGCTTCGAGGCCGTGGACAACGTCTTTCGCGTCATCGGCAGGCGTCTCTCCGAGACGAGAGGCCGCCTCATCCGCAACGAGGACTTCGTCTCCATCTCGAGCCTCGGCAACGCGTTCCTCGTCATCCTCGCCCCGGCGCGCGACCACGGCTTCGTCGACGAGGACGACCTGCGCCTCGTCAAGCGCCGTCTCGAGGAGCAACTGCTCGCCGTCCTCGAGGACGAGCTGGAGAACGAGCTTCTGGCGCACGTCGATCTCTACGTGGGCTACGCGCGGCTCGGGCAGTCGCCCAAGGTGCGCTTCAGGCGCGCTCTGCTCGAAGCCATCGAGCGCGCCACCCGCGGCATCCAGCAGGAGCGCAGCGAAGTGCAGCATCGCCTGAGCGCGGAGTTCGAGCGCGTGATCAGCGAAGCCCAGATCACCTGCGTCTACCAGCCTATCGTCAGCCTGAGCGACTACGCGGTGATCGGCTACGAGCTCCTCGCCCGCGGGCCGTTGAGCAGCGAGCTCCACCGCCCCGATGCTCTCTTCGAGGTCGCGCGCGCCGAGAACCGCGTCCCCGAGCTCGACCGCCTCTGCCGCCTGATGGCGGCACGCGGCAGCGCCACCCTGCCGCCGGAGTACCTGCGCTTCATCAACATGGAGCCCATCGACCTGTTCTCGCGCTCGCGCGGCGACATCTCCGTGCAGGAGTTCATCGATGCCACGCCTCGGGAGCTGCGCAGCCAGACGGTCATGGAGATCACCGAGAACAGCGTCATCGAGGATTTCGCCCACATGCGCCACATCGTCGACCGCCTGCGCGATCAGGGCTTTCGCATCGCCATCGACGACGCCGGCGCCGGGTACTCCGGCCTGCAGACGATGGTCGAGATCGAGCCCGATTTCATCAAACTCGACATGAGCCTGACGCGCCACCTGGAACGATCGCTTGTGAAGCAGAAGCTGATCGGCACGCTGCGCGACTTCTGCGCGCAGGCCGGCATCGCCCTGGTGGCTGAAGGCATCGAGACCCAGGCGCAGCTCGATGCCCTGCTCGCCCTTGGGATCCCCTACGGCCAGGGCTTCCTCTTCGCGCATCCGGGCTCGCCCTATCCGCTGCAGCAGACGATCGCGCCGGGCGGTGTGCCTGCGGCGACCGCCCCTGCGGCCTAGGCGCGCCCGTCGCCGACTGAGTCCGGCAAGGCCCACAGCCCCACCGTACCGCCGCTCGCTTGCGCTTTCGCCGGCCTCTCGTGGTACAATCCCGCCCACGATGACGACCCACGACGTCAACAGCCGCAGCACCTCGCGCCCCCGGCGTCGCTGGGCCTGGCGCGCGTAGCGCGCCCATTCTCGACATCCCACGCGGGCCACGCCCGCACCCCCGACCACACCGCCGTGGTCTTCCCGTCCCCCCACCCAGGGAGTCACCAGACGTGTATCCACACCACTATCGTGTTTCGAGAGGAGGTAGGTCATGAGCGAGTACAAGAAGAAGTTCGTCCTTGACGAGGAGAGGATCCCCAAGGCCTGGTACAACATCGTCCCTGACCTGCCCACGCCGCCGGCGCCGCCGCTGCACCCGGGAACCCTGCAGCCGGCCGGCCCCGACGACCTGGCGCCGATCTTCCCGCCCAGTATCATCGCGCAGGAGGTCTCGGCCGAGCGCTACATCGAGATCCCCGAGGAGGTCCACCAGATCCTGCGCATGTGGAGGCCCTCACCGCTGGTCCGCGCCACGGGTCTCGAGAAGGCGCTCGACACGCCGGCCAAGATCTTCTTCAAGTACGAGGGCGTCAGCCCGGCCGGCTCGCACAAGAGCAACACCGCCGTCGCGCAGGCCTACTACAACAAGCTCGACGGCACCAAGCGCCTCGCCACCGAGACCGGCGCCGGCCAGTGGGGCAGCGCCCTCAGCATGGCGTGCCAGATGTTCGGTCTCGAGTGCATGGTCTACATGGTCAAGGTGAGCTACCACCAGAAACCGTACCGGCGCAGCATGATGCAGCTCTGGGGCGCCAACGTCATCCCCAGCCCCAGCGACCAGACCAACGCCGGGCGCGCCGTGCTGGCCGAGGACCCGGAGTCGATGGGCAGCCTCGGCATCGCCATCAGTGAGGCGGTGGAGGACGCCGTCACGCATCCGGGCTCCATGTACGCCCTGGGCAGCGTCGTCAATCACGTGATCCTCCACCAGACGATCATCGGCGAGGAGTGCATCCTGCAGTGCCAGGACGCCGACGCCTACCCCGACATGGTGATCGGATGCGTCGGCGGCGGCTCGAGCTTCGGCGGTATCGCCTTCCCCTTCCTGCGCGAGAACCTCGCCGGCAAGACGAACACGCGTCTCATCGCCGTGGAGCCAACGGCCTGTCCCTCGCTGACGAAGGGTCAGTTCGTGTACGACTTCGGCGACGAGGCCCAGACGACGCCGCTGTTCAAGATGTACTCGCTCGGCCACGACTACATGCCGCCCGGCATCCACGCCGGCGGCCTGCGCTATCACGCCATGGGGCCGCTGGTAAGCCACGTATACGACGAGGGGCTCATCGAGGCCGTGGCCGTGCCGCAGACCAAGGTCTTCGAGGCGGCGCGCCTGTTCGTGCAGACCGAGGGCATCGTCCCGGCGCCGGAGAGCGCCCACGCCATCCTCGCGGCCGTCAATGAAGCACTCAAGGCCAAGGAAGAGGGCGTGACCCGGAACATCCTGTTCAACCTTACCGGCCACGGCTTCCTCGACCTCGGCGCGTACGACGCCTACCTCAGCGGCAAGCTCGAGGACTACGACCATCCCGAGGAGGCGATCGCCGCGTCGATCGCGAGACTCCCGAAAGTCGATTGACCGACGCAGACGGGTCAACGTGCGGGGCGCCGCAAGGCACACCGCACACTGACCGACGCACGACGCAGCGCCGTCACCCTCGCCGGTGACGATCCGCGAGACGACGAAGGGCGGCGGGGCGAAAGCCCCGCCGCCCTTCGCGCGTAAGTCGTCGCGCGGAGTCACCTCGCCGCCGCGCGCAGCGCCCCGAGTCACACCAACGAGTCGGCCGCGCGTCGCAGCGCCCCGGAGAGGGCGTCCTGGCTCACGACGAGCTGCGCCGCAGCTCGCAGCGAGGCAGGCGCGTCGCCGACGGCGATACGGATCGCGGCGGTTCGCAGCAGAGTCTCGTCGGCCGCGGCGTCCCCGCACGCCACGATCCTCTCGGCGGGCACGCCGAGATGCGCGGCGACCAGTCTGAGCGAGTCGCCCTTGTCCGCGCCGGCGTGAAGCACGTCGACGATCCCGTCGCCGGCATGGTCCATGCGGAGGCCGGGATCCCACGAGGCAGCGAGTCCGGGGTAGGCCGCGGCCACGCGGGCCGGATCGCCGCGACAACACGAGGCGGGTGATGCCGGGGGATGCGGGGAGATCGAGCGCCGCGCCGAAGGCGGCCGGCGCCAGCTCGCGGCGCTCGTCCCCGTCGTACAGCGTCACCGACAGGCCGAGCAGGTGGGCCTCGCGGACGATGCCGGATGCGACGTCGACGGGGATCGTCAGGTGTCTGAGCCACTTCCCGGTGGTCGCGTCGATCGCCAGAGCCCCGTGGTAGCACACGTAGGCGACAGGGTCCGCATGCAGGATCGCGGTCGCCTTCACGGCACCGTGCAGCGGACGTCCGGTGCACACCACAAGCCGCGCGCCGCGCGCGTCGAGATCGGCGAGCGCCGCGACGATGCCGGGCGCCGGTGACCCGTCCGCAGCCAGCAAGGTCCCGTCCAGATCGCAGGCCAGGAGCGCTTTCAAGGGCGGCCGGCCGTTCACGGCGCCCGACTGTCGATCTCCGCCGACCACGGAGGACAGCGGCCTTTCCACCAGGGCCTCGATGCGGGCGCCGATGACTCGCGCCGTCTCGAGGCGGTCGCGGGCCGCATCCAGCGCCTCGGGGTCGTTCGCGAACAGGGCTTCGGCGCGCTCGCGTTTGCCGTCGAGGTCGACCGTCCGGTCGCCGATCGTCAGCTTGTCGGCGAGATACAGCACCTCGCGCTCGCCGGGAACGGCGGGAGGCGGCCCCGGGAGCTGCATGTGGTAGCGAACGACGGCAGCGACTCGCGGGTAGCCCTCGGCGTCGATCACGGCGACGCCGGCCTCGGTGTGAGCGGGAGTGGCGCGGGCGATGTCGTGGAGGAGGGCGGACGCCTCCAGCAGCTTCAGGTCGAGGCACAAGCCGGAGGCTCGTAGCGCCGCCCCAAGACGGTGCGCGACGCCCGCGACCGCCACGGAGTGTGCGACCACCGGCGCCGGCGTCCCGAGTCGCGCGAGCAGCTCGAGGCACGCCGCCGGCGCCGGGACGCGCTCGCGGGCGGCCAGCGCCGCAAGGCGTTCGTAGGCCGCCGCGTCGTCCATGTCGAGCAGCACGTTGGGATCGTCGACCTGCACGTCGCGGGCCCGGGCCTTCCCGCGCGTGAGCACCTCGTTGAGGCCGCCGTTCGGTTCCTCCGCGAGGATCGCCTCGCGAAGCGCCGGCGGCACCAGCGGAGGATGGCCCCTCTCGGCGTCGTGCACGGGATAGACGACGTCCGTCTCGTTCTCTCTCGCGCTGCGGGCCAGGAGGCCCAGGGTCTCGCTGCGGACGAGCGCGCAGTCCACGGGATGCACGAAGAAGGCGCACGCATCCGGCGGCAGAGCCCGTACGCCGCAGCGGACCGATGAATACATCCCGTCCGCAAAGTCGTGGTTGACCACGGAGCGCACGCCGTGCGCGTCGAGGAGAGGCGCGACGCGCTCGGCGCCGAACCCGAGCACGACGACGGTCTCGAGCCCCACGTCGCGATACGAGCCCGCGACCCTGAGGACCGCGGGGACGCCGTCCAGAGGGAGCAGCGGCTTGAGGTCCCGCATGCGTGACGACAGTCCCGCCGCCAGGATGACCGCGCGAAAAGCGGCGGCGTTCACCCCACCATCGCCGCCCGCACGCGGATCAGCTCAGCGGTGATGCTGACGGCCAGCTCCGCCGGGGTCTCCGCCGCGATGGCGATGCCGATCGGTGAGAAGACCCGTTCCAGGTCGGCGGCGGAGAAGCCGTCCGCCGTCGAGGGCCCTGAAGATCTTCTCGCGCTTGGCGGCGCTGCCCATGAGGCCGATGTAGCCGGCCTCCGTGCGCAGCGCCTGCGCGAGGACGGAGAAATCGTGGGCGTGGCCGCGCGTGACGATGACGATGAAGCTGCGCGGCGTGATTTGAGTCCGGCGAAGGTCTCGTCGAAGGTCTCGAGCAGGACCACGCGAGAGGCAGCCGGGAAGCGCTCCGCGGCGGCGAACTCGGGGCGGTCGTCGAGGACCACGACGTCGAACCCGACGGCCGCGGCCACCGGCGCCAGCGCCTGGGCGACGTGCCCGGCGCCGCAGATCACGGCCGTCGGTCGGCGGCAGCAGCGCCTCGACGCACACCGACCTGCCGTCCGGCAGCTCGGCCGATCCGTGGATGGCGATCTTGCCGGCCAGCGCGCGCAGCTCCGCCGGCGCGCACGGCAGCTCACCCACGGGCTCGGCGCCGTCCTGGAGCAGGCAGTAGCTCACCTCGGTCGGCCCAGGCTCCGCGGCGAAGAACGTGCAGAGCCACGTCGCGCGCTCGTCCGTGCGCGCCTGCGCAGCGGCGCCCAGCAGCGCCCGCAGATCGGCTGCGCCGGGCGGCACGAAGGCGACGAGCACGGCCGCGTTGCCCCCACAGATCATGGCGGGCCCCGAGACCGACTCTCCTGTGAGCGCCACCGCGCTCACGTGCGAGCGGCCGGCGGCGATGGCCTGCGCCGCCTCCCGCATCATCGTCGCTTCGAGCAGCCCGCCGCCGATGGTGCCGGCGATCGAGCCGTCCCGCCGCACGAGCATCTGCGCGCCGGCAGCCCTCGGCGTCGAGCCCCGCTGTGCGACGAGCGTGACCAAGGCGAACGGTTCGCCGTTCTCGAGCAGGCTCAGCGCCTCGTGCAGGATCTCACGCATGAGTCAGCCGGCCGCCGGTAACCGCACGGTGAACACGGCCCCGCCCGCGGGGCCATCGGCGGCCTCGATCACGCCGCCCTGGGCTTCGACGAGACCACGGGCGATGGCGAGGCCGAGGCCCACGCCCTGCGTGCCGCGGGCCGCCTGCGAGCGGTAGAAGCGGTCGAAGATGAACGGCAGGTCGATGGGATCGATGCCGGGGCCGCTGTCGGCGACCGTCAGGGTGGCCCAGGCGCCGCGGGACGCGGCCGCGCCCGCCGGGCCGTCGCCGGAGGCGACGGCCAGCACCACGCGGCCGCCCTCCGGCGTGTACTTGAGGGCGTTGTCGAGCAGGTTGGCCGCGACCTGCAGCAGACGTTCCCGGTCGCCCTTCACCGCGGCTTCCGCCAGATCGCTCTCCAGCGTCACGCCCTTCGCCGCGTAGACCGTCTCGGCGCGCGCGATGGCGTCGCGTCCCACGTCGGCCAGGTCGAGCCTCTCGTGCTCGACGCTGACGTCTTCGCTCTCCAGTTCGTTGAGGCTGCGAAGGGCGCCGAGCAGGCGCCCCAGGCGCTCGACCTCGGCGCCGATCACCCGCAGGTTCTCCGGCGTCGCCGGAAGCACCCCGTCCTCGAGGGCCTCGATGCGCGACTGGATGGTCGCCAGCGGCGTGCGCAGCTCGTGCGAAAGGTCGGCGGTCATGTCGCGGCGCCACTGCTCGTCGCGCGCCAGACGGTCGGCCATGGCGTTGAACGCGGCGGCCAGCGCGCCCACCTCGTCGTCGGCGCGCGGTGACACGCGCACCGCCAGGTTGCCGCCGGCGACGTCCTCGGCCGCGTCGGTCAGTTCCTCGAGCGGGCCGGTGATGCGGCGGCTGACCAGGAGGCTGATGAGGAGGGCGAGCACGGCCGCCACGAGCGCCGCGATCACGAGGTTACGGGTGAGCGCGGTCTGGTACGCGGACTCGGCGGCGGCCCGCGCGTTGCGGGGCGCGTACACCTCGGCGCTGCCGACCTTCTGACCGTCGACCACCAGAGGGTAGCTCTGCACCTCGAACTGGTCGCGGCTCAGCGATGTGGCTTGCGGCGCGGGCGTGGCGCCGGACGCGCCGCCGCCCATCATCCCGTTGCCGCCGCCCATCATCGCCGCCCATCATGCCCCTGCCCATGTGCCGGCCCTGCACCGTGAAGAGAAGCTGACCCTCGGGCGAGTACACGGCGACGTCGACGTTGTTGAGAAGGACGATCTGGCTGAGCGCGTAGACCGCCGCGGCGTCCCAGCCGTCGGGCGCCTTGTAGGTCTGGGTGAGGGCGTTCACGACCGCCTCGTTGCGCGCGCGCTGCACCTCGCTGAGGTAGCTGTCGAAGCGGCGGCCGCCCGCCACGAACACGATCGCCGCCACCACGGCGATAGCCAGCAGCGCGACGAGCGCATGCGTGAGGGCCAGGCGCAGCCGCAGGCCACGCTTCACTTCTGCTCCTCGGCGAACGCGTAGCCACGGCCGTAGACCGTGAGGACCAGGCGGGGGTCGCGCGCATCCTCGCCCAGCTTGCGGCGCAGGTTCTTGACGTGCGCGTCGATGGTGCGCTCGTACCCTTCGAACTGGTAGCCCTGCACCTTGTCGACGAGCTCGAAACGCGTGTACACGCGCCCCGGGAAACGCGCGAGTGTCTGCAGCAAGCGGAACTCCGATTCGGTGAGCTCGACGGGCGCGCCGTCGAGGGTGGCGCGCCGGCGGGCGCTGTCGACGACCAGCCGCCCGCCGGCGCGCTCCAGCACGTCGGCCTGAGGCTCGTCGTCGCTGCGCGCCCGGCGCAGCAGGGCGCGCACGCGCGCGGTGAGCTCGCGCGGGCTGAACGGCTTGGTGAGGTAGTCGTCGGCGCCGAGCTGCAGGCCCTTCACCAGATCCTCCTCACCGTCCTTGGCGGTGAGCATGATGATGGGCACGTCGGAGGCGGCGCGGATGCGGCGGCACACGTCTTCCCCGGCCATGTCGGGAAGACCGAGGTCCAGCACGACGAGGTCCGGGCGACGACCGTCGAAGTCGTCGAGAGCAGCCTCGCCCGTCGCCGCCCGCACCACCATGTGCCCCTCGCGTTCCAGATAGCTCTGCACCACCTCGGCGATGCGCGCCTCGTCCTCGACCACGAGGATGCGGGTGGGGGTACTCATGGGTCCATCTTACCCGCTGTCTGATAGGATGCCCGCACGCCCAAGGAGGTCCGCCCTGCCCAACCTCAAGGTGTATCGAGCGGCCTGGGTCGTGGCGCTCATCCTCATCGTGATCTCACTCTTCACGCTGGGCAGACCCGATACCCCCAGACTCAGCCTCGAGCCCGTGTCGTTCGACGGCGAGCAGGCGGCCGCCGACCTTCGCACCATCGTCACCGACTACCCCCAGCGAGTGGCCGGCACCGACCCCGACAACCGGCTGGCCCTGTGGGTCCTTCAGCAGTTCAAGCAGGTCGGCCTCGAGACGCACATCGACAGTTTCGCGGCGACGATCGACGGCAAGGACGTGGCCCTGCAGAACATCTGGGCGTTGTCCAAGGGCGACGCCGCGGGCACGATCCTCGTGATCGCCAATCGCGACATCCCCCCGTTGGCCACGCAGGGCGCCAACGACAACGCCTCCGGAGTCGCCGCGCTTCTCGGGCTGGCACGGTCCTTCACGGTCACCGCGCACGACCACCCCATCATCTTCCTCTGCACCAGCGGCGACGCCTTCGGAGCACTCGGGGCGGAGCGCTTCGCCGAGGATCACGAGATCGACGACCTGTACGGCGTGATCGCGCTCCGCGAGGTGGCGACGCGTGACCCCGCCGGCATCGGCCTCGATGGCTGGAGCCCGGCACCCAAGGTCGCCCCTCCCTGGCTCTGGCTGCTGACCCCGCCGGCGGCGCGCGTGTACGCCAACATGGAGGCTCTCCTGCCCACGGTCGCGGCTCAAGTGCTGCGTCTGGCCGTGCCCACGAGCTCGGGCAGCCAGGGGCCGTTTGTCGCGCGCGGCGTCCCCGGCATCACCGTCTCGGCTGCGGGCGCCGTAGTGCCACCGCAGAGCGACACGCTCGCCAACGTCTCCACAGAGACGCTCACCAGGGTCGGCGGCATGGTGCAGGGGATGGTCATGGCGATCGACGGCGCCACGAGCCCGGGAGCCCGTAGCGGCGGCACCATCTTCCTCACGCGCAGCCGGACGTTGCCCGGCGGCTCGCTCGCCCTGATCCTGGCTGCGCTCCTCCTGCCGCTGGCAGGTGTCACCGTCGACCTGTTCGCGCACTGCCGGCGGGCGCGCATCAAGCTCCGCCCTGCCGTGGTGCGCTCGGCGCTGCACCTGGCGCCGTGGCTCGTTCTGCTCGCCATCGTCTATCTGGCGAACCTGCTCGGCCAGTTCCCTCGCAGCCCGGGCGCCGTCATCCCGCCCGGATCGACCGTCGTCGACGACCCGCGCTACCTGCGCGTGGCGATCCTCGTCGCTCTGCTCGCCCTGGCCTATGGCTACGCGGTGGCCGTAGAGCGTCGCATCGAGCGACGCGTCGCCACCGATCCGCGAGCGACGCTCTTCATCGCCCACGCGTTCCTCGCATTGGTGGCTCTCCTGGCGCTGCTCATCAACCCCTATTCCGTGTTGCTTGTGCTGCCCGCCGCCATCATCTGGCCGCTGGCGAAGCCCGGCGGCTGGGCGCGCTCGGTCCTGCCGGCCTATCTGGGGCTGATCATGATCCCCGTGGCGCTCGTCTACTACGCGGCGCTGCTCGGGATCGGAGGGAGGGTCTGGTGGTACTTCTTCCTGCTGCTCGAGAACCGCACGATCCCCGCCTCGGTGGTGCTGCTGGGCGTGCTGTTCCTCTCCACCGCCGGCATCCTCGCGCACACCCTGCACGAACGCGGACTGGCGCCGGGCGCGCTCACCTGGCCGGCCATCGACAGACGCAGCCCGAACCGCATGAGCGACGAGGAATGGGCGGCCGGGCTCGGCCTGGAGTCACCGCGCGAGCGGCGCAGGGCGAGCCGGCTGCGCAAGCGACGACCGCGGCGGCAGGACAAACGTTGAGCCTCACAGACGACGGGGGGCGGGCGCCTGCGGCGCCCGCCCCCGTCGTCGTCAACGGATCTGTGCGGTTCCGCCCCTCAGTACTCCTCCTGAGACAGCGACTCGTCGATGGTGCTCTCGAGCTCCACGTCCAGCTCGACGTCGTCGCCCTTGGGCACCGGCTTCTCGCCGCTGTCCCGCGACAGCAGCGCCGACTCGCCACTCATCATGGCATCGAACGCCTTCGCCTTGAGGCGGGCGCGTGTCTCCTCGATCCGGCGGCGCATCTCGGCCTGATCGATGGGCCCGCCTTCCCGCGCCACGGGCTCTTCCTCGGCGACGGGCTCTTCGACCACCTCGGCGACGGGCTCTTCGACCACCTCGGCGACGGGCTCTTCGACCACCTCGGTCGGAGCTTCTTCGACCGGAGCCTCTTCGAGCGCCACGTCCTCGATCTCCTCGACCTCCACGACGGCCTCCGCCGGCACCTCGTCGGCAACGACCTCGCCGCTGTCCGCAGTGATGTCGGCGGCGAGGCCTTCGGCGGCCTCACTCACGGGGGCTTCCTCGGCGAGCGGCTCCTCGGCGAGCGGCTCCTCGGCGACAGCCTCCTCAGCAAGGGCTCCTCGGCGATAGCCTCTTCGGCGAGCGGCTCCTCCGCCGGCGCCTCGACGACCGCGTCGGGCTCGGGCAGGACGTCGGGCTCCTGGAACTCGGGGCCTTCGAGGGCCGGCTCCTCGGCGACAGGCTCCTCAGCGGCGGCTTCCTCGCCACGCTTCTTCCACCTCGGCCGCTTCCGCCGTGGCTTCCTCGAGCACGGCCTCCTCGTCGACGGCTGCGGGCTCCGCCGCTTCCTCGTCGACGGCCTCTTCGACCACGACTGCCGCGAACGGCTGGGCGATGTCCGTCTCGACGGCGGCACGAGTCTCCTCGATGCGCTCCCGCAGATCCTCGGACGTCACCTCTTCGGCGGCCTCTTCGGCGATCTCGGGCTCTGCGGCGACCAGCTCTTCGACCACGACGACTTCTTCGACGACGACTTCTTCGACCAGGGTCGCTTCTTCAGCGACGGGTTCCTCGACGACGGGTTCCTCGACGACGAGCTCCTCCACCGGCGGTTCCGCCACGGCCGTGGCGGTGCCGACGTCCCAGAGGCGCTCACCCTCAGGCTCGGGGAACTCGACGGGCGCCGCCGGAAGGAGCTTGCCGGTCGCACCGCCGATCAACTGCTCGCGCAGCTCTCGGCCGCTCTTGGGGGTGAACAGCATGGCGATCGCCGCCCCGATAGAGAGCCCGAGCAGGACCTTCATGAGCCGCTTCATCGCTGCCTCCTTGACCGGTGCCCAGCGTCTCGCCAGCCGCACGGGCGCGCAGAGCCGGCTCTGTGTACTTCGGAAGAATGGAGCTTGGACTTTACCAGTGTACAGCCCTGTATACGGTCTGGTGCAATCCAGTCCTGCACGCAGAGGTCACGAGAGCCGCTGGACGGTGACCCGATCGTCCTGTCCGACGCTCACCAGGACCACCCACTTCACGCCGTAGCGCTCCGTGATCTCGGCCGCCGTCTCGCCGAGCGCCGCACTCACGTCCTTCCCCACGAAGGCCATGAGGGGCATCATCGGCCGGTGCTCGATCTGCACGCGCACGCCCTCCTCGGACTGCTTGAGGAGGATGGGCTCCGCGCTCAGCTGCCGCAGCTGTCCCATGGTCGCCGGCGTCAGCTCGATGACGCCGCGGGCCCCGGCGACGATGCCCGAGGACTCGTCGAGATCCTGCTTCAGGTGCCGCGCGTACCACCACACCACCACCAAGGCGATGAGCGCCACGATAAGGAACGCCAGGACGACAGCGTAGGCACTACCCATCTCGTTCCTCCTCATCCACCTGCTCTGCCTCCCCAGTCGCGGCCCGCCGCTTGTCTTCTTCGAGGCGGGCCGCCATCTCGCGTTCCACCCCGCGTATCGGCACGTAGTAGCGGCGGCCTGAGAGCTTCTCGGGCAGATACTGCTGCTCCACCCAGCCACCGTGACCGTGCGGATACCGGTAGCCGACGCCGTGGCCGAGTGCCTTCGCCCCCCGGTAGCTGGCGTCGCGCAGATGCTGCGGCGGCGGCTGGTTGCCCTCGCGCTTGACGTCGTCGAGGGCCGCGTCCACGGCCTTGTACGCGGCGTTGCTCTTGGGCGCGAGGGCCAGGTAGGTCGCCGCCTGGCTGAGGTTGATGCGGCACTCGGGCAGGCCGACCCACTCTACGGCCCGCGAGGCGGCGACCGCCACCTGCAGCGCCTGCGGGTCGGCGTTGCCCACGTCCTCACTGGCGAACACGATCATGCGGCGAGCGATGAACTTGGGGTCCTCGCCGCCGGCCAGCATCGAGGCCATGTAGTAGACGGCGGCGTCGGGGTCGCTGCCCCGCATCGACTTGATGAAGGCCGAGATGGTGTCGTAGTGCGAGTCCTCGCGGTCGTAGGAGACAGGGCTCTTCTGGGCGGCGTCGCGAAGGTCGTCCACCGTGAGGGTGACGGGCGTCGTGCTCACGCCGGGGCCGCCCGCCGTGGTACCGCCTGCGGCGGGCCTGGCGGTCGCGGCACGCGAGCGCCAGGCCGTCTCCAGGGCGTTGAGCGCCACGCGCGCGTCACCGCGCGCGACCTCGGCGAGGAAGCCGAGGCCGCCGTCGGCGAGCGTCACGCCCTTGTCGCCCAGACCGCGCGCCGCGTCGCCGAGCGCGGTCTGCACGACCAGCTCGACGAGCTCCGGCGGCAGGGGGTCGAACCTGTAGAGCTGGCAGCGCGAGATGAGCGCCGAGTTGACCTCGAAGTAGGGGTTCTCGGTGGTCGCGCCGATGAGCGTCACGACGGCGTCTTCGATGGCCGGCAGCAGGGCATCCTGCTGCGCCTTGTTGAAGCGGTGGATCTCATCGATGAAGAGGATCGTGCGCGCCGCGCTGAGGGCGCGCGCTTCGCGCGCGCCCTGGATCGCGGCGCGCACGTCCGCCGTGCCCGAGTTGACCGCCGAGAGCTGCACCAGCCGGGCGCCGGTCTCGGTGGCGATGAGTCGCGCCAGCGTGGTCTTGCCGGACCCCGGCGGCCCGAAGAAGATCATGCTGAACAGCGCGCCGCCCTCGATGGCGGCGCGCAGCACCGTGCCGGGCCCGACGATGTGTCCCTGGCCCACGAACTCCTCGAGGCTGCGCGGCCGCATGCGCGCCGCCAGCGGCGCCGCGGCCGCGACCTGCTCGTCGCTCATCGAGAAGAGGTCCACCGCCGGAGTATATCTCCGTGCCCGGCGGGCCGGCCGCGGTCCGCCACTCTGGGGCGCCTTTCTGCTACTATCGAAAACCATGCGGAAGGTGCTCGTCCTCAACACCACCTATGAGCCGCTCAACGTGTGCAGCGCGCGGCGTGCGTTGGTGCTGCTGTTCAAGGGCAAGGCCGAGGTGCTCGAGCAGTCCGGCGCCGCCTTTCGCAGCGAGCGCGCCACCTACGAGCTGCCCCACGTGATCCGCCTGCACAGCTACGTGCACGTGCCGCGCCGCGCCACCGCTTCGCGCATCTCGCGGCGCGCCGTGTTCGCCCGCGACAGACACCGTTGCCAGTACTGCGGCAGCGACCGCCATCTCACCGTCGACCACGTGGTGCCGCGCTGCAGGGGCGGCCCCGACACCTGGGACAACCTCGTCACCTCGTGCGCCCCATGCAACCGCAGGAAGGGTGACCGCCCGCCGCAGCAGGCCGGCCTGCGCCTCCGCCAGAAGCCGCGGCCGCCGGAGCCGGCGTCTTTCATCTTCATGCACGTGGACCACATCCACGAGAGCTGGCGGCCGTACCTGAGCTTCGCCTCCTGAGACGCGAGACGGGCGGGCGGCGCATACGCGCCGCCCGCCCGTCTCCGTCTCTGCGTCAGCTCAGTCACCCTTCCGGGTGACGACCCTTCGGCCTCCGCGACCTCAGGCCTCGACCTCCGCGCGCCGACCGCGCCGGCGCACGAGAAGGACGACGATGGCCAGCACGACGAGCGCCGCCGATCACGACGGCCACGATCAGGCCGGTGTTCGAGCTCTGGCGTCGCCTCGGTCTCGGCGCGCCTGGCTGCACCGCCACGTAGGTGTCGGGCTGCGTGTTGTACCACCAGGCGCCCTTGTCCTGGCTGGCGCGCACCCAGCCGGTCCACTTGCCCGTGTTGGCGGCCTGAGATTGAGCGTCGTACACCAGCGGGATGTACGGCGATTCCTCGTAGACGATCTGCTGCATGCGCTGACGATCTCGATGCGCTTCTGCAGATCGATCGCCGTCTGCTGCTCGAGGAACAACTTGTCGTACTCGGCGTTCGACCAAATGCAGTCGCTCCACGCCTCGACTGGAGCCCGTCGTCATGACCGAGAGGATGAAGTTGGGATCGACGTCGCCGCCCCAGCCCCAGATGAACATGTCGTAGTCGGGGGCGTACTGGTCGCCGACGTAGTTGTACTGGCGGTCGCCGAGGGCGCCGTCGTCGATCACCTGGTAGTTGATGTCGAGACCGACGCTCTCGAACCAGCCCGGTGAGGAGCTTGCCGCAATTCTGGCTGCTCGGCTCCTCGGTGCGGGCGAAGAGGCGCAGCTTGATGTCCTTGCCCTTGTACTCGCGGATGCCGTTGCCGTCGCCGTCGGTGTAGCCGGCCGCGTCGAGCGCTGCCTTGGCCTTCTCCAGGTCGAAGGTGTAGGCCTGGTCCGCCGGCGGCGTCCAGTGGTAGTCGGCGGTCTTGGCGTAGTAGTCGCGATTGATGATCGTGTCGGCAGGGAGCGCGTCGCCGCTGTAGGCGATGGCGACGATCTTCTCCTTGTCGACGGCCCACTGCAGCGCCTGGCGGAAGGCCGGGTCCTGCAACACGGGGTGCCCCGTCGATTCGGGATAGACCTTCTTGTCGGCGCAGTTGAAGCCGAGCTCGTCGTAGCCGACGGTGACGCCCCGGATCGCCTCGAGATCCGGCTCGTTGTTGAGCGGATCTGAGCTGCGCCGACGGGATGTTCTAGCCGCTCTGGATGGCGCCGGTCTTGAGGTCTTGCGCCATCGTGTCCTGGTTCTGGTAGGTCTGGAAGATGACCTCGTCGACCTTGGGCGCGCCCCTCCAGTACTCCTTGTTGGCGACCAGGCGATAGAAGCTGCCCTTCTTGACTTCGA
This sequence comes from uncultured Thermoleophilia bacterium, assembly GCA_963700035.1. Lineage (GTDB taxonomy): Bacteria > Actinomycetota > Thermoleophilia > UBA2241 > UBA2241 > CAIXSE01. The sequence continues at coordinate 44,253 of CAVOWE010000013.1, read as the reverse complement.
CCGTCTGGAAGGGGCCGGAGCCGATGATCGGCGGCGGGTTGGTGAAGCCCTTCTCGGCGTCCGCCGGCTTGATCTTGCTCCAGATGTGCTCGGGCAGGATGGGGATCCAGAGCCCGAGCATGTTGGCCTTGGGCTTGCTGCAGGTGAACACCACGTGGGTCGCGTCGGGGGCCTCCACCTTGTCGATGAAGCTCATGTAGTCGATGAACATGCCCATCTTGTTCTTGATCACGTAGTTGTACGTGAAGGCGACGTCGGCGGCGGTGAGCGGCTCCCCGTCCTGCCACTTCGACTTGTCGGTGATCGTGAAGGTCCACACCTTGCCGTCCGGCGAGGTCTCCCACTCGGTGGCCAGGCCGACGCCGGGGACGTTGGCCAGGTCGCTGGCGCGGAAGCCCACGAGCAGCTCGTAGTTGAGCGCCCAGATCTCGTAGGACGACGACTCGTAGCCGATGAACGGGTTGAGGTTGTCGGGGTCGTTGGTCCAACCGAGATGAAGCACGGTCTTGCCGGCGGCCGGCGACGCGCTCTCGTCGGCGGCCAGTGCGGAGCCGAGACCCCACACCAGACCCACGGTCAGCAGCGCGACGACTGCGATCACGAGCGCATGACGCCGCCCTAGCCTCCGATTGTCTTGCATACTCACTCCTTCCCGTCCCCGCGCCGACTGCACGAGGGTGACGATGAGACGCCGGTACGGGGCAGTCGGTTCGCCCCCACCCGAAGACCCCACTCCGACTCCCACTAAACCACGAAAGCGGCGGCGAGGCCAGAGCTCCGGGATGGTATACTCCGCCGCGTGATCATCGACGCCAGCAGAGAGCCTCGCCTGCAGTTCGGGGACTCGCAGCCGTTCGCCATCGACGGCTGCGAGGTGCTGCGCGATATCGAGCGCTCCACGCTCACCAACATCATGCTTGGTGGAGCCGCCCTGCCGCTGCCCGTCGGGGCCCGCGTCACGCTGTGGGCGGGCCCCAACGTCGTGTTCGTCGGCAAGGCCGTGGACGAGTACAGCGTCCTCGACCTGCTGTCCACGGAGACCGACGCCGAGCTCAGCGACAGCGAGACCATCTGAGGCCGGCGCCGAGAGGGGATCGGTTGTGAAGGGACTCGTCCTCAGCGGCGGCGCCGGCACGCGTCTGCGCCCCATCACCCACACCTCCGCCAAACAGCTCGTCCCCGTGGCCAACAAGCCGGTGCTGTTCTACGGCCTCGAGGCCATGCGCGCGGCCGGCATCGACGACGTCGGCATCGTCGTCGGCGAGACGCGCGCCGAGATCGAGGCCGCGGTCGGCGACGGCAGCCGCTTCGGGCTGCACGTCACCTATCTGCCGCAAGAGGCGCCCCTGGGCCTCGCCCACGCCGTCCTCATCGCCGAGGAGTTCCTCGGCGACAGTTCCTTCGTGATGTACCTCGGCGACAACCTGCTCAAGGAGGGCATCGCGCCGTTCGTGCGCGACTTCGAGCGCAGCGAGCCGGACGCGCTGATCCTACTGCAGAAGGTCAACGACCCGAGCGCCTACGGCATCGCCGAGCTGCAGGACGGCCGCGTCGTGCAGCTCGTCGAGAAGCCCGAGCAGCCCAGGAGCGATCTGGCTCTGGTGGGCGTGTACCTCTTCACGCCGGCCGTCTTCGAGAGCGTGAAAGCCATCGCGCCCTCCTCCCGCGGCGAGCTCGAGATCACCGACGCCATCCAGCACATGATCGACCGCGGCCTGCGCGTCGAGCCGCACACCGTCACCGGCTGGTGGAAGGACACCGGCAAGCTCGAAGACATGCTCGAGGCCAACCGGCTCATCCTCGGCACCATCGAGAGCGACGTGCGCGGCGAGGTGATCGAGTCCACGCTGGAAGGCGCGGTGCAGGTCGGCGAGGGCAGCCTCCTCGAGCGCTGCACCGTGCGCGGGCCCGTGGTGATCGGCGCCGGCTGCCGTCTCAGCGACACCTTCGTAGGGCCGTACACCGCGATCAGCGACGGTGTCGTCGTCGAGCACGCCGAGATCGAGCACTCCATCATCCTCGAGAACAGCCGCATCTGCCGCCTGGGCGCGCGTATGGCCGACAGCCTCATCGGGCGCGACTGCGTGATCGCTCACAGCGAGGCGCTCCCGGTGGCCTACCGCTTCATGGTCGGCGACTCCAGCCAGATCGGCATCCTGTAGGCGCGACCAGCCAAGGAGGCACCTCGCCATGATCGACGGCGTCATGACCAAGAAGCTCAAGGTGGTCCCCGACGAGCGCGGCCGCCTCATGGAGTGCCTGCGCAGCGACGACGACTTGTTCGTCAAGTTCGGGCAGTTCTACATGACGACCACGCTCCCGGGGGTCGTCAAGGGCTGGCACCTGCACGACGAGCAGTCGGACAACATCGTCTGCGTCAAGGGCATGATCAAGCTCGTGCTGTTCGACGGCCGCGGCGCCGACGGCCCCGCGGCCGCGCCGGGTCACGAGCCCTCCGCGACCGTCGGTCAGATGGACCAGTTCTTCCTCGGCGAGCACAACCCGCTGCTGGTGCGCGTGCCGCCCGGCGTGTGGCACGGCTGGAAGTGCGTGAGCCCCGAGGAGGCGTACATCGTCAACGCGCCCACCGAGGTCTACAAGTACGACCGCCCCGACCAGAGCGAGCTCCCGCACGACACACCGGCGATCCCCTACGACTGGGGCGTCCAGCTGCGCTAGGCGCAGCCGGCGAAGCGATGCTGCGCTGGTTCGTCACGGGCGCCGGGGGACAGCTGGCCACGGCATTCGAGAAGATCCTCGAGGGCGAGGTGTTCCTCAGCCGGGAGGCCGCGCTCGACATCCGCGACGCGGATGCCGTCTACGCGGCCGTGCACGGATTCGCCCCCGACATCGTCCTCCACACGGCCGCCTACACCGACGTGGATGGCGCCGAAGCCGACCCGGCCCTCGCCGAGGCCGTCAACGTGGAGGGGACGCGCAACGTGATCAAGGCCGTGCGCGGAACCCACACGACCGTCGTGTACTTCAGCACCGACTACGTCTTCGACGGTACCAAGGGTAGCCCGTACGTCGAGAGCGACCCCACCCACCCTCTGGGCGTGTACGCGCGCACCAAGCTCGCCGGCGAAGAGGAGGTGCTGAGCTGGGTGCAGAGGCATCGTCGTGCGCACCGCCTGGCTCTTCAGTGACACGGGCAGGAACTTCGTGAAGACGATCCTCGGCGTCGCCGCCCAGAAGGCCGCCGCGGACGAGCCACTCAGGGTCGTGGACGACCAGGTCGGCTCGCCCACCTACGCCGGCCACCTCGCCGCCGCCGTCGACGAGGCGCTGCGCCAAGGCGTCGCCCCCGGCCTCTACCACATGGCCGGCAGCGGCTACTGCTCCTGGTACGAGCTGGCCCGCGAAGTGGTGCAGCTCGCCGGCATCGACGCTCGGGTCGTACCGATCACGACCGCCGAGCTGGGCCGGCCGGCGCCGCGGCCGGCCTTCTCGGCGCTCACCAGCGAACGCCCCATCCCCCGGCTGCCGCACTGGGCGGCCGGCGTGGCCGAGGCGGTCGACAGGCTCATCCCGCTCGGCTGACCGGCCGACGTCAACCACAGGGGGCGACATCGTGAGACTCGTCGTGACCGGAGGCGCCGGCTTCATCGGCTCCAACTTCGTGCGCTTCATGCTGCGCCGCTACGACGACCTCGAGGTGGTCAACCTCGACAAGCTCACCTACGCCGGCAACCTCGAGAACCTGCGCGACGTCGAGGACGACGCGCGCTACACCTTCGTCAAGGGCGACATCTGCGACGCCGCCGCGGTGCGCGCGGCGCTTGAGGGCGCCGACGCGGTGGTCAACTTCGCCGCCGAGACGCACGTCGACCGCTCCATCAGCGGCCCACAGGACTTCATCCGCACCGACGTGCTCGGCACGCACACCCTGCTCGAGGCGGTCCGCGAGCTGGGGATCGCGCGCTACGTGCAGATCTCCACCGACGAGGTGTACGGCTCCACGGAGACGGGCTCGTTCACCGAGGAGTCAGACCTGGCGCCGTCGAGCCCGTACTCCGCCAGCAAGGCCGGCGCGGACCTCCTCGTGCTGGCCTACCACCGCACCTACGCGGCGCCCGTCCTCATCACGCGCAGCTCCAACAACTACGGGCCTTGGCAGTACCCGGAGAAGATCATCCCGCTGTTCATCACCAACGCCATCGACGAGCAGGCGCTGCCGGTGTACGGCGACGGCCTCAACGTGCGCGACTGGCTGCACGTGGACGACAACTGCGCGGGCATCGATACGGTGCTACGCCAGGGCGCCCTCGGCGAGGTCTACAACATCGGCGGCGGCAACGAGGTCGAGAACCTCGCCGTCACGCGCGGCATCCTCGAGCTGCTGGGCAGGAGCCCTGAGCTGATCCGTTTCGTGACCGACCGCCCCGGCCACGACCGCCGGTACTCGATCGACTGCAGCAAGCTCCAGGCCCTGGGCTGGCACCCGGCCACGCCGTTCGAGTCCGGCCTGGAGAGCACGGTCTCCTGGTACCGCGACAACCCCGAGTGGTGGCGCAAGATCAAGTCGGGGGAGTGGCGCGCGTACTACGAGCAGCAGTACGCGGAGCTCGGCTGAGGGTCGCGCGCGCCCTGCGGACTCACGGCACGTTCCACACCGGCGTGCCGACATGCACGCGGTCGAAGAGCCACAGGATCTGGGCGTTCGAGAGCCGCGTGCAACCGTGGGAGAAGTTGCGCGGGTAGCGGCTCAGCAGCCAGGGCTCGTTGGTGCCGTGGATCGCGTAGGCGCCGAGATAGCGCATGCGCCGCGGCCCATAGGGACCGTACATGTGCGCGTCTTTGGCGTAGATGCGGTAGTGCCCGCGCGGTGTCGGCAGGGACGGGCGCCCCAGCACGCAGTCGAACACGCGCACGACGCGGCCGCGCTCGTAGTAGTAGAGCCTGTACTGCGACAGGTCCACGAGGATGAGGTGCGGGTACTTGCTGGGGACGCCGTACGGGTTGCTCGCATCGAACACCTCCAGCCTGCGTACGCCGCTGATGGCGGCGGCGTACTCGGCGTCGGCGGCGATGCGGGCGCGCAGCTTCTGGTGGCCTGCCCGGCTCGGGCGCCACACCCAGCGGGCCTTCGAATCCGCGTCCAGAGTGAGCGCCTTGAGCACGGCCCAGGTCCCGGCCGCGGAGTCCCAGCGCTGCACCTCGACGACTCCGCCCGGGCGGTCCGGCGCCACCCGGACGTGAAGCGTGACGCGGTCGCCCGTGAAGACCGTGCCGTCGGCGGACACCGTCAGACTGACCTTGGGGCGCACCTCGATGTGCGCTTCCGCGGAGGCGGGCGCCCATTCGGCGGTACCGGCGAACTCGACCTTGTACGTGGCGCTGCGCCGCGGCCACACCGCCCGGGAGAGGTCGCCGAGGGAGTCCGTGGTCACCGGGGGCAGCGCGGTGAACTCGCTCTCGCCCACGTAGCGGCGACTCAGCTGCAGCGTGGCGCCGGGGACGGCGATGTGCGCCACGAGATGTGCCACGCGGCCACCGCTCACGGTGCTGGGCGTCGCGCTGAGCGTCAGCCCCGGGTCGGCGGCGCCGGCGGCACCGGCGATGGACGGCGCGCAGGCCGCCACCCCGCCGAGCGCGAGCAGCAAGGCCAGGACCAGGACCGCGGATGCCTTGTTCAACAGTGCGTGCACGGGACCCCCCGGATGATTCGACCTCACTGAGCCGGAGTCTACGGCAAGGCGGCGTCCGCGGGCCAGCCCCGCCCTGCCGGCGTCAGGCGAGCGGCCGGAAGCGCCGTCAGTCGGCGGCCGGCACCGGCGCTGCCTGCGCGGCCGTCTCCGCCGTAGTCTGCGCGGCCGCGTCGGGCAGCTCGGACGGCTTCAGCACGCGGCGTCCCCAGGCGAAGTACTGCTTGTAGTAGCTGGAGCTGTCGAGCGACGAGAGCGTGACGCCGTCCGTGGACCCCGTGGAGTGGATGAACCAGCCGTTCCCGAGGTACAGGCCGACGTGGTAGATGGACCCGAGGCTGGACTTCGGCCCGTCGTACCCGAAGAAGATGAGGTCGCCGCACTGGAGCTTCTTGCGCGTGATGCGCGGCTTGGCGCGTTTGGCCATGTCGCTGCCGCCGCGCTCGTTCACGGTGATGGGGTAGTCGAAGTGCATCTTCATGACGTAGAAGGCGAAGCCCGAGCAGTCGAAGCCGCCGGACTTCTGCGTGCCGTACGGCGAGTCCTTGGTCGGGTACTCGCCGGCCCAGATGTAGGGATAGCCGACGAACTTGAGGGCGAAGCGCGCGATCTGCTTCTGACGCTCGCTGAGTGGCGGAAAGGCGATCTGCCTGTAGTCGGCGAGGCCGTACAGCATCCACTCTCCGCCCACCGCGTAGGCGCGCCAGAACATGTAGGCGACTTCCGCGCGGTCGATGGCCTGGTCGGGAGTGACCTCGTGCCCGTCGGCCTCGCTGGGATGGTTGAAGCGAAGCTGCAGCTGCCTCGAAGCCACGACGTATGGGAGATAGGCGGGGGCGTCTGTCTTCCAGCCCTCGTTGGGTTGCCAGCGCGACGGCTTGAGGCTCGCAAGCAGGGTCCAGTCCGATGACGCGTACCGCTGCTTGAGCCAGCGGACGATCGCCACCTCCGCCTGAGAGGCCCGCACCGGGTCCTGCGGCCTGAAGGCGCCGTCCTTGTCGAGGCTCATGTAGCCGTGACGGAGCGCCACCTGGATGACGTCGTAGTAGGGGTCGTCCTTGGCCATGTCGCTGATCGCGACGCCCTTGACGTTCTCGCCGTAATTGCCGGAGGCGAGCGCCAGAGAGCGCGCCAGCTGCTCTCGGGTGATGGATCTCTCGGGCTTGAAGAGCTCGCCGTAGTCGTCGAGGATCTTGTGGCCCGCGGGGCCGCGCTGGGTGACCGCCACGACGGCGTCGTGCGCCCAGTGCGACTTGGGCACGTCGGTGAAGCTCTGGGCGCGGGCGCGCGGTGCGGCGACGGCCGCGGACGCGACCGCGCACAGCGCGAGGGCGATGATGACGAGGGATCTGTGCCGGGGTCTGGTCATGCTCCAGTCCTGCTATCGGCGTGTCGCCCGGCGCCTTGAGCGCCTTCGGGGCCGTGCACCGGCCCCACGGGCTCATTCGCCGCCGGCCGGGGCAATCCTCATGCGGAGCGTCACAGGGTAGCACGCTCCGCGGCCGGCGTCGCCCCGCGGCCGGTCGCCGGCCCGGCGCGCCGGCCTCAAGAAAAGGAGAACGCCGCCGATGCCAGAAGCAGGCAGCACCGCGACGACGCGTTTGCCCCGTCAGGTCGGGGCGCGTATCCTGACCCGAGGCTCGAGCCGACGCCTTTCCTCACATGGAACCCTCTCACCCCACATCACAGCTCTTCCCCGGCCGCATCAGGCGCGGCAGCCCCGCGCGGTCACGCCGCCTCGCGGGGCTCGGGCGCCGGGGCAAGCTGACGCTCGCCGGCGCCCTCGCCGTCCTCGCGCTGCTGGTCGGCGCCGGCCCTGCCGCCGCCTGGTCGTCCGAGAGCGACTTCCTCATCGAGGGCCACGGCTGGGGCCACGGCATCGGCATGTCGCAGTGGGGCTGCTACGGCTACGCCAAGCACGGCTGGGCCTACAAGGCCATCCTCAAGCACTACTACACCGGCATCACCTTCGGCGACGCCGCGAACATCGACATCCGCGTGCGCCTGCGCAGCGGACTGAGCGCCGTCAAGGTGAGCTGCCCGAAGGCCTATTCGGCGACGGGCAGCGGCAGCCCGCTCGAGATCCCCGCCGGCGCGACGGCGACCACGACCTACGTCAACGGTTCGTACCGCGTGGTCGCCGGCAGCGTGCGCAAGGACTTCGGCTCCCCTGTCACGTTCACGCCCAGCTCCGGTGCCTTGCGCGTCCTCACGGCGACGGACCTCGGCGACACGGGCCCGTATCGCGGCGTGGTCCGGGTCGTGCGCAGCGGCGGGTCACTGATGATGATCAACAGTGTCCCGCTCGAGAGCTACCTGCGCGGCTCCGTGCCGCACGAGGTGTCGCCCTCGTGGCCGTCGGAGGCTCTCAAGGCGGCCGCCTGCGCCGCGCGCGCCTTCGCGCTCGGCTCGCGCAAGCCGACCGAGTCCTGGGACGTGTACTGCGACGTGCGCAGCCAGGCGTACGTGGGCATCGGCATCGAAGACCCGCGCACCGATGCCGCCGTCAAGGCCACCGCCGGCGTGGTGCCCGTCTACAAGGGCAAGCCCATCCTGGCCGTCTACTTCTCGTGCTCGGGCGGCCACACCGAGAACATCGAGGACGGCTGGCCCGGCGCCTCCGCCATCCCTTACCTCAAGGGCGTGGACGACCCCTATGACTACTACGGCTCGCTGCACGACTGGGGCCCGCTGCGGCGCACCGCGGCGCAGCTCGGCGGCCCCCTCGGCGCCAAGGGGTCCCTGCGCGCCGTGTACACGGTCAAGCGCGGCTCCTCGCCGCGCATCGTCAAGGCTGCGCTCATCGGCAGCGGCGGCGTCAAGTTCATGGACGGCAACGAGCTGCGCGTGAAGCTCGGTCTCAACAGCACCTGGGCCGTCTTCACGAGCATGTCCATCAGCCCGGCGCCGCGCGACCACGCCAGCGTCAGCCCCGGCGACAGTCTCACGCTCAAGGGCCGCATCTACCCGGCGCTGGCCGCTGGGGCGACCGTGAAGCTCAAGTTCTCCTATGGCGGCAAGTCGAGCAGCCGCAGCGTCGCAACGACGCGCGCCAGTGAGAACCTCGGCGGCGGCTACAAGGCGACGTACTCCGAGTACAGCGCGAGCATCAGCCCCGCGCAGACCACGAAGTACTACTTCGCCTCGGGCAAGGCGCACTCGCCGACCATCACCGTCGCCGTCAAGTAGGCGCGCTGCTGCGGCTGCTTCTCCGCGGCGCGCGCTCCCCCCAGGCCATCTCTCTCCCTCTCTCCCGCGTACGCGAAGCGACCCGGGCCCGGTAGGGGGTGGGCCCGGGTCGCTGTTGCGCCTTCCGGGAGGCGGCGCGCGGCAGGAAGTCCGCGCCGCCGGGAAGGCGGGGTGAGCGCGCGTCAGCCGCGGAGGGTCAGCATGACTCGTCGCCGAAGCCGCGGCCGCGCAGCTGGAGCAGCTCCTCGGCGGTTCCTGGCGCGACCGCCGCCGGGTTGTGCCGCTGGATCTCGCCCTCGACCATGTAGAGGACGTCCTCGGCGATGTTGGTGGCGTGGTCCGCCAGCCGCTCGAGGTAGCGCGCGACGCTGAACAGCAGCACGATCGCGTCGAGATGCTCGAGGTCGGCGCGGATCACGCCTTTGAGCTCGTCGATGAGCTCCGCGTAGAGCTCATCGATCTCGTCGTCGGCGGCCAGGACCTTGCGCGCCGTCACGGCGTCCTGGCGGACGAGGGCATCGAGCGCCTTCTCGATGATGGTCCGCGTGCGATCGGCCATCACGGCGACGTGATGAGGCACGGCCACAGGGTGCTCGTTCATGAGCTGCAGGGCGCGCTCGGCGATGTTGGCGGAGAGGTCGCCGATGCGCTCCAGCTCGCTGTTGATCTTGATGACCGCGGCGACGAAGCGCAGGTCGCCGGCCACCGGCTGGTAGAGCGCGAGGATCTTGAGGCACTCTTCCTCGACGTCGACCTCGTACTGATCGATCAGCACATCGGTCGCGATCACGCGCCGCGCCTTCGCCGCGTCGCGCTCGTCGATGGCCTGGAAGGCGAAGCGGAGGTTCTCCTCCACGATCGCGCCGAGGGCCAGGATCTTGCGCTTGAGCCGGTCTGTCTCACGCTGCTGATGTCTCATCGTACCCCCGCGCCTCAGCGAAGCTGTCATCGACGCAGGCCGCGACCGCGAGCGCCAACGCGATCAGCACGAGGGCGGTGGCGGTGACCGGAAGGAGGCGCCAGAACCATGCGGACGTCTCTATTCGGTGACTACGCTTCCGCGTCCGGATGGTCATTATCCCTCGGGCCGGCGTCGCGCGTCCACGCCGCCGCGAGTGGAACTTACCTCCCGCGGGTTAGCGGACGGTTAGCGCGGCGTCAGCTGGAGACGAGCATGTGTCGTCCCCGGGTGAGGACTGAACACTCCGCTCCGGTCGAGAACTGGACACTCATAGGCCTGAAGACGACCGTTGACGAACCGCTTGCGAGAGGCCCGCAAGGGAGGAAGGGCTGTTCTGGCCGTTCTCCGATCCGACGGCGGCGCCGTCCACGCTGTCGTCGCTCTCCCCGACCACGCCCAGCAGGACGAGGTCGGTGCTGCCGCAGCAGGGGCAGGGCACGACGCTGGAGTGCCCGTTGTAGACGCCGATCGGTACCAGGAACTCTTCGGTGCACACGGCGCACGCAAGATCGACTCGCTTGCTCATTTCATCTCCTTCTCTGTATCTCACACAAGAGCATCTACCGCAGGCGTGCGAGCAAACGGCGAAACGATCGTGAAGGGACGATAAGCGCGACGACGGGCCGTGGTGCGACGGCCGGATTCACCGCATCGAGGTGCCGCGCTCACTTCTCCCTAACATGCCGCAGGCAGAATGTGGCCATGATCACCCGGCGCATGAAGATCCGGCGTCAGCTCCGCAGCGTCCGTGCCTCCGCGCTGTCGGAGGAGGAGCGCCGGCAGGAGCTTCGCGAAGCCGAGGCGAGAGACGCGCACGATCACAGTGACGCGCCGGCAGAGTCCGTGGCATCCCCCCACGCCACGGGCCAAGACGGCACGCCGAGGCCACACGTAGCAGGGGCCGAGCGGGCCGGTGTCAGCGAAACCGACTGACGCCGGCCCGCCTTCGGCCACCTCGGCGGATTCGGCCCTGACCGTCCGACTCGCCTGTGAGGCGTGCAGCGAGGAACTGCTCGTGGCCTTCCCCCGGGGAAGGGCGCGGCACGGAGCCATCGACTGTCCCGGCTGCGGGAGCAGCTCCCTCTTCCTCCTGGAGCCTCGCGACGGCTGAGGCGGCGCAGCCTGCCTCGACGCAGCGGCCGCTCGCGGCGGACTTACGGCGTCAGGGCTTCTTTCAGTCCCACCTCGGCACCAGGCTCGGCGGGCGCGGCACCGGCCTCCGCCGCCGGCGCGTCGTGGACGATGCCGCGGCGGAAGACGACACGCTGGCCGCCTGCTCCGGCGTAGTCCCGCCTCACCACTCGTCGATGACGGCGAGCACACGGTCGCTGTCCGACGGGCGCACGTGGCGCAGCTGCATCGTCAGGATGCCCTGCGCACGGGCCTGGGCTCCGTCCGCTCCAGGAACCAACCGGGACGGATGGAGAAGAGCATGCGGCAGCGCTCCGAACAGAAGAGGTACCTGTCGCCCTTCACCTCGGCGCGCAGCAGCGTCTGCTCCTCGGTCAGCTCCCGGCCGCACACCGGGTCGCACGCAAGCCGCTTGGGGGACTCGCTCATCGACTGCACCTCCGCATCGCCCTCACCTGACCGGGTCGCCGTCCAATGGCGACCACACCCGATGGTGGCGTGTGCGTGTTCAAGCCGCGTGAGCGCCGGGTGAGGCAGGTGCTGACCGCCTGCACCGTGATCGCGCCGGTCCCGGCGCTGCGAATCGAAGCTCCGGCGCCCGTGCCTTCACACTACGCAAACAGGCGGCACGTAGCCTTCAGACTCGTCCCCTGCGCGGAGGTGCACATGGGTGCCAAGCGGTCGGCGGCGCGGAAGTGGGAGCTTCGCTATGGCGTGGCCCACCGCTTGTCAGGGTAAGGCCAAGCTCATGGAGCACGAGACACGGCATGCCTTCACCAACCAGCTCGAGGAGCTCGAGCTGCGGACCTTGGGCGGCTTCGACGAGGTCAGTGAACAGCTCGTGCGCGCCATGGACGCCGTGGGTCGCTGCGACCCAGCCCTTGCCGCGCTCGTAGTGGCTGCCGACCGCCCGATCAACCACCGCTACCTCGACATCCACCATGAGGCGATCACGCTGCTGGCGAGTCAGGCCCCCGTGGCCGGAGACCTTCGCCTGGTCGCCGCCCTGCTGCATATCGTCTGGTGCCTGGAGCGGATGGGCGACCAGTGCGTGAACGTCGCCAAGCTGGTGCCGCTCTCCGGCTACGAGTCGCCGCGTGACGAGGAGATGCTGGCGGCGATCGAAGCCATGGGGCGGCTCGTAGGTCTGCAGATCGTTCAAGCGAGGGAGACGTTCGTCTCGCGCAACATCGAGCTCGCCGAAGATCTGGCCCTCCAGGACACCAAGGTCGACCGGGTCAATCGCCAGGTCTTCCGGCGCGCCGTCGACATCGGGGACGATGTCGAGCTTCGCGAGTGGGCGATGTTCATGGTGCTCATCGCGCGCGCGCTCGAGCGCATCGGCGACAACACGGTCGATGTGGCTGAGCAGACCGTGTTCCTCGTCACGGGGGAGCTGCGGGAGCTCGTCGATCTCCGGAACTCCCGCCGCGAAGGACCGGAGCCGGATTGACGGCCGTGCCCGGTCGTACCCGCCTCTGAGGCGAAGGCTCGGCTCAGCCGAAGCGCCCGGTCACGTAGGCCTCAGTCCGGGAATCGCTCGGGTTGGTGAACACCGTGGGCGTCAGGTCGAACTCGACGAGGATGCCGATCCGGTGGTCCTTCTCGTCCTGCCCTTCCGCCACGGTGAAGAACCCCGTGCGGTCGCTGACGCGGGCGGCCTGCTGCATGTTGTGCGTCACGATGACGATCGTGTACTCGGACACCAGTTCGTCCATGAGCTCTTCGATCCGGAGCGTGGAGACCGGGTCCAGCGCGGAGCACGGCTCGTCCATCAGGATGACATCGGGCTCGACCGCGATGCAGCGGGCGATGCACAGGCGCTGCTGCTGGCCGCCCGAGAGCGCCATCGCGGAGGCCTTGAGGTCTGCGCTTCACCTCGTCCCAGAGAGCGGCCCGGCGGAGCGACCGCTCCACCAGCTCGTCCATGTTGCCCTTGAACCCGCCGACCCTGGGGACCGAAGGCGATGTTGTCGTAGATCGACTTGGGGAACGGGTTCGGCTTCTGGAAGACCATGCCGATGCGCCGGCGGACCTCCACCGGTTCGACCTTGGGACCGTACAGGTCGATGCCGTGGTAGATGACGTTCCCGTGGACCTTGGCGCCGTGGATGAGATCGTTCGTGCGATTGAGGCAGCGAAGGACGGTCGTCTTTCCGCACCCCGAGGGGCCGATGAACGCCGTGATCTCGTTCTTGCGGATGGACATGTTGACGCCTTGGACGGCGTAGCTGCCGCCGTAGGTCACCGACATGTCCTGCAGCTCGAACACGGTCTCCGTGTCGGCTTCGCTCTTGGCCTGGCGACGCCGCTCGCGGGTGATCTCGGCCAGCTTCGCGCTCTCCTGGAGGACGGCGTCCGCCTCTGCCTCGGGGACGGTCCCCGGTCTCAGGCAGCAACGCCGCGGGTCTCCGGTCTGGCTCTTCCATCACGATTGCACCTCTGTCCTCGCTCCTGGACGTCTCTTTCATGTCCGGAGAGCTCCCGCGTCAATCATCATCGAGCGATCCTTCACCATGTCTGCTGGAAGCGGTTGCGGAGCCAGATGGCCACGGCGTTCATCAGCAGGGTGATGCACAGGAGCACGATGATGGCGGCCGCGGCGGCGACGTGGAACTCCACATTTGGTCGTGAGACCCAGTTGAAGATCTGGATGGGGAGCGCCGTGAACGAGCTGTTCAGCCCCGTCGGGTTGAAGGTGATGAACTGCAGCGCCCCGAGCAGCAGCAGCGGCGCCGCCTCGCCGATCGCGCGTGACACGGCGAGGATCGAGCCCGTGGCGATGCCCGGGATAGCCGCCGGCAGCACCTGTCTGCTGACCCCCTGCCAGCGCGTCGCGCCGAGCGCCAGCGCGCCGTCCAGGATAGAGCTCGGCACCGCACGGAGGGCCTCGCGCGACGCGATGATGACCACCGGCAGGACCAGGAACGACAGGGTCAGGCCCGCGGTGAGCACGACCGGACCCAGGTTCAGAAAGCCTCGCGCCAGGAACGCCAGCCCCAGGATGCCGTACACGATGGACGGCACAGCCGCGAGGTTCTGGATGATGACGTCGATGAACCGGTTGAACCACGCCTCGGTGTCCGCGAACTGCTCCATGTAGACGGCCGCCCCCACGCCGATGGGGATGGCGACGACGAGCACGATGCCCACCATCCAGAACGTCCCGAAGATCGCCGACTGGATGCCGGCCTTTTCCGGGAAGCTCGAGGGGAAGCTCGTGATGAGGTTCCAGTTGAGCTTCGGCCAGCCCTCGACGAGGCTCTGCACGATGAGCGCGACGAGAACGGCAAGGCCGACCAGCACGCTCCCCGTGACGGCGCCGCGGAACGCCCCGTCCCTGGTGCGGTGCCACCACCCACGCCGGCTGGTCAGCGAGATCGGCGGGGTCGTGGATGCGTCGTTCTGCGTCGTCAGGGTACTCAATCGTAGACCTCGCGGTACTTCCTCACCAGCCGGATGCTGATGATGTTCATGACCAGGGTCATGACGAACAGGCTGATGCCGACGGCGAAGATCGTCTTGTAGCCGATGCTGCCTGTGGCCTGGTCGCCGAGCCCCGCGGCCCCGATGAAGGCCGTCATCGTCTGCATGGCCTCCACAGGGTTGAACGTGAGATTGGGCATGCCGCCGGCGGCGATCAGCACGATCATCGTCTCGCCGACCGCCCGGCTGATGCCCAGGACGAAGGCGGCGATGATCCCCGAGAGGCCTGCCGGCACGACGACGCGTGTGGAGATCTCATACTTCGTGGCGCCGAGGGCGGCCGCACCGGCGCGAAGGGATTGCGGCACGGCGTACATGGCGTCCTCGGAGATGGAGGCGACGGTCGGGAGGATCATGATGCCCATCACCAGACCGGCCGAGAGGGCGTTGAACACCCCCGGCGGGGTCCCGAACAGCCAGTTCTCCCGGAGCAGCGGCGTGACGAACGTCAGGGCGAAGAACCCGTAGACCACGGTGGGGATACCGGCGAGGATCTCGAGGATGGGCTTGACGAAGCTCCTCGTCCTCCGCGCCGCGTACTCGCTCAGGTAGATCGCCGCCAGCAGGCCGAGCGGCAGGCAGATCGACCGCGGCGATGAGCGTGACGACGAGCGTGCCCCCGAGCAGCGGCAGGACGCCGAACTTCGCGTTCTTGAAGAGCGGCGCCCATTCCGTCCCCGTGAAGAACTCGACCGGGCTGACCTCCCCGAAGAACTCGAGGCTCGGGATCAGCAGCGCGAGCACGATTCCCACCGTGAGGACGATCGAGAGCGCCGCACACAGGAACAGGCTGCCGACGATGATCTTCTCGCGGTAACGGCGGCTGCCCGCCTCCAGGCCCTCGAGGGGCCTGGAGGCGGGCCGTTCTGTGGCTACAACCGCCATTTCTGCCTTACTCGGCGGCTCGGCGAAGCCCCGCCGACGATCCCGTCGAGCACGGCCTGCGCGGCCGCGGTCTGCTCCGCGGTGATCGGCACGAACAGGGCCTGCTCGGCGATGCTCTGCGCGTTGTCCAGGTAGAACTGCATGAACGCCGCCATCTCCGGCCGCTGCAGCGCCTCGACCGACGGGTAGATGAAGAGCGGCCTGCTGAGCGGCGTGTACTCGCCGGACTGCACCGTCTCGAGAGACGGGGTCACGGGACCGCTGCCGCCGTCGACCGCCACGACCTTCAACTGGTCGGCGTTCTGCTCGTAGTAGGAGAGACCGAAGTAGGCCATGCCGCCCTTGGAGCCGGCCACGCCCTGCACCGCGACGTTGTCGTCCTCGGTGGCCTGGTAGTCGGTCCGGCTGACGCCCTCCTCACCGTTGATGGCATCGGTGAAGTAGTCGAACGTGCCCGAGTCCGTGCCGGGGCCGAAGAGCTCGAGGGGGACGTCGGGGAAGCTCGGGTCGACCTGGTTCCAGTTGTCGATCGTGCTGCCCTCGTTCCAGATCGTCTTCAGCTGCTCGACGGTGAGGCTGTCCGCCCAGTCGTTCTCCGGGTTGATGACGACCGCGATACCGTCGTTCGCCACCTGCATCTCGACCCACTCGACTCCCGCGGTCGTGCACAACTCTTCCTCGTCCGCTTCGATCTGGCGAGAAGCGTCGTTAGCGTCCGTTTCTCCGGCGCAGAACTTCTCGAAGCCGCCGCCCGTTCCGGAGATGCCGACCGTGACGCGCACGTCGGGGTTCTCCGTCTGGAAGAACTCCGCCGCGGCCTCGGTGAGCGGACCGACCGTGCTCGAGCCGTCGATGCGGATGTCTCCCGAGAGGGCTGCCGTTCCGTCGCCGCTGCCGGTGTCCGTGGGCTCGTCGCCCCCGCAAGCCGCTCCTACCAGCGCAATCGCCATCACTGCGGCGACGATCGCGAACCACCGTCTGTTCCTCATCTCTCCTCCTGTGCGTACGTGGCGTAACGGACCTTGGGTGGTTGCCTGAGACTCGCGCCGAGCGCTGGGACTCAAGTCGCCTCCCTGGCCGTTGCCCCGCAGGGCACGGCCCATTCTTCCCAGCCAGTGTTAGTGCTCTGTTAGCGGACGATGTGGTTGCCGCGAGGCTCATGGCATGCGAGCTGCTGGGCCTCAGCGGGCAGACCACGACGAGCTGGGCCTTCCGCAGCAAGTCTGCGCACTCGCAGTTCGTGGGTGATGAGAAGAGAGTGAGCGTCACGTGAGGAGCGCATCTGAGCCACGGCGAGTCGTCTCCCGTGCCCGGCGGGGCCGCATGGACGGCTCATCGCCTGCCCCGGCTCGGCTCTTCTCAGCCTCGAGGAAGGTGGATGCGGAACGTGCTGCCGCGTCCGACCACGCTGTCGACCGAGACGCGGCCGCCGTGGATCTGGGCGACGTGCTTGACGATCGCGAGACCGAGGCCGGTCCCGCCGAGGTCGCGGCTGCGAGCCTTGTCGACGCGGTAGAAGCGCTCGAAGAGCCTCGGCAGGTGCTCGCCCGCGATCCCTTGGCCCTCGTCGGTGACACTCACGACGACCTCGTCGCCCCTCTCCTCGAGCGTGACGACGACGGTGCTGCCCTCCGCGCTGTACTTCGCCGCGTTGTCGATGAGGTTGACGACAGCCTGCTCGAGCAGGGGCGGACTCACGCGCGCGAGCAGACACCCGGGACAGTCCTCGCGCAGCTCGATGCTCTTGGCCTCCGCCTTGGGGCCGCAGACCTCGAGCGCCACGGCGACCACGTCGCAGAGGTCGGCCTCCTCGAGCTGCAGTAACGGGCTGTCGCCCGACTGCTCCAGCGTCGAGAGAGCCAGCAGGTCCTCGATGATCGAGTTCAGCCGGTCGGCCTGCCCTGAGATGATGCGCACGAAGCGGTAGGCCGCCGCCGGGTCGTCCAGGGCGCCGTCCTCGAGGGTCTCGGCGAAGCCCTTGATGGAGGTGACCGGCGTCTTGAGCTCGTGGGACACGTTCGCGACGAAGTCGCGTCGCACCGCCTCGAGCCTCTTGAGGCGCGTCACGTCGTTGAGCACGACGACGGCGCCGACGTCGTCGCCGTCATCGTCGCCGTGCAGCAGCGTGCCGTTGGCCTGCAGGTTGCGCTCCTCGGCGCCCACCCGCAAGACGATATCGGCCTCCACCGGCCTGTGGCCGCCAAGCGTCTGCGCCACCACGTGCTGGAGGTCGGGGTTGCGTACCACCTCCTGGATGGTCTTGCCCTCGGCAGACGCCGGGTCGGTGTCCAGCAGGCGGGCGGCGGCGGCGTTCACGGCGATCACCCGCTCGTCGGTGTCGACCGCGAGGACGCCCTCGACCATGCTCGAGAGCACGGCCTCGCGCTCGTTGCGTTCGTGCGTCAGCGTGCGCAGCTTGCCGTCGAGCTCCTCGGCCATCTGGTTGATGCTCTCCGCCACCGAGGCGAACTCCTCCAGCCGCGGCACGTGGAGCTTGTGCGTGAAGTCCCCGGCTGCCATGCGTTCTGCCCCGACCTTGATCTCGCGCATCTGTCGGCTGATGCGCCGCGACACATACAGGCCGATCACGGCCGCAAGCACGGCCACGACGGTCGCGCTGATCACGATGCTCCCGTAGAGGGACGCGAGGGCATCGTTGACGCGCGTGAGCGGGACCGCCGTGCGTATGACCGTCGTGAGGCGCCCGTCCTCGGTGGCCGGCAAGGCGACGTACATCATGTCCTGCCGCAGGGTCTCGCTGTACCTGATCGCCTGTCCGGGTCGCCCCTGCACGGCGGTGAGGAACTCCGGACGGAAGGCGTGGTTCTCCATCTGCACAGGATCGGAGTCCGAGTCGGCCAGCACCTGACCTCTGCTCGCCCCGGGACGGTCAGCCGCGATGATCGTGATGCGCGTCCCCGACGCCTCGCCCAGCCGCTGCACGAGCGCCTCGAGCTCCTGCGGCGTGTCCGCGGCGATGGCCGGGAGCACGTGCTCGCGCACGAGCGCAGCGCGCGCCTGGAGCTCGCGCTCCGTGTGGTCCAGATAGAAGTCGCGCACGGAACGCACCGCGTAGAACCCGACGGCGGCCGTGCAGAGGACCACGATGACGAGATACGTGGCGTAGAGACGCCAGAAGAGCCGCGGCCTACGCACGGTTCACTGATCCTGCAGGCGATACCCCACGCCGCGGACCGTCTCGATGTACGCACCGCAGCAGCCGAGCTTGCGGCGCAGCGAGACGATGTGGACGTCGACCGAGCGGTCGGTCACGAAGCGGTCGGTGATGAATGAGTCGTCCCCCTGGGCGGCGTCGACGATCTGCTGCCTAGTGAACACCCAACCGGGACGTTTAGCCAGATACAGCAGGATGCGGAACTCGGTCGCGGTGAGCTCCACCGGCTTGTCGCCGACCACGACCTGGTGCCTGCCGGGGTGGATGGTGAGCTCTCTGATGTGGACGGTCGCCGCGTCGTCGGCGGTCTCGTCGCCGCGGCGCAGCACGGCCCGGATACGGGCCGTGAGGACCCGCGGGCTGAACGGCTTGGTGACGTAGTCCGACGCACCCAGCTCGAGGCCCGCGACGACGTCGGCCTCGCTGCCCTTGGCGGTCAGCATGACGATGGGGATGCCACGCGTCTTGACGTCGGCCTTCAGACGCCGGCAGACCTCGAGACCGTCGACGCCGGGCAGCATGAGGTCGAGCACGATCAGATCGGGGATCCTGGTGCGGGTCGCTGCAAGGGCGTCCTCGCCGCTGGCCACCACGGTCACGCGGTAGCCCTCCTTGTCGAGGTTGTACTTGACGAGCTCGAGGATGTCCCGCTCGTCGTCGACGACGAGCACGTTCTCTCTTGCCATCGTCACATCCGTGTCGGGAGTGGCGGAGGGGGACGAGCGACGCGTCGCCCCACAGGTCGTGCCGTAGACTACCCACACGATGTTAGGGCTTCGTTAGCCCACTGGCTACTCCGGCACGGGGCCGGGAAGCGGCCGTCACCGGGGAAAGGGCGGGGAATGAGTGCCGAGGGTGACATCCTGGTGATCGGCGGCGGGCCCGTCGGAGTCTGCTGCGCGCTCGAGCTGGCGCGAGCCGGCGCCCGGACAGTACTGCTCGAGAAGGAGCCGCAGGTCTGCCCGCCGGAGAGCGGCGCGCACGCCAACTGCGGCCTGCTGGTGCCGAGCGACGCGACGCCCCTGGCCGCCCCCGGGGTCCTCGGCCAGGGGCTCCGCTGGATGCTCGACAGCTCCAGTCCCTTCTACATCGCGCCGCGCCCCAGCCCCGCGCTGGCGCGCTGGCTGTGGTTGTTCCGGGCCGCCTGCTCCGCGGAGCGAGCCCAGGCGGCCATGCCGGTCCTGCGCGCCCTGCACGTGGCCAGCGCCGGCCTGCACGACGAGCTCGCCCGGGACCACGGCGAGCGCTGGCTCTTCCGCCACAACGGCGTGCTGCAGGTGTACGAGACGCCGGCCGGCATGCGGGCGGCGGCAGAAGAGGCGGAGCAGGCGCGCGCCCTCGGGGCGCGCGCCGACGAGCTCACGGCGGCGGCGGCCAGAAGGCTCTTCCCCAGCCTGTGCTGCGAGCTGGCCGGCGCCCTCTTCTTCCCGGAGGACGGCCACCTCGATCCGCTGCTGTTCACGAGGTCCGTCGCGGAGCTTGCCGCGGATGCCGGCGCCCAGGTCGTCACCGGCGCGGAGGTGCTGTCGCTCGAGCCCGCGCCGGAGGGCGTGCGTGCGCTCACGACGCGGGGGGACTTCGTCGCCGACCAGGTCGTGCTGGCGGCCGGCGCCTGGTCTCCCTTCCTCGCGCGCGGCCTCGGCCTGCGCCTGCCGATCGAGCCGGCCAAGGGGTACAGCGTCGACGCCGAGCGGCCGGAGGACTTCCCCGAGCTGCCGCTGTACCTCGGCGACGCCCACGTCGTCCTTACCCCGCTCGGTGACACCCTGCGTGTGGGAAGCACGCTCGAGCTCTCCGGGTGGGACATGCGCGTGCGGCCCAAGCGCGTCGCCTACCTGCGCGAGGGTGCGCGACGTGCAATCGGCCTGCCGGCGGATGGCCCGGTGCGGCAGCGCTGGCGCGGCCCGCGTCCGGTGACGCCGGACGGGCTGCCCGTCATCGGGCGGGTGCCGGGCCGCGATCGCGTGATCCTCGCCACTGGGCACTGCATGCTCGGGCTGTCCCTGGGACCGGTCACCGGTCGGCTGGTCGCGGAGCTGGCGGGAGGGCGCGCGCCGTCGATCGACCTCGCACCGCTCTCGCCGGCGCGCTGGTCGTAGCCTCCGCGGGAGCCGTCGAGCCGCGCCGGCGTCAGCCGATGATGGCCGCGTACACCGCGCGCCAGTCGCCCATGTCGGCGAAGAGGTGGTCGGGCTCGTGGGCGGCGAGCTCGTCCATGCTGTGCCGCCCCGTCGCCACCGCGATCGACTTCACGCCCAGCCCGGCGCCGCACTCGATGTCGGCTGGGGTGTCGCCGATCACGACGATCTCCTTGCCGGTGAAGCGCCGGCCGGTGAGCTTCTCGGCACGGGCCACGGCGACCGGGGGCAGCTCCGAGCGCAGGGCCGAATCGGAGCCGTAGGCCGCCACCCGGAAGAGCGCGTGCAGCCCGGTGGGCGCCAGCTTGATCCGGGCGCCCTCCTCCACGTTGCCGGTGAGCAGCCCGACGAGCACGCGCCGGTCGGCGGCCAGCGCCGTGACGAGCTCCTTGACGCCGGGCAGGACCTCGATGCGTACCTTGCCGACCTCGTCGGCGATGCAGCTCCACGTACCGCGCCACGCACCGGTCCACGAGTGCATCGATGATGTCGGCGGGCGTACCCAGCTGCTCGGCCAGGTCGTGCATGACCTGCGGCTGCGTCTCGCCTTCGTAGCGACCGACGACAGCCTCGGGGTCGGCGGCGCCCCACAGGTCCGCGAGATCGCGGACGATGCCGGGGTCTGTGCGTCCGTGGAAGCTGTAGTCGCCGAGCTCGCCCTCGACGCCGTAGACGTCTTTGATGGCGCGCATGATGGCGCGTCCGCCGGCGCCGTGGGCGTCGATCAGCGTGCAGTCGATGTCGAAGAGGACGAGGCGTTCCACGGCTCGGGAGTATAGACGGCGGAGGCGGGAGGTCGCGAATCGCGACCTCCCGCCCCCGCCGGACCTGCCCCTCGATCAGTCGCCGGTCGGCGGATTGCCGCCGTGGCACGGGCAGCCGGGCTTCTGCCCGAACCCGCCCTGGTGACAGGAATCGCACTGCAGCGGCTCGTCGCCGGATGGCACGTGCGGGCCCTCCTGCGGGTGGACGAACGTGGACGGCGTCCAGTCCTGAGATCTTGTGGCAGTCGACGCAGTTCGGTCAGGCCGTTGTGCTGGTCGCCGTGGCAGGTGATGCAACCGTCGGGCTTCACCGTTGGTGCCCTGCGTGTGGCAGGTCTCGCAGGTGATCTGCGCGTGCTTGCCGTTCAGCGGGCCGCCCGGGTGGGCGCCGTTCTTGCCTCTGGCCCCAGCTGCTGGTGTTGTGGCAGTTCTGGCACGCGCCCCGGTCGTTGTGCGGCGCCTTGTGGCAGTACGAGCAGTTCTTCGGGCCGTCGTTGTGGCAGGAGAAGCACGACGGCATCGAGTTCGCCGGCGGCGCGGTGACTCCGGGCGCGCCGGCGTGGACCAGCGGCGCGTGGCAGGCGATGCACAGCTGCTTCGCGTGCCCCTCGCTGCCGTGCTCGAACGTGACCGGTGGCAGGGGCGCCCAGCTTGAGCGTCTTGCTCGTTCTGCGCGCTGGTGTGACAGCCGGAGCGCTCGCACGTGGCGTTGGAGATGTGGCGGGTGACCTGTGATCGGCGCTCTTCGACCTGGCCGGTGAAGTGTACCCACACCTCACGTGAGGCGGCGAGCTTGGTCTTCGACGAAGTTCACAGGCGCCCGGCGGGATGTGGCACTGCACGCAGTCCGACGTTCTTGTGGGCCGACTTCTCCCAGGTGTCGCGGTAGGGCCACATCTCGTGGCAGTCGGTGCCACAGAACTTGTCGCTCTCGGTGAACCTGGCGGCCACGCGCCGAGCCGCCGATGAACAGAACGCCGAGGATGGCGACGACCACGACGGCCTTGGCCCACCAGTGGGACCACCAGGAACGGGTCTTCTTGGCCATGGCCGACTCCTCCGCGCGACGCCTCACAGATCCTTGCCGCCAGCGTACTTCTGCGAGCGGTGCGTGTCGCCTGCCGGGCAGCCGGGAGGCGCTTCGTCAGCCGGTGCCGCGGCTCTTGAGCAGCAGCAGCGGCACGTCGCTGTTGTGCCGCACGTGGTCGGCCACGCTGCCCAGCACGATGCGCTTCGCCCAGCCGTGCCCGTGCGTGGCCATGGCGATCAGATCGGGCCTGAGCTCGGCGGCCTGCTGCAGGATCGCCTCGGCCGGCTCGCCGTGCACCATGAGGGTGTGGACGGTGACGCCGCGGCTGCGCAGCAGCTCCGCGGCGCGCTCCAGGTCGCCCTCGGCGTCCTCGAGCTCGTAGGCGCGCTCGTCGCGGGTGTGGTAGTGGGCGACGCGCAGCAGCGTGACCTCGGCGCCGCACATCGCGGCCACCTCGGCGATGTGGTCGAGCACCGGCCCGTCGGTCTCGGTGCCTTCGACCGGCACGAGGATGCGCTCGTACACGCCCACTGCCTCAGCCTCCCCAGAACGTGGTGTACAAGAGGAACACGTTGAGCCCGATGATCAGCGCCGCGACCAGCACGCCGACTATCGAGGTGATGGTACCCGTGCGGTCGGCGCCCATCACGCGGCGCGCCCGGCTGAGCCACAGCAGCGGGATGATCGTGAACGGCAGCTGCAGGCTCAGGACCACCTGGCTGACGATCAGCCCCTGGTAGGCGTCGATCCCTACGGCGATCAGCACCATGGCCGGCAGCGTGAGGATCACGAGGCCGACCTTGTAGACGCGGGTGCGTGGGTCTTCGGGCCGGCCGAGATACCCGGTGACGATGTTGGCCTCGGCCAGCGAGGCCGTGACCGAGGACGACAGCCCGGCGGCCAGGAGCGCGATGCCGAAGACGAGCTGGGCGAGCGAGCCGACGAGCGGCTCCAGCGTCTGCGACGCCTGCTCGATGCTGGTGACCTCGACCCCGGCGGTGAAGAACACCGCCGCCGCGACGATGATCATCGCCGAGTTCACGAGCCAGCCCATGCCCATGGCCAGCGTGGTGTCGGCCAGCTCGAAGTGCATCAGGCGGATGCGCGCGCTCGGGATCCACGTCCCAATCGCGCGACAGGATGACGTTGGAGTGCAGATAGATGTTGTGCGGCATCACGATGGCGCCCAGCATGCCCAGAGCGATGAGGATGCTGGCGCTGTTCACGTTGGGGATCACCCAGTCGGGCGCCGCCGCCGCCCAGTCCGGCTTCACGATGAACAGCTCGACGATGTAGCAGCCGGCGATCACCGCCAGGAAGACGAGGATGATGCGCTCCAGGCGATGGTACTGCTGACCGAGGATGGCCAGGTAGACGAGCACCAGAGTGAGCGGGGCGCCGATCCATACGGGCAGGCCGAAGAGCAGGTTGAAGCCGAGGGCCGCGCCCAGGTACTCGGCCAGTGCCGTGGCCACGCAGGCGACGGCGATCGTCACGCCGAGAAACCACGCCATCCATCGAGGCAGGTGGGCGCGCACGTTGGCGGCCAGCGAATGCCCCGTGACGATGCCCAGCTTGGCCGCCATGTGCTGCAGGAAGATGAGCATGAGCGTGCTCAGCGACACGACCCACAGCAACTGGTAGCCGAACTGCGAGCCCCCGGCGATGTTGGTCGCCCAGTTGCCGGGGTCGATGAAGCCGATGGTCACGACGAAGCCCGGCCCGAGGTAGCGCAGCAGCTCGCGCGAGAAGAGGTCGCGGGCGACGGCGCGCGGGCCGGTGGCCCGCGCCACGGTCTCGATCTCGGCCGGCGGCGCGAGCGCCGGGTCCGGCTGCGCCTGCCCGCCCGCCCGCGGCTCGTCCGTCACGATCGACCTCTTGAGAAGCGCTCGCTCGTCATCGTGCTCTGCATTCTAGTCGGCATGGCGACGTCAAGGCACGTATCTGTCGAGCGGCAGCGCCGTTCGGCGGTTCGCGGAGGCGGACGCCGCCTACGAAAGTGCAGTGGCGAGGTCCTCGATCACAATGTCGAGTTGTTCCCATGTGGTCGAGCGCCCGAGGCTGAAGCGCACCGCGCCCATGCCCACCTCGGGCGGGACGCGCATCGCCTCCAGCACCGCTGAGAGTGTGACCCGGTCGGCGTGACAGGCCGAGCCCGTCGACGCGGCCACACCCGGCAGCGCGGCGAGGATCTCGCTGCCCACCCGGCCCACGAAGTCGACGCTGAGCGTGTTGCAGAGACGCTCCGTGGGATGCCCGTTGAGCTGTACGCGCTCGCCAAAGCGAGCCTGCAAGGCGGCCCAGAAGCGGTCGCGCAGGCCGCGGACGCCGATCGTCCACGCGCGGTCGCAGGCGAGCTCGGCGGCGGCGCCCAGCCCGACATCGAGCAGCACGTTCTCGGTGCCGGCGCGTCGTCCGCTCTCGTGGGACGCGCCGTGCATGAACGGTTCGAGGCGCAGCCGCGACGGACGTACAGAGCACCCGACGCCCTTGGGCCCGTAGAACTTGTGGCCGGCGATCGACAGCAGGTCGACGCCGAGAGCATCCACGTCTGTCGCGAGCTTGCCGACCGACTGGGCCGCGTCGCTGTGCAGGGGCACGCCGGCCTCGCGCGTGACGCGGGCGATCTCGGCGAGCGGCTGGATCGTGCCCACCTCGTTGTTGGCGTGCATCACCGAGACGAGGATCGTGTCGGGGCGCAGCGCCCGGCGGATGTCGTCGGGGTCGACCATGCCCGTCGCATCGACGCCCACATACGTGACCGTCGCGCCGAGACCCTCCAGAAAACGGCAGGGCTCGATGATCGCCGGGTGTTCGATCTGCGTCGTGATGATGTGGCGGCTGCGTACCGCGGCGGCGAAGAAGGCGCCCGTGAGCGCCGCGTTGTTGGCCTCGGTACCGCCGCTGGTGAAGACGACCTCATCCGGCGCGCAGCCGAGGAGCGCCGCGACCTGAGCGCGCGCGTTCTCTACCGCCTCGCGCGCCGGCGCTCCGGCCCAGTGACTGCTCGACGGATTGCCGAACGGCTCGGCAAGATAGGGAGCCATCGCCTGCCGCACTGAGGGCGCGATCGGCGTACTGGCGTTGTTGTCCAGGTAGATCCGCCGGGCATCCATGTCGCTCCTCGCTACGTCGCCGGTTTCACGAGGGTCACCCGGAAGAGGCGCCGCGGCAGGTCGCCCTCCTCGAACTCGGCGACCTCGACGAGCTCGAAGCCGTGCGCCAAACGCTGCACCAGCTCGCGGCTGAAGTAGTGCACGATGAAGCCGTCCGATTCGTAGAGCCCGTCGCCGCAGGCGGTCCCGGCCCCGCAGTCCGGGTCTGCCGTGCTGCGCACCGTGTACACGTGGACGCCACCGGGACGCAGCACCCGAAGGACCTCTGCGGAGAGCGCCGCGAGCTGCGTCGTCGTGAGCGCCATGCAGAACAGCATGTGCGAGTAGCAGGCGTCGAAGCTGCCGGCGGCGAAAGGTAGCGGCTCGCGGCAGTCGTGGGTGGAGGCGCGCAAGGAATCCTGCAGGCGCGCCTCCCTCGCCTTGGCGTTGATCGCCTGTACCCCAGCCTCGGCGAAGTCGAGCGCCTGGACGTTGAAGCCGCGCCGGGCGAAGTAGAGGCCGTCGCGGCCCTGGCCCGCGCCCAGCTCGAGCAGGTCGCGCGCCCCAGCGCGTGTGAAGAGTTCCGCGGCATGCTCGGCCGGCGCGCTCGCCTGCGTACCGTAGCGGTCGACGCGGCTCTCGAGTACGCCGGACCAATGCCGCAGCTGGCCGGCAAGCCGGCGCTCGACGGCGGCGCGAAGCGCGGCGAGGAGCAGCTCGTCCGATGGCATGCCTCCGGATCCTCCGGGGCCGGGATACGAGCGTCAGCCGAGACCGAAGTCCTCGAGCCGCGCCGCTTCGGGCTGCACGTCCCGGCCGTCCACACGCACGGTCGGAGAGCCCGGAAAGCGAAGCTCGGCCGCTTCGTCCAACGTCGTGACGGTGGAGTCCGCAAGATCAACTGCTATGCCCTCGCGCCCGGCGAGTTCCCGGATGCGCGAGGCGGCCGCCTGCCAGGTCGGGCACTCCTCTGTGTGCAGCACCTCGATCTGTACACCGCCCACTCGAACCTCCCGTCGCCGCTCAGCGCTCCTTCAAGGATACCCGGCGACGCACCCTGTGAGCGCGCGCACCCCCTACGGCTCTCGCCAGCGCAGGCCGGGAAACCGCGTGAAGTCGCGGTCGGCGCTGACGAGCTCTGCACCTGTCTCGATGGCGAGCGCCGCGAGATAGGCATCGGTCACCAGGTCCCCGTGAGCGTCGGCACGGCGACACAGGACCTCGAACAGGCCGAGTTGATCGCGTCCGGGATTGAGCAGCAGCGCGTTGGGGTGGCCGACCAGCGAGCGGACGAAGGCGAACGCCTGGTCGTGCGTATCGGGCGGACGAAAGACCCGCGGATGCGTGAGGATGCGCACCAGCCCGATGAGCACCGGGGGGCAGATGCCGAACGCTTCGTCTCCCGCATACGCCGCGAGCAACCAGTCGCGGCAGCGGGCATGCAGCGGGCTGTCGGAGCGATGCGCGGCGATCAGGACGTTGAGATCGGGGAGGAGCAACTGGGGCGTCAGCCGTCGCTCAGATCCGGCCCGTATAGGTACTCGGCAAGCCCGGACGAACTGGACAGGTCGACGCCGGGCGCGACACCCTGGCCACCGACGATAGGGAACTCCACGGGTTTGGTGGCCGCCGAATCGCGCCCGCGACTGAGGTGCTCGCGCAAAGCGTCTTCGATGAGCCTGCTGAGCGTCTGATGAGTCTCGGCGGAGCGCCGCTTGAACTCGGCGAGCACCTGCGAGTCGATGGTCAAGGTCGTGCGCATGATGGTCTCCATGGCCTGAGTATGCAGCCATAGCATCATAACATCAATGCATCATACGGTTGACGTTGTGAAGAGTCTCAAAGACGTCTGAGCAGCCACGCGCAGGGCGGGGTGTAAGAAAGCGTCTCCTCGTGTGTTGAGAGTGGTGTAGGCATCACTCTCGACCTGAGGAGGCACCATGAAGGCACTCAAGACGATCGTGGCCACGGCGGTGATCGTGTTGGCGCTCACCACCGTGGCCATGGCCGGCGCGCGACAGGTCGGCAGCCGGGGCGATTCGGCGGCGTCCGCACCCGGCCACACCGCGCTCCAGACCCATCAGAGTAACGGCGTGACCCACATCGACGCGCAGTCCGCACGGCATCTACGCGCTGTGACCAGCCTGCGCGTCGCCCCGCACACCACCCGGGCCGATCGCGAGATGACCCGCGACCGCGCTCGCGACCGCAGTCTGCAGACAGGCACGCGGCACGACGGCATCACGAGTCAGGCGCGCGAGTCGGGTTCAGAGCCACCGACCGCTCCGCCGACACCCACACGGTGGCGACGGTACCCACAACGGCGGCACGCACGACGGTGATACCCATGGCGGCACGCATCATGACGGCGGCACGCATCACGAGTGAGGGATGCTCCGGCGCAACCCAGGGAGTACCCTGACAGTCCAAACCGATGAGCTGCTCATGACACAGACCCTCACCGATCTCGAACTGGTCCGCGGCCTCCATGCGCGGAGCGCCGCCGCATTCTCACGCGTCTACGACGACTACCATGCCGGCATCTACAACCTCTGCGCCAGGATCCTCGACGACCGTGAGGAGGCCCGGGACGTGACTCAGGACGTGTTCATCAAGGCGTTCAGCAGCCCGCCGGCGGCCGTGGGCGAGGTCAAGCTCAAGGCCTGGCTCTACCGGGTGGCCACCAACGCCTGCTTCAACGTCGTGCGAGGCCGCCGCCCCGGCGGCGGCCTCGCCGAAGCAGACGACGTACCGGCCTTGCCGGCGACGCCTACGAGCAAGCGCAGTCGGTGGCGCTCATCGAGCAGTCCCTGGGGCGGCTGAACGAACGCTATCGTGCCGCCCTCGTCCTCAAAGACCTGCACGGCCTCAACGGCGAGGAGCTTGGCCGAAGTGCTCGAAGTCTCGCGGCCGGCCGCCGACGTGCTCGTGCACCGCGCCCGGGCTTCGTTCAAGAAGGCGTTCGCCGGGCTTGGCCGGCGAGGGCTTCGTGGCGCCGGCCAACCTCGCGCTGGCGCTGCCGGTGCTCAGCGTGCCCGCAGCGCTTCAGGTGCTACCGCCGTTGCCGGCGGCGCTCGCGCCGCCCCATGCGACGGCAGCGCCCGGGCCGGCGGCGCCGGGGCACGCAGGCCCCGGGCTGGACCCCAGCTCGCTCGTCGGCCCGGCCGGAGCCGGGTTGCTGGCCAAGCTGGCCGCCGCCGCAGGCACCAAGGCCGCGATCGTCGTCGGGAGCGCGGCCATCATCGCCGGCGGCGGTCTGGTGGTGCGCGAGTCGAGGCACGACGGAGTGGCGGAAGGCCGCACCGGCGGCAAGCAGCGGCCGCGCTGGTGGCTCCCGCGACGCACGCAACAGGCGGCACGCAGCACGCGGTATACGGCGGCTCCCACGACTCCTGGGCAGAGCGCCGTCACGCGATCGCCGAGCATCTCTCGCACAGCGATCACGGTGGCGCACGCCACTCCACGTCCGGTAGCCACGCATCCGACGGGCACGCCGGCCAGGCCGCGCAAGACGGCGAGCATTCGAGCTCCGCCGCGGCGACGCGCAACGCAGAGACGCACGCGACTTCACCGACCGAGAGCGAGACCGCCACGACGACTCACGGCGCGGAGTCGGGCGACGCTTCGACTTCTCACGAGGTTGAAGGCGAGCGCTGACCGCAGTGAGCCCTGCGACCGCGGGCGCCACGACAACCATCGCCGCGCCCGGCTTCAGAGCCGACGATCGCTGTGCGCAAGACCCGAGCCGCGGCTCAGGCCAGCATCCACAGCGGCAGGCTGGCCTGAGCAGCGGCGACGTCGAACCCCTCGCGCACGACCATGTAGCGCTTCGCGCCACGCCGTAGCGACGCTGGAACTCGGCCAGTCCGCGATGCCGGGCGCCGCGGCTCTGACCCCACTTGACCTCGATCGGCAAGACGGGGCCGCTATGGGGCGCGAGCACGAAGTCGACCTCGACACCCTCGCGCGCTCGCCAATGCATGATGTCACCGGGAGCGCCATAGCGCCGCAACCATGCGTGCACGACGATTTCGGCCAAACGGCCCTCGAGCGCCGCGCCCTGCGCCCCGCCGAGGTCCCAGCCGCTGAGCGCGACCACAAGGCCGGTATCGACCGGCACCGACTTCTTGCCACCTCGTTGCCTCCCGGCCAAGGTGGTCGCGTATCTGGGCAGGATGAAGTCGAGCATCGTGCGCTCGATGATCCCCAGATACTCGGCCACGGTGACGTGCGTGACGCCCAGCTCCGAGGCCAGCCGCTCGATATTGATCAACGCTGGGCCCTGACTCAGCAACCGGAGGCAGAGCTCGCGGAGCACGTGGGCCTGGCGCACTCGCGCGACCGCCGGCACGTCCACGTAGAGCACGCGCTCGACGAGCGTCTGCCAGAAGATACTCTCGCGGAGACAGCGCCCCCGTGCCAGCCAGTGCCTCGGGGAAGCCTCCACTCCGCAAGTACCAGCGCGATAGGCGCATCAGCTCATCGCCCAGGCCGAATGCTTCGTCATTGAGGCGGACCAAGGAGGCGGCCCGCTCGCCGACGAGGGCGCCGACGCCTTGGCTCTCCCACACCTCCGCGCACCGCTCCAGAAGAGGTGCTGCGGGGCTGCGCACGAGTGCCGCCGCCTCGGCGAGAGAGAACGGAAGCAGAGGTACGTCGCGTACGCGGCCGGCGAGGCTCTCGCGCGAGCCACGATGGAGGATCGAACCGGCAGACGAGGTCACTAGCCACGCGAGTGGCCGCCCTCGGTCGATCGAGCGCTTCACCCACAGCGGCCAGTCGGCGATCACGTGGACCTCGTCGACAAGCACGTAGACCGGCTCGCCGGACCCTCCCAGCAAGCGTTCCTCGATGAAGGCGAGGAGCTCCTCGAAGAGGGTCGCCGTGGGTCCGAGAAGGGGGTCGTCGGCGGAAAGATACACGATCGAACGCGGTGCCACTCCTCTTTCGAGCAGGCGTCCCACGACCTGGTGAACGAGGACGGTCTTGCCGACGCGTCGCGGCCCAAGGACCACCGTAGCTCGGTCGGCCGCGAGCCCCGCGACGACAGACGGGGTGAGCCGGCGGGGCACGGTGTCGCGCATCGCCGCCGGCACGCGCCCACCGACCCACCATGGGTTCTGTGCCTCGAGGGCAGACAGATTCACGAGGCGATTGCCTCCTTCATACTATAGTCAAATGTTACATTTGACTATAGTATACCATGCAATACGACATCTGCGGTCGTCCGCACCGAGAGCCGTCGGAGGCCGGCCACCAAGCCGTCATCGACTTCCGCCGCCCCATGCTACGTCCCCAGCAGGGCGCGGGGAAGGTAGACGATTCAGTCCGCCGGCTTGACGGCGCGCACGAACCCGCTGATGAGGCGCACGCCGTCGGGCAGCGCCGGCGCGCCGCAGCAGGAGTTCTCGGGCGCGCCGTCATAGACGTTGGTCACCTCGACGGCGGCGTCCGCGAAGCCGGCCGCGCGCAGGCGCGCCAGGTAGTCCTGCTCCTCGAGCGCGCCGGCGATGCAGCCCGACCACGCCTCGACGTCGTCCAGCAGGCTCTGCGGGACGCGGCTCATGTCGCCCTGGAACACGATGTCGCTGACCGCGAAGCGACCGCCGGGCCTGAGCACGCGGAAGGCCTCGGCCAGCACGCGGTCCTTGTCGGTGGAGAGGTTGATCACGCAGTTGCTGATGATCACGTCGACCGACGCGTCGGGCAGCGGCACGCTCTCGATCTCGCCCTTGAGGAACTCGACGTTGTCCACGCCGGCCTTGCGCTGGTTCGCCCGCGCCAGGGCGAGCATCTCGTCGGTCATGTCGAGGCCGTAGGCCTTGCCGGTGGGACCGACGCGGCGAGCCGACAAGAGCACGTCGATGCCGCCGCCGCTGCCGAGGTCGAGCACGACCTCGCCCGGCCGCAGGTCGGCCAGCGCCGTGGGGTTGCCGCAGCCGAGGCTGGCGAGGACCGCCTCGGCCGGCAGGTCGCCGGTCTCGTCGACGGCGTACAGGCCGCGCGCGAACTCGTCCTGCGGCTCGACCGGAGCGGCGGGGGCGCAGCTGCAGCCGCAGCTGCACGGCTGCGCTTGACTGGCCGCGACCGCGCGCTCCGCATAGTGGTCGCGGATCTGCTCTCTCAAGCCCTCGTCTCTCGTGGTGTCGCTCATCCGTGCTCCCTTCAGCGCATCCGGCGCAGAACGCATCAACTTCTTTCGATGCCAGAATACATCAAGAAAAGTTGGTGTCAACTCCCCCGGCGCTCGCGACCACCAGGTATCGCTTCACGGCGACTCCCGCCCAGATGAACTCCACGACGCCGAACGGCCAGGCGCCCGAGAGGAATCCGTAGAGGCTCGACAGCAGACAGCCGGCGGCGAACGCCAGGATGAACCCGCGGCCGCGGCCCTCGAGCGCGTACATGACCATCATGAACGTGACGGCGGCGACGCCGTACAGCGTGATCACGCTCATCGCACCTCCTCATGTGTACGGCGGAGACGATCCACCGAGCTCATCCTCGTCCACCAACGGTAGCACTTGTCGAGAGCAGACGATGCGGGTATCATATGAATGTCTGTTCAGACGTTCAGGGATTGGAGAAAGCATGCCGGACGCGACGATCTGCGGCAAGGGCGACGAGGACGCGCTCGACCACTGCGACGTGCACGTGGTGGACCCGGAGCGCGTGCGCGCGGTGCGCGAGCGCCTGGTGACGGCCGCCGAGACGGAGCAGATGGCGGCCGTCTTCAAGGTGCTCGCCGATCCGAGTCGCTGCCGCCTCGCGGCGGCCATCATCGAGGCCGGCGAGCTCTGCGTCTGCGACCTCGCCGCGACCGTCGAGATGAGCGAGTCCAACGTGAGCCACCACCTGCGCGTGCTGCGAACGCACGGTCTGGTGCGCGCCCGGCGCGAGGGCAAGATGGTGTTCTACTCCCCCGACGACGCGCACATCCGCGTGCTCCTCGACATCACCCGCGAGCACGTGCGCCACGGGCGGCGGGCGCGAGGGACGGACGCCATGACCGAGCAGACCCTCGAGCTGGCCATGCTCCTGCCGCGTGAGGCGGAGTGCGGCAAGTGCGTGGACGAGGTCGGCCGCGAGCTGGGCCGCCTCGACGGCGTGCACGTCGTCGAGGCGGACGTCCCTCGCGGCCTTCTCAACGTCAGCTTCGACGAGTCGACGCTCGGCGCCGACGAGGTGCGCACCTTCGCGCGCCGCGCCGGCGCCCAGGCGCACTGCGCCGACCATTGCCCCGTCGCGGTCCACGAGCACGGTCGGCTCGATCTGCTGGCGCCTCTTCCCGGTGAGGACGGCGCTGAACGGCGCGTGCTGCACGTCACCGGCATGGACTGCGCCGACTGCGCCACCAAGCTGCAGGGCGCGCTGCGCAAGGAGCGCGGGGTGCGCGCCGCCGACGTCAACTTCGGCGCCGCCACCCTGAGCGTCGCCATCGACCCGGCGGCGACCGACCTGAGCGGCGTGTTCACCGCCGTGCGGCGTCTCGGGTACGACACGGTTGAGCGGAGGACCGCGGCGTCGGCCCCGGGCACTGTGGGCGGCGCGGCGGCGACCCGCGCGGCCGCCGCAACGCCGGTACCGTGGTTCAGAGAACGCCGCGCGCTCCTCACGCTGCTCTCCGGCGCCCTCGTGATCGCCGGCTTCATCGCCGGAGCGGCAGCGCCGGCAGCGGCGCCTTGGCTCTTCGCCGCGGCCATGGTCGCCGGCGGCGTCTACGTCTTCCGCGCCGCCTTCTTCAGCCTTCGCGCCCGCCAGGTCGACATGAACGTCCTCATGACGCTGGCCGCCCTCGGCGCGGCCGCCATCGGTCAGTGGTCCGAGGCCGGCCTCGTCGTCTTCCTCTTCGGCCTCGGCACCTGGCTCCAAGTCGCGACACTGGAGCGTACGCGCCGCGCCATCAGCGGCCTCATGGCGCTCACGCCCCCCGAGGCCGTGGTCCTGCGCGGCGGCGCCGAAGTCACGGTGCCGGTCGCCGATGTCGCGCCCGGCGACGTCGTGCTCATCCGCCCCGGCGAGCGGGCGGCCGTCGACGGCGTCGTGCTCGAGGGACATGCCGCCGCGAACCAGGCCCCGGTGACCGGCGAATCGCGCCCCGTCGCCAAGGCCCCCGGCGACCAGGTGTTCGCCGGCTCGATCGTCGAGGGCGGCGCGCTGCGTCTTCGTGCCACGACCGCCGCCGCCGACAACACCATCGCCAAGATCGTCCATCTGGTGGAGGAGGCGCAGGCGCAACGCGCCCCAGCCCAGAGCATCGTCGACCGTTTCGCCGCGCGGTACACGCCGATCGTGGTCGCTCTGGCGGCGGCCGTCGCCTTCGTGCCGCCGCTGCTCGGCGCCTCGTTCGACACCTGGTTCTACCGCGGCCTCGCGCTGCTCATCATCAGCTGTCCCTGCGCGCTCGTCATCTCCACGCCGGTCAGCATCCTGGCGGCACTTGCCAACGCCACCCGCAACGGCGTGCTCATCAAGGGCGGCGTCTACCTGGAACAGATGGCGAAGCTCGGAGCCGTGGCCTTCGACAAGACGGGGACGCTCACCGCAGGCCGGCCGCAGGTCACCGACGTCGTCGGGCTGCGGGGTGCGCCGCGGGAACGGGTGCTCCAGATCGCCGCCTCCCTGGAGCGGCTCAGCGAGCACCCGCTGGCGCGCGCGATCGTCGAGCATGCCGCGGCAGCGCGTGCAGCGGCCGCACATCCGGCCCGCGCGCACGACGCCTGCGCATGCGGAGAGGCCGGCTGCGAAGCCGTCCCGGCCGCAGCGCCGGAACCCGACGTCGAGCGTTTCCGCGCCATCCCCGGTGCAGGCCTGCGCGCCGAGATCGACGGCCGCCTCTTCTTCGTCGGGCGGCCGGAGCTCCTCGGCGTCCACGCCGACGACTCGGCCTTGCAGACGACCGTCACGCGCCTCGAGCGTGAGGGCAAGACGGCGGTCGTGGTCGGCGACGAAGACGGCGCGCTCGGGGTGATCGCCGTCAGCGACCCGCTGCGCGACGGGGCCGCCGCGGCCGTGGCGGCGCTGCGCCAGATCGGCGTCACGCACGTCGCGATGCTCACCGGCGACAACCCCGAGACGGCAGCCGTCATCGGCGCACAGGCCGGCATCGACGACGTGCGCGCCGGCCTTCTGCCGGCCCAGAAGGTCGCCGCCGTCGCCGAGCTGCGCGACCGCTACGGCGCGGTCGCGATGGTCGGCGACGGCGTCAACGATGCGCCGGCCCTGGCCGCCGCTACCCTCGGCATCGCCATGGGCGCCGCCGGCACCGACGCCGCCCTCGAGACCGCCGACATCGCGCTCATGGGCGACGACCTCTCGGCCGTGCCGGATACCATCCGTCTGGCACGGCGCACCACGCGCGTGATCTGGCAGAACATCGTCTTCTCGATCGCCGTCAAGGCGCTCTTCCTGGTGCTCGCCCCGCTGGGCCTCGTCAGCCTCTGGCTGGCCGTGTTCGCCGACATGGGCACGTCGCTGCTCGTCACCGCCAACGGCCTGCGCTTGTTCAGACGCTGAGGCGTCTCTGACGTACAATGGGATCGGTCCGGGTCGTCCGGGCCGCCACGCGAGGAGGGACCGTGGGCGTCGTCATCTACACCAAGCCCGGTTGCCCGTACTGCATGACCGCGCGCAACGAGCTCATCGCGCGCGGCGCCGAGTACGAGGAGGTCGACGTCACCACCACGCCGGGCGCCCAGGAGCGGCTCGCGGAGCTCACCTTCGGGAGCATGATGGTGCCGGTGATCGTCGAGGAGGACGGGTCGGTGCACGTCGCCGCCGGCGGTGGCTGACGCGTCTGACCCGGGCGCGCGTGACGCGCCCCAGCCCGACACCCAGCCCCACCATCACTTCCTGACCGGCAGCCCCGCCTTCTTCCAGGCCGTCAGGCCGCCGTGCACGTTCGTCACCTTCGTGAACCCCATGCCGGCGAGGCGCTTGGCCTGCCGCGGGCTGCGGTGACCGCTCAGGCAGATCACGAGCAGCTCGTCGTCTCGCGCGAACCCGGTGTCGTCCTTCTTGATCAGGTCCGGCGGCACGCTCCGCGCGCCCTTGGGATGCCCGCTGTGCGCGTACTCGCGGGCCGAGCGCACGTCGATGAGCTTGGCGCCGCGCTTGCTGCGCGTGAACGCCTCGTTGACGTCGATGGTGGGCACGGACGCGGGGCCGGCTGCGCCGCCCGCGCCCTTGCGGCTAAATGGCCACATTATCGTGCTTCGGCTGCTCGACGATGCCGTCGTAGAGCACTTCGAACGGGCCGCTGGTGAGGATCGAGTGCAGCGTCCCGTAGACGCGCTGCACGTGCTCTCCGCGGTAGAACTCGTCGTGGGCTTCGAGCGACTCCCACTGCGTCTCGAAGACGAAGTGGACGTCTCCGAGGGCGGACTCACGGCCTTCGTCGTGAAGGGCGCTGGCGAGCGGGGACATCCCGAACGAACGCAGGATGCGGTGGCTGCTGTGGCCGGGGGCATCGCCGACCCAGCCGGCGAGCTCCTGGAGGGCGGCCTCGGCGCGATGCTCCGTGCCTTTGAGGACGCTGAACATTGTCTGACCGACGATCATCGGGGGCGCTCCTTCTCGGGTGCTGCCTGTCCTGTGTTCCCCGCGAAGCGCGGAACGGAACGAAAGGTCAGCGGGCGACCTGCCGGAACGCAGCCTCCAGCGCGGCCGGCTTGAGCGCGCTCGCGCCCTCGCCGGTCCACACGATCTTGCCGGCGCGGTCGACGATGAACGCCATGGGCCGCACCTCGCCGCTCTTCTTGAGGGCGCCGTAGGCCTGCGCCACGCGGCCGTCGTCGGGGAGCAGCGGGAAGGACAGGCCCTCGACCTTCGCGGCCAGCTTCGTCACCTCGTCGCGGCCGGCGTCGCAGATGCCGAGGAGCTGGCCGCGCAGACCCCAGAGCGTGTCGGCCGCCGCGCTGAGCTGCGCGAGCGCGGCGGCGGTCCCGGCAGCCTGCGTGGGCACGAAGGCGAGCACCGCGAACCAGTCGCCGCGATACTGCCTGAGATTGATCTCGCTGCCGTCGACGGCGCTGATGGTGAAGGTCGGCGCTTCGCGGCCGACACCGAAGTTGTACCCCACGTCGAGGACCTCCTGACGATGCCGCGGGCAGAGCCCGCGCGTGTCCGGCAGAGTCTATCAAAGGGTCGCACGGCGGGGCGCTGGCCCGGCAACCAGGCCCTCTACCACCCACGGCAGGGAGTAGTCGTCGATGACGCTCAGACGGGGCGCCTGTAGACTGTCGACCGTGGACTCGAGAGTCATCATCACCCGCGCTGAGCGCTGCAGCCCAAGAGACCCGGCATCAGCGCCGCGCTGGTCCGCGCACCGTGCGCGTCGCGGACTCTGGACCGGCCCTGACCACTGACATGAGACGGGAGCCATGAACACCAGGATCACAGACACTCACGCCCGGCAGATCCTCGACTGCAGAGGGTATCCGACCGTGCAGGTCGACGTGTGGGCGGGCGACTACCACGGCCGTGCCGATGTCCCCGCCGGGCGTTCGACGGGGTCGAGCGAGGCGCTCGAACTGCGCGACCGCGACGCGAGCGCCTACCGCGGCTTCGGTGTCCTGCGCGCGGTGGCCAATGTCAACGAGACCATCGGGCCGCGGATCGCCGGTCACGACGTGACCGACCAGCAGGGACTCGACCGGCTGCTGCGCGAGATCGACGGCACCCCCGGAAAGTCGGGTCTGGGCGCCAACGCCATCGTCGGCGTCTCGCTGGCGGCGGCGCGCTGCGCCGCCGCGGCGGCCGGCCTGCCGCTGTACCGCTCGCTCCGCTTCGACGCCTGCGTGCTGCCGGTCCCCATGATCAACCTCATCAACGGCGGCAAGCTCACGTCGAACGACCTGGACTTCCAGGAGTTCATCATGATGCCGGTCGGGGCCCGTTCGTTCTCCGAGGCCATGCGCATGGCGAGCGAGACCCACATGGCGCTGCAGGAGATCGTGGTCTCGCGCTACGGCAAGCTCTCGGGCAACACCGGCGATGAGGGCGGCTTCGCGACGCCCATCACGGACGTCCGTGAGGCGCTCCAGGTGCTTCATGACGGGGTCGCGGCGGCGGGCTTCGCCGGCGACGTCGTCTACGCGCTCGACTGCGCCGCGACTCACCTGTGGGACGCTGAGCGGCGTGTCTACACGGTCGGCGGGCGAGACTACACGACCGAGGGCATGATCGACCTCTACAAGGAGCTCGTGCGCGATTTCAACGTCGCGTCGATCGAGGACCCGCTCACCGAGGACGACTGGGAGGGATGGACGGCGATCACCCGCGAGCTCGGAGGCGCCGGCGTGCAGATCGTCGGCGACGACCTGTTCGTGACCGACCCGGACATGGTGCGAAAGGGCGTCGGACTCGGTGCCGCGAACGCGCTGCTCTGGAAGGTCAACCAGATCGGCACCCTCTCGGAGGCCTTCGAGGCCGCTGAGGTGGCCTTCCGTGCCGGTTACGGAGTCTGCGTGAGCGAGCGTTCCGGCGAGACGGAGGACCCCATGATCGCCGACCTGACCGTGGCGCTCAACTGCGGCCAGATCAAGACCGGCTCCCCGGTCCGCGGCGAGCGCACCAGCAAGTACAACCGGCTGCTCGAGATCGAGGAGGAGCTGGGCGCCGGCGCCGTCTACCCCGGCCGCCACTTCCGCCGGCCGGTGCTTCGAGGTGCGGAGGCGCGGAAGGGATGAACCAGACGGTGCGTCAGGCCGGCGCGGTGATCGCGGCCCACGGCCGCGTCGACCTGCGCCGCGACGCCGTCGAGATCGCGGCCCGGGCCCTCGCGGCGGCCGACCCGGTCGCCGCCTTCTCACGGCGGGCCAGCCTCACCGGCGACGTGCTGCGCATCGACGATGACACCTACGACCTGAAGGGTCGCAGGGTGGTCGTCCTCGGGGCCGGCAAAGCCTCCATCGGGCTGGCGGCGCACCTGGACCGGCTCCTCGGAGAGCGTATCGCAGCCGGCTGCGTGGTGGTCAAGCGCGGCCAGGGCCGCCGCCTCAGGCACATCGAGATCATGGAGGCGGCACACCCCGTTCCCGACGAGGCCAGCCTTCGGGGGGGCGAGCGCCTCCTGCAGATGGCCGCCACGACGCAGCCCGACGATCTCGTGATCGCGATCGTGACCGGGGGGAGCTCTTCCCTCGTCGTGGCCCCCGCGCAGGGCATCTCATTGGCCGACGTCGTGGCGACCACACGGCTCCTGCTGGCCAGCGGCGCGCAGATCGTCCACATCAACGATGTGCGCAAGCACCTCTGCCGCATCAAGGGCGGTCGGCTGGCGGCCGCCTGCGCCTGCATGGTGGTCAACCTGACCGTGTCGGACGTCGTCGGTGACCCGCTCGACTACATCACCGACCCCACGGTGCCCGACACCTCCACCTTTGCCGATGCCCAGCACGCCTGCGACGCATTCGATCTGTGGGAGCACTTGCCCGGTCCGGTGGCCGCCCATCTGCGGCGCGCCGACCCCTCCGACGAGACCGTCAAGGACCTGCGCGATGTGCGCAGCTACGTCCTCGCCACGTCGCAGATGATGTGTGCGGCCGCGGTCGAGGCGGGTCTTGCCCTGGGCTATGCGTCGGAGACCCTCACCCTGGAGCTCGCGGGGGAGAGCGCCGACGCGGGTCGCTGGCTCGCGGCCGGGCTCCGCGGCCGCTCGGCGCCGACGTGTCTCATCACAGGCGGCGAGACGACGGTCCGGCTGGCGGACGACGTCGGCAGCACCGGCGGACCGAGCCAGGAGGCCGCGCTGGCCGCGGCGCTCGAGCTCGACGGCGGCCGGCCGGCGTGCGTCCTCTGCATGGACTCCGACGGTACCGACGGTCCCACCGATGCTGCCGGCGGGCTCGTGGACGACCTGAGCGCCCAGCGCGCCCGGACGGCCGGTCTCGACCTCAGCGCCGCGCTCGCCGCGCACACCGCCGGCGATGCCCTGGCCGCCATGGGCGAGCTGCTTGTGACCGGACCGACGGGTACGAACGTCAACGACCTGCGGCTGGCGCTGACCAGAGGCACCTCAGATCGAGCCGACGGCGGCAACGGCTCCGGGGCCGCGGCGCTGCAGTAGACGCACTGGGCGGCGCAGCGTCACCGGTCCCGTACGCGCCGGGGGCGGCCGCCGCAAGGCGGGCCGCCCCCGGCGGGGACGTGCGCTGCGCGGCGCCGCTGCTTCGGGCGCGCCGCACTCCCCTAGAACGTCTTGTAGTACTCCTTGGCGGCCGCGCACACGGGGCACTTGTCCGGCACGTCGCCGATCACCGTGTGGCCACAGATCAGACACACGCTCACTGGCTTGGTGTCGATGTCCTGGCCATCGAGGGCCTTGTCGCGCGCCTCGCTGTACATCCACTTGTGGTCCATCTCGGCCTTGACGGCGTACCTGATGGAGCGGCTTGCCTGCGCGTTGCCCTGCACCTTGGCGATCTCGCCGTAGGCCGGGTACATCTCGTCGATCTCGAAGGACTCGCCGCCGAACGCCGCGGCGAGATTGTCGACGGTCGAGTTGATGCCCTTCATGACGCGCAGGTGGTTGCGCGCGTGCCGCGTCTCGGCGAACGAGATGGCGCGGAACAGCTTGGCGATGTTCGGGAACCCCTCCTCGTCGGCCTGCTCGGCGAAGACCATGTACTTCTCGGCCGCCTGGCTCTCGCCGGCGAAGGCGGCCTTGAGGCTCTCCTCCGTCATGGCGTTGAGATCCTCGGGCTTGGGAAGGCGCTTCTCGAAGGTCTCGTCCACCTCAGAACTCCTTGAAGAACTCGGCCGCGGTGCCGCACTGCGGGCACTCGTCGGGGGCGTCGCCGATCACGGTGTGACCGCAGATCGGGCACACGCGAACGGGCTTGGCGTCGAGGTCGTTCTTGCCCTCCACGCCCTTGAGCGTGCTGTCGTAGATGCCTTGGTGGTCCAGCTCGGCCTTGAGCGCGTAGCGGATGCTGGTCTGCGCCGACTTGTTCTCCTGCAGCTTCGCGACGGCGTCGTAGGCGGGGTACATCTCGGTGATCTCAAAGGTCTCGCCGCCCCAGGCCGCCTTGAGGTTCTCGGTGGTGGTGCCGATCTTGCCGAGCACGCTGAGGTGGTTGCGTGCGTGCGTGCTCTCGGCGTACGCCACGGCGCGGAAGAGACGCGCCACGTTGGGGTAGCCCTCGGCGTCGGCGACGTCGGCGAAGGCCAGGTACTTCTGCGAAGCCTGGCTCTCGCCGGCCAGCGCGGCGCCGATGTTCTCGGCGGTCATCGCGCCTTTGTCCTCGGGCGCCGGCGGGGTGTTCTTGTATGCGTCTGTCATGTTCTCGTGCTCCTCCTTGTGCTCGGGCGCGGCCGCCGAACGGCCACGCTTCGGTCTCGCGGGTCGGTCACTGCAACGGACCCATATGGTAGCAGGGGAAACGGCGCGCGGCGGTCTCGCTGCCGGAAGGCACCTGGACGGGGCGCGACATCGTGACCCTCCTTCACACGACCCCCTGATCCTTCCGAAGCCTTGGGGGTTCGGCGCGTCGCTTCGACGGCGTCTTTCCCGAGCCCAAGCGCAAGTAAACTATGCGCCGATAGTGCAAAGTACCCAGGGCTCCCGGCGAGCCGCAGACGATGTCAGAGCAGGCGCCGCGCCGCTTCCTGCGCGCGCCACGCTGCGACGCCGCCGAGCAGGAACGCCGCGATCAGGCTCAGGGTAGAGATGCGCGCGCCTGTCGCGGCGTCCGGACGGACCACGAGGAGCGTCACGCCGGCGGCGAGAGCTACGAGCCCGCCGGCGAGCAGCCACGGGCCGCCGGCGCGATGGCCGGCGAGCCAGGTAGCATCGCTGCTCATGACGACGTGCATACGGATACCGAACCAGTCGTTCTTCGGCAAGCGCCCGGTCATGCCGAGCGCGCCCGTGACCGCGAGGAGCAGGCCGAAGAGGAGCGGGGCGAGGAGGGTGAGGCGGCTCACGGCGGCTTGGTGGCGGGCGGAAGACGGCGTCAGCCGGCGCCGAACCCGCCGCCCCCGCCGCCGCCCCCGCCGCCGCCCGAGAAGCCGCCTCCGCCGCCCGAGCCCGACGACGAGGAGGACGTCGCCACGGACACGGCGGCGTTGAAGCTCTGGTGCATCTCGCTGAACGCCGCCATGCCACCGTCGCCGGGCGAGGCGAACCAGAGGAAGTACGACGTGCGGAAGGCCGGGTCGTCGATCACATGCGGCACTTTGACCGTCATCGCCTTCACGACCTCGTCGGCGATGCCGAACACGACGGCGTACACCAGGAACTGCTCCCAGAGGACGACGGCGTCGGGCGGCTTCTCCTGCAGGCGGCCGAAGTCCTTGAGATAGCGCTCCAAGGCCGCGTACTGGGCGTGCAGCTCCGCGGCCTCCTGAGAGCGTCGCTTGATCGTCCTCGACACGAAGACCAGCACCACGCACACGGGGATGCCCGCGAAGAACCATAGCCAGCCGCTGAAGATCGCCGCGGCGCCGGCGGCGACCGCGCCGACGAACGCCAGCGCCGCCCCGGCGAACGCCGTGCGGTCGGCCTGGGCGTCGAGGTACTTGCGCCGTTCGCCCTCCTTGGTGGCCATGCTCGTCCACGTGCTGTAGCCCTTGGCGAACGCCGTGCGGTGGGTCTTGGCGAGGTCCTTGAGCTCGCTCAGCACCAACGTCGAGCTCTCGGCGATCTGGTGGAACAGGAAGGTGACCAGGTGTCGTTCGTAGGGCAGCAGCTCCTCGAGGCGCTCGTCGTGCAGCGTGAGCCTGTAAGAGGTCGTGTCGTCCTTGCCGAACAGGCGGTCCTCGTGGACGGTGACGCGCTCGATGTCGAGGACCTTGCGGTTGACGAGGTCGAGCAGCGTGGCCGTGGCATCGTCACGACTCACGCTGCCCATGCGCCAGATGAAGCCCACGAGCGCCGGCGGAAGCGGCGGCTGGGGGATGTCGCGCCAGTACTGCGCCTGGAACTGCGTCCTGGGCTCGCGGCCGTACTTGATGTACAGCACGACCACGAGTACGAGGGCGACCAGCGGGAACCCGAAGCCGACGGCGCTCCAAAGGACGACCTTGAAGCGCGCCCAGAAGCGGTCCCTGTTGGCCCGGTCGGC
This sequence comes from uncultured Thermoleophilia bacterium, assembly GCA_963700035.1. Classification (GTDB taxonomy): domain Bacteria; phylum Actinomycetota; class Thermoleophilia; order UBA2241; family UBA2241; genus CAIXSE01. Next base: position 1,685 of record CAVOWE010000013.1, on the reverse strand, counting down.
CCACGTCTTCTCCTCGGCCAGGACGGCAGCCTCGCGGAGGCCCGTCGTCGGTTCGGCCTTGGCGAGGGCCGCAGCAGGGAACAGGATGCGGCCCTCCACGAACGTCTCGGCCGGCAGGGGATCGACGGTCATGACCACGCTCGCATCGGGCGTGATGGCGACGTTGCCCCACAGCGGCCCGTGCGCCCAGGCGCGCACCTGCTCGCGAGTGACGCCGGCGGGAAGGTGGACCGTGATGCGCACGTGATCCGCGGGCACCGCCGCCTGGTCGCCGACGAACTGCCAGTACAGTTCTCCGACATCGTCCCAGCGCTTCGCGGCGCCTCGCGCGACGTAGTCGACGCCGAACTGGGCCGAGGCGTCGCTGACGCGGAAGAAGAGCAGGACGCGCACGCCTTCCTCGCTGAGAGGCGCCACGGCGTACGTGCCCGGCGGCCTGGCCTCCGGATCCTGGGTCGGCTCGTACGGGATGATCCCGGTGCCGTCGGCGCCCGGCCCGCTGGCCGCCGTCACGTCGATGCCGTCTGAGCCCGTCGTGGAGAGGTCCCAATAGACGAAGGAGAAGTCGCCGCTGAAGTCGAGCACGCGCGTCTCGTGCACGCGCAGGTCGCCGTTGGGCCGCACGGTGGCGTCGATGTCGACCGTGGTGATGCTGAAGTCCTTGGCCGTCGCGGAGCCGGCCGCAAGGCCGGCGAAGGCGGCGACCAGCATGAGGAAGAGGGCGAACGGCACGAGCCTGCGCATGAGACCGACTCTACCACCGCAGGGACGTCGGCTGCAGGCAGGGTTGCGACCGCCTTGCCGCGGGCACACTGGCTCCAGGTACATCGAGACGCTAGCCAACAGCGAACATCGTGCAACGGTCTCCTTAGCGGGGCGCCCCAGCGGGGCGCCCCTTCCGCGTACGCCGGGCGACGCGGAGGCGCCGCCACTGTCGACGTCGGCTCTCAGCCCAGCGGGTGCCGCCAGCGCAGCCCGGGGAAGCGGGCGAAGTCGCGGTCGGTGGTCGCGAGCAGGGCGTCCAGCTCGATCGCGATGGCCGCAAGGTAGGCGTCGGCGACCAAGTTGCCCTTGGCGTTGACCTCGACGCAGAGGCGCAGAAACGCGTCGACGTGCGACTCGGAGAGGCGAGGCGTGACGGCACCCGGCGCCGCCCGCAGCGCCTCCAGGAAGCGGGCGGCCTCAGCCGGAGGCGTAGCCGGCGCGAACACTCGCGGGTTGGTGACGACGCGCATGAAGCCCGAGAGCACGTGCCCCGGCAGCGCCACCGGCTCGTCGGCGGCGAACGTCTCAACGAGCCACTCCCTGTAGCGGGCGTGGTCCGGCAGGTCCGCGCGAAACGCGTAGATGAGGACGTTGACGTCCGGGATGATCACGACGCCCCGGGCGGCGTGCCGCGGTACCGGTCGTTGGCACCATCGGCCTCGTCCATGATGTCGAGCAGGGCGGCGTTGCTGTCGAGGTCGACGCCGGGTCGCACGCCGCCTCCGCCGCGGAACACGGGCAAGTCGAGCGGCGCGCGGGCGCTGCGCTGCGCGCGCCCCGCGAGCGCCTCGTGCAGCGCATCCTGGATCACGCTGCTGAGGCTGCGATGACTGCGCGCGGCGATCTGCTTGAAGTCGGCGAGCAGTGCTTCGTCGATGTTGAGCGTGGTGCGCATCGGGGCCTCCATGCATCAAAGCATC
>CAVOWE010000012.1:0-131002 GCA_963700035.1 uncultured Thermoleophilia bacterium | reverse complement strand
CGGCACATGCTCGCGGACCGGGGGACTGCGCAGCTCACGCCATGATCATCCAGCTGGCACTCTTCGCGTACCTTTCGCGATACCACCTCGACGGACAAGGCGGCCGAACTGCGCGCCCGATCGACGTCGCCGACGGCGCCACCGTGGCGACTTGTTCGCTCGTCTCCGGTTGCCGATGGACCTCGCGTGGTGCTGGTGAACGGCCGCCACGCGGGCGACGGACAAGAGCTTTCCGACGGCGACCGCCTGGCGATCTTCCCGCCGATCGCGGGAGGCTGAACCCGCCACCGCCGCAGAGCCCTAGCCGCTCGCGTCGCGGCGGCCCCCCACCTGCCTCGCTCGCTTCCCTGCCGGCGGCGTGAGCCCCAGGAACACGCGATGCGGCCCGGGCGTGCCGTAGGGCACGAACGCGACACGGTCGCCCGGCGAGACGCGCACGCCGATGCCGTGCAGGCCGTGGTTGACGAAGACGCCCTCGATCTTCTCGGGAGGAAGCCCGAGCGATACGGCGAGATCGCGTGCCGCGATGCCGCCCCGAGGGACGTCGACGTCGAGGGTGTACGGCAGTCTCCGCGCGGTCCGCAGCGGGCGCAGGCTGCCGAAGATGCGGACCGTGACCGACGAGGAAGGCGCGGGCGAGGCGTCCGTCACCATCGGCGTGCGCCGGGCTCGGGATGGTTCATGTCCACGCCTTTGTACCCATGAGGGACGTCACGGTCACGATGCAGCGACCGAGGCGGTGTATCAGACCCGCTGTCGTCGTTGCGGTGCAGCTCGCACTGCTCGCTCTCGCCGCCTGCGGCGGCTCCCATGCTTGCCGTGTTGGTGCTGGTCAAGTGGCGTCTCGCCTTGGACCACGTCTTGCGTCGATTCCACGTCCCGTCCTTTGCGGACCCATCCGGTACTACCGTCTGGTGACAAGCGGCCCGAAGAACGCGGGATGGGATCCCGGAGTGCCGTCCGGCACGAAGGCCACTCGGTCACCCGGCATGACGAGCGCATCGAGCCCCGAAACCTTGTAGTTGTGGAAGACCCCTTCGATGTGTTCAACGGGCAGCCCGATCGAGTCAGCCAGGTCGAATGCCGTGATGCCGGCCTCCGGGACGTCGATGCTCATCGTGCTCGGCAGATCGTGCTCCCGGCAGAACGTGTCAAGGAACGCAATCGCGCGAACGGTGACACTCGACGTTTGCGGCATCTGCATCACTCCTCATCTCTCACGCGCGTGCGCTGGTCGGCCGCCGTGATCAGGGACGATACATCCTCAGGCCAGATGGCTCTTTGACTTGTATCAAGCATGAGCACGGCCTCAGCTGGGGTCAACCGGGGGAGGGCCATCCCCGAGGTACTCCACGGCGTTCAGCTCGGGGCAAAGGGCGGGCGGGCGTACTCCGGCCCGCGAGACGCTCTCCTTCACCAGCACTGCGGGGCCGTTCGGATTCTGGCGGCAGTGGTGGCGACGTGCGGCAGTCACCGCTCGAACGGCAGCGGCTCGGACGTCCGCTGCCGGGTCAGGGCCGCACGCCCAACATAGACGCCCGCCACCCGTGAGGGCAGCGGGCCTCTTCGTGCCCGTTGGCCTCAGGAGGCGCCATCTGACGGTGCGCGGTCGTGGACCGTCAACGGGACTACTATCCCGTCGGACGGGTACCGGAACCCAATACGAGACTCCTGAGAAGTGCAGCATGCACGCGGGAGGCCAAGATCCGCCGGACGTACCACGCGGCCACCGCAGTCCGGCGGGGAGCCACTGGTGAGACGGCCCGCGGGCCGGTCTTCGTGCTTCTTGGGCCGGTCGCTCCAGGGGGAGCGGCAGAGGGGGTGCCTACGGCGTAGCCGATCCGGGGGCGCACGCCGTCGCACGGCCAGCGTGCGCCCCGCCCGCGTATCAGGAAAGGAGCCACGCCATGAAGAGATGCCCGGTTGTCGTGGTGTTGACCGCTGCCCTCGTGGGCCTGCTGGCGTTCCCGGCCCTGGCATCGGTCCCCGGCTTCACAGGCTTGGGCGGCTCAGCTCCGGGTGGCCAAAGTGTCGTTGGACCCGTCGGTGATCTCGCCGAACGGCGACGGCGTCGCCGACCGTGCCACGCTCACCTACTCGGTCAGTGCACGATGCCGCGCGCGAGTCCTCGTCAGGAGCGGGCCAAGCATCGTCAGGGAACTGCAGCGCTGGAGCACGACGAAGCGCGGCCGGCAGACGACCATCTGGGATGGTCGGGACTCCAAGCGAACTGCGGTGCGCGCGGGGCGCTACACGATCGAGGTATACGTCACGGACGTGAGCGGTCGCCGCGCACGTCCCTATCCGCTCAAGGTCTTCGTCGACGTGGCCGCGTCACCCTTCATCGTGCAGGGCACTCTGATGCGCGACGCCGTGTGGTCGGGCGACATCCTTGTAGCCGACACCGTTGAGGTGGCGCCGCGCGTGACGCTCACTGTCGAGCCGGGGACCAGAGTCATGTTCCGAGCCACGAGGAGCTATCGGAGCGCCGAGCCACGTTGCTCGCTCATGGTGGAAGGTCGCATCCTCGCCGAGGGTAGTGCCGAGCGACCCATCTACTTCACGTCCGCCGACACGATCCCCTGCAACGGTGACTGGAGCATGGTCAGGCTCCTGGCCCCAGACGCACCCTGCGTCTTCCGCTACGCGGTGTTCGAGTACGCGCAGCAGGGTCTCAACGTCTGGCGTGGCACCGTGGATCTCTCGCACTGCCTCTTCCGCTGGAACAACTGGGAGGGCGTGTACTTCGAATCCAACAGCATCGGCCGGCTGGACCACTGCCAGCTCGTCGAGAACGGCTACAACGGCCTGGCCGCCGAGCAGTTCAACACGATCACCATGGACGAGTGCGAGGTGTGGCGCTCGGGCACCAACGGAGTGCACGTCGACGCGACCGACCTGGAGATCCGCCGATCCCTCGTGCACGACAACGGGGCCAACGGGCTGTCCGTGGACGACAACGCCACGCTGCGCGCGTACGGTGTCTCGATCAGGGACAACAGGGCCTTCGGTATCGGCTTCGGCCAGGGAGACAACAGCGTACAGGTGAGCAACGTGGAGTTCGCCGGCAACGCGCATGGAGACACCGCAGTCCCCGTCGTCAGCGTGGTGACCACGTTCTTCCCTCCCGCCGCGATCGATCTGGGCTTCGCCGCTGACTGGTCACATCCGCTCGGCTACGTTCCGGGCGATCCTCTGCTGGATCGCTACCAGTACGTGTATCCCGACGATGAGACGCGCCGCGTTGTGCGCAGAGTCGGGGCGGGGCTGGGCCTCACGTGGTCTGTCGCGTGGGACGGCGAGCACATCTGGACCGCGAGCCTCGGTTCGGGCCAGATATACGAGCTGGATCCGGTCACCGGCACGGTCCTCAAGGAATTCCCCGCTCCGGGCCCGCAGCCGTGGGGGATGGCGTGGGATGGCACCTACCTGTGGGTCGTCGACTTCGCCGAGAAACGCATCTCGAAGGTCGATCCGCGAACGGGCGAAGAGCTCGCGACGTTTGCGACGCCCGACCCGAAGAGCGGCTGCAAGGGCGTCACTTGGGACGGCACCTATCTCGACGTGATGGGATGGTCGACGCCGACCGTCTACCGAATGGACCGTGGGGGCAGCGTCAAGGCCACGATAGAGCTCGACGAGTGGGCCACAGGTGGAATCGCCTGGGACGGCACCTCCTTCTGGGTGCCCGGCGCCCGGATCTACAAGTTCGACGTCGAAGGTCACGTCGTCGGCTGGATCTACCCCGCTTCCGAGGGCACCTGGGACCTGACCTGGGACGGCCGCTACCTGTGGGCATGCCAGCGCACGAACGAGAACTGGGACGACGCGAAGCTGTTCGCACTTGAAGTGCTCGAGGTCAAGTCGGCGAGATAGGACTGGCTGAGAGCCGTGTGGATCGGTCTTCTGGATGCGGGCGCCTGCTGGCTCAAGTACAAGTGCCCAGGTCCGACGACTCGCAAGCGACTCTGCAGCCCTTCGTTGCCCCTCTGTCAACTGAGCGCGCCCGCGCGAGCGCGCGTCACTTGGCGCTGATGCGCCCGCTCGCGTCCATGGGGAAGGTGCTCGAGAAGTCGGCGGCGGAGAGCTGATCGACGAGACGGGCAGTGGTGTCGGACGAGTCGACCACCGGCACGCCGGGCTCCGCCAGGCGCAGAGAGAGCCACCGGCCGCCGTGGATGCGACCCTCGCGGTCCACCTTCACGGTCAGGAGCCCGGAGAGACCGAGGTTCCCGCTCAGGCCGAAGTTGTCCCAGCCCGCGAAGTTGCCGAGCGAGTAGGCGATCAGGCGCCGCTTGTAGCGCTCGATGCCACGGATCACGTGTGGTCCCGAGCCGAGGACCAGGTCGGCGCCCGCGTCGACGACGGCGTGCGCGAACGCTCTCGAGTCGCCGCGGTTCTCGCCGTAGGCGAACTCGGTGCCCTTGGGCGTGTGGGTCAGGTCCGCCCCCTCGGCGCCGGCGTGCATCAGCACCACGACGACCTCCGCCTCGTCCGCGGCGCGCCGGACGAGGGCCTGCGCCGCCGGGATGTCGTTGATGCTCGCGTTCCACGAGTAGGGAGAGAAGGCGACCGCCGCCACCTTGACGCCGTCGACGTCCATGGTGGTGATCTGCTCCGGCAGCCCGGTGTAGGCGACGCCGTTCTTCTCGAGCGCGTCGGTGGTCTGCTCCATGCCGCTCTCGAAGTAGTCGTACGCGTGGTTGTTGGCGAGGCTCACGAGGTCGATGCCCGCCCACGGCAGAGCCTTGGCGAACGACGGCGGCGCCTGGAAGGCGAAGCAGGCCGACGAGTCGGACCCGTCGCACTTTGACGCGCCGCCCTCCGAGTACGTGCCCTCCAGATTGGCGATCATGAGGTCGGGGCCGCGCAGCTCGTCGCGCACCTGGGCGAACAGGGCGCGCCCCCCATCCGGCGCTCGCCCGTACATCGACCCCGGCGTCGTGTCGCCGACCCAGCCGACCTCGATGATGGTGTTCGCGGACGCGCTCGGCGACGGGGAAGGCGTGGTGGTCGCTACGGCCGACGCGGTCGCCTCGGACGACTTGCTCGGCCCGGCGGCGACGGAGACTCCGTCGTCGTCTCCGCCGGGCCACGCCCAGGTCCAGGCCGCAGCGACGGCCACGGAAAGCGTGACGACCACGGCGAGTACGGCGAAGATGCGCCTGCGCCGGTGCGTGCCGGCGGAGCGGTAGATCGTCATGTCGGGGCGGCGCGAAGAGGGACTCATCGTCTCGACAGGATACCAGCGGCTTCTCTATCGGCCCACCACGAGGGTCGTGGCGAGGGCGACGGGCCGAGCGTGCCCACGCCGGTCAGGCGGCGCGCGACGCGCGATGCACGCAGACGCAGGTCCACTCGAGATGAGGCCCGCGTGGCCGACCCGCGGCCGATCCAGAGAGACGCGTCGGAGGGAGCAGGCGAAGGGGCAGAGGAATGGCTGGCGAGGAAGGACTCGAACCTTCAATCCCCTGATCCAGAGTCAGGTGCCTTGCCAATTAGGCCACTCGCCAGCGATGCCCGAAGGGCAGGCAGAGTGTACCGCGGGGCGGCACCCTCCTCAACCGTGGCGCGGCCGGCCCTGCCCGGTCAGGCCGTGTCCTGCCGTCCCTGCGCCTGCAGCTTCGCCCAGGTGTCCCTGAGCGTGAGCGTCCGGTTGAACACGAGCGCCCCGGGCGCCGAGTCGGGATCGGGGCAGAAGTAGCCGAGCCGTTCGAACTGGACGGTCTCGCCGGCCGGCAAGTCGGCGAGCGACGGCTCCACGAGGCAGCCCTGGAGCACGGCCTCGGAGTCCGGGGCCAGGTCCGCGAAGAGGTCGCGGCCGTCGGCCCCGGGGTACGGGCTCGTGAAGAGGTAGTCGTAGAGCCGGACCTCCGCAGGCACGGCGTGTGCGGCCGACACCCAGTGGAGGGTGGCCTTCGGGCGGCGGCCGTCGGGAGCGTCGCCGCCGCGCGTATCGGGGTCGTAGGTGCAGCGCAGCTCCACGACCCGGCCTGCCGCGTCTTTGACGACCTCGCGACAGGTGATGAAGTACGCCGATCGCAGCCGCACCTCGCGGCCGGGGGCCAGGCGGAAGAACTTGCGCACGGGTTCCTCCATGAAGTCGTCGCGCTCGATCCAGAGCTCCCGCGAGAAGGGCACGCGCCGGCTCCCGGCGGACGGATCCTCGGGGTTGTTGGGCACCTCCATCTCCTCGACCTGCCCCTCGGGGTAGTCCTCGATGACGACCTTGAGGGGATCGAGCACAGCGAAACGGCGACGGGCCGTCCGGTTGAGGACGTCGCGCACCGCGTGCTCCAGCATGCCCACCTCGACGACGTTGTCTGCCTTGGCAACGCCGACCATCGCCACGAAGTCGCGGATCCCCTCGGCGGGGAAGCCCCGCCGGCGGAGGCCGGACATGGTGGGCATCCGGGGGTCGTCCCAGCCGCGCACGTGGCCCTCGCCGACCAGGCGCAGGAGGACGCGCTTGGAGAGCACGGTGTGCGTGAGGTTGAGCCTGGCGAACTCGATCTGGCGCGGACGCGAAGGCACCGGCAGGTTGTCGATGAGCCAGTCGTAGAGCGGCCGGTGGCCCTCGAACTCCAGGGTGCAGATGGAGTGCGTGACGCCCTCGATCGCGTCGGATTGCCCGTGGGCGAAGTCGTAGGTCGGGTAGACGCACCACGCGGCGCCCGTGCGCGGATGCTCCGCGTGGAGGATCCGGTACAGCACCGGGTCGCGCAGGTTGATGTTGGCGGCGGCCATGTCGATGCGCGCGCGCAGCACGCGAGCTCCGTCGGGGAACTCGCCGGCGCGCATGCGCGCGAAGAGGTCGAGGCTCTCCTCCGCCGGCCGGTCCCGCCACGGGCTCTCGCGGCCGGGCTCGGTGAACGTGCCGCGGTGCTCGCGGATCTCGTCCGCCGTGAGGTCGTCCACGTAGGCCTTGCCGGCCCTGATGAGGTCGACGGCCCACTCGTAGAGCTGCTCGAAGTAGTCCGAGGCGAAGTACAGGTGCTCGCCCCAGTCGAACCCCAGCCAGCGCACGTCGGCCTCGATGGAGTCGATGTACTCCTGCTCTTCCTTCATGGGGTTCGTGTCGTCGAAGCGCAGGTGGCAGCGGCCACCGAACTCCCGGGCGATGCCGAAGTTGAGGCAGATCGACTTGGCGTGGCCGATGTGGAGGTAGCCGTTCGGCTCGGGGGGGAAGCGGGTGACGACGGTCTGGTGCCGGCCCTCGCGCAGGTCGGCGGCGACGATCTCGCGGATGAAGTCGCCGCGCTCGGGCGAGGATGGTGTCGGGGTGCTCACGAGGCCGAAGGATAGCACAGGGCAGCGCTGAGCCTCGGCGGCCGCACCGGGCTGCCGGGTCATGGACTGGACGTGGGGGGTGCGGCGTGGGCGTCCGCCGTCAATCAGCAAGCAGCGTGGACACCGTGGCCGTGTGGCCCGAGCCGTCTACGTTCGCTCGAGACCGCGCAGGTAGGGCCTGAGGTCGAGCGACCCCCAGCACTTCGCCGCCAGGTCACTACCCCGGGGCGGGAAGCCCGCATGCAGTACCTTGCGACCCTTCGCGTTCAGGAACTCCACGGCCGGGATGAAGTCGCGATCGGACGAAACGAGGACAGCCCAATCGTAGGCATCTTCCCAAGCGAGCTTGATCATGTCGGTGGCGATCGCCACATCGACGCCCTTCTCCTCGGTGAGCGACAGTGGCACCCCACAGTGGCAGCAGGCGCCAACGGGCCGATGACAGCTCTGGCACATGGGCGGGTGCTTCTTGACGCGCTCCTTGAGGACCACAGTGACGCCGGCGACCCTATCGAGAAACCTCGTTGCCCACTCGCGCAGCCTGACGTCGCCGACGCCCTTGCCGACCGACAGATAGACGGCGGAGCCTTCGAACTGGAGGTCGGATGCGACCACTCCAGAGATGAGCGCGGCAGCCTCGACGCCGAGCCACCTGGAGAGGGTGCTCCAGTCGGGCCGGAAGCTCCGCCCCAGCACATCGTTGGCGCTGAGCTGGAAGTTCCAGAAGTCGACAAACACGCGGACTCGCTGGGGACGCAGAGTCGCTGCCACCGGTAGGTCCACGGTCACCCCCTTGGTCGACAATTGCCCCAGAACGCAGACAGGGAGCCCGAAGGCTCCCTGGCGTTCTAATAACGAGCGTCGACCCGACCGGGTCGCGCGGCGCTCGTGAATCTGCATTGACCGGAGTGTACCCGATTCCCTGCGTCAGTCAATCGCCGCGGCGCCTTGGGCTGGGTTACATTGGCCGCGGCCCCGCGTGCCCATGCCCCCCAGGTCCAGGATTCCCCTAAGCAGCTGACCCAACAGCCAGCGCAACGCGGGACGACCGCTGGCCTCGCCTTGGGCGATCACCTGTCGGGGCGCTCCAGCGTGCGTCGCGCGGCCGCGCGCGCGCAACGCTTGTTCTGTGTTCTTCTGTGAGCCGCCAAGCCGTACCATTACCTGTACATGTCGTCCTTGGAGGAACGCCATGAACGCCATCCCCTATACCCGTCTGCGCGCCAACCTCGCCAGCGAGATGGACCGAGTCTGCCAGGACCACGCCCCGATCATCGTGACCCGCAGGGCGTCGGCGTCGGTGGTGATGATCTCGCTCGACGACTACGAAGCCCTCGAAGAGACGTCCTACCTGCTGCGCAGCCCGAAGAACGCCCGGCGCCTGCTTGAGTCGATCGAAGAGCTGGAGGCCGGTCGCGGCACTGAGAGGGACCTCGCCGAGTGAAGCTCGTCTTCTCGGAGCACGCGTGGGAAGAGTACCTCCACTGGCAGAAGACGGACCGTAAGGTAGGGCAACGCATGAACGCCCTCATCCGCGACGTTCAGCGGACTCCCTTCGAGGGGATCGGCAAGCCCGAACCGCTGAAGCACGCGCTGTCCGGCTACTGGTCCCGCCGCATCACCGACGAGCATCGCCTCGTGTACCAGGTCGAGGGCGACGCCATCCTGGTCGCTCAGCTGCGCTACCACTACTGACCTGTCTCACAGAACAAGGATCGCGCAGACTGCGCAAGGCTTCCGACACAAGACCATAGCGCTATGCCTGCGGCGGCGTAGAGGCGGCGGCGCGACTTCTTCAGCTCGCGAGCAAGCTGATCGGCGTCGGCGAACACGTCGTCGGGGCTGGGAATCGCAGTCTTCATAGGTACTCGCGCGCCGGGAAGTCGCCGTGCGAGAGGTGCACGATCCTGTGGAGGTCTTCGAAGGCGCGTACGGCCAGCACGTCCGTTGCCCAGGCGTCGTCGTAGAAGTGGCAGTTGATGATGTGGCGCAAGGTCGTGCCAGGCTGACGGGACATGTCGTCGGGCACCCTCTGGTCCCACCGGTCGTCGCGGATCTGTTCGACGACGTTCTTCAAGGCTTCGTCGGCCAGGGTGGAGACGTCCTCCTCGTTCAGGGTGCCCTCCTTCGTTTGCTCCGGCAGTACCCGAGGAGGACGCTGGAGGACCGGGCCGCCGGTGCGGCCCGGTGCGGCTCACCCGGCGACGAAGCCCGACCGCAGCGTCGCGGCGATCTCCTCCGGCGTGATGAAGATGAGCTCGCCGCCCAGCTGCTTCTGCAGGAAGTAGTCGTCGGTGCGGTACTCGTGCTTGAACGCCGAGCGAGCGATGATGCGCAGCGTGACGGCATGGCCCGCCGCGCTCGCGGCCAGCGCCCCGGAGAGCGGCCCGCCGCCGAGCGTGAAGTTGAACGCCGACAGGCCTTCACGCTCGTACCAGGCGAGCACCTTGGAGAGGCCGGCGGCGAGCACCGCGACCTGCTCGCCGCTCAGCTCCGCGATACGCGCGACGCCCGGCAGCACGGCAATGACCTCGCGGCCGCCGGTCGGCGCGAAGGGGGCCAGCCATGTGCAGCCGGCGCGGCTGGCGATGAAGCGCTCGCCGCGCTCGGTCTCTTCGTCCACGAGCGCCCGCCAATACGGCACGCCGTGCTCGGCCTGGAACGCCGCGGCGCAGTCCCACATCATGCGCAGCAGCCACGGCACGGCCGGACCGCCGAACATCTGGAAGTGAGGGTGCACGAGGCTGGCGCCCGCCGGGAGCATGTGGTTGCAGCACAGCTCCAGGTGTTCGAGGCCCTCGTAGGCGCGCTCGGCGCGGCCGGCGAAGTCGATCGCCGCGCCGAGCCCTTCCTCCAGCAGGCCCGGCGTGAACTGCGAGGGCCGCAGGAAGTGCAGGCCGGGGTACGTGACCACGGCGTGCAGCGCCGCCAACGGGAACAGGTTCGGGAACACGAGCGCGCGACCGCGCTCGAGCCGGCCGCCCGCGACGACGTCCTCCGGGTACCGCGGCGTCGTGTCCATCACCTTCTCCGGGCAGAAGAAGCAGCCCTCGCGAGAGCTCCTCGCGAGCTCGTCGGCGTACTCCCAGTCGGTCTTGCCGTAGAACGTCTCCTCCTTGGTGGCGAGCTCGGACGAGGAGACGGCCGTCATGCCGGTGAGCGGGTCGCGCCGAACCTCGATGGTCTGCTCGGCGAACTCCATCCCGGCCAGGGGACTGAAGAAGGCCGCCGTCTCAACGCTGCGTTCGAACCTGATGCGCTCCATGCGGCCCTCCACGGCTGAGTGTGTGTCCTGCGGCGATGGTACGGCGGCGGGCCGCCGACGGCAACGGCAACACCGCCTGCACCGCCGGTGCGTCCTCCAACGGGATGAGCAGTAATGCTTGAGGGGCTTGGCTCCACGGAGGTGTGGTCGTACGCGTGCCCACCGCGGTGCAGATCTGGCGGCCGCAGGGCGAGAGCAAGGAGTTCATCGGTCTCGCCGATGTACGCGTCGGCGAGACCGCCAACGCGACCCTGACGGCCGCGCCCAAGGTCGAAGCGCGTCGGGCTCCCGCCGCCGACGTGAAGGTCTACGGTCGGATGTGAGGCCGGGAGCGGCGGGCGCCTCCGCCGGCCCGACTGCGGCGTGCCTACCGCACGGAGAACGTGGAGAGGGACTCCGCCAGGTGCCTCTGATGGCGCTCGGTCTGCTCTCTCAGGGTGCCGAGGACTTCGGCGACCTCGGGCGAGTCCTCGTCGGTGACGACGAACACGTGCGACTCGATCAGCGAATCTTCGAGGTGGACGGCCGTGCGGAAGGCCTCCTGGAGCGGCAGGCCGGCGTCGGCGGTGAGCTGCGCCAGGTTGACCAGGCGCTTCGTTTCGGCGCGCACCTCATCGAGGTCGACGCTGCGTGCCGCGACGAACGTCCGCAGCCCTGCCTCGTCGACGCGGCCCGGCAGCGAGCGCAGTAGCTTGCCGTGCGCATACTCCTCGGCACACAGCGTCTTCCAGAGGTCGCCGGTTTCCGGGTACCGCTGCGCGAACGCGTTGTACAGGGCGCTCATGGCCTCCTCGTGCTCGGCCAGTGCCTCCACCACCATCTTGGGATCGCTCTCCGTTGCCATCACTTCTCCTTCGTGGACTCATGTCTTTGAAGGACATATACCCAGCGCGGCGGCAGTACGGCGCGGCGCGAGCGACTGCGCGCGTTCATCGGCGCGACGGTCGGGTTCACCTGGTCTCCTCGGAGTAGGATGCAGTCATGAGGCTCGCTCTGGTCAAGGCAGTGCACACTGTGTTCTACCTGGTGCAGGTGGCGGCGATCCTGTACATCCTCGCCGCCGGCATCACCGGCAAGCGTGGACGGTACCTGCCGCACGCGTTCACGCTGGTCGCCTTCGAGAGCGCAGTGTTCATCGGCAACGGCCGCCGCTGCCCGCTCACGGCACTTGCGCAGCGGTGGGGCGACCCCAAGGGGTACGTCGGCGACACCTTCTTCTCGGAGCGCTGCACACGGCACACGTTCTCGGTGTTCGGCTCGCTCCTGGCGCTCGGCACAGGACTGGTCGCCGCGAGGGCGCTACGCGGGCGCTGCCGCCGCTAGTGCGGTCGAGGCCTCCGCTGAGGCCGCGCTCGGCCGATGTGTCGTGGCGGCGGCGTGATGCCGCCGCATCTTCAGCCCGACGACGCGAGCAGACGCCGCAGCGCCGCCTTGGGATCGTCGACGATCGGCGCGCCGTGGTCGAAGCACAGGATGCCGAACGGCAGACCGAGCAGCTTCTCGACGCTGCGGCGCGTCTCGGCGGGATCCTCGTGGAACTCCGGCGGGACGAAGCGCACCGTGCCGTCGCCGGCGTGCATGACGAGATCCGAGCAGAACACCACGCCGATGTCGTCATCGAGGAGCAGCGAGTAGTGCGGCCATTCGGGGCCGGGCGTACGCACGGCGACGAGGCCGCCGGGGACCACGTCGCCGTCCGCGTAGCGGCGGTCGGGCTCCTCGTCGGCGGCCGAGGCGTCCTCCGGCAGCCACACCTCGAGGCCGAGCTCCGCGCGGTAGCGCCATGCGGACCGCTGATGGCAGCGGGCGGTCAGGACGATGGCCGTCGGTCGCGGCAGCGACGCCATCGCGTCCTCCGCCAGCCGCACCGGGTCGATGAGCACGCAGCCCGCGCCGACGGCGAGGGCGTGCGAGCTCGAGATACCGCCGCCGATGGCGCTGTTGTGTATCTGCCAGTGGTAGAGGCCCTCGATGACCTCCTCGACCCCTGCGGCCGTCTCCCGTGGTTCGCTCATCTCTCCTCCCCTCCGCTCAAGCAGAGCGCGCGCCTCGTCTCAGACTGACGCTTCGCATGCAGGCGGGTCAAGTGTTTCTCTCCGCGCTCCATCGCTGCGCCGGGGGGCGGACGCCCGCGCAGCGTCCTCGCACCGGCGACTCACGTGCGACTTTCGGCCGGCCGCGCCAACGGCGGCCTCTATCTCGGCGCTTGCCTGGTGCTATCCTCCCCTGAGAGGGCGACAGCAGAAGGGGAGATCATGGCTTACGTGCTCCAGCAGTTCAGGGTGGCGGACTACGCGACCTTCAAGCACGTGTATCTCGATGATCTGGAGCGCCGCCGCCGGCTCGGCTCTCGGGGCGGACGCGTGTTCCACGCGGTCGGCGACGAGCACGAGATCACCGTCCTCATCGAGTACGACAGCGCCGCCAACGCGCACCAGTTCGCCGAGTCGATCGAGCTGCAGGAAGCCGTCAAGTGGGCCACGAGCGACGTGATCCCGCAGAGGATCGTCGTGCTCGAGGAGCAGCTCCGGTCCGAGGCGTGACGCAGGCGGCCTACGCGCCGCTCACCGCACGTCGCTCGATGGGCAGCTTGAAGAATCCCGGGGCGCCTGGTAGCAGACCCATCTCATGGCCGCGGGTCTCCTTCGTCACGGCGAGAGGGCCGGCTGGCAGCTCGCATCCTCTCGCTCAGTCTCGGCCGCTTCAATGCGCCGCAGCCACCGAGGCGGTGCGTTCGCGCGCGCCGAAGGCCCACAGCGCCAGCGAGACCAGCCCGATGGCGGCGCCGAGGGCGCACACGCCGTTCCAGCTCCAGCGCTCGTACACGAAGGCGGCCACCGCGGAACCGACGGCCGCCCCCACGAAGCAGGACGTCATGTAGAACGCGTTGACGCGGCTGCGCGCCTCCGGCTGCAGCCGGTAGATCTCACTCTGGTTGGTGATGTGCACGCCGGTCGACCCGATGTCGAGCACCACCACGCCGGCGATCAGCGCAGCCAGCGACGAGCCGCCCATCCAGAGCAGCAGGTAGCCTACGAGCATGAGCAGAGCCGAGACGCCGGTGAGCCGGCGCGACCAGCCGCGGTCGGTGAAGCGGCCGACCACCGAGGCCGTGAGCGCGCCGGCCGCACCCACCAGACCGAACAGCCCGATGGCGCCCTCGCCGTAGCCGTAGGGCGCACCCGACAGCAGAAAGGCCAACGTCGTCCACAGCACGCTGAAGGCGCCGAAGGACAGCGCCCCGAACAGGGCGCGCCGGCGCAGCACTGGTTCGGCGCGCGCGATCTTCAGCACCGAGCCCAGGAGCCGCGGGTAGCTGAGGCCCACGTGCTGGCGGTAGTTCGGCAGCTTGACCCACAGCAGGATGGCCTGCGCGAGCATGAGGGCAGCGGCCAGCCAGTAGACGGTACGCCAGCCGGCGGCCTGCGCGACGAGGCCAGACACGGTGCGCGCCAGCAGGATGCCCAGGAGCAGCCCGCTCATGACGGTACCCAGCACGCGGCCGCGCTCGGCGTCGGGGGAGAGGGTCGCGGCGAAGGGCACGAGGATCTGGGCCATCACCGAGGTGAGGCCCACGAGGCCGGCCGCCGCCATGAAGAATCCCACCGAAGGCGCCAGCGCGGCGCCCGCCAGTCCGGCCGCCGTGATCACGGCGAGCGTGGTGATCAGGCGCCGCCGCTCGAACAGGTCGCCGAGCGGCAGCAGCAGGATGAGCCCGGCGGCATAGCCGATCTGGGCCGTCGTCACGATCAGTCCCGCAACGCCGCTGCTCACCTGCAGTTCGTGGCTGATGGTGTCGAGCAGGGGCTGCGCGAGGTAGTTGCTGGCGACGGCCTGCCCGGTGGCGACCGCGAACAGGACGACCAGCCCGCGGCTCATGCCGAGCGCCCGCGGCGGCGTGTTTCCGGGCGCGGTCACTTCTTCCCGGCGCGTACCGTCGCCACGTCGCCCTTGATCACGACGTCCGTGTCGAGCGCCTTCGAGTACTGGCGCACGAGGCTGAGGATCGTCGTCGCGTCGCTGCCCTTCTGCACTGCCGGGATACCGCTGCTCGACACGTAGACCGGCACCAGGGTGGCCTTGACGCCGTCCGGGGTGAGCACCGCGTCGACGAGCACAGTCTGGCCCGTGGCGATGCTGTAGTGGTCGAAGACGAGGTCGCCGAGGCTGTAGGCGATGAGGCGGCCCTTGTAGGTCTCGAAGCCTTGCAGCACGTGCGGGTGATGACCGATGACGAGATCGGCGCCGGCGTCGATGGCGGCGTGCGCCTCGCTGGTCTGCGCGCCCCAGGGGTAGTGCTCGTACTCGAGGCCCCAGTGGTAGCCGACGACCACGTAGTCGACCTCCTTGGCCAGAGCGCGGATGGACTGCTTCATGCGCGGGATGTCGGTGCGGCCCTCGGCGACGCCGGGCGTGCTCGTCGCCCGGTAGCCGGGCCACAGGACGTCGCTCCAGGCGAGGAAGCCGATGGTCGCGCCGCCGGAGGTCTCGACGATCGCGGCCGTCCAGGCGTCCTCGTCGTCGCGGCCGGCGCCGACGACCTGCACGCCGGCCTTCTCGAGCCGCTTGATCGTGTCCATCAGAGCCGCCCGCCCGTAGTCCACCGAGTGGTTGTTGCCCAGGGTCACCAGATCGATGCCGGCGGCGGCGAGCGCCGGCGCCATGCTCGGGGGGCCCTCGAAGGTGTAGTCCTTGCCCGGTGTGGGGCTGCCGAGCGTCGAGAGCGGCGACTCGAGGTTGACCCAGGCGGCGTCGCCCTTCTTCAGCTGGGGGCCGATGCCGCGGAGCACGGCATCGGCGCCGTAGGAGCCGATGTAGCCCTCGACGACGCGGTCGACCATGACGTCGCCGCCGCTGACGACGCGGACCGGCGGCGGCTCGGCGGGCGGCTCGGCGGCAGGCGTCGCGGCCGCACCGCTTGAGGCAGCGTGAGTGGCGGCCGGGCCCGAGCCGTCCCGGGCGGCCGCCGGCGCTTCGCCCCGGCCGCCCGTGAGCGCTCGGGCCAGGGCGATGCCGCCCACGCTCGCGACGCCGACGATCACGGCCAGAGCGATGAGGCCGCGGATACGCGCGCGCCGGCGGCGGCTCAGTCGCTCGCTGCGATAGATGTGCATCTCGCTCATCCTGCCGGGCTACTCTGCCGGGAGCCAGTCACGCTTCATCGCCGCCCACACGGCGGCGGCTATGCGCCCGGCGCCTTCGTCGGTGAAGTGGACCCCGTCACCGCTGCGCAGCGAGGCGCTGAAGCCGCCCTTCTTCGTGGCGAGGAGGTCGTAGGTGTCGACGTAGACGACGTCGGGATGCTTGGCGGCCGCGCCCTTGAAGAGCTCGTTGAGACGCTTCACCTGGTTGGTCTGCCCCTTGTCGGGCATCACCGGGAGACCGACCCAGTAGACGCGCTCCGCGCCCTCCCGCAGCATGATGAGCATCAGCTTCTCGGCGCGGCGCTGGTATTCCTCAAGCCATGGCTTCTTGGGGTACGACGTGTAGTCGCCCTTGGCGATCATGGGCATGCCGGGGTCGTTGATGCCTATCAGGAACACGCCGACGTCGGGGTGGCCGGCGCCCAGCTGCGCCTTGAGGCGCGCCGGCCAGTCCACCGGATCGGTGTTGGTGAGGCGCGACGAGACCTGGAAGTCGGTGCGCACCTTCATGAGTCCGCTCTTTGCGGCGCGCTGCGCGAACAGCACGCCGGGCAGACCGGCCAGCGAATCGCCGCCGAAGTACACGCGCAGCGGATGCTTCGTGGTGGGCTTGTCGAGCGGCGGCTTGGTCGGGCTCGGCGAGGGACTCGGCGGCGCCGGCGAAGCGGAGCCCGCCGCAGAGCTCTGCGACGCAGGCGACGCCGGAGCCAGCGTCGCGGACCCTTCGTCCGCGCTGGTGGCGGGGCTGCGTCCGGCGAGCATCACCACGCCGGCGAGGGCGGCGGCGGCCACGGCGACGACGACCAGGCCGATGATCAGGGACCGGCGGCGGCGCGCCTTGACCTGGCGGCCGCGGCGCGCACGCCGGTCGTCGCCCTCGTACGGTGCGTTCTCCATGGCCTGCGATTATGCCATCGCCGTGGCCGCGCGACGAACGCTCGGCGCTCCGAAGCTAGGCGACCGTCGACTCCCCGGCCAGAGCCGCGGCCGACGCCGCGCCGGCGTCCGGCTCTTCCGCCGGCGCCGCATCCTTGAGCCGCGACATGGCGATCGCTGCCGCGATGAGCAGCCCGGAGGCAAGGACCAGCGACATCGTGAACGAACCGTCGGAGGTCCGCAGAGCCGCCATGATGTAGACGAAGACCACGGATACCTGCCCGAAGAGCTGGATGAGCCCGTTGGATGTACCCTCCGGCGTCGGGTAGGTCACTTCGGCCGCGTACTGCATGCCGATCGGCATGACGGGCACCAGGAAGAACCCGAGCAGGAAGGCCGCGGTGAAGAGCAGCCACGGGGTGGAGAAGAACGCGACACCGAGCAGCCCGGGGACCCCGAGCACCAGGCCGAGCACGAGGAACCGGACGCGCTTCTGCTGCCGGTCGGAGAGCGCCGATACCACCACCGCTCCGATCAGACCGCCGCCGAGCATGAGCGCTCCGATGAGCCCCGCGTCGGTGGCGCTGAAGCCGCGCGGATGGACGATCTGCTCCACCCATGTGGTGACCCCGTTGTAGACGCCCATGCCCACGAACACCACGCCGAGATAGACGAGGAACGGTTTGACTCTGAACGCATGCTTGAGCCCGTCGAGCATGAGGGCGCGCCCCTCCATGCCCGGCGGGCAGGGCGGCGTGACCGGGCGCTCGCGCGCCAGCCCGAGAAAGGCGGCCGCGGATGCCGCCGCCGCGACGCCGTAGGCGACCTGCACCGCGGCGATCGACATGGTGTCCACCAGGAGAGGCGTCAGGACCATGCCGATGGCCGTGCCGACCAGGTTGGCGAGGGTGATGAGACCCACCGCGGTGGCTCGCTGCCCCGTCGGGAACCAGTTGGCCGACACGGTGGTCCACGAGTTGAGCAGGAACGGCTGCGCCACGGCGATCCCGATCGTGCTCAGCAGAACCAGCGCGTAGTTGGACCCGGCAAGGCCGCGGGCGATACCGAAGACGCTCATGAGCACCACGCCGAGACCGACTGCGGTGCGGAAGCCTCGCGTGTCGATCAGCCACGACGCCGGCAGGGAGAGCGGGATGAAGGCGATCATGAACGACATCGCCAGCAGACCGATCCACAGCTCGGAGACGCCGTAGTAGTCCGAAGCCATGCTGGTGATGGGGGCGTAGGCGATCCACAGCATCTGCATGGTGAGGTTGACGAGCATGAACACCGCCAGCACCACCCAGCGATAGCCGTACACACGGTACTGGGCTGAGACCTGCTCGCTCACTGCGCCCTCCTGTTGATGCGCCGGTACAGGGGGCGCATCCGCTTGTGGATCTCGAGGAAGGTCCGGTAGCGCTCATCGTACACCGCGCGGTCGGCAGCTCGTGGTTCAAAGACGTGCTCGAACTCGACCAGCCGGGGCACATCGGCGAAACCGATCTCGCCGAGCCCCACGGCGGCGATCAGGGCGGCGCCGCGGGCGTTCCCCTGGATCGGGTCCTTGACCTGGCGCAGCTCGACCCCGAGCACGTCGGCGAAGATCTGGCACCAGACGGCCGAGCTGCCGCCGCCACCCACCAGATTGATGGTGTCGACGGGCCGGCGGAGGAACTTCTGCACCGGCCCCATCAGCCAGCGCGTGTTGAAGGCGACGCCCTCGAGGAAGGCGCGCACGACGTCCTCGCGCGTGCTCTCGAGCGAGAGGTTGTAGAGGCCGGCGCGCAAGGTGCGGTCTTCGACCGGCGCGCGCTCCCCCCAGATCCACGGCGTGTAGAGCACGCCGTTGCTGCCGGGCGGCACGCGCGCCGCGATCCGGTCGAAGATCTTGAACACGTCGGGCTGCTTCTCTGCGGCCAGCAGCTCGTCCTCGTGGTAGAGGATGTTGTCGCGCAGAAAGGTGAGGTTGCCGCCGGCCGTGGCCTGCAGGGCGGTCAGCAGCCAGCGGCCGGGGACGGCGCAGGGCACCGAGGCCAGGCTGCGGACGATGTCGGTGCGCTTGAACGGAACGTGCGCGCAGACCCAGGACGACGTGCCCACGTACAGGTGGGTCGCGTAGTCGGCCACCGCCCCGGCGCCCACCGCGGCGGCGGTGTTGTCGATGGCGCCGGCGACGACCTGCGTCCCCGGCGCCAGCCCGAGCGCCTCCGCCGCCGCGGACGTCAGTGGCCCGAGTACCTCCGTGCACTTCACGATCTCGGGCAGCTTGTCGGCGTCGATGCCGCAGTCGCGGACGAGACCGGCGTCGTACTTGACGTCGTCGGGGTCGCGGTTGTCCGTCACCCAACTGGTGAGGATCGAGTCGAAGGTCGCGACGAAGCGCCCGGTGAGGCGCAGGTTCAGGTAGTCGAGCACGTTGAGGAACTTGTGGGTGCGCTCGTAGACCTCGGGGAACGCGTCGCGCACCAGCAGCATGTGCGCCGCCGGGTCCTTGCCGGTGGGCGAGGGCATGCCGCCGGTGAGGCGGATCCAGCGGCGGATGCGCGGCAGGCTCATGCCCTGCATGGTTCGCGAGCCCGCCGAACTGCCGCCGCAGATGCGGGGCGCCGCGCATGTCCATCCAGAGGATGCAGTCCGTGAGGGCGCGCCCCTCGCGATCCACCGGCACGGTCCCCTCACCCTGGGTGCTGCAGCAGACGGCGGCGATCTCCGACTGCCGGCCCGGCGTGGCGGGCAAGGAGTCGCCGCGTCGCGGCGACCAGCGCCCGCCACCAGTCGTCCGGCGCCTGTTCGGCGCCGCCGCCCGGCAGCACGCGCAGAGTCACGGGCTCGCTTTCCCACGCGGCCACTCGCCCGTCGACGCCGATCAGCGCCACCTTGGCGCCGGAGGTGCCGAGGTCGACGGCCAGGACGTACTTCGCGGCCATCCGGTTCAGGCGACCGCGAACGCCTGCTCGAGGTCCCGCATCAGGTCGCCGGCGTCCTCGATGCCCACCGAGTAACGGATCAGACCCTCGGGGATGCCCATCGCCTCGCGCTCCTCGGCGGTGCACTCCACATGGCTGGTGGTCGCCGGCACGCCGGCGAGTGTCTCGACGGCGCCGAGATTCGCGGCAAGGTGGGCGAGGCGCAGACGCGGCAGAACGCGCTTGACCGCCTCGAAGCCGCCCTCGAGCCCGAAACTGAGCACGCCGCCGAAGCCGCGCATCTGGCGAGCCGCGACGTCGTGGTGCAGGTGCGTCTCGAGGCCGGGGTAGTTCACCACGGCCACCGCCGGCTGCTTCTCGAGCCAGCGCGCGATCGTGAGCGCGTTCTCGTTCTGCTGGCGCACGCGCAGGGCCAGCGTCTTCATGCTGCGCAGGAGCAGGTAGGCGGCCATCGGGTCGAGCGACGCGCCGGTGATCTCGCGATAGTGGTACACCCTGGCGATCAGCTCCGGGGCGCCGCAGAGCACGCCGCCGAGCGCGTCCGCGTGACCGCCGAGGAACTTGGTGGCGCTGTGCAGCACCAGGTCGGCGCCCAGCGCCAGCGGGTTCTGGTTGATCGGCGTCGCGAAGGTGTTGTCCGCCACGACGAGCGCCCCGACCTTGTGCGCGGCCGCCGACAGGCGGGCGATGTCCATCACCTTGAGCGTCGGATTGGTCGGCGACTCCAGGTACACGAGGCGGCAGCCCTCGGCGATGGCCGCCTCGATCTGCTCGTGGTCGCTGGTGTCGCAGAGGTCCACCCGCACGCCGATCCGCGGCAGGAAGTCGATGAACAGCTGATTGGTGCCGCCGTAGGTGTCTTTGGCCGAGACGACGCGGTCGCCCGGGGCGAGCAGCGCGAACAGGGTGTTGCTCACGGCGGCCATGCCCGTGGAGAAGCTGGTCGCGGCCTCGGCGCCCTCGAGGATGCGCACTTTGTCCTCGAAGGCGTGCACGGTGGGGTTGGTGTTGCGGCTGTAGATGTGGCCGGGCTTGCGGCCGAGCGCCACGTCGAGCCACGACTCCACGTCCGGGTAGCCGTAGGCGGCGCTGTACACGACCGGCACCTGCGTCGCGCCGTGGGCGCGTGAGGCGTCCTCGCCGGCCCACACGGCGAGCGTCGCGGGCGCGAGGTCCGCGTTCGAGCCGTCGTCTGAAGACCGCTTCATGTCGACCATCAAGAGACTCCTTGTGTCTGTCGCGAGGGGCACGTCCCGGCCGGATGTCCGGCCATTGCTGGAGCATAGCATCGGCTCTCCGCGCGAGCGCTGGGATAGGATGGACCAGGTGAACGAAGGAGTCTCGGCAAGGAGGATGGCGTGGACGTGTTCGAGGCGATCGGATCCCGCTACAGCGTGCGGGGCTACAAGTCTGACCCGGTGAGCGACGAGACGCTGCAGCAGGTGCTGGAGGCGGCGCGACAAGCGCCGACGGCCTGCAACAACCAGCCGTTCCGCATCGTCGTGGTCCGCACGAAGGGCCGCGAGCAGGAGATGTCGCGGCTCTACCGCCCCTCGTGGTTCTCTCAGGCGCCGCTGGTGCTCGCCTTCATCGCCGTGCCCGGCGAGGCGTGGCGGCGCGCGGACGGCAAGCTCTACGACCAGGTCGACACGACCATCGCCATGGACCACCTGGTGCTGGCCGCGACCGCCCTGGGTCTCGGCACCTGCTGGGTCGCCGACTTCGACCCCGCCGTCGCGTACGAGGTGCTCGCCCTGCCGGACGACGTCGAGCCCATCGTGATGACGCCGCTCGGGTATCCCGACAAGGCCCGGACCGAGACCAGACGGCGACCGCTCGACGAGCTCGTCAAGTACGAGCGCTGGTGAGGGCGCCCGCCGTCTGCGCCGCTACGCTCCGTTCAGCAGCTCGGTGACCGTCACGACGCGGTAGCCCTTGTCCGTCAACGCCTTGAGGATGAGCGGCAGCGCCGCGCGAGATGCGGAGCGGCCGGGGTACCACACGTGCAGCAGGACGATAGAGCCGGGGTGCACGTTCTCCGCCACGTAATCCGCCATCGCCTGCGGATCGCCCGCGATGTCCGCGATGGAGTCGGGCTCGAGGTCCCACATCACAGTCGTGCGCGCGTGCTGGCGCAGGTAGAAGGGTGCTGACAGGAGACGCTTGCCGAACGGGGGGCGGAAGAGGATGGGACCGCGGTACCCCGCAGAGCGGATCACGCGGTCCGTCGACTCGACCTCGCGAGCGACCGTCGCGGTGGACACGAACACGAGGCGCTGGTGCGAGAAGCTGTGGTTGCCGATCTCGTGACCGGAGACAACGAGCGCGCGCAGCGCCCACATGGTCTCCTGAGCAGCCGCGCCGACGACGAAGAACGTCCCCCGCGCCCGATACCTGCCGAGGTCGGCGAGTACGGCGTCGACATACCCGCCAGTCGGCCCGTCGTCGAAGGTCAACGCCACGACCTTCGTGTCGGTCGTGACGCTGGCTACCTGGCGGCCGAGGAGCTGGACGGACCGCGCGTTCATGAGCAGATAGGCGAGGACGCCTGTCAGCGCCACGGCGACGAGCAGGACGACACCGATGCGCGCGACGCGCCGCCATGGTCTGCGTACGCGCCCGGCGAGGGGGCGCCAGAGTGCGAGAACCACGAGCGTGAGCACCACGACGAGCGCGAGGGCGGCGATGGCGTCCAGATTCATGAGTGGCACGCCCGACGAGACGGCGACCGGCCGTTGCTCATACGCCCTCTACGCTCGACAGCACGCGCTCGAATCGCTCGAGCGCATCGTCGATCACTTCGTCGGTGTCGGCCATCGACGTGTACATGCGCGAGCCGGCGAGGGTGATCACGCCGCTCGCCGTGTAGGCCGCGCCCATCTCTTCCATCATGTGTTTGCGCGGCTTGAGCTCTTTGGCCAGGCGCAGCGGATGCTTGAGGTCGAGCAGCATCACGCCGGCGGTCTCGAGGTGCACGATCGAACCCTGGTTGTAGGCCACGAACGGCAGGCGGTAGCGGCGGATGATGTCGCAGAGGCCGGCGGTGAGACGGTCGCCGGCCCGACCGGCCAGCACAGGAGCGTTGGTACGCTCCATCTCGGTGATCGCGAAGTAGCCGGCGGCGCAGCTCAGCGGGTTGGCGCTCAGGGTGCCGCCGATGTAGGCGCGCTCACCGCTCTTGCCGCCGATGCCCGAGGCGAAGCTCAGCATCACGTCGCGGCGGCCGCCGACGCCGCCGGCCATCGGGTAGCCGCCGGTGATGCATTTGCCGAAGATCGTCAGATCGGGGCGCACACCGAAGTAGCCTTGCGCCCCTCCCAGCCCGAGCCGGAACCCCGTCACCACCTCGTCGAAGATGAGCAGCGCGCCGAACTCGTCGCAGAGCTCGCGCACGCGGGCGTTGAGACCGAACGGCACCGGCCTGGTGCCGCTCTCCGGCCCGATCGGCTCCACGATCACGGCCGCGGTGCCGCCCAGCAGCTTGTTCTGCTGCAGCTTGCGGCGCAGGGCGTCGAGGTCGTTGGGGAAGACCTCGCGGGTGCGCGCCGTGGCGCCGAACGGGATGCCCTTGGCCTCGAAGCGCCAGGTGCCGGGCACGTGCAGCCCGTACACCATCTGGTCGCTCCAGCCGTGGTAGGCGCCGCCGAACTTGATCACCCACTTCTTGCCCGTGAACGTGCGCGCCGCGCGGATGGCGGCCATCACGCTCTCGGTCCCCGAGCCGAGCATGCGGAACATCTCGCAGGACGGCATCAGGCGGTTGACCAGCTGCGCCAGCTTGAGCTCGTACTCGTGGAACAGCCCGGTGACCGGACCGGAGGCGGCGACCACCTCCGCGACCTTCTCGCGCAGCGGCGCATAGTTGCTGCCGAGGACGGTGGGGCCGCCGGCCTGCAGGAAGTCGATGTACTCGTTGCCGTCGACGTCCCAGAGGTGCGCGCCCTCGGCCCTCTCGATGGCCAGCGGGAACGGGTAGTTGAAGGCGAGGTTGTGCTGCACGCCGCCGGGGATGAGCTCACCGGCTTCGTCGGTGAGCTCCCTGCTGCGGCGGCACTGCGTCTCGAAGTAGTCGAGGTAGCCGGCCATGGCATCCCGTTTGAGCGGCCGCAGCGGCTGGCTCACGAGCGCCTGCAGGCGTCGCGAGACGGCCTCGACGTCGGGGTAGGCGCTGATCGCGTAGCCGGCGAGCTGGGCGCCGGATGCGGCGGTCGGCGCGCCTGTGCTGGCCGCGGCAGGCGCCGGAGACGAAGTCTCCGCCGGCGCCTCCCCGGCCGCGCTCGCGGCGGTCTCCGCCGCCTCCGCCGCGTCCCGCGCGGCGACGAGCTGCTTCTCCAGCTTCTTCTCGTCGCCGCGCAGCTTGGCGAAGGCGATCTCGCGGATCGGCGCCGGGATCTTGCGCACCTTGTCGTCGGTCATCAGCGCCAGCAGGTAGTCGAGCGCCACCTTCTCGAGCAGCGCCATGTTGAAGACGGCGCGTTCGGCGTCGCCGCCCAGCACCAGCACGCCGTGGTTGGCGAGGATGAAGGCGTTGGCGCCGCCGGTCACCGTCCGCCGCACGTTCTTCTTGAGGAACGAGGTGCCCGAGGGCGCGTAGTCGATGATCTCGACCGCCCGCCCCAGGAAGCGCACCTGCTCGTCGAACAACGCCGGGATCGGCCGGCGCACCAGGGCAAGGGCGCTGGCGTAGGGCTGGTGCGTGTGGATGATGGCGTTCACGTCGGGGCGCTCGCGGTAGACGGCCGCATGCATGCCCGCCTCGATGGAGGCCTTCAGCGTCCCCTCAAGGCGCTTCTGGTCGAAGTCGAGCACCACGATGTCGTCGGCGCGCATCTTGGCGTAGTCGTAGCTGGACGGCGTGACCGCGAACGCTTCCTCGCCGGGCACGCGCACCGACACGTTGCCTTCCGTCGCCTTGAGATAGCCCCGCTCGAGCAACTCGCGGCAGGTAGAGACGACCTGCTCGCGGGAGGACACGTACTGGCCCATCGCCGGTCCTTTCATCGCCGCCGCGACCATTCTTCCCTGCAGCCGCGGGCGCGTCCACCGGCGTCCGATGGACCCGTGGGCGACGTCTCAGCGCGAGACGTCTGCCACGGCTGCGGCGTATGCGGCGATGCCGGCCTTCTGGCGCTCGTGCCAGGCGACGGTCTGCCACGGGTCCCACGCGTAGCCGGTGGTAGTCGCCACCTCGCTCCCGACGGCCACCTCCAGCCCCACGCGGCCGACCGGCGAGGTCGACACCGCGCCGTCGGGGCGTCACGACGAGAGCCCGCAGCGAGGACGGATCGGCGAAACCGATGAGCGCGTAGGGCAGGCGGATCTCCACGCAGTCGCCGGCCGCCCACGTCACCCGGCAGTCGAAGCGCGGGTCGGAAGGGTCGGCGGTGCCGAACCGCAGCTTGCCGACATCGAACCACTCGAGCGGCAGGCCTTGCCCCGTGCTGGGCACGACCGCGGGCCGGTTCGTGATCTGCCGTTGCAGATGCCACAGGCCGTCCTCGGGCCCCGGCGGGTACGCCGGGCGCGCGTGGCTCTGGTAGTAGTGGGCGAGACCGTAGGTGACCCAGAAGGGATCGTCGTGCGACGACACGAACGACGACCCCTGGGGCCCGGGGCCGAGCACGACCGCGTAGTCGGCCGCAGGGTCGACGTTCGCAAGGCCCGGCAGCCCGCCGCCGCCGCCGGGCAGCACATCGAGGCCGATGGTGATGGCCTGATGCTTCCAGGCCGACGGGTCGTCCAGCACGAGGCGCAGGTACAGATACCCCTCATCCTTGACGGCCCGCACCTCGCGCAGCGCACCTCGACTCTCCTCGATGACCTGCGAGCCGTTGGAGAGCCATTCGCCTCCCTTTCCGTCCACCGTGGCCACCGGCCGCGCGCCCGGGTCGGTGGCGACCAAGCCGAAATGCTCCTCATTGGTCAGGGGATTCACCCACAGCTGGCGGCGACCCCTGGGAAGCTCGTAGTCGACCGTGTTCCAGGTGAACTTGAACCACTCGTCGGCCCACTCGAACACGAAGCCTCCGGCACAGCCTTGGGCGCGGATGATGCGCAGCAGCTCGGCGTCGATAGCCATCGCCTGCTGTTCGGAATGGTCGCCCTGCGAGCGGCCCAGGGGACCCATGTGCGCAGTGCCGATCGATGAGGGCACGCCGAACTCGGTGATCATCACCGGCATACCCGCGTGGTGGCTGCGCAGCGCCGCGAGGTACCCGGCGTACGGGTCGAGCCGGCCCTGATAGCGGTACTTCTGCAGGGCCGGCTCGTGACGCTGGAAGTCCGGGTAGTAGGGGTACACGTGGTAGCTCGCGAAGGAGCCGGCCGGCCACGCCTTGCTCGCGCGGATGTGGCCGGCGTCCACGCTCACGAGGTCCTCCTGGACCAGCGGCTCATCGGGGTGGTGAAGGGGGTCCGTCGTCGGCCAGTTCGTGAACGTCAGCGGCACCGTGACCCCGCGCCGAGCCTCGTCGGACGCGCAGCGGTCGAGCGCTCCTGCCAGCCAGCTTTCGGTGGGCGACGCCCCCGCGGTCGCGGAGAAATACGTGCCGTGGTACGGCGGCGTGCCGGCGTTCTTCCTGTCGGTCGCCCTCGTGGCCGGAGGGTCCCACTCCACACCGAGCGAGTACGCGTAGAGCCAGGGGCTCACGTCGGCGGTCCAGGTGCCCGAGGCCACGCCGCGGCGCGGCGACCTGCGCAGCTCGCCGTGCACGGCCTTGACGACGTCGTCGATCTCGCGGAGGAAACCGATGCGCACTGCGGGCGCGTACAGGTCTCGCCCGGCCAGGAACTCCTCCTCCGGGATCCAGACGCCCTGGATGAGGTAGAGCGGGGCGTCGGGGTGCGCGCTGTTGTAGGCGGCCAGCTCCGTGTAGAAGCAGGGCCGCAGGATGGTGTAGATGCGGATCGCGCGCAGCCCGAGAGCCGCCATCTGGGGAAACCAGCGGCGGTAGTCGGAGGCGCGCGTCGCCAACTCCCCAGGAAGCGTGCCCGGGATCGTGGATCCGAGGTTCACGCCGGCGACGAACGAGCGCCGGCCACCGTCGGTCTGCAGGTAGAGCTTGTCGCCCTTCGTGAATGCCAGTCGCGACAGACCCGCGCGCCGGTCGGGACGCGGTGCCCACGAGCTCGGCGCCGACGAGCTCGGCGCCGGGGTGGACCCGCAGCCGGCCACGGCGCAGGCGAGCCCCAAGGCCAAGAGGGCCGGAAGGAGCAGCGACAGCGAGAGTGCCCTCGCTGCTCCGAACGCCGCCCGGTCGCGCCCGCTTCGACATGCCTCCATGCGACTCCATGTCGGCACGAGCCTGCCGGTGCGTGAGCAGTTCCTCGTGCATCGCGTGCTTCTGCCGATAACTGGAAGGCCGGACGAACGGCCGGTCCCGAGGCTGGAGAGAGGCCTGGATGGAGTTCGACGCCCTGGCGATAGCGGTGGCGGTCCTGTATCTGACGAGCATCGCGCTCATCGTCGTGACCGTGGTGCGCGGCAGCCTGCGCACCCGTCGCGAGCGCCAGCACGCTCGCGTGATCGAGCGTCTTCGCGAGCCGGTGGAAGCCTGCGTCCTGGAGGGAAGGCCCTTGCCGCGCGTCCCACCCGGCGACCTGGACGCGCTGCTCGAACTGGTGCTTCGCTACACGAGCATGGTCCGCGGCCGTGATGCCGAGCGACTGACCGACTGCCTGGCGGAACAGGGCGTGGTGGCGGATCTGCTGCAGCGCCTCCATGCCCGTCCGGCCTGGCGACGGGCGGAAG
The DNA here is from genome assembly GCA_963700035.1 of uncultured Thermoleophilia bacterium. Taxonomy (GTDB): domain Bacteria; phylum Actinomycetota; class Thermoleophilia; order UBA2241; family UBA2241; genus CAIXSE01. The sequence continues at coordinate 103,747 of CAVOWE010000012.1, read as the reverse complement.
CGGCCGAGGTGCTCGGGCGACTCCGCCTGCGAGCCGCCGTGCCGTCTCTGGTGACCGCGCTCGACGACCCGAGCGAAGACGTGCGTACCGTGGCCGCTCGCGGCCTCGCCGCCATCCGCGATCCCGCGGCGGTGCCGGCGCTCGCGCGCGCCCTCGCCGACCCCTCGCGCTGGACGCTTTCGCTGGTCGCCGAGAATCTCATGGCGATGGGGCCTTCTGCAGTGCAGCCCCTGCTCGAACTGATGCGCGGTGACGAGCACAACGTGCGCGTCGCCGCGGTGCAGATCCTCGGGGAGATCCGCGATCCGGTGGCCACACCCGCGCTGATCCAGGTGCTGCGCGAAGGCGGCCTCAACCTGCGCGCGCAGGCCGCCGCGGCCCTCGGCAAGCTCGGCGGCCCGGACGCCGAGCGCGCCCTGCTGACGGCGCTGGATGACCCGGAGTGGCAGGTCCGCGCCCAGGCCGCCAAGGCCCTTGGGCGCGTCGCCGACCCGGCGGCCGCCTCGGGCCTCGCCCACGCGATGCCGGACGACAACTGGTGGGTGCGCGTCAACTGCGCCGAGTCGCTGGCCCGCCTCGGCGCGCAAGGTCGTCGCCGGCTGGAGCTTCTCACCCGTCACGACGATCGCTTCGTGCGCGACCAGGCGAACGCCGTGCTGGACGTCTACGGAGTCAGGGAGGCCGGCTGATGGACTCCCTGATCCGCGCCATCAACGACATCGTCCTGGCGTACTTCTTCGCCATCAACCTGGTCTACACGCTCCTCCTCATCATCTCGGTGCGCGAGTCGCGACAGCACGGCCGGCGCGTGGGCTTCGGAGGCTACGAAGTGATCCTGCGCTCGCCGCTGACGCTGCCGGTCTCGGTGCTGATGCCCGCCTACAACGAGGAGTGCACCATCGTGCAGGCGGTGCAGGCACTCCGCCTGCAGAAATACGGGGAGTTCGAGATCGTCGTCATCGACGACGGGTCCACGGATTCCACGCTGCAGCGGCTCGTCGAGGCGTTCGACCTCGAGAAGGTGGACCGCCCGCTGCGCCTTACCCTCCCCTGCCGCCGGTTGCAGGCCGTCTACATCTCGCGCCGGGTCGCCAACCTCGTCGTGGTGGCCAAGGAGAACGGCGGCAAGGCCGACGCCCTCAACGCGGGCGTCAATGCCGCCCGCTTCCCGCTCCTCTGCGCCATCGACGCCGACGCCATCCTGGAACGCGACGCGCTGTTGCGCGTGGTGAAGCCCTTCATGGACCGGCCGCGAGAGACGGTGGCCACGAGCGGCATCGTGCGCGTGGTCAACGGCTGCACGGTGCGGGACGGGACGGTGACGCAAGTCCGCGCGCCCCGTAACCACCTCGCGGTGCTGCAGGTGGTCGAGTACCTGCGCGCCTTCCTGACCAGCCGCACCGGCTGGAGCCGGATCCGCTCGCTGTTCGTCATCTCGGGGGCGTTCGGCGTGTTCAAGAAGGAGGCCGTTCTTCAGGTCGGCGGGTACCGCACCGACACGGTCGGCGAGGACATGGACCTGGTGCTGCGTCTTCACGAGATGTACCGAGACCGCCAGGAGCGCTACCGGATCGTGTTCATCCCCGACCCCGTGGTGTGGACCGAGGCCCCCGAGGATCTGCCTACGCTCCGCCGGCAGCGGAACCGCTGGCACCGCGGCCTCCTCGAGTGCCTTTGGGCCAGCCGGCGGATGATCGGCAGGCCGAAGTACGGACCTGTCGGTCTCTTCGGCCTCCCGTACAACCTCGTGTTCGAGGCGCTCGGGCCGCTGGTCGAAGTGACCGGCTACGCGATCCTCGTCGTCTCCATCGCCCGGGGCGTCGTCGGCATCCACTTCGTCGTCCTCTTCTTCCTTCTGGCCGTCGGCTACGGCGTGTTCCTCTCGGTGGCCGCCGTTCTGCTGGATCAGGCGAGGGTCGGCCGCCACGGCTCACGGCGTGACCTCGCCAGGCTGCTCATGTTCACGGTCGTCGAGAACTTCGGCTACCGTCAGCTGCAGGCCGTGTGGCGGACCCAGGCGACGTTTGACTTCCTGCGCAAGAAACGGGGCTGGGGCGAGATGCGCCGCAGAGGGTTCGAGCGCGGCGCCCAGGCTGCGGAGAAGGTCCGGACGCAGTCGGCGGAAGGCTAGCCCCGGCGGGCGAGCAGCGCGCGCACCCGCGCCCGCAGCTCGCCGATCACGAACGGCTTGGTCAGGTAGTCCGCCACGCCCAGCTCGAAGCCCGCCAGCACATCGTCCTCTCCGCCGCGGGCCGTGAGTACCAGCACTGGCACGTCCTGCCGGCGAGCCGCGTCGCCCCTCAGCTCACGCAGCACCTCGAAGCCGCTGAGGCGCGGCATCATGATGTCCAGGATGAGCAGGTCCGGCGAGAGCGCGTCGTACTGGTCGAGGGCCTCCTGCCCGTCGGCGGCGATGTACACGGCGTAGCCGTCGCTCTCCAAGGCGTGGCGCAGCAGGCTCTGCAGGTCCTGATTGTCTTCGGCGACGAGAATGACCGGCTGCATCGCTACTCGGATCTCTCGGTTGACGCGCGTGGCCCCAGCCCCTCGCGAGGTGCATGCGCGTGGGCGCGGAGCCTGACGGCCGAGTATTCGTGACGCGGGCGGAAAAGCCTACCCTGCGGTCGCCTCAGCCCTCCAACGTACGCAGGTACGCCGAGATCGCCGCCAGACCGCCCTCGAGGACGTCGCCGGCGCAGGCGTAGCCGAGGCGGAAGGAGTGCTCCTCGTCGAAGGCCGCGCCCGGGACCACGAAGGCGCCGTTGAGATCGAACAGCGCCTGGCAGAGGTCCATGGACGGCACGGGGTACTCGTAGCGGATCAGCGTCGTGGTGCCGGCCCGCGGCCGCACGTGATGAAGCTGCGGCTCGCCGGCGAGCCACTCGTCGACCAGGGAGAGGTTGCCGCGCACGATCTCCAGATTGCGCGCGAGCACGGCGTCGAGGTGCTCGAGCGCCAGCACAGAGAGCGCGTCGTCGAGCACGCCGCAGCTGATGGTGGTGTAGTCGCGCACCTGGAGGCAGCGCTCGATGAGGTCCGGCGGACCGGCCACCCAGCCCGTGCGCAGGCCGGCCAGCGAGTAGCTCTTGCTCATGCTGCCGGTGCTCACGCCGCGCTCGTACAGGTCGGCCACGGACGGCGGCGTGCTGCCCGGCGCGTGCTCGAGCATGCGGTAGACCTCGTCGCAGTGCAGCCAGGCGCCGTGCTCGCGGGCCACGGCGACGATCTCCTGCAGCAAGGGCTCGTCGATGAGGGCGCCGGTCGGGTTGTTGGGGTTGTTGAGGACGATGAGCCGCGTGGACTCGTCGACCAGGCTGCGCAGCTCGTCGACGTCGGGCAGATAGCCGTCCTCTTCGCGCAGCGACAGCAAGCGGACCTGCGCTCCCAGAGCCTCGGGCACGCTGAAGAGCTGCTGGTAGGTGGGCCGCACGCACACCACGCTGTCGCCCGGCTCGACCAGTGCAAAGTGCACGAGGAAATTGGCGCCGATCGCGCCGTTGGTCGTGATGACGTCGTCGGGGCCGATGCGCTCGCCGTACAGCGCCGCGATCGCGGCGCGGAGCTCCGGCGAGCCGCTGATGTGCCCGTAGGTCAGCTTGGTCTCGAGCAGGCGACGGAGCACGGCGTCGCCGTCGCCCGTGAGCGCCAGCAGCTCCTCCAGGCGCAGCGAGTCCACGCAGGTCTCGGCGATGTTCCAGGTGGCCGTCGTCTCGTGGGCGTTCATCCACTGTTCGACGGCGAAGGGCTTGATGTGCACGGGCGCTCCTCTCGAAGACGCCGGCAAGCCTACCAGAGAGAAAGCGGCCGGGGCGCGCTGCGCGCGCCCCGGCCGCCGCCGGATCGATCGATCAGACTGCGTGGATCACTTCGGAAGCTTGAGCGAGTAGGCGCTCCCGTCCATGGCGTCGGTCGCCTTGATGCCCATCGTCTTCATGATCGTGGGCATCATGTCGACGAGCCGCATGTTGGCGTTGTTGACGGCGTGCTTCATGCCCGGCATGTACCACGCCATCGGGATGCGCTGCACGTCCATCTGCGCCCCGCCGTGGTCGCCGAAGGCGGCGTAGGACGTGTAGTCGGCGAGCAGGCCGACGAGGTCGCCCGAGCCCCAGTAGCACATCGTATTGACGAGCTCCTGGCCGTGGGCCATCCACCAGAGGCGCTCGGCGGCGGTCATGGTCGAGCTCGACGAATACAGCTTGTACCGGTCGCCGTTCTTGACGTAGGTCGCGATGACACCGGGCAGGTCCTCCATCACGGCCGCGGCTTCCTTCTTCTTGGCCATGCTGTGGTTCACGAGCCACGTCTCGATCGACGTGGACTGGTAGCTGAACGCCACGTTGCCGGTGGCCATGAGCGGCCCAAGGGCGTCCGGACCGGCGCTCGTGTTGGGGGTCGTCGGAGTGACGTAGCCCGGGTACCACGTACCGGCGTACCAGCCGCCCACGTTGGCGCCGTCGTAGACGTCCGTGGCGTAGGAGCCGTCGCGGCCGTAGGTCGAGCCGTGGTCGGCGGTCACGACGATCAGCGTGTCGTCGTACTGGTCAAGCTCCTTGAGCTTGGCGATGAGCCGGCCGAGCTGGTCGTCGGCGTTCTTCGCGGCCCACGGCATGTGGATCTCGGCGAAGATCGACGCAGGATCCCACTGGTAGTTCGCGAGCGTGTCGACCGCGCCGCCGCCCCACATGTGGCCGATCTTGTCGATGGCGCTGAAGGTCACGAAGAGGCCGGACCAGGGCTCGTTCTCCATGATCTTCATGGCCGCGTCGGCGACCCAGATGTCGCCGCTCTCGTGTCCTTCGTACGGGCCCTTGACGTACCGGCCGTCTTCCGGATACAGCCACGCCGGCTTGTCGACCTTGGTGCCGTAGTAGTCGTTGGGGTCGCCGTTGTTACCGACGCTCACGAGGAAGCGGGGGTCGGTCTTGATGTAGGCGGGAGGGTTGCCCCCAGCGCCGCGGTACGTACCGGTCCACGGCACGCTGGCGGGGCTGAAGGGGTCGGTCAGGTCGGCGGTCTTCTTCTTGCTGCCCATCCGGACCCAGAAGTCCGAGCTCGAGGCGGCCATGGACTCGACCTGGTACCCCTTCTCGCCGACGTTGGCGACGATCGTGTCGGGGAACTTCTCGTGGAGGTAGTCGCCGAGCTTGAGGTAGTCGAACTCGTCGATGAGCTTGACGTAGTCGGCGGTCCCGAGGTCGCCGCTGGTGACGATGGCGTCCTCGCCGTAGCCGAACATGTCGTTGACATCGCGGAAGGCCTCGTCGGACCAGCCCATGTGCTTGGGGAACAGGCCGCTGACCATCACGTTATGGCTGACGACGGTCTCGGACGCCATGTCGCCTACGTACGCGTTGGGGAAGTTGACGCCCTTGTTCTGGAGGAACAGGACGTTCTTCATCTTGTACTGCTTGGCGTACCCCGGCTGCATCTGGTCCATGACGACGATCATGACCCTCGTGGGCCGCTGGACCGCGAACGCCGGAGCGGCCGCGGCAAGGAGCGCCGCCAGCACCACCAGCGCCACAAGCATGACACGCAGTCTCTTGAGCATCTGCTACCTCCTCGACATCGGCTCCCCCGGTCGAGGGAGTCCCCCTACTCTGCGGCTGGCGCCGCGGACTGCCTGCATTCTTCCGCATCCACGGTGGGTGTCAATACGCGGGGGGGTGTCGCGATGCCGGTAGACTGTCCCTCAGGAAGAGCGAATCCCGCCGGCCGACGGCCGGGCAGCCGGGACGCACGAGAGGAGCGCCATCGATGGACACGCACGACTTCCGCCGCCTGGGCCACGAGCTGATCGACTGGGTCGCGGACTACCGCGAGCACATCGCCGAGTACCCGGTGATGAGCCGCGTGCAGCCGGGCGAGGTGGCGGCCCAGCTGCCGGCCGAGCCGCCTCGCCGGGCCGAAGGCCTGGCGACCATCTCGGCCGATCTCGAGCGCGTCGTGCTGCCGGGCATCACGCACTGGAACCACCCCGGGTTCTTCGCCTACTTCCCCTCCAACAGCGACCTGTCGTCGGTGCTGGCGGACCTTGTCTCGTCCGGCCTCGGCGTCCAAGGCATGAGCTGGCAGACGAGCCCGGCGGCCACCGAGGTCGAGGACGTGGTCATGGAGTGGCTGCGGCAGATGCTGGGCCTGAGCGACGCCTTCAGCGGCGTCATCCAGGACACCGCCAGCACGGCCACGCTGTGCGCCCTGCTGTGTGCGCGCGAGCGGTCCAGCGACTTCAGCCAGAACCGCGGCGGCCTGCAGGCCGAGGAGGCGCCGCTCGTGGTGTACGCGTCGGACCAGGCGCACAGCTCGGTGCCCAAGGCGGCGCTCCTCGCCGGCTTCGGCGCCGAGCACCTGCGCCTGCTCGAGACCGACGACGACCATGCTCTGCGCCTCGACGTGCTGGAGACGGCGGTGCGTGAGGACCTCGCCGCCGGCCGCCGGCCTTGCGCGCTCGTGGCGGCGGTCGGCACCACGGCCACGACCGCCCTCGACCCGCTGGCGGCCATGGCGGAGCTGGCCGCACGCCACGGCCTGTGGCTCCACGTCGACGCCGCGCTGGCCGGCACCGCCATGCTCTGCCCGGAGAACCGCTGGATGTGGGAGGGGGTGGAGCGCGCCGACTCCGTGGTGCTCAACCCCCACAAGTGGATGGGTACGGGCTTCGACCTCTCGGCCTATTTCGTGCGCGACCCGGAGCACCTCGTGCGGGTCATGAGCACCGACCCGAGCTACCTGCGCACCGCCCAGGACGGCCTGGTGCGCAACCTGCGCGACTGGGGCATCCCGCTGGGGCGGCGCTTCCGCGCGCTCAAGTTGTGGTTCCTCATCCGCGAGTACGGCGTGGAGGGGCTCCAGGCGCGCGTCCGCCGCGACCTCGACAACGCCGCCTGGCTGACCGCGCAGGTCGACCAGGTCCCCGGCTGGCAGCGCCTGGCCCCCGTGCCGCTACAGACCGTGTGCGTGCGGCACGTGCCGCCGGCTCTGGAGGACGACGAGCCGGCGCTGGCCGCCCACAACCTGGCCGTCGCCGACCGCGTCAACCGGGCCGGCCGCTCCTACGTGACCCCGTCGCTGCTCAAGGGCCGGCAGATGATCCGTGTCTCGATCGGCGCTCAGGCCACCGAGCGCGAGCACGTGGACGCGGTGTGGCGGGAGCTGCAGGAAGCTGCAGCCGCCCAGCAGTACGCCGACCCCTGAGCGCTCAGGGCTGATCCAGCCCCGCGTACCCGCCGGAGCGGCTCACGACGGCCTCGTAGTCACCGCACCAGTCGTCGTCACGCACCCGCGGGAACGCGGTCTGCGAGAACGCCGTGCGCTCCGGGGACTGGATCACGACGACCGCCGGAGCCTGTTTGCGACAGGTCCCCCAGCCGTGGCCGCGATCACGCGCGAACACGGACCCGCGCGGCTCTTCCGTGCCGTATCGGCAGGTGCCACAGCTCAACCCGACCATCGCATTCCTTCCCTCGCTGTCCATCCTGCCTCTTCCTTCGACAGAAAAGCAGCGATCAGAGAGCGGAGTAGACGAATGTCCGCCCCGCCGCCTCTCGGCGGCAGTCCTTGGGCACCGGGCTCACCCCCCGACACGCTTCCCGGAGCCGCATCCTGGGTAGACCCGGGAAGGACTCTGCGGCGAGAAGGATGGCGAGCACGTCGACACGGCGGCTGCGACTTCGCGCAGGCGCGGTTGAGGCTCGACGCGCTGCGCAAGACCGGTGAGCTGGAGGCGCAGTACCGGCTGCGCTGCCAGGTCTCGCTGTTCTGCTCCGACCCTCCGCGATAACACGCCGCCGCCGGGGGAAGCCGGCCTCCAGCGACGAATGTGACCAGGTGGTCACATAGCCGCGATGAGCCGTAGCGCGCAAACAAGGAGACGGTCTGTATGAACGAGAAGGAGAGGCGCGACGACACGGTCGCCCCCGACGAGGAAGCTACTGAGATGGACACCGCCGAACAGACCGCCGTCACGCAGGCCGTGCCCGCGGCGGACGACGCCGAGTCCGCAACGAAGGTGGTCGTCGTGCGCAAGGGCAGCCGCCTGCGCAACATCCTCGTCGGCGTGCTCGTCGTCCTCAGCTGCCTCGCCGTCGTGATCACGGGGGTCGCCGGGTGGGCCCACTACACCGTCCTCAACACCGACGGCTACATGAAGATCGTCGGGCCGGTGGGCAAGGACCCCGAGGCGATCAAGTCCCTCAGCGACTACGTCGCCGGCCAGATCGTCAGCGCCACCGACCTGCAGCAACGCACGACGGACGCCTTGCCGCCGAAGGCTCAGATCTTCGCCGGGCCGATCACCGGGGCCCTCGAGGACTTCATCGCCAAAGGCGCCAACAAGGTGCTCAGCACGCCTCAGGCATACGACCTGTGGCTCAAGGTCAATAGCGTCGCGCACGAGAAGATCGTCGCCCTCCTGCGCGGAGACACCACGTACGCGTACATCCAAGGTAGCGACGTGAAGCTCGACACGCTGCCCCTCATCAGCCAGGTGCTCGTCTGGCTCGACGGCAAGCTCCCGGGCGCCCTGGGCACGAAGTTCTCGCCGCCGGTGATCGCCCCCGGCACGCCGCCCGATCAGGCCATCCAGCAAGTCTCGGCGTGGACCGGTCGCACGCTGCCCGCCGACTTCGGCCAGGTCACGCTGCTCCAGAGCGACTCGCTGGGCCCCGCGCAGACGGCCGTGCGCTGGTTCGACCGACTGATCTGGATCCTGCTGGTCGTGTCGATCGTGCTCATCGCCCTCACCATCTGGTTGTCACGACGGCGGCGGCGCACCCTCATCGAGCTGGGCATCGGCGTGGCGATCGCGCTGATCCTCACGCATGTGATCGTCAAGCAGGGCTCGGACGCCATCGTCTCAGACATCACGAGCGGCGGCGGTCTCGGGGCGGTGCGCGACGTGGTCAGCGCGTCGCTGGAGCCGCTCACCAACCTCACCATCTGGATCGTCGTGATCGGTATCGTCGTAGCCGTGGCAGCCTGGCTCTCCGGCCGCCACGACGTCCAGGTCGCCGTGGTCACGGCCGGCAAGCGCGTCGTACGCGCACCGGAGGATGCGGTAGTCGCCGAGTCGCCGCATCACGCTCTGGGTCGAGCGCTACGCGTCATGGCTGCGCATCGCCGGCGTGGTGGCCGGCCTCATCCTGCTGCTCTTCGCGACTTCGTCGTGGCTCGGCATCGTGCTCTGGGTCGTGGTGATCGTGCTCTACGAGGGCGTCATCAGCTTCCTCATCGGGGAGTGGCCGTTTGCGCGCCGCGAGAAGGGCGACAGCGCGCCGGCCTGACAGGGTACCGGGCGGCGGGCACCGCAAGGTGCCCGCCGCCCTCTTTCGTCCTGCCGAGGTGTCGCCGCCGGCGCGAAGGGGCACCACTCCCCCATGACCCCGTTCATCCTCATCCTCATCGTCGTGCTCGTCGCGGCGGCCCTGCTCGTGCCGCCCCTGCTGCGGCGGCGGCGGGACCGCCGCCGCCGTGCCCTCCTGCGCGCCCTCGAGCAGAGCCGCGGCTCGCGCGTCGTCACGATGATCCATCGCCAGGAGACCCTGAGCCTGCTCGGCATCCCGTTCCGCCGCTTCATCGACATCGAGGACTCGGAGCAGATCCTGCGCGCCATCCGCATGACGCCGGCCGAGATGCCCCTCGACCTCGTCCTGCACACGCCCGGCGGGCTGGTCCTCGCCTCGGACCAGATCGCCCACGCGCTCAAGCGGCATCCGGGACGCGTCACGGTGATCGTGCCGCACTACGCCATGTCGGGCGGCACGCTGGTCGCTCTCGCCGCCGACGAGATCCTCATGGACCCCGACGCGGTGCTCGGCCCGGTCGACCCTCAGCTCGGCAACCCGCTGCGCGGCGCCTGGCCCGCCGCCTCGATCCTCGCCGCCCTGGAGCAGCCGAACCCCAACCGCGACGACGAGACGCTCATCCTTGGGGACATCGCCCGCAAGGCCGTCGTCCAGGTGCGCGAGACCGTGGTCGAGCTGGTCCGCGACAGGATGCCCGCCGAGGCTGAGACTCTGGCCACGACGCTGAGCGAGGGGCGCTGGACGCACGACTACCCCATCCGCCTGGAAGCAGGCACGGCTCCTTGGCCTGCCGGTGAGCGACGCGGTCCCCGAGGGCGTCTACGAATTGATGGACAGGTACCCGCGGCGGGCGCAGCGGCGCCCGTCGGTGGAATTCATCCCGACGCCGTACCGCGAGCCCGGCAAGGACGCCTGAGCACTCAGGCGGCCGCGTCCAGGGCACACGCCCGCGCCTCGCGGACCTCCCCTACGAGGCGAACGATCGCTTCGTACACGTCGGGGTGATCCTCGCGCAAGTAGGCGGTGTGGCACATCAGCCGCCGGTAGTAGCCTGTATCTCCCTCGATCTCCTGCACCACGACGTCGGCGTGCGCCCAGCAGAAGTCCATGCTGTCGGCGATGGCCTTGGGCAGGGCTTCACTGAGGACGCGAGCCACCTCCCAGTACGAAGAGAGGCCGTGGTCCTCGGCCAGCCACCGGGCTTCGTCGGCGGCAAGGTACAGAGCCGCCAGCTCTGCCGGTGTCATGTCCACCGGGTGTCTGCGTTGGAACATCATGACGTGTCTCCAGTCTGGACACTGGTTCACGACCAGCATCGTCGGTCACCTCGGGTATTCCCCTCCGGCGACGGCGCAACCGCCGTCCGGCCTTTGGCCTTGGCGAGTGCCGGGTATCTTGCCTACAGCCCGACACGAGCCGCCTTCAGATAGAGGAGAACCGATGGACGAAGGAATCGGCGAGCGCTTCCTGCGTGAGACGCGCCACAGCCGCGGCCACCTGGTCGGCGGGCGCATGGACTGGGCCCGCCAGCCCGCGTGGTTCAAGACCTACCCCGAGGCCCCGAGGGTGGTGCTGCCGCACCCGACCTCCGGCGTTGAGGCAGCGTCTGCCGCGGGGTTGTTCGACGTCCTGGCGCGGCGGCGGAGCGCACGTGAGTACGGGCCTCCGCCGCTCGACCTCGAGGAGCTCGGCGGGCTGCTGTGGGCGGCCGCCGGCGTCACGGCGCGGCAGATGGGCTTCGCCTTCCGCACCGCGCCGTCGGCCGGCGGCCTCTTCCCCGTCGAGCACTACGTGGTCGCGAACTCGGTGTCGGGTCTCGACCCCGGTGTCTATCACTACGCCGTGCTCGACGAGGCGCTGGAACTGCTGCGCGGCGGAGACCAGCGGCTGGCAGTCGCCCACGCCGCGCTCGACCAGGCCATCGCCGCCGAGGCGGACGCCGTGTTCGTGTGGACGGCCGTGCTCGAGCGCTCGCGCTGGAAGTACGGGCAGCGCTTCGCGCGCTACATCTTCCTCGACGCCGGGCACATCGCCGAGAACGTCGCCCTCGCCGCCGTGGCCCTCGGTCTGGGAAGCTGCCAGATCGCCGCCTTCTTCGACGACGAGGCGGCGGCCCTGCTGGGCGTCGACGAGGACGAGGAGCCGGTGGTCTACATGACGACCGTGGGGAGGCCGGCGGTCGGCTGACTACCTGACCTCTCCGCCCGGCGAGCGCACCTCGAGCCAAGCGACGAGATCGGCGACGACCGCGTCGCGCCCGGTCTCGTTGAAGATCTCGTGATAGAAGCCCTCGTAGCGGTGCGCGGTCTTGTCTGACGAGCCGGCCCCGGCGAACAACTCCCGGGCGGCGTCGGGGTCGGCGATCGCGTCGGCGCCGGCGTACAGCAGCAGGAACGGCAGACTGATGCTGCCGGCCGCCGAGAGAGCCGCGCCCTGCGCGGCCATCGCCTCAGCGGCCCATCTCGCAGTGGCCACGTGGTGGTTCAGCGGGTCGGTGCCGTAGGCCCTCACGACCTCCTGATCGTGCGAGAGCGCGGCCGCAGTCACGCTGTTGCCGACGTTCACGGTCGGCGCGACCATCGAGAGCAGCCGTGCGACGCTGAGCCTGAGCGGCGGGACCGGTATGCCGAGACGCAGGAACGGTGACGACAGGATGAGACCGGCCAGGGCGTCGGTCGGCCGGTCCTCGACGTACGCAGTGGCGATGAGCCCGCCTAGGCTGTGGCCGAGCAGATACAGCGGCCGCCCGGTCTGCTCCTCGCCGACGGCGTCGAGGAAGACGGCCGTGTCGTCCAGGTAGTCGCTGAAACGACCCAGGTGCCCACGCCGGCCGGCCGAGAGGCCGTGGCCGCGCAGGTCGTACACGTGCACGGCGTAGCCGCGCGCCGCCATGTCCTCGGCGAGCCCGCGGTAGCGGCCGCCGTGCTCGCCGTACCCGTGGACCACGGCGAGCACGGCGGCCGGCGCGCCCTCGGGACGCCACACCTGGCGGGTCAGCAGAAGACCGTCAGCAGCCGCGAACTGCGCGGAGGCGTGTTCCACGGTCACGCCTCACAGGCTCAGGGCCGCGCGGACCGACGAGGAGATGGCGGCCAGGCCGCCCTCCAGCTCGTCGGGTAGCGGCCAGCCGTAGCCGACGCGCATGTGGCGCCGGGACTGTTCGAACCAGTGGCCGGGACCCACGTACGCGCCGTGCCGGTCGTTGAGCGTGCGGTAGAACTCGTCCACGTCCACCGGCACGTCCGGCTTGATGCGCGGGAAGCACACGCAGCCGCCCTGCGGCTCCACCCATTCCATCAGCTCCTCGCCGGCCATCCAACTGCTGACCACCTCGAACTGACGACGGATGAACGCGTGGATCTCCGGCAGCCAGGTGTCACGTTGTGCGAAGGCGCGTGCCGCGATCGCCTCGTCCACGACGCTGCCGCAGATGCCGATCTGTTCCTTGGCGGCGAGGAAAGTAGCCATGAGTCCGCGGTCGCGGCAGACGAGCCAGCCGCTGCGGATCCCCGGGATACCGTAGGTCTTCGACAGCGAACTGACGCTGATGGCGCGTTCGCTCAGCGCGGCCGCCACGGGCAGCGGATCGCCGAACGTCATCTCGCGGTAGGTCTCGTCGACGAGCAGCCGGCAGCCGGCAGCCTCGACCCGGCCGACGACGCTGCGCAGGTCGGCCTCACTCGTGGTCACCCCGGTGGGGTTGTGCGGCAGGGTGATGCTGACGTACCTCGTGCGCGGCGTGACCAGCGCCATGAGCTTGTCGGCATCGATGCGGAAGCCCTCTTCGAAGGTGAGGTCGAGGTAGCTGATGTCGGCCTCGATGGCCCGTGGGGTCTCGATGTTGGTGGCGTAGTTGGGACGGACCACCACGAGGTGATCGCCCTTGTCGAGCAGCGAGGTGGCGATGATGAAGAGCGCCTGAGCGGCGCCCGCCGTGACGAGCACGTCGTCACGGCCCACGCCGCCGCCCGCCGCGCCGCTCTGCGCCGCGATCAGCTCGCGGAACGTGTCGTTACCGGCGTGGTCGCCGTAGAACAGGAGCATGTCGCCGACTTCGATGCCGAGGTCGGCCAGCGAGCGGTCGCGCACCGAGCTCTCGGTGAGATTGAAGCGGATCTTGTCGTAGCCCAGCTGTTCGGGCGACTCCTCCTCGATGGGCATGCGGCGGTACTTCACGAGAGGTGACCTCCTCGGCTGTGGGCCTGGCATTGCCCGGTAAGAGTACATCCGTGGCGGTGGCCGTGTCGCGACGCCGCGACCCGAGTGCTACAGTCCCTCGGAAGCGGGAGGAGACCTTGGGCATCGAGCCACAGCATCGTTCGATAGCGTCCGCGGCGCGCCCGCGCGCCACGGCGGCGCTTGCGTGGGCCGCCTGCCTGCTCGTCGTCGCCACTCTCCTCGGCGCCTGCTCCGCGCAGGCGACCACGAGCGGAGCGGCCGCCACCGGCGTAGCCGCGGACTCGGGCGCCGGAGCGACTCCGTCCGCCGGCGCAGGGGGTGGCAACGACTGGTCTCACGCGCTGCAGGTCGTGGCCAATCTCAAGGCGCAGCCGCCGGCCGAGCCCATCGTCTGCCTGCTCGGCGGTTCGGCGGCTCGCGAATCCACGATCAGCGACGCGAGCTGGGCCGCCCAGGTGAAGGATCTCGGCGGCCCGTCCGTCGCGGCCTACAACCTGGGCTCGCGCAACCGCACGCTGGCGCAGGATGTGGAGCTGATCAAGGCGCTCCCCAAGACGCGGGGCATCGTCTACATCGGCATCAACGTCGGCCGGTTCACCGCTCCGCCCTCGCACCCCACGCTCGACTTCCCCAAACCGACCGCGTCACTGCCGCCCTACCGCCAGCACCAGTACAGCCAGAGCAAGATCCTCAGCGTCGCCAAGAAGGAGGAGCTCCTGCGCAAATGGCTCGCGGAACGCTACCCCGTGTTCAAGGCCAACTACGCGACGTGTCTGAGGACTCTGGACAAGCTCGTCGCGACCTGCAAGAGCCGCGGCCTGCACCCGGTGTTGCTCGAGCTGCCGCGCGACACGCAGGTCATCGGGGCCGCGCTGGACGCGCCTGTCGCGCGCTTCACGGCGAGCTGCCGCGCGCTGGCCAAGAAGCACGACGTTCCGTGGGTGAGCTTCGTGAGCGCCGCCCGCCTGCCCAACGCGGACTTCTACGACCTCTGGCACCTCGTCGAGCCCGGGCGCACGGTATGGCAGCGGCTCCTCTCGGAGAAGACCGTGACGCTGCTCGACAAGTACGGTCTCGAGACCCCCGAGCCTGCGCCGACGTCGTCGCCCGCGGAGACTCCGGGACCCTGAGGCGACGAAGCCGCGGGGCGAGGTCGCCGGGCCGGCGACCGCAGGACCCCCTGCCCGTCAGATCGCGCAGCCGAAGCGGCCGTGCTTCTCGAAGTACTTCTGGTGATAGTCCTCGGCCGGCCACCACTCCGCCGCCGGCACCACGGCGGTCACGACGGGTCGGCGGAACCCGCCCCCCGTCTCAAGCGCGCGCACCGCGGCGCGCGCGGCGTCCTCCTGCACGGTCGTGTGGAAGAAGATCGCGGAGCGGTACTGGTCGCCCACGTCCGGCCCCTGGCGGTCCAGCTGCGTAGGATCGTGCATGCCGAAGAACGCGGCGAGGAGCTGCTCGTAGGTGATCCGCTCGGGGTCGTACTCGAGACGCACGGCCTCGGCGTGGCCGGTCCGGTGCGAGCACACCTGTTCGTACGTCGGGTCGCGCGTGAAGCCGCCCGTGTAGCCGACCTCGGTGCGGGTGACGCCGTCGAGCTGCGCGAAGCGTTGCTCGACGCCCCAGAAGCAGCCGGCCGCGAATGTCGCGATGGTCATCGTGTCGCCTTCCTGTCGGTGGCGCGCGCCCGAGGCGCGCGCCCTGCAGGTGGGTGATTCCCGGAAAGCCGAGGCGGCACGCACAGCGAGAGAAGCGAGGCGCGGCCGGACCGCGCAGTGAGAGGCTACGCCCGCTGCGCGCCTCCGAGCGCGCCGCCCGGCGCCGCCCGGCGCCGCTGTTCGAGCATGCGCATGTGGAGGCGGTTGCGCGGTTCGCGCCACCACATGCGCGCGTACCACCAGCACCAGCCGTACTCGAGCATCCGGTCGTAGCTGCGCTGCTTGCGCGTGACCACCCACGAGACGGCCTTGGCCACGGGGCGCTCCGCGTGGAAGAAGCGCCGCTGGCCGCGCAGGACCTCGCGCTGCAGCTCGGCGGCGCTCATCTGCTTCGGTTCGAAGACCACGTGCTGCGCGTCGTACAGACACCAGTCCTTGGTGATGATGCGGCCCTGGGCGTCGAGGTCGCTGAACTGCTGGGTGCCGGGCAGCGGCGTGAGGATGTTGAGCATCACCGTGTCGATGTGGTTCTTGAGGGCGAAGGTGACCGTGTCGTGCACGGAGCTCGGCGTGTCGCTGTCGGCGCCGAGCACGAACATGCCGTGGCTGCGGACGCCGTAGTCGTGCAGCACCTTGATGGCGTGCTCGATGTCGCCGACGGTCTGCGACTTCTCGAAGGCGTCGAGCGTCTCCTGGTTGACGGACTCGAGGCCGAGGGCGACGAAGTCGGCCCCCGAGGCTTGCATGAGCTCGAGCAGCTCCTTGTCGCGGACCACGTCGGTGCGCACCTGGGCGCCCCACGGCATCACGAGCCCCTCGTCGATCATCAGCCGCAGGAGCTTCTTGAGACGTTTCTTGTCGGCGGCGAAGTTGTCGTCGTAGAAGAAGATCCTCTCGGGCTTCTTCTCCTTGATCTCGGCGACCACGTTCTCGGCGCTGCGGAAGCGGTACTTGCGCCCGAACATCGCCGTCACCGAACAGAAGTTGCAGGCGAAGGGGCAGCCCCAGCTGGTCATGATCGGCGTGTGGACGAGGCGCTCGTGGCCGGCGATGAGCGTGAGGTCCGGGAACGGCAGGGTGTCGAGGTCGGCGCAACGCTCGTGCAGCTCGTTGTGCACGGTGCGCCCGTCGCGACGGAACGAGAGGCCGGTGACCGACTCGAGCTCGCGCTCGCCCTGCAGGGCCTCCACGAGCTCCAGCATGATCGTCTCGCCGCCCTCGCCGCGGGCCACGAAATCGGCGTGCTCCAGAGCTTCGTCGGCCATGAAGGTGACGTGCGAGCCGCCGAGGATGACGGGGATGCGCCGCCGCCGCAGGCCGTCGGCGATGGCGTAGGTGGCCGGCGTGGTCGACGTCGTGCTGGACAGGCCCACGAGCTCGGCGGTGTGCACGTCGTCCCAGTCGATGGGTGCCAGCTGCGGGTTGTAGATGCGCACGTCGTGGCCTTGCTGCTTGAGGGCGGCGCCGATCATCGGCAGCCCGAGGCGCACGAAGTAGGAGTGCGACCAGAGGTGCATGCTCGGGGATTCGGGCTCGATAAGGCGGATCTTCATGAGCGTCCTTTGGAAGTGGCCGCTGCTCGCCGCGCGGCGAGACGGGCCGGCTACGCGATAACGTTAGAGAATATGGCCGTTCACACTCCAAGACAAACGGGGCCCGTACCGCCCGGCGCCGCGCGGCAGACGGCCCCTACCGCCCGGCGCCGCACCGTCTGATACGGTGGGCGGCGACCCCGACGACGCGAGGGACCATGCACATCGACTTCGATACGCCCGTCGACCGCACGGGCACGGCCAGCTTCAAGTGGGACAACTACCCCGAGGGCGTCCTGCCCCTCTGGGTGGCCGACATGGACTTCGTCTCGCCGCCGGCCGTGGTGGCGGCGCTGCGCGAGCGTGCCGCCCACGGCGTCTTCGGCTACGCGCTGGCGCCCGACTCCCTCATCGAGGCCATCGGCGCGCATCTGATGGCGCGCTGTGGCTGGCGCATCGAGCCTGACTGGCTGGTCTGGCTGCCGAGCGTCGTGCCGGGCCTCAACCTCGCCTGCGGCGCCTTCGCGGAGCCGGACGAGGCGGTGATGACCGTGACGCCGGTCTACCCGCCGTTCCTCGAGGCGCCACCGGACCAGGGCCGCCGGCTCCT
Source organism: uncultured Thermoleophilia bacterium (assembly GCA_963700035.1). GTDB lineage: Bacteria > Actinomycetota > Thermoleophilia > UBA2241 > UBA2241 > CAIXSE01. The sequence continues at coordinate 86,463 of CAVOWE010000012.1, read as the reverse complement.
CACCGTGCCGGCGGACTTCAGCGATGGCCGCTGGCAGCTGCCGCTCGAAGCGATGGAGGCGGCCGTCACGCCCGACACCCGCGTGCTCCTCTTCTGCCATCCGCACAACCCGCTGGGGAGGGTGTGGAGCAAGGATGAGGTGGGGGCGGTCGTGGACTTCTGCCGCCGTCACGACCTCGTGCTTTGTTCCGACGAGATCCACTGCGACCTCATCCTCGACGAGCTGGTTCACGTGCCGGCGGCGCTCGCCTCTCCCGGCGACGCCGACCGCATCGTCACGCTGATGTCGCCGAGCAAGACCTTCAACCTTCCGGGTCTCAACTTCGCCTTCGCGATCGTGCCCGACGAGGCGCTGCGGCGGCGCTTCACGCGGCCGGGCGAAGGGCTTCTGCCGTTTCCCGGCTGCTTCGCCATCGCCGCCGCCGAGGCGGCCTATCGCGAGGGCGGCGATTGGCTCGCCGATCTGCTCGACTACCTGCGCGGTAACCGTGACCTGGTCGAGCGCTTCGTCGCCGAGTCCCTGCCTCGCGTGACGCTGACGCACGTCGAGGCCACCTACCTGGCCTGGCTGGACGTGCGCGGGCTCGACCTCGCGGACGCCGCCGAGGCCTGCCTGGACGCGGGGGTGGCGCTTTCGCCCGGGGCCGCCTTCGGCGACCCGGGCTTCCTGCGCCTCAACTTCGCCTGCCCGCGAAGCACCCTGCAGGAGGCGCTGCGCCGCCTGCAGGCCGCCCTCGGCTGAGTTACACTTTCTGGCCATGGCCTATCGTTCCGACCGCCGGATGCGCCGCCACCGCACGCGCGTGTACCGCCGGCGTCGCCTGTTCGCCCTCGTCGCCGTCCTCGCGATCGTCGTGACGCTCGCCGCCGCCGCGTTCGCCGTGACCCGCGGCGACGACGACGGGGGCGGCTCGACCGCCGCGGCCGGCGACAAGCCCGGCGGCACGCCGACCGCCACCCCGTCTCAGGCGGCCTCCGCTACGCCCAGCGCCGGCGCCGCCTGGACCGGCCCGCCGTCCAACAAGCTCCGGCTCGACCTGCGCAAGGTCATCAGCAGCACGGCGATCTCGCCGAAGTCGGTCGTGTCCACGGGCACCGGCTACGTGTTCGCGCAGAACATGATGTACCGCCACACCATCACCGTGTATGACTCCAAGACCCTGAAGCTGGTGGAGACCATCCCGGATACCATCGACGCAGCCGCGTTGGGCATCAAGGGGCACAGTGGCGACCTCCAGGGTGCGCCCGTGGAGGCCGCCGTCCTGCCCGACGGGCGCTTCATGTACGTCTCCCAGTACTCGATGTACGGCGACGGCTTCTACCACGAGGGCACCGACGTCTGCTCGCCGAGCAGCGGCATCGACAAGAGCTACGTGTACCGCGTCCCCCTCGACTCGCTCACGGTCGACAAGGTGATCAAGGTCGGCGCCGTCCCCAAGTTCCTCGCCGTCACCCCCGACCAGAAGTACCTGCTGGTGAGCAACTGGTGCTCGTACACGCTCAGCGTCGTGGACGTGCACACGAGCAAGCAGATCGAGAGCATCTACCTGGGGCCGTACCCGCGGGGCATCGCCGTGGACCCGGAGTCGCGCTACGCCTACGTGGCGGTGATGGGCAGCTACAACATCGCCCGCGTGGACCTGAGCACCTTCAAGGTCTCGTGGATCAGCGGGGTGGGCTCCGGCCCCCGGCACCTCTGCATGGCCGGCAACGGCAAGTACCTCTACGCCACACTCAACGGAGAGGGCACCGTCGCCAAGATCGACCCCGTGACCCGCACCGTCGTGGACAAGGTCTCCACCGGCTCGGAGCCGCGCAGCATGACGATAGCCCCCGACGGCAAGTCGCTGTACGTGGTCAACTACGGCTCCAACACCATGAGCAAGGTGCGCACCAGCGACATGAAGGTCATCCAGGTGGTGAACACCAACGCGGCGCCCATCGGCATCACCTACGACGCGCCGACGAAGAGCGTGTGGGTCTGCTGCTACACCGGCAGCATCATGGTGTTCGACGACCGCTGAGGCGCCGCACCCCGGCCGCGGTCCCCACCAGCACGACATCGGCGCGGCGGCGCGCGAAGATCCCGCACTCCACGACGCCGGGGATGGCGTCGAGCTCGAGCTCGAGACCCTCCGGGTCTGACAGGTCGAGCCCCAGCGCGTCGAGGACGGCGTTGCCGTTGTCGGTGACGAAACCGAGCGCTCGGCGACGCCGGCGCCCAGCGCCGCCAAGCGCCCGGCGACGAACGCCGCGGCCCATGGCACCACTTCGAGCGGCACCGGCCCGCGGCCGAGGCGCTCGACGAGCTTGGTCTCGTCGACGATGCAGACGAAGAGCTCGGTGGCCGTCGCCAGCACCTTCTCACGCGCGTGCGCGCCGCCGCCGCCTTTGATCAGCCGCAGTTCGGGGTCGACCTCGTCGGCGCCGTCGACGTAGAGCGGCAACGGGTAGGGCGCGGCGCCCTGGGTCGACGACGCGGATGCCGGCGGCGCGCAAGGCCGCAGCCGAGGCCACCGAACTCGCCACGGCTGCGGCGACCAGCCGCGGCCGCGCCGCCAGCTCCGCGATGAAGTATTCCGCAGTGCTGCCCGTGCCGACGCCGATCGTCGACCCGGGCTTGACGTACTCGGTCGCCGCCCGTGCGGCGGCCTGCTTCATGTCGTCACGGTCCATGCTCTCATCTTCTCTCGCAGAGGCTCGTGGCAATCCCGAGGGTGCGTGAAGCTCCGGCGGCCGCCGGCGTAATAGGATGCCATCATGCCCATGCACGAACCCACACCCGAGGACGCCGCGGCTGCCCGCGAGACGCTCGAGTGGGCCCTGGCGCGGCTCGCCGACCGGCGTTCGGTCCTGCCGGCCGCGACGCCGGCCGGGGCGCTGCCTGCGCTGACCGCCCAAGGCATCGGGGCCCAGGCCACCATGCGTCTGCTCCGGGACGTGGTGTTCCCGACCGCGATCCCTCCGGACCACCCGCGCTTCCTGGCCTTCATCCCGGGAACGCCGACGGTGGTAGCGGCCATCGCCGATATGGCCCTCTCGCCCGCGATGATCTTCGGCGGCAGCCGCCTCGAGGCGGGCATGGTGCTCGACGCAGAGGATGCGGCACTCCGCTGGCTCGCCGATGCCGCCGGCTTCCCGGCCTCGGCGCAAGGCACTTTCGTGAGCGGCGGCTCCATCGCCAACCTGAGCGCGCTTGTGGCTGCCCGCGGCAACAGGCACGCTGCGCCGCGGCGCCAGGTCATCGTCGCCGGCGCCTCGGCGCACTCGTCGATGGCCGCGGCGGCGCGGATCATGGGCTGCGACCTCTGCGCCGCGCCGCCGGCCGACGACCACGGGCGCCTCACCGGCGCCACCTTGGCCGCTGCCCTGGAGGGCCGCGACCCGGAGGACGTCGTCGCCGTCGTGGCTACGGCCGGGGCGACGAACAACGGCGCCGTGGACGACCTCGCCGGTGTCGCCGAGGTGTGCACCGCACGCGGCATCTGGCTGCACGTCGACGGCGCCTACGGCGGCGCGGCCCTGCTGTCGCCGCGCACGCGGCCCCTCTTCGACGGTATCGAGCGCGCCGACTCGTTCATCGTCAATCCGCACAAGTGGCTGTACGCGCCGTTCGACTGCGCCGCCGTGCTCTACCGCGACGGCGCAGCGGCGACGGCACGCGCTCACCCAGGAGGCCGACTACCTCGACGCCATCAGCGACGACGCCGTGGGCAACCCGTCAGACCTCGCCATCCACCTCACGCGGCGTCCGCGCGGCGTGCCCCTGTGGGCGTCGCTCATGGCGTACGGCACAGCGGCCTACGCCGAGGCGGTGGACCACTGCCTCGACATCGCCGAGTACGCCGCCGCGCGGATCGCTGGCGAGCCCGCATCTCGAACTGGTGCTCGAGCCGGCGCTGACCGTCATGCTCTTCCGCCGGCTCGGCTGGCGGGAGACGGACTACGAGGCCTGGTCCGAGGAGGCGCTCCGCAGCGGACTCGGCATGATCACCCCGACGAGACACCTCGGCGAGATGGTCCTGCGCTTCTGCTTCATCAACCCGCTGACAACGCCCAACGACGTCGACCTGGTGCTGGACGACCTGGGCTGATTCCGCAATGGAGCATCCCGCAGGGTGAGGCGCGGCCACATGCGTGGGGCGATGCCCGGCGTCTGGACACACGCGGGTAGTCCCGCACGGGGCAGAAGAGTGCGCACCACTCGCCACTGCCGGCGTCAGCTTCCTCGACGGCGAGCACGCTCACGGCCGCACTGGCAAGTACATCGACCCCGTGCAGCCACGTGACTCGATACACTGGGCGCGTCGTGGTTTACGAATCATCGGGAATCAGCCTGGCCGCAGGGGTTTGGGGGCGCGGCCGAGGCCGACGATGTGAGGCCGCCAGTGGGGCTTTCTGAAGTCGATACGCGCCAAGCTCATCGAACCTGCCACCGAGATGAGCGCAAGACGATCGGCGAAGACATCAAGACGGCGCAATACGGCTGGCCGCTCGGCATGCCGCTCGGCATCCCGCTCATCCGCAAGCTCGATCCCGGTCTTTGGGAGATCCGGTCAAGCCTCGCGGCGGGGATCGCCCGGGTCGTCTTCGCGGTCGACGGCGACACCATGGTATTGCTGCATGGGTTCGTGAAGAAGTCACGCAAGACACCCGTCAACGACATCGACACGTCGCCACGGCGTCTCGCATGGCTGCTCGAGGAGGACCGATGAACCAGACGCACATCGGCGGCGACTTCGATGACTATCTGCGTGACGAGGGGCTGCTTCGTGGTGCCCAGGCGACGGGGGCCAAGCGCGTGATCGCCTTTCAGATCGCGCGCGAGATGGAGACTCGCAGCCTCAGCAAGTCAGAGATGGCCAGTCGCATGCACACCAGCAGAGCCGCGCTCGAGCGGCTGCTCGACCCGGCCGATCCGTCGGTCACGCTCTCGACGCTGGAGCGTGCTGCCGCCGCGCCTGGCAAGAAGCTGCGGGTCGAGCTGACCTGACTCGGCGAGCTTTGCTCGATGGGCAAGTTCGCCACGCTCGCCCGGACCCTGCGCTGCCGATCGGCCATTGTCTCCATCCCCCACGGCGAACGTCATCCACGTCCGGTCCAGCAGACCTTGGCTCGACCAAGTCGCGTCCGTAGCATCCGCCTATGGCCAGGCGGAGCATTGCAGTTGATAACAGAATCGCTCATACTGTTATCATGATTCGCACACAGATCAGTCTCGAGCAGGACGACTACGACGCCGCGAGGGCCGAGGCGGCGCGCCTCGGCATATCCTTGGCGGAGTTCTTCAGGCGGGCGCTGAGAAGTGCCCTGCCCGCCGACGACTCCCAGCCATGGATGCGCTACGCCGGCATGGTCGAGAGCGGCGACCCAGACTCGAGCCGCAACATCGACGACATCGTGTATGGCCACAAAGGCTGACGCCTACGTCGACACGTCGGCCCTGATCGCCCTGGCTGACCGCTCCGATTCACACCATCCGGTGTTTCGACGCCTGTTCTCAGAGCCGCCAGACCTACTCACCACGACGCTTGTCATCGCCGAGGGCCACGGCTGGTTCCTGCGGCGCTACGACCGCGGCAGGGCGCTGCAGTTCCTGGCGATGATCGAGGCCATGACGCCGCTGCGCGTGATCGCCGTCGGCGCCGAGGAGCAGGCCGCCGGCATCGGCCTGCTGCGGCGCTTCTCCGATCAGGACCTCACCCTGACAGACGCCGTGGGCCTCCACGTCAGCACTGCGCATCGTGTTGCCACGATCTGGTCGACCGACTTCCATCTCGGGCTCACCGGCGTGCCCTTGGTGATCGGGCGCTGCTAGGAACCACGGGGGAGGACGCAACGATGCTCATGCCCGGACGCGACGTCAAGCACCTGGCCACGCACTTCCCGGCAGCGCTGGCGCGCGTCCTCGCGGGCCTTGGGGTGCCGGAAGAGGCCATCGGCCGAGAGCTGGACGAGGCCGGCGAGATCGTCATCGCCAAGACGGCCAGCCGCTCGCCCCTTGGCACGCTCAACGACTTCTCGCACATGCTGAGGTGGCAGCTGCGCGACAAACCCGACCCCAACCTCATCATGGGGGCGGTGAGCCTCAGCGACAGACCGGTCGGTCCGCTCGGCCCGGGCTGACCGGACGATTTCACGTTTCGCCTGCTCGGGTGCGAAGCGCCGCGCCTTCGAGGACGTCGCGGTCAATCGTCTTGAGGCGAACTCGCCCGCCAGGGCCGTCGTAACGTCACCCGTGCCCCACTCCCAACAGTAGCCTCCTGCCGGGTCCAGCCCCTCGCTGAGCGCCCGCGACCCCGTCACACTGCCGCCAGCGCGTCCATGCCCTTGCCAAGCGTTACCGCTGGAGGTAACATTTACGATGACGAGGATCCATCGTGGTGGCTACGTCTTCCTCACGTGGTCGGGCGACCATCCGCCCAGGCACGTGCACGTGTTGCGCGATGGCAGACTGGTGCTCAAGTGGAACCTGGACGGCCGCCAACCGATGCGAGGCGTTGCCAACACCAAGGTGCTCACCCTGATCCGCCAGCTTGAGAGCGAGGGACTACTGTGAAGATCACGTCGGTCGTGGCGAACAACCGCAAGAGGGCCTTCGAAGTGGGGACTCGGCGCGGGCAGTGGCTCTTCCCCTACAGCAAGGCAGAACCTGAACCCACGGCGTCCGATCGCCTCATCGAGCTGTACATCGATCCTGAGTTGGGCCGCGAGGGCTTCACGTACCTGCTCGCGTCCGGCGCCGAGGGCTCCGTCCTCATGGACCACGTGCTCGACTACAACGAGGAGCCCGGCTACATGCGCGACCTGCTCCTCCACAACCTCACCGTAGAGGCTCTGGAGCGCCTCGAAGACCAGCCCGCTCTCGAAGCGGGAGATCATCCGCCGGCTCGGCACCTCCCCGGCGCAGTTCTACCGCCTCATCGACCCCACCAACTACCGCAAGTCGGTCGACAAGATGCTCATGCTCCTGCGCGTCCTAGACTGCGAGGTCGAGGTGATCGTGCGGGCGAAGAGCGCGTAGGGGCCGGCGCTGGTGGACCGACGCGGCTTTGAACACCGGCGTTCAGAGCCACGGAAACATCGAACGGAAACGGTCAGGACCGTTCAGTGGCCCGCCGCCGGGGCATCCACCAGCAGCGGCAGCCTCGCCTGACCGTGGTTCCCCTGGACGGTCCAGCCGATCTCCTCGATCGACACCACGGTGGCCTGGGTCGAGCGACCCTTCGTGACCGGCCGGTCGCGGAGCATCCCCCGGCAGAGTGCTGCTCAGGCGCCGCCGGAGCCGTGCTTGAACCCACCCACGTGCTTGACGCGCTCTTCGTCGCTCAGGCCGGCCCCTTCGATATCGAGGAACCGGTCGACCTTCTCGTCGACGCCGGTCACCCGTGCGACGCGCTTGACGACGTACCAGATGATCGTGAACAGGAGCCAGGCGACGAGGGCCACGGCGAGGAAGACGCCGGCGACGACGAGGAAGGTGGGAAGGCTGCCGATCATGGGCCGATCGTAGCACGCGTCACGGGTCAGGCCTCGGCCAGCCCGCGTTTCTCGGCCTTCTTGCGCTCCTCGCCGCTGAGGATGTGCTTGCGCACGCGCACCGTCTTGGGCGTCACCTCGACGAGTTCGTCGTCGGCGATCCATTCGAGCGCGCTCTCGAGGGTGATCGGGCGCGGCACCTTGAGCCCGGTGTCTATCTCTTTGGTCGACTGCCGGTAGTTGCCGAGCTGCTTGCGCTTGGTGGGGTTGCACAGCATGTCGTCGGCGCGTGAGTTCTCGCCGACGATCATCCCTTCGTAGACGGGAGTCATGTTGCCGACGAACAGCACGGCGCGGTTCTGCAGGTTCTCGAGCGAGTAGCCGGCCGCCTCGCCGCCGGTCTGGCTGACCAGCGAGCCGCGCTCGCGGCCGGGGAGCTCGCCGCGCCACGGGCCGTAGCCCGTGAACCGCGAGCTCATCACGCCCAGGCCTCGGGTCTCGGTGAGGAAGTCGTTGCGGTAGCCGATAAGGCCGCGGGTGGAGATCGTGAACTCGAGGCGCACCAGACCGGTACCCGTCGACTCCACCGCCACCAGCTCGCCCTTGCGCAGGCTGAGCTCCTGGATCACGGTGCCCTGGTACTCGTCGGGCACGTCGATGATGAGCTGCTCCATCGGTTCGAGAAGCTTGCCCTTGGCGTCGCGGCGGGTGATCACCTCGGGCCGGCAGACGCAGAGCTCGAGGCCCTCGCGGCGCATCTCCTCGATGAGGATGGCGAGGTGCAATTCGCCGCGGCCGCTGACCTTGACGCCGTCGGGGCGGCCGAGATCCTCGACGCGCAGCGCGACGTTGACGCGCAGCTCGCGCTCCAGCCGGTCCTTGATCTGGCGCAGGGTCGCGGCGCGGCCGTCCTGGCCGGCGAACGGGCCGTTGTTGACGAGGAAGAACATGCTGACCGTCGGCTCTTCGATCTCGAGCGGCGGCAGGGCTGCGCCGGCCGCCTCGAGCTCCGGCGCGGCCAGCGTGTCGCCGAGGCTGATCTCGTCGGGGCCCGCGAGCCAGACGATGTCGCCGGCGGCGGCCTCGTCGACCTCGCGGTTCTCGAGGCCGCGCGTGACCCAGAGGTGCGTGACGCGCGCGGGCGACGTGCCGGTGAGCTCCCAGCCGGCGTCCGGATCGCCGATCTCGAGGTGGCGCGTCGTGATGCGCTGCAGCTCGTCGCCGATCTTGAGGCCGCCGGCGAGCACGCGCCCGCAGCCGATGCGGCCGATGTAGTCGCTCCAGGCCAGCGTGCTGACCTGCATGAGGAACGGCGCCTCCGGGTCGACCTGCGGCGCCGGGACCTCGGCGATGATCGTCTCGAAGAGGTCGGTCATGCTGGCGTCGGCCAGCTCCTTGAGCAGCGCCGCCGAGAGCGTGCCGCCGTCGGCGAGGTGCTCCTCGCGCTCGCGCTCCTCCTTCTGGTACTCGTCCAGATCGTTGACGATCCAGCCTTCAAGGCCCGAGCCGTAGAGCACCGGGAAATCGAGCTGCTCGTTGTCGGCGCCGAGCTCGACAAAGAGGTCGAAGGTCTTGTCGAGGGCGCCGGAGGGGTCGGCGTTGGGCCGGTCGGCCTTGTTGACGATGACGATCGGTCGCAGCCCGAAGCCGAGGGCCCGCATGAGCACGTAGCGCGTCTGAGGCATGGGGCCTTCGTTGGCGTCCACGAGCAGCAGCACAGAGTCGACCATGCTGAGCACACGCTCGACCTCGCCGCTGAAATCGGCGTGGCCCGGCGTGTCGATGATGTTGATGAGGTAGTCCTTCCACTCCACCGTGCAGTGCTTGGAGCGGATGGTGATGCCGCGCTCGCGCTCAAGGTCGTTGCTGTCCATCACGCGTTCGTCGACGTGCTTGCTCTCGCGGAACACGTGAGCGGCACGGAAGATGCTGTCGATCAGGGTGGTCTTGCCGTGATCGATGTGGGCGATGATGGCGAGGTTGCGGATCGAGTCGGCGGCGCGCACGGTCGTGGTCTCTCTGTCGGGGATGACTGAAACTCGAATGCCCGGCGGCGCTGCGCCGGCCGGGCGAGTCTTGTAGTGTACACGCTGCCGGCGACCGGCCCTACCCGGGCGGCGTTGCCGGGCTGCCGGCCGAGCGAGCGTCGCGTGAAACCCTCGCCATCGACCGGACATCGGATGATCAACAAGTACCCCTCGGCTGAGACCGCCCGCGTCGATGAAGACCCTTCCCCATGGGCTTACCCGGCACCACCCGCGACGCACCAGGTCGAGCGGCGCAGCAGCCAGAAACGCAAGCCGTGGCCCATGCCCCGACCAGCCTTATCGTGCCTGCACGCATAGGCAGTCCCCGCGTGTCCTATCCTCTCTTGTGTAACGTTGGCGAAACCGTCGCTGTCAGCTATGGTGAAGTATACGTCTCATGGCACGTGGCGCCTGACGTGCCGCCGAAGAGAGGACGCCGTGGACACCCGGATGAATGGGCGCAGGTACCCGGCACACCCAAAGCGCATCCACACTCGAGCACCCTCCACCATCACGCGGACGGCCGCAGGTGGGCACCTCGCCTACACGCTCCCCCCACCGACAGCCATCGACGGTCGCCGCCTCCCGGCCGCGCCGTCTCGTCCCATGCATCCGCCGTCAAAGGAGATGCCATGGCCAAGGTCCTGATGATCCATCCCGACAAGTGCACCGGGTGCCGCAACTGCGAGCTGGCCTGCTCGTTCGAGCACGAAGGCCAGTTCCGTCCGGGCGCCTCGCGCGTGCAGGCGTACACGTGGGAGCGCGAAGGCATGTCGGTGCCGATGATGTGCCAGCAGTGCGACGACGCCGCCTGCGTCACCGTCTGCCCCACCGGCGCCATGCACCGCAGCACCGCGATGGCGAACCTCGTGGACTGGGACGCGGGCACCTGCATCCGCTGCAAGATGTGCACCATCGCCTGTCCCTTCGGCAACGCGCGCTACGACGCCGCCTCGAGCAGCATCTTCAAGTGCGACACCTGCCAGGGCGCGCCCGAGTGCGTGACCTTCTGCCCCAACGGGGCGCTCGAGTTCGTGGACGACGAGCAGCACGTGCGCTCGCGCAAGAAGGCCTACGCGGCCAAGTTCAAGGATGCCTTCCAGGAGGTGAGCTGAGATGTTCGGCTGGACTGGGACCATCCTCCGCGTCGACCTCACCAAGGGCAAGGTGACCCGTGAGGCGACCGATCTCAAGACGGCTCACGACTACCTCGGCGCCCGCGGCCTCGGCGGCAAGATCATCCGCGACGAGGTCGATCCCAAGACCGATGCCTTGAGCCCCGACAACAAGCTCATCTTCGCTCCCGGCCCCCTCACGGGCACGTTCGCGCCCTCGGCCGGACGCTACGACGTCGTCACCAAAGGCCCGCTCAACAACGTGCTCGCCGCCTCCAACTCCGGCGGCACGTTCGGTCCCGAGCTCAAGTACGCCGGCTACGACGCCGTCATCATCGAAGGCAAGGCGGCCAAGCCGGTCTATCTGTGGATCCACGACGATCAGGTGGAGATCCGCGACGCCGCAGCCATCTGGGGGCACGACACGCACGACACCACCGATCTCGTGCGCGCCGAGACCGACGAAGACGCCAAGGTGGCGTGCATCGGGCCGGCCGGTGAGCATCTCTCGCTCATCTGCCAACATCATGAACGAGATGCACCGCGCCGCCGGCCGCACCGGCGTCGGCGCCGTCATGGGCTCCAAGAACCTCAAGGCGATCGCGTCTACAGCACCGGCGCCGTCAGGATCACCGATCCCGATCGCTTCAAGGCGGCCGTCATGACGTCGCGGCAGCTCATCCAGGCGCATCCCGTCGGCGGCGCCGGCCTCAAGGCCTTCGGCACCAACGTGCTCGTCAACATCCTCAATCAGACCGGCGCCCTGCCGACGCGCAACTTCCAGGACGGCTACTTCCCCACCGCCGACAAGACCGGCGGCGAGTCGCTGGCCGCGAAGCAGCTGATGCGTCCCAAGGGCTGCTTCAGCTGCATCATCAGCTGCGGCCGGGTCACCAAGGTCGACAATCCCGACTACCAGGGCTTCGGCGAGGGTCCGGAGTACGAGACCGCCTGGGCGTTCGGCGCCGACTGCGGCATCGACGACCTCGACGCCATCACCAAGGCCAACTACCACTGCAACGAGTACGGGATCGACACCATCTCGATGGGCTCGACGGTGGCCTGTGCGATGGAGCTCTTCGAGCGCGGCATCATCACCACCAAGGACACCGACGGCGTGCAGCTCACCTTCGGCAACACCGCCGCCATGGTCGAGATGGTGCACAAGACCGGCAAGGGCGAGGGCTTCGGCGCCAAGCTCGCCCAAGGCTCGTACCGCCTGGCCGAGAGCTACGGCCACCCCGAGCTCTCCATGACCTGCAAGAAGCAGGAGATGCCGGCCTACGACCCTCGCGGCGTGCAGGGCATCGGCCTGAACTACGCCACCGGCAACCGCGGCGGCTGCCACGTGCGCGGCTACACCATCGCCATCGAGGTGCTGCAGAACGGCGCCGTGATGGACCCGCGCGTCACCGAGGGCAAGGCGGGCCTGGACATCCTCTTCCAGAACCTCACCGCCGCCCTCGACTCCAGCGGCGCCTGCTTGTTCGCGACCTTCGGTATCGGCGGGGGCGAACTGGCCGAGATGCTCTCCGCGCTCACCGGCGTGGAGTACTCGCTCGATGAGTTCCTCAAGATCGGCGAGCGTATCTGGAACCAGGAGCGCCTCTGGAACCTGAAGCAGGGCTACACGATGGCGGACGACACGCTGCCGGAGCGCCTGCTGAAGGAGCCGATCAAGACCGGCCCGGCCAAGGGCGAGATCAGCCATCTCGGCGACATGCTGCCCGAGTACTACCAGCTGCGCGGCTGGGACGAGAAGGGCGTGCCCGGCAAGGCGAAGCTGAAGGAGCTGGCTCTGCACTGACGGGAGTCGGCGCCGGGCGGCCGGCGAGCTGCGCGGCAGCTCTGACGATCCGCCCGGCGCCCCCGCAGCGGAGCATGGACGATGATCGTCAAGTACTTCGCGACCATCCGGACCTACACGGGCGAGACCGCGCGACGCGTCGACGACCCGCCCTCCACGCTCGGGCCGCTTCTCGAGACGCTGTGCGGCGCGCTACGGCGCCTCGTTCCGGCGCGCCGTCTTCGCCGGCAATCAGCTCAATCCCGAGATCATCATCCTGGTGAACGGGCGCAACGTCGTGTACTCCGGACTCCTGGGAACGCCGCTGACAGCGGACGACGAGGTCTCGATCTTCCCGATGGTAGCCGGCGGATGACCGGGGGGGCGCAGACGTGAGCGAGACTCAGGCCACCGACAGCAGCCGCATAGAGGCCATCCTGACTCGCTATCCTCTGCGCGATCCGGGCGACCTCGTGAACATCCTGCACGACCTGCAGGCCGAGTTCCGCTACCTCACCGAGACGGCGTTGCAGGAGGCGGCGTCCTATCTGGGACTTCCGCCCGCGCAGGTCTACGGCGTGGCCACCTTCTACCACGGCTTTCACACCGAGCCCCGCGGTGAGCATACGTGCACCGTCTGCATGGGTACCGCCTGTCACGTGCGCGGCGCCCCACGGCTGCTGGAGCAGCTCGAGCGCGACACCGGCGTCGCCGCGGGCGGCACTACGCCGGACCTCTCGCTCACCGTCGAAGAGGTGAGCTGCGTCGGCGCCTGCGCGCTCGGTCCGCTCGTCCTCATCGACGGCGAGTACCACGGACACATGACGGGAGAACGGCTCTCGCGTCTGGTGGACGAGCTCCTCGACGAGGAGGCGCCGTCATGAGCGCGCGGCTCGCCGATCCACGGGCGCTGTCGCATCGGCGCGGCGCCGCCGTCGCCGCCAGGGCCACCCACGACAAGGTCGTCGCCGTCTGTGGCGGCACGGGCTGCCGGGCGCAGGGGGCGATGAAGGTGTTCGCGGCGCTGGCGCGCCGAGATGGATGCGCACGACGCCGACGCGACGGTCGCCATGCGAGCCACCGGCTGCCACGGCTTCTGCGAGCGGGGGCCCGCTGGTCTTGCTGCTGCCCGAGGGCATCCTCTACCAGCACGTGATGGTGGAGGACGCCGCCGAGATCGTCGAGAAGACCCTGCTCGGCGGCGAGGTGCTCGAGCGGCTCCTGTGCGAGGACCCGGTGACAGGACTGACGTCACCGGACCGAGCAGGAGATCCCCTTCTACCATCACCAGCAACGCGTGCGTGCTGCGCGACACCGGGCAGCTCGACCCGACCTCCATCGACGACTACATCGCGCTCGGCGGCTACTCCGCTCTCGTGCGTGCGCTGGAGATGGGGCCGGAGGCGGTGCTCGAGGAGGTCAAGCGCTCGGGCCTGCGCGGCCGCGGTGGCGCCGGCTTCCCGGCGGGCCGCAAGTGGGAGGCCTGCCGCAACGCACAGGGCGATCTGCGTTACGTCGTCTGCAATGCCGACGAAGGCGACCCGGGCGCCTTCATGGACCGCTCGATCCTCGAGGGGAACCCGCACTGCGTGCTCGAGGGGATGACCATCGGCGCGTTCGCCATGGGCGCATGCGAGGGCTACGTGTACGTGCGCCAGGAGTACCCCCTCGCGGTCGAGCACCTCAACGCGGCCATCGAGCAGTCGCGCGAGCTCGGCCTGCTCGGCGACGGCATCCTCGGCAGCGAGCTGACCTTCGACGTGCGCGTGAGCCGCGGCGGCGGGGCGTTCGTCTGCGGCGAGGCGAGCGCCATGATGGCCTCGCTCGAGGGGCGGCGCGGCGTGCCGCACCGCCGGCTCATCCACCTCTCCGAGAAGGGCCTGTGGGGCCGGCCCACCAACGTCAACAACGTCGAGTCCTGGGCCAACGTCCCGCACATCGTGCTCAAGGGGGCCGACTGGTTCCGCTCCATCGGCACCGGAGGGCTCGACGGGCACCAAGATCTTCTCGCTCGTCGGCAAGGTCAACAACACCGGACTCGTCGAAGTGCCGATGGGCATGACCTTGCGCCAGATCATCTTCGACATCGGGCGGTGGCATCCCGGGCGGCAAGGCGTTCAAGGCCGTCCAGACCGGCGGTCCATCCGGCGGGTGCCTGCCGGCGGACAAGCTCGACGTGCCGGTGGACTTCGACACCCTCGTCGCCGAGGGCTCCATGATGGGGTCCGGCGGCATGATCGTCATGGACGAGGACACCTGCATGGTGGACGTCGCCAAGTACTTCCTGCGCTTCCTCGCCTCGGAGTCGTGCGGCAACTGCACCTCCTGCCGCGACGGGCTCGACCTGCCTGCACGACCTGCTCGGCGACATCACCGAGGGTCGCGGCACGCGAGAGACCATCGCCCTCGTCGAGGAGCTCGCCGACACCGTGGAGGCCACCTCCCTCTGCGCCCTCGGGACGAGCGCCGTGAACCCCGTGCTGTCCACGCTGCGCTACTTCCGCGACGAGTACCTCGCGCACGTGGACGACCAGCGCTGCCCCGCCGGGGTCTGCAAGGCGCTCATCAGCTTCACGCATCGACGCGGGGCTCTGCAACGGCTGCATGCTCTGCGCTCGCCGCTGCCCGCAGGACGCCATCGCCGGCGAGAAGAAGCAGCCGCACACGATCGACCAGGAGCTCTGCATCAAGTGCGGCATCTGCAAGGACGTCTGCAAACGCGACGCCGTGCTGGTCCAGTAGGAGGCCGTGATGGACGTTGAACTGATCATCGACGGCGTACCGGTCACTGGCCCCAGCGGGAGAAAGCGTCCTCGACACGGCCCGCCGCGCCGGCAAGGACCTCCCGGCGCTGTGTCACCACCAGGCGCTGCCCGCCATCGCGTCCTGCCGTCTCTGCCTCGTCGAGCTGCGGCGGCCCGGCCGCGACTGGGTGCAGCTGACCACCTCGTGCGACTACCCCGCGTCGGCCGGCCTCGACGTCGTGACCGACTCTCCGCGCATCCGCAAGCACAGGGCCATGAACCTGCAGTTGCTCCTGCGGCGCGCTCCGAACGCCCCGGTCCTCCTGCAGTTGGCGGAGCAGCTCGACGTGGCGGAACCACTGTTCGCTGCGGTCACCGACGCGGCGCTGCCCGACTGCATCCTGTGCGAGCTCTGCGTGCGCACCTGCTCGGCCCTCGGCTACAACGCGCATCTCCGCCAACGGACGCGGCGACCACAAGAGCGTCGGCCCGCCCTTCGGCCAGACGGCGGCGGCGGACTGCGTGGGCTGCGGCTCCTGCCGCGAGGCGTGCCCCACCGGGTGCATCCCGATGGAGGACACGGACACCACGCGCATGATCTGGGGCCGCACCTTCGAGCTCCTCACCTGCGAGCGCTGCGGCAGGCCGATCACGACCAAAGCGCACGCCGCGGCGATGGCCGCCGGGAAAGACCTGCCGTTGAAGAGCAACGACCTCTGTGATGTCTGCAAAGCGCGCCTCACAAGCGAGCGCCTCGCTTCGCCGGGAAGATGAGGCCGGAGCTCCCATCGTCCTGATCTGCGCATGCGCGTGGGATACGGATGAGACACCGCGCCGCACGAGGCGCTCGACCGGCTCGTTCGATCGAGCCCTGCTACTGCTGCACCGATCGCCGAACCGCCGACCGCCGGCGCAGCGGCCGGTCGGGACACTGGACCAGAGCCCGGAGCTGAGCGTTCAGCACCATGCAGACGCTCGTGGTGGTGGCGATGCCGGAGCCGGCGTCAAACGCCCCAGTGAGGCCGAACGATCACTTCTCGGCCACGAGGATGGCGCGTTCCTCCATGAGGGCCAGCAGCGTGCCGTCCGGGTCGCGGAAGAACGCCAGCCAGAGCTGCTCCGTCTCGTCCTCGTGGGCGAGGTGCGGCGGCTTCTCAAAGGACACACCGCGACGCTTGAAGCTGCGGTGGGCCTTGTCGATGTCGTCGACGCGGAAGTACAGGAGCGGGTGGGAGACGTCGGCGCCCGGCTCAGCCTCCCCGACGTACAACCTGATCCCACCGCACTCGAAGACACGCCATCTTCCGCTCGGGCGCTTCGAACAGCAGCGGCAGACGAAGCACATCGCGGTAGAAGGGGAGCGCAAGAGCGAAGTCGGTGACACTCAGATGGATCTGCCCGATGGGGCCGAGCTCCGTCGCCATGTGGCCTCCTCACCGCCTTCCTTACCGGCGCGTCTGCGCCGTCATGCTTTCATGGATACCCATCCGCAGCGCGACGAAGCCGCGGGGCGCCGGAGCCCGGCGAGGCCTGCCCCGCGCCGCCCGCGGCCGGCAGGGCCGGGAACAGGACGGAGGTCGGCCGGCGGGCGCTGCCCTCCAGCGCGAAGCACCGCGGCTTCATCTCGATGGCAGGTATCGGCCGGCGGCATGGCAGACTTCAGCGACCGGTGTGGCCGGAGGTGAAAACGCTTCTCTGCCGGCGCCGGCCGGTCACGGGGCCGGCGCCTCCGCACCGCCGCGCGGAGACTCGACCTCGATGAAGATCCGGCTGACCTCGGGGTACGGCCCGCCGATGCGCTCCTCGATGCGGTGCACCGCCGCGTGGATCTCCTCGGCCGGCAGCCCCTCGGTGAACTGCACCTCGATGTTCAGCAGCACGTCGTCCGGGCCGAGGTGCATCGTGAGGACGACACCGAGGCCGATCACCGCAGGGTCGGCCAGCGCGATCTCGCGAATGGCGGCCACGAGCTCCGGGTCGGCCGCCTCGCCGACCAGCAGGCTGCGGCTCTCGTAGGCGAGCCACAACGCGGCGGCGATGAGGATGGAGCCGATGACGACGGACGCCAGGCCGTCGAGCACCGGCTCCTCGAGCTGATGGCTCAGGAACACCCCGAAGAAAGCGACCACGAGGCCCAGGAGCGCCGCGGTGTCTTCGAACAACACGGTGAACAAGCTGGGATCCTTGCCGTGGTGGATGGCGGCCAGCGTGCGCCGCGATCCCTTGGTCTTGCGGAAGACGCGCCACGCGACGCTGAACGAGAAACCCTCGAAGACCATCGCCAGCGCCAGGACGACGTAGTTGATGATGGGACTCTCGAGGGGCGCCGGGTCCTGGATGTGGATGATGCCCTCGTAGATCGACATGCCGCCGCCGATGCCGAAGATGCTGACGGCGACGATGAGGCTCCAGAAGTAGACCTCCATGCCGTGCCCGAAGGGATGATGCTCGTCGGCGGGCCGGGCGCCACGGCGCAAGCCGTGGAAGAGCAGCCCGCCGTTGCCGGTGTCGACCAGCGAGTGGATGCCCTCGCTGATCATCGCCGAGCTGCCGGTGATGCTGCCCGCGATGAACTTGATGACCGCGATGGCGGCGTTGCCGATGATCGCGGCGATCACGGCTTTCTTGGATTCGGCGGCCATGTGCGGAGTGTACCAGCGGCCACGAACCCGGTGTTCACCTGAAGGACAATCCGCGGCGGAGCGGGTACAGCTACGACCACGGCCTTGAAGGGAGGACCATGCCAGGCAGAGAGTATGTGTGCGGCGACTGCGGACACCGCTTCGGTACCCCGGAGGGCGAGGCGGCCAACGCGCGCGCACTCATGTGCCCGGGTTGCGGCAGCATCGATCTGTCCATCGTGAACGTGGAGCACCCTGCCCCGCATCGTGATGCGCGCCACTGCAGCCGGCCAAGGCCGGCGACTGGTGGGGTAAGACCGGCACCGACGACTTCCTGAGCGCGAGGGCCGTTCAGCGCCACTTCCGCCGAAGCCGGCGGCCACGTTTGGTACCCTAGCCGTATGCTGAAGGCCGTCACCTTCGACTACTGGAACACCCTCTTCGTCGACGTCCACGGGCAGGACCGCGAACGCCGCCGCGCGGAGATGCTGCGCGCCGAGCTCGAAGCGCGCGGGCGCGCTGTGCCGCAGACGGCGCTCGACGATGCCCTGCGGTCCGGCTTCGACTTCTTCGACCGCGTCTGGGTCGGGGAGCACCGCACGCCGTCGTGCGGCGAGCTCGTCGACAGCATCCTCGCGGCGCTCGGGGCGCAGCTGCCTGAGGACGCCCGCGAGCGCCTCGTGAGCCGCTTCGAGCGGCTGGTGCTGGAGCTGCCCCCGGAGCCCATGCCGAGCGCCGCCTACGCGCTGCCCCTGCTGGCCGAGCGCTACCGTCTCGCGGTGGTCTGCGACACCGGCTACTCGCCGGGGAGCGTGCTTCGCGAGGTGCTGGAGCGCAACGGCATGCTGGCCCATTTCGAGTATCTGTACTTCTCCAACGAACACGGCATGAGCAAGCCCGACGTGCGCGTCTTCCAGCACACGCTGGCGGCGCTGGACGTGCGCGCGCCGGAGGCGGCCCACGTCGGCGACATCCAGCGCACCGACATCGCCGGGGCGCAGGCCGCGGGCATGGCCGCCGTGCATTTCATCGGAGCCAACAACCACGACGCGGGGCGTTCCACGGCGGACCTCATCGTCAGGCACTTCGACGAGCTGCCGGCGGCGCTCGGCGGCCTCATCTGTGCCGGCTGCTGACGAAGGCCGCCGGCACGCCGCCGGTTCCGCGGCGCACCGCCGCCGCCTCGCAGCGACCGCGGTCCTCGCTGCGTCGCTGCTCTGCTTCTTCGCGCTGGCCTGGTTCGCGGCCCCCGGCACGCCCGGCAGCCTGGACGCGCGCGTCAATGCCTTCGTCGAGGCGCATCGCAACGCCGCACTGACGACCTTCTTCAGTGGATACACGGGTCTGGGCCAGTGGCTCGTGCTCACCGTGGCGACGGCGGCGGTGCTCGCCGCCCTGGTGTGGCGCGCCCGCCGGCGCGAAGCTGTCTTCCTGCTGATCGCCATGACCGTGTCACCGCTCCTGAACGCGGCGCTCAAGCTTCTCTTCGAGCGGGTCCGCCCGCCGGCGGAGTCCGCGGTATTGAGCGTGAACGGCTACGCCTTCCCCAGCGGCCATACCATGTCGTCGGCGACCTTCGCCCTGGCCCTCACGGTCATCGCGTGGCCGACGCGCTGGCGGTGGCCGGCGGCCGGTCTCGCGGCGGCCTTCGCGCTGCTCATGGGTCTGTCCCGCGTGTACTTGGGCGTGCACTGGCTCACCGACGTGCTTGCGGGCTGGGTGCTCGCGGCGGCCGTCGTGGCGACGGCGTGGCTGATCGTGGATTCGGCCATGGCGCGAAGGTCGCGCCCTTCGGCGGAGCTGCGCGATGCAGCTCCCATCGACGTGGTCTTCCTCGATTGGGGCAACACGCTGATGGTGGACGACAGGGCGCAGTCCGGACCCATGGCGGCGTGGCCCGAAGTCCGGGCGGTGGACGGGGCGCAGGATACGCTGCGCCGCCTGCGCCCCCACTACCGCCTCCTCGTAGCGACCAACGCCGACGCCTCGGGCGAGCGCGACGTGCTGGCCGCGCTCTCCCGCGTCGGCCTTGACGGACTCGTCGACGGCGTCGTCAGCTCGCGCGACGTCGGCGCCTGCAAGCCCGACGCGATCTTCTACCGCGCGGCCCTGCTGCGCGCCGGCCGCGCCGGCCTGCCGCTGGCGGCGGCGCGCGCCGTCATGGTCGGCGACTCGTGGGCCAACGACGTGGCCGGCGCGCAGGCCGCCGGCCTGCGCGCCGTGTGGCTCAACCCGACCAAGGCGCGGCGCCCCGACGGCGCCGCCGCGCCGGACGCGGAGATCCGCAAGCTCGCCGATCTGCCGGAGGCGCTCGCGAGGTTCACGGGCGCGGCGCCCGTTGCGCCGCCGCGCCGCGCAGGCTAGTGTGCGATCAGTCCCGACCGCCACGGAGGCCGCCCATGGACCTGAGTCATCCTGAAGCTTGGTGCGCCCGTGCCGTCGAGCTCGGCGCCGACTCCGCGACCGTCATCGACACCGGCAAGATCGTCACCGCCGAGTGGGTGCGCATGAAGTGCCTGTACGGCTGCGACGACAACGGCAGCTACCGCACCTGCCCGCCCAATTCGCCGGAGCCCGCCTCCACCCGACGCCTCGTCGACGAGTTCCGCCGGGCCGTCCTTCTCAAGGGCGGTCCTCACCGCGGACGCCAGAACTCAGACCCCATGTCGCGCAAGCTCAACGACGCCGCCCTCAAGCTGGAGGGGGAGCTCTTCCTGGCGGGCTTCTTCAAGACGTGGACGATGGGCGCCGGCCCCTGTGACTACTGCGGCACCTGCGAGCTCGACGGGCCGTGCGTGGCCCCGGAGCGCGCCCGGCCCTCGATGGAGGGTTGTGGCATCGACGTGTTCACCACGGTGCGCAACGCCGGCTGGCAGCTCGAGGTCGTCCAGGACGAGGACGACGAGTACAGCTTCTTCGCCCTCGTCCTCGTGGACTGAGGCGTCTTCGACGCCTGCCCGGACGGCGGCAGCCCACGCAGAGAGCGGGTAGGCCGCGCGGTCAGAGCAGCGCGGCGGCCGTCGTCAGTCGCCCGACGGCCTCGTCGCGACCGAGCACCCAGAGCGACTCGAAGAGGCCAGGCGTGACGCTCTGGCCGCTCATGCCGAGGCGCAGCGCGGCGAACACGGACTTGGGCTTGGTCTCGAGGCGCGCCGGCAGGTCGCGGACGAGCGCCTCGACGGCCTCCACGCTCCACTCCGGCAGCTCGCGCAGGCCCTCGGCCGCCATGCGCAGCGTCTCCGCGGCCCCGGCCGTGCCGGCCAGGCGCTCGGCCGCCTCGTCGGAGAAGGCCAGCGGCCGGAAGAACCAGCCGGCGATGGGCACGAAGTCCGCGAGCACGTCCATCTTCTCGCGCACCAGCGGCGCGAGCCGGCGCGTGAGCGCCTCCTGCTCCACGTCGGGCGCCACGAGCAACGCGTGCGCCGTCTCGGCGCCCTCGACCTCCGCGGCCAGCGCCTCGGGACCGAGCTTGGCGAGCTCCTCGACGGCGACGGGCTCGCCGTAGAACCCGACCCGCGTGAGGTACTCCTCGAGCCGCTCGCCCAAGGCGACATCGCCCAGGTGGCGGATGAAGCGGCCGTTCATCCAGCGCAGCTTCTCGGGGTCGAAGATGCTGGCGCTGGTGCCCAGCCTGAGCACGTCGAACTTCTCGACGAGGTCGTCCATCGTCCAGGTGATCATGCTCTCGTCGAACTCGGTGCTGAGGAAGCAGAGGTAGTTGCGCACGACCTCCACGAGATAGCCCTGGCCGTGAGCTGTTCGAGCTTGGTCGCGCCGTGGCGTTTGCTGAGCTTCTTCTTGTCGGTGCCGAAGAGCAGCGGCATGTGCAGGAACTCCGGCACGGGAGCGCCGAGCGCCTCGTAGATCACGACCTGCTTGGGCGTGTTGCTGAGGTGGTCGTCGCCGCGGATCACGTGCGTGATCCCCATGGTCACGTCGTCGACCACGACGGCGAGGTTGTAGGTGATCGTGCCGTCGCTGCGCTGCACGATGAAGTCGCCGATGGTGGCGTTGTCGAACTCCACCGGGGCGCGGAGCATGTCGTGGAAGACCGTCTTGCCGGGCGGCACGTGCATGCGCAGCGTGAAGGGCTCAGCGGCGGCTCTGCGGCGCTCCACCTCTTCCGCGGGGAGCGCCCGGCACTTACCCGAGTACACCCAGGCGCGCTTCTCGGCCTGGGCCGCCTTCCGCTCGGCCTCGAGCTCGTCCGGCGTGCAGAAGCAGGGGTAGAGGTGGCCGCCGGCGAGCAGCTTCTCGATGTACTCGTGGTAGATGGGCTGGCGCTCGGTCTGACGGTACGGAGCGTGCGGACCGGGCAGCTCGGGGCCTTCGTCCCAGTCCAAACCCATCTCGCGCATCGAGCTGATGATCTGCAGGATCGCCTCGTCGGTGCTGCGCGAGAGGTCGGTGTCTTCGATGCGCAGGATGAACGACCCGCCGCTGCGGCGGGCGAAGATGTAGTTGTACAGGCCCGTGCGGGCGCTGCCCAGGTGCAGGTAGCCCGTGGGCGACGGGGCAAAGCGGACGACGACGCGGCCCGGGGCCGCCTCTTGTGACTGCTCGTTCATAGGCGGCCCATGATAGCGCATCGGGTGCTCGGCGCCCGGCCCTCGAACGGGCAGGCCCGCACCACCCCGGTGCCGCTGGGTCTAGAATGGGAGCATGGACGAAGCGACGAAGCGTGCCCGCGTGACCAAGTCTCGCGCTCGCGACCACATCGTGAACATCAGCTTCCGGGCCGGCGACGACCTCGTCGTGGGGCACCGCAACCAGCAGTACCCCGAGTTCGTGTGGTGCGCCAGCGAAGACGGCCACGCCGGCTGGGTCCCCGAGATGCGACTCCGCATGACCGGGCCAGGCGAGGCCATCGCGACCAGCGCCTACGATGCCGCTCAGCTCACGGTCGTCAAGGACGAGGTCCTCGACGTGGTGGAATGCACCGCCAGCTGGTGCCGCTGCCGCAATGCCGGCGGAGTCGAGGGCTGGGTGCCGGTCACCATCCTGACGGCGGTCCCCGAAGACTGACCGCCGGTGCGCCTTGGCTGCATGGGAGCACGGCCCGCGCCGCAGGTCTACAATGCCCGGATGGACGAGCTCCCCACACGCGTGCGCGTCACGGCTTCCCGGGTCAGGGATCACATCGACGATGTCCAGGTGCACGCCGGCGACGCGATCGCGGTCGGGCACCGCAATCAGCAGTATCCCGAGTTCGTCTGGTGCGCCACCGAAGACGGCCACGCCGGCTGGGCGCCGGAGGCGTTGCTCGAGGCCACGGCGCCCGGCAGCGCCGTCGCGCGGCGCGACTACGACGCCGCGCACCTCACCGTGTCAAAGGGTGAGGTCCTCGAAGCGCTCGAGCAGGTCGGCGACTGGGTGCGCTGCAGAAACGATGCCGGGCGCGAGGGCTGGGTGCGCATCGACGCCCTTGAACAAGTCCCGAAGGACTGAGCATGGACGAGGTGCCCGAGCGCGTTCGGGTCGTCCGCTCGCACATCGCCAGCGACCCCGACCCCGTGCGCTTCGTCCCCGGGGAGGTGCTCAGCGTCGGCCACCATGACCAGCGGTGGAGGTCGTACGTGTGGTGCACCGACCAGTCCGGCCACTCCGGCTGGGTGCCGGACTTCTACCTCGAGATGACCGGCGCGCACGAGGCCAAGGCCCTGCGCGCCTACGACGCCACCGAGCTGACCGTCGGGCCGGGCGAGTTCCTCGACGTGCTCGAAGAGGCCGGCGGCTGGCTGCGCTGCCGCACGCAGAGCGGTCTCGAAGGCTGGGTCCCGGCCGACAACGTCGAGCCGGTCTAGGGGCCGGCGAAAGCTCCTTGACGAAACCGGCCGGCTCGCCGGTCGTGCCCTCTACTTCCAGCGTGTGATCACCCGCCGCCAGCAGCGGCGCCGTGAGCCTCCACTTCTCCACCGGCTCGTCGAAGCGCCCGTCGACGGCGACCAGACGCCGCCACTCGCCGCCGTCGATACGGCGCTGCAGCGCGTGCGGCGCGAAGAGGCTGATGTCGTGGCGGCACGGGATGCCGAGGCTGCTCGTACCGCGCGGCCAGGGCTGCTCCCGCCCCGTACCGGTCACGGTGAGAACGCCGCTCGCAGCGCTGACCGGCGCGTGGAACCGCCCCAGCCCACCGCCGGTCGTGAACGTCCGCCGATATGCAGGCGACGTTGACGATCACGGGGCCGGCAGGCGCACGCTGAACGAGCTCCCGGCTCCGGGTTCGCTGGCCACCTCAACGGAGCCGCCCATAGCCTGCGCGAGGTCCTTGACGATGGCGAGCCCGAGGCCCGTGCCCACCTCCGGTCCGTCGCTGTATCTGCGATGCAGGTAGAAGCGCTCGAAGGCATGTTCCAGGTCCTCATCTGTGAGCCCCGGCCCCGTGTCGCTCACCCTGAGCAGGCCGGGGCGGGCGAGGACGTCCACTCGCCCCCCGATGTGCGTCGCGCGCAAGGCGTTCTCCACCAGGTTCGAGGCGACCTGCAACAGCCGTCCGGGGTCGCCACGGGCCGGCGCGGGCTGCGCCGCGTCGGCCGCAAGCGCGACGCCCAGAGTCTCGGCGAGGTTGGCGAACCGTCCGACCACCTCGCGCGACGTGAGGGCCAAGTCGACCGGCTCGCTGACGACAGCGAACTCGGAGCGGCCGATGCGCGCCAGGTCGAGCAAGTCGGCGATCAGGCGCTGCAATCTTGCCGACTCGAGGCCGAACACCTCCGCGGCCTGCTTCGGGTCGACGGCATCGTCCGCGAGCAGCTCCGCGTACCCGTCGATCGCCGTGAGCGGCGTCTTGAGCTCGTGGCCCACGGAGAGCAGGAAGTCGCGCTCAGTGTTCTGCGCCCTCCGAAGCTTGTCGGCCATGCGGTTGAACGAGTGTGCCATGACGGACAGTTCGCGTGGTGCTTTGGTGGGGACGGCGATCGGAGTCCCCCCTTCGGCGAGCACCACACTCGCATCCGCGACTTGCTGCACGGGCTTCACGATGCGGCGGTTCAGGTACCACGCGGCGACCCCCGCGAATGGCGCCAGCAGCAACAACGCGAACGGGAGCTGAAGCAGATACGAGAGTACGGCATATGGCCAGGTCCGAGGCTGGTAGATGTAGTACACGGCCCGCTGGGGGCCGGTGCGCCAGGAGACGTATCGCCAATCGACCCCCGTGCATCTCCGCGGTCCCCAGAGCCCAGCCGCGCTCTGTGAGTGCAACTGTGGCCGCCACCGGCAACCCGCTGGTAGCCGCCATCATGCCCGGATCCGTGATCGTCACCTCGCCGCTCCCTTTGCCGGAGGCGGACCCCGCCTCCACGAGGGCGGCGCGGATGGAATCGTAGGCGCGGTCGTCGAGCCAGGACGCGCCGCGGGCACGCTGAACGTCCAGCTCAGGGAGACCCTCAGACGCCGGCCATTGCTCACTGCGGTGCCCGTGCTCGATGATGCCGACCATCAGCAGATACAGGATGAGGAGCGTGACGAGCACCGTGTGGAAGAGCGTCGAGCGCAGGGGCGCGTACGTCGGAGCGTCACCGCGCCTGCCGCGGTGCGCGAATCCCCACGCAAGGAGCGCGATGAGAATCGCCAGGAGGAAGAGCGAAACGACAATCGCCTCAGGGCCGGCCACCATCAGGACGAGCACCCCGACAAGCAGTGCGACGACCAGGCAAGACGTGATGGTGAGCCACGGTCTCATGCCCGCACCGCCTTGTATCCGGCGCCGCGAACCGTCTCGATGAGGTCGGGGCGCTGGAGCTTGGCGCGTACCTGAGCAACGTGCTGGTCGACGGTGCGCGTGCCTCCGGGGAACTCGAGTCCCCACACGCGATCAAGCAGCGTTTCCCGGGAGAAGACGATGCCTGGGCTCTCCATCAGGAAGGCGAGGAGATTGAACTCGGTGGCCGAGAGGGCGACGGGCGCGCCGGCGACGAAGACGTCCCGGCGCGCCCGGCTGAGAGTGACGTCGGCAAGCGCGAGGTCGTCGGCGCGCGGGGCAGCCGTGCTGCGCCGCAGCACCGCCTTGACGCGCGCCGCCAGCTCGCGCGGGCTGAACGGCTTGGGCACGTAGTCGTCGGCGCCGAGCTCGAGCCCGGCGACGCGGTCGGCCTCTTCATCGCGCGCGGTCAGCATGATGATGGGGAGGCTCGAGCCGGCCCGCACGCGGCGGCAGACCTCGAGCCCGTCCATCCCCGGCAGCCCGAGATCGAGGATGACCAGCGCGATCGGGTGTCTGGGCAGCTCGGCCAGCGCCTCCTCCCCGGTACGCACCGAGATGACCCGGTAGCCGTCACGCTCGAGCGCAATGCGCACGACGTTGGCGATGTTGACCTCGTCCTCGACCACGAGCACCGTGGTCATCACGTCACCTCCCTGTCCCCCCGGCCTCACCGCGGCCACCCCGCATGCTGACCGGCGCCACTACCCTCGACGCCGACGGTCTGAAGCATGTCACAGCGATGTCAGAGAAAGGTAAGACGTGCGCGGACGGCGGGTGGCTTCCTCCGGTCGCGGCCCTTTTGCCGCACCCGGCGCCGTCTGGTACTCTCTCGGCTCCGTGTACGAGCATCCCCACACTCACAACGCCCCGACCTCGGACGCCTGACATGTCCGCAGCTGCGCATCGTCGTCCTCGTCAAGCAGGTCCCGGACACCGCCAACGTGACCGGCGACGCCATGAAGGAGGACGGGACCGTCAACCGGGCGGCGCTGCCGGCCGTGTTCAACCCCGAGGACCTCAACGCCCTCGAAGAAGCGCTGCGCCTCAAGGATCGCAACGGCGCCCGCGTGACGGTGGTCACCATGGGGCCGCCGGCCGCGGTGCAGGTGCTCCGCGAGTCGCTGTACCGCGGCGCCGACGAGGTCATCCTGCTCACCGACAAGGCGTTCGCCGGCGCCGACACCCTGGCCACGAGCTACGCGCTGTCGCTGGCGGTGCGCAAGCTGGGCGGCTGCGACCTCGTGCTCTGCGGCCGCCAGGCGATCGACGGCGACACCGCGCAGGTGGGCCCGCAGACCGCGGAGAAGCTCGGCTATCCGCAGATCACCTGCGTGAGCCGCATCGACGAGCTGGTGGCGCCGGCGGACGGCGCGGACGGCGCCATCACCGCCACGCGCTCCATCGAGGGCGGCTTCGAGACGCTCACCGCCTCGCTCCCCTGTCTGCTCACGGTCACCGGCGAGGCCAACGATCCGCGCCCGGCGAGCGTCAAGCTGGTGATGACCTACAAGGGCATCGCCGCAGAGGCCCTGCCCGACTACGACGACACCTACCTCGACCCCGAGAGCGACGCCGCCGAGGTGTGCATGCTCGGCCGCGACGGCAAGCCCGTGTGCCGCGCCAAGGTCGTGCAGTGGGACCATCTGGCCCTCGCGGCCGACCGTGAGGCGCTCGGCCTGCGCGGCTCGCCGACGCGCGTGAAGGAGATCGAGAGCGTCGTGCTCGCGCAGAGCGAGGCGCGCATGGTGGAGCCGGACGAAGCCGGCGTGGCGGAGCTCGTGCACGAGCTCATCGAAGAGCACATCCTTGGGTAGTCACCGCAACGACGTCTGGGTCGTCGTCGAGCAGCACGACGGCGTGGCGGCCGAGGTCAGTCTCGAGCTGCTCGGCCGCGCCCGCGCGCTCGCCGGCAAGCTCGGCGTGGGCACCGGCGCCGTGCTGGCCGGGGCGGGCGCGCCCGTCAGGGCTCTGGCGCCCGCCCTCATCGCCCGCGGCGCCGACACCGTGTACCTCGCCGACCACGAGGACCTCGGCGACTACCTGGCGCTGCCGCACACGCGCCTCGTCGCCGGCCTCGTCCGTCAGCACCAGCCGCAGATCGTCCTCTACGGCGCCACGACCACCGGCCGCGACCTGGCGCCGCGCGTGGCGAGCGCCCTGCGCACCGGCCTCACCGCCGACTGCACCGACCTGCGCATCGGCGACTTCTCGGCCAAGGGCGAGACGTACTCCGATCTTCTGTTCCAGATCCGCCCCGCCTTCGGCGGCAACATCATCGCCACCATCGTGAGCCCGGCGCACAAGCCGCAGATGGCCACCGTGCGCGAAGGCGTCATGGTGATGCCGGAGGCCGACGAGAGCCGCACCGGCACCGTGGTCACGGTGCCGGTGGAGCGCTCGTCGGCCCCGGTCAACGACGCCGCCGGCATCACGCTCACCGACCCCGACTTCGCCGTCCGCCTCGTGAGGCGCGTACAGGAAGAGAAGAGAGTCGACCTCAAGGGCGCCCGGGTGGTCGTGTCGGGCGGCGTCGGCGTCGGCTCGCGCGAGGGCTTCGCCCTGGTCGAAGAACTGGCCCGCGCGCTCGGCGGCGTCGTCGGCGCCAGCCGCGCCGCCGTGGACGCGGGCTGGGTCGGCCACGAGCACCAGGTCGGCCAGACCGGCACGACCGTGCGTCCCAAGCTCTACATCGCCTGCGGCATCAGCGGCTCCGTGCAGCACCGCGCCGGCATGGACCAGAGCGCCCGCATCCTGGCCATCAACAGCGACCCCGACGCGCCCATCTTCTCGGTGGCCCACTACGGCATCCACGGCGACCTGCACAAGGTCATCCCTCTGCTGATCCAGGCCTACAGGACGAAGGCATGAGCAACTTCTTCAGCGACAACCCGGACCTGCAGGCCACCCTGCGTCGCCTCGACCTGGCGCGCGTCGTGCGCCTGCGCGAGGACGACTACGAGCAGGCGCGGGACTTCGCCTACGCACCCAGGGACTTCGAAGACGCCCTCGACTCCTACGAGCGCACGCTCGAGATCGTCGGCGACATCGCCGGCGAGTTCGTCGACCCGCGGGCCGAGGACGTGGATCGCGCCGGCAGCGAGCTCGTGGACGGTGAGGTCCGCTACGCCCCGGGCATCGCCGAGAGCCTCGAGCGCCTCAGGCAAGCGGACCTCATGGGCATCACGCTCCCGCGCAAGTACGGCGGCCTCAACTTCCCCGTCTCGGTCAGCGTGATGATCGTCGAGATGGTGAGCCGCGCGGACCCGGCGCTGATGAACATCTTCGGCCTCCAGGACATCTCCGAGACGATCAACAAGTTCGCCGATGAAGCGATGAAGGCCGCGTTCCTGCCGCGCTTCGCCAGCGGCGAGGTCACCGGCTCCATGGCACTCACCGAGCCGGAGGCCGGCTCCGACCTGCAGAACGTGCAGCTCAAGGCGACCGAGCAGCCGGACGGCACCTGGCGCCTCAGCGGCGTGAAGCGTTTCATCACCAACGGCAACGGGCGCATCAGCCTCGTGCTCGCGCGTTCGGAGGAGGGCACCACCGACGCTCGCGGCCTGAGCATGTTCCTCTACGAGCGCGACGAGCACATGCGCATCCGCCGCCTCGAGGACAAGCTCGGCATCCACGGCTCGCCCACCTGCGAGCTGCAGTTCGACGACGCGCCGGCGCTGCTCGTCGGCGAGCGCCGGCGCGGCCTCACGACCTACGTGATGAGCCTGATGAACGGCGCCCGCATCGCCATCGCGGCGCAGGCCCAGGGCATCGCCGAGGCGGCCTGGCGCGCCGCCGCCAAGTACGCGCAGGAGCGCGTGCAGTTCGGCGCGCCCATCGGCGAGCTCACCGCCGTCAGAGGCATGCTCGCCGACATGAAGGTGAGCCTCGAGGCGGCGCGCGCCCTCCTCTACGAGACGGCGCTCGTCGTCGACCTGAAGGAGGTGCTCGAGCACCGCATCGGGCTGCTGCAGCAGGTCGCGGTCACGCAGAGCGCCGGCGAGGCTCCGCCGACCGGCGCCGACGAGCTCAAGGTGCTGCGCGCGGAGCTCAAGAAGTACACGCGCCTGGCGGCGCTCTTCACGCCGCTGGCCAAGGCGTGCTGCACGGAGATGGCCAACACCGTGGCCTACGAATCGCTGCAGATCCACGGCGGCTCCGGCTACATGCGCGACTTCGCCGTGGAGCGCCACAGCCGCGACGCGCGCATCACCAACATCTACGAGGGCACGACGCAGCTGCAGGTCGTAGCCGCCATCGGCGGCGTGCTTGGAGGCACCCTCGCCGCCCGGCTCGACGAGTACGACGCCGAGGACTTCGGCGCGACGCCCGAGCTGCTCGCGCGCGTGCGCGAGGCCCGCGCGCGCCTTGCGGAGGCGGTCGGGCAGGTGCGCGAGCAGGACGACGTGCGCTTTCGCGATTTCCACGCCCGCCGGCTCGTGGAGATGGCCATCGACGTGAGCTGCGGCTACCTGATGCTCCGCGCGGCGCAGGACGACGCGCGCAAGCTTCTGGCGGCCCGCTACTTCGTGGACGCCATGACCGCGCGCGTCGCGGCCGCCGCGCTCCACGTCGCAGGCAGCCGCCCCGCCGATCTTGACGATCTCCCGGCCCTCGGCCGCCTCTAGCTCCACCCCGCGGCGCCGGCGCCCGGCCGGCCCTCAGCCGTAGGTCTCGACCCTGTCCTTGCCGGCGCGCTTGGCCTTGTAGAGCGCCGCGTCCGCGTTGCCCACGAGATCCTCTGGTGTGCTGGTCTTGCGCGGAAAGAACGCCACACCGATGCTCACGGTGAGCTGCGTGAGCCTCTTGCCGTCACTGCCGATGAAGTGCTGTCGCGCCGACCCTGCGGCGGATGCGCTCGGCCACCTCCTCGGCTCCGTGGCGGTGTCCGGGGGCGGGCGGCGCGTCGGCGGCGCCTGCCTTCGCCAGCTTGCCCGCCAGGTCCATCTCCATCTGGGTCTCGGGGAGCCCGATCATCGGCGTGTTGGGAAGGATGATCGCGAACTCCTCGCCGCCGTAGCGGGCCGCGATATCGAGCTTGGCGCGCAGCTCGGAGCCGAGCACTTCGGCCATCTCCCGCAGGACGGCGTCGCCGGCAAGGTGCCCGTGACGGTCGTTGAAGGCCTTGAAGTCATCGAGGTCGATCATCAGCAGCGACACCGGCGTGCCGTACCGCTTGGCCCGCGCGATCTCCTGTTCGAGCCGCTCGTAGAAGTAGCGGTGGTTGAACAGGCCGGTAAGGCCGTCGGTGATCGCCTGGTCCTGTACGCGCCGGTAGAGGCGTGCGTGCTCGATGGCCACCGCGGCCTGGTCGCCGAGGGCGCGCGCCAGCGCGACCTCCTCGTCGCTCCAGCGACGCTCCAGCTCCGTCTCGACGAGCACCATGACGCCGAAGGGTTGCTCGCCGAAGACGAGCGGCACGTTGAGATACGACAGGTCGCCGTACTTGTCCATGACCGCCCGCGTTGAGCCGGCAAGCTCGGCGTCGGAGCGCTGCTGCTGAACGACCTGTTTCGCCTCGAGGAAGGCGCGCTCCTCGGGCTCGTCGGCCAGCGAGAACGTCTTGTGCATGCTGTCGGGCTCGAGGCGCTCCGTATGCCGCTGCCAGAAGGCGACGGGCGTGACGGTGTCCGCGGCGGCGTCGTACTCCTGGATCTGGCACTGCTCGGCGCCGAGCGCCTCGGCGGTCGTGCGCGCGACGATGGCGAGGACCTCGTCGAGTTCGACGCTGGTGCTGATCGCGCGCGTGGATTCGAGGAGCAGTCCGAGCTGACGGTTCTGCCGCTCGGTCTGCTCGAGCAGCCCCGCGTGGTGGATGGCCGCCGCCGCCTGCTCCCCCAGAGCGGCGGCCAGCTCGCGCTCTTCGTCGGTGAAGCGGCGTTCGGTCTCGGTCTCGATGAACACCAGAAGCCCCATCGGCACGCCCTCGTAGACGAGGGGCACCGTGAGCATCGACTTCTCGTCGCTCTCGAGCATCGCGCGCCGGTTGCGCTCGTCCAGCGCGGGGTCGGACACGTGCTCTTCCACGATCTCGCCGCTCAGGAGTACCGCGCGGTCCGCAGGGTAGTCGGCCAGCTGGTACGTGCGGCCCAAGTACTCCTCCCAGCCCGGCTTGGGGTCGCGCGGGTCGTAGGCGACGATGGTGATGGTGTCGTTCTCCGGGTCGTAGGTGTCGATGGCCGCTTCGGCGGTGTCGAGCGCCCCGCGCGCCGCGCGGGCGATGGTGGCGAGCAACTCGTCGAGGCGGATCGTCGAGTTCATGGCCCGGCTGGCTGCGAGCAGCGCCTGCAGGCGCCGGTTCTGCTCCGCCTCACGGCGGAACATGCGCGCGTTGTGCACCGCCACGGCTGCCGGCACCGCGAGGATCTCGAGCAGACGCAGATCGTCGGGGCTGAAGCGTCGCGGGGCGCGCTTCTCGACCAGGGTGAGCGCGCCGATCACGTCGTCCTGGAAGACGAGCGGCACCGAGAGGACGCTGAGCTCGCCCCAGCGGCGCATGATCTCCACGTCTTCTGCGCCCAGCGATGGATCGTCCACCTGGTACTCGCGAACGGCGCGTTGCCGCAGGAGGCGTTCGTAGCTCGGCCGATGCGCGACCGGATACACCGTGCCCAGCCAGTCGCGATCACGAGCGTTGAGCTCCGGCGACCACAGGGCCGTGGCGACCAGGGCGTCGCTGTCGGGCCGGTACTCGTAGATGTCGCACTCCCACACGCCGAGCGCCTCGGCCACGCGCCGTGCGACCTCCGACAGCATCTCGTCAAGGTCGGGGCTGTCGGCGATGGCGAGACTGACGCCGGCCGCGACGTCCAGGAAGTCGGGCTCGCGAGAAAGCTCGTTCACGGCCTCAGCTCATCCCCGTCGCGCAGCTCACTGAGGCGCATGGCGTCGAGGTCGCCGACCTTGACCACGGACAAGCTGAAGCCCAGCTCCTTGGCGAGACCGTCGGCGAGCAAGAGCAGCAGATGCTTGAGCACCAACGCGCCGACCGACTCCCGAGGAGAGAAGAGCGGTCGTTCTCGGGCGCGGCCGTGACGACCGCATCGTGTCTGGGAAACATCGCACACCGCCCTTCTCGCTGACCCTGCCGTGAGCTTACCAGACGGCTGCCCGGAGCCCGACGCAGGACCCGCCCTACGGCAGCGGGCGTGGGAGAAAGACCGCGGCAGCGAAAAGCTAAAGCCTCGGCGACCCGCTGCCGATACTGCTCAGCGGTACCCCCTTCAGAGGGCCGGGGCCGGCAGGAGCAGCCGGTCCCGGCCCTCGCTCTTTCCTCTGGCGACCCATCTGGGCATGTGCTAGCGTTTGGCCGGGCTACTGGGAGGCTTTCTTGATCTACTGCGTCGTGCCGCCCGAACTCGGCGAAGAGGCCTACCGGCGCCTCGTCGAGCACTACAAGGACAACCCGAACGTCAAGGTCATCCTCGACCGCCGTCAAGGCGAGCGCCGTGGCGACCGTTCGGGTGGTGGCGCGCGCAGCACGCGCGACCGCCGGTGTCGGCGTGCCCCCGGCGCCTTCGACGTCTGACCACTGCTGCCGACCCGAGGGACACCATGAACGAACCCCTGCCGCGCGGCAGCGAGACCCGCCTCGTGCTCACGCATCATATGCAGCCCGCCGACGCCAACTTCATGGGCAACATCCACGGCGGCATCGTGATGAAGCTCATCGACGAAGCGGCGGGCGCCTGCGCCTACCGCTTCTGTCGCACGAAGGTGGTCACCGCCGCGATCGACCGCATCGATTTCCACCACCCGGTGCGGATCGGCGAACTGGTGCGACTGCTCGCCAACGTCAACTACGCCGGCAAGACGTCCGTGGAAGTCGGGGTGCGGGTCGAGGCCGAGGACCTCGCGACCGGGATGGTCGCGCACACCAACTCGGCCTACCTCGTCCTGGTGGCCGTGAACGACAGCGGCAAGCCCATCCCGGTGCCGCCGCTGGTGCCCGTGACGGCGGAGCAGAAGGATTGGTACGCCGACGCCCAGGAGCGGCGGCGCAAGCGACTCGCCGAACGCCAGCCGGCCGATATCTAGCAGGCGCCGGGCGGTGGTCAGGCGCCGGCCGGCGCCGCTTCTTCGAGCCTCAGCAGCTCCTGGAGGGCAAGATCCGCCACGTCCAGTTGTGCTTCGGTCGGCTCGCTGGTCGTGAACAGCCGCTGCATCTCGATGCCGGGGCGCCGGAGAGTGCGCGACAGAGGGTGATCCTGGTGGCGCGCCATCCACGAGAACAGCTCCATCGCCGTGCCGATGCTCACGAGCCCGGCGACGAACGTGGCCACGGGCTGGCGCTCCTTGCCGGCCGCCCGCAACACGAGATTGCTGGCGACCGTGGTGACGACCAGGGGGGCGATGAGGTTGGAGCCGCAACGCGCGTGCTCCTTGTCGGCCGCCGCCGGCTCGAGGCCGCTCTCGTAGGCCGCCACGCTCTTGTGCTCGGCGCCGTGGTAGCGCGCCAGACGCGAGTCGCGCAGCAGCAGCAGGATGGGCGCCAGCGAGACGCCGGCCGCGGCCAGTTCCTTGAGGAGCGGCGAGCCACGGCGCGAGCTGCGCAGAGCGAGCGTGGCGACGGCGCTCGCCGCGGTGGCCGCGAGCAGGCGAGGGTCTTCCTGCGGGAGCACGGGGCCGCCGGTGGAGCGGCGCACGGCGGGCAGAACGGCGAGCGCCTCGCCGAGCCGCAGCAGGCCGCGCAACAGCGGGATGCGCTGCAGTTCGTCGCGCGCCGGGAAGCGCGCCTTCTCGCCGGACGTCACCTTGACGCCGCCGCCCGGGCTGCGCACGGCGGCGGCCCAGAACCGCTCGCTCTGCAACAGAACGCCGTCCTGCAGAGCCATGCCGCCGAGTTGCACCGTGTCTGCCCCTTCGTGTCGGTGGAGACGAACGCCGCGTCCGTCACTTTGCACACGGCTCTTGAAGCCTGACGGATACGGTCCTCGTTCTCAACCGGCCGAGGCGCCCCGCAAGCCCGCCCCGGCAGGCGCACCCCCGCGGTCGGGGTAGGGCGGCGCGCTCCCGGCCGCTAGAATCGGCCCGTCCGCCGCCCAGTCCGGAGACCGCATGCGCCATCTCGACCGCGACCTCAGATTGATGATGCTCGCCGTCCTCCTCTACGCGCTGGGCGTAGGCCTCTTCCTGCAGCTGCTCTGGGTGTACGCGCTGAACCTCGGCTCGTCGCGCTTCACCCTCGGCGTGCTCAACGCGATCCTGCTCGCCACCATCGCCGTCGGGAACATCCCCGGCGCCTGGGCGGCGCGGCGCTTCAGTCTCAAGCCCGTGATCGTCGCCGTGTGGTGGTCGACGGTGCTCGCCGGCCTGACGCTCTTCCTCGCCCCCAGCTGGCCCTGGCTCATCCCCGGCCTCGTCATCTTCGGCGTCACGTTCGCCAACGGCCCCGCGATGAAGTCCTACATCTACCTCAAGTCGGAGCCGTCCCGTGTCGCGCGCAATCTCACGCTCGTCATCGGCGCCTATCCCGTGGGCCTCGTCGTGGCGCCGCTGGTGGGAGGACAGATCGCCGCCCATCTGGGCATGCGGACCGTGTTCCTCATCAGCACGGCCATCTTCGTCCTCTCATCCCTCACGATCACCTTCATCCGCGACACGCACTACCACTCCGCGGACACACCCTGGACCCTGAGGTCGCTGAGCCACAACCGCCGCTTCCGTCGCTACCTGATCTTCTTCGTGGCCGGATTCCTGGCCGTCTACGTCGGCCAGGCCTTCATCAACCCATATCTCTCGCAGGTCCACGACCAAGGGTACGCGGCCCTCGGCGTGTACTCTTCGCTGGCCGCCCTGGGGGCGGCCCTGCTCACGCCGGCGATGGGACGCGCGACGGACCTCTACGGGCCGCGCGTCGGCATCGCCGGCGTGCTCGTCTGCCTGCTTGCCGGGGCAGTCCTGCTGCTCGTCGGCTGGAACCCGCTCGTCTGGGCGCTGGCGATGCTGTTCTGCGGTTCGTTCGACGCCCTGCGTTTCGTCGCCGCCGCGATCGTCGGCGACTCCTTCGAGGGCGTGCCTCTGGCCTGGGGCTACGGCATCTTCGACGCCGTGATGGGCCTGCCCATGGCCGGTGGCGCGGTGCTCGGCGGCATCCTCTACCGCATCGGCTACGCCCTGCCGTTCGTGCTCGTCATCGTCGTCTCCTCCGGCCTGCTGGTCGTACTGGTGGCGAGCGTCCGCACACCCGCGGACGAGGATCTCGCGGACGCTGGACGTGAAGGCCCGCAAGGGACACACTGAGTGCAGCAGCGTTCGGGTCTGACCGGACGCGTCACAAGGAGGCCGAGATGGGGCTCTTCGACACGGTCAAGCTGAAGGCCAACTCGCTGGCCGCCGACGCCGAGCGAGCCGGCAAGGTCACCGCCGCGCAGGCAAGGACCGTGGTGCTGCAGAACGACATCCGCAAGGCCGAGCGCGAGCTGGGCCACAGCGCCTTCTCGCTGATCGAGAGCGGCGAGATCGCCCATCCCGACCTCGAGGCGGCGGTCGCGCGTCTGCGCGAAGCCCGACTGGCTCTGAGCAACAAGGAAGCGGAGATCGAGGTGCTGCGCGGCCGCGCGGCGGAAGCGGCCGACGCGGCTGCGCCCGCGCCGGCCGACCAAGCGGCTGTCACCGTGCCGGAGCCGGTGGCCGAGACTGCCCCCGAAGCGGCAGTAGCAGCGCCCGTCGCCGAAGCGCCGCCGGCGCCCGAGACTCCGGCGCCGGTCGAGGCCACCGCAGGCGCGGCGAAGAAGCCCGCGGCGAAGCGGCGGGCGCCGGCCGCTCCGAAGAAGCCGGCCGCCCCGAAGAAGCCCGCCGCTACGAAGAAGCCGGCCGCCAAGAAAGCCTCGGCGAAGAAGCCGGCGTCGCGCACCAAGAAGGCCGGCCCCGAAGCACGGGCCGGGGACGAGCTCACCGCCTGAGCGCCCTCGCAAGTGCATACGCATTCGCATCTGACCGGCTGACGGCAACGTCACCACCCCGCTCCCTCGTCGCCCGTCCGGGCCGTCTGGTAGCCTAAGCGGGACCAAGGAGAGCACATGATCGATCAACTCAGCGGCCTCGCGGCGGCGATGCCCCGTACCCCTATCGCCGAGCTGGAGAATGGTCAGGCGGTCGACACCTACTTCACCTGCTCCGAGAAGACCACGGCCACCGACCGCAACGGCAAGACCTACCTCCGCCTCAAGCTGCGCGACGCGACCGGCGAGGTCTCGTGCATCCACTTCGACCCGTCAGAAGAGGCGCTGGGCGTTGCCGCCGGAGACGTGGTCGTCGCCGGCGGCACCTACAGCGTCCACCCGCAGTACGGTCCCCAGATCCAGGTGCGCCGCCTGAGGCTCGCCGAGCCCGACGAGTACGACGCCGTCGATCTCGTGCCGGTATCGCCGGTCGGCACCGCCGAGTTGGGCGAACGCCTGCACGCGCTCATCGACTCGGTCGACGAGCCGCACCTGCGCGCGCTCCTCGAGCGCGCCTTCGACGGCTCGCAGGAGCCCGGCGCCACCTTCGCCGTCGCGCCGGCGGCGGTGCGCAACCACCACGCCTACCGGCACGGACTGCTCGAGCACTCGCTGATCGTCACCGAGGCGGCCGCCGGGGTGGCGTCGCGGTTCGACTCCGTCGACCGCGACCTCGTCGTCGCCGGAGCGCTGCTGCACGACCTCGGCAAGACGCAGGCCTACACCAGCGACGGCATGGCGCCGCTCATGACCGACGTCGGCAGGCTGCACGGCGAGATCGTCATCGGCCACGACATGGTCCGCGAGCTCATGGCCGAGGTCCCCGGCTTTCCTGCCGAGCTCGCCAAGCGCCTGCTGCACATCATCGTCTCCCACCACGGCATGCGCGAGAAGGGCAGCCCGGTCGTGCCGCAGACGCGCGAGGCCGTCATCGTGCACTACTGCGACGACATGACGGCGCGCATCGGCGCGATCGACGACGCCGAGAGGGCCACGGCCGCCGGCGAGAGCTGGTCGAGCCGCATCTTCATGATCGACGCGCCGGCGTACTTCGGCCCTCGCGAGACCGGCGGCGACGGAGCCTGAGCGAACGAAGGGGGCGGGCGGCCGCTCGCGCCCCCCGCCCCTTTCGTTCGCCCTAGCCCCAGAGCTCCTTCGCCGCGGCCAGTACCTCGGCGGCGTGGCCCTTGGGCGTCACCTTGGGGTAGACCTTGCGGATCGTGCCGTCGGGGTCGATGAGCCACGTGGTGCGCTTGGCCACGCCGACCATCGGCCGCGCCACACCGAACGCGACGGCCACTTCGT
The DNA here is from genome assembly GCA_963700035.1 of uncultured Thermoleophilia bacterium. Lineage (GTDB taxonomy): Bacteria > Actinomycetota > Thermoleophilia > UBA2241 > UBA2241 > CAIXSE01. Next base: position 48,741 of record CAVOWE010000012.1, on the reverse strand, counting down.
GCTCGCCGACGTCGCCGATCAGCGGCATCTTCAGGTCGTACTTCTCGGCCCACTTCCGGTTGGCGTTGGCCGAGTCGATGCTGGCGCCGACCACCAGGACGTCCAGTTTGCCGAACTCGTCGAGCAGGCCGTTGAACTCAACGGCTTCTGTCGTTCAGCCACCGGTGTTGGCTTTCGGGTAGAACCACAGGACGGTGCGCCGGCCCGGCGCCCCCAGATCGTAGGTGGCGCCGTCGTACGACGTGCCGGTGACCTCTGGTGACTTGTCGCCTTCTTTGAGCACGAGTCCCTCCTCTCGTGGTGCGGCGGCCGGCGAAGCGCCGCCGCCGTGCGATCTCCTGCCGGGTCATTGCCGCAACGGCGTCGGGCCAAACGGCGGCCGGTGTAGACTGCGCCAATGACGACCCGCAAGCTGAAGGTGAGCGTCGATTACGACCGCTGCACGGGGGTAGGCGCCTGCGAGCAGGTGTGCCCGGAGGTCTTCTTCATGCGCGACGACGGCCTGCCCGAGGTCCTCGAGCCCGAGCCGCACGAGACGCTGTGGGCGGCCGTGGAGCGCGCCGAGGATGCCTGCCCCGACGACGCCGTGATCCTCGAGTGGGTGGACGAGTAGCGTCCCGCCCTACCCGGCGATCTCCGCGTCGTCGTCCGCCGCCGGCGTGGCAACCACGAAGAAGGTCAGCGGCCCGCGCCCGACGTTGGCCACCCGGTGCCAGGCGCGCGCCGGCACCGCAAGGGCCTCGCGCTCCCCCACCTTGAACTGTTCCTGGTCGACGTCGATCATGGCCGTACCGTCGAGCACGAGGTAGACCTCCTCCTGCTCGCGGTGCATGTGCTTCGACATCGAGCCTTCGGCCAGCGTGAACACGTTGACGCGCAGGTTGCGCACGCCCAGCGCTTCGCTGAGACGCTGCACGCTGAGCTTCTCCGAGATGCTCTCGGTAGGTACGGCACGCACGACTTTCATCGAGCCCTCCTCGAGGGACGTGGCTGGTCAGGTGTCCGCGACGCGCAGCACGCCGAGCTCACCGGGCCCATTCAGCCCTGCTCGAGCGGCAGCACGGTGACGGGGGTCCCGCAGAGCGCTTCGAAGCGAGCCGCGTCGTCAGCCGTCCCGACGATGTCGCCGAAGTGCATGGGCACCACCGCGGCCGCGGAGATCATGCGGCAGGCGTCCGCGGCCTCCTCGGCCGTCATGACGTAGGTGCCGCTCACCGGCAGCAGCGCCACGTCGCAGCGCACGTCGCGCATCTCGGGGATCGCGTCGGTGTCGCCGGCGTGGTAGATGCGGCGGCCGTCGAGCTCGACGATGTAGCCGAGGCCGCCGGCGGCCGGCGGGTGGAACACTTGGCCGGGCTGCCGGAACTTGTCGAGGTTGTAGGCGGCGACGGCGGTCACGGTGACGCCGCCCACCGTCGCCTTCTCGCCGGCGCTGAGAGTGACCGCCGCGACCCCATCGATCTGGGCGGTCACGGACGCCGGCCCGATGAGCGTCGTCCGCGGCGCGGCCACACGCATGATGTCGTCCGGGCTGAAGTGATCGAAGTGGTCGTGCGTGATGAGGACGAGGTCGGCGCGAGGGGCGCCGGCGGAGAGCTTCCAGGGGTCGATGTAGACCGTGCTGGAGCCGTCGAGGCGGAACGAGTCGTGGCCGAGCCAGTGGATGTTCTCGATCATGGTCGCCTCCCGAAGAGTGTGCCGTCAGGATGGTACCCGATGCCGGGAAAACGAAGGGCCGGCCATCGGGCTCCGAGCACTGCCCCGATGACCGGCCCTGTCAGCAACACATTGGTCAGTCGGCGTCGGCCTCTTCGACGATCTCGGTGACCTCGACGTTGCCCTCGGCATCTTCCACGACCTCGACCACGTCGACGTTGCCCTCGGCGTCGGCGATGGCGTCGACGATCACGACGTTGCCCTCGTCGTCGGCGGCCGTCTCGATCACTTCGACGTCGCCCTCGTCGTCGACGATGACCTCTTCCTCGACCACGACGACTGGGGCGGCGGCGGAGGCGGGCTTCACGTTGACGGCCTGCGGTCCTTTGCGGCCCTGCTCGACCTCATACTCGACGAGCATGTCCTTGTCGATCGCGGTGACGCCGTCGGCGAGGCCGGTGACGTGCACGAAGATGTCGTTGTCGTTGTCCTGCTCGATGAAGCCGAAAGCCTTCTCCGATGAGAACCACTTCACTTTACCCTGGGGCACTTGTTTCTCCTTTTTGTCTTGAAGTGCACTCCGCCGGCGCTCGGTGGTGACGGGGTGCGCTCCTTGTGCCGCTCACGCCGGTCTCTGAGGCGCAGAGCGTAACGGTAGTGTACCCGCTTCGCGCGGGAGCGGAAAGCGAGTCGCCGTCTAACAGCGTGTCACGGCGAAGATCGCGACGCGCGCCATGAGGTTGGGAAGCACCGCCCGCTGTGGCGGCGGCTTGTCCACCCCGCTGAGATAGAGCTCGTGCTCGATGCACAGACCCTCCTCGAGGCAGAGCGCGCGGAAGTCCTTGACCGTGCAGAGGTGGATGTTGGGCGTGTCCCACCACTGGTAGGGAAGGTCGCGCGACACGGGCATGCGACCGCCCGCGAAGAGCTGCAGGCGCGGCGTCCAGTGGGCGAAGTTGGGAAAGCTGACGATGGCCTGACGGCCGACGCGCACCATCTCGCGAACGATCATCCGCGGGCGGCGCAGCTGCTGCAGGCTCATGCTCAGAATGACGACGTCGTGCGAACCGTCGGCGAAATCGGCGAGGCCGGCGTCGAGGTCGCCGTGGAAGACGGAGAGCCCTCTCCTGACGCAGGCCTCGACGGCCTCCTGCGAGACGTCGACGCCGCTGCCGCGCACGCCCTTGTCGCGGATGAGCTGGCCGAGCAGCTCGCCGTCACCGCAGGCGAGGTCGAGGACGGTGGAGCCCTGAGGCACGAGGTCCTCGATGAGCTTGTAGTCGATGCGCCGCACGGCGACTATCCTATCGCTTCGACCGCTTCAGCCGGGGAGCGCGAAGGTACGGGCGCCGCTGGCCAGGAACGCGCCGATGATGCCCTCGATCTTCTCGCGCTCCAGCAGGAAGGCGTCGTGACCGTAGTGGCTCTCCACCTCGTAGTAGCTCACGTGCTTGTGGGTGGCGCGCAGGGCGCTGACGATCTCCTTGAGCTGGTACGGCGGGTGCAGCCAGTCGCTGCTGAACGCCAGCACGAGGAAGCGCGCCGTCACGTTGCGGAACGCCTGCACGAGGCTCCCGTGCTGGCGCGTGAGGTCGAAGTAGTCGAGCGCCCGCGTGATGTACAGGTACGTGTTGGCGTCGAAGCGGTTGGTGAACGAGAGTCCCTGGTGCCGCAGATAGCTCTCCACCTCGAAATCGGCCGAGAAGGTGAACGAGTAGTCGTGGATGTCGCGCAGGCGGCGCCCGAACTTCTCCTGCATGGCCTCGTCGCTCAGATAGGTGATATGGCCGACCATGCGCGCCACGCTGAGGCCCTTCGCCGGCGGCTTGCCGTCGTAGTAGTGGCCGCCGCGCCAGTCGGGGTCGGCCATGATGGCCTGGCGGCCGACCTCGTTGAAGGCGATCGCCTGCGTGGGCTGACGGGCGGCGGTGGCGAGCGGCACGCAGAGGTGCACGCGCTCGGGGTGCGCGACGGCCCACTCGAGCACCTGCATGCCGCCCATCGAGCCCCCGACGGCGGCGAGCAGCTTCTCGATGCCGAGGTGGTCGAGCAGCATCGCCTGAGCGTTGACCATGTCGGCGATCGTGATGATGGGGAAGTCGGTGCCGTACGGCCGGCCCGTAGCGGGATCCTCGGAGGCCGGCCCGGTGGATCCGCTGCAGCCGCCGATCACGTTGGAGCTGATGACGAAGTACCTCTCGGTGTCGAGCCCCTTGCCCGGCCCGATCATCATGTCCCACCAGCCGGGGCGCCGGTCGTTGGCGCTGTGAAGCCCCGCCACGTGCGCGTCGCCCGAGAGGGCATGGGTCACGAGGATAGCGTTGTCCTTGCGCTCGCTGAGCTTGCCATACGTCTCGTAGGCGACGGTGAAGGGCGCCAGCGTGCCGCCGCCCTCGAGGGCGAGCTCCTGGCCCGGCTGGTCGAAGGTCACGTGCCTGGTGCGCACGATGCCGGCCGAGCCGGCGTCGGCGCCGAGGCCCATGGCCACGTCGCCGATCTCCTTGCGGTCTGCGTGCTTCGCTGCTGTCATCACGACCCGGGTGCGTGGGTGACGGGCGGCCTATCGCCGTCCGTCACCCATTCTACGCGTTCGCCCGCGAGCGCGAGGATGCGGCGGCGCTGCCGGCGGCCGCCCTCCGCCCGTCAGGCCTTCGCCAGCGCCTGCTCGATGTCGGCGACGATGTCCTCGAGCGACTCGATGCCGATCGAGAGCCGCACGAAATCGTCGCTGACCCCGGTCTCGACCTGCTCCTCCGCGGTGAGCTGCGAGTGCGTGGTGGTCGCCGGATGGATGACCAGCGACTTGGCGTCGCCGATGTTGGCCACGTGGGAGAGCAGCCGCGTGCTCTCCACGAAGCGGCGACCGGCCTCGCGGCCGCCCTCGATGCCGAAGCCGATCATCGCGCCGTACAGACCACGGTAGTGGTACTTCTTCGCCAGGCCGTGCGTGTGATGTGACGGCAGGCCCGGGTAGCTCACCCAGGCGACTCTTCGCATGGTCCTCGAGAAAGGCGGCCACGCCGAAGGCGTTCGTGCTGTGCCGCTCCATGCGCAGCGGCAGCGTCTCGAGCCCCTGCAGGAAGAGGAAGGCGTTGAACGGAGACAGGGCCGCTCCTATGTCGCGCAGGAGGCTGACGCGCAGCTTCACGATGTAGGTGAGCGGCCCGAGCGCTTCGTGGAACTTGAGCCCGTGATAGCTGGCGTCGGGCTCCACGAGGCCGGGGAACTTGTCGTTCTGCGACCAGTCGAAGCGGCCTGCGTCGACGACGACGCCGCCGATGGACGTGCCGTGCCCGCCGATGAACTTGGTCGCGGAGTGCACCACGATGTCGGCGCCGTGAGCGATGGGCTTGATGAGATAGGGAGTGGCCATCGTGTTGTCGACGATCAGGGGGATGCCCGCCTCGTGGGCGATGGCCGCGACGGCATCGATGTCGAGCGTGTCGAGCTTGGGGTTGCCGACGGTCTCGGCGTAGAGCAGCTTCGTGGTGGGCTTGATGGCGCGGCGGAAGCTCTCGGGGTCGAGCGGATCGACGAGGTCGATCTCGACCCCGAAGCGCGGCAGGGTGTGCACGAACAGGTTGTACGTGCCGCCGTACAGGCTGTTGGCGCTGACGATGTGGTCGCCCGCCCCGGCGAGGTTGAGGATGCTGAAGGTGACGGCCGACGAGCCCGAGCTGAAGGCCAGCGCGCCGACTCCGCCTTCGAGCGCCGCGACGCGTTTCTCGAAGACGTCGTTGGTCGGGTTCATGATGCGCGTGTAGATGTTGCCGAACTCGCGCAGCCCGAAGAGGTCGGCGGCGTGGTCGGCGCTGTCGAACGTGTACGCCGTGGTCTGGTAGATCGGCACGGCGCGCGCGTTGGTCGTGGGGTCGGACTCCTGGCCGGCGTGCAGGGCGAGGGTCTCGAAGCCTTGGGGGATCTGCGTCCCGGTGTCGCTCATGTCGTCTCGTCTCCCGTCAGATGTAGTACATGGGGGTCTCGCTGGCCCGTGCCGCTGCGTCGGCGATGGAGGCCGAGCGGAGGATGGCGAGAGTGCAGGCGCGCACCTCGCTCCAGACGGGCGCGACCAGGGGCTCCGCCTGGTCGCCGCGAGGCATTCGCCCCTTGCCCCCGTGCGAGCCGTCGATGAGGTCGATGACGTCGGCGAAACTGACGGCCGCGGGGTCGACGGCGAGCACGTACCCGCCGTTCTTGCCGCGCTGGCTGTGTACCAGCCCGCCCTGTCGCAGGTCGTGCATGACCTGTTCGAGGAACTTGCCGGGGATGGCCGTGTACGCGCTGATCTCGCGCGCCTGCACAGGCGCGTCGCCGTCGGCGAGGGCCAGGCGGACGAGCGCCTTGATCGCATAGTCGCTTTTCGTGGAAAGGTGGATCACGTTCTAATTCCTACTTGTTACTAGGGTTTAGGGAACTTTATGGAACGAGCTGGCGGATGTCAAGCCTCGCCTCCGGCATCCCGCCGACGGGGCGAGGGGGCGGGCGGCGGCGCCCGCGGCGCCCCCTCCCGCCCCCCGTGAAGCTGCTACCATGGTCGCGTGAGCGAGCTCGACGACATCCTGCGGAGAGGGGCGCGCGACACGTTGCGGCGCGAGCTGCCCGGCCTCGAAGAGGCCGTACCTCTCGCGACCCTCTGCGCCTACGGCGTCGGCGGCCCGGCGGAGTTCCTCTACCGGGCCGAGACGACCGGCGCCCTGGCGCACGCCGTCAAGACGGCGCGCACCGCCGGCGTGCCGATCACGGTCCTCGGCCGGGCCACCAACGTGCTGGTCGGCGACGCCGGCCTGCCCGGCCTCACCGTGCTGGCGCGCAACGCGGCCCACACGCTCGACGGCGAGCTTCTGATGGTCGAGGCCGGGGCGGAGCTGCCCGGCCTCGTCATCGAACTGGCCGGGCAGGGCCTCGCCGGCCTCGAGTTCGCCGGCAACATCCCCGGATCGGTCGGGGGCGCCGTGGTGGGCAACGCCGGCGCCTACGGTCGCGCGATGAGCGACGTGCTCGTCAGCGTGCATCTGCTGGACGGGACCACGGAGCACGTCAAAGAGCCGCGGGAGCTCGACTTCGGGTATCGGACCAGCCTTTTCAAGCAGCTGCCCGAACTCACCGTCCTGTCGGCGACCTTCCAGCTGCAGCGCGGCGAGCGCAGCGCTCTGCTCGATGAGATCGCCCGCGACGCGGAACTGCGCCGCAGCAAGCACCCGCTCGAGTACGCCAGCTGCGGGAGCTACTTCAAGAACCCCAGCCGCGAGCTGCCGGCGGCCCGCCTCATCGAGGACGCCGGCCTCAAAGGATTCACTGCCCGCAGGGCGCGCGTCAGCGAGAGGCACGCCAACTTCCTCGTGGCGCTGCCGGGCGCCACGGCCGCCGACATCGTCGCCCTGGCCGAGGAGGTCAAACGCCGCGTCCGCGAGCAGAGCGGCTACGACCTGGTCGAAGAGGTGCGCCGCCTCGGCTTCTAGCGGCGGCGCACGCGCCGCCGCGGAGCCTCGCGACAGCCGCCGCGCTATACTTGCCGCGTCCGGCGGCGCGAACCCGCCCGCCGGAGCCGGCGTCTCTCACTGCGGAGGAAGACCATAGAAGAACTGCCGCACGGCCTTGTAGACCGCCTGCGCAGGGAGCAGCCGGAGGCGCGCGCCGAGTTCTTTCGCCGCTACGCGCCGCAGGTGCGCCGCATCCTCTTCCTCCAGGGGTTCTGCGAGGAGGTCGACGACGCCGTGCAAGAAGTGTTCATCAAAGTGTATCGCGCCCAGATCCCGGCCGAGGAGACCTTTCTCGCCTGGTTCTACCGCGTCATCCTCAACACCGGTCGCGATCAGGGCCGGCGGCGCAAGACGCGCCACGGGCTCATGGACAAGCTGCATCAGATCGCCCCGGAGGTCGCCGCGGACGCGCCGTCCGCACCGGCCGACCCCGCCCTGCGACTGGCGCTGGCCGAGCTGTCGCCGGAGCTCCGCGAGTGCGTGGCGCTGCGCTTCTTCGCCGACCTCCCTCTGGACGAGATCGCCGCGGCCCAGGACATCCCCGTGGGTACGGTCAAATCGCGGCTGCACGGCGCCATGAAGCACCTGCGCCTTACGCTCACCGAGAGCGGGTTCGAACGCAATGGCTGACGAGAGCAGAGACGAGATGACGGGCGTGCCCGCCTTCGACGACGACCGCCTGCTGGCGTTCGCGCTGGGGCTCGACGACGACCCGCAGTTGGTCGCCGCGGCGGCGGCCGACGACGGCCTCCGCCGCCGCCTCGACGCCGTGCGCGTCCAGGTCGAGCAGGTCGGCGCACAGGTGCGCGCCGCCGTGCCGGATCCCGACGAGCACTACACCGATCTGGGCGACCCGCGCTGGGCCGGGCTGCAGGAGTTCCTCGCGCCGCCTCGGCCGGTGAAGACGCGCAGCCGCGCCTCGCGCTGGCTGCGCGTACTGGCGCCGGCCGCCGTCGTCCTCGTCGCGGTCGCCGTCGGCCTCGCGGTCATCAACGACCAGAAGGGCGGCACGCTCGGCGTCAACAGCTCGCTGCCCGCGGCCGCCAAGGCCACGAGCGAGGCCGCCGGTCCCCTGACCGGCGCCGGCACGGACGCCACCGACCGCGCCGCAGACTACGTGCAGGCCCTGCGCGACGATCTCGACACGTTCGCCGTAGTGGTGCTCGCCAGGGCGAAGGTTGCCGGCGGCGTCTTCCAGCGCTTCGTGGTCGTCAAGTTCCTCAAGGGCGAGGGCCCGGACGTGGTCAGCCTGCGCGTCGCCGACCGCCCGGCCGACGAAGGCCGGCTCCACCTGCTGTTCCTGCGTCCCCAGCCCCGAGCGAGCGTGGAGGCGACGCCCACTCCGATCCCGGGCGCGACGGTGGCGACCAGCACGCTCGAGGCGTGGGCCGCCGGCGAGCCGGTGGTCTACTCGTACCAAGGCGAGACCGCGATGGCCCGCGAGCTGCCGGCGGGCACCGACCCCGCCGCGGTGGAGCTGCAGTGAGCCTCCCGCGCCTGCCGAAGCCGGGCTACTTCAGCGACGCCAAGCCCGCGTTCCTCGAGCTCATCGACCCTCGCGGGCTCCGCATTCTCGACCTCGGCTGCGGCGGCGGCCACAACGGCGCCCTGCTCAAGCACGCCGGCGCCCGCGAGGTCATCGGCGTCGAGCTGCACGCGGGCGCCGCCGCGCAGGCCCGCAAGCGCCTCGACGCCGTGGTGCAGGGCGATCTCGCCCACCTCGACCTCGCGCGACTGGGCGACGAGCCCTTCGACGCCATCCTCGCCAGCGACGTGCTCGAACATCTGGCCCAGCCTGAGGAAGTGCTGGCGCGCGCCCTCACGCGCCTGCGGCCGGGCGGCGTCGTCGTGGTCTCGCTGCCCAACGTGGCCCACGTCGTGGTCTTCGCCAACCTGCTGCTGAAGCGCTGGCCGCGAAGGAGCTCCGGGATCTTCGACCGCACGCACCTGCGCTTCTTCGCCAAGCGCGACATGGTCGGTCTGCTCGAGGGCGCCGGGCTGCGCGTGCTTCGCATCCAGCCGTACTACACGCGCTATGCCGCGATCCGCGCGGCGTGCTTCGTCCTCTCTCTGTACGTCTTCCGCGAGTACTGGGCGCGGCAGTTCCTGCTGCTGGCCGAAAAGCCGCGCTGAGTCAGGTAGACTTGCCCCGTCGTCCGAGGGGGGCACCGTGACCGGTCTGCTGGAAGGCAAGAGACTTCCTCGTGACGGGCGCCGCCAACTCGCGTTCCATCGCCTGGTCGGTCGCCCTGGCCATCAAGAAGCACGGCGGCACCGTGGCGCTCACCTATCAGGCCGAGCGCCTGAGGCGCCGCGTGCAGACGCTGGCCGACGAGCTCGGCGGCGCCCCGCTGATCGAGTGCGACGTGAGCAGCGACGAGGCCGTGCGGCGCGCCATCGACGAGCTGGCCGAGTCCATGCCCGTGCTCGACGGCATGGTGCACAGCATCGCCTGGGCCCCGGCCGAAGACCTCCAGGGCAGCTTCGTGCAGACGAGCCGCACCGGGTTCGCGCAGGCCAACGACATCAGCTCGTACTCGCTGATCGCCACGGCCCGCGAGGCGCGGCGCCTCATGACGCGCGGCGGCGGCATCGTCACGATGACCTATGCCGGATCCTGGCGCGTGGTGCCCAACTACAACGTCATGGGCCCCGCGAAGGCCTCCCTCGAGAGCGCGGTGCGCTACCTTGCGGCGGACCTGGGGCCGGACGGCATCCGCGTCAACGCGGTATCTGCCGGCCCCATCGCCACCGTCGCGGCGCGCACCATCAAGGACTTCAGCGGCATGCTCGACCTGCTCGCGAGTCACACCCCCCTGCGCCGCAACGTGACCTCCGAGGAGGTGGCGGACGCCACTGTCTTCCTGCTCAGCGACCTCTCGCGGGCCATCACCGGAGAGGTCGTCCATGTGGACGCCGGTGCGCACGCCACGATCTAAGCGATGATCGCCTACGTCGCCAAAGACCTCACCACGGGAGCCTGCCTGAGAGCCCACGAAGAGGTGCAGCTCCCCGCGTTCTCGACGATCAAGGTCCTGCTGGCCGCGGCCTTCTGGCGCGCCGTGGAGCGCGGCGAGCTCGGCGAGGCGGAGCCGTACGCCTTCCAGCCGTGGAGCAGCGTGGGCGGCGGCGGCGTGCTGCGCGGCTTCCGCCACGCCGCCAAGCTGGCGCTCGCGGACTACGCCCACCTCATGCTGGCGGTCAGCGACAACGACGCCACCAACATCATCGCGAGCTTCGTGGGCTTCGACAGGGTGAACGACCTGGCTGTGGAGCTGGGCCTCCACCAGACGGCCATGCGCCGCCTGATGATGGACGCCGAGGCCGTCGCCGCGGGGCGCGAGAACCACAGCAGCGCGGCCGACCTCGCGGCGTTGCTTGAGGAGCTCGCCACGGGTGAGACCCTGGGGCCGGCCGTGGCCGGCCCCGTCTGGGCGTCGCTCGAACGGCAGGAGCACCTCGACGGCATCGCCCGCTATCTGCCGGCGACCGCGAGCTATGCGGGCAAATGCGGCGACGACGCGCCCGTGGGCCGCTACGCGCACGACTGTGCGCTCATCGGCGAGGGCGAGCGCCGCGTGATCGTGGCGATCATGACCGACGGAGCCGGCGGCTTCGAGGCGGTGTCGCGCACGGGCGCCGCGCTCTATCAGGCGCTGCCGCACGCCTGAGCGCCGCGGCGACGGCGCCCGGCCCGCAGGGCTCCGCGGGCGCTGCTTCTACTCTCGCCGGCGCACCCCCAGCCCGGGCTCGTCCGACGCCGTGAGCAGATCGCCCTCCACGGCGATCCCGGTGAACGGATCCTCCGCCAGGAGCAGCGCGCCGTCGAGGTCCACGTGGTCCGCGAGGCCGGCGAGCTGCAGCCCGGCGGCGATACCGAGGCTCGATTCGACCATGCACCCGAGGAGTACGCGCAGGCCGCGCCCCGCGCAGGCGGAGATGAGGGCAAACGCGCTCGCGATGCCGCCCGCCTTGGAGAGCTTGACGACCACTCCGTCGTAGATCTGCGCCACGGCGTCCAGCTCGTCGATGGTGAGCACGGCCTCGTCGGCGAAGAGCGGTACGGACGTGCGCTCGCTGAGCCAGGCGGCGCCGTCGGTGTCGGCGGCCGGCAGCGGCTGCTCGACCAGTTCGGCGCCCAGCTCGGCGAGAACCGCGAGAGACGCCGCCGCGCGCTCGCGGCTCCAGCCCTCATTGGCGTCGTAGCGGAAGGTCGTCTGCGGCAGCGCACGGGCGAGCGCCTGCGCGAGCTCGAGGTCGCCGTCGAAGCCGAGCTTCACCTTGAGCGTCCCGAACGCGGAGGCGGCGCGCGCCTGCGCAAGCATCTCCTCAGGCGCGCCGATGGCGATCGTGTACGAGGTGCGCACCGACGGGCGCTCCAGGCCGAGCATGCGCCAGACCGGCTCGCCGGCCTGCTTGCCGGCGAGGTCCCAGGCGGCGGCGCTCAGGCCGGCCCGCAGGGCCGGCCACGCCGGCGCCGCCACGCGTTCGTCCGCGGCCAGGCGGTCGCACAGGGCCTCCACGCCGGCCGGCCCCTCCAGATCGGCGATCTCGGGGGCGAGGTCCGCGAGCAGGGCCATGCCCTCCTCCCGCGACTCCCCGTAGCGGCGGTTGGGCGCGGCCTCGCCGCGGCCCACGTGCTCGCCGGCGCGCAACTCGACCACGTAGTCGGCGAACTCGGAGTGTGTCCAGCGCGAGATGCCGAAGGGCGCCGCCGTGCGCAGGTCCAGCTTCCTGGCGGAGGCATGCGCCATCCGCTTCACCCTCCCTCACCGACGGAGAACACGCCCTCCGCGGGGGCGAAGGCCTCGTGGCCCGCGGTGTTGGTGGGCGTGACGTACCAGTAGTACGAATGCCCGGGGCGCAGCGCCGCGGCCGGCACGGCGCAGCGGCAGGCGGCCGCGGCCGCGCCCTCCAGGTGACAGGTGAACGCCGCCTCCGCGCCCTCGACGAGGCAGCCGACGTCTGTGAAGACGGCGACGTCGGCGGTCACCTGGTTGCGCGCGGGCGCCGCGATCTCCCAGCTGAGCTCCACGCTAGCGCCCGGCGGGACGCTCGCGCCGGCATCGGGGCGCAACGCGCGCGGGCGCACGGGGTTGTACTCGAGCAGCCGGTCGCCCGCCGCCGGCCGGTACAGGAACGGCGCGACGGCGCTCGCGGAGAACCCGCCCGGGCCGCGCGCGTACACGACGACGGCGTAGCGGCTGCCCGCCTGAAGCCTCGCCTCGGAGACCTCGAAGCTCGTGAGCGGCTCGTCGCAGTCGTGACGCTCCAGCCGGTGCCGCCAGACGTCCCAGGTCTCCTCCCAGAGCTCGATGCGGCAGCCGCTCACGGCGACCCCTTCCGGGTATCGCCAGGAAACGGTGAGCGGCCCCTCAGTAACGCCCCAGGCCGGCGCGGCGACGATCAGCGGAGCCGGCGGGCGAGCCTGGAGCGCGGCGACTTCGCCGCGCTCCACCACCGCCTCGTACAGGTCGTCGGGAACGGGCGCGCCGTCGGGCACGTAGTAGTCGAGGTGGCGCGTGGCCGCGTTGTCGTAGACCTCGCGGCCGTGCGTGTCGCGCGGAAGACGCCGGCGGCAGTAGAAGGGGAGGCCGGACAAGCCGGCGGCGCGGCGCAGCGCGACGAGGTCGCGCTCTTCCGCCGCGCCGCCGGCCACGAGCCGCGCGTGCAGGCCCTTGTGGACGTAGCGCATGCGCTCGTGCCACAGGCGCAGATACGCCCCGCCGTCGTCGCGCAGGCGGTCGGTCGCCTCGGTGGCGCGCGCGTAGCGGGTGTGGATCGCACGATCCTCCTCGATCGTGCCGCGCTCGTCGAAGAGAGGGACGAGGCCCCGCGGCGAGGAGTCGTACACGAGATCGTGCCCGCCCACGCGCCCGCAGAAGAAGACGCAATGGTACTCGGGGTCGGGCTGCGGGTGACTCGCCAGCAGGTCGCCGGGGACGAGTTCGTCGCGCCCCCCGAACTCCTGCCAGTTGCCCACCGTCGTCTCGTCCAGGGCCTCCCGGTTCATGTCGAAGCCGTCGTCGAGCCAGTCGAAGACCCGCTGCACCAGGCCCCAGCAGTCGAAGTGGTCGTCGAAGTTGTACGGGCGCGCCTGCGGGCCGAAGAGCTCAAGGGCCTGCAGAAGGCGCACCGGCGAGAGTGGGTCAGACCTCATGGCCCATGCTTACCAGCCGCGGCGCGGGGAGTCAAAGCGCCGCGCCAATCTCGCCAAGGCGGAGCGCGAGCGATAGACTGGCGAGCGCATGGGGGTTGATGCACACACGCTTCTCCGCCTGACCGACCTCACCGTCGACTTCGCGTCACAAGAGGGCGTCGTACACGCCGTCGACAAGGTGAGCTTCTCGGTCGCGCCCGGCGAGCTCGTGGGCCTCGTCGGCGAGTCCGGCTGCGGCAAGAGCGTCACCGCGAACGCCATCCTCGGCCTGACGCGCATGGTCAGCAACGCGACCCTCAGCGGCACCATCGAGTTCCTCGGCCGCGACCTCGTCGCGCTGCCCGAGAGCGAGGTGCGCGACATCCGCGGCAAGGACATCTCGATGATCTTCCAGGACCCGGTCACGAGCCTGAACCCGGTGCTCAGCATCGAGCGACTCATGACCGAGGGCCTCGAGGTCCATCTCGACCTGTCGCACGGCGACGCGGTCAAGCGCTCGATCGAGCTCCTGCAGCTGGTCGGCATCCCCAAAGCGGCGGGGCGCATCAAGGATTACCCGCACCAGTTCTCCGGCGGCATGCGCCAGCGCGTGATGATCGCCATCGCTCTCTCGTGCAATCCCAAGCTGTTGCTCGCCGACGAGCCCACCACCGCCCTCGACGTCACCATCCAGGCACAGATCCTGCGCCTCATGAAGCAGCTGAGCCGCGAGTATCACGCCGCCGTGATCGTCATCACCCACGATCTCGGCGTGGTCGCCGGCATGTGCGAGCGCATCCTCGTCATGTACGCGGGGCGCATCGCCGAGAGCGGCCCGGCCAAGGCCCTTTTCGGCCACCCTCACCACCCGTACACCGTCGGCCTGCTGCGCAGCGTGCCGCGCCTCAACGAGCCGCGCAGGGACAGCCTGCAGACCATCGCCGGGCTGCCGCCCGACCTCGCCCACCTGCCCCCCGGCTGCAGCTTCGCGCCGCGCTGCTGGCTGGCCGGCGAGGAGTGCTGGCAGAAGGTGCCGGAGCTCGTGCCCACCGACGCGGGCCGGCTCTCAGCCTGCTTGCACTCGGACAAGCTGATCGCCGGCGCGGAGATGCCCGCGTGAATAGCCACCGCAGGCAGGCTATCGAGCGGGGCGCCGGAGGGGCACCGCTCTGCGCCGCCTCAGTGAGCGCGACGACGACCACCGGGAACGGCCACGAGACCCTGGTCACGGTCGAGGACCTCAGGGTCCACTTCCCGATCACCAGCGGCATCGTCTTTCGGCACAAGGTCGGCGCCGTGTACGCGGTCGACGGCATCGACCTCGCGATCCGTCGCGGAGAGACGCTCGGCCTGGTCGGCGAGAGCGGCTGCGGCAAGAGCACCACGGGGCGCGCCATCCTGCAGCTCATCCGGCCGACCACCGGCCGCGTTCTGTACGAGGGCGGCGACCTGGCGCATCTGAAGGGCGGCGCCCTGCGCCGTCAGCGCCGCCGCATGCAGATGATCTTCCAGGACCCCTACGCCAGCCTCAACAGCCGCATGACCATCGGCGACATCGTCAGCGAGCCCCTGCTGGTGCACAAGCTCGCCGACCGCGCCGGCCGCAAGGCCAAGGTGCGCGAGCTCCTCGAGACGGTGGGCCTCAACCCCAACACGCTGAACCGCTACCCGCACGAGTTCAGCGGCGGGCAGCGCCAGCGCATCGGCATCGCCCGGGCGCTCGCCGTGGAGCCCAACTTCATCGTCTGCGACGAGCCCATCAGCGCCCTCGACGTCTCCATCCGCGCGCAGATCATCAACCTGCTTCAGCAGCTGCAGCGCGAGTTCGGGCTCACCTACCTGTTCATCGCCCACGACCTTTCCGTGGTGCGCCACATCAGCGACCGCGTGGCGGTCATGTACCTGGGGCGCATCGTCGAGCTCGCCGAGAACGCCGTGCTCTACGAGCAGCCCATGCACCCGTACACGCAGGCCCTGCTCAGCGCCGTGCCGATCCCCGACCCCGTGGCCGAGGAGAACCGCCGCCCGGTCGTGCTCACCGGCGACGTGCCCTCCCCGGTGGAGCCGCCCAGCGGCTGCCACTTCCACACGCGCTGCCCGGCGGCCAGGGACGGCCTCTGCGATGTCGAGGGCCCGAAGCTCCAGGAGGTGCGGCCCGGCCACTGGGCCGCCTGCCACCTGATCACTGCGGACGACTATCCACACATCCGCGCCGGCGAGGACGACCTCGCGGTGGTCGCGGAAGACGGCGGCGACACGATCGCGGACAGGGGGGAGACGGCGTGAACGACGAGAACCGCCTCGAACCCGAGACCGAGATCGACTTGGGCCTGAGCTCACCGGCGGCGGGCGCCGAGCTCGCCACGGGCGTCGGCGCCACCGGCATGTGGGCGCCCGACGCCCTGCTCATCGAACACCGCTCGTTGTGGGGTGAGATCTGGCGGCGCTTCCGCCGCGACAAGTTCGCCATGATCGGCGTCGTGATCATCATCCTGCTGGTGGCGGTCGCGGTCCTCGCGCCGTGGATCGCGCCTCACGACCCGACCAAGCAGTACGACGAGGGGCTCACGATGCAGGGCATGCCGGTCGGCCCCTCCTCGCAGTTCTGGCTCGGCACCGACACCCTCGGCCGCGACCTTCTCAGCCGCCTCATGTACGGCGCCCGCGTCTCGCTGGTGGTCGGCGTCTGCGCCAACGGCTTCGCCCTCATCCTCGGGGTGATCTTCGGGCTCACGGCCGGCTACTTTCGCGGCGGCACCGAGACGGTGCTGATGCGCATGACCGACGTGATGATGGCCTTCCCCATCTACCTGTTGGCCGTCGCCTTGGTGAGCGTCCTCGAACCGAGTCTGGGCATCCTCATCTTGGTCATCGGCATCGTCTACTGGACGCCGATGACGCGCGTCATCCACGGCGAGGTGCTCTCCATCCGCGAGAAGGAGTTCGTCGACGCGGCGCGGCTCACCGGTTGCACCAATCGCCGCATCCTCTTCCGCCACATCCTGCCGCACCTGGTGGCGCCGATCATCGTCTACACCAGCCTCGGCATCGCCACGACCATCCTCTTCGAAGCGACGCTCAGCTACATCGGCCTCGGCGTGCAACCGCCGACGCCGTCGTGGGGCCAGATGATCAGCGAGGGACAGCCGTACTACCTCTCGGCGCCGCACCTCGTCATCTATCCGGGCCTGTGCATCATGATCACGGTGCTGGCCTTCAACCTCGTCGGCGACGGGCTGCGGGACGCGTTCGACCCGCACCAGCGGCGCCGCTGAGACACCGGCAACCACAGGAGGCGCCCATGTCGCCACGCAAGACCCGCAAGAGCAAGTCCCACGCCCCGGCTCTGGCCCTCGCCCTGCTTCTGACGCTGGCGCTCGCCGCCTGCGGCGGCTCGTCCGGGGGCGGTTCGTCGGGGAGCGAAAGCCCGTCGGCCGCCGGCACGCCCGTGCAGGGCGGCACGATGTCGCTCGCGTACCTCACGGAGCCTTCGAGCCTCGATCCGGCCGTCGCCTGGAACGTCATCGACTGGCAGATCGAGCACGCCATCTACCAGGGCATGCTGCAGTACGCCCCCAAGCCGGGCGACGCCGGCAACGAGCTCGTCCCCTGCCTCGCCACCGAAGTACCCTCCGTGGAGAACGGCGGCATCTCCGCCGACGGCCTCACGTACACGTTCCACCTGCGCGAGGGCGTCAAGTTCCAGCCGCCGGTGAACCGCGAGGTCACGGCCCAGGACTTCAAGTACAGCTTCGAGCGCATGATGAGCTCGCCGCGCGCGCCGGCCACCTCGTTCTACATGGGCGTCGTCGGCGCCGACAAGTTCATGGACAAGAAGGCCGCGGAGATCACCGGCTTCAAGGCCGTCGACGACTACACCGTCGAGATCACGCTGAAGACGCCGGACCTTTCGTTCCTCAACGCGCTCACGATGGAGTTCTGCGACGTCGTCCCCAAGGAGTGGGTCGACAAGTGGGGCAAGAAGTTCGACCGCCACCCGCTGGGCACCGGCCCCTTCATCTTCGAGAAGTGGTCGCCGGGCCGCGAGATCGTGCTCACCCGCAACCCCTCCTACTGGGAATCGGGGAAGCCGTACCTTGACAAGATCGACTACCAGCTCTCGTTCTCGCCGCCAACGGCCCTCCTCAAGCTTCAGAGCGGCGAGATCGACGCCCTCGGCGACGGCGTGCCGCCGGCCGACATCCCGCGCGTCATGGCCGACCCGCAGTGGAAGGCGCTCGTCTACTCCCAGCCACTGGTCGCCATCAGCTACATGTTCATGAACGTGGAGATGAAGCCGTTCGACGACGTCAAGGTGCGCCAGGCGCTCAGCTGGGCCATCAACCGCGACAAGCTCGTCAAGCTGCAGGCCGGCCAGGCCATGTCGCTGTGGCAGTTCTACCCCAAGGGCATGCCCGGCCACGAAGACGGCAAGGTCTTCTACGGCTACGACCCCGCCAAGGCCAAGCAGCTGCTCGCCGACGCCGGCTATCCCGATGGCTTCAAGACGAACCTCTACACCGACAACGTCGACCCCAACCCCAAGCTCTGGCAGTCGGTGCAGGCGGACCTCGCCGCCGTGGGCGTCACGGCCAGCCTCAAGACGATGAGCAACAACACCTACTACAACCAGCAGAGCACGCCGAAGACGCTCACCGCCGGCAGCTTCGGCTGGTGGATGGACTTCCCCGATCCCAGCGACTGGATCGGCGCCGCTGTTCAGCAAGGCGAGCGCCGTGCCCGGCGGCATGAACTCGAGCTTCTGGTGGAGCCCCGAGCTCGAGGCCATGTACAAGGAGGCCCAGGCCATGACCGACCCGGAGGCACGCATCGCCAAGTTCTCCGAGATGCAGCAGCTCATCAGCGAAGAGGCCCCGTACGTGCCCTGCTATCAGCCCATCCAGACCACGATGTGCTCCGAGAACACCGGCGGGTTCTTCCTGCATCCGGTGTACCAGATCGACCCGACGCAGTACTGGAAGAAGTAGGGGGAAGGCGGCGGGCGGCTCTTCCGGCCGCCCGCCGCCACACATGACCCTGCCGTGGGGGCAGGAAAGGAGAAGGGGACATGAAGGGACGCAGATCCGCAGTGGGGGTGCTGGCGTTGTTGCTGCTGGTCGCCCTCGTCCTGGGCCTCGCCGCCTGCGGCAGCTCGGACTCGAACGAGACCGCCTCGGCGGGGGGCAGCGACGCCAACGCGGCGCCGGTGATGGGCGGCACGCTCACGGTCACGTTCCAGGGTGAGCCGACCGAGCTCGACCCGGCGATCGCCTGGGAGGTCACTTCCTGGGGCATCATGCGCCTCACCTACCAGGGCCTCCTCAGCTACGAGCCGAAAGCGGGAACCGCGGGCTCTGAGCTGGCTCCCGAACTCGCAACCGAGGTCCCGAGCGCGGCGAACGGCGGCATCTCGGCAGACGCCAAGACGTACACCTTCCACATCCGCAAGGGCGTCAAGTTCGCACCGCCGGTGGACCGCGAGGTCACCGCGAAGGACTTCAAGTACAGTTTCGAGCGCATGATGGTCGAGCCGCTCGCGCCGGCGACGTTCTTCTACACCGGCATCGTGGGCGCGCAGGACTTCATCGACGGCAAGGCCAAGGAGATCAAGGGCTACAAGGTCGTCGACGACTACACGATCCGAGATCACGCTCGAGAAGCCCGACGGCGCCTTCCTCTACGCGATGGCGATGATGTTCACCTCCGTGCTGCCGCAGGAGTGGGTGGACAAGGTCGGCAAGGACATCAAACGCAAGCCGCTCGGCACCGGCCCGTTCGTGATCGACCACTGGACGCCGGGCCAGGAGATCGTCGGCACCAAGAACCCCAACTACTGGGAGACCGGCAAGCCCTACCTCGATCAGATCACGTTCAACCTGACCGCCAACCCCAGCACCGCCCTCCTCAAGCTCCAGAGCGGTGAGGTCGACGTCCTCGGCGACGGCATCCCGGCCGCGGACTACGCGCGCACCAAGGCGGACCCCACGTGGAGCAAGTACGTCTACGACGCCTCCGAGATCGCCAACTACTACGTGTTCATGAACGTGAACGAGAAGCCGTTCACCGATCTCAAGGTACGCCAGGCGGTCAACTACGCCATCGACACCGCCCGCCTCCAGAAGCTCCTCGCCGGGCAGGCCAAGGCGCTCAACCAGGTCTTGCCGCAGGGCATGCCCGGAAACCAGCCGGACAAGGTGTTCTACACCTACGATCCGGCGAAGGCGAAGCAGCTGCTCGCCGAGGCCGGGTTCCCCGACGGCTTCAAGGTGACCTTCTACGGCCACAACGTGGACCCGTTCCCCAAGCTCGCGCAGGCGATCCAGAACGACCTCAAGGCCGTCGGCATCGACGCCAGCATCAAGCTCATGGACAAGGCGACGTACTGGAACCTCATCAGCCTGCCGCAGTCGCACGTGGGCATCGGCCTGACCGACTGGTACATGGACTTCCCGGACCCGAGCGACTTCATCGGCCCGCTGTTCACGCACCCGATCGAGGGCGGGTCCAACGCCAGCTTCTACTCGAACCCCGAGGTCGAGAAGCTCTACGCGGCGTCAAGCAGCGAGCTCGATCCGGCCAAGCGCCTCGACATGTTCGTGCAGATGCAGGACCTCGTCATGGCCGACGCCCCGGCCGCCATCCTGTACCAGCCCGTCTTCAACGGGATGTTCGGCAAGAATGTCGGCGGCTTCTACTACCACCCCGTCTGGGCGCTGCAGTTCCAGGAGATGTGGAAGCTGGACGGCACGTGATCCGATGACGACGGCACGGCGCAAGGCGAGCAGGAGAGACGATGGGTAAGTACGTCGTCCGCAGACTGCTGTGGATGGTGGTGGTGATCTTCTTCGTGAGCATCATCACCTTCCTGCTCGCCTTCGCCGTGCCCGGCGACCCCGCCAAGAGCATCGCCGGCACGCACGCGACGCCGGAGGTGCTGCAGCGCATCCGCACCGAGCTGGGTCTCGACCAGCCCATCTTCGTGCAGTACGGCAAGTACGTCTGGGCTCTGCTGCACGGCAGCATGGGCTACAGCTACGAGACCCAGCTGCCGGTGACCACGGCCATCCTGCAGCGCTTCCCGGCGACCGTCATGGTCGCCATGTTCGGCATCTTCTTCGAGCTGCTCATCGGCATCCCGATCGGCATGATGAGCGCCCTGCGCCAGTACAGCATCCGCGACCGCACGTTCACGGTGTTCAGCCTCGTGTTCCTGAGCATCCCGGGCTTCGTGCTCGGCATGATGCTGATGTACTTCCTCGCCTACAAGGTGCAGATCTTCCCGCTCGGCGGGTACGAGGGCTGGACGCAGCCGATCTACGGCATCCTGCCCGGCCTCGCCGTCGGACTCGGCGGCGCCGCCTGGTACTCGCGCCTGCTGCGCAGCAGCATGCTCGACATCCTCGGCGCCGACTACGTCAAGGCGGCGCGCGCCAAGGGCCTGCCCGAGCGCACCGTGGTGTGGCGCCACATCATGCGCAACGCCTGGAGCCCCATCGTCACCCTGCTCGGCATGGACGTGGGCTGGTTCCTCGGCGGCGTGCTCGTGATCGAGGTGGTGTTCGGTATCCCCGGCATCGGCTGGCAGGCGTGGAACGCCATCCAGACGCAGGACCTGCCGCTCATCATGGGGACGGTGCTGTTCGCCGCCCTGCTCGTGACCGTCAGCAACTTCGTCGTCGACCTCGCCTACACCTGGCTCGACCCGCGGGTGAAGTACGGCTGAGTGGGCGGGAGTCGGGCCGGCGCAGGCGCGCCCGCTCGGCGCCAACGGCCCATTCCTGCGAGTCGTTGAACGACCGTCGTGAGGCCGCACGAAGCTCGTCGCGAAGTAGCGCTCGGGGAGCGCATATCGTACCTCTCTGCCCTTTCTTGCTTCAGCCTGCGCTTCCTCGTACACTGGACGTCCGCGGCGCTCCGCCGGAAGGTCCGCGGACCGGTAGTGAGTGACAGCGTGGGCTTCGCGTTTGGTTCCTCTTCAAGCCCCGCGCGGGAGGTGGTACGCGCGGTCTTGCGCCAGAGAGTCCGTGTACGGCGCGGATCGGAACGAGAGCAGCAAACCGAAGTGCGACGACGTGTTCGCCGGGCGGCCGCCGAAGGCCCGCCGCCCGTCGCCGGGCAACGTCGACACCGCGCCGATCGCCGCCGCAACGGGTGCCCTGCATCCTTGCCGGGCAGTATGGCGACCCGCAGCTGTCTCGCGCGGCGCCGGTAGCCCGCAAGCATCAGGCGAGCGATGCGGCCACGGACGCCGGAATGGTGGCCGTTCGAACTCAAGGGAGACTCCTCCGGGCGCGCTCATGCTCTGGGGAGCAGCAGTGAGCCCACGGATACGAGAGGAAAGCTATGGCGCAAGTCGTGACTGAAGTGAAGAAGCTCAAGTTCTGCATCGATGGCGAGTGGCGCGAGTCCACGACCGACAAGTACATGGACGTCACCGACTCGAGCACCGGCGAGGTGTTCGCGAGGACCCCATGCTGCACCGCGGCCGAGGTCGAGGAAGCGATCCAGTCCGCCCAGGTCGCCTTCGAGACCTGGTCGACCACGCCGATCCAGAAGCGCACCCAGGTGCTCTACCGCTGGAAGGCCCTGCTCGAGCAGCACGCGGAGGAGATCACCGTCCTCTGCTCGCGCGAGCTCGGCAAGAACCTCGACGAGGCGCGCGGTGAGGTCATCAAGATCATCGAGGGTTGCGAGGTCGGCGTCTCCGCCCCGATGACCATGAAGGGCGAGTCGCTCATGAACGTGTCCACCGGGCACGACACCGTGAGCTACCGCGAGCCGATCGGCGTCTTCGCCGGCATCGCTCCCTTCAACTTCCCCGGCATGATCCCCTTCGGCTGGATGCTGCCGCTCTGCATCGTCACCGGCAACACCTTCGTGCTCAAGCTGGCGAGCATGGTGCCGACCACCGGCATGCGCCTGCTCGAGCTGCTCTACGAGGCCGGCCTGCCCAAAGGCGTCGTCAACCTCGTGACCTGCAGTCGCGTCGAGGCCGAGATCATGATGACCCACCCGCTGGTGCGCGGCGTGAGCTTCGTCGGCTCGACCAAGGTCGGCCTCCACGTCTACTCGCTGGCCGCCGCCCACGGCAAGCGCGTGCAGGCCCAGACCGAAGCCAAGAACCACGGCCTCGTGCTGGCCGACGCCTCGCTCGAGCGCGCCGCCGCCGGCATCATCAACTCGACCTTCGGCTGCGCCGGCATGCGCTGCATGGCGCTGCCCGTGATCGTGGTCGAGAACTCGATCGCCGACGAGTTCATCGGCCACATGCTCAGGTTCGCGAAGCAGCGCGTCGTCGGCTGCTCCTACGACCCCAAGACCGAGCTCGGCCCGGTCGTCTCGGCCGACCACCAGGCTTTCGTCAAGGACTGGATCGGCAAGGGCGTCGCCGAAGGCGCCGAGCTGATCCTCGACGGCCGCGACCTCGTCGTACCGGGCTTCGAAAACGGCTACTTCGTCGGCCCGACGATCTTCGACAACGTGACCGAAGACATGGAGATCGGCCGCGAAGAGATCTTCGGCCCGGTGCTCGCCATCAAGCGCGTCGAGGACTTCGAAGAGGGCATCACGATCATGAACAACAGCCGTTTCGCCAACGGCTCCTGCATCTTCACCGAGAGCGGCTACTACGCGCGCGAGTTCGCCAAGCGCACGCACGCCGGCATGGTCGGCATCAACGTCGGCATCCCGGTGCCGGTCAGCTTCTTCCCGTTCGCCGGCCACAAGCAGTCGTTCTTCGGCGAGAGCCATGTGTTCGGCCTCGACGGCATCCGCTTCTTCACCGAGAGCAAGTGCGTCACCTCGCGCTGGTTCACCGAGGCCGAGAAGAAGGAGAAGAAGGTCGGCACCTGGGAGGGCACCGTCAACAAGCAGTGGTAGGAGCAGGCCACCGCGGCCTGCACGATCGAACGGGGGAGGGCAGGGCCTTGCGGCCCTGCCCTCCCCCGTTCTCGTCTCGTAACCTGGGCGAGCCGGCGGCCGAGATCGCCGCGCATGACGGCAGTGGCAGAGCAGAGAGGCCGCGATGTCCGCGCCTGACCCCGACGCCGCGTGGCCTACCGACGGCGCGAGGGTTCCCCGCCCCTCGTCAGTCGTCGTCCGCATAGCGCACGGCGTCGGCGATGTGGCAGTACCGGATCAGCGAGAAGTGCTCCGGGTACCACACGCCGAGCGGCTGCCGAGGGTACGCCGAGGTATGGCTGTCGTAGAACCGCTCGGCATCCGCCCTACCGGCACAGATGACTACATGCTGCCACTGGGGCACGCCATCCACAGTGTTGCCAAGATAGACAACATCGCCGACCGCCCACTCACGAGGTAGCGTTCGGGCGGTGCTCGCGATGCATCTCGCGTGCGTGGCGTCGCGCGCCGTCAGACTCCGTCTCTGAGCGCCACAGTTGACCCAGGCGATGCTTGGGAACTCGGTGCCGTTGGCGTGCCACTCTCGGCCTGGGGCGTGCAAAGGACGCAGCCCGCCGGCAGCGAGACACTGCGAGACGAAGTTGGCGCGGTCTGCGGGCAGGGGGTCAGGTGACGACCGGCCGGGTGTCGGGGGTGTGCAAGGCGTCGGGGCGGGGATGGCCGGGCGGAGGAGCTTGCGGTCCCCTCCGCCCGGCTGTTGTAGGGAGGCGCAGCCGGCGGGAGGCGCCGGCGGCGTTGTCCCTACGTCGTCATGACCGGCGGCCCGGAGGGCCCCGCGCCGGTCTCTCGCGCGTTGCGCGTGCCCAACGAGCGCTCGCCGAGCGCGGCGAGCATGGCGGCGTCGTCGGCGAAGAGCTCGACGCCGGCCGACTCGAGCTCGCCCGTCACGCCGGCGAAGTCGCCGTCAAGCACGCCGCGGACCGCCCACACCGGGGTGCCGGCTGCGGCCGCCTCGAGCACCGCCTCGATGTTGCGCGCGTTGCCGTGGCTCACCGGGACCGCCGCGAGCATCACCAGGTCGGCGTCGCGCATCAGCTCGAGATTCTGCTCGTGCGCCTCGTCGCCGACCGGCGAGAACGGCGCCTCGACGGCCATCGAGAGGCCGAGCTCGGAACCCGTCTCCTCGTCGGTGTCGAGCGCGTTGAGGACGCCGGCGGACACGTCGTACCCGGCGTCCACAAGCTCGCGCATCAGGCCGGCGCCGGTGCCGCCGCCACACACCAGGTGCACGCGGCCGAGGCGGTCCCCGCGCAGCCGCGGCGAGAAGGTGAGATACGTGCGCCCGGCGTGCTTGTGCAGGTAGGCGCGCACCCCGTACACGGCCTCCACGATCTCGGGCCGCAGCACTTCGTCCGGCGGCCCGTAGGCAGCGACCTCGCCATCCGACAGCACCAGGAGCTTGTCGAAGTAGTGGATCGCGAGGTTGAGGTCGTGGAGGATGCAGAGCACCGTGAGGCCCTCGCCGTTGAGCACCTTGAGCAGATCGAAGAGGCGCAGCTGGTGCGACACGTCGAGGGCGGAGGCCGGCTCGTCGAGCAGCAGGAGGTTGGCCCGCTGCATGAGCGCCTGCGCCAGTACGACGAGCTGCTTCTCGCCGCCGGAGAGCTCCGTGAACCGGCGCCCGGCCAGCTCGGAGACGCCGAGACGCGCCAGCGTCAGCTCGGCGTCGGCGCAGGCGTCCGCGTTCTTACCGCGGCAGTAGGCGCCCATCTCAACGACCTCGCGCACCGAGAGGTCGAAGTCGAGGGTGAAGTGCTGAGGGACCAGTGCGACCTCACGGGCCATCTGGCGGCGGCGGATCTTGCGGGTCGGCACGCCGTCGACGAGCACCTCGCCGGCGGTGGGGTGCAGAAGTCCGTCGATCAGATCGATCAAGGTGGACTTGCCGCTGCCATTGGGCCCCACGATACCCACAAAATCGCCGGCCTGAAGATCGAACGAGATGCGGCGCAGCACGGGGCGCTCGTCGTAGGCGAAGTCGAGGTCGCGAAGCGTGACGAGCGCCATCAGCCCTTCCTCCCACGCCGCAGAAGGTAGACGAACAGCGGCGCGCCGACGAACGTCGTGACCACGCCGACCG
This sequence comes from uncultured Thermoleophilia bacterium, assembly GCA_963700035.1. Classification (GTDB taxonomy): domain Bacteria; phylum Actinomycetota; class Thermoleophilia; order UBA2241; family UBA2241; genus CAIXSE01. Next base: position 23,465 of record CAVOWE010000012.1, on the reverse strand, counting down.
GGATCTCGTTGGGGGCGATCACGGTCCGCGAGAGCAGGTCGGCGATGCCCATCATGGAAGCGCCGAGCAGCAGCGACACCGGCAGGAGGCTGCGGTGGCCGGGGCCGACGAGCAGCCGCACGATGTGCGGCACCACGAGGCCCACGAAACCGATGATCCCACTCACCGAGACGGCGATGGCCGTCAGCACGCCGGCGGTCACGAGCAGGACGCGCTTGGTGCGCTCGACCTCGACGCCGAGCTCGAGCGCACGCTTCTCACCCTGCAGCAGGATGTCCATCTCTCTGGCGAAGAACAGCGGCGCGATCATGAACGGCACCGCGACGAGGGCGATCTCCACGTCCGGCCAGCCGCGCCCCGAGAAGCTGCCCATGAGCCAGTAGACGATGGCGTACATGTCCTGGTTGGCGCGGATCATGAGGACGGTGACGACGGCGCTCGCCAGATACGAGATGGTGACGCCGGCGAGCAGCAGGACGAAGATGTCGATCCGGCCGCGCCGGCGCGCCGCCATCCACACGATGCCCAAGGTGGCGAAGCCGCCGACGAGCGCAAGGACGGTCATCCAAGGCAGATTGGACAGATGAAGCACGATGCCGATGGTGGCGCCGAGCGCGGCCCCCGACGACACGCCGGTGACGTAGGGATCGGTGAGCGGGTTCAGGAACAGGTCCTGCAGGATCACGCCGGCCACCGCCAGCTCCGCCCCCACGAGGCAGGCGACGAGCACGCGCGGCAGGCGGATCTGCCAGAAGATGGCATTGGGCAGGTCGCCCTGGACCGGCCCCGTCGTCACGAAGTGCCAGACTTCTCCGAGCGACAACGAGGCCGGTCCGAAGGCGAGCGAGACGAGAAGGCACGCGACGAAGACACCTGCGGACAAGGCGATGCCCGGCCAGACGCTTGTGCGCGCCAGACGCGTCACGGCGCGGCTGCAGCCTCGGGATGGATCATCTTGACCAGCTCCCGCAGACCCTGAGCCAGACGCGGGCCGGGCCGGGCGATGAGGTTGTCGTCGATCACGTACACGTGGCCTTCATTGACGGCCGTCAGATCGGCGAACCCGGCGCGCTTGGAGATGTCGCCGGGCTTACTCATGGACCCGGAATCGGCGATGTACACGGGCGGATCGTTCTCGAACAGCACCTCGGTGCTGAAGGTGGGGAAGCCGGGGCCCGCGGTGGCGCCCAGGTTCGTGCCGCCGGCCAGTGTGATCATGTCGTCGATGAACGTCTCACTGCCGGCAGTCATGAGCGGCTTGCCGTAGATCTCGAGGAAGGTCGCGACCTTGGCCGCGGATGCGACCTGGGCCTGCACGTCGTCCTTGGCCCTCTGCATCGTGTCGGCGACCTGCTGCGCCTGCTCCGTGGAACCGGTGAGCTGCCCCAGGTTGGTGATGTCGGTCATCACGCCGTCGTAGGTCTTGGGATCGACGACGTACACCTTCATGCCGAGCTTCTCGAGCTTGCTGCGCAGCTTGTCCTGGATGCCGCCGGCGGCGAGCACGAGATCGGGTTCGAACGAGGCGATCTTCTCGACGTTGGGGTTGGCGAAGTCGCCGATCTTGGGCAGGCTCGTGGCCTCTTCGGGGTAGTCGTCGTAGCTGGTGCCGGCGACCATCTTGTCGCCGGCGCCGATGGCGTAGGCGATCTCGGTGTTGGCCGGGGCGAGGCTCACGATGCGGGCGGCCGGCTGGTCCATGGTGACCGTGGTGCCGGTACCGTCGGTGACGGTGATGGGGCCGGCGGAGGCGGCCGGCGACGCCTCGGCGGCGGTGCTGCCGTCGGAGCCGCAGCCGGCAAGGACGAGCGCGCCGGCGACGGCCAGCATCAGAGCGGTGAGGATGGTGGCCGCGGCGAGGCCGCGGCGCGTACGGGTGGTGCTCATTGCGGTTGGTGCTCCCTTCATGACGTTACTTCGCGTGCAAAGTGCTGAACTTCAGGACCAAGTGGCCGTCGCGCTCCTCACGGCCGTCCCAGGAGAGGGGGATGGGCGCCGAGAAGAGCGGCGCGGCGGTGACCATCGTGTGGTACTCGCCCTCTTCGCCGCAGGCGTCGGCGCCGGCGGCCTCGAGCTCCGCGACGAGCTCCGGCGTGATCTCGCGGCCCAAGAACCCGGCGTCGAGCTTGGCGGCGTCGACGGCGACCACAGTCGCCCGGACGCCGCCCGCCAGCAGCTCGTCGATCAGCCGGCGCCGCGGCTGCTGCCAGAGAGGCAGGTGGCACGACAGGTCGGCGACACCGCAGACCCCCTCGACCCAGACGCGGTGCCCCTCGAGGTCGATGTCGCCGAACACGCCGGCCTCGACGCCCTTCCTTCGCAGCTCGTGGAGGACGCCGACGAACGTGGCCTCGTAGTCGTCCCACGTGGTGGCGCCGGTGACGAGCGGGACGCCGAGCGACGCGGCCTGCGCCTCGAGATGCGCCACGGGCAGGCCGTGCCCGCGGCTGCGCTCGCCGTCCTCGTGCAGCATGCACACCAGCGCTTCGGGCCGGCCGCCTGCGGCGACGGCCCGCGCGAAGGCGAGGTAGGCGTCCTTGCCGCCGCTCCACGAGCAGAAGAAGCGGCGGCCGGCCAGGGTGGGGGTGCAGTCCACCTGACCGGTCGCCGCAGCTTCGTCGCCGCCCTCGGCGGCGGGGTTCGCGTTCATGCCTCTGCCCCTCCATCACGACGGCAGTCGGGGCAGATCCCGTACACCTCGAGGTGGTGCCCGTAGATCGAGAAGCCGGTCGCGGCCGAGAGCCGCGTCTCCAGCTCCTTGACGTCGCCGTCGCCATCGAAGCGGACGACGCGGCGGCAGACGCCGCAGATCAGCGGGTGGCTGTGGCCGATGGGCGGCGCGGTGTAGCAGATCTCGCCGCGCCTGTCCTGCACCCGAGCCAGCAGGCCGAGGTCGCTGAGGAGAGTGACTGTGCGATACACGGTGGCCTGGCCGACGCCGTCGCTGCGCAGGGCGTCGGCCGCCTCGCCGATGGTCGCGGCGCGGTCGGCGCCGGCGAAGTAGTCCCAGATCAGCCGGCGCTGGCGGGTGAAGGGGATCCCCTTCGCACGGAAGACAGACTCGATATCGTGCGTCGGCTCAGGATCGGTCACGGACTGGGCTCCCCACGCGGCAGTTGAGAACGGTTCTCACTCATATTGAGAAAACCTATCAACCGAAGCCGGGACCGTCAAGCGCCGGTCTCGGCGCCGCCTGTGGCACTGCCCGCCGTCCCCGCCGCGGTGCAGGTCTAGGTGTTCTGAGTCACCACGTTATTGACAAGTGAGGGCCTGCCCTTATCGGTTGTTGGTGTCCAAGCCAAGACCGAGAGGGAGGCCCTCATGGCTCATCGTAACGCGAGACTGACCCCGCACGGACGTCTGCTCCTCTGTGAGCGCGTCGAGATCGGAGGTTGGAAGCTCCGCGAGGCGGCCGCGGCCGCCGGCGTCAGCCGCCAGACGGCGGGCAAGTGGCTGGCGCGCTGGCGCGCCGAGGGCGCTGCCGGCCTTCTCGATCGCTCCTCGCGGCCGCTGCGCATCGCCCTGCGCGTGGTCGGCGAGCTCTGGCGCCGCGTCGTGCTGCTGCGCCTCAGGAAGCGTCGCGGACCGGCCTGGATCGCCTGGCGCACGGACCTCGCCCCGGCGACCGTCTCCCGCGCCTTGCGTCGCCACCGGCTGCAGCGCCTGCGCGACCTCGAGCCACGTGAGCCCGTGGTGCGCTACTGCTGGCCGCACGCCGGCGACCTCCTGCATCTCGACACGAAGCGCCTGGGGCGCATCGGGACCGGCGGCGGCAAGCGTTTCGGCGGGCGCCAGCTCAAGGGTCGCCACCGCGGCATCGGTTGGGACTACGCGCACGTGGCCGTCGACGACGCCACGCGGCTGGCCTACGCCGAGGAGCTGCCCGACGAGCGCGCCGAGACGGCGGCCGCCTTCCTGGAGCGCGCCCTGGCCTTCTTCGCCGCGTACGGCATCGAGGTCGAGCGCCTGCTCACCGACAACGGCAGCTGCTACCGCTCGCACCGGCTTCGCCGCAGCGGCAGAGCAGCATGGCCTGAAGCTCTGGCACACCCAGCCCTACCGGCCGCAGACCAACGGCAAGGCGGAGGCGTTCGTGAAGATCGTCCAGAACGGCTGGGCCTACAAGCGGCCCTACGACTCGACCGCCGAACGGATCGCCGCCCTCCCGGGCTTCCTTCGCTACTACAATGGCTACCGACCGCATGGCGGCCTGGACGGCGACACACCGCTGGGCAGGCTCAGGTCAACAACCTCGTGATGCAGAACATCTAGACGTCGTTCGCTCTCGAGCTGCGCCAGGTAGCGCGAAGCCTCTTCGAGCTGCGCCTCGCTGAAGACGCGGATCCCCGCGTCCCGCAGGCGCGCCGCAGTGACGCCCGGCGCAGCGACGCGGCGGCCGCTGAACGACCCGTCGTAGATGTAGCTCGCACCGCATGACGGACTGCCGTCCTTGAGGACGGCGATGCGAACGCCCCTCGCTGCGGCGACGGCGAGTGCGTGGTCCGCCCCTTTGACGAACGAGGCGGTGACGTCCCGTCCCGTCGCATCCAGGACCTTGACCCGTCCTTCCGGCACGAGCGACCCGCCTCCTGCACGCGAGATCTCGGCCGGCGGCCGCGGGGTGGGCAGACCTCCTTCGACTTCCGGACACACGGCGACGACTCGACCCTCCGCTACCCACCGAAGAAGGACGGGATACCCGCTTGCTGCGCCACCGCCGTCGTAGCGCACGGGATGGCCCAGCAGACACGCGCTGACGAGGATCGCGTGCATCGTGCGCCTCACTCGCCTGCCCCCCACGCCTGCAGCTCGACGATGTTCCCCTCCGGGTCGGTCACGCAGCACCACGTCACCTGCGCGCCCGCCGACGCGGTGAGCGTCACGACCTCGCCGACGGATCCGCCGCCTGCCGCCAGTATCTCGCGGCGCGCGTCCTCGACCGACGCGACCTCGAACGCCAGGTGAGCCAGCCCCGGGCGGTTCACCGCCGGGGATGGACCCTCGGCGCAAGGAGAGTACGTGAAGATCTCGAGGGTCGGACCAGCGGAACCGTGGCCGGGCAGACGAAGGTTGATCCCGGTCGATGCAGCGCCCTCGATGCCGCGGAGCGTCACCGCTTGCTGATCGACGCGTGGTTCCACCCGTGTTCGCAGGAGATGCACGCTCAGCTCGGGCACATGTACGTCGCCGACCCGCGATTCGCGGCCACCCACGAGAGCTACGCCGTCGTCGCCTTGGCGGGCAGGTAGTCCTCGCGCACGGGAGAGAAGACTTCGACGGCCACCGAGTCCTGCAGCACCTCCGCCCCATGCTCCACACCGCCGGCGATGCACCAGCTGTCGCCGGGCACGACGTCGTGCGCCTCGCCGCCGATCGTCAGGTTGATGTGTCCACTGACGAGGTAGCCGGTCTGCTCCTGCGGATGCGAATGCATCGGCAGGGTGTGGTCGTGGAGTAGCCGAAACTCGGTCATGAGTGTGGTGCTGCCGTAGCAGAGCGTCCTCATGCTGATGCCGGGCGCCGCCACCCGGAAGTCCGCCGCGTCGGATCTCGTGAACACGCCGCCTCCTCGCCGCCGTTCCGTTCTGTCGCGCTGGGACGCGCTCGCTGCTGCCCGCACCTACGCCGCGTCGTAGGCGGCGATCGCCGCCGGAAGCACCTGCGTGACACCGAGGCCCGCGGCGGGCAGCCCCACAAGGATCGCGCTGATGACCTCGTCGCGTGAGGCGCCCGAGTCTCTCGCCACCTGCACGTGGAACGGGATGCCGCTCTCGAGACGCTGGGCGGCGAGCACCGCGAGGTAGGCAAGAGCAGATGTCTTCTTGTCGAGTGCGCTCGCCTTCGCAAGGCCGCTCACTGCCGCGCCCCACGCCTGCGCGTGCTCAGGTGCCTCACGCATGAATGTCTGGAAGGCCTCGCTGACGAGAGATGCCGGATCTGTCATGTCGTGTCCCCTTGCGGTCGTGAACTCCGCGGCGTCCGCGGCGGGCGTCGCGTGCGCCGGCGGCGCGGCCGCCGGTAGTCTACCGCTCACCGCGCGGTGTATGACCGCCGCGTCTGTTCGCAGCTGCGCTTCGCGATCCCCCCGCCTCACCGAGGCGTTACTTGGCGACGTCGGGTATCGCGGGGGTGTCGACGGTGCAGCTCATCACGGCAAGCCGAGCCGGAGACGCACGTGCCCCGCGAGCTCGTCACGAGCCCGTCCGAGGGGGCAGGGGGATCAGCACCGGCGTGCGTGCCTTGTAGGCCTCGTAGTCCTCCCGGCCGCCCCACTTCTCGTCGGCCCTCTTCTCCAGAAGTGGCACGCCGCTGACGCGGGTGAGCAGCAGGATGACGAACAGCGGGGAGATCAGCGTCACGTACTGCCACCCCCGCAGGGCAGGCAGGGCGATCACCGCCACGCCGATCCAGAGCACGATCTCGCCGAAGTAGTTGGGGTGGCGGGACCAAGCCCACAGACCGGTATGGATGAATCCGCCTTTGTTCCTCGGGTCCGCCCGGAAACGACTCTTCTGGACATCGGCCGCCGCCTCGATGGCGAACCCGGCGGCCCAGATCAGCGACCCGATCAGCGCCACGACCCCCAGGTCCTTACGCACGGTGGACGTGATGGCAGCCAGAGCGGCGGCCAGCGTCAAGGTCACCCAGAGACCCTGCAGCGTCCACGCGTTGAGGAAGCGGATGAAGGACGGTTTGATCGCGTCGAAGCGGGCGTCCTTGCCCGCCCTGCGGATGCGGCGGAACAGGTAGCTGCCCAGGCGCGCCGCCCAGATCACCACCACGGCCAGCAGCAGAAGCGACTGGTAGTCGACCAACGGGCCGAGCAGCACCGCGACCGTCGTCACCGAGATGTAGGTGATGCTGCCGGTGAGATCAAAGAACCCCTCGCTCTGCAGCAGGTAGGCCGGGATGAAGGCCAGCCACTGGATCACGAACGCCAGCCCGACCGCGAGGGCGAAGACCGGGACGCCGAAGGCCGTGGCGCCGCCCTGGCTGCCGGCCACGGCGACCCCGGCGCCGATCAACACGACGATGGGGAAGGCAACGAGCGCGTTGCGATCTGTCCTCTTCACGGCGCGCCTCGCCTCCTCCACGCCATGCGCCCGACAAGCATGCTGCCCGCAAGAGCGAGCGGAGGTGTTCGCAGGACGATGTGGTCGTCGTCTTCGATGTCGAGGTACCTGACTTGTTCGCCGCCGATCCAGTCGGGGTTCGTGGCGCCATCCACCGCAGTGACCATCGTGCCCTCTTTCTCGTCGAAGCGCACGATGCGACCGTAGTAGCTGAAGTAGTCGTCGTAGGCTCGCTGCTTCTCGTCGGGCGTCGGCTGCTCGCCGGCAAGAGGCGCGCGATCTCCGCGCCCGCCGTGGGCGGAGAGATCCCCCGACGGGGTGACCAGAAGCACGCCGACCGGCGCGGCGCCCCAGGGAGCGCGCGCGGTGCCGTCGCCGGCCGTGAACGTGCATTCGTCGAGGTCCCAGCATCCCGCCAGCCAGCGGATCCGTTCGTTCGCCACAGCGTTCACCTCACGTCATGCTCGCCGCTGCAGACTCATGGCGAGGAGTCGACTATCTCACGGCGATCGCTTCATGTGTGTCCGGGTCCTCGAGTCAAGCCCACTCCACCGGCCGACACCACCATGCGACAAGCGCTATCCTGTGCCGAGTCTACCGCACGCACTCTACCCTGGAGTCTGCCTTGTTCATCCTCGAAGAGCCATACGTGTCGGACCTTCTCGCAGCCACAGTCGCCGAACTGGGACTGCCCGTCCTCGACACGCCCATCGCCAGGCGTCGGCTGAACGGGCCGCAGGCCGTGCTCCTCGCCGCGGACGACGCGTTCGCGGCCGCGGCCTCACGACCGGGCGCGCGACTCTACTCGAACTCAGAGCACGCCATCGGCTGGATCGCCCAGCATCTCGCCGGATCCGAGCTCCCGAGGAGGATCGCGTTGTTCAAGGACAAGGTCGCGTTTCGCGACCTCATGGCCGACCTCTATCCGGACTATCGCTACGTCGGAGTGCCCTTGTCCGGACTGCGCGCCTTCGACCCGTCGAGCCTGCGCGCGCCCTTCATCGTCAAGCCCGCCGTGGGCTTCTTCAGCATGGGCGTCCACGTGGTCGAGTCCGCCGGCGCGTGGCCAGCCGTGGTCTCCCAGATCGAGCGCGAGGTCCAGGCGATCGGCACCATCTACCCGAATCAGGTGCTCGGGCTCGACCGGTTCGTGGTCGAGGAGGTCATCGAGGGCGAGGAGTTCGCGATCGACGCCTACTTCGATGTTGACGGCACGCCCGTGATTCTCGACATCTACGCGCATCTGTTCGTCTCGGCCCACGACGTGAGCGACCGCGTGTATCTCACGAATGCCGAGACGGTCGAGCGTCTGGGCCCGCCGGCGACCGAGTTCCTTGCGGAGGTCGGGCGACGCGCCGGCCTCGCCGACTTCCCGGTGCACACCGAGCTGCGCCTCGATGGCGACGGGCGCGTCGCGCCGATCGAGGTCAACCCGATGCGCTTCGGCGGGTGGTGCGCCGCCGACCTCGCGCACTTCGTGTACGGCGTGAACCCGTACCGCTGCTACCTGCGCGGCGAGCGTCCGGACTGGGCGCATGTCTCCGCGACGACGGCCGGGCGCACCACCGCGCTCATCGTCTCCGACCTGCCGAGCTCCGTCGACCTCACGGCGATCGATTCTGTCGACTACGAGCGCTTCGCCGCGCGATTCTCCAGCGTGCTGGAACTGCGCCCGACCGACTTCAACCGCTTCCCCGTCTTCGCGTTCACCTTCGTCGAGGTGCCGTCCAGCGATCTGTCCGAGCTGCACGCGGTCCTGGGCGCCGACCTGCGTGAGTACCTGCGGATGCGCCCGCTCTCCGGCGCCGGCGGCCCACGTTGAGGTGAGCCTCTCCCCTCAGCCGGCGCCCTCGTAGGCCTGCTTGATCCAGGCCATGAGTTCCCGGTCGACTCCGTCGGCCTCCATCAGACTGACTCGGTACTGGCACATGCCGCCCGCCGGCAGTTCGGTCAATCGCTCGGTGGCCTGGATGCCTTTCATGTTGAGCCCCACGTCGACCCGCGTCTTGGTCGCCGGGCCGACCGTGGCGAACTGCTTCTTGCGGCGCAGGCTCACGTACCCCTTCTTCGGGGCGATCTCGAACGGCCCAAGCTCGGCGACAGCCGCCATCAACTTCTCGTGGATCGGGCGCAGATGCGCCTTCGCACCGGCGTAGAGCTCATCCAGCATGTCGGCGGACGTCGCTACGGCAACTTGGGAAGCACCTTGCCCGGCGGACTTGAGAAACGCGCCGGCGAGCGCATTGGCGTCGCCGTAGCCCAGACCGAGATCACGCTTGAGCAGGTCACGGATCTCGCCGTGTTTGGTCAATCCGCTCTTCCGGATGAGGGCGTAGAGCTCGTCCAGCGTTCTTCCCGTTCGCGTCTGGATGTTCTTCAACTGAGTCTCAGTAGCTTTGTCGACGGTATTCATGTCGCGTCTCCTTGATTGGACGGCGATCCGCAGACTACGCCGGATCGCGGTGCCGGCGCAGTGGCTTCGAGGCTTCCCTCGCGATCACGACCTTGGCCTCGAGGTCGAGCTGCACCGCCTTGGACCACCAGCCGGCCTTGGCACCGCGGGGAACGTGGTCGTTGGGCAGATGCGGCACGACAGCGTTCGGGCGGCTCGCCGTCTTGCTTGCGCATTCGAGTCCTCCCCCCATCGCGTCTGAACGTGAGTCCGGTACGGATGCCCCTCGCCCCTACCGCGAGGCCTTGCCGGTGTTCTCCCCGGCCCTGAACTCGACGATGCGGCGGATCAGGTCGCTGGGCAGCGGTTCATCGAGGGGGAACTGTACCGAGCCCTTCCCGCTCTTGTAGGGCTTGACCTCTTCCGCGAACGCCTCGATGCCCCTCGCCCCCGGATAGAACCCGACGTGATGCTCGTAGCCGGCGAAGTGCACGAGGTGCCTGCGGTTCAGATCGAAGGTCGGAATCGCGTAGCTGATCGTCTCTGTCGCGCCGGGCGCCGACGCCTTGATGAGCGCCCGCAGCTCTTCCAGCACCACCTGAGTCTCGGCGGGAAACCCCGCGATGTACTCGTCGATGGAGGTCGCCGTCGATCTGTTCGCCATCGTGTGCTCCTGCCTGCCGCGTCCAGCTATCCGCAGGGCGCCCGTGGCGGGCGCCTTCAGGTCGTAGGTTCCCCCGGCAGACGTTGGCCTACGCCCGGCTTTCGCCGCCGATGCGTCGGATCTCCTCTGCCGGCATTGTTCGCGAATGCGACGGCCCAGCCCGTGGAGTCAAGCTCCTCGTCGACTCTGCGATCGCGGTGCATGTTGCCTTGGCCTTTGCGGTCCCAGTAGTCGCCGGAGCGACCGGGCCACCACTTGTCGGGGTGACCGTGCCACCACCCCTCGTCGACGAACACGGCGACGCGACGGCCAAGGAATGCCACGTCGGGCTTGCCGGGAACGTCCTTGCGGTGGAGTCGATAGCCGCGTGGTCCGGACGACCAGAGGGTGTGACGGACGACCGGGAAGCGCTCCGGCATGCGGGCGATCTCGGCGAGCGTGACGTCGACGGCGCGCAGGAACTCCGGCGAGAGCTGGCCGGTCGTGCGCGCGCATCGAGCAGCGCCTGGGCAAGGCCGGCGTCGAGCTGCGCCCGGTGCGGATGAAGGATATCGCAGACCTTGGCGGCGCCTGCTCTCACGCCTTGTCGGGCACCCGATCGCTCACCGGTCTTCGTACGCCAGCACGGTCCCGGCGGGGATGAGGACGCTGCCTGGGAGCATTGGTCCGAGGTGTGGCGGCACATCCGCCTGCGACTGCCACAGTCTAACGGCCACCGTGGCATGGGCGCAGCGTCGTCGGTCGCCACTCGCTCCGCAGCAGGGCGAAGACCAGGTCGTCGCAGAGCCGTCCCATCTCGTCGACCCCGTCCTGACGCAGGAGGCCCTCACGGACGAAGCCGAGCCCGGTCAGCAGCTGCTTCGAGCGTTCGTTGCGCGGCATGACGAGCGCCTGCAGGCGATTCACGTCGAGGTGCGCGAAGCAGTGATCGATGATCGCCGTCAGGGCCTCGCGCATGAGGCCCTTGCCCCAATGCTCGGGGGCGAGGTCGTAGCCGATCTCGGCCGAGCGAACCTTGTGGTCCCAGTCGTAGAAGCCCGCGCTTCCCACGAGGGCTTCATGGTCCTTGAGGGCGATGCCCCAGCGGCCGCCAGTCCCCTGCGCGGCGAGGTCGATGACGAAGCGCCGCAACTCCTCGCACGCTCCCTCAAGGCCATCAGGGGCTGGATACCCCTGTCCGCTGATGATCTCCGGCCGCGAGAAGTGCGTCACGTACCAGCCGGCGTCCGCGAGCGTCAGCTCTCGCAGGACGAGGCGTGCTGTGGTGAGCCGTGGGACTGCAGGGACGTTCGAGGGCCAGTCCATCGCCGTCATCCTAGCTCAAGGCCAGCGGCCTCACCTGCGGAGGATTCCGCACACCACCACAACGACACCGACAGCCGCGTCGCCTCCCGAGTGTGCCCAACGCACCGCGAATAAGCTGCGAGAGCCAACGCTGAGTCCTTGCACTGCGCTCGAGCGAGTCAGCTCGAACGCCTTGTTAGGCGCACGGACCGCGCCACAACGACCACACCTCAGGCTTGCTGGCTAGCCGAGCGCCTCGCACACTGCGAGAGCCGCACTGTCCGACAGTTCGTGCTTCTCGTCGTCCCAGGGCCGTGGCCACGTCGAGAACGTGGCCACGACGCTGTTCGACGGATGGTTGACGAGCACGGCCTGCCCGTAGATGCCATAGCCCCAGTAGATGCCGGCCTCGGCGTCCGAGATCCACCACTGGTCGTGGTAGAACCTGCGGCCACCGGCTTCTTCCGGGTAGGCCCGCGCGTAGGTCTCGACCAGCCGCGGGTCGCTCGTCCGCAGCCGCCGCACCCACTCGCGCGGCAGCACGCGGCGGCCTTCGACCTCGCCCTCCTGCAGGTAGAGGAGGCCGAACAGGGCGAGGTCGTGGAGCGTGACGCAGAAGCCCCCGTCGGCGAGGGGAAAGCCGCCCGGCCCGACGATGAAGTCGCCTTCGTACGCGGCGCCGAGCGGCTTCCAGACGAGCTCGGAGAACAGCTCCGCCAGCGGCCGGCCGGCGGCGCGCTCGAGGCACCAGCCGAGCACCTCGGTGCAGATCGAGCGGTACTCGAACTCGGCGCCGTGCTCGGCCTGTCGGCGCAGCCCTGCGACGTACTCGGCCGGCGAGGGGTCGTCGGGCAGGGGTTCGAGCCAGCCCAGCGCCCGGAACCCACGCCACGCCTCGGAGTCCATGTCGTCGTAGTCGCTCTCGTCGAACGAGACGCCGGCGGTCATGTCGAGGAGGTGCTGGGCGGTGCACCCCTCCCAGACCGTGCCGGTCAGCTCGTCGACGTAGTCGGTGACGAGCGTCTCGGTGCTGAAGCGACCCGCCGCCGCCAGAGTGCCGGCGAGGGCGGAGGTCATCGACTTGGAGACCGACTGGCACAGGTGCCGCGTCGCGGCCGTCATGCCGCCGGCGTAGTGCTCGAAGACGACCGCACCGTCGTGGATCACCATCCAGCCCTCGACGTCGGTCTGGTCCATCGCCGCGGCCAGGGTCCACTCGCGCCCGGCGTGGTCGAAGCGCAGGCCCGCAAGCTCGCGCGGACGCCGCGGCAGCGCCGTCGCCGCGTCGCCGCGCGACACCCGGGCCGACGGCAGCAGCTCCCGGGTGTGCGCGTGCATCCAGCGGATGTGGGGCGCCTCCCACATGTTCAACGGCGTGATCAGGGGAGTCGGGTTGGGTTCGGCTGCATCGATGTGCGTCATTCGGGATCCTCAGTCGCGCTCGCTCAGGTCTCCTCCTCGCGTGGACCGCCGCGGCGGCGCAGGAGCAGCGCGGTGACCACCACGACGGCGAGGCCGGCGACCACGAGCGCGACGATCAGCGCCGTCGACGCGCCGCCGCCGGTCTCCTCCTCGGCCACGACCGGGTGCACAAAGCGGTAGGTGTCGACGTTGTTGAAGCTGAAGAGGACGCTGCCGCTCTGGTCACCGGGCGCCGCGCCGGGGAAGGGCACCCAGCCCTCCCAGTCGGCGGTGTTGTACGCCTCGAGCAGGTTCGGGTAGCACAGCACCGCATAGGCCGCGCCGTCGTAGAAGATCTCCTGCATGCGCTGGATGATCGGAATGCGCGCCGCAGGGTCGATGGTGCGCTTCTGCTGCTCGTTGAGCGCCGTGTACTCCGGGTCGGTCCACAGGCAGTCGTTCCAGCCCTCGATCTGCTGCGGCGTGAAGATGTCGACGATGAAGTTCGGGTCGACGTCCTGGGTCCAGTACGAGATAGCCATGTCCCAGTCAGGCGTGTAGGTGTCGCCCGTGTACGCCCACATGTAGTCGGTCAGGGTGCCGGCGTCGATGACCTGGAAGTCGAGCTTGACGCCGATGTCCTTCATCCAGCCCACGCTGAGCCTGCCGGCGCTCTGGTTCTGGGTGGAGTCGGTGGTGGCGTAGAAGCGCAGCACGAGCTTCTTGCCGTCCTTGGTCTCGCGGTAGCCGTCGCCGTTGACGTCTTTGTAGCCGGCGGCGTCCAGGATCTGGTTCGCCTTGGCTGGGTCGTAGGTGAAGGCGGACTCCGCCGGCGGCTCCCAGTGGTAGGGCGAGTACGGCACGATGATGGTCGAACCGGGCATCGCGTAGCCCTGGAAGGCGACCTCGGCGACCTTCGCGCGGTCGACCGCCCAGTTGACGGCCTGGCGGAACTGCGGCTCGAGCAGCACCGGGTTGCCCTTCGAGTCGGGGCTGTCGTAGCAGTTCATTTCGAGCATGATGAACATCCAGTAGGCGCCCTGGTTTGCCTGAACGCCCTCCTCGCTCTCGAGGCTCTCGAAGCGCGACGGCGGCACGTCGATCGCCCCGTCGATGCTCCCGAGCTCGAGGTCGGCCACCATCGTGTCGGGGTTCGTGTAGACCGGGAAGATGAGCTCGTCGATCTTGGGCGCCCCGCCCCAGTAGTCCTTGTTCGCCTCGAGACGGACAAACTCGCCCTTCTTCCACTCGACGACCCGGAAGGGACCCGAGCCAACGATCGGCGGCGAGTTCTGGAAGGTGGTGGTCGCCGCCTTGCCGCTCACCTTGCTCCAGATGTGCTCGGGCAGGATCGGCACCAGCATGCGCAGCATGTTCGCCTTCGGGTCGTCGGTCGTGATGACGACGGTCGTGTCGTCGACCGCCTCGGCGTCGAGGATCCCGCCCGTGTAGGTCGCCAGGTTCAGGAGCTCGTTGTCGCGGATGTAGTTGAAGGTGAAGGCGACGTCGCGGGCCGTCAGCGGCTCGCCGTCCTGCCACATGACACCCTGGCGGATCTTGAAGGTCCACACTTCTCCGTCGGGCGAGACGCTCCAGCTGGTGGCGAGCTCGGGACGGGGTTCCATCGTGTCTGCATCGAACCCTACGAGGAGGTCGTAGTTCAACTTCCACAACACCCACGGGCTGGCCTCGATGCCGATGAACGGGTTCAGGTTGTCGGGCTCCTGCAGCCATCCGATGCGCAGCGTGACCTTCTCTTCGGGCGGCGGGCTTGACTCAGCGGCGGCGCTCCCACTGAACCAGGCAAGTCCACAGCAGAACAGAGCGAGCACTCCGAGAGCGACGACGCATCGACGCGACAACAGCCCTGCCGTCGAGCCGACGGTGTGCACGTCTTCTCGACGCGACGAGCCCCAGCTGCTCGGAGCCGAACGCACCGCGACCTCGTACTGTCCAACAGCGTTCTTCATGCTCCGCTCCTCTCTCGCAGTCCCAGCGCCGAATCCACGATCGGTTGGCGCTGATCCTCGCTGAGCCACGACATGCGCTTCATTGCTCGCACACATCCTCCACCCGTCTACTATGGCGCATTCGAACCAGGCGTCCACGGATGCGCCGCCGCCCGTCTGGCGTCCCAGCGCTGGATGTTCGCCTGGTCGTCTTCCGCGACGGGTCGTAAGGAAGTGACCACTTCAACCCCGCCTAACGTGTAGCGCATGACCAGCAAACCGGCACCGCGCACATTCCAAGCCGAGAATACCTCACACGGCCGGTTCGTCTGCGTCGATGCGCTCGTTAGGTGAGCGGCGGTTGCCGGGATTCCGAGTCAGCTGCATCCTGTGCGAAGTGCCCCCGGATGTTGAGTGTGGTGTTCACGACGAACAGCACGAGGAAGGCAAGCCACGCCGCACGCCAGAGATCCCACAGCGGCCACCACAGGAACATCTGCGCCCAGAAGTAGAGGCCGACGTATGGAACGAACACGCTCCACCTGATGGGGTCGCGCCACTCGATCCGACGCCAAAGGTCGACGGCGGCGCCTAGAACCGCCCAAAGTGCGAGCAGGATGGGAGCGGCATACAGCCTCCAGGACTGCCCGCCGAAGATGAGCCACACTCCGAGAGGGAGTCCGAGCCCGGCGAATGCGTACGCGATCCAGCCGTGCCGCTCTGCCGCCCGAGGGCGCCATCGTCGCGCAGCGAAGAACAGGACGAGCACGGCCTGGGAACCGATCCCGAATGCGGCGAACGCAATCGTCGCTGTGTCCTGACCAGCCACTCACACCCCCCGCGACTACTGCTTTGTGCCCGGCAAGACCCCCAGCCTCACCTAACGTCTTGGCGCTTGCGCTGCGCGCCGAGCGCCTCGCTTCGTCGCGTGAACCGTGGCGCGCCAGCTGGAAGCGCTTGTTGGCCGGCCGCTGGGTCGCGTGTTCGGGCTCTGCCTACTGCCGGCTCGCTCTGCCGATGCCCATCGCAATGACGAGGAATGCGAGACCCAACACGAGGAACGGCGCCGTCGCTTCACGGCCCGCGGCGAGTGAGGCTACCGCTGCAATCAAGAAGAGGATTGAGGCAGTGGCGAAGGCCCACCTGGCACGTCTGGTTCGCACCTTCCAGCTCCTCTCGAACCGGCCCGCCTAACGTGGTGAGCATGAGCTGTTGGCTCGCTGCGCTGTGATGAACATCATAGCTCTCGGGCCAATCAGCTCGATGCGTTTGTTAGACCCGCCGCGCATCAGATCGCACCTGAGTCGAGTCGTCGTGCGCCGTGTCGGATCGCGGCGATCTCGACGACGTCGGCCTTGCGGCGATAGATGACGCGGTAGGAGCCGACGATCAGCTCGCGCAGGTCGTCGCGCTGCAGCTCGGGCACGATGCGACCGGAGTCAGGGAAGCGGGCGAGCGAGGCGACCCGCTCCAGCAGTTGCTCAAGCCAGGTCAAGGCCGCGGCCTGATCGTCGGCGGCGATGTAGGCGACGACCTCATCGACCTGCTCGTCGGCAAGCGGCGACCAGGAGACTCTCACTTCAGGTAACGCTCACGCAGACGGGACTCGACGGTCGCGTGCGGGATACCCATGCCGGCGTCGAGCTGGGCCTCGGCGGTGCGCACGTCGCGCAACAGGGCGACCTCGTCGATGAGCGCCTCGTAGGCCTCGACGTCGAGCAGGACCGCGGCGCTGCGGCCGTGTTGGGTGAGGACGACGGGACGCTTGGTCTTCTGCACCTGTTCGATCACGGCCGAGGTGTGCGAGCGGAACTCGGTCACCGGGCGCACGTCGGCTGAAGGACGAAAGAGGGCCATGACGGTCTCCTGGTCGATACGCTGCCACGTACATCATAACGTATCGAACCTCGCAGCGGAAGGGGGTTGGGTCCAACGTGGTGCGCATGAGCTGCGCCGCGTCAGCGGCGTTTGCTCGATGCGCTTCCATGAAAAGGACACGGTCTGCAAGCCCCCGTCCCTGGCCGCTTCTCTCTGCGACGATCGTAGCACCTCCCGCCTGCGCTCCATCGTCTCTGTGGCTTCGGTCGAGCCAGGCTTCCATTCGCGCTCCGTTCGTGTCGGGCGCAGCGATGGCCTTATGCGGCAGCGGGGAGGCCGAGTCTTGTTAACGAGGGTCGCGAAGGGCGCCCTCAGCGCATCTGAAGCGGCTCTCCCCTGCTAGGCCGCTGCCCTGTACGCCTCCCCCCGCGAGAGAAGGGTCCAGGACAGCTCGAGCAGGACACGCGCAGCGGCCACGAGGGCGACCTTCTTGCCACGGCGTCGGACCAGTGAGGTATAGCGGTCGCGGGCCGGCCCCGGCAGGCGTACGGCGACGTGGGCGGCCTCGACCAGGGCGCGCCGGGCATGCGGCGAGCCGGCCCGGGTGATGCGCCCGTAGTGGGCAACGTCGGCCGAGGCGCGCACCCGGGGCACGAGGCCGAAGTAGGCCGAGACCTGGGCGGCGCGCGCGAAGCGGTGCGGGTCGCCGAGCTCGGCGATGAGCGTCGCCGCGGCGAGGAAGCCGACCCCGGGGATGGTCTGAAGCAGGCGCAGCTCGTCGTCGCCGTCGAGGAGCTCGTGCAGGCGGGCGGTGAGCGCACAGACGTGGGCGTCGGCCTCGTCGATCGAGGCCAGCAGCAGCTCCGTGAGGGCGCGGGCGTGCGGGTCGAGCTCGAGCCCGGCGAGCCAGGCGCGGCCGCGCCGGCCGCAAAGGTCTGAGCCCTCGAAGCGCAGGCACTGGCGCGCGAGCAGGTTGCTGATGCGGTTCTTGGCCGTGGTGCGCTGGCTGACGAAGCGCCACCTGAGGCGCACGAGGTCCCTGAGCTCGCGCACCGCAGCGGGCGGCGCCCAGGCCTCGGGCACGAGGTCGGTGCGCAGGACGTGGGCGAGGATGCGCGCGTCGATCCTGTCGGTCTTCACGCGCGCCGAGGCGATCGCCTTGACGTGCGAGGGGTGCGCCAGCTTGACCTCTGCGGCGCAGCTGCGCAGGGCGTGGTAGGTGTGGTGCCAGCTGCCCGTGGCTTCGAGGACCACGGCGCAGTCAGCTTCGGGGACGAGGCTGGCCACCGCTTCGGTAGGCACGTTGCCTTCACTGAGGATCTGGCCGGCGGGGTCCATGAGGCAGTACTGGGTGCGCACATTGTGCACGTCCAGTCCCAGGTTGTACGTTGGCATTGGCGCTCCCCTCCCTGTCGACGGTGGCTACGACGACGGTGTCGGTGGAGCATCCTTTTCATGCCATCTTGTCAGACTGCTGAGCGACTTGCGCATCGCCACGCGTCTGGAACGTTCCAAACCCAGTGCAGACTCATCCGAAAGTCGCCGAAGGAGCTCCTCGCCGAGTTCCTCCTCCGGTATCGCCTCGACGCCGATGCGAGAGTAGAACGGAGCGTTCCACGGGACGTCGCGGAATGTGGTGAGCGTGATCTCCGTGTAGTCGCTGTTCCGCGCCCAGTTGCTCGACCGCCCGCAGAAGCGCCGATCCCACTCCCCTGCAGCCGTGCTCAGGAAGCACATCGAGTTCGTCGAGATGCACTCGACGGCCCCATACGCTGGCAAGGCGAACCCGACCGGGTCACGCTCATCTTCCAGCGCCACCCGGAGTAGGCCCGCTTGTTGTGCGATTGCGAGGGTGTCGAGCGCCCTGATGCCCGCTAGTGGATCCTAGCGGCCGTCAGCTTCGAGTGTCGCGAGCGGCGGGACGGGGCAGTCGAAGGCCGGGTCCACGACACACCTGTAGAAGGTCCGGAATCACTCTACTGCCTGGTCGAGACCGGGGATGGTCGCCATGATGTCGCCCTCGCTGTAGTAGTCCCGCGAGTAGTACGTCTGTGTGCTCCGCTCACGGAACTTGAGAATCGACATACCCTTGGCGCTGTAGGGCACGCCGTTGAATTCACCGACCATCGTCCACGTCGCCGTGTACACGCCGTCGATCAGCATCTCGTCCTCGACCGTCGTGACCAGGTCGGGCGAACTGGCGAAGAGTCGCCCGAAGAAGGCCACCAGCGTGTCGATGCCGTAGATGTCGACGATCGGGTCGTGATACTCGTAGTCGTCGGTGTAGTACGGCAGCAGCGATTGCCAGTTCGCGCCGTTGCTCTCGACGAG
Organism: uncultured Thermoleophilia bacterium; assembly: GCA_963700035.1. Lineage (GTDB taxonomy): Bacteria > Actinomycetota > Thermoleophilia > UBA2241 > UBA2241 > CAIXSE01. Next base: position 4,553 of record CAVOWE010000012.1, on the reverse strand, counting down.
GGCGCGTCCGATCTCGAGACGATCCCGGCGCAACCTGATCAGAGAACGGATATCGCAGCCGTACGTGCGCGGTGCCGGCGCGTCGACCAGGGGTTTCATTTCGGGCAGGGCGTCGGCCGTGGCCGGCTCGAGGGGGCAGTCGAAGGTTGGATCGACGGCGCACCGGTAGTACGTGCGGAATCCCAAGATCGCTTCATCGAGTCCCGGGATATTGGACATGATGTCGCCTTCGGTGTAGTAGTCCCGCCAGTAGTAGACCTCCCTGCTCCAGCGACGGAACTTGATGATCGAAATGCCCTTGGCTTCGTAGGGCACGCCGACGAAGGTGCCGACCATCGTCCAGGTCGCCGAATACACGTCGCCCACCAGGGTTTCGTCCTCGACCGTCGTGACGAGGTCCGGCGAGTTGCCGTAGAGCCGCCCGAGGAACTGCGTCACCATGTCGATGCCGTAGACGTCGACGACCGGACAATGGTACTCGATGTCGTCAGCGTAGTAGTGCAGCAGCGTGGTCCAGTCGACGTTCTGCACCTCGAGCATGCCGCGCCCGATCTCCAGCCGATCCTGGCGGAGTTGGCGTAGTCCGCCCGCCTCCGCATCGTCGACAAGAGGAGAGAGCATGAACACGCACGCGAGCACTACCGTTGCGTAGATGAGTCCCTTCATCATCGTCCCCCTTAGCCTACTGCGGTGGTAGGCCATCACGGCAACAACTCCACAGGGGTATATAGCATGAAGATGCACCTTACTCAACAGGTAGCATCGGGATTCCTCGGGATCCCTAATGGTTCTCGTCCTTCCGTAGGATGAGAGACCTTTCTTCGCCGAACGTCGGGTGCATGACCTGCGCGCACTGCGACCTACGGTTACTACAGAAACCGTTGGGCGCGTCGGCTCGATGCGCTCGTGAAGCGTGCGTGACCGACGCCGTGGATGGGAAATCCGTGCTACCACAAGCCGAGAGCGGAAGGAGATCCGCATGTCGTTCCTGAGCACAGCCCTCTACACGGTGTCCACGCCGCAAGAGGCAGAGCAGTTCATCTCCATGGCCCCGGGAATGACCGCCGGGTACGAGCAGCAGCCGGGCTTCGAGAGACTCGTCGTGGCTCGAGATGTCATGGACCCGCTGACCATCGTGACCATGTCGTGGTGGGAGTCGCAGGAGGCAGCGGACGCGTGGACCAGGAGCCAAGGCTACCGCGAGGCCAAGGACCAGTCGGGCGGTCGAGGGCTCAAGGCCAAGATGGAGTTCGGCCGCTGGACGTCGGTCAAGTAGCGCCACGCCCGGTCCCGTGACGGATGATCCGCCGGCCCGTCTGCTCCTGAGGACGGCGTGGCGTGCGGTCCGGCCGGTCGGCATGTCTGGCAGGCCCGCCTTCGCGCTACCGCGACGTCGGCATCCCACCCGGGAGCGCGCCCGCCACACAGCATCCGGGCCGGCTCCTCGCCCACTCCGCTGCGCACGAGGAGCCGGGAGACGAGCGCGTTCGAGTTCCACATCTCGCCGGCCTCGAGCTAGTCGCGCCCCCACACCGGCGTGGGTATGTGCGGCGCCGGCGTGCCGCATCGGCGGCGACCCGCAGGGTCGCCCGTCCGGATGCGGCACGTCAGCCGGTCCCCGGCAGACCGTCGAAGAAGTCGACGACTCCAGTCTCCAGTGAATACTCGGCACCCACGACGAGGAGCCCGTCTCTCCGGATCAGTCGCTCGAGGATCTGCGACCCCTCCCGAAGATGCCCTGCGGACGCGCGGATGTTGGCCCGAACGGCATGCTGCACCAGGACATCCGGGGTCTCCTGCGCATGCGCATCGAGCACCGTTTGCACGGCTGGCCGGATGCGGTCGACGATCGAACGGAGGTTCGGGGACGGACGTGCCGTCGGACGCTCGAGTTCTTCGAGAGTGGCCAGAACGGCCCCGCACATGGAGTGGCCCAGGACCACGACGAGCCGCGTGCCGAACCGCTCGGCCGCGAACTCGACGCTGCCGACTTGAGAAGAGGCAACGATGTTTCCGGCAACGCGGATGACGAACAGGTCGCCCAGGTCCTGATCGAAGACGAGCTCAACGGGTACCCGCGAGTCGGAGCATCCGAGGATGGCGGCGAACGGCTCCTGCCCTCCCACCACCTTGTTGCGTCGCGTCTGGCTCGCGGGCATGTCCCAGCTCCGAATGCCTGCCGCGAAGCGACGGTTCCCCTCTCGCAGGCGTTCGAGTGCTTCTGGTGCAGAGATCATCAGACCCTCGTCCGTGTCCGGCTACTGTGATGCGCGTAACCAGCGCCGCGCAGCGGCGTCCGTGTTGATGCGCATGTTAGACAGCTCCCGCCAAGCGCGTGTCATGGCGCATGCGAGTGAATGGTGGTTCGATGCACGTCACTCTGAACCCCAGACGTTCGTAGAGAGCGCGGGCGCGTGGGTTCGCCGGCACAACCGAGAGGCCGGTCGGCAGACCATGACTGGCTCCCTGCTCGATCACCAGTTCGACCACCGCCGTGCCGATTCCCCGGCCCTGTTGCGGGGGCGTCACCTGCAGTTCGTGGATGTAGAGTGAGTCGGGTCTCTGCTCGAGCCACAGACTCCCCACGGGACGAGCTTCGACCTCGATGACCGAGACGCTGAACTGCTCAAAGCGCCTCTCGAATTCGGCGAGCTGCCAAGCGTCGTCCCAGCCCCATGTCTGCTCGATCACGTCTCGCATAGTGGAGCAGTGCAGCTCGTAGAGGAACTCCCGGTCTCGCTCCGAGGCTGGTCGCAGATTGAGATCCACCGTGCTGCCTCACCTGGCCTGGCTAACGCAGCGCGCATGAGCAGACGCGATCGGCCTGCCGCCATGCGGCAGACCTTCTGGCGTTCTGCTCCATGCGCTTGTTCGCCTCACTCGTAGTGGGTCCACATCCTGAGCACCTTCACGGCACGCTCCTCGGCAAGCACCTGGTAGACGAGGCGGTGCTGGATGTTGATGCGCCGCGAGTAGGCCCCGCTGAGATCGCCGACCAGCTTCTCAAACGGCGGCGGGGACTGCAAAGGGTCGGCGGCAAGGATGTCGAGCAACTCCTGCGCCTTGGGCCGCAACCCGGCAGCCGTGAGCTTTTTCGCGTCCTTGCGCGCCTGCTTCGTGTAGAGCAGTCGCCAGTTCACCAGTCGAGCTCGCCCTCGAGCCCATCGGTCGGTGTCGCCATGCCCTCGAGGATCGACTCACGCATGCCCGGGATCGAGACCAGGTAGAGCGTCTCCTGCATCGCTCGCCAGTCGTCCTCGGAGACGAGCACGGCGCTGCCGCGCTTGCCCGTGATCTGCACCGGCTCGTGAGACTGCGCGACATCGTCGAGGAGCTTGTAGAGTTGTTTGCGCGCCTCGGTGGCGCTCATGGTCGTCATCGCTGACCTCCCAGTACGTACGGGAAAGCGTACGGCTAAGGACGCTGGAAGTCAAGTGCGCGGAGTTGTGGCGAACTACTATTCTGCAGTCTGCGTAAGACCCAGATGTCGACTGCCCCCTTCCGCATATGACGATAGCACGAAGCTCGGTGGGCGGCGGGAAGAACCTGCATTGCGGTCTTATCTCTTCCGTGCCGGAGCGCGGGCGGGCGGCGATCACAGTCCGCATAGGACGCGTCACGGAGCGTCGATCGGGCTGCGTACGCCCTGGCCGCCCCGGTTGAGTACGTGCGTGTAGATCATGGTCGTGCGGACGTCCTTGTGACCGAGCAGCTCCTGAATGGTGCGAATGTCGTAGCCCGCCTCGAGCAGGTGGGTCGCGAAGGAGTGGCGCAGGGTGTGGCAGCTGGCGTGCTTGACGATGGCGGCGCGCCCCACCGCTTCTTTCACGGCCCGCTGGATGATGCTCTCGTGGACGTGATGACGGCCCTGCGCGCCCGTCTGGAGGTCCACCCAGCGGCGCTGCTGCGGGAAGACCCACTGCCAGCGCCAGTCAGCCGGGGCGTTCGGGTACTTGCGCGCAAGTGCGTCCGGCAGCGCTATGCGGCCCCATCCGGCCGTGAGGTCACGCTGGTGGACGGCGCGTGCCACGATCAGGTGCGATTCGAGGGCCGGCGTCAGCGAGCGCGGCAGCATGGTGACGCGGTCCTTGCCGCCCTTGCCGTCGCGCACCACGATCTCGCCGCGCGTGAACTCGAGGTCGAGGACGCGCAGCCGCAGACACTCCATCAGGCGGAGCCCGGAGCCGTACATCAGTGAAGCCATCAGCCATTCGTCGCCGTCCAGCGCGCCGAGCACGGCCCTCACCTCGTCGCGCGTGAGGACCACGGGCAGACGCCGGGACGTCCGGGCGCGAACGAGGCCGCTGAGCCCTCCGACCTCGCGGCCGATGACGTGGCGGTAGAGGAACAGGAGTGCGGAGAGAGCCTGGGTCTGCGTCGAGGCGCTGACGTGCTCGACCGTCGCGAGGTGCGTGAGGAAGGCGTTGATCTCCGGCTCAGCCATGTCGGCGGGATGGCGGACGCCGTGGAAGCGAATGAAACGCCGGACCCAGAGGCTGTACGCCTGCTCGGTGCGCCGGCTGTAGTGACGGGAGCGCAGGGCGGCGCGCATC
>CAVOWE010000011.1:0-82857 GCA_963700035.1 uncultured Thermoleophilia bacterium | reverse complement strand
CTGAAGGCGGGCAGGTACAAGTGGTCGGTGCTCGCCACCGATCTGGCCGGCAACCCGCAGGCTGTGCGCGGCACCAAGAACCTGACGGTGAAGTGAGGGGCTGAAGAACGCAGCTCAAGAAGGGGGGCGGGGCGACTGCAAGGCCACCCCGACCCCCTTCTTCACCAGGCGTGACGTCGTCAAACCGAAAGACGGATGGCGTACGCCGTACGGGTGTCGCTCAGCGGCCGAACAGGCGACGCAACGTGGCGCGCAGGCCGCCGGAGGCGGCAGGTTCGTCGCCGGCGTCGCCCTCCTCGAGGGCGTGGCTCTTCCACGAGTGGTCCTCGTGCACCTGCGCCCCGGCGCCGTCGTCTTTGGCGCCGTGAAGCGTCGAGGCTGAGAGCCTCGGCCCGGCGGCGCCCATCCCGACCGCGCCGCTGAGGTAGGTATCCTCCAGGAGTCGCTCCGACTTCTCGCCGGCCTCCCGGGCCTCTTCGTTGACGGGGAACTCCTCGCTCACGTCCGGCCTCCTCGCCTGTCGTCGTACGGGAAGATGCCCGCTCTATCGCGCCTTCTCCCACTTCTGCAGGTAGGCGACCTCGGCGAGCGTCTTGCCGGCGTCGATCTCGCCGCGCAGGCGGTTCTCCTTCTCGAGCACGTCCATGGCGCGGTTGGCGAGCTCGACCGCCTGTTCGCGGGGCAGCACCATGACGCCGTCATCGTCGCCGACGATCCAGTCGCCGGGCTTCACGGTCTGGCCGGCGATGACGATGGGCACGCCGATCTCGCCGAAGCCCTTGGGCTCGCCGGCGTTGGCGCACACCTTGCTGCTGAAGGCGGGGAAGCCGAGGCGCGCGATCTCCGGCGTGTCGCGGATCGCGCCCCACACGACGAGGCCGGCGATGCCCTTGACCATGGCGCTGTGGGTGGCCAGTTCGCCCCACATGGCGGGGGCCGCGTCGCAGGCGTCGACGACCAAGACGTCGCCGGGCTGGCAGACGTCGATGGCCTCGACGGGCTTGGCCCAATCGCCGGCGTAGGTTCGGACGGTGACCGCCGGGCCGCACATGTGCGCGCCCGGCAGCAGGGGCTTGATGCCGGGCAGGCTCGGCTGGCGGTGCCAGGCGTCGCTGACGTTGGCCGTCGAGACCTGCTCCAGGATCCCGCGGATGTCGGCCTCGCCGGCGCGCTTGTAGAGCGTCGTCTCGATGCAGACGCGCTCGTCCACGGCGCGGCGGATCGCGGCCGTCGCCGCCCTCGCGTCGGCCGACTTGATGATCGCGCCGCCGACCACGACGATGCCCGCGCCGGCGTCCACGGCCGCGGCGGCCGTCTCGCTGTTGATGCCGCCGGCCGCCGACACGGGGATCACGACCGCCGCGGCGACGGCGCGCAGCATCTCGAACGGGTTCTCGCCGCGCATCTGCTGATCGATGGCCGTGTGGATGCCGATGTAGTCGGCGCCGAGCTCCTGGGCGCGCTTCGCGCGCGTCACGGGGTCGGCGACCTCGATCATGTCGACGGTGAGCTTGCAGCCGTAGTTGCGCGCCGCCTCGGCGCACTCCTTGATCGTGCTGTCGGACGCGGCGCCGAGCACGCCGACCACGTCGGCGCCTGCCTTGGCCGCATACTCGACCTCGGTGCGGCCGGCATCCATGGTCTTCATGTCGGCGACGATCGTGTGCTCGGGGAACGCGGCCTTGAGGGCGCGCACGGCGGCCAGTCCCTCGGCCTTGATCAGCGGCGTGCCCGCCTCGATCCAGTCGGCGCCGCCGGCGACCGCCTCGCGCGCCACTTCGAGGGCGCGCGGCAGGTCGACGAAGTCGAGCGCCACCTGGACGAGCGGACGCTCCCTGGACGGATCGCCGGCCGGGGCGCCCGGCGCAGCGTCGGCGGCGCTCATACGCCCATCACCTGCACCACGAGGCTGCGCTCGCGGGGGCGCGCGTCGAAGTCGCAGAAGACGATGTTCTGGTAGCGCCCCAGGGTGAGCCGGCCGTCGACGAAGGGGATGGTCAGCGACGGCCCCACGAGGCCGGCGCGCACGTGCGAGTGGCCGTTACCGTCGCCGAGGTTGACGTTGTGCTGGTAGAACCTGCCGGCCGGGGCGAGCACGTCGAGTGCCTTCTGCACGTCTTCCACGACGCCCGGCTCGAACTCGAGGGTCGTGAGGGCGCCGGTGGCGCCGGGCACGAACACCGTGACGGTGCCGTCCGAGAGACCGGTCTGCCTGACGGCCTCGGCGACCTCCTCGGTGATCTTGACCATGTCGGCGTCGCCGTGGCTCGCGAACTCGATCGCGTCGGTGACGACGCGGGCGAGGCCTTCGCGGACGTGAGCCTTCTTCTGACCGTTGACGATGACCGTTGCCATGTGGTCCTTCCTTTCAGGCGGTCGCGTCCTTGGCGGGGTACGCGCTGGGTGACAAAGGGATGTTGTCGATGAGGCGGGTGGCGCCGAGACTCGCCGCGACGACGAGCAGGGAGCGTGGCCCGAGAGTGGATCGCGGCTGGAACGTGTCGGCGTCGACGATGGCGAGGTAGTCCAGATCGAAGCGCGGCGCGGCCGGCGGAGCCTCGCCGCGAAGGGCGGCGACACGCTCTGCCTCGCCCATCGGCACGGCGGGGATCAGCAGCGCGGTCGTGGCTGCGACGACGACATCCTTGGGCGTAGCGGCGGGCCCGCCTGCGGCGGCCCGCCCGGCCAGCAAGGCCCTGTAGAGGTCCGGTGCGATGGCGCGCTGCTCCGCCGTGAGGTAGGCGTTGCGCGAGCTCATGGCCAGGCCGTCGGGCTCGCGCACGGTCGGCACGCCGGCGACCTCCACCGGCAGGTCGAGGTCGCGCACGAGGCGCCGGACCACGGCGAGCTGCTGCGCGTCCTTTTCGCCGAGGAACAGCACGTCCGGCTGCACGATGTCGAGGAGCTTGGTGACGATCACGGCGACGCCGTCGAAGTGACCGGGGCGCGAGGCGCCCTCGTAGGTCTCCGTGAGCGGGCCACCCACGTGCACCTGCGTCGCGAAGCCGTCGGAGTACATCTCGTCGGCGTTTGGGGCGAAGACCAGACCCGCCCCGCGATCCTCGAACAGGGCGAAGTCGCGGGCCTCGTCGCGCGGGTACTTCGTCGAAGTCCTCTCCTCGCCCAAACTGCGGAGGGTTCACGAAGACGGAGGCGGCGACGGACGCGCAGCGCGTCCTCGCGGCGTCCACGAGGCTGAGGTGGCCCTCGTGGAGAGCTCCCATCGTGGGCGTGAAGCCGAGCGGCCGCGGCAGGCTGCGCAGCGCGGCCCGCGCCTCGGCGATGGTGCGCGCGAGGATCACGCGGCGCCTCCTTCGGCTCCGCGGCCGGCGCTCGCGGCGGTCGCGCCTTCGTCGAGCAGGTCCCTGAGAGTGCGGACCTGCTCGTCGTCCAGGCGCGGCGCCGCCAGCGTGAGCGCCTCGAGCGAGAGCGCGCGGTAGGTGCGCGCCAGGCGCGGCGACTCGCGGTCCAGCAGGCGCAGGTGCGCACGCACGGTGCCCACGTCGCCGCGCGCCACCGGACCGGTGAGCGCGTGCGCCGGGTCGCCGCTGCCCAGCAGGTTCGTCATCGCCGTGTTCAGGAGCGGCGCAAGGTGGTCGAGGCCGTCTTCGCCGCCCGTGGCCTCGTCCATGAGGCGTTTGGCCTCCGACTCGAGGGCCACCAGCAGGTTGCAGCCGACGACTGCCGAGAGGTGATACAGCGTCTTCTTGTCGTCGGCCAGGCGGAAGGGGCGCATGCCGAGGCGGCGGGCGAGCTCCTCGCCGAGTTGCAGGTCGCGCTCCTCGTGCGCCGTCACGGCGCACGGCACGTCGCGCAGCAGCTCGGCGCGCGGCTCGCCCGTGAACGTCTGCAGGGGGTGCAGGCAGAGGACGCGGACGCCCTGGTCGAACAGGGGCTTGAGCAGGTGGATCGAGCCGAGGCCGCTGGAGTGGACGGCGAGCGGCGCGCGGCCGCCGCGACGCGTCGCCGGCAGCGACGCGGCCAACCGGGCGGCGACCGTGAAGATCTCGTCGTCGGGGACGGTGAGCCACCAGGCGTCGGCCTCGAGGGCGGCGTCGGCGACGCGCACGTGCCTGGGGATCATGCCGAGGTCGGTGTCGTCGTCGGCGTGGACGCCCACGGCGGCGACGGTGAGTCCGGCCTCAAGAAGACCGGCGAGCAGCGTCGACCCCAGGCGTCCCGGGCCGATCACGCAGAAGCGATACGCGGCGATGTCCAAGCCTTCGAGCTCTCCGGCTGCGGTCTGCCCTTGGGAGGCGGTACCGCGCCCGTCGCAGGCCTGCGCGAACACAGGCGGTGTCTCCGTCTCCGGCGCGAGGCTGGGAGCGGAGCCTTGTCGAGGGTAGCCTCTCGCGGGCGCGCGGTCAATCGCGCGCAGTCGTCCGCGCGCAGGCGTCGGCCGGGGTGTCCCTGTCGGGCGGTCCGGGCGACCCTCACGGTGGTACACTACGGCCATGCCGATCTACGAATTCTGCTGCAACCAGTGCGAAACCGCCTTCGAGGAGCTCGTCCGCAACGGCGTCAGGCCGGAGTGCCCGGCGTGCCACTCGGGCGACGTCTGCCGCTTGCTCTCCACGTTCGCCGTGCATTCTTCGTCGTCCGATCTCGGCGGCAAGGGAGCGACCAAGAACTGCTCCTCCTGCGCCAGCTCCTCCTGTGGCACCTGTCACTGACGACGACCTCGCCGCGCTCGCCGCCCTCCGCGCGGAGGTCGAGGCGTGCACCCTCTGCGAGCTGCACGCCACCCGCACGAAGGCCGTGCCCGGAGAGGGCGATCCCGGCAGCGACCTGATGTTCGTCGGCGAGGCGCCGGGGTACCACGAGGACCAGCAGGGCCGGCCCTTCGTAGGTCAGGCCGGCAAGCTTCTGGAGCAGCTGCTCGCCTCCATCGGGCTCACCCGCGAGCAGGTGTTCATCGCCAACGTGCTCAAGAGCCGGCCGCCCAACAACCGCGATCCGCGCCCCGAGGAGATCGCCGCCTGTCAGCCCTATCTGTGGCGGCAGATCGAGCTCATCAAGCCCAAGGTGATCTGTACCTTGGGCAACCACGCCACCAAGCTCCTGACGGGTGTCCCCGCCGGCATCACGCGTGTGCACGGCCGGCCGCAGCCGACTGAGATCTCGGGGCACAGCCTGTACCTGTATCCGATCTTCCATCCGGCGGCGGCGCTGTACACGCCGGCGATGCTCACGACCCTCAAAGAGGACTTCCTGCGGCTCCCCGAGCTGCTCGCGCACGCGGCACCGCCGGCTGACGAGCCCGGGCCGACCGAGGCTGCCGTGCCCGGGACGCCGGCCGACCCGCCGCGCGCCGCGCCGGCGTCCGCCGGCGCGGACGTCGCCGGAGCGCCGCCGGCCAAGCCGGAGCAGCTCGGACTCTTCTAGATGGTCGCTCTCACCCTCGCCTCGCCGGCGCAGACGCGACGGTTCGCGCGCGTGCTGGCGCGGCTCCTGCATGCGCCGGCGCTGGTGACCATCGAGGGCGACCTCGGTACGGGCAAGACGACGCTGGTGCGCGAGATCATGCGCGCCCGCGGCGTCCGCGGCGCCGTCACGAGCCCTTCGTTCACCCTGGCGCAGAGTTATCACGGCCGCCAGGGTGAGGCCCTCCATCACCTCGACCTGTATCGGCTGAGCCGCGGCGCCGATGTGGACCTTTTCGCCTGGGACGACTACCTCGGCGCGGACGCCTTGACGTTCGTCGAATGGCCGGCCGCCGGCAGCGAGGCTCTTCCGGCGGCGGACGTCCGGCTCGAGCTGCTGCACCGCACGCCCCGCAGCCGCCTGGCGCGGCTGCATGCGGCGGCCGCGTTGGAGCGGGCGGCGGCCGAAGGCGCAGCCGCCGCGGGGATCCAGGTGGACGCGCCCATCGCGAATGGCCCGGCTGCTGCTGCGGCGCGGGGTGCATCGTGATCCTGGCGCTCGAGACGGCGACGACGGCGTGCTCGGCGGCGCTCTGCGCCGCCGACGGCTCCGTCGTCGCCGAGACCGTCGCCCTCGAGGGACCGGCCCACACCCAGCGGCTGCTGAGCGGCGTGCACGAGGTGCTCGAGACGGCCGCGGCGAGCTGGTCCGATATCGCGACCGTCGCCGTCGGTCTCGGCCCCGGCGCCTTCACCGGCCTGCGCATCGGCGTGGCCACGGCGCGTGCCCTGGCGCAGGCGGACGGGCGCGTCCGCCTGGCGGGCGTCCCCACGGCGGCCGCGCTTGGCGCTCGCGCTGGCTCACTTGCCGGAGGCCGTCCGCCCACCGCCCGTTCGTGCCGCTCATCGACGGCAAGCGCCGCGAGGTCTTCGCAGCCGTCTACGCCGCCGAGGAGGCGGGCGGCGGCGTGCGCGTCGTCGAGCCCGTCTCGGTCGTACCGGCGGACGGGCTCGAGGCGTGGCTCGCGCGTCTTGGCGACGTGCTCGTCGGCGGCGACGGCGCCGTGCTCTACCGCGACCTGCTTCCGGCTACGGCGCGCGTCGCCGACGAGATCCCCGCCCCTACGGCCGCGATGGTCGGCCGGGCCGTAGCTCGCGAGGCGCCCGGCCTCGTCTTCGGCCCGGACGCCGTGCTGCCCATCTACGGCCGGGCCCCTGACGCGGCGCGCTGGACGGGCGCCGGCAGCGCCGGCCGTCCGGCTTCGTCAGGCGGCGCGTCGTGACGCTCGAAGCCGTGCCCGACTTCGGCGGCGGCGAGCGTCTCGTGCGGCCCATGCACTTCACGGACCTCGAGGCGGTGGCGGCCATCGAGCGCCGCACGTTCACGCTGCCGTGGTCGCTGGCCATCTTCAGCGGCCAGCTGGCCCGCGAGACGGGCATCGCCCTCGTCTGCGAGGTCGGCAGGCGGATCGTCGGCTACGTCGTCGCCGACATGTTCGTCGACGTCTGGCACCTCATGAACATCGCCGTGGACAAGCCGTACCAGCGCCAGCACATCGCCGCCGAACTGCTGGAAGCGTACTTCGCGATCACCGAGCGCCAGGGGCACCGTGGGCACACGCTCGAGGTGCGCGCCTCCAATACGCCGGGCATCCAGCTGTACCGGAGCTTCGGGTTCGTCACGACCGGCGTGCGTCCCGGCTACTACAGCGACGATCGCGAGGACGCCGTCATCATGTGGAAGGACTGGGAAGGGGAGAGCGCGTGAGCGGCCCCACATCGGGCGGCCCGCGAGATGGCGGCTCCGCCCGCCGGGCCTCTGCTCTGCGTGGAGACCTCCTGCGACGACACGAGCGCGGCGATCGTGCACGGCCGCGAGATCCTCTCGTCCATCGTGTCGTCGCAGAACGAGCTGCACGCGCAGTTCGGCGGCGTGGTGCCGGAGGTGGCGTCACGCCGCCACACCGAGCTCGTGAACGAGGTGGTGGCCGAGGCGATGAGCACCGCCGGCGTGGGCTGGGACGACCTCGGCGGCGTCGCCACGACGCAGGGCCCGGGCCTCATCGGGGCGCTCCTGGTCGGCCTGGCGGCGGCCAAGGCCATCGCCTACCGCCGCCGCCTGCCGCTGATCCCGGTGAACCACATCCAGGGGCATATCGCCGCCAACTACGCGCTCGGCGTGGAGGCTCCGTTCGTGTGCCTGGTGGCGAGCGGCGGGCACACACTGCTGGCCGTGGTCGAAGAGGGCGTCGCGTACCGCGTGGCGGCGCGCACCATGGACGACGCCGCCGGCGAGGCCTTCGACAAGGGCGCGCGCCTGCTCGGGCTGAGCTACCCCGGCGGCAAGGAGCTGGACCTTCTGGCCGCCACCGGCGACGCGCGCTTCGTGCGCTTCCCGCGGGCCGTGCCCCGCGGCCGCGACTTCAGCTTCAGCGGCCTCAAGACGGCCCTGCTCTACGACCTGCGCGGCCGCGCCGAGGCGGAGGTCGAGGCGCACCGCGCCGACATCGCCGCCTCGTACCAGGCCGCGATCGTCAACCAGCTGGTCGACAAGACGCTGGCGTGCGCCGCCGGCGAGGGCCTGCGCAGCGTCGCCATCGCCGGCGGCGTGGCCGCCAACTCCGGCCTGCGCAGGGCGCTGAAGGAGCGCTGTGCGGCCGAGGGCCTGCAGCTTGCGCTGCCGCCGCTCAGCCTGTGCACCGACAACGCCGGCATGATCGGCCTCGCGGCCGGCTTCCTGCCGGCGCTCCCCTGGCCCACGTACCTCGCTCTCGACGCCTTCGCCAGCGACAGCCAGGCGCGGGCGGCGCGGCCGGCCAAGAGACGGCCGCGCGCCTCCGGCCTCGCCGACCCGTCCTGACCGGGACCCGCCGATGCTCCACTTGGTGGAGAGTCCGGCCCGACACCCTCTGCTAGACTCCCGAGAGTAATGGGCCGCCGGCCAAAACCCGTCTTTCCCCGCGTCGCCGACGGCGACGCGCCGCGTCTGGCCGCCGAGCTCTTCGTCGAGTGCCTTGAGAGCGAGGGCGTCGAGTACATCTTCGGCATCCCCGGTGAGGAGACCCTCGATCTCAACGAGGCTCTCGACCGCTCCGAGCGCATCACGTTCGTGCCCACGCGTCACGAGCAGGGCGCCGCCTTCATGGCCGACGCCTACGGCCGCCTCACCGGCGATCCCGGCGTGTGCCTCGCCACTCTCGGGCCCGGAGCCACCAACCTGGCGACCGGCATCGGCGACGCCAACCTCGACAACGCGCCGCTCGTGGCGCTCACCGGGCAGATCGACCTCGTCGGCATGCACAAGGAGACCCACCAGTTCATCGACACCGTCGACATGCTGCGCCCGATGACCAAGTGGAACACGCGCGTCCACGACCCGCGCATGATCAGCGAGGCGGTGCGCAAGGCGTTCAGCACTGCCGCCGCCGAAAAGCCGGGGGCCACGCACCTGGAGCTCCCGGCCGACGTCATGGGGACGAGCATCGTCGGGCGGCCCATGCAGCCCGGCCCCGAGACCCTCGCCGAGGCCGATCCCGTGAGCCTGCTGCGCGCCGTCGAGGCGCTGCAGGCCGCCGAGACCCCCGTGATGCTCGTCGGCAACGGCGTCGTGCGGCAGCGGGCGGCGCAGGCCCTGCGCGCCTTCTGCGAAGAGACCGGGCTGCACGTGATCACCACGTTCATGGGCAAGGGCGTGGTCGACGCCGCCTCCGACCAGTTCCTGTTCACCGCCGGCCTGCGCGCCCAGAACTACCCGCAGGGGCTCATGGGGCGCGCCGACCTGGTCGTCTGCGTCGGCTACGACATGATCGAGTGGCCGCCCTCGGCCTGGAACCCCGACGGGCGCCAGAAGATCGTCTGCATCGACACGGTGCCTCCGGAGATCGATGCTCACTACGTGCCCGAGGTGCAGCTGATCGGCGATCTCAGCCGTATCCTGTATCAGCTCGCCGGGCTGCTCCAGGGCAAGGATGTCGCGCATCCCCAGACCAAGCCGTACCGGCGCGCGTTCTCGGCGCTGCTCGACATCGGCTCGGACGACGACCTGCCGGTCAAACCCCAGCGCGTACTCCGCGACCTGCGCGCGGCTCTGGCGCCGAAGGACGTCCTGGTCTCGGACGTCGGCGTCCACAAGCTCTGGGTGGCGCGCTTCTGGGAGGCGCGGGAGCCCAACACGGTGCTCATCAGCAACGGGTTCGCCGCCATGGGCTTCGGGCTGCCGGCGGCCATGGCCGCGGCCCTGGTGGGCCGCGGCCGCGGCAAGGTCGTGTGCGTCACCGGCGACGGCGGCTTCCTCATGAACGTGCAGGAGCTCGAGACCGCCAAACGACTCAGGCTGCCCTTCGTCATCCTCGTCTGGAGCGATGGGGGCTACGGCCTCATCGAGATGCACCAGCGGCGCAAGTTCGGCCACGTCGCGGGGACGCGCTTCGACAACCCGGACCTCGTGGGCCTGGCCCGCGCCTTCGGCGTGGACGGCGTGCGCGTGGAGCGCGCCGGCGACCTTCCGGGGATCCTGGCCAGGGCTCTCGACAGCAGTGGCCCTGTGGTCGTGGATATTCCGATAGACTACGCGGAGAACGACAAGCTCGGCATCGACCTGTGGCAACTTGCACCTGAGGCGCTCGGTTGAAGGGTGCGCAGTCTTCATCGGGGGGGTCCGCATGACAGAGATGTTGCGCAACGAGGGTTTGAAGCGAGTACGCATGCGGTTGATCACCGCCGTCGTGTTCGTGTTCACGCTCACCTGTTCGGGTTCGTTCGGCATGGAAGACGTCGTCTCGTCGTCCGGGCCCGGCATGACGCTGCTCATGATCCTCATCCTGCCGCTGGTCTGGAGCGTGCCGATGGCGTTCGTGGCCTCGGAGCTCGGGTCCATGGTCCCCGAGGCCGGCGGCCTCTACCGCTGGATCCGCCGCGGCATGGGCGAGTACTGGAGCTTCCAGGCCGGCTGGTGGTGGACGCTCTCCCTGTACGTCGACTCGGCCGTCTACGTGGCGCTGGCCCTCGACTACATGGAAGCCAAATGGGGGCTCAGCGGCGGCACCCGGGCCCTCATCGGCATCGGCATCGTCGCCGTGTTCACGTTCATCAACATCCGCGGCCTGGATCTCACCGGCTGGTCGCTGACCATCATCCAGGTCGGCGTCATGGTGCCGCTGGTCATCTTCACCGTCTGGGGCATCATCGTGGGTTCGGGGAACCCGTTCTCGCCGGTGCTGCCGGAGGGTGAGAGCTTCCTGAGCTCGATGCAACTGGGTCTCGCGATCATGATGTGGATGTACTCAGGCTGGGAGTCGATCTCGACCCTGGCCGGCGAGATCGAGAACCCACAGAAGGTCATCCCCAAGGCGCTGATGATCGGCACGCCGATCGTCATCGCCACCTACTTCTTCAGCGTCTTCGCGGCCATTCGTGTAGCCCGCATCGACGGCGCCGACAACTGGATGAACATGTGGACCGGCGGCGGCGGCGTCGACTTCGTCGAGACGGCCCAGATCATCGGCGGCGGGGTGCTCGCCTACCTCATGCTGATGTCGGCGATCCTCTCCAACATCGGCCTGTACGCGGGCTACCTCGCGACGGGCGCGCGACCGCAGTTCCAGATGTCGCGCGACCGCCTTCTGCCGAAGTTCCTCGGCCTCACCCACAGGAGCTGGGGGACGCCGTGGGCGGCGATCCTCCTCATGGCGGTCGTGAACGGGGTGCTGATCAACTTCAACTTCAGCGTGCTGATCACGATCGACGTGTTCCTGCTCATGTTCCCCTACGTGCTGATCTTCCTCACGGCCATGATCCTGAGGGTCACAGAGCCGAACGCGCCCCGTGGCTTCCGTGTGCCGATGCCCACCTGGCTCCTCGGTGTGTGGGTCGCCTTCCCGATCGCGATCGCCATCATCGCGCTGTTCGTCAACGGTACCGACTGGATGATCGGTGGCCTCATCGGCATCCTCACCGGCCCCATCGCCTACCTGGTCTTCAAGAACATCTACAAGGGCACCACGGACGAGGCGCTCGAGGGCTCCACCATCACGCCCTCGGGTGAGCTCACCGAGTTCGGCGCCGCAGTGGAAGGAGCCGCAGCATGAAGGGTCAGAAGATGGCCGTCTATGCGGCGATCGCCGGTATCCTGGCCGGCGCGGCCGCTATCGGCGGCGGACTCTACGCGCACTCCACCCAGCCGGTGTTCGGCATCCCGCAGTTCTTCGGCATCTACTCGGACTACCTGTCCGGCGTCCACGTCCTGGTCGGCATCGGCGTCATCATGGTCGATCGGCGGCCTGATCAGCTTCAAGTGGCCCAGCGTCGGCGCCATCATCGTCTGCGTCGCGGCCATGATCGGGCTCCTCTACACCTACGACCGCGGCGAGTTTCGCTGGACCCCTTTGCTCTACTACTGGTGGGGCCCGTGGCTGCTTGCCTGGATCGCCGGGATCTTCGCCGGATACGCCGCCTACAAGAACGTCCCGCAGAGCGACGAGAAGCTCGCCGACGCGCGACACGCGGAGGGCCGTTCGGCGTAGCCCTTTCGCCGACGAGGCGGGCCGCGAGCGCCGAACGCGGCGGGGCCGCGGCGGCTCAGGCCTCGAGCAGGATCGTCACCGGTCCGTCGTTGACGAGGTCGACGCGCATGTGGGCGCCGAAGATGCCGGTCTGGACCGGCACGCCCTGCGGCGCGCAGCGCCGCGACGAACGCCGCGTAGACGGCTTGGCCCTGCTCGGGCGGCGCGGCGTCGGTGAAGCTCGGCCGATTGCCCCTGCGGGCGTCTGCGTAGAGCGTGAACTGCGAGACGGCCAGCACCTCGCCGCCTACATCTGAGAGGGCCAGGTTCATGAGCCCGGCGTCGTCTTCGAAGATGCGCAGCCGGGCCGTCTTGGCGGCCAGTTTGGCCGCGCTCGCGGCCGTGTCGTCGTGCGTCACGCCGACGAGGGCCAGATAGCCGCGGCCGATCGCGGCCACGCGCTCGCGGTCCACGCTGACCGAGGCGCGGCTGACGCGCTGGATGAGGATGCGCATGGCCGGAGTGTAGCTGCGGCCGGGTCCAGGCGCCAGAGAGCGCCGGGCCGAGCACTCGCGCTGCCTCCGTGCCAAGCGCCGACGCCCCCGCGGCGGCTGCGAAGAATACGTGCAAAACGAGATATTCCGAGGCGCGCCTCCGGCGCGGACGAGGGCGCGTCGTCCGGGGTTTGACATCGGCTCGAATCGGTCATACGATAACGACCCCGCAAGACTTAGCACTCTCCCCCTGAGAGTGCCAGATTCCAGACAAATGAAGAGGAGGGTTGCTGCATGAAGCTCAAGCCGCTTGAAGACCGCGTGATCATCAAGGCCGTTCCCGAAGAGGAGAAGACGGCCAGCGGCATCGTGCTGCCCGACACGGCCAAAGAGAAGCCGATGATGGGCGAGGTCGTCGCCGTGGGCGACGGCAAATGGGACGAAGACGGCGAGAAGCGTATCCCCGTCGACGTCAAGAAGGGCGACAAGGTCATCTACGGCAAGTACGCGGGTACCGAGTACAAGACCGCCGATGGTGACGAGCTCCTGATCCTGCGCGCCAGCGAGATCCTGGCCGTAGTCACAAAGTAGAGAGGAGGCTGAAGTAGCGTGGCTAAAGAACTGAAGTATGCCGACGAGGCCAGGCGCTCCCTGGAGCGCGGCGTCAACGCGCTCGCCGACGCCGTCAAGATCACCCTCGGCCCCAAGGGCCGCTATGTGGTGCTCGACAAGAAGTACGGTGCCCCCACCATCACCAACGACGGTGTGACCATCGCTCGCGAGATCGAGCTCGAGGACGCCTTCGAGAACCAGGGCGCCCAGCTCGTCAAAGAAGTCGCCACCAAGACCAACGACATCGCCGGTGACGGCACCACCACCGCCACCCTGCTCGCCCAGGCCATCGTGCGCGAAGGTCTGCGCATGGTAGCCGCCGGCGGCAACCCGATGGCCATCAAGCGTGGCATCGAGGAGGCCGTCAACGAAGCCGTCGCGTCCATCAAGAAGCAGTCCAAGGAGATCTCCGGCAAAGAGGAGATCGCCCGCGTGGCCACCATCTCCGCCCGCGACCGCGCCGTCGGCGACGTCATCGCCGACGCCATCGAGAAGGTCGGCAAGGACGGCGTGGTCAACGTCGAGGAGTCCAACACCTTCGGCCTCGACCTCGAGTTCACCGAGGGCATGCAGTTCGACAAGGGCTACCTCAGCCCGTACATGGTCACCGACCCCGAGCGCATGGAAGCCGTGCTTGAGGATCCGTACATCCTCATCGCCAACCAGAAGGTCGGCGCCGTCCAGGACCTGCTCCCCGTGCTCGAGAAGGTCATCCAGGCCGGCAAGCAGGTCCTTATCGTGGCCGAGGACGTCGAGGGTGAAGCCCTCGCGACCCTGGTCGTGAACAAGCTGCGCGGCACGTTCACCAGCGTCGCCGTCAAGGCCCCCGGCTTCGGCGACCGGCGCAAGCGCATGCTCGAGGACATCGCCATCCTCACCGGCGGCGAGGTCATCACCGAGGAGATGGGCCTCAAGCTCGACAACACCCAGCTCTCGCAGCTCGGCCGCGCCCGCAAGATCGTCGTGACGAAGGACAACACCACCATCGTCGACGGCGCCGGCGACACCGAGGCCATCAAGGGCCGCATCAAGCAGATCAAGGCGGAGATCGAGAACACCGACTCCGATTTCGACCGTGAGAAGCTCCAGGAGCGTCTCGCCAAGCTGGCCGGCGGCGTGGCCGTCATCAAGGTCGGCGCGGCCACCGAGGTCGAGATGAAGGAGACCAAGCACCGCGTCGAGGACGCCCTCAACGCCACCCGTGCCGCCCTCGAAGAGGGCATCGTGCCGGGCGGCGGCGTCGTGCTGGTCAACGCCATCGACGCCATCAAGGTCGACAGAAAGTCCGACGACGTCGACTTCCGCACGGGCAAGCAGATCATCGCTCGCGCGCTCGAGGAGCCGCTTCGCCAGATCGCCGAGAACGCCGGCCTCGAGGGTTCGGTCGTGGTGAACAAGGTCAAGACGCTCAAGCCGGGCGAGGGCCTCAACGCCGACACCGACAAGTACGAGGACATGACCAAGGCCGGCATCATCGATCCCGCCATGGTCACCCGCTCGGCGCTGCAGAACGCCGCGTCGATCGCCAAGAACATCCTCACCACCGAGTGCATCGTGTCCGACAAGCCCGAGCCTGCCGGAGCCGGCGGCATGGGCGGCGGCATGGGCGGCGGCATGCCTCCGGGGATGATGTAAGAAGGACGGCGTGAGCCGCTTCGCCTGACGGCGAGCGGCGCTGCTTCAACGCTTTCGCGTCGCGGCGGGCGGGCCTCACGGGCCCGCCCGCCGCTTTTCGTCTTGCCTGCCTGAACACGGCCCGGCTCCGGGGCGACGCAGGTCGCGCAGGGCCGCCACGCGTCACGCCGTCGACTGAGCCTCCAGCTTCCGGATCAGGGCGACAAGGCCTCCGATCATCGGGACGGCCGTTCGCGGCTCGTTCTGCAGCAGTCGCTGGAAGGCGGCGCGCGGGAGCTCCGCCACGGTCACCTGGTCGAGGGACGTGACCGTGGCGGACCGCGGCGCGCCGTCGATCAAGGCGAGCTCGCCGAAGCCGGCACCAGGATCGAGGGTGCTCGATGAGCCGTCCCGCGCGTCGACGCGGACGCGACCGGCCAGCAGCAGGAAGAAGCTGTCCCCCTTGGCGTCCTGACGGACCACGACGCGGCCCTTTCCGTACTGTCTGCACCGCGAAGCGGCGCGCGACTTGCCGAAGATGGCGTTCGGGAAGCGTCTCGAAGAGGGGCACGTGTCTGAGCGCGGCCTGCCAGCCGAGAAGGTCCCGCGCATCGCGCACGCACGCTTCCGTCCACGATCCCGGTCTCCGGGTCGAAGGCGCTGACCGAACGGCGTCTGCTCTTCCGGCACGCGCCCCGAGCTCTCGGCCCGCAGCGAGGCTTGAAGGTCACGGATGACGCGCACGAGCCCGGGCAGGAGGCCGACGGCGACCAGCGGTTCCTCGCGAAGGATCCTGCGAAAGCCGGGCCCGCCGATCCTCGCGGTCGCGAGCTCTCCAGTCGGCGATGACGGTCGCGGCTCGAGGAGCGCCGTCGACCAGCGCCAGCTCGCCGAAGGTATCTCCGGGGTCGAGGCGCCGCTCGGGCCCAGCAGTCGGCTGCACGACGGCGCCGCCGTCGAGGACGACATGCATGGCGTCTCCACGCGTTCCGACGCGCACTACGGCAACGCCATCGACGTACTGCCGCAGCTCGGCGAGGCCGGCCACGGTCGCGCAGGTCCTGCTTCGACAGGCCGTGGAACAGAGGCGCCTTGGCCAGCACTCGAGACAACCAGTCCTGGGGAAGCGAGAGCGGTTGACCCTGGCCGTTCCATTTCGTCCCGTGCCATGCTTCTATCCTGGTCATGCATGCCCCTTTCGTGGGCCGCAGGGCGTTCGTCTTCGCCCGGCGGCGCTACCGTTCACGTGCCTGCCGCATACAGTCGCCAGCTCCCCGGTACGCCCTTGAGCTCGTGCTCGCCGCGGTCGTCGAAGACGAGGCCGGAGCCGGCGACGAGGTCCTTGACGGTGGAGCTGACGAGGACCTCGGAGGGTCCGGCGAGGGCAGCCACGCGGGCGCCGATGTGCACGGCGATGCCGCCGACGTCGGCGCCCAGCAGCTCGATCTCGCCGGTGTGACAGCCGGCGCGCACCTCGAGGCCCAGGGGCCTGACCGCCTCGCAGATCCCCTGGGCGCACTTCACCGCCCGTGCCGGGCCCGTCGAAGGTGGCGAGGAAGCCATCGCCCGTGGTCTTCACTTCGTTGCCGCGGTATCGAGCGAGGAACGCGCGCACTGTGGCGTTGTGCTTCCCGAGCAGCTCCGTCCAGCGGGCGTCGCCCAC
This sequence comes from uncultured Thermoleophilia bacterium, assembly GCA_963700035.1. Lineage (GTDB taxonomy): Bacteria > Actinomycetota > Thermoleophilia > UBA2241 > UBA2241 > CAIXSE01. The sequence goes on along the minus strand of CAVOWE010000011.1, from coordinate 66,611 downwards.
TGCACAGGCCTTGTCGGTCGAGCCGACGATGTCGGTGAAGAGGACGGTGGCCAGCATGCGGTCGAGGCTGCCTCCTCCTGTGCTGGACCGATGCGATGAAGCCCTCGATCAGCGCGCGACGCAGTCGGCTCACCGAGCCACATCGGGAATCCAGATGACCTCCCGCGGGCGTCGCGACCGGCACGAGCGTGCTCCGGGGATCTGGGCCTGCGATGCACGTGCGCCTCTTCGATATGCGTCGGACTGCGTCCTGCACGACCAGCGTACGGCCGTGGAGCGAGATCGTGCGCAAGACGCTGGGCGCACGTCGAGTCGCGAACCACATACGTGAACGCCGCGTAGCTCGCCGGGTCGCGCGCGTAGCGCGCGAGCTTCGCGTTCCAGCGCGAGGAACTCGGGTCGTTGTACGGCGGAGCGACGGGCAGCGATCGCCGATACCCAGAGCGCACGAAGTCAGCGGCTCGACTCCTCGTTGCCCCAGGCGCACTCGAGAGGATCGTGGCCAAGCTCCTCTTCGAAAGCCTGCTCGGTCGTCGCCCCACGGGTAGTCGATTGCTGCCGTTCGCGCGTGGACGCTGCCATCGAGGATCAACGCACACGGGCGCGGTCGGGGTAGGAGGCGCGGCGAACAACGCGGCGAACCACCGACCGTCGGGCCGCCCCACCCAGCAGCGCAGCCCGCTCGACGCCCGCGGCATCCATCACGGCGCGGACATCGTCCAGCAGCCGTCTCGAGATCGGGGGATCCCACTGCGCGCGTCCGACATGCCCGTGCCGCGCTTGTCGAAGATGATCACGCGCAGATTGCGAGACGAGGCGGCGTGATGAAGCGCACGTCGCGGGGCTGTTCCCAGTAGATCTCGAGGTGGGAGACCCAGCCATGGATGACGACCAGCGAGATCCGGGTCTCCGTCGCCGATGTCCTGATAGGCGATGCAGGCGCCGTCGACGGTCCTGCGCCCAGCGGGTTCTCGAGGAACGTCCATCACGCCGCCACCGCGTAGAGGTGCCACGGTTCGGGCACACCCTTGAGCTCGTGTTCGCCGCGGTCGTCGAAGACGAGGCCGGAGCCGGCGACGAGGTCCTTGACGGTGGAGCTGACGAGGACCTCGGAGGGTCCGGCGAGGGCGGCCACGCGGGCGCCGATGTGCACGGCGATGCCGCCGACGTCGGCGCCGAGCAGCTCGATCTCGCCGGTGTGGCAACCGGCCCGCACCTCGAGGCCCAGGGGCCTCACCGCTTCGCAGATCCCCTGCGCGCACTTCACCGCCCGCGCCGGCCCGTCGAAGGTGGCGAGGAAGCCGTCGCCGGTCGTGTTCACCTCGGTGCCGCGGTAGCGGGCGAGCATGGCTCGCGTCACCTGGGCTGTGGCGTTCGAGAAGTCTCCTTCCAACCGGCGTCACCGAGTTCGGCCGGCCGTCTGGGTCGAGCCCACGATGTCGGTGAACAGGACCGTGGCCAACATGCGGTCGAGCTCGGCCTCCTCGTGCTGGACCGAGTCCAGGAAGGCGATCATCGCGTCGGCGTAGGCCTCCTCCTGGTCGAAGAAGGGGATCACTGCCGCTCCGGGCACGGTCACGAGCCGGGCGCCCGGGATGAGAGAGGCGTTGTACTCCGCCACCCCACGCATGGAGAGATCCGCCGTCGTGGCGCCTGCTGACGCGCCCGTCGCCGGCTGACCGAGAGCGGCACCAGTGGCTAGCCATGAAGGTATGGCTCCAGCGCGCTCCTTCACGAGCACGGCGGACGGGACGTGGATGGTGCGTGCCACCTCGCGCGTGTCGGTCTCATACTCCGTGCGCGTGAAGGCGAGGAAGCCGCCGGGGGTCGTCGCGAACCGCGCCAGCTTGGCGTGCACGCGCACGAAGGCCTCGTCGTGCCAGGGGCCGTCCTCGGGACGGTCACCGCAGGTGAGCTGGCCGATCTCGAGGGCGTGCTCGTCCTGGCCCCAGATCTCGAAAAGCCTGTTGACGTACTCCTCCTCGTCCTCGGGCTTCGTCCCCCAAGGGTAGTCCGGAGCCCACTTGTACCTGAGCTCGCCGTCGAGCAGCACGGCGAGGGTCTTCTCTGGGTACGTCGCGGCGAACATCGCCGCCAGCGACACTGCTTCGCCCCACCCGTAGATCGCGGCTCGTTCGACGCCGGCTGCCGCGAGCACCGCGTTGACGTCGTCCAGGCTGCGCTCCAGCGTGGGGTCGTCTGTGACGCGGTCGGACATGCCCGTGCCGCGGCGGTCGAAGTGCAGCACCCTGAGGCTCGTCGCGAGACGCTCGACGAAGCGGGCGAACTGGGGCCACTCCCAGTAGACCTCGATATGGGAGTACATGCCGTTGACGAGGACGAGAGCGATCGGGCCGCTGCCGACGTCCTGATAGGCGATGTAGAGGCCGTCCGGGGTCTTGGCCCAGCGGGTCTGGGGAACGTCGGTCATGACGCGCTCGGCGGCGCTGCCTGCTTCATCGTCTGGCCCCTTCGATGCGCTGCATCGGTCCGTGCCCTGCCAGCATAGTAGCGGGACGCGGTGGCTACAACGTTCGGCGCCACGCTGTACGTGCCGGTCCCGTTGTAGGCTTGCGGGGAGGAACCTGCTGCCAAAGAGCGAGGTAGATGATGGAAGCGTACAGCAACCTGATCGGCGGCGAATGGGTCGGCGCATCCGACCACGCTACGTTCGAGACGCGGAACCCGGCGCACAGCGACGAGGTGCTGGGGACCTTTCCCAGCGCGACCTCGGCCGACAGCGCGCAGGCGGTCGCCGCGGCGGCCGAGGCCTTTCCGGCCTGGGCCGCCACGCCGGCGCCCGCGCGAGGCGCGATCCTTTTCCAGGCCGCCGAGCTGCTGACCGAACGGCTGGACGCGATCGCGGAGACGCTCACCCGCGAGGAGGGCAAGACCCTGGCCGAGGCGACCGGCGAGGTCACGCGCGCCCGTGACATCCTGCGGTACTTCGGCGGCGAGGGCTGGCGGGTCGGCGGCGACCTGCTGCCGCCCAACACGCCGCACGCCATGCTCTTCAGCCGGCGCGAGCCGCTCGGGGTGGTCGCGGCGATCACGCCGTGGAACTTCCCCATCGCGATCCCGGCGTGGAAGATCGCGCCGGCGCTGGTGTTCGGCAACACGGTGGTGTTCAAGCCGGCGTCGGCGACGCCGCTCACGGCGCTGCGGCTGGTCGAGTGCCTGGTGGACGCCGGCCTGCCGGCCGGCGTCCTCAACTTCGTGACCGGCTCCGGCGCCACCGTCGGCGGCGCGCTCGCCGGCGATCCCGTGGTCCGCGGCCTCACGTTCACCGGGTCGCGCGCCACCGGCGCAGGTATCTACGGGCGCGCGACGGAGCACTTCGCGCGCGTGCAGCTGGAGATGGGCGGCAAGAACCCGACCATCGTCCTCGACGACGCCGATCTCGAGCTGGCCGTGCGGCTGGTCGTCGCGGGCGGCTTCGCCCTCACCGGCCAGAGTTGCACCGCCACCAGCCGGGTCATCGTCGAGGAGGGCATCGCCGACCGCTTCGCCGCGGCCCTGGCGGAGGCCGCCGCGGCGCTCAGGGTCGGCGACGGCCTCGCCGATGGCGTACAGATGGGGCCGGCCGCGAGCGAGGAGCAGCTCGCCACCGATCTCGAGTACGTGCAGATCGCCCGGGACGACGGCGCGGAGCTCCTCGCCGGCGGCGGCCGCGCCGGCGACGGGGGTCACTTCGTGCAGCCGACCGTCTTCGACGGCGTCGACGTGCACAGCCGCCTCGCCCAGGAGGAGGTCTTCGGCCCGGTCATCGGCATCGTCCGGGCCCGCGACCTGGACGATGCGATCTTCAAGGCCAACGCCGTCGGCTACGGCCTCGCCGCCGGCGTGGTCACCAACGATCTGCGCCGGGCCCTGACCTTCGTCGACCGCATCGAGGCCGGCGTGGTCAAGGTCAACGAACCGACCACCGGCCTGGCCCTCCAGGCGCCCTTCGGCGGCTTCAAGCAGAGCAGCGCCAACACCTTCAAGGAGCAGGGGCCTGCCGCGCTCGAGTTCTTCACGCGCACGAAGACCGTGTACGTCACCTACTGAGGAAGTGGGTAGAACCACACTATGGACGCGCACGTCGACACCGCTACGTACCGGCTTGTGGTGACGGGCCCCGGGCGCGACCGGCTCTACGAGCGTTTTCGCCTGCTCTTCTGGGGACGAGACGGCGTCGAGGTGCTCAAGGACCGCCGTGTCTCGGAGCGCCGGCGGGACCGCAAACGGACCGCCTTCGAGCGTCGCTCGCGCGAGCGGCGCCGCGCCGCGCCCGACTGGGTGGTGCCGCCGTCCTGAGGGCGCGGCTTCTGCCGGCCGCGGCGTGCGGCCCGCCGTGCAACGCGCGGCGCTTCTCGGCGGGCTCATCGTTCGCATATACTCAGCGGACGTACGTCCCGGAAAATCGTCGTGGAGGTTGTTGAGATGCTGTTGATGGGTGAATCGATCAACGGGACGCGCAAGCAGGTCGCCGAGGCGATCCAGGCGCGTGACGCGGAGTTCATCAGAACGCTGGCGACCGACCAGGTCGAGGCCGGCGCCGGCCTGCTCGACGTCAACGGCGGCGTCGCCGGCGGCAACGAGGTCGAGGACCTGCGGTGGCTCATCGAGATCGTGATGGGCGTCACCGACATGCAGCTCATGGTCGACTCGGCCAACCCCACGGCGCTCGAAGCCGGCGTGCAGGCCATCATCGACAAGGGTGGCAAGGTACCCTTCATCAACTCGATCTCCGGCGAGCAGCCGCGCATCGACGCCGTCCTGCCGCTGGTCGAGAAGTACAAGTGCCCCGTGGTCGGCCTCTGCCTGAGCGACGAGGGCATCCCGCCGACCGCCGAAGACCGCTTCGCCGTCGCCAAGCGGCTCTACGACCTGTGCTCCGGCGCCGGGCTGCCCGGCGAGGATCTCTGGGTCGACCCGCTGGTCATGGCCGTCTCGGCCGACCCCACCGCCGCCCAGGTCACGATGGACACGCTCAAGCTGGTCAAAGAGCGCCTGCCCGTGCGCACCACCGGCGGCCTCAGCAACGTGAGCTTCGGCCTGCCCAACCGCGCCCTGCTCAACCGCACCTTCGTGGCGATGTGCGCTGGCCTCGGCATCGATGGCGCCGTGCTCGACGTGCGCAACAAGCCGATGATGGCCAACATCAAGGCCATCGAGGCCCTGCGCGGCGAAGACAACTTCTGCGGCGGCTACCTCAAGGCGCACCGCGCGGGCATCCTGGAGTAGCGGGATGAGCGGGCCGGATCGCTGCCGACTGCGCGACCTCGGCGTCGGCATCGGCGAGTTGCCGGTGGGTCCGCTGAACGCGATCACCGACGTGCCGGGAGTGCGCGTCGGCCACTGCACCGTCTCGTGGGGCGGGCCCGAGCTGCCACACGGCAGCGGGCCCGCCCGCACGGGTGTCACCGCGGTCTTCCCGCACGGCGACGACATCTGGCACGAGCGTGTCGTCGCCGGCGCGTTCGTCGCCAACGGGGTGGGCGAGCTCATCGGCATCAGCGCCATCCGTGAGTGGGGCCTCATCGAGACGCCCGTGCTGCTCACCAACTCGCAGAGCGCCGGGGCCGTGTACGATGCCACGGTGCGCTGGATGATGGAGCAGGACTCGCGCATCGGCATCGAGGATGCCGTGATGCCGGTCGTGGGCGAGTGCGACGACGGCTTTCTCAACGACCTGCGCGGCATGCACGTCAAGGAAGAGCACGTGCGCGAGGCGCTGAACGGCGCGACCGCCGGCCCCGTGGCCGAAGGCTGCGTCGGGGCCGGCACCGGCATGACGTGCTTCGATTTCAAGGCGGGCATCGGCACCTCCTCGAGGGTCGTCACCGCGCACGCCCGCCCGTTCACCGTCGGCGTGCTGGCGCTCACCAACTTCGGCGTGCGCCATCGTTTCATGGTCGACGGCGTGCCCGTCGGCCGCGAGATCAGCGACCTCATGCCGGTCGAGAAGCCGTGAGGGCTCGTGCATCGTGGTGCTCGCCACCGACGCGCCGTTGTGCGCCCGTCAATGCGATCGTCTGGCCAAGCGCTGCGCGCTCGGTCTGGCGGTGACTGGTTCCTATGCCTCGGATGGCAGCGGCGAGATCATGGTCGCGTTCACGACCGCCCATCGCGTGTCCCGCACGAGTGCGGAGCCGCTGCAGCTCACGTCGGTCGCCAACGACCAGATGCACGGGCTCTTCGAGGCGGCGGTCGACGCCACCGCGGAGAGTGTCGTGAACTCGATCTGCGCGGCGCACACGTCCGTGGGGCGCGACGGCAACGTGGCGCACGCGCTGCCGCTCGACCGTGCGGTCGAGGTCATGCGCGCCTACGGCCACGGTTCCACGATCTGACCTTGAGCCGCAGCCGTGCATGAAGTGTAGCTCCTGCTGACTATGGTGGAACTTGACAGTGCTGCACGGTGGAGCCCGGCGCCTGTGTTCTCCATTCGGCTTGCCGGGCGGTGCCGGAGGCAGCTATTGTGGGCCCAGTGTCGGCGGTCTTGAAGCCGCCGGCGAAGTGCCTCACCGGGGGGTGCGTCGATGACGGAGCTGCGCGAGCCGTGAACCTTCCGTCTCTCCGTGCGCTCCGCCACCTCGCTGACGTCGCCGCGAGACCGTCGCGCCTGCTGGTCGTGGCCGGCGCACCCGTCCCCGAGTCTCGCAGTCACAGCACCGGTTCGTGGGCATGGCAATCGCGGATGTGAGAAGGAGGTAAGGGCCCGCAGCCCCTGTGGGCTGAACGTCCGGCGGGCCCGGAGCGCAGTGGACAAACGACGATACTTCGTGAGGAAGATCCTGAACGCCGTGCTCACCATCATCCTGGTGGCGTCGTTCAACTTCGCCCTGTTCCGGATCCTCCCCGGCGACCCGGCGCGCCTGCTCCTTCCGAAGGGCAAGCAGCCGCCGGAGGCCGTCGAGAAACAGCGCAAGACCTTCAACCTCGACAAGCCCATGTGGCAGCAGTTCGGCCTCTACTGGGGCGACACGGTGCGTGGCCGCTTCGGCATGTCGTTCTCGGAGAAGCGTCCCGTCACCGAGGTGGTCGCCGAACGCGTCTGGCCCACGGTCCTGCTCGTGGGGGTGGGCACGATCTTCGCCACCGTGGTCGGCATGATCCTGGGCGTGTTCGCGGGGTGGCGAAGAAACGGGGCCTACGACGTTGTGACGACGAACGTAGGGATGGTGCTGTACGCCATGCCCACGTTCTGGTTCGGCCTCCTCATGATCATGCTCTTCTCCACCAAGCTGCGCTGGTTCCCCACGGGGCGCATGGAAGAGCCGGGGGTCGAGCTCAGCGGTTTCGCCTACGTCCAATCGCTGGCCAAGCATCTCTTCCTGCCGGCGTTCACGTTCGCCATCGCCTACGTGGGCGAGTACGAGCTCATCATGCGCAGTTCCATCACCGGCGTGATGAAGGAGGACTTCGCCCTCACCGCCCGCGCCAAGGGCCTCAGTGAGAACGCCGTGCTGTGGCGCCACGTGGTGCCCAACGCCATGCTGCCCACGGTGACCATCGTGATGATGAACCTGGGCTTCGTGATGTCCGGCGCCATCCTCGCGGAGAGTGTGTTCAACTGGCCGGGTCTGGGGCTGCTCTCCTACGACGCCATGCAGAAGCGCGACTACCCCGTGATGCAGGCGGTGTTCCTGATCGCGAGCATCGCCGTGATCGTGGCTAACCTTATCGCCGACATCATGTACTACTACCTCGACCCACGGGTGCACGCATGATCCCCCGTCGCTACAGAAACTGGGTCCTCTTCTGGACGCCGGTCACGTGGATCGTGCTCGAACTGGTCATGTACCCCAAGGACGTCCCGCTCTCGGCGGGTCTCTCGGCCGTGTTCCAGGGCTTCTTCTCGGCGCGTATCGGCTCGTACCCGGCATGGATCCTCGTGCTGGGCGCCGTTCTCACCGCGGGCCTGGGCATCCTCGGGCTGGCGCGCAAGAGCAAGGCCCGAGCGTTCAACCTGCTGCTCGTAGCCATGGGCGTCGTCTTCGCCGCCTGGGCGTTCCTGGCCGGCGGCGGCACCTCCGGCTGGTCCGCCGGCCAGAACGTCATCTCCTACAACTGGGTGCTGCAGACGATCGTCGTCGTGCTCGGCGGGGCGGCCGCCTGGTTCTGGGCGGTCGGCAACCCCGAGCGCGCCGAGCTGACGGTGTGGAACACGCACCAGGTGTGGACCCTGTACCGGGCCAACTGGCAGGGCATGGTCGGCCTCGGCATCCTCGTCGTCTTCCTGGCGATGGCCCTGCTGGCCCCGTTCCTCATCGACCACGCGCTGCTCGACCCGAACGCGCAGATCAGGGATCCCGCCACCGGCGAGCTGTTCGGTCCGTATCATCCGCCGACCGCGACCTACTACAACTGGTCGGGCACCGACCAGGTCGGCCAGTCCGTGCTCGCGCAGTTCATCTGGAGCTCGCGCATATCGCTCACCGTCGGTCTGCTGGCGGCCATCATGTCGACCGTGGTCGGCGCCGGCATCGGCATCGCCGCCGGGTTCTACGGCGGCTGGCAGGGCGAGGTGTGGATGCGCATCACCGACGCCTTCCTGGTCATCCCCTGGCTGCCGCTGGCGATGGTCCTGGCCTCCGTATGGGGCAACAACTTCTTCATGATCATCATCATCATCGGCCTGACCAGTTGGCCGGGCACGGCGCGCGTGGTGCGCTCGGACGTGCTCCGCGTGCGCGAGCTTCAGTTCATCGAGCGGGCACGCGCCATCGGCTCCAGCAACTGGCACATCATGCGCAAGCACGCGCTGCCCAACGTGATGCCCTTGATCTTCGCCAACCTCGTTCTCGTGGTGGCCATCGCCATCCTCTCCGAGACCACGCTCTCGTTCCTCGGCCTCGGCGACCCGCTCAACTTCAGCTGGGGCACCATGTTGCACTACGGCTGGGTCAACGGGGCCGCCGGCCTGCCGGCGTGGTGGTACATCATGCCGCCGGGTATCGCCATCGTGCTCGTCGTGCTGGCCTTCACGTTCATCGGCACGGCCTACGACGAGGTGCTCGATCCCAAGCTGCGCAAGCGCGAGGACAGCAGCGCCGCGAGCCGCTTCACGGCTCGCGGCGAGCCGCAGGTGGCCGTGGCCGGCGGTGCCGGCGTCGGCGGCGGCGCCGGCCTCTTCACGCCGGGCCAGCAGACCGACGACGCCATGCCCGACTTCGACAAGCCGGCCGGCGGCAGCATCGGCCGCCCCGAGGGCGGCGGCTGGGTCGGCGGCCACATCAGGGACGACGAGGAAGGGGACGAGGAATGAGCCCCTCCAAGGCCAAGGCCAAAGCCCCCGAGAAGAAGCCCGTCGAGCGCATCCAGCACAAGGGCATCCTCGAGGTCCGCGAGCTCACCACCTACTTCAAGCTCGGCGTCGGCGACGTCAAGGCCGTGCAGGGCGTCTCCTTCGACCTCGAGCCCGGCGAGAGCCTGGGCCTCGCCGGCGAGAGCGGCTGCGGCAAGACCACGGCCGCCCTCTCGATCCTCAAGCTCCTGCCCGAGAACGGGCGCATCGTCTCCGGCGACGTCCTCTTCGACGGCCGCAACCTGGCCAAGCGCACCGAGTACGGCATGAGCCGCATCCGCTGGAAGGAGATCAGCATCATCTTCCAGGGGGCGATGAACGCGCTCAACCCGGTGCGCGAGACGGGCAAGCAGATCGCCGAGCCCATCCAGCTCCACGAGGGCCTCTCCGAGGCCAAGGCCATGGTGCGCGTCAAGGAGCTCTACGACCTCGTGGGCATCAGCCAGAAGCGCGTCATGGACTTCCCCCACCAGCTCTCGGGGGGCATGCGCCAGCGCGCCATGATCGCCATGGCGCTGGCCTGCAACCCCAAGCTGGTGATCGGCGACGAACCGACCACGGCCCTCGACGTCATGGTGCAGGCCCAGATCCTCGAGCTCATCGGGCGTCTGCGCAAGGAGCTCGACCTCTCGTTCATCCTCATCAGCCACGACCTCTCGGTGATGGCCGAGACCTGCGACAAGGGCGTCATCATGTACGCCGGCGAGGTCGTCGAGAGCGGCACCACCGCCGACATCTTCAACAACGCGACGCATCCCTACACGCGCCAGCTCATCAAGGCCTTCCCCAACATCCACGAGAAGCGTGAGATGGTCAGCTCGATCAAGGGCGACCCGCCCAACCTCGTGGACCCGCCGGCGGGCTGCGGCTTCTGCCCGCGCTGCGACGAGAAGGTCGCGAGATGCGAGACCGAGCACCCGGGGATGGTCGAGGTCGAGCGCGGCCACTTCGTGCGCTGCGTGCACGCTATGACGCTTTCGTCCGCGGCGACGAAGCAGCACCGGATGAAGGAGTGTGACGATGGCGACCACCGAGAGCACTCCCGCGCAGACCGACCTCTACGAGAAGGGCGCGGTCCACGCCGACGACCTCTCGTCGGCGACCGTCAAGGACGGCGTCCTCTTCGACGTCAAGGACCTCGAGGTCTACTTCCCCATCCAGCAGGGCTTCTTCAAGGCCATGGTGGCCACCGAGAAGAAGTACGTGAAGGCCGTCGACCACGTCAGCTTCCAGATCATGCAGGGTGAGATCCTCGCCCTGGTCGGCGAGTCGGGCTGCGGCAAGACCACCACAGGCCGCACCCTCCTGCGTCTCGAAGACCCCACCGGCGGTCACATCCTCTACAAGGGCCTGCCGGTCGAGAAGTTCTCATCCAAGACGCTGCGCGCCTATCGCAAGAAGGCGCAGATCATCTTCCAGGACCCCTACAACTCGATCAATCCCAAGCAGACCATCTTCGACATCGTCGCCGAGCCGCTCGAGGTCAACAACATCTGCTCGAGCGAGCGCGAGAAAGAAGAACGCGTCATCAAGGCGATCAACGAGGCCGGCCTGCGGCCCGCGACCGAGTACCTCTACCGCTACCCGCACGAGCTCTCCGGCGGCCAGCGCCAGCGCGTCTGCATCGCCGGGGCCACCGTGCTCGAGCCCGACGTGATCGTCGCCGACGAGCCCGTGGCCTCGCTCGACGTCTCCATCCGCAACGACATCCTCAAGCTCATGGTCGAGGAGAAAGAGAAGCTCGGGGTCACGTACATCTTCATCACCCACGACCTCTCCCTGGCCTGGGTGATCAGCGACCGCATCGCCGTCATGTACCTGGGGCGCATCGTGGAGATCGGCGAGACCGAAGAGGTGGTCGCCAATCCCAGGCACCCCTACACCAAGGCCCTGATCAGCGTCATCCCCGTGCCCGACCCGCTGGCCAAGCGCGAGCACGTGATCCTCCAGGGCGAGACCCCGAACCCGGTCGACATCCCCTCCGGCTGCCGCTTCCACCCGCGCTGCCCGGAGGCCATCGACGCCTGCAAGGAGATCGACCCGCCGGAGGTGCATATCGGCGGGGACCACTACGCGGCCTGCATCAGGATCGCCGACTGAGACCGGAGTCACGTGGCGGCGGTCACCGGCGGGTGACCGCCGCCACGCTCTGGCTGGGCCGCAGGCGTGACGAGGAGCCGAACATGAGACGCTGTCTGACCGCTGCCGGAGTCGCGCTCGCCGCCGCGGTGCTGCTGGTCGTGCCGGTCGCCGCCGGGGCGGCGTCGCCCTCGCCGGGCGCCGCCGCGACCGTCTACCGGATCGGCGTCCTCGAGGACTACGACGGCATCAACCCGTTCAGCGCCTGGAGCGGCCCGTCGCGGGAGTGCTTCCGCCTGGGCTACAACTTCCTCACCTGGTACGACCGGGAGTACAAGCCCGTCCCCGACCTGGCGCGAAGCTGGGAGACCTCGGCCGACGGCAGGACGTGGACCTTCCACATCATCGAGGGGATGAAGTGGCAGGACGACGTGCCGCTGACCGCCCGCGATATCGCCTTCACCTACAACCTGATCCTCGAGACGCAGGACGCCGTCTACGCCCAGTACCTCGCCGGGGTGACCAGCGTCGCGGCGCCCGATGACAAGACGCTGGTCATCGCGACGCGCAAGCCCAACGCCGGGATGCTCGCTCTCTCCATCCCCATCCTGCCCGAGCACATCTGGAAGAAGGCCGACCCCGGGAACCTCGGCGGCTTCAAGAATTGGCCCATGGTCGGCTCGGGTCCGTTCAAGGTGGCCGAGCTTGAGAAGGGCAAGTGGATCAGGATCGATGCCAACCAGGACTACCCGCTGGAGCTCGGCGGTCCGCCCGCGATCGACGCCGTCTACTTCGGATATGGGAGTACATGCCGTTCACGAGGACGAGAGCGATCGGGCCGCTGCCGACGTCTTGATATGCGATGTACAGGCCGTCCGGGGTCTTGGCCCAGCGTGTCTGGGGAACGTCGGTCATGACGCGCTCGGCGGCGCTGCCTGTTTCATCGTCTGGCTCCTTCGATGCGCTGCATCGGTCCGTGCCCTGCCAGCATAGTAGTGGGACGCGGTGGCTACAACGTTCGGCGCCACGCTGTACATGCCGGTCCCGTTGTAGGCTTGCGGGGAGGAACCTGCTGCCAAAGAGCGAGGTAGATGATGGAGGCGTACAGCAACCTGATCGGCGGCGAATGGGTCGGCGCATCCGACCACGCTACGTTCGAGACGCGGAACCCGGCGCACAGCGACGAGGTGCTGGGGACTTTTCCCAGCGCGACCTCGGCCGATAGCGCGCAGGCGGTCGCCGCGGCGGCCGAGGCCTATCCGGCTTGGGCCGCCACGCCGGCGCCCGCGCGAGGCGCGATCCTTTTCCAGGCCGCCGAGCTGCTGACCGAACGGCTGGACGCGATCGCGGAGACGCTCACTCGCGAGGAGGGCAAGACCCTGGCCGAGGCGACCGGCGAGGTCACGCGCGCCCGTGACATCCTGCGATACTTCGGCGGCGAGGGCTGGCGGCACGGCGGCGACCTGCTGCCGCCCAACACGCCGCACGCCATGCTCTTCAGCCGGCGCGAGCCGCTCGGGGTGGTCGCGGCGATCACGCCGTGGAACTTCCCCATCGCGATCCCGGCGTGGAAGATCGCACCGGCGCTGGTGTACGGCGACACGGTGGTGTTCAAGCCGGCGTCGGCGACGCCGCTCACGGCGCTGCGGCTGGTCGAGTGCCTGGTGGACGCCGGCCTTCCGGCCGGCGTCCTCAACTTCGTGACCGGCTCCGGCGCCACCGTCGGCGGCGCGCTGGCAGGCGATCCCGTGGTCCGCGGCCTCACGTTCACCGGGTCGCACGCCACCGGCGCAGATATCTACGGGCGCGCGACGCAGCACTTCGCGCGCGTGCAGCTGGAGATGGGCGGCAAGAACCCGACCATCGTCCTCGACGACGCCGACCTCGAGCTGGCCGTGCGGCTGGTCGTCGCGGGCGGCTTCGCCCTCACCGGCCAGAGTTGCACCGCCACCAGCCGGGTCATCGTCGAGGGGGGCATCGCCGACCGCTTCGCCGCGGCCCTGGCGGAGGCCGCCGCGGCGCTCAGGGTCGGCGACGGCCTCGCCGAGGGCGTACAGATGGGGCCGGCCGTGAGCGAGGAGCAGCTCGCCACCGATCTCGAGTACATGCAGATCGCCCGGGACGACGGCGCGGAGCTCCTCGCCGGCGGCGGCAGCGCCGGCGACGGCGGTCACTTCGTGCAGCCGACCGTCTTCGACGGCGTCGAGGTGCACAGCCGCCTCGCCCAGGAGGAGGTCTTCGGCCCGGTCATCGGTATCGTCCGGGCCCGCGACCTGGACGATGCGATCTTCAAGGCGAACGCCGTCGGCTACGGCCTCGCCGCCGGCGTGGTCACCAACGATCTGCGCCGGGCCCTGACCTTCGTCGACCGCATCGAGGCCGGCGTGGTCAAGGTCAACGAACCGACCACCGGCCTGGCCCTCCAGGCGCCCTTCGGCGGCTTCAAGCAGAGCAGCGCCAACACCTTCAAAGAGCAGGGGCCTGCCGCGCTCGAGTTCTTCACGCGCACGAAGACCGTGTACGTCACCTACTGAGGAAGTGGGTAGAACCACACTATGGACGCGCACTTCGACACCGCTACGTACCGGCTCGTGGTGACGGGCCCCGGGCGCGACCGGCTCTACGAGCGTTTTCGCCTGCTCTTCTGGGGACGAGACGGCGTCGAGGTGCTCAAGGACCGCCGTGTCTCGGAGCGCCGGCGGGACCGCAAACGGACCGCCTTCGAGCGTCGCTCGCGCGAGCGGCGCCGCGCCGCGCCCGACTGGGTGGTGCCGCCGTCCTGAGGGCGCGGCTTCTGCCAGCCGCGGCGTAGGGCCGGCCGTGCAACGCGCGGCGCTTCTCGGCGGGCTCATCGGTCGCATATACTCAGCCGACGTACGTCCCCAACAAAGTCGTGGAGGTTGTTGAGATGCTGTTGATGGGTGAATCGATCAACGGGACGCGCAAGCAGGTCGCCGAGGCGATCCAGGCGCGTGACGCGGAGTTCATCAGAACGCTGGCGACCGACCAGGTCGAGGCCGGCGCCGGCCTGCTCGACGTCAACGGCGGCGTCGCCGGCGGCAACGAGGTCGAGGACCTGCGGTGGCTCATCGAGATCGTGATGGGCGTCACCGACATGCAGCTCATGGTCGACTCGGCCAACCCCACAGCGCTCGAAGCCGGCGTGCAGGCCATCATCGACAAGGGTGGCAAGGTACCCTTCATCAACTCGATCTCCGGCGAGCAGCCGCGTATCGACGCCGTCCTGCCCTTGGTCGAGAAGTACAAGTGCCCCGTGGTCGGCCTCTGCCTGAGCGACGAGGGCATCCCGCCGACCGCCGAAGACCGCTTCGCCGTCGCCAAGCGGCTCTACGACCTCTGCTCCGGCGCCGGGCTGCCCGGCGAGGATCTCTGGGTCGACCCGCTGGTCATGGCTGTCTCGGCCGACCCCACCGCCGCCCAGGTCACGATGGACACGCTCAAGCTGGTCAAAGAGCGCCTGCCCGTGCGCACCACCGGCGGCCTCAGCAACGTGAGCTTCGGCCTGCCCAACCGCGCCCTGCTCAACCGCACCTTCGTGGCGATGTGCGCTGGCCTCGGCATCGATGGCGCCGTGCTCGACGTGCGCAACAAGCCGATGATGGCCAACATCAAGGCCATCGAGGCCTTGCGCGGCGAAGACAACTTCTGCGGCGGCTACCTCAAGGCGCACCGCGCGGGCATCCTGGAGTAGCGGCATGAGCGGACCGGAGCGCTGCCGACTGCGCGACCTCGGCGTCGGCATCGGCGAACTGCCGGTGGGTCCGCTGAACGCCATCACCGACGTGCCGGGAGTGCGCGTCGGCCACTGCACCGTCTCGTGGGGAGGGCCCGAGCTGCCACACGGCAGCGGGCCCGCCCGCACGGGTGTCACCGCGATCTTCCCGCACGGCGACGACATCTGGCACGAGCGTGTCGTCGCCGGCGCGTTCGTCGCCAACGGAGTGGGCGAGCTCATCGGCATCAGTGCCATCCGTGAGTGGGGCCTCATCGAGACGCCCGTGCTGCTCACCAACTCGCAGAGCGCAGGGGCCGTGTACGATGCCGCGGTGCGCTGGATGATGGAGCAGGACTCGCGCATCGGCATCGAGGATGCCGTGATGCCGGTCGTGGGCGAGTGCGACGACGGCTTTCTCAACGACCTGCGCGGCATGCACGTCAAGGAAGAGCACGTGCGCGAGGCGCTGAACAGCGCGACCGCCGGCCCCGTGGCCGAAGGCTGCGTCGGGGCCGGCACCGGCATGACGTGCTTCGATTTCAAGGCGGGCATCGGCACCTCCTCGAGAGTCGTCACCGCGCACGCCCGCCGGTTCACCGTCGGCGTGCTGGCGCTCACCAACTTCGGCGTGCGCCATCGTTTCATGGTCGACGGCGTGCCCGTCGGCCGCGAGATCAGCGACCTCATGCCGGTCGAGAACCGTGAGGGCTCGTGCATCGTGGTGCTCGCCACCGACGCGCCGTTGTGCGCCCGTCAATGCGATCGTCTGGCCAAGCGCTGCGCGCTCGGTCTGGCGGTGACGGGTTCCTATGCCTCGGATGGCAGCGGCGAGATCATGGTCGCGTTCACGACCGCCCATCGCGTGTCCCGCACGAGTGCGGAGCCGCTGCAGCTCACGTCGGTCGCCAACGACCAGATGCACGGACTCTTCGAGGCGGCGGTCGATGCGACGGCGGAGAGCGTCTACAACGCGCTCACCGCCGCCACCACGACCGTCGGTCGTGACGACAACATCGCCCACGCGCTGCCGCTCGATCGTCTCGTCGAGACGATGCGACGTTTCGGCCGCGAGGCGCGGCTGCCGGACGAGGCGTAGGCGCCGCCTTGCTCAGCTTCGCCTATCGTGGCTAGTATGGGGAAGACGCCGGCGGCCGCGGCTCATGTCTCGAGCCGCGAGCTCCACCGTCACATCACCGCATCTTGGGCACGGCAACCGCGGATGTGAGAAGGAGGTAAGGGCCCGCAGCCTCGGTGGGCTGAAAGTCCGGCGGGCCCGGAGCGCAGTGGACAAACGACGATACTTCGTGAGGAAGATCCTGAACGCTGTGCTCACCATCATCCTGGTGGCATCGTTCAACTTCGCCCTGTTCCGGATCCTCCCTGGCGACCCGGCGCGCCTGCTCCTTCCGAAGGGCAAGCAGCCGCCGGAGGCCGTCGAGAAACAGCGCAAGACCTTCAACCTCGACAAGCCCATGTGGCAGCAGTTCGGCCTCTACTGGGGCGACACGGTGCGTGGCCGCTTCGGCATGTCCTTCTCGGAGAAGCGCCCCGTCACCGAGGTGGTCGCCGAACGCGTCTGGCCCACGGTCCTGCTCGTGGGGGTCGGCACGATCTTCGCCACCGTGGTCGGCATGATCCTGGGCGTGTTCGCGGGCTGGCGAAGAAACGGGGCCTACGACGTTGTGACGACGAACGTGGGGATGGTGCTTTACGCCATGCCCACGTTCTGGTTCGGCCTCCTCATGATCATGCTCTTCTCCACCAAGCTGCGCTGGTTCCCCACGGGGCGCATGGAAGAGCCGGGGGTCGAGCTCAGCGGTTTCGCCTACGTCCAATCGCTGGCTAAGCATCTCTTCCTGCCGGCGTTCACGTTCGCCATCGCCTACGTGGGCGAGTACGAGCTCATCATGCGCAGTTCCATCACCGGCGTGATGAAGGAGGACTTCGCCCTCACCGCCCGCGCCAAGGGCCTCAGTGAGAACGCTGTGCTGTGGCGCCACGTGGTGCCCAACGCCATGTTGCCCACGGTGACCATCGTGATGATGAACCTGGGCTTCGTGATGTCCGGCGCCATCCTCGCGGAGAGTGTGTTCAACTGGCCGGGTCTGGGGCTGCTCTCCTACGACGCCATGCAGAAGCGCGACTACCCCGTGATGCAGGCGGTGTTCCTGATCGCGAGCATCGCCGTGATCGTCGCCAACCTTATCGCCGACATCATGTACTACTACCTCGATCCACGGGTGCACGCATGATCCCCCGTCGCTACAGAAACTGGGTCCTCTTCTGGACGCCGGTCACATGGATCGTGCTCGAACTGGTCATGTACCCCAAGGACGTCCCGCTCTCGGCGGGTCTCTCGGCCGTGATCCAGGGCTTCTTCTCGGCGCGCATCGGTTCGTACCCGGCGTGGATCCTCGTGCTGGGCGCCGTCCTCACCTTGGGCCTGGGCATCCTTGGGCTGGCGCGCAAGAGCAAGGCCCGAGCGTTCAACCTGCTGCTCGTAGCCATGGGCGTGGTCTTCGCCGCCTGGGCGTTCCTGGCCGGCGGCGGCGCCTCCGGCTGGTCCGCCGGCCAGAACGTCATCTCCTACAATTGGGTGTTGCAGACGATCGTCGTCGTGCTCGGCGGGGCGGCCGCCTGGTTCTGGGCGGTCGGCAACCCCGAGCGCGCCGAGCTGACGGTGTGGAACACGCACCAGGTGTGGACCCTGTACCGGGCCAACTGGCAGGGCATGGTCGGCCTCGGCATCCTCGTCGTCTTCCTGGCCATGGCCCTCCTGGCCCCCTTCCTCATCGATCACGCGCTGCTCGACCCGAACGCGCAGATCAGGGATCCCGCCACCGGCGAGCTGTACGGTCCGTATCATCCGCCGACCACGACCTACTACAACTGGTCGGGCACCGACCAGGTCGGCCAGTCCGTGCTCGCGCAGTTCATCTGGAGCTCGCGCATATCGCTCACCGTCGGTCTGCTGGCGGCCATCATGTCGACCGTGGTCGGCGCCGGCATCGGCATCGCCGCCGGGTTCTACGGCGGCTGGCAAGGCGAGGTGTGGATGCGCATCACCGACGCCTTCCTGGTCATCCCCTGGCTGCCGCTGGCGATGGTCCTGGCCTCCGTATGGGGCAACAACTTCTTCATGATCATCATCATCATCGGCCTGACCAGTTGGCCGGGCACGGCGCGCGTGGTGCGCTCGGACGTGCTCCGTGTGCGCGAGCTTCAGTTCATCGAGCGGGCACGCGCCATCGGCTCCAGCAACTGGCACATCATGCGCAAGCACGCGCTGCCCAACGTGATGCCGCTGATCTTCGCCAACCTCGTCCTCGTGGTGGCCATCGCCATCCTCTCCGAGACCACGCTCTCGTTCCTCGGCCTCGGCGACCCGCTCAACTTCAGCTGGGGCACCATGTTGCACTACGGCTGGGTCAACGGGGCCGCCGGCCTGCCGGCGTGGTGGTACATCATGCCGCCGGGAATCGCCATCGTGCTCGTCGTGCTGGCCTTCACGTTCATCGGCACGGCCTACGACGAGGTGCTCGATCCCAAGCTGCGCAAGCGCGAGGACAGCAGCGCCGCGAGCCGCTTCACGGCTCGCGGCGAGCCGCAGGTGGCCGTGGCCGGCGGCGCCGGCGTCGGCGGCGGCGCCGGCCTCTTCACGCCGGGCCAGCAGACCGACGACGCCATGCCCGACTTCGACAAGCCGGCCGGCGGCAGCATCGGCCGCCCCGAGGGCGGCGGCTGGGTCGGCGGCCACATCGCCGACGACGAGGAAGGGGGCGAGGAATGAGCCCCTCCAAGGCCAAGGCCAAAGCCCCCGAGAAGAAGCCCGTCGAGCGCATCCAGCACAAGGGCATCCTCGAGGTCCGCGAGCTCACCACCTACTTCAAGCTCGGCGTCGGCGACGTCAAGGCCGTGCAGGGCGTCTCCTTCGACCTCGAGCCCGGCGAGAGCCTGGGCCTCGCCGGCGAGAGCGGCTGCGGCAAGACCACGGCCGCCCTCTCGATCCTCAAGCTCCTGCCCGAGAACGGGCGCATCGTCTCCGGCGACGTCCTCTTCGACGGCCGCAACCTGGCCAAGCGCACCGAGTACGGCATGAGCCGCATCCGCTGGAAGGAGATCAGCATCATCTTCCAGGGGGCGATGAACGCGCTCAACCCGGTGCGCGAGACGGGCAAGCAGATCGCCGAGCCCATCCAGCTCCACGAGGGCCTCTCCGAGGCCAAGGCCATGGTGCGCGTCAAGGAGCTCTACGACCTCGTGGGCATCAGCCAGAAGCGCGTCATGGACTTCCCCCACCAGCTCTCGGGGGGCATGCGCCAGCGCGCCATGATCGCCATGGCGCTGGCCTGCAACCCCAAGCTGGTGATCGGCGACGAACCGACCACCGCCCTCGACGTCATGGTGCAGGCCCAGATCCTCGAGCTCATCGGGCGTCTGCGCAAGGAGCTCGACCTCTCGTTCATCCTCATCAGCCACGACCTCTCGGTGATGGCCGAGACCTGCGACAAGGGCGTCATCATGTACGCCGGCGAGGTCGTCGAGAGCGGCACCACGGCCGACATCTTCAACAACGCGACGCACCCCTACACGCGCCAGCTCATCAAGGCCTTCCCCAACATCCACGAGAAGCGTGAGATGGTCAGCTCGATCAAGGGCGACCCGCCCAACCTCGTGGACCCGCCGGCGGGCTGCGGCTTCTGCCCGCGCTGCGACGAGAAGGTCGCGAGATGCGAGACCGAGCACCCGGGGATGGTCGAGGTCGAGCGCGGCCACTTCGTGCGCTGCGTGCACGCCAGAAGCCAACATGGTGACGCTTTCGTCCGCGGCGACGAAGCAGCACCGGACTTGAAGGGAGTGTGACGATGGCGACCACCGAGAGCACTCCCGCGCAGACCGACCTCTACGAGAAGGGCGCGGTCCACGCCGACGACCTCTCGTCGGCGACCGTCAAGGACGGCGTCCTCTTCGACGTCAAGGACCTCGAGGTCTACTTCCCCATCCAGCAGGGCTTCTTCAAGGCCATGGTGGCCACCGAGAAGAAGTACGTGAAAGCCGTCGACCACGTCAGCTTCCAGATCAAGCAGGGTGAGATCCTCGCCCTGGTCGGCGAGTCGGGCTGCGGCAAGACCACCACAGGCCGCACCCTCCTGCGTCTCGAAGACCCCACCGGCGGTCACATCCTCTACAAGGGCCTGCCGGTCGAGAAGTTCCCATCCAAGACGCTGCGCGCCTATCGCAAGAAGGCGCAGATCATCTTCCAGGACCCCTACAACTCCATCAATCCCAAGCAGACCATCTTCGACATCGTCGCCGAGCCGCTCGAGGTCAACAGCATCTGCTCGAGCGAGCGCGAGAAGGAAGAACGCGTCATCAAGGCGATCAACGAGGCCGGCCTGCGGCCGGCGACCGAGTACCTCTACCGCTACCCGCACGAGCTCTCCGGCGGCCAGCGCCAGCGCGTCTGCATCGCCGGGGCCACCGTGCTCGAGCCCGACGTGATCGTCGCCGACGAGCCCGTGGCCTCGCTCGACGTCTCCATCCGCAACGACATCCTCAAGCTCATGGTCGAGGAGAAGGAGAAGCTCGGGGTCACCTACATCTTCATCACCCACGACCTCTCCCTGGCCTGGGTGATCAGCGACCGCATCGCCGTCATGTACCTGGGGCGCATCGTGGAGATCGGCGAGACCGAAGAGGTGGTCGCCAATCCCAGGCACCCCTACACCAAGGCCCTGATCAGCGTGATCCCCGTGCCCGACCCGCTGGCCAAGCGCGAGCACGTGATCCTCCAGGGCGAGACGCCGAACCCGGTCGACATCCCTTCCGGCTGCCGCTTCCACCCGCGCTGCCCGGAGGCCATCGACGCCTGCAAGGAGATCGACCCGCCGGAGGTGCATATCGGCGGGGACCACTACGCGGCCTGCATCAGGATCGCCGACTGAGACCGGAGTCACGTGGCGGCGGTCACCGGCGGGTGACCGCCGCCACGCTCTGGCTGGGCGCGCAGTGGGTGACGAGGAGCCGAACATGAGACGCTGTCTGACCGCTGCCGGAGTCGCGCTCGCCGTCGCGGTGCTGCTGGTCGTGCCGGTCGCCGCCGGGGCGGCGTCGCCATCGCCGGGCGCCGCCGCGACCGTCTACCGGATCGGCGTCCTCGAGGACTACGACGGCATCAACCCGTTCAGCGCCTGGAGCGGCCCGTCGCGGGAGTGCTTCCGCCTGGGCTACAACTTCCTCACCTGGTACGACCGGGAGTACAAGCCCGTCCCCGACCTGGCGCGAAGCTGGGAGACCTCGGCCGACGGCAGGACGTGGACCTTCCACATCATCGAGGGGATGAAGTGGCAGGACGGCGTGCCGCTGACCGCCCGCGATATCGCCTTCACCTACAACCTGATCCTCGAGTCGCAGGACGCCGTCTACGCCCAGTACCTCACCGGGGTGACCAGCGTCGCGGCGCCCGATGACAAGACGCTGGTCATCGCGACGCGCAAGCCCAACGCCGGGATGCTCGCTCTCTCCATCCCCATCCTGCCCGAGCACATCTGGAAGAAGGCCGACCCCGGGAACCTCGGCGGTTTCAAGAATTGGCCCATGGTCGGCTCGGGTCCGTTCAAGGTGGCCGAGCTTGAGAAGAGCAAGTGGATCAGGATCGATGCCAACCGGGACTACCCGCTGGAGCTCGGCGGTCCGCCCGCGATCGACGCCGTCTACTTCGTCATCAGCGAGGACGCCGAGTCGATGATCCAGGACTACAAGGCCGGCGACCTCGACGGGATCGTCGACTGGCCGGCCACGTACCTCAAGATCCTCAAGAGCCTGCCCGGCACGACCGCGGTCGCGGCGCCGGCCATCGGCTTCCACGAGCTGGGCTTCAACTGCTGGGCCAGCCCCAAGTCCAAGGGCGACCCGCTGCTTCGCGACGTCGCGGTGCGCCAGGCGATCGCGTGGGCCATCGACAAGGACAAGATCAACGCCACGTCGATGGCGGGTCTCGCCGTCCCCGGCACCTCGCTCATCTCCCCGGTCCAGGGCCTCTGGCATTGGAGGGTCCCTGCCGGGCACGAGGTCACCTACGACCCCGAGAAGGCCAAGCAGATCCTCGAGGACGCGGGATACACCGATCGCGACGGCGACGGCGTGCGCGAGACTGCCGAGGGCAAGAAGCTCGATTTCCGCTTCGTGACCCTCAACGAGTACCCCGAGGACCAAGCTGCCGGCAAGATGATCGTCTCCTGGTGCGCCGACGTCGGCGTCAAGCTGCGCCTCGAGCAGAAGGACGAGGGCGCGTTCGGCGACGAGGTGTACGACGATGCGGACTACGACGTCTTCATCTGGAGCTGGCGCGGCGACATCGACCCGGGGTTCATGCTGTCCACGTTCACCACCGCCCAGATCCTCAACTGGGGCGACAGCCAGTACTCCGACCCCGAGTACGACGCTTTCTACGTCGCCCAGGCGCAGGCGCTCGACCCGGCGAGGCCGGACGACCCTACGGCGCGCAAGGCGGTCACCGACAAGATGCAGGCCATGCTCTATCGTGACGCGCCGTACGTGATCCTCTGGTACAACGTGAATCTCCAGGCGTTCCGCACCGACAAGTGGACGGGCTACGGCACGGTACCGGTCGATGATGGGGCGCCGTTCTTCAACCTGACGCGGACGACCTACCTGGACCTCAGGCCGCGAGTCGCGAGCCCCGCCGCGGTCGAGAGCGGCGGCTCGCCGTGGGTCTACGTCCTGGTCGCCGCGGCCGTGATCGCCGGCGTGGTCGCGGTGGTTCTCGTGCGCCGCCGGCCGGCGCCTCGGAACGCTCGCTGATCCTGGACGCCGACCCCGGCGTCGCCTCGGTCGCGGCCGTCCTTCTGGCGCGCCGGTACGGCCTCAACGAGTGGCTGGCCGCGGGGCGCGGCGGTATCGTGGACCTGGCCGGCGAGAAGGTCGCCCATATCCTGGGACGCGAGCCGGTGGGGCTGCCCGACGACCTTCTCGAGGCGCTGTGCGAGCTCATCGCGAGCTGCGCCGCCGAGATCGGGGTGCGCGAGTACCCGGACCCTCGTCGCGCCCTCGGGCTGTAGACTAGAGGCGGCCGGGTGGCGCAGGGCCGTCGGCCGGCAGGTCCACTGGCAAGTGACAGGATGCAGAGGATGGCGATCCCCTTCGTACACATCCAGGCGCGAGGTACCTACCGGGAGCTGGGGCGCGCCGTCGGCGAGGGCGCTCGAGACGCCATCCACGCCTCGCTGACCTTCTTCCACGAGAACCTCTCCGCCATGACCCGAGGGCCGGCTCGACTTCGTCGCCGCCGAGCAGCTGGCTCTGGCGTACGCTGAAGAGGCCCGCCGCTGGACGCCCCGGTACCTCGAGGAGCTCGAGGGGGTCGCCGAGGGCGCCGGCGTCCCGCTCTCCGAGCTGCTGGTGCCGAACTGCGGGGAGGAGTTCACCGCCAACGAGGGCGGCGAGGGCGGCCAGCGGGCGCTGGCGCCGGGCGGGCCGCGCAGCGGCGACCTCTGCACGGCGGTCGCGGTGACGGCCGGCGGCAGGCATGTCGTCGGCCACAACATGGACTGGTACGTCGTGGACGCGCCCAACAACGTGCTGTTCGACCTCACGGTGCCGGACGGCACCAGGATCATGGGCATCGCCGGCGCGCCCTATCTGCTGATGCTCGGCATGAACTCGCACGGCATCGGCAATGTGAGCAACTCGGTGCACAGCAACGACAATCGCGTGGGCGTGCCCAACGCGTTCGTGCGCCGCGCGTCGCTCGAGGGCGCGTCGCTCGAGGCGGCACGCGACCGTGGCCTGCTGGCCGCGCGCGCCCGGGGGACCAATCACTTCCTCGCCGACACGCGCGGCCGCCTCTGGGACATCGAGACCTCCGCCACGGCGAGCGCCTTCATGGACCATTCCTCGGCGGGCTACATGGCGCACACCAACCACTACGTCGCCGCCGAGATGGCGCCCTTCGAGGCGGCGGACTACCAGGAGTCGCCGATGCGCCTGGCCATGGCCGAGGGGATCCTGGCGGATGGCCTCGCCCGCGGAGACGATCCCGTCGAGCTCGTGGCCCGCGCGCTCCGCTGCCACGATCCGGCTCCGGACCAGGCCATCTGCGGTCACCCCGACGAGAGCGAGCCGCCGGCCGAGCAGGGCATGACCGTCGGCAGCATGATCTGCGACCTGGACGAGCGCCGCATCTACGTCTGCGCCGGCCCGCCTTGCGAGAATCCCTACCAGATGTACGAGATGTAGGGCCGGGAGCGCCCGTGATCGCCCCCGACCTCGTCATCGCCAACGGCCGCGTCGTCGACGGCTGCGGCAACCCCTGGTACCGCGGCGACGTGGCCGTGCGCGGGGACCGTATCGCCGCCATCGGCGCGGTGCACACGCTGCGCGGCCGCGCGGTCGTGGACGCGGGCGGCCGCTACATCGCCCCGGGGTTCGTCGACCCGCATACACACTCCGACATCTCCATCCTGCAGCACCCGCGGGCGGAATCCGCGGTGAGGCAAGGGGTCACCACTCATGTCACGGGCAATTGCGGCATGTCGGCGGCGCCGCTCGGCGCGGCTCACCGCGACGAGACGCTGCACAACTGGGCTCACTACTGGGACATCAGCGGGGTCGCCTGGGACTGGACGAGCTTCCGCCAGTATCTTCGCGCGCTGGAGCGTGCGGGCGGGGCCATCAATATCGCCCCGCTCGTCGGCCACGGCGCCCTGCGGCTGGCCGTCATGGGTCTCGCCGAGCGGCCGCCCACCGAGAAGGAGCAGGCGCTCATGGAGCGGCTGCTGGACGCCGCCCTCCGCGCCGGCGCCCACGGCCTCTCCACGGGGCTCGTCTATCCGCCGGGCTGCTACGCGTCCACCGACGAGCTCATCCGCCTCTGCCGCGTCGTCGGTCGTCACCAGGCGCTCTACACCACTCACGTCCGCGGGGAGCGTGAGACCATCCTCGCGGCCGTCGCCGAGGCGCTCGCCATCGGTCGCGAGTGCGGCGTCGCCGTCGAGGTCTCGCACAACGCCCCCAAGTGGGGCGCTCCCGAGCACGCCGCCGCCAACCTGGCGCTCATCGAGGAGGCGCGGCGCAACGGTCTCGACGCCACGACCGACAACGACGTGCACCCCGAGCTTGCGCCGCGTCTCTCGAGGGCGCTGCCGCAGCCCCTGCTCGACCTCGACCGAGAGGCGCTCCTGCGGCTGCTCGCCGACCGTGGTGAACGTGAGAACGTGCGCCGGGCGGTGGCTGAGGACGCGCTGCCCGGCGCCGGCTACACGGGCCTGGTCCGCCACGGCCGCTTCGACCGCATCGTCATCCTGCATGCGGAGCGGCACCCCGAGCTGCGCGGCAAGTCCGTGGCCGCCATCGCCGCCGAGCGGGGCCGCGACGGCTTCGACACGTTCCTCGACCTCATCGTCGAGGAGGACGACCGTGTGGTCGGCATCTTCGACTACATCGCGCAGGACGACATCGAGGCGCTGCTGCGCCATCCGCTCGCCATGGTCTGCTCCGACGGCCTCGTCATGCCCCCGGCGGAGACCCTCGACGGCACGTCGCTGTACTGGCCGTGCAGCTACGGCGAGTACCCCGGCGTCCTCGAGCGCTACGTGCGGGAGCGCCCGGTGCTGCGCCTCGAGGAGGCCATCCGCAAGATGACCTCCTTCCCGGCGCAGCGCTTCGGCCTGCACGATCGCGGGGTGCTGCGCCCCGGCCTCAAGGCCGACCTCATCGTCTTCGACCTCGAGAGGGTCCACGACCGCGCCACCAACCCCTATCCGCACAGCTTCCCGTTCGCGAACATCCCACACGGTCACGCCGAGGGCATCGACTGGGTCCTCGTCAACGGTGAACCGGTGATCGCCGAAGGCGAGCACACAGGAGCCTTGCCCGGGCGCGTTCTGCGGCGACGCTGAAGACCGCGCCTGCGGCCGTGCCAGAAGGTACAAAGCAGCCTCGGCCATGAGGCCGGAGGCCCTCGCGCTGTACTTGTACATGATGTAGAATCGCGAGCGATGATCAGCGTCCAGGACATCCTCGAGATCCCCGACCTGAACCTCAGGTTGCTGGCCGGCGGCAAGTCCACCAGCAACCCGGTGCGCTGGGTGCACATCACCGAGGTCCCCGACCCTACCAAGTGGCTCAAGGGCGGCGAGCTCCTCCTCACCACCGGCTACGGTTTCGTCGGCGCGGAGGACAAGCAGGTGGCGCAGCTCAAGCTGCTCATCGACCACAACCTCTCGGGGCTCGGCTTCGGCACCGGCTTCAGCTT
This sequence comes from uncultured Thermoleophilia bacterium, assembly GCA_963700035.1. Lineage (GTDB taxonomy): Bacteria > Actinomycetota > Thermoleophilia > UBA2241 > UBA2241 > CAIXSE01. The sequence goes on along the minus strand of CAVOWE010000011.1, from coordinate 40,226 downwards.
CGACAAGGTGCCGCCGGCGCTCATCAGGGTCGCCGAGGAGTACGGTTTTCCCCTGTTCGAGGTCCCCTACCACGTGCCGTTCATCGCCATCACCGAAGCGGTGGCGTCCAAGATCGTCAACGAGCAGTACTCGCTTCTGCAGCGCAGCCTCGCGGTGCACGAGAAGCTCACCAAGATCGTGCTCGAAGAGAAGGGCCTCGAGGCCATCCTCTCGACGCTCTCGGCCCTGGTCGGCTGCTCGGCGGTCCTCTTCGACTTCCACGGCGTGGTGCTGTGCGAAGCGGCCTACCGCCGGCATCTGGGCGGCGAGCTCATCGCCGATCTCTGGGGCCAGATCAGCGACCGCCGCGCCAACCGCCAGAACTTCGCCCTCAGCATGGAGGGCGTGGGTTCGGGCGTACAGGTCTACCCCGTGGTCGCGTCTCACCGCATCGGCGCGTTTCTCGCGGCGGTCAAAGACAGCGGCGACTTCAGCGAGTACGACCGCATCATCCTGCACAATGTGGTCACCGTGACGGCGCTCGAGCTGGTCAAGAAGAAGGCCGTCGCCGAGACCGAGAAGCGGCTGGCCGGCGACTTCTTCGACGAGCTGATCGCCAGCGATCTGTACGAAGAGGAGATCGCCCGCCGCCTGGCTTTCTTCGGCCTCGATCCGCAGTCCCCGCACCTCATCGTCCTTCTCGACATCGACGGCTTCGCGGCGCCCGTCGAGGCGCGCGGCGAGCGCGAGGAGACCGTGGCGCAGGACGTCAAGGAGCGTCTCCACTGGGCGGTCGACGAGTTCATGGCGAAGCGCGACATCCTCTTCATCTCGGCGTCGCGCAGCGACTCGGTCGTGATCCTCGTACAGCCGGGCAAGCTTGACGGCACCGCGGTGATCGCCCTGGCCGGCGAGCTCCAGACGGCCATCGACCAGCTCCTTCCCGAGATCAGCGTGTCGGTCGGCGTCGGCCGCCCGCACCGCCAGCTCATCGATCTGCGCCAGAGCTACTACGAGGCCAGCTACGCGATCAAGATCCGCAAGCTCAAGGGAGAGCCGGGCGTCATCGCCAGCTTCGACGACCTGGGTTCGTACGGGCTCCTGCTGGGCCTGCAGGACACGCTGTCGCTGCAGGTCTTCTACGACAGCGTCCTCGGCAGACTGCAGGACTACGACGAGCAGAACTCCAGCGACCTTGTGAAGAGTCTCGCCTGCTTCCTCGAGGCCAACGGCCACTGGGGCGACGCCGCCGAGAAGCTCTACGTGCACCGCCACACGCTGCGCTACCGCATGAAGCGCGTGGAGGAGATCACCGGCCGCGACCTCGACCAGTCGCAGGACCGCATGGAGTTCTGGCTGGCTCTCAAGGCCAAGGAGCTCATCGACCAGGCCAAGAGGGGCAAGACGGTCTAGGACATCACCAGCGAGCCGTTGTCGACGACCACGTTGACGCCCGTCACGCCGTCCGTCGCGAAGCAGAAGCGCACGGCGGCGCCGATGTCGGCCGGCGACACCAGTCGCTCCGAGGCTGCTTTGGCGGCCGCCCGCAGCGTGGCCGCCCTATGCTCGTCGTCCTCCAGGTCCACCGGTCCCGGCGCGACGCCGCAGACCCGCACCCCCTGGGCGGTCCAGGCTCGCGCCAGCTCCTTGACGAGGTGGATCTGGGCCGCCTTGGCGGCGCCGTGAGCCGCGAAGGCCGTCCCCGGCTGCAGGCCCAGGTAGTCGGTGATGGCGACGATCACGCCGCCCGCCGCCTCACCGGACACAAAGCGCCGGCGGGCGGCGACGGCCGCGAAGAAGAAGCCTTTGGCGATGGTGTCCAGCGAAGCGTCCCACGAGGTCTCGTCCAGGCGCTCGGGAGGCGTGGGCACGAACGGGCCGCTGGCGGCGTAGACGAGCCCGTCGAGTCCGCCGAGGGCGCCGGCGGCGTCGGCCACGAGGCCTTCGGCGGCGGTGGGCCAGCGCGCGTCGCCGGCCACCGCGGCGGCCACCGCCGCGCCGGCCGCGCGCAGCGCGGCCACCTGCGTGTCGGCTTCTTCACCGGCCGCCCGCGACGAGACGCAGACGGCGGCGCCGTGCGCGGCCAGGTCGAGGGCCAGCGCGCGGCCCAGCCGATGCACGCCGCCGACCACCAGGATGCGGGCGCCGGTGACGTTCACGCCGGCTCGCCGAGGTGCTCGTACAGCTCGGTGGCGATACCGGCGATGGCCTGTGAGGCGCGCTCACTTGCCTCGTAGCTCAGGCCCTTGCAGTACACGACCATGACGATCGGCGCGCCGGAGGGCGTGTAGACGATCGCGGCGTCGTTGCTGGTGCCCGAGACGCCGCCGGTCTTGTTGGCCACGAGCAGGCCCGGCGGCAGCCCGGCGGGGATCTTCTCGCGCCACTCCTGCCGGCTCATGATCTCGATCATGAGCCGGCAGGAGGGCGCCGAGGCGCAGCGGCTCTCGACGATCATCGCCAGCAGATCGGCCATGTCGCGCGGCGAACCCGGGTTGTCGAGCGCCTGGTCGATGGCGAAGGCATCGTCGTAGTCATGCGATCCGTCGAGGCCCCAGCGCTGATCGTAGAGGTGCTGGAAGCTCGCTCCGCTGAGGCGCGCGTTCTCTTCGAGGACGCGCGCGACGGCGTCCTCGCGCTCGTCGCGCGCCTCGAAGGCGCGCCACTTGGCGACCGTGTCAGGGCCGCTCAGGCCGCGCCAGTCGCTGCCGGCTCCGCATTGCATCAGGTAGTACTCGCGGTTGGGCATGAAGCAGTCGATCGACGCGAGGTCCAAGGCACGCATCGTCTCGTTGACCGTGCCCAGGCCGACGAGCCGCCACAGCATGTCGGTCGCCGTGTTGTCGCTGAGCGTGATCATGAGATAGAGCAGGTCGCGGACCGAGGGTCGCAGGCCCTCATGGCAGTGGATGAGCGTGCCGCCGGGACTCTTGTCGGCTTCGCGGAGGGTCAGGCGGTCGTCGAGGCGAAGGGCGCCGGCGTCGACGCGGCGCATGACCTCGACCATGATGGGGATCTTGAAGCAGCTGGCCATGGGGAAGAGCTCGTCGGCGTTCACGCAGACGCTCGCCTGACTCGCCAGATTGCGGGCCGCCACGCCCACCGAGCCGCCGAGCTCGGAGGAGACGGCTGCGATCCTGTCGTGGACACGCTCTGACTCGGTCATGCGACGACTCCCTTTGTCGGCTGAGGTAAACATATACGAGTAGCGTGAGCGTGGGCCAGTGTGAGCGGCGCCTCCGGTTGACGAAGCCTGAGGCCGGGCGTCGGCCGCTCCGCGGCGCTCGCCGCTTCACGTGCCGTTCGGTTGTGCGCGTTTCCTTTTCGTTTCTGGTCTGTTCTGGGCGATTCCATGTGCTAGACTGCGAACTCGCGTACGCCGTTGTGAGCGGCCGCGACCAGAGAACGACAATCGGGTGAGGAGCGAGGAGGAGTCATGATCGTCGGTGTCCCCAAGGAGATCAAGAACGAGGAGTACCGCGTCGCCATGACGCCGAACGGCGTCAAGGACTTCGTGCGTGCCGGCCACACGGTCATCGTCGAGGCCGGCGCCGGTGTCGGTTCGGGCTTCAGCGACAAGGAGTACAAGGCGGCCGGCGCCGAGCTCGCCCCCGTCGCCGACGTGTTCGCCAAGGCCGACATGATCTACAAGGTCAAGGAGCCGCTCCCGCAGGAGTGGCCGATGTTCAAGCCGGGCCAGATCCTCTACACGTACCTGCATCTGGCCGCGGCCTATGCGAAGGACCTCACCAAGGGCATGCTCAAGGCCGACATCCGCGGTATCGCCTTCGAGACGGTGGAGCTGCCGAACGGCGCCCACCCGTTGCTCTTCCCGATGAGCGAGGTCGCCGGCAAGCTGGCCATCCAGGCCGGCGCCACGCACCTGCAGAAGAACAATGGCGGCCGCGGCGTCCTCCTCGGCGGCGTGACCGGCGTTCCCAAGGCGAAGGTCGTCATCATCGGCGGCGGCACCGTGGGCACCAACGCGGCGAAGGTCGCCGTCGGCATGGGCGCGCGCACGATCATCATGGACAAGTACGCTCCGCGTCTGACCTACCTCGATGACGTCTTCGGCGGCAGCGTCGAGACCGTCCTGTCCACCGACGCCGCCATCGAGGAGGAGATCCGCGATGCCGACATCGTCGTCGGCGGTGTGCTTCTCCCCGGCGGCGCCCAGGCCCCGCATCTGATCAAGAAGAGCCAGCTCAAGCACATGATGCCGGGCTCGATCCTCGTCGACGTCGCCATCGACCAGGGCGGCTGCTTCGAGACCTCCAAGCCCACCACGCACACCGACCCGACGTACGTGGTCGACGGCGTCATCCACTACTGCGTCGCCAACATGCCGGGTGCCGTCGCTCGCACCTCCGCGATGGCTCTCGCCGGCGCGACGCTGCCCTATGGCCTCGACATCGCCAACAAGGGCTTCGAGAAGGCCGTCAAGGAAGACGCGGCCCTCGCGCTCGGCGTCAACGTCTACCGTGGCAAGCTCACCATCCCGTCGGTGGCCGAGGCCCACAAGATGAAGTACACGCCGCTGGACAAAGTGCTGGCGTAACAGCTGATTCGGCTCCGCTGCGGCCACTGGCCGCACTGCGCCGAACATGCCAGAATGGAGCCGCGTTCGGACGCACGTCCGAACGCGGCTCCTTCCGTATCGGGGCGCTTCGCCGTCCCGCCGGGGCCGGCTCCGCCGACCGGGGGCGGTCGCCGGGCACGGGGGGCGCCCGGGACGCGTTGGCACTGCAAAGGAGCATGAATGGGCGACCTTCTTCGCATCGACCTGACCACGCGTACGTCCACCGAAGAGACGGTGCCGCCCGAGCTCATCAGGGAGCTCATCGGGGCCAAGGGGCTGGGCACCCACTACCTTTGCGAAGAAGTAGCCCCGGAGATCGAGCCGCTCAGTCCCGGGGCCAAGCTCATCTTCGCCATCGGCCCCATGGCCGGGACCACCATGCTGGGCAGCAACCGCTACGGTCTCTTCTTCGTCTCACCGCTCACCGGCGCGTACTGCGAGTGCTACTCCGGGGGCAACCTCACGCCGCAGTTCGCCAGGACCGGCTACAAGGTCGTCATCGTCGAAGGCAAGGCCGACGGGCACGTCTATCTCGAGATCAGCGAGGAGGGCGTCGCCTTCCACAGCGCCGAGGATCTCTGGGGTCTCGACGCCTACGAGTCCGAAGACAAGATCGTCGCGCGCACCGACCACAAGCGCGCCCAGGCCTGCGTCATCGGCCAGGCCGGGGAACGCCTGGTCCGTTTCGCCTGCGTCAACAACAACAAATGGCATCAGCTCGGTCGCGGCGGCCCCGGCGCGGTGTTCGGCAGCAAGAACCTCAAGGGCATCGTCTGGCACGGCGAGAAGAAGGTCGAGGTCGCACGACCCGACGCCTACAAGGCGGTCGTGCGCGACCTGCTCGAACGCACCAAAGACGACCCGGGCGTTGCCGCCTACCAGCGCGGCGGCACCCTCAACATGGTGCGCATCATGAACGGCGTGAACGCCTTTCCCACGCGCTACTGGCGCAAGGGCACGCTCGAGAGCTTCGAGCGCATCACCGTCGAGACGATGCTCGAGGAGCACGGCACCAAGCACGAGTTGTGCCCTCCCTGCACCTTCAAGTGCGTCAAGCACAACTTCGTCTTCGAGGGCCGCCACAAGGGTCTCGAGATCGAGGGCCCCGAGTACGAGACCGCCTACGTCTTCGGCGGCCTCTGCGAGATCGACGACTTCTCCGAGATCATGTGGCTCAACGACATCTGCGACCGTCTCGGCGTCGACAGCATGACCGCCGGCAATCTCTGCGCGCTCGCCATCGAGGCCTCGCAGCGCGGCCTCATCGACGAGAAGATGGAGTTCGGCGACCCCGACTGCGTCGGCGACTTCCTCACCAAGATGTGCCTGCGCGAGGGCATCGGCGACATCTGGGCCGACGGCGTGCTGCGGGTCGAGAAGGAATACGGCCTCGAAGGCATCGCCGTGCACGTCAAGGGCATGGAGCCGGCCGGCTACGACCCGCGCGTCATGAAGGGCATGGGCCTCGGCTTCGCCACCGCCACGCGCGGCGCCTGCCACCTGCGCGCCACGATGTACAAGCCCGAGCTCATCGGCGTCATCGACCCGCAGGCCATCGAGGGCAAGGCGGCCATCTACTGCGACTGGGAAGACCGTCTCACGATCATGGACACGCTGCTGTACTGCCGTTTCTACCGTGACCTCGTGCAGTGGCCCTACATCACCGCGGTGGTCAACGCCGCCGTCGGCACCGACTACGGCGAAGTCGACATGCACCGCATCGCCAACCGCATCGTCACGATGACGCACGACTTCAACGCCGCGCGCGGCATCGGTCGCGAGTCGGAGCGGCTGCCGGAGTGGGTCAGCGACAAGCCCATGGAGGACGAGGGGGCGCTCACGTTCCCGCAGGCCGAGATGGAGTACATGCTGGCCGACTACTATGAGATCCGCGGCTGGGGGCCGTTGCCGCCGCTCTGAGGCGATGGCGCCGGCGCCCGCGACCGGCGGGATCGAGACGCACGGGGGCGGGCTCGTCAGAGCCCGCCCCCGTTCGTCTCTACATGCCGAAGTAGTCCTTGACCCGGCGGTACGGCGCCAAGCTGTCGCCGAACGCCTGCAGGACGACCTGCAGGCGGCGGGTCGAGGCGCCGAGCCGGTCGATGCTGGCGACGACCTGCTCCGTCTGGTGCATCATGTCGTCGCCGAGCTTCGCGAGCTGCTCGGCGCGCAGCGCGAGATCGGCCGCCAGCGGTCCGGCCACGCGAGAGACGCGAATGCCGCGCTTCGCCAGCCGCCACGCCTTGACGGCGAGGAAGCCGGCGGCAACGCAGACGACCACGAAGCTGCAGAAACCGACCGCGAGCAGAAACAGACCGTTGGGCTGCATGGCGTCAGTCTACCTCGGAGGGAGCGCGGAGGACAGACCCGAAGCGCAGCCTGCGGCCGGCGCGACCGTCGGCGGCCTCACGGAAGGCGGATGGGGTACCGGCAGGCCAGTGCGCAGCCACGGCCCGCCAGCTCGCTGACCTTGACCACGTCGCCGGTGTGGGGGGCTTCGATGAAGAGGCCGTTGCCGATGTAGATGCCGACGTGGCTGTAGAAGCTCGCGTCGCCGAAGAAGACGAGGTCGGCGGGCTGCATGAGGTCGAGCGGTACCGGTGTGCCCTGGCGCGCCTGCAATGTGGCGCCGTGCAGGAAGCTCACGCCGAACTTGGCGTAGACATACATGACGAGGCCCGAGCAGTCGAAGCCGCCGGACGGTGACGCTCCGCCCCACACGTAAGGAATGCCCAGGTACTTCATCGTCTCTTCGACGAGGGCGATCTGGGCGGCGCTGCCGTTGATGCTCCCGAGGTCGACGCCGGCGGCGTCGGCGAGGCGCTGTGATGCGGCGGCGTCGAGACGGGCCTGGCGCTCGATGAGTCTCTTGACGCGGGCGTCGAGGTCGGCGAGCAGCGCCCGGCGCTCCGCGAGCTGATCCTCCACGTCGGCGCGCTTCTCGCGCAGGTCCATCTCGCGCACGAGCGCCGCGGCACGGTCCTTCTCCATCTGATCGGCCAGCTCGCCCACCCTCTGGGTGAGCGCTCGATGCCCGTGACGTTGTCTTCGTCCGCCTGACTGATCTGCCGGAAGTAGTCGATCTGCGTGTCGATCTCGGTGAAGTCGCGGGCGCTCAGCACCACGTCGAGCACGCTCAGACCGCCGTTCTTGTAGATGTCGGCCATGCGCTCGCCCAGCACCGAGCGGGCCACGTCGAGCTGGAGCTGGGCACGCGCGAGGTCGCGCCGCGTCTCGACGAGCCGCACGTTGAGGTCGTCGAGCTCCGAGCGTGCCACGTTGTACTTCTCGACGGCGATCTGGGCGGCGAGGTCCAGGCGCGCGACCTCGGCGCGCGCCTGCTTCGCCTGGGTGCGCAGCGACTCGAGGTCCTGGGCGACGGGAGTCGCGAGGGCCGCGGCGGGAAGCAGCGTGAGGATCAGCGCGCCCAGCGCGCAGGCGAGCGCCACCGCCGCCGCGGCCCGACGCACGCTCGCCTGTGATCCGTCTCGTGTCATGGCCTCATGACAGTGTATCGGAAGATGTCGCCTGCCCTTTACTCCGCGTATGGTGAGCAGCCCTGCCTGGATACTTTACAATCCCGCACGCCTGGGTATACAATCCATTGTTCAATCACGTCGCGGGGTGGAGCAGTCCGGTAGCTCGTCGGGCTCATAACCCGAAGGTCGCAGGTTCGAATCCTGCCCCCGCTACCAAGCCTTCCGGGGCGCCCGTTCGGGCGCCCTTCTTGTTTCCCGACGCGTGTCGAGGCGCCGGGATGCGTCGCCGCGAGGCTTGTCGCGCGGTCGTGGGGTTCAGGGGCGGCGCGGCTGGGTACCACAGTCGAGGAATCTCAGTCCACGGACATCCGGGGGTCACGCATGAACACTCGCAAAGCGGCCGTCGCCGAGTTCTTCGGCACGTTCTGGCTGGTCTTCGGCGGCACCGGCGCCGCCGTGCTGGCCGCCGCCGTCGGCGACAACGGCATCGGTTGGCTCGGCGTGTCACTGGCCTTCGGCCTCACGGTCGTGACCATGGCCTACGCGGTGGGGCACATCTCCGGCGGCCACTTCAACCCCGCAGTGACCATCGGCCTGTGGGCCGGCGGCCGCTTCCCGGCGGGCAAGGTCGCCGTCTACGTCGTCGCTCAAGTGCTGGGGGCCATCGCCGCCTCGACAGTGCTCTACGTGATCGCCAGCGGCAGGGCCGGGTTCACGCTCGCCGACGGTTTCGCCGCCAACGGCTACGGCGAGCACTCGCCGGCCGGCTACACCCTGGCGGCGGCCATCGTCGTCGAGCTCGTCATGACCTTCTTCTTCCTGTTCGTCATCCACGGCGTCACCGACCGCCGCGCCCCGGCCGGCCTGGCGCCGCTCGCCATCGGCCTCGCCCTCACCCTCATCCACCTCGTGTCGATCCCCGTCGACAACACCTCGGTGAACCCCGCCCGCAGCCTCGCCCCGGCGCTGTTCGTGGGCGGCTGGGCGCTCACCCAGCTGTGGGTGTTCATCGTGTTCCCGATCATCGGTGGGGTCGTCGCCGGCGTCGTGTACCGGTACGTGCTCGAGGTCCCGGCGTCCGCGCGCGACAAGGTCGAAGGCCCGGGCGAAGCGACGGAGTAGGCTCCCGGGCGGCGGGCGGCGTGTCGCCCGCCGCCCGCCGCGCATCCTTGCCGCCGTGGAGCCTTCTGCTATGCTCGCCCGGGCCCCGAAGTGCGACCCCGAGAGCGGCCCGGGATGGAGGCGTCATGTCGCTGCTGATCGTCGTCAACACGGCCCCCTACGGAAGTGAAGGGCCGTACAACGCCTTTCGTCTCGCGGAGGCGCTTGCCTTGCGCGACGAACACGTCGAGGTCTTCCTCATGGGCGACGCCGTGCACGCGGCGCGCGCCGCGCAGGATCCCCGCGGCGCCCACGCCTCGCTCGAGCTGATGCTGCTGGGTCTCCTCGACAAGTCAGTGGACGTTTCGTGTTGCGGCACCTGTTGCACAGCTCGCGGCCTCGTGGAGGACCAGGTCATCCCCGGCGTCCGCCTCGAGACCGTCCACGACCTCGCCGCCGCGCTGGCTCGCAGCGACAAGGTCGTCTCCTTCTGACGGGTCGCCGTGGCCGGCGTCGATGCCGCGAGCTTCCGCCTCGAACGGCGCGTGGCGAGATTCGTCGACGGGGGGGACGTCCTGCGGCCGGGAGAGCACGTGCTGCTGATGCTCTCGGGCGGCGCCGACTCGATGGCGCTGCTCGCCCTCCTGCCGCGCGTCGACGCGCGGCTCGGCCTCGGGCTGCGTCTCTCTGCCCTGCACGTCGACTACGGCGCCCGCGGCGCCGACTCGGACCGGGACCGCGAGATCGTCGCGCGCGCCTGCGCCGCGGACGGGGTGCCGCTCCATGTCGTCCGCCTGCGGCGCCGGCTGAGCGGGGCGGGTTTCCAGGCCCGCGCCCGCGCGCTTCGCTACGAGCGCGCAGAAGAGATCGTCGCCACCGACCGCTGCGACGCCGTCGCCACCGCCCACAACCGTGACGACCAGGCCGAGACCGTCCTGTACCGGCTCGTCAAGTACGCGTCGCCGCGCGGCCTCGCCGGCATGCGGCCGCGCGACGGCCGGCTGGCGCGGCCGCTGCTCTGCCTGGGTGCGGCGGAGATCCGCGAGTACTGTCGCGCGCGCGGCATCGAGTACGGCGAGGACGTCACCAACTCCCAGGCGGTCTACGCGCGCAACGTCCTCCGTCTCGAGGTGCTCCCCGCGCTGGCGCGCCTGAACCCCCGCGTGGCCGAGACCCTCTCGGGCGCGGCGGCGATGGCCGCGGCGGAGGCCGACGTGCTCGCCGCGGCGGCGGCCGCCGCGGCGGCCCGTGCGGCTCGGCCGCTCGCGCCCGGGGATCTGGCCGCCCTCGACATCGCGGCGCTGGCCGCGGAGACGCCCGCGCTTCGCGCCCTGGTCCTTCACGAGGCGGCCTGTGCGGCGCTGGGCGGCGAGGCGCTCGTGGAGCGCCGCGTGGTCGACGCGCTGCTCGCCCTGTGCGCGCGGCCGGCCGACGCCGGAAGGACGAGCCTCGGCCGGGGGCTGGAGGCGGTGCGCGCCGCCGGCGTCCTGCGCCTGCGGCGTCGCGAGCCGGAGCATGTCTGCGCGCCGGCGCACATCGACGGCGCGGCGCTGGCGGCCGCAGGCGGCGAGGGCGTGGCCGTCGTCGCCTGCGGCCGCTCGTTCCGCGCCCGGCTGCTGGACGGATCGGCGCTCGAGCGCGACCCTACGCGGGCGTTCGTCGGCCTGGCAGGACCGCCGCGCCGCGTGACGCTGCGTCACCCGCGGCGCGGCGAGCGCTTCGCCCCGCTGGGCCTCGGCCGTGAGACGACGGTGGCGCGCTTCCTGGCCGGCGCCCGCGCGCCGGCCCCGGCCCGCGCCCGCGCCCTCGTACTCGCCGTCGACGACACCGTGGCGTGGGTGGGGTTCGCGGATGGCGGCGGGGCGCGGCGCGGCAGGGTTGCGCAGGGCTTTCGCGTGCGTGAGAGTACTCGCTGTACGTTGCTCGTCGTCGAGGAGGACACGTGAAGGCCCCTATCGCAGAGGTGCTCGTCGGCCGCGAGGAGCTGGCCGCGAGGGTCGAAGACCTCGCCGCCCAGATCTCCCGCGACTACGAGGGCAAGGAGATCCTCCTGGTCGGCGTGCTCAAGGGTGCGGTGTTCTTCATGGCCGACCTCGCGCGGCGCATCGACGCGCCGGTGGCCCTCGACTTCATGGCCGTGTCGAGCTACGGGTCGTCCACCGATTCCTCCGGCGTGGTGCGTATCCTCAAGGACCTGGACCTCGAGATCGCCGGGCGTCACGTGCTCATCGTCGAAGACATCATCGACTCCGGGCTCACGCTCAGCTACCTTCTCAAGAACCTGCGCAGCCGCAAGCCCGCTTCTCTCGAGATCTGCGCGCTGCTCACCAAGCCCTCGCGGCGCCGCACCGAGATCCCCTGCAAGTACGTGGGCTTCGAGATCGAAGACAAGTTCGTCGTCGGCTACGGCCTCGATCTTGCCGACCACTTTCGGACGCTGGATTTCATCGGCGTCCTCACCCCCGAGGCGGCGGCCGCGATCCTCGACCACGAGGGTTCTTTGCTGTAGTCAGACGGGTATGCTACTCTGGCAGGACGGGCCTTTGCAGGCTCAAGGAGCCTGCCTCCCGGCGGTCCTGCTAGCTTCCGTCCAGAAGGGTCCATGTGAGCAGATTCATCCGCAGCGCCCTGTTCCCCATCCTCATCGTGATCGTCGTGGCGATGTTCATCGAATGGGTCATCCAGGGCAACAGCAGCAACGATGCCCCCAAGGCCATCTACTCCGCGCCTGGGATGGCGACGGAGCAGGTCCTCACCGACGATCTGCAGGCGGGCGTCGTCAAGAGCGTCCTCATCGACCCCCAGAGCAATCTCGCGCAGGTCACGCAGCTCGGCGGCGTGTTCTACGTCACGCCGATCGCCGACATCGCTGCGCTCGAGGAACAGCTCAAGACCGCCGACCCCAAGGTCACGGTCAGCCAGGGCACCGTGGCCAAGCCGCCGCCGGTGCCCAGCTTCACCAACGACGTCATCAACGGCAAGGTCCAGACCGTCGTCATGAACACCAAGGACCAGGTGCTGACGGTCACCCTCAAGGCGCCCGAGGGCGGCAAGGAGACACAGTACACGGTCGGCTACACCGACCCGGCGATCACCACGGAGCTGCTCAACCAGTACCAGGTCCCCTACGACGCCAAGAGCCCCAAGTCGGCCTGGTGGACGGGCGCGCTCACGTTCATCCTGCCGTTCATCCTCATCATCGGCTTCTGGATCTTCATCATGAACCAGATGCAGGGCGGCGGCTCCAAGGTCATGAGCTTCGGCAAGAGCCGCGCCAAGCGCGTCAGCGTGGATTCCCCCAAGGTCACGTTCAAGGACGTGGCCGGCGCCGACGAGGCCGTCGAGGAGCTGCACGAGATCAAGGAGTTCCTCGAGAACCCCAAGAAGTTCCAGCAGCTGGGCGCGCGCATCCCCAAGGGCGTACTGCTGTTCGGCCCGCCCGGCACCGGCAAGACCCTCCTTGCGAGGGCCGTCGCCGGCGAGGCGGGCGTCCCGTTCTTCAGCATCAGCGGCTCCGACTTCGTCGAGATGTTCGTCGGCGTCGGCGCCTCGCGCGTGCGCGACCTGTTCGCGCAGGCCAAGGAGAACGCGCCCTGCATCATCTTCGTCGACGAGATCGACGCCGTCGGGCGTCACCGCGGCGCCGGCATGGGCGGCGGGCACGACGAGCGCGAGCAGACCCTCAACCAGCTGCTCGTCGAGATGGACGGCTTCGAGATGAAAGACAACGTCATCCTCATCGCCGCCACCAACCGGCCGGACATCCTCGACCCCGCGCTGCTGCGCCCCGGCCGCTTCGACCGCCAGATCGTCGTCGACCGGCCCGACAGGCCCGGGCGCCGGGCCATCCTCGACGTGCATTCGCGCGGCAAGCCCATCGGCAAGGACATCGATCTCGACGCGCTCGCCGCACAGACGCCGGGCTTCACCGGCGCCGACCTCGCCAACCTCGTCAACGAGGCCGCGCTGCTGTCGGCCCGGTACGGCAAGAAGGTCATCGGGATGCACGAGCTCGAAGAGGGCATCATGCGCGTCCTCGCCGGGCCCGAGAAGAAGACGCGCATCATCTCCGAGAAGGAGAAAGCCATCACGGCGTACCACGAGATGGGCCACGCGCTCGTCGGCCACTTCCTCGAGCACACCGACCCCGTGCACAAGATCTCCGTGGTGAGCCGCGGCCAGGCGCTGGGCTACACCATCTCGCTGCCCACCGAGGACAAGTTCCTCACCACCAAGGGTGAGCTCATGGACACCCTCGCCATGACGCTCGGCGGCCGTGCCGCCGAGGAGGTCGTGTTCGGCGAGATCACCACGGGCGCCGCCAACGATCTCGAGAAGGCCACGGCTACCGCCAAGCAGATGATCATGCGCTTCGGCATGAGCGAGGAGCTCGGACCGCGCACGCTGGGACACGATCAGTCCATGCCCTTCCTGGGCCGCGAGTTCCAGCAGCAAGCCGATTACTCGGACGAAGTGGCTCGCCAGATCGACGACGAGATCCGCCGCATCATCGAGGAGGCGCACCAGTGCGCCCAGGACCTCCTCAACGACAAGCGCGAGCTGCTCGACACCATCAGCAAGATCCTCATGGTGCGCGAGACCATCGAGGCTTCCGAGTTCCAGGGGCTGGTCGACGGCGTGCCCGACGAAGAGGTCTTCCGCGAGCGCGACGAGAAAGCCGCCCAGCGACGCGCCAAGGTCGCCCGCGACCGCGAGAAGAAGGAACGCCCGGCGCAGCCGTCGGTTCCCAAGCCGGCGCACGTCAATCCGGTCAATCCCGAGACGACCTGACGTCCCCGGGCGCTCCGGCCGTACACTCGTGGACCGCGACAGGATAGAGCAGGGCGTACGCCTCATTCTCGAAGGAATCGGCGAAGACCCCGGGCGCGCCGGACTCATCGGCACGCCGCGCCGCGTGGCCGACATGTACGAGGACATCTTCTCGGGCATCGGCGCTCCAGACCCGGCGGAGCTTCTGGTGGCGATGGACGGCGACCATCACCGCGAGATGGTCGTCATCCGCGACATCGACTTCTACTCGGTCTGCGAGCACCACTTGCTGCCCTTTGCCGGCATGGCCCACGTGGCCTACATCCCGAGCAAGGACGGGCGCATCACCGGCTTGTCCAAGCTGGCCCGCGTGGTGCGCCAGGTCGCGGCACGGCCGCAGCTGCAGGAGCGCATCACGTCGGAGGTGGCCGACGCCATCGTGCGCGCTCTCGACCCACTCGGCGCCCTCGTCCTCATCCAGGCCGAGCATCTCTGCATGTCCATGCGGGGCGTGCGCACACCGGGGACGCGGACCGTGACGAGCGCCGTACGCGGCCTGATCCAGTCGCACGACGCCACCCGCGCCGAGGCCTTCGCCCTCATCAACTCGCCGCGCTGAGCGCGATCCCCATGCCGGCCCAGCCGACCTGCGCCCTCGACCTCTCCTTCCCCTGCATCATGGGCGTGGTCAACGTCACCCCCGATTCGTTCTCCGACGGCGGCCGTTTCTTCGCCGCCGACGACGCGCTCACGCAGGGCCTCGCGCTGGTGCGCGAGGGCGCCGCGCTCGTCGACGTCGGCGGCGAATCCACGCGTCCGGGATCAGACCCGGTGCCCGAGGACGAGGAGCTGCGCCGCGTCCTCCCGGTGGTCGAAGCACTGGCGGGGCGCGTCGGCGTGCCGATCTCGGTCGACACGATGAAGGCCGGGGTGGCGCGCCGGGCTCTGGCCGGCGGCGCCGCGCTCATCAACGATGTCAGCGCCCTGCGCTTCGATCCCGGCATGGTCGAGGTGATCGCCGAGGCCGGCTGTCCCGTCTGCCTGATGCACATGTACGGAGAACCCAAGACGATGCAGGACGACCCGCGCTACGACGACGTCGTGGACGAGGTGCTCCGCTTCCTCGAGGAGCGCATGGCCTTCGCGCTCGCCCGAGGGCTTCGCGAGGACCAGCTCATGATCGATCCCGGCATAGGGTTCGGCAAGACCGTGGCGCACAACCTCGCCCTCCTGCGCGACCTGCAGCGCTTCGCCATGCTCGGAAGGCCGGTGGTGCTGGGGACGTCGCGCAAGCGCTTTCTCGGCGCGATCCTCGGCGCCGAGCCCACGGCGCGCACGATCGGCACCGTAGCCACCACGGTCGTGGGTCTCCTCGCGGGGGTCCACGTGTTCCGTGTGCACGACGTCAAGCCGAACTTCGAGGCGCTTCGCGTGGGGCTGGCCGTCCTGGAGGGCGCGCCGGCCACGTGAGCGCCCGCCGGCCGTGTGGCCGGCGCGCCCCGGGAGGCCCCATCATGTCGAGCCGTCTGTCCATCTCCGTCGAAGGCATCGAGCTTCGCGGCCGCTGCGGGGTCACCGCCGAAGAGCGCGCCGTGGGGCAGACCCTCATCGTCGACGTGCACCTCGAGCCGGTCGCCTGCGCTGGCGCCCAGAGCGACGATCTCTCCGGCACGGTCGACTACGGGTGGGTCGTCGACGTGGTGCGGGGCGTCGTGGAGGGCCAGGAGTTCAAGCTGCTCGAGCGCCTCGCCCAGGTCATCGCCGACGCCCTTTGGGCTCCCCTCGACCTGGTGTTCCTCGAGGTGGCCGTCACCAAGCCCGCGCCACCCGTCGCCATCCCCATCGCCGCCGCTCGCGTGGAGGTCGTGCGCACGGCGTGAACGCGCCCCTTCGCAGCCGGGTGTTCGTCTCGCTGGGCTCCAACCTCGGAGACCGTCCGGGCTACCTGGCGACGGCGCGCGAAGCGCTCGCCGCGTTGCCGGCAACGGTGGTCGTCGCCGCATCGCGCATCTACGCGACGGCTCCGCAGGACCACGAGAACCAGCCGGAGTTTCTCAACCAGGTCCTGTGTCTCGAGACCGGCCTGGCTCCTCACGATCTTCTGGCGGAATGCCAGCGCATCGAGAACGAGCACGGCCGCGAGCGCGGGCTACGGTTTGGCCCGCGCTCACTCGATATCGATATACTGCTCTTCCAGGATGTCGAGTCGGAGGAGCCCGAGCTGATGCTCCCACACCCGCGGATGCTGCGACGCGCTTTCGTGCTCGTGCCTCTCGCCGAGATCTGGGGCTGCGCGCGAGGGATGCCCGCTCTCGACATCGCCGTTCTTGCGCAGGCTGTGGCTCGAGACCAGGCAGTGCGGCCCTACGACGTCCCGGAGGCGTGAGCGGTGAGCAGCGACCACGGTGCAGCGACACCCAGGGCTGGGCTTCCGCTCGCGGCGCGGACCGGCGGCTGAGGCGACCGGCCGTGTCGCGCCCGTACATCGCCAGCCGCTCCGGGGAGCCCCTGCACCGGCGCACCTTCGACGTGCTCGTGCTGGGCGGCGGCATCGCCGGCCTCACGGCCGCCATCGCCGCCGCGCGCCGCTGGCGCGTCGGGCTGCTCACCAAGTCGACCTTCGACGACACCACCACCTTCCTCGCGCAGGGAGGCATCGCCGCCGCGCTGGGTCCGTCGGACTCGCCCGAGCTGCATTTCCAGGACACCGTCAATGCCGGCGCCGGACTCTGCGACGAGGAGGCCGTGCGCGTGCTGGTCAGCGAGGGCCCCGACCGCGTGCGCGAGCTCATGGACATCTGCCCGCGCTTCGACAAAGTGGACGGGCAGATCGTGCTCGGCCGCGAGGGCGCGCACTCGGTGGCCCGCGTGGTGCACGCCGGCGGCGACGCCACCGGCAGCGAGGTGTCGAGCGCTCTCGCCGAGGCGGCTCGCGTGGGCAGTCGCGTACAGCTCTACGAGAACGAGTTCGTCATCGACCTTCTCACTGTGGAGGGACGTTGCGTCGGGGCGCTCACGCTGAACCTCGACGACGGCGGGCTCACCCTCAATGTGGCCATGGTCACCGTGCTGGCGACCGGTGGCGCTGGTCAGGTGTACGGACGCACCAC
The DNA here is from genome assembly GCA_963700035.1 of uncultured Thermoleophilia bacterium. Taxonomy (GTDB): domain Bacteria; phylum Actinomycetota; class Thermoleophilia; order UBA2241; family UBA2241; genus CAIXSE01. Next base: position 23,207 of record CAVOWE010000011.1, on the reverse strand, counting down.
CAACCCGTCGGTGGCGACCGGCGACGGCATCGCGATGGCGTACCGCGCCGGAGCCGCCATCCGCGACCTGGAGTTCGTGCAGTTCCACCCCACCGGGTTGGCGGTGCCCGGCCAGGAGACGGTGCAGCTCGTCACCGAGGCGCTGCGCGGCGAAGGGGCGTACCTGCGAAACGCGGCGGGAGAGCGCTTCATGACCTCCTACGACTCCCGCGCCGAGCTCGCCTCACGCGATGTGGTCGTGCGAGCCATGGTCGCCGAGATGCGGCTCGAGGGCAGCGACCACGTGTATCTGGATGCCACGCATCTCGACGCCGCCTGGCTGCAGCAGCGCTTCCCGCGCGTCACGGCAGGCCTGGCCGATCACGGGCTCGACCTCGCGACGCAGCTCATCCCCGTGGCTCCGGTCTGCCACTACTTCGTCGGCGGCGTCGTCACCGACGTGTGGGGCCGCACCACGGTGCCCGGCCTCTACGCCAGCGGCGAAGTGGCCAGCACCGGCGTGCACGGCGCCAACCGGCTGGCCAGCAACTCCCTGCTCGAAGGGCTGGTGTTCAGCGACCGTGTCGTGCGTGACCTCGACCGCTACATCGGCCGTCTCGGCGAAGACGTCCGTCGTCTGCGCTTCGACCTGCCCGAAGCTACGGCGGACGCCGACGAAAGCAACGCGGCCGCGGCCCGCCATCGCCTCACGTCCGTGATGTCCGGCAAGGTCGGCGTGCTGCGCCGCAGCGACGACCTGCGCGCGGCGCTCACCGATCTCAACGCTCTCACGTCCGAACTGCGCTTCGGGGCCCTCGGCGAAGCCGAGTACGAACTGCTCAACCTCCTCACTCTGGGCACGCAGATCGCCAAGTGCGCCCTGATGCGCGAGGAGTCGCGCGGCGTACATCTGCGCGACGACTTCCCGGCGGTGGACGATCGAGGACTGGCGGCGGCATATCACCCTGCGTCTGCCGCCTCACGAGCGGGAAGAGGGCGTGATCGGCAAGGTGGAGCGCTCGTGAGCGTGCGCGGCTACGAGGAGGCGGCGCGCGCCGCGGCGCGCGCCGCGCTCGCCGAGGACCTCGCCGGCTACGGCGACATCACCGGCTCCGCCTTCTCCGGCGCCGGCCTCGCGCGGGTCGTCGCCCGAGAGGCCGGCGTGCTCTCCGGCGCCGCCGCATTCGCGGCCACGGCGGCGCTCGTCGACCCGGCGTTGCGGGTCGAGTTCCGCGTCGCCGACGGCGGCCGGTTCGCATCCGGCGACGACATCGCGACCGTGGGCGGCCCGCTCGCCGCCATCCTCGCGGCGGAGCGCACGGGTCTCAACTTCCTCTGTCGCCTCTCGGGTGTCGCGACGCTGACGGCGCGGTACGTGGCCGAGACGGCCGGCACCTCGGCGCGCATCGCCGCGACGCGCAAGACGTCGCCCGGCCTGCGGGCCCTTGAGAAGCAGGCCGTGGTGCACGGCGGCGGTACGCCGCACCGCTTCGGCCTGTTCGACGGCGCGCTGATCAAAGACAACCATGTGGCCGCGGCCGGCGGCGTGCGCGCGGCCATCGAGCTCGTTCGCTCCGGCGCCGCTCACGTGCACGCCCTCGAGGTCGAGGTCGACACGCTCGAGCAGCTCGACGAGGCTCTGGAAGCCGGCGCGACCGTCGTGCTGCTCGACAACATGGACACGCCGGCCGTGCGCTCGGCCGTGGCGCGGATCGCGGGCCGCGCTCTCGTGGAGGTCTCCGGGGGCGTGCGCCTGGAACGCGTTCGCGAGCTCGCCGAGGCCGGCGTGGACGTGATCTCCGTCGGCGCCCTCACGACGCGCGCGCCGTGGCTCGATCTCGGCCTCGACATGGAGAGCTGACCATGCTGCTCGTCGCGGACGTGGGCAACACGCAGACCCACATCGGCCTCATGGACGCGGGGGACGTGGTCGGAGAGTGGCGTCTCGCGACCGTGCGTCATCGCACGAGCGACGAGATCGCGGGTCTCCTGCAGGGGTTCTTCTCGCTGCAGGGCACGACGCTGCGTGACGCCGTCGACGAAGTCGGCATCGCCTCGGTGGTCCCGCGGCTCACGCAGCAATGGGTCGAGATGTGCGGCAAGCACCTGGGCGTGGCGGCGTTCGTCGTCGGTCCAGGGGCGCGGACCGGCATGCGCATCGCCATGAAGAACCCCGCCGAGGTCGGCGCAGACCGTATCGTCAACGCCGTCGCCGCGTTCGAGAAGTACGGTGGTCCCTGCATCGTCGCCGACTACGGCACCGCCACGACCTTCGACGTCATCTCGGCCGAAGGAGACTACCTGGGTGGCGCCATCGCGCCGGGCATCGAGGTGTCCCTCGAAGCGCTCACGACGCGTGCCGCCAAGCTCATCAAGGTCGAGCTGGTCGAACCCGAGCACGCGATCGGCAAGTCGACCACCGAGGCGCTCCAGTCCGGAGCGGTGTACGGCTTCGCCGGCGAGATCGAGGGCATCGTGCACGCCATCTGGGGCGAGCTCGGCGAGCGGGCGCCGGTGATCGCCACCGGGGGCCTCGCCGAGCTCATCGCCCGGCACACCGACGTGATCACCGCCGTCGATCCGTTCCTCACGCTGCGCGGCATCGAGATCGTGATGCGCCGCCAGCAGCGGGCCTAGAGGAGGCCGCCGGTGGCGGCCGCGCCGTCTGCGACGCCGGAGCACGGGCGCAGCGCCGCTGCACCCAGTCGCCGGCGTCCCCGATCCCTTCCGTGAGCCCCTGCGCATCGGTGCTCTCGAGCTCGACCGGCGTCTCTTCATGGCGCCGATGGCCGGCATCACCTCGCTCGCCTTCCGGCGAAGCGTGCGCCGCTGGGGCGCCGGCCTCGCATTCACCGAGATGATCTCCGCCTACGGCGTGCACTACCGCAACCGCCGCACGCTGGACTACCTGATGTGCGAGGCGGACGAGCATCCCCTCGGCTTCCAGCTCTTTGGCGCGGACGCCGACGTGCTCGCCGACGCGGCGGCGCGCTGCGTGGAGGCCGGCGCCGATGTCGTGGACCTCAATATGGCGTGCCCCGTCCGCAAAGTCGTCAAGACCGGCGCCGGCGCGGCGCTGCTGGGTGACCCGGACCGCGCCGCGGCGATCGTCGCCGCGGTGGTCGGCGCCGTCGAAGGGCGAGCGCCGGTGACCGTCAAGATCCGTGCGGGGCTACGCGAGGGCGACGAGGCGGGGCGCCGCACGGCCCCCCGCCTGGTCGCCGCCGGCGCCGCCGCCGTCTGCATCCACCCGCGGACGGCCAGCCAGCTGTACCGCGGTCGCGCCGACCATGCGGTCACGTTCGCGCTGGCCGCGGAGCTCCCCGTCCCCGTGATCGCCTCCGGCGACGTGGACGGCCGCGCCGCGGCCCTCGCCCTGCTCGACGGCGGAGCGGCCGCGGTGATGCTGGCGCGCCACGCCCTCGGGCGACCTTGGCTCTTCGCCGAGATCCTCGACGGCTCGCCACCGCCCTCTCTCGACGCACAGCGCGCCGAGGTGCGGCTCTTCTGCGGCGACGTCATGCGCGAGATGGGCGCGCGCGCCGTCGGCTACCTGCGCCAGTTCTGGCCGCGGTACCGGCGCGCCGGCGTCCTGGACAAGGAGCTGGCCCACGCGCTGATGCTCGCCCCCGACACAACGGCTGTGTGCGAGCTGCTCGGCATGTAGTTCGCCACGCTCCCACGGCCCGCTGTTCGTTTGCGCATCGCGGGGCCATGGCCTATACTCTCCGACTTGTTCGGCGCGCGGTCCCGGTTCGGGGCCGCGCTGCCGTGTAGAAGAGGAGGAACCAGTGGTCGACCGCGAGATCATCCTCACCCCTGAGGGCTTCCAGCGCCTCAAGGAGGAGATCGAGTACCTCTCGAGCGTCAAGCGCGACGAGGTAGCGGAGCGCATCCGCGCCTCGCGTGACTTCGGCGACATCTCCGAGAACTCCGAGTACGACGACGCCAAGAACGAGCAGGCCATGCTCGAGGCGCGCATCTACGCACTCGAGGATCGGCTGCGCAGCGCCATCGTCATCGACTCCGACGCCATCACCACCGACAAGGTCGGCGTGGGTACGAAAGTCACCCTGCAAGATATGAAGGCGGGCGACATCGTGCAGTACGCCATCGTGGGCTCCGCCGAGGCCGACCCCGGTGCCCACAAACTCTCCAACGAGTCGCCGGTGGGCAGCGCGATCATGGGTCACAAGCCGGGAGACAAGGTGACCGTGAGCGTCCCTCAGGGCTCCAAGAAGTTCAAGGTCCTGGCCATCGAGAAAGCCTGACGGCTCCCGCCGTGGACGAGCAGAGCGAGCACGGCGGCGACGTCTTCGACGAACGGCGCGCCAAGCTCGCCGCGTGGCGCGCCGCCGGAGACGCCTACCCCACCCAGTACCAGCCCCGCGACGAGATCGGGCCGCTGCACGATGCCTACGCCGGGCTCGAGGCAGGCCAGGACTCCGGCGACGTGCGTCGCATCGCCGGCCGCGTCATGGCCCGCCGCGTGCACGGCAAGGTCTCCTTCGTCGTCCTCAAGGACGCGAGTGGCGAGCTGCAGCTCTTCGCCCAGCTCGACGCCCTCGGCGACGAGCGCTACGCGGCGCTCGAGCACGTCGACCTGGGCGACCACGTCGGCGCCGAGGGCACGGTCATGCGCACTCGTCGTGGCGAGCTCTCGCTGCGCGTCGCCTCGTGGCAGCTCCTCAGCAAGTCGCTGCGCCCGCTGCCCGAGAAGTTCCACGGCCTGACCGACGTCGAGCTGCGCTACCGCAAGCGCTACCTCGACACCATCGTCAACGACGAGTCGCGGGCCGTCTTCGTGCAGCGCGCGACGATCATCCGCACGATCCGCGAGTTCCTCGACGGGCGCGGCTTCGTCGAGGTCGAGACGCCGGTGCTGCAGCCGCTCTACGGCGGTGCCATGGCACGCCCGTTCGTGACCCACCACAACGAGCTCAAGCGCGACCTCTACCTGCGCATCGCCACCGAGCTGTACCTCAAGCGCTGCATCATCGGCGGCATCGACCGCGTCTACGAGATGGGCAAGGACTTCCGCAACGAGGGCGTGAGCTACAAGCACAACCCCGAGTTCACGATGCTCGAGACCTACGAGGCCTACGTCGACTACAACCACGTGATGACCATGGTCGAGGAGATGGTCGGCGCCGCGGCGCGCGCCGTCGGTCACCTCAAGGTCGAGTTCCGCGATCATGACTATCGACCTGACGCCGCCGTGGCCGCGCCTCACCATGCGCGCGGCGATCCACGAGAAGTCGGGCATCGACATCGGCGCCGACGACGCGCGCACGGTGGCCGACCTCCAGGCGGCGATCAAGAAGGCGGGGCTCGAGGACAAGGTCCCGCTGGCCCCGACCTGGGGCACCCAGGTCGACGAGCTCTTCAGCGAGATGGTCGAGCCCGAGCTCATCCAGCCGGTGTTCATCACCGAGCACCCGCTCGAGACCAGCCCGTTCGCCAAGAAGTGCCCCCACGACCCGCGCTTCGTCGAGCGCTTCGAGGGCTTCGTCGCCGGCATGGAGACGAGCAACGCGTTCAGCGAGCTCAACGACCCCGACGACCAGCGCGAGCGCTTCCTCCAGCACGTCGGCGACTTCGAGGCCGGCGACGACACCGCGCACCAGCTCGACGAGGACTTCCTCGAGGCGATGGAGCACGGCATGCCGCCCACCGGCGGCATGGGCATGGGCATCGACCGCATCGTGATGATCCTCACCGGCGCGCCCAGCATCCGCGACGTCATCCTCTTCCCGGCGCTGCGCGGCTAGGTCGCGCTCGACCCGGCCGGCGGCCGCTGCGCCGCGCCGGCTCGGCGCTAGGTCCTGCGCCGCTCAGGCCCTTCGTGGGGGTGCTGTGACTGGCGCCGGTCCGTGACGAGGTACGGATCGACTCCACGTGCTCCTCGTCCTCGAGAAAGCGTTGCCGCCGGCACGGGCGTTCGCCTGGGAGCGAGCAAGCAAGGTCACGAGGTCGTCATCGGGGCCCTGGAGCCAGATGCGCTGGTCGAGTGAGTCCTGGCCGGAGCCCTCCGGCGGGTCGACCTCACGCCACATCGTCGCCGTCCGTGAGCAGGACGTAGCGGTGGTTGCCAGTCTCAGGTCTGGGATCTCTGAGCAGCCATGCGCGCACGTGGACGGGGTTCAGCGAGCCGTCGGCGCCGGCGAACGCGATGCTGCAGTTCGGCGCTTTGCCCAGCGTCTGAATGACCGCCTGGTACTTGGTGACGACCTCGTGCAGCTTCGCCTTGGGGAACTTCGGCTGATACGCGTAGCTCACCACCGCCTCCTCGCGCTCGGTGGCTCCATTGTAACCGCCAAGGGGGCCGGAGCCGAGAGGAGAGACGCCCGGACCGCACGTGTCGGCCCCGCGCTCCGCGGTCAGGAGGCGCGGCGCGCGGGGTGGGCGCGGCTCAGGCCGGCTCCGTCGCCAGTTCGCGCTCCGCGTCCTGCAGAGGCTCCGCCGGCTCCGGGGCCGCACTGCCCGACGTGGTCCATCGCGGCCCCGGCCAGCCGGCCTTGGGCCCGATCGCCAGCGTCAGCCCCGGCACGAGCGCCGTGCGCACGAGGAACGTGTCGAGGAGCACGCCGATCGCCACGCCGATGCTGATCTCCGCCAGGTCCTTGACCGGCTGGGACAGGAGGATCAGGAAGGTGCCGGCGAGGATGATGCCGGCGCTGGTGAGCACGCCGCCGGTGGCGGCCAGACGCCTTCACGGTGCCGTCGCGCAGGCCCTCCAGCATGGCTTCGCCGCGGATGCGCGTCGTGATGAAGATGTTGTAGTCGCTGCCCAGAGCGACGAGGAAGATGAACATGTACAGCGGGATGCGGTAGCTGATGCGTTCCCAGCCCAGGAGCTTCTCGGTGATGAGGATCGTGGCGCCGAGCGCCGCGAGGTACGAGAGCACGTTGGTGAACAGCAGGTAGAGCGGCGCTACCAGGGCGCGGAGGAGCACGGCGAGGATCACGCCGACGATGAGGAGGGCGACGGCGGCCACGACGAGGGTGTCGCGGTTGCTCAGCTCCCACGTGTCCGCCTGGATGGCGGTGGGCCCGCCGACGAGCGCCGTCGCCTGACCGGCGGCGGCGGCCTTGCGGGCCGTCTCCCTGAGCTGGCGCACCTGCTGCAGCGCCTCCTTGGAGTACGGGTCGCCCTCGAGGATGACCTGGAAGCTCAGGAGCCTGCCGTCGTCGGCCGTCCCCGTCGGGAAGGCGGCGGCGACGCCCGGGCTCTTGCTCAGGGCGCCGACGATCATCCCGGTGACGAACTCGGGCGGCGCCTGCGGCGCCTTGATGAGCACCGTCGTCGGCGCCAGGCTGCCCTTGGGGAAGTGCCGCTCGAGCAGCGCGTACCCCTGCTTCGACGGCATGTTCTTGAGGAAGTCCTCGGTGAAGCTGAAGCGCGGGCTGTAGTACAGGCAGCCCAGCGAGAGCAGCACGAGGATCAGGGCGACGGCCGCCGCCGCCCGCTTCGGCGCGGCGGCCACCCTTTCGGCGATGCGCTGCCAGGTGCGGTGCTCGGTCGCGTCGCCGAGCTTCGGACGCCGCGGCCAGAACGCCCGCCGGCCGAGCAGCGCGAGCAGGGCGGGCATCAGCGTCAGGCCGGCGATGAGCGTCACGAAGACGCCGAGGCCCAGCACCGGCGCGAACGAGGTGTAGTCGCCGTACTTCGCGAACGCCAGCGCGAGCACGGCCAGCGTGACGGTCAGCCCGCTGGCGGCGATCGCCTCCCAGGTCTCGCCGAGCGCCGTGGCCAGGGCGACGCGCGCGTCGCTCTCACGGCGCAGCTCCTCGCGGTACCGCGCGATGAGCAAGCAGCCCGTAGTCGGTGCCGGCGCCGAACAACAGGATCACCATCAGCGACGTGGCTTGGCCGGAGAGGGTCACGTCCAGCGCCGTGGCGATCCGCGCGAGGATCCCGCCGGCCACGAAGTAGCCGAAGCCCACGGCGAGCAGGGGGACGAACGGCAGGACCGGGGATCGGTAGATGACGAGCAGGAGGACGAGCACGAGGATCACGGTGCCGATGAGGAGCTTGACGTCGGCGTTGAGGAAGATCTGGTAGACGTCGGTGATGAGACCGCCGGGGCCGGTGACGCGCACCTGCATGCCGCCGACCTGGTCGCCGAAGTGGTCGGCGATGGCCTTGACGGAGGTGCGGAACGACTCTTCGCCGGGGTTGCCGTCGAGGCTGGCGAAGACGAGCGCGCCCTTGCCGTCCGGGGAGTACTCCACGCGAGCGCTGTTGATGGGCTCGGCGCCGCTCTTCAGCCAGGCCTCGCCCTCGGCGATGGTCGCCTTGTCGGCCTCCGTGAGCGGCTCCCCGGAGCTGAAGACCACGATCACCGGGGTGCCCTTGGCGTCGGGGAAGGACGCCTGCTGCAGCGCGTCGGCGCGCTTGCTCTCGACGCTCGCCGGCAGCGACTTGGAGGCGTCGTTGCTGGTCACGCTCTGCAGCGTGGGGCCCATCGACAGCACCCCCGCGATCAGGATCCAGACGGCGATGACGATCCACGGGTGCCTGCCGCGCGTGCTCCAGGTGATGATGTTCCGCATGCCTCCGAACCCCCTGCCGGCGATGGACGTGTCGCGACGAGCCCACATCATATCCGCGACGGCCTCGTGGGGCAGCCGGGGCTCGGGTCGCGTCTCGCCGGGAATCGGGTACCATTAGGCTACGTCACGCCCCCGGGGGGTAACGCCGGGGGCCGAGAGCAAGCGCCGGCGGCCGCCACCGTTCCCCGACACCATGACGCGGCCCCGTTTTCCGGAAGGAGTGGCCGGATGTTCGAACGCTTCACCGAACGCGCCAGGCAGGTCGTGGTCCTCGCCCAGGAAGAAGCCAGGGCGCTCAAGCACAACTACATCGGGACCGAGCACCTGCTGCTGGGCCTGCTGCGCGAAGAAGAGGGCGTCGCCGCCCGCGTGCTCGACGGCCTCGAGGTCTCGGTGGAAGAAGTGCGCGCCGCCGTGGTGCGCATCGTCGGCTCCGGCGAGGAGTCGCCGCAGGGGCAGATCCCGTTCACGCCGCGCGCCAAGAAGGTACTCGAGCTGGCGCTCCGCGAGGCGCTCTCGCTGGGCCACAACTACATCGGCACGGAGCACATCCTGCTCGGCCTCGTGCGCGAGGACGAAGGCGTCGCCGCGCGCATCCTGCTCGACCTGGACGCCGAGCCCGAGAAGATCCGCAGCGAGGTCATGCGCACGCTCAGCGGCCCCGGCCGCCGCGGCCAGCAGCAGGGCGGCGGCGAAAGCAAGCGCTCGGCCAAGGTGCTCGAGCAGTTCGGCCGCAACCTCACCAAGCTGGCCGAAGACGGCAAGCTCGACCCGTGCATCGGGCGCTCCACGGAGATCGAGCGCGTCATGCAGATCCTCAGCCGGCGCACCAAGAACAACCCCGTGCTCATCGGCGAGCCCGGCGTGGGCAAGACGGCCATCGTCGAGGGATTCGCGCAGCGCATCTCCAACCACGAGGTGCCCGAGCTGCTCAAGGGCAAGCAGGTCTTCAGCCTCGACCTCGCCGCGTTGGTCGCCGGCTCCAAGTACCGCGGCGAGTTCGAGGAGCGGCTCAAGAAGGTCATGAAGGAGATCCGCGACACCGGCGACATCATCCTCTTCATCGACGAGCTGCATAACCTCGTCGGCGCCGGCGCCGCCGAGGGCGCCATCGACGCCGCCAGCATCCTCAAGCCGGCGCTGGCGCGCGGCGAGCTCCAGACCATCGGCGCCACCACCATGGACGAGTACCGCAAGTACCTCGAGCGCGACGCCGCTCTGGAGCGCCGCTTCCAGCAGATCAAGGTGGCGGAGCCGTCCGTGGAGGAGACCGTCGAGATCCTCAAGGGTCTCCGCGACCGCTACGAGGCCCACCACCGCATCCGCATCACCGACGAGGCGCTCACCTCGGCGGCGGAGCTCGCCGATCGCTACATCAGCGACCGCTTCCTGCCGGACAAGGCCATCGACCTCATCGACGAGGCCGCCAGCCGCATGCGCATCCGCACCATGACGGCGCCGCCCAGCTACCGCGAGCTCGAGGAGGAGATCTCCGGGGTCCGCAAGGAGAAAGAGGCGGCCATCGAGGCGCAGGAGTTCGAGAAGGCCGCCAACCTGCGCGACAAGGAGCGCAAGCTCAGCCACAAGAAGCTCGAGCTCGAAGACCAGTGGAAGACCAGCGACGAGGGCATGCGCGCGAGCATCGGCGAAGACGAGATCGCCGAGATCGTGAGCATGTGGACGGGCATCCCCGTGGTCAAGATCACCGAGGCCGAGAGCCAGAAGCTCCTCCGCATGGAGGAGGAGCTTCACGTGAGGCTCGTCGGGCAGGACCCGGCGGTGCGCGCCGTCAGCAAGGCCATCCGCCGGAGCCGCGCCGGGCTCAAGGATCCCCGGCGCCCCACCGGCTCGTTCATCTTCCTGGGCCCCTCGGGCGTGGGCAAGACGGAGCTGGCGCGCACGCTTGCCGCCTTCCTCTTCGGCGACGAGGACCACCTCGTGCAGATCGACATGAGCGAGTACATGGAGAAGCACTCCGTGTCGCGGCTCGTCGGCTCACCCCCCGGCTACGTGGGGCACGACGAAGGCGGCCAGCTCACCGAGATCGTGCGCCGCAAGCCGTACAGCGTGATCCTCTTCGACGAGATCGAGAAGGCGCACCCGGACGTGTTCAACATCCTCCTGCAGATCCTCGAGGACGGACGGCTCACCGACGCGCAGGGCCGCACGGTCGACTTCCGCAACGCCATCCTCATCATGACCAGCAACATCGGCGCGGAGATGATCACCAAGGACACGCCGCTGGGCTTCGGCCAGACCGCCGTCCAGGGCATGACCTACGACGACATGAAGGGCCGCATCACCGGCGAGCTCAAGCGCGTCTTCAAGCCTGAGTTCCTCAACCGCGTGGACGAGGTCATCGTCTTCCACAAGCTGGAGCGTTCTGAGATCGGCGCCATCGTCGACCTCATGATCGCGCGGCTGCAGCTGCAGCTCGACCCCAGCGGGGTCACGCTGCAGCTCACCGACGCCGGCCGCGAGGTGCTCGTCGAGAAGGGCTTCGATCCCATGCTCGGCGCCCGCCCACTGCGGCGCGCCATCCAGCGCTACATCGAAGACAAGCTCAGCGACGCGATGCTCGAGCGGCAGTTCGTGGAAGGCACCATCATCCTGGTGGACGGTGAGGACGAAGACACGGTGCTCACGGTGAACGGCGAGGTCGTCGGCGGTCGCGTCGAATTGCCGATGGTCGGCCTCGACGAACCGGTAGCCCAGGGCGTGGGCCCGGTCTCGTCACCGTCGCCGGGCTCCGACGGCCCCGACGCCGGCGGCGCGGCTGCCGGCGCCTGACAGCGGCCGTGGCCAGGCAACAGACGGTCTTCACCTGCGGCGAGTGCGGCCGCCGCGAGGCCAAGTGGCTGGGCCACTGCCCCGACTGCGGCGCTTGGGACTCCTTCGTCGAAGAGAAGGTCGTGGTGACGGGCGGCGCCGGCTACGCCGGCAGGGCCCGCCGCAAAGGACATGACGGGGGCGGCGCCGCAGGCGCCGCCCCCGTGCGCTTGTCCGACGTCGTCTCATCCGCCACCCAGCGTTTCTCCAGCGGTATCTCGGAGCTGGACCTCGTCCTCGGCGGCGGTGTCGTGCCGGGCTCGCTGGTGCTGGTCGCGGGCGAGCCCGGGATCGGCAAGTCCACGCTCCTGCTGCAGGTCCTCGACCGCGTGGCCGCCTCCGGCCGCCAGGTGCTGCTCGTGTGCGGCGAGGAGTCGGCGGCCCAGGTCAAGATGCGCGCCGAGCGCATCTGCAGCGACCCGGGCGGCATCTCCGTGCTCGCCGAGACCGAGCTGGAGTCGGTCCTCGAGAGCGTCGCCGCCGCCGCGCCGGCGCTCGTCGTGGTCGACTCCGTGCAGACCCTGTACAGCGACGCCTTCACGTCGGCGCCGGGCAGCGTGAGCCAGGTGCGCGAAGCGGCGGGCCGCTTCCTGCGCCTGGCCAAGGCCACCGGCGCGGCCGTGTTCCTCGTCGGCCACGTCACCAAAGAGGGCGCCATCGCCGGCCCGCGCGTGCTCGAGCACATGGTCGACACGGTGCTGCAGTTCGAGGGCGACCGCTACCGGTTCTATCGCACGCTCCGCGCCGCGAAGAACCGTTTCGGCTCCACCAACGAGCTGGGGATCTTCGAGATGACGGCCGCCGGCCTTCAGGGTGTCGCCGATCCGTCGTCTCTGTTCCTCGGCGAGGCGGGGCCGGCCGCGGGAGCGGCCGTGCACGTCGCCGTCGAGGGCAGTCGCTGCTTTGCCGTCGAGGTGCAGGCGCTCGTGAACCGCACCGAACTGGCCATGCCGCGCCGCGTGGCGGTGGGCCTCGATCGGAACCGGCTGGCCATGCTCGTCGCCGTCCTCGGCCGCCACGCCCGGCTGCCGTTGTCCTCGAGCGACATTTTTGTTACAATTGCAGGCGGAATCCGCATTGACGAACCTGCGGCCGACCTCGCCGTTGCCCTCGCTATCGCATCCGCGGAGCGCAACGCACCGCTTCCATCGCGGGTCGCAGCGATCGGGGAGATCAGCCTGACGGGCGAACTTCGTTCCTGCAGCCAGAGTGAGCGACGTGTCGCCGAAGCCGGTCGCGCCGGCTTCGAACGCATCGTCGTACCCGCCGCCGACGCGCGCCGCGCCGGCGGGATATCTGTGGGCGCGGCCGACCTGCGCGGAGTCCTCGCAGCGCTTCTCCGTGAGGGCCCGACACCCCAGCCGGCCGCCGGGGCCACGAACGACCACAGGGGGGTTTGAGAACGTTGTATTCAGTCGGTGACAAGGTCGTGTATCCGCATCATGGTGCGGGCAAGATCATGAAGATCGAGCAGAAAGAGGTTCTCGGGCAGCAGCGCGACTACCTCACCATCCAGATCCTGCACAACGACATGACCGTCATGGTCCCCGTCGAGAACGCCGACCGCGCCGGCCTTCGCAAGGTCGTCGAGTCGGACGTCGTCGACCAGGTCCTCGAGGTCCTCCGCGGCGACCCCACCAAGATGCCCAAGAACTGGAGCCGTCGCTACAAGCACAACCGCGACAAGCTCAAGACGGGCGACATCTTCGAGGTCGCCGAAGTCGTCCGCAATCTCGCCATCAGGCACGCCATCAAGGGCCTCTCGACCGGCGAGAAGCAGATGTTCTCGAAGGCGAAGAAGATCCTCGCCAGCGAGCTCATGTACGCGCGCGACTTCAGCGAAGACCAGGCCAACGCCTTCCTCGAAGAGGTGCTCGAGAACATCCACGTCGATGGGCTGCCTGTTGTCGACGAGCCCCTCGAGCCGGTCACCGTCGTCTGACGCCGGCCCGGCCGGCCCGGCCCGCAAGACCAGGGGCGTGCTCGCCCCTGCCGTCCGCCTGCTGCTTGCCCTGCTCGGCGCTCTCGCCGGGTACCAGATCGCCGAGCGCATCCGGGGATCTTCGTATGCTCTGGATCTCGGCCAGCCCGGCAAGATCGTCTGGCAGCTCGCCTTCCTCGCCGCCGGCTTCGCGCTCGGCTACGCCTTCGGCGTCCTGCTGTCGCGCGCCCTCAGGCGCGGCCTCGACCGCGTGGACGAGATCATGGTCCGCGCGACCGGCGCCGAGGTGGTCGTGGCCATCGCGGGCGTGGTCGTGGGGCTCATCATCGCGACCCTCATCAGCATCGCTCTCGTCCGCATCCCGCTGGTGGGCGTCTATCTCACCGTGCCGATCTACCTCCTTTCGGGCTATTTCACCGCGTATGTCGCGGCCAAGAAGCACGTCGAGATCCTCCGCTTGCTCGGGCTGCGCGGCGCCTTCGAGGTCGTGCCCGGACTCACTCCGTCCAAGCTTCTCGACTCGAGTGCTATCATCGACGGCCGCATCCTCGAGATCACCCTCACGGGGTTTCTCGAGGGCGAAGTCCTCGTGCCTCGCTTCGTGGTCGAAGAGCTGCAGCACCTGGCCGACTCCGCCGACGCCGAGAAGCGCGTGCGCGGCCGGCGCGGGCTCGATTTCGTGCGCCGCCTCCAGAACAGCTCCGGAGCCGTGCGTATCGACGACAAGGACTACGCCGATATCGAGGCCGTCGACGCCAAGCTCGTGCGCCTCGCCCGCGACCTCGGCGCGCAGATCCTTCTCTGTGATGAGGATGGTGGCACCGAGGGCGGCGAGATACGAGAGCAGGTTGGTGGCCAGAAGGTACAGCGGTGCCACCAGGGCGCGCAGGAGCACGGCGAGGATCACGCCGACGATGACCAGGGCGATGACGGCCACGACGACGGTGTCGCGGTTGCTCAAAGCCCACGTGTCGGCCTGGATGGCGGTGGGCCCGCCGACGAGCGCCGTCGCCTGACCGGCGGCGGCGGCCTTGCGGGCCGTCACTCTGAGCTGGCGCACCTGCTGCAGCGCCTCCTTGGAGTAAGGGTCGCCCTCGAGGATGACCTGGAAGCTCAGGAGCCTGCCGTCGTCGGCCGTCCCCGTCGGGAAGGCGGCGGCGACGCCCGGGCTCTTGCTCAGGGCGCCGACGATCATCCCGGTGACGAACTCAGGCGGCGCCTGCGGCGCCTTGATGAGCACCGTCGTCGGCGCCAGGCTGCCCTTGGGGAAGTGCCGCTCGAGCAGGGCGTACCCCTGCTTCGACGGCATGTTCTTGAGGAAGTCCTCGGTGAAGCTGAAGCGCGGGCTGTAGTACAGGCAGCCCAGGGCCAGAAGGACGAGGATGACGGCGACGAGGGCCGCCGCCCGCTTCGGCGCGGCGGCCACCCTTTCGGCGATGCGCTGCCAGGTGCGGTGCTCGGTCGCGTCGCCGAGCTTCGGACGCCGCGGCCAGAACGCACGCCGGCCGAGCAGCGCGAGCAGGGCGGGCATCAGCGTCAAGCCGGCGATGAGCGTCACGAAGACGCCGAGGCCCAGCACCGGCGCGAACGAGGTGTAGTCGCCGTACCTCGCGAACGCCAGCGCGAGGACGGCCAGCGTGACGGTCAGCCCGCTGGCGGCGATCGCCTCCCAGGTCTCGCCGAGCGCCGTGGCCAGGGCGACGCGCGCGTCGCCCTCGCGGCGCAGCTCCTCGCGGTACCGCGCGATGAGCAAGAGACCGTAGTCGGTGCCGGCCCCGAACAGCAGGATCACCATCAGCGACGTGGCTTGGCCGGAGAGGGTCACGTCCAGCGCCGTGGCGATCTGTGCGAGGATCCCGCCGGCCACGAAGTAGCCGAAGCCCACGGCGAGCAGGGGGACGAACGGCAGGACCGGGGATCGGTAGATGACGAGCAGGAGGACGAGCACGAGGATCACGGTGCCGATGAGGAGCTTGACGTCGGCGTTGAGGAAGATCTGGTAGACGTCGGTGATGAGACCGCCGGGGCCGGTGACGCGCACCTGCATGCCGCCGACCTGGTCGCCGAAGTGGTCGGCGATGGCCTTGACCGAGGTGCGGAACGACTCTTCGCCGGGGTTGCCGTCGAGGCTGGCGAAGACGAGTGCGCCCTTGCCGTCCGGGGAGTACTCCACGCGAGCGCTGTTGATGGGCTCGGCGCCGCTCTTCAGCCAGGCCTCGCCCTCGGCGATGGTCGCCTTGTCGGCCTCCGTGAGCGGCTCCCCGGAGCTGAAGACCACGATCACCGGGGTGCCCTTGGCGTCGGGGAAGGACGCCTGCTGCAGGGCGTCGGCGCGCTTGCTCTCGACGCTCGCCGGCAGTGACTTGGAGGCGTCGTTGCTGGTCACGCTCTGCAGCGTGGGGCCCATCGACAGCACCCCCGCGATCAGGATCCAGACGGCGATGACGATCCACGGGTGCCTGCCACGCGTGCTCCAGGTGATGATGTTCCGCATGCCTCCGAACCCCCTGCCGGCGATGGACGTGTCGCGACGAGCCCACATCATATCCGCGACGCCCTCGTGGGGCAGCCGGGGCTCGGGTCGCGTCTCGCCGGGAATCGGGTACCATTAGGCTACGTCACGCCCCCGGGGGGTAACGCCGGGGGCCGAGAGCAAGCGCCGGCGGCCGCCACCGTTCCCCGACACCATGACGCGGCCCCGTTTTCCGGAAGGAGTGGCCGGATGTTCGAACGCTTCACCGAACGCGCCAGGCAGGTCGTGGTCCTCGCCCAGGAAGAAGCCAGGGCGCTCAAGCACAACTACATCGGGACCGAGCACCTGCTGCTGGGCCTGCTGCGCGAAGAAGAGGGCGTCGCCGCCCGCGTGCTCGACGGCCTCGAGGTCTCGGTGGAAGAAGTGCGCGCCGCCGTGGTGCGCATCGTCGGCTCCGGCGAGGAGTCGCCGCAGGGGCAGATCCCGTTCACGCCGCGCGCCAAGAAGGTGCTCGAGCTGGCGCTCCGCGAGGCGCTCTCGCTGGGCCACAACTACATCGGCACGGAGCACATCCTGCTCGGCCTCGTGCGCGAGGACGAAGGCGTCGCCGCGCGCATCCTGCTCGACCTGGACGCCGAGCCCGAGAAGATCCGCAGCGAGGTCATGCGCACGCTCAGCGGCCCCGGCCGCCGCGGCCAGCAGCAGGGCGGCGGCGAAAGCAAGCGCTCGGCCAAGGTGCTCGAGCAGTTCGGCCGCAACCTCACCAAGCTGGCCGAAGACGGCAAGCTCGACCCGTGCATCGGGCGCTCCACGGAGATCGAGCGCGTCATGCAGATCCTCAGCCGGCGCACCAAGAACAACCCCGTGCTCATCGGCGAGCCCGGCGTGGGCAAGACGGCCATCGTCGAGGGATTCGCGCAGCGGATCTCCAACCACGAGGTGCCCGAGCTGCTCAAGGGCAAGCAGGTCTTCAGCCTCGACCTCGCCGCGTTGGTCGCCGGCTCCAAGTACCGCGGCGAGTTCGAGGAGCGACTCAAGAAGGTCATGAAGGAGATCCGCGACACCGGCGACATCATCCTCTTCATCGACGAGCTGCATAACCTCGTCGGCGCCGGCGCCGCCGAGGGCGCCATCGACGCCGCCAGCATCCTCAAGCCGGCGCTGGCGCGCGGCGAGCTCCAGACCATCGGCGCCACCACCATGGACGAGTACCGCAAGTACCTCGAGCGCGACGCCGCTCTGGAGCGCCGCTTCCAGCAGATCAAGGTGGCCGAGCCGTCGGTGGAGGAGACCGTCGAGATCCTCAAGGGTCTCCGCGACCGCTACGAGGCCCACCACCGTATCCGCATCACCGACGAGGCGCTCACCTCGGCGGCGGAGCTCGCCGACCGCTACATCAGCGACCGTTTCCTGCCGGACAAGGCCATCGACCTCATCGACGAGGCCGCCAGCCGCATGCGCATCCGCACCATGACGGCGCCGCCCAGCTACCGCGAGCTCGAGGAGGAGATCTCCGGGGTCCGCAAGGAGAAAGAGGCGGCCATCGAGGCGCAGGAGTTCGAGAAGGCCGCCAACCTGCGCGACAAGGAGCGCAAGCTCAGCCACAAGAAGCTCGAGCTCGAAGACCAGTGGAAGACCAGCGACGAGGGCATGCGCGCGAGCATCGGCGAAGACGAGATCGCCGAGATCGTGAGCATGTGGACCGGCATCCCCGTGGTCAAGATCACCGAGGCCGAGAGCCAGAAGCTCCTCCGCATGGAGGAGGAGCTGCACGTGAGGCTCGTCGGGCAGGACCCGGCGGTGCGCGCCGTCAGCAAGGCCATCCGCCGGAGCCGCGCCGGGCTCAAGGATCCCCGGCGCCCCACCGGCTCCTTCATCTTCCTGGGCCCCTCGGGCGTGGGCAAGACGGAGCTGGCGCGCACGCTTGCCGCCTTCCTCTTCGGCGACGAGGACCACCTCGTGCAGATCGACATGAGCGAGTACATGGAGAAGCACTCCGTGTCGCGGCTCGTCGGCTCACCCCCCGGCTACGTGGGGCACGACGAAGGCGGCCAGCTCACCGAGATCGTGCGCCGCAAGCCGTACAGCGTGATCCTCTTCGACGAGATCGAGAAGGCGCACCCGGACGTGTTCAACATCCTCCTGCAGATCCTCGAGGACGGACGGCTCACCGACGCGCAGGGCCGCACGGTCGACTTCCGCAACGCCATCCTCATCATGACCAGCAACATCGGCGCGGAGATGATCACCAAGGACACGCCACTGGGGTTCGGCCAGACCGCCGTCCAGGGCATGACCTACGACGACATGAAGGGCCGCATCACCGGCGAGCTCAAGCGCGTCTTCAAGCCTGAGTTCCTCAACCGCGTGGACGAGGTCATCGTCTTCCACAAGCTGGAGCGTTCCGAGATCGGCGCCATCGTCGACCTCATGATCGCGCGGCTGCAGCTGCAGCTCGACCCCAGCGGGGTCAAGCTGCAGCTCACCGACGCCGGCCGCGAGGTGCTCGTCGAGAAGGGCTTCGACCCCATGCTCGGCGCCCGCCCACTGCGGCGCGCCATCCAGCGTTACATCGAAGACAAGCTCAGCGACGCGATGCTCGAGCGGCAGTTCGTGGAAGGCACCATCATCCTGGTGGACGGTGAGGACGAAGACACGGTGCTCACGGTGAACGGCGAGGTCGTCGGCGGTCGCGTCGAATTGCCGATGGTCGGCCTCGACGAACCGGTGGCCCAGGGCGTGGGCCCGGTCGCGGCACCGTCACCGGGCTCCGACGGCCCCGACGCCGGTGGCGCGGCTGCCGGCGCCTGACAGCGGCCGTGGCCAAGCAACAGACGGTCTTCACCTGCGGTCAGTGCGGCCGCCGCGAGGCCAAGTGGCTGGGCCACTGCCCCGACTGCGGGGCTTGGGACTCCTTCGTCGAAGAGAAGGTCGTGGTGACGGGCGGCGCCGGCTACGCCGGCAGGGCCCGCCGCAAAGGACATGACGGGGGCGGCGCCGTTGGCGCCGCCCCCGTGCGCTTGTCCGACGTCGTCTCATCAACCACCCAGCGTTTCTCCAGCGGCATCTCGGAGCTGGACCTCGTGCTCGGTGGCGGTGTCGTGCCGGGCTCGCTGGTGCTGGTCGCGGGCGAGCCCGGGATCGGCAAGTCCACGCTCCTGCTGCAGGTCCTCGACCGCGTGGCCGCCTCCGGCCGCCCCGTGCTGCTCGTGTGCGGCGAGGAGTCGGCCGCCCAGGTCAAGATGCGCGCCGAGCGCATCTGCAGCGACCCGGGCGGCATCTCCGTGCTCGCCGAGACCGAGCTGGAGTCGGTCCTCGAGAGCGTCGCCGCCGCCGCGCCGGCGCTCGTCGTGGTCGACTCGGTGCAGACCCTCTACAGCGACGCCTTCACGTCGGCGCCGGGGAGCGTGAGCCAGGTACGTGAAGCGGCGGGCCGCTTCCTGCGCCTGGCCAAGGCCACCGGCGCGGCCGTGTTCCTCGTCGGCCACGTCACCAAAGAGGGCGCCATCGCCGGCCCGCGCGTGCTCGAGCACATGGTCGACACGGTGCTGCAGTTCGAGGGCGACCGCTACCGGTTCTATCGCACGCTCCGCGCCGCGAAGAACCGTTTCGGCTCCACCAACGAGCTGGGGATCTTCGAGATGACGGCCGCCGGCCTTCAGGGTGTCGCCGATCCGTCGTCTCTGTTCCTCGGCGAGGCGGGGCCGGCCGCGGGAGCGGCCGTGCACGTCGCCGTCGAGGGCAGTCGCTGTTTCGCCGTCGAGGTGCAGGCGCTCGTGAACCGCACCGAACTGGCCATGCCGCGCCGCGTGGCGGTGGGCCTCGACCGGAACCGGCTGGCCATGCTCGTCGCCGTCCTCGGCCGCCACGCCCGGCTGCCGTTGTCCTCGAGCGACATTTTTGTTACAATTGCAGGCGGAATCCGCATTGACGAACCTGCGGCCGACCTCGCCGTTGCCCTCGCTATCGCATCCGCGGAGCGCAACGCACCGCTTCCACCGCGGGTCGCAGCGATCGGGGAGATCAGCCTGACGGGCGAACTTCGTTCCTGCAGCCAGAGTGAGCGACGTGTCGCCGAAGCCGGTCGCGCCGGCTTCGAACGCATCGTCGTACCCGCCGCCGACGCGCGCCGCGCCGGCGGGATATCTGTGGGCGCGGCCGACCTGCGCGGAGTCCTCGCGGCGCTTCTCCGTGAGGGCCCAGAACCCCAGCCGGCCGCCGGGGCCACGAACGACCACAGGGGGGTTTGAGTACGTTGTATTCAGTCGGTGACAAGGTCGTGTACCCGCATCATGGTGCGGGCAAGATCATGAAGATCGAGCAGAAAGAGGTTCTCGGGCAGCAGCGCGACTACCTCACCATCCAGATCCTGCACAACGACATGACCGTCATGGTCCCCGTCGAGAACGCCGACCGCGCCGGCCTTCGTAAGGTCGTCGAGTCGGACGTCGTCGACCAGGTCCTCGAGGTCCTGCGCGGTGACCCCACCAAGATGCCCAAGAACTGGAGCCGTCGCTACAAGCACAACCGCGACAAGCTCAAGACGGGCGACATCTTCGAGGTCGCCGAAGTCGTCCGCAATCTCGCCATCAGGCACGCCATCAAGGGCCTCTCGACCGGCGAGAAGCAGATGTTCTCGAAGGCGAAGAAGATCCTCGCCAGCGAGCTCATGTACGCGCGCGACTTCAGCGAAGACCAGGCCAACGCCTTCCTCGAAGAGGTGCTCGAGAACATCCACGTCGATGGGCTGCCTGTTGTCGACGAGCCCCTCGAGCCGGTCACCGTCGTCTGACGCCGGCCCGGCCGGCCCGGCCCGCAAGACCAGGGGCGTGCTCGCCCCTGCCGTCCGCCTGCTGCTTGCCCTGCTCGGCGCTCTCGCCGGGTACCAGATCGCCGAGCGCATCCGGGGATCTTCGTATGCTCTGGATCTCGGCCAGCCCGGCAAGATCGTCTGGCAGCTCGCCTTCCTCGCCGCCGGCTTCGCGCTCGGCTACGCCTTCGGCGTCCTGCTGTCGCGCGCCCTCAGGCGCGGCCTCGACCGCGTGGACGAGATCATGGTCGGCGCGACCGGCGCCGAGGTGGTCGTGGCCATCGCGGGCGTGGTCGTGGGGCTCATCATCGCGACCCTCATCAGTATCGCTCTCGTCCGCATCCCGCTGGTGGGCGTCTATCTCACCGTGCCGATCTACCTTCTCTCGGGTTATTTCACGGCGTATGTCGCGGCCAAGAAGCACGTCGAGATCCTCCGCTTGCTCGGGCTGCGCGGCGCCTTCGAGGTCGTGCCCGGACTCACTCCGTCCAAGCTTCTCGACTCGAGTGCTATCATCGACGGCCGCATCCTCGAGATCGCCCTCACGGGGTTTCTCGAGGGCGAAGTCCTCGTGCCTCGCTTCGTGGTCGAAGAGCTGCAGCACCTGGCCGACTCCGCCGACGCCGAGAAGCGCGTGCGCGGCCGGCGCGGGCTCGATTTCGTGCGCCGCCTCCAGAACAGCTCGGGAGCCGTGCGTATCGACGACAAGGACTACGCCGATATCGAGGCCGTCGACGCCAAGCTCGTGCGCCTCGCCCGCGACCTCGGCGCGCAGATCGTCACCACCGACTACACGCTCAAGAAGGTCGCCGAGATCCAGGGCGTGAAAGTGCTCAACGTGAACGACCTCGCCAACTCCGTGAAGCCCGCGGTGCTGCCCGGCGAGGTCATCGAAGTCAAGATCCTGAAAGAAGGGCGCGAGCAGGACCAGGGCGTGGGCTATCTCGACGACGGCACCATGATCGTCGTCGAGTCGGGCGCGCTCCTGGTGGGCTCGCGCGTCAAGGCCGAGGTGACGAGCGTGCTGCAGAGCCCCTCGGGCAAGATGATCTTCAGCCGGGTGGTCACCTAGCCGTCCGGACACAGCAGATGGGGGGTCTCGAAGTGGAGGAACAGCCGACCGAAGAGCTCTGGGTCATCGTCGCCGCGGCCGGCGAAAGCCGCCGTATGGGCTTGCCTGACGGCGAGTCCAAGCAGTTCCTGCTGCTGGGCGGCGAGCCGATCCTCAACCACTCCGTGCGGCGGCTGCTCGCCATGCCGCAGGTCGACGGCCTCGTGGTCGTGCTCCACCCGTCGCACACGGTGCGCTTCGCCGGCGAGCTGCTGGCCTTCGACGACAGCAAGCCCCTGCTGATCGCCGAGGGCGGCCGCAAGCGCTCGGACTCGGTGCGCGCCGGCCTGCTCGAGGTGCCGGCGACGGCGGCCGTCATCGCCGTCCACGACGGCGCCCGGCCGCTCTTCTCCCGGCACGTCTTCGAAGACTGCATCGCGGCGCTGGCCGACGTCGACGGCGCCGTCCCCGGCATCGAGGTCAGCGACACGCTCAAGCGCGCCGACCCCACCGGCGCCGTCGAGACGACCGTCGACCGGAGTGGCCTGTGGGCCGTGCAGACGCCGCAGGTCTTCAGGGCCGCCGCTCTCCGCGAGCGTGTACTCGCGTCGCCGATCTCGACGGGGCCACCGACGACGCGGCGCTTCTCGAACGGGGCGGCTACAGAGTCGGCCTGGTGGCGTCCACACCGGCCAACGTCAAGATCACCACGCCGAGCGACCTCCCGCTGGCCGGCGCGCTGCTCTCGTGGGAGGTCGAGGCCGACGTTTAGGGTAGGCAGCGGCTACGACGCACACCGCTTCGCCGACGGGCGCCGTCTGGTGCTCTGCGGGGTCGAGGTCGATCACCCCCGGGGCCTTGCCGGCCACTCCGACGCCGACGTCGGCGTCCATGCGCTCATGGACGCCCTGCTCGGCGCCGCCGGACTCGGCGATATCGGTGACCTGTTCCCCGACACCGATCCCGCGTTCGCCGGCATCTCGAGCATGGAGCTTGCTGCGCCGGGTGATCGCCGCGAGTGAGACGAGGCCGGCTGGTCGTCGCCAACGCCGACGTCACGCTCGTGTGCGAGCGCCCGCACCTGGCGGGCTATCGGCCGGCGATGCGCGACGAGCGCTCGCGGGCGCCTTGGGGATCGCGAGCGACGCCGTGAGCGTCAAGGCGACGACCACCGAGGGCATGGGGTTCGAGGGCCGCGGCGAAGGCATCGCCGCGCTCGCGGTGTGCCTTCTGAGCCGCTGAACGACGACGGCCCGCCGTGGCGGGCCGTCGGGGTCACACTGCTGAGGCTCAGGACTTGTCGGTCTCGTCGCCCTTCTCGAGCTTGGCGGCTTCGCCCTTGGAGGGCTTCTCGTCGTCGTCGAGGGGCGCGTCTTCCTGGAGACCCGACTTGAATCCCTTGATGCTCTGACCCATCGAGCGCCCAAGCTTGGGCAGGCGCGTGGCGCCGAAGAGCAGCAGGATGACGAGGACGATGAGGCCGATCTCCAGAGGGCCAAGATTGGGCATGTCACTCTCCTGAGGTGCTCGCCGCGCCCGCTGCAGGCGGCGGCGCGATTGGGCAGGA
>CAVOWE010000010.1:0-30547 GCA_963700035.1 uncultured Thermoleophilia bacterium | reverse complement strand
GAGATGTTCCTCATGGACATGCGTGCCCAGGGCAAGGGCTTCGACGCCTTCTACCAGCGTGCCCAGGACAAGGGCGTGAAGTTCATCCGCTCGCGGCCCAGCTACATCAAGGAAGACCCGTTCTCGGACGACCTGCTGATCAGCTGGGAGGACGAGGGCGGCAAGCTGCACGAGAGCCGCTACGACATGGTGGTGCTGTCGGCCGGCCTCGAGCCTGCGCGCAAGGCGCAGGAAGCGGCCGGCCACCTCGGCATCGCCCTCAACCGGCACGGCTTCTGCGAGCTGCACGAGTTCGAACCGCTGGCCACCAGCCGCAAGGGCGTGTTCGTCGTCGGCCCGTTCGGCGAGCCCAAGGACATCCCCGACTCGGTCGCGCAGGCCTCGGCCGCCGCGGCCAAGGTCATGACCGGCTTGGCCGATTCGCGCGGCACGCTCACGGTCGACCAGGAGTTCCCGACCGAGCGCGACGTCTCCGGCGAGGAGCCGCGCGTGGGCGTCTTCGTCTGCCACTGCGGCAGCAACATCGCCGGAGTCATCGACGTCGAGAACGTCGCCGACTACGCGCAGACGCTGCCCGGCGTCGAGTACGCCACCGACACCCTGTACTCGTGCTCCAGCGACAGCCTTTCGCTGATCCGCGAAAAGATCGAGGAGCACCAGCTCAACCGCGTGGTGGTAGCAAGCTGCACACCGCGCACCCACGAACCCATCTTCCAGGACACCCTGCGCGAGGCCGGGCTCAACCCGTTCCTCTTCGAGATGGCCAACATCCGCGACCAGGCGAGCTGGGTGCACAATCTGGAGCACGCCAAGGCCACGGACAAGGCGCGGGACCTCGTGAGGATGTCGGTCGCCCGCGCCCGCATGCTCGAGCCGCTCTTCAAGATCGACGTTCCGCTCACGCACGCGGCCGTGGTCATCGGCGGCGGCATCGCCGGCATGACCGCCGCCAACGCGCTCGGCGACATGGGCTACGAAGCCCACCTCGTCGAGCGTGGCGACAAGCTCGGCGGTCTCGTGCTCGACCTCGGCGACACGATCAAGGGCAACGACCCTGTCGAGCTGGTCAAGCAGCTCGAGCAGCAGCTCGTCGACAACCCCAAGGTCAAGATCCACCTCGAGGCCGAGCTGGCCGACTTCCACGGCTTCATCGGCAACTTCTCCAGTGTCATCAAGGAGAAGGACGGCAAGCGCACGCCGGTCGACCACGGCGTCGTCGTGGTGGCCACGGGCACGCGCGAAGACCGCCCCGAGCTCTACGGCCTCGGCGAAAGTCAGAAGGTGATCACCGGACTCGATCTGGAGCGTATGTTCAAGGACGACGACCCGGCCCTGAGCGCCGTCAAGTCGGTGGGCTTCGTGCTCTGCGCCGGCTCGCTCGACGAGAGCCACCCCTACTGCTCGCGCACCTGCTGCCAGCAGAGCATCAAGAACGCGATCAGGCTCAAGGAGCAGGATCCGCGGCGAGCGGTCTCCGTGTGGTTCAAGGAGATCCGTACCTTCGGGCTGCTCGAGGAGTACTACACCAGGGCGCGTGAGCTCGGCGTCATCTTCACGCGCTACGAAAACGACAGCCTGCCGCAGGTGAGCGCCAGCGAGAGCGGCTCCGTGTCGGTCGCCTACCGCGACCCGTACCTGCGGCGCGACGTCGAGATGCCGCTCGACCTGCTCGTGCTGGCCACTCCAGCCGTGCCGGCCGAGGGCGGCAGCGAGCTCAGCAAGCTGCTCAAGGTGCCGATCACCGGCGACGGCTTCTACCTCGAGGCGCACGTCAAGCTGCGCCCCGTCGACTTCGCCAGCGAGGGCATCTTCCTGTGCGGCTCCGCCCACTACCCCAAGGGCATCGAAGAGACCATCAGTCAGGCCTACGCGGCCGCGGGACGGGCCGCCACCATCCTGGCCAAACCCGTCATCAAGGCCGGCGGCGTCGTCGCCGAGGTCGACGAGGAGAAATGCGCAGCCTGCCTCACGTGCGTGCGCATCTGCCCCTACGAGGTGCCGGTCATCGACATGGAGACCAAGAAGGCCAAGATCGAGGCGGCCGCCTGCCAGGGCTGCGGAGTCTGCGTCAGCGAGTGCCCCGTGAAGGCCATCGCTCTGCACCACTACACCGACGCGCAGATCTTCGCCAAGGAAGAGGCGCTCTTCATGGAGGTGAGCTGAGATGGCGGACACCGAGGTCAAGGCCGCGGACGCAGCCGTCGCGGCCCCCGAGGAGCCTCCGAAGAAGCCGGTGGACCCGGGCTTCGAGCCCGAGATCATCGTGTTCGCCTGTCACTACTGCGCCTACGCCGCCGCCGACCTGGCCGGCAGCATGCGCCTGCAGTACCCGAGCAACATCCGCATGATCAAGCTGCCCTGCACCGGTAAGCTCGAGGTCATCCACTTGCTCCGGGCCATCGAGGCCGGCGCCGACGGCGTGTACGCCGCCGGCTGCATGGAGGGCGAGTGCCACTACCTCAAGGGCAACCTCTGGGCGCGCAAGCGCGTCGACCACGTCAAGGACCTCCTCGCCGAGCTGGGCATCGAGCCCGAGCGCGTCGAGATGTACAACATGTCGTCGGCCATGGGCGCCAAGTTCGCCGAGGTCGCCACCGAGTTCACCGAGCGCATCAAGCAGCTCGGCCCCAACCCCGTCAGACGTGACGGCGTGAGCCCGCACGCCGCCGCCCGCGAAGCACTCGGCGGCGTGGCCATGCCCGATGAAGCAGAGTCGGCCGCCGCTGCCACCGTTGAGGAAGGACACGCAGAATGATCACCGCCGAACGCAAACCCTTCGACGAGATCATCGAGCTCGTCGGCGACAAGAAGAAGGTCCTGGTCGCAGGCTGCGACACCTGCGTCGCCATCTGCCTCACCGGCGGCGAGAAAGAGGCCGAGATCCTCGCCAGCGAGCTGCGCATCAAGGCCGAGCAGGACGGCCGTGAGGTGGAGGTCGAGCACACGGCCGCCATCCGCCAGTGCGAGTGGGAGTACCTCGACATGATCGCCGAGAAGGTCGAGGCCGCCGACGTCGTGCTCAGCTTGGCCTGCGGCATCGGCATCCAGAGCCTCGCCGAGAAGTTCGCCCCCAAGCTCGTCATGCCGGCCGTCAACACCAACATGCTGGGCATGCCGCAGGAGCACGCCGTATGGCTCGAGCGCTGCGTCGCCTGCGGCGAGTGTCGCATCGGCCTCACCGGCGCCATCTGCCCCGTCGTGCGCTGCAGCAAGAGCCTCATGAACGGCCCTTGCGGTGGTTCGCACGACGGCCTCTGCGAAGTCACGGGGCCCGACAAGGAAGAGATCGAGTGCGCCTGGGCCCTCATCTGGGAGCGTCTCAAGGCCCAGGGCCGTGAAGAGCTGATGTTCACCGAACCGGCCGCCGAAGAACTGGAGCAAGAGCAGCTCCGGCGGCCCCCGCAAGATGGTGCGCGAGGAGGCGAAGCCGGTATGACCGCCACAGAATACAAGGCCGGCAGCAACCTCGAGAAGATCCTCGCCGCGGGCACCTTCGCGGTCACCGGCGAATGCGGCCCGCCGAAGAGCGCCGACGGCAGCGTCATCCAGGAGAAGGCCAAGCTCCTCAAGGGCTACGTCGACGCCGTCAACATCACCGACAACCAGACGGCCGTCGTGCGCGTCTGCTCCATGGTCTCCGGCTACCAGGCCCAGCAGAACGGCCTCGAGGCGATCATGCAGATGACCTGCCGCGACCGCAACCGTCTCGCCATGCAGGCCGACATCCTCGGCGCGTCCGTCCTGGGCATCAAGAACATCCTCTGCCTCACCGGCGACCACCTGAGCTTCGGCAACCACCCCGAGGCCAGGGGCGTGCACGACCTCGACGCCATCAACCTCATCAAGATGTACAAGGACATGCGCGACGAGAAGAAGTTCCAGTGCGGCGAAGAGATGGCGGTCGCGCCGCCGCTCTACATCGGCTGCGCCGAGAACCCCTTCGCCGACCCCTTCGAGCTCCGCGCCCTGCGCCTCAAGAAGAAGATCGAGGCCGGCGCCGACTTCATGCAGACGCAGTGCATCTTCAACATCCCCAAGTTCAAGAAGTGGATGGAGGAGGTCCGCGCCCTGGGCCTGCACAAGGAGATCAAGATCCTCGCCGGCATCACCCCGATCAAGGGCGCCGGCATGGCCAACTACATGAAGAAGTTCGTGCCCGGCATGGACGTGCCGCAGGAGATCGTCGACCGCATCGCCGCCCAGGAGAAAGGCGCGCCGCAGCAGGCGGAGGGCAAGAAGCTCGCCGTCGAGATGATCAAGGAGCTCGCCGAGGTCGAAGGCGTGGCCGGCGTGCACATCATGGCCGTGGAGTGGGAGCCGGCGGTGCCGGAGATCGTCGAGGCCGCCGGCCTGCTGCCGCGGCCGGCAGTGGCCTAGGGGGTCGGGCATGACGACCTGCACCGTGAGTCCGCTCCTCGCCGAGAACGTCGGCACGGGGTGCGGCGAGAACGCCTACAAGTGCTACCAGTGCAAACGCTGCACCAGCGGCTGCCCGGTGGCCCTGTACTCCGAGATGCACCCCGCGATGATCATGCGCGCCGTGCAGCTCGGGCAGCTCGACATGGTCTTCGACGACCGGTTCATCTGGCTGTGCACCGGCTGCGAGACCTGCACCACCCGGTGCCCCCAAGGCATCGACATCGCCGCGATCATGGACGAGCTCAAGATCATCGCCCGCCGCGACGGCCGCATCCCGGCGGACACGCCGTCGGCGGCCATGCTCAAGCTCAACTACGACTCGTTCGTGCGCTGGGGCCGCATGTGGGAGGTCGAGCTCATCGCCCGCGACGTGCTCAAGCGCCCGGCGAGCGTGAAGTCGTGGCTCTCGCTCGGGCCCAAGATGATGCTCAAGGGCAAGATCAACCCCACGCTCAAGAAGGGCGACACGCTGGCCATGCAGCGCATGGTGCGGACCTCCGAGAGCATCACCAGCGCCAAGATGCAGCGGCAGGCGGACGCCGCCGCGAGCGCGGCCACCGCCTCCGCCGGCACCGCCGATTCCGGAGGCGAGTCATGAGCAAGACCCTCGCCTACTACCCCGGCTGCTCGCTGCACGGCACCTCCGGCGAGTTCGACGCGAGCTTCAGGGCCAGCGCCCGGGCGCTCGGCCTCACGCTTCAGGAGATCCCCGGCTGGGAGTGCTGCGGCAACACCGCGGCGCACTCCATCAACCGCCTGCTCGCCACCGCGCTGCCGGTCAACGAGCTCGCCAAGGTCGAGCAGGACATGAAGCTCGACGCGGTGGCCGTGCCCTGCGCCGCCTGCTACAGCCGCTTCAAGACCGGCGCGCACGAGGTCGGCGAAGACGCGGGGACGGCCGCCGACGTCAGGGCCGTCGTCGGACGGCCGTACAACGGCGGCGTCACCGTGCAGAACCTCGTCGACGTGTACCACGACGCCGTCGGCCTCGACGAGCTCGCCGCCAGGGTCACGCGGCCGTTCGGCGGCCTCAAGATCGCCTGCTACTACGGCTGCCTGCTCACGCGGCCGCCCAAGGTCACCCTGGCCGAAGACCCCGAGTACCCCACACACATGGACGACGTGGTCAAGGCCATCGGCTGCGAGCCCATCGACTGGAACTACAAGACCGACTGCTGCGGCGCCTCGCTGGCGCTCACCGAGCAGGGCATCGTCGACGACCTCGTGGCCCGCATCCTGAACGACGCCAAGGCGTGCGGCGCCGATGCGGTCGCCGTCGCCTGTCCGCTCTGCCAGGTCAACCTCGACGGCCGTCAGTCCGAGATCCTGCGCAAGAACAGCAGCTGGCAGACCATCCCCGTGATCTTCCTCAGCCAGCTCGTCGGCCGCGCCGTCGGCGTGAGCGACAAGGAGCTCGGGCTCAAGAAGCACCTGGTCGACGTGATGGCGGTGATGAGCTAAGGCGCCGATACGCGCGGCGCTGCGGGCCGGCGCAGGGCCTCCGGGGGGCGCTCCGCTCCTTCCGGGAGCGCCTACGGCCGCCCTGCAGAGCCCCCGTCGACCCTGCGCCGGCCCTCCGCACCGCGCGTGAGGGCGAAGGGATGAGAAGACCCAGAAGGGGCGGCGGGCCATTCGGCCCGCCGCCCCTCTTTCGGGTTGTCATCCTTGCCGACGGCAGCCGCCGACCTACGCTGGCCTCAGGACACGTCGGCGCGTCACCACGCGTTAGCCTGAGGCGGCCGGACTCGCCGCAATGACCTCGATGGCGGTATGGCCGATCACTTCCCCATCAATCGCGCACTCGATGACGTAGCGCCCCGCGGCGGGGAGCTCCGGCCCGGCCGGACCAGCGATCTGGAAGCGCTGCGGGGCCCCGGAACGAAGACCCGGGGGGCGCCCCACCTCGAACTCGCCGCCAACGAGCTGCCCCACGTGCCCACCATCGGCGTTCCGAACATCGATGCTGAAGCTCATCTTGCGATTGGTGAGGCTCCACGGCACATTGACGCCGACAGCGACAGCGAATGGCGTCGCCGGCTGGCCTGGGAGCTCCGACACGGTGAGTCTGTCCCAGCCTCCGCCAAGCAGGTAGAGCTTCCCGCCTACAACCTGGGCACCGTCGGCAACCAAGAGATAGTCCAAGCTGATCTTGTCAGGGTCGCTCATGGTTTGACCTCGCGTCTTCCGTGTCATACAATGTATGACACATCATACACCGACTGCTGAGACGCGCAAGTGCCTGTCGCCATCCACGCACTGGCATGGGATGAGGCCAACGAGGGGCACTTGGCCGAGCACGGCGTCAGCGTCAGGGAGGTCGCGCAGATGCTCTCGAACCCGCATGTGATCGTGCGGAACCGCAGGAAGCGCAGCACTCGGCATCTGCTGATCGGCAGCACGCATGGCGGCCGCATCCTCACGGTGCCGCTGGCGCAGACCGCCGACCAGAGCACGTGGATGACCTCCCTTGGGGAAGGAGCAGAGATGGGACCTGACGTGAGGCCCGAGCCGGCCGGCGACGACGCGCAGGCCGGCCCGACCCCGGCCGGCGACGCTCCGGGCGCCGGCCCGGCCACCGCCACCGCCCTGCGCGTCCTGCTGGTGTACGCCACGCGCCACGGCTCCACGCGCGAGGTCGCCGACGCCGTCGCCGAGGAGCTGCGCGCGGCCGGCCACGAGGTCGACCAGCGGCCGGCCATCGAGGCGCCCGGCCCCGCGGGCTACGACGCGGTCGTGCTCGGCGGCCCCATGATCATGGGCTGGCACCGCCAGGCGGTGCGTTTCGTGGCCAGACACCGCAAGGAGCTGGCGGAGCTCCCCACCGCTCTGTTCATCACGGCCGCATCGCTCACCGACTGCGGCGAGACGGACGTTCAAGGCGTCCCCATCGTCAAGGATCCCTGGCTGGCCAAGGCGCCCCGCGACGCCGCCAAGCTCCGCCGCAAGGAGCGCTACGCCCTGCCGCGGCACTACCTGGGCGATGTCCTGAAGAAGGCGTCCCCCATGAGGCCGCGCAGCGTGGCCTTCTTCGCCGGGTCACTCGACCTCACGACCATGAACCTCTTCGAGAAAGCCTTCGTGCTCCTCGTCATCGGCGCGACGCCGGGCGACGGCCGCAACTGGAAGGCGATCCGCGAATGGAGCGCCGGTCTGGGCGAGGTGCTGCAGAGGTAGCGGGCGTACTCGGTGCGGCGTGCTCACGCGCGGCGCGGCTCGCGCACCAGCGCGAGCAAGCACGCCGCGAGCAGGGCCGCGCCCACCATCGCCCACCACGCCGGCGCGTACGAGCCGCTGCGGTCGACGATGAGGCCGAAGAGCGGCGGCCCGATGAAGATGCCGACGTTGTCGATGGCCGCCGTGACGCCCGCGGCCGCACCGGCGGCGGCCGGGCCGGCGGTCTCGCCGGCCAGGGTGCCCAAAGGCCGCCCCAGCCGACGGCGCCCACCCCGAGCATCAGGAGCGCCGCCCAGAGCAGCCACGTGTGCCCCGGCCCCAGCACCGCCAGGATCGCACAGGACAGGCCGGCCAGGCCGGCGAGCGCCAGCAGCGGCGCCTTGCGGCGCCGCCCCAGCAGGCGATCGCTCACCAGGCCGCTGAGCGGCTTGCCGAGCGCGCCGGCGGCCTGGCACAGCGCCAGGAGGCCGGCTGCCGCGACCACCGAGTACGCCCAGTCCAGGTGGAGGAACAGCACCAGGTGGGCGAGCGCCGCGAACTCGATCATGCAGAGGAACATCGCCGACAGCACCGAGCAGCAGGATGTCGCGCGAGCGCACCACGGCCAGAAAGCCGGGGCGCACGGCGGCGCGGTCGGCCTGCTCGTCCCCGGTCACGCAGGGGAGCCCCTGCTCGATCTCGCAGACCGCCGGCGATGCGGCCGCGGCGGCCCGGCCCGGGATCCCTCCGACCGGATCCCGGTACACCGCCGCCGCCAGACCGCACACGGCGAAGGCCATGGCCGCAGCCACGAGAAAGCCCGCCTGCCAGCCCACGCTCAGGGCGAGCGCCGGCATGATCGCCGCGCCGAGCATTCCGCTCACGTTGACCGCCGCCTGGTTCACGCCGATCGCCGTGGCGCGCTCCTGCGGCGGGAACCACACCATCACCGCCTTGACGGCCGAGGGATAGATGAACCCGCAGCCCAGACCGGAGAGCGCGAGCAGGAGGAGCATGACGCCGTAGGAAGGCGCCAGCGCGACGGCTCCCACGAACACCCCGGTGACGAGCGAGCCGATGACGAGGGCGCGGCGCACGCCGATGCGGTCGACCAGCCACCCGGCGAGGACCAGCGTGGGCGCGTAGGTGATCGCGGTGGCGCTGGTGAGGCCGCCGATCTGGGCGTTGCTCAGGTCGAAGGCCTGCTTCAGGAACGGCGAGAGCGGCCCCACGCAGAGACGCGAGAGAAAGACGACGAGGTACGCGCTCCACACCACGCCGAGCGCGACGAAGCGGAAACGCGGCAGCGGTCCGGGGACGGACTCGAGGGGAGCTGGAGGGGCGGTTGCGGTGGTACTGCTCACCCGCCGATCCTACCGGAGGCGGCCGGAGGGAGGCTTGCGCCTGCCCCCGGCCGTCTCCGGACCGGCCGCCAGATCAGCCCTGCGCCGGCTTATGCACGCCGATACGGTTGCCCTCGGAGTCCTGGAAGAAGCCGATGAAGCCGACCATGTCGCCCATGCTGGCGACCGGCATGAGCATCGCGCCCCCGGCGGCGACGGCGCGCTCGATCATGCCCTCGGGGTCGCCCTTGCTGTCGAGGTAGACGGTGACACCGCCGGCCCCGGGTCTCTGGTTCTCGCCGCGCACGAGGTCGCCGCTGACTTCCCCTCCCGTGGGGTCGCCGGGCAGGAGCGCGACGTCGCCGTTGGCGCCGTCCATCAGTGGTATCTCGGCCTCCAGTACTGCGGCATAGAACGTGCGGGCCCTATCCATATCCGTGACTGGGATGTCGGCCCAGACGATGGTGTTCGCCATGATGTGCCTCGCTCGGAGTCGTTGATCGTATGCCGACAGCATCGCCGCAGCGGCGCCCAGCGAAACCACGACAAGTCGTAGCGAAGCTTGCCGACGGCCGCAAGGGCGAGCCCTGACCCGCACTCGACCGCGGCCGCACTTGCCGGTGCGATACCTATGTGATATCATATCGGTATCGCACATACAGTGCGGCCGCGCGTCGACATGGTGAGCTGGGGCTCGCCGGAGTGGCCGCCAGACGGAGGTGGGAGCCATGAGATCAGCCCAGGCCAAGATCCCGACCCAGGAGCGCGAGCGCCGCGTCATGAGCGGCTGGATGATGCTGCCCTATCACCATCGCGTTCTACGTCGCGGGCCGGTGCTCATCGCGCTAGCGTTCATCAACGGCACGACGTCCGACGGGACCGGGGGCACCAGACCCGTCTGGGCCTTCTTCATCGCCGGCGTCGTGGCCATCCTCGTGGCCATCCTGCTCTCCCCCGGGTTCTTCGCGCTGCAGCCCAACGAGGCGCGCGTGCTCGTCCTGTTCGGCGACTACCGCGGGACGGCGAAGCAGGGCGGTTTCTGCTGGGGCAACCCGTTCTACAGCAACGGGCCGGCGACGCAGTCCACCGGCCAGTCCAGATGGAGCCAAGCCAAGAACAAGAGCGGCGACGATTCGAGCCAATCGCAGCCCAAGAAGCTCAAACGCTACAAGATCAGCCTGCGCGCGCGCACGCTCAACGGCGAGAAGCTCAAGGTCAACGACAAGCGCGGCAACCCCGTGGACATCGCCGCCGTCGTGGTGTGGCGCGTCGAAGACACGGCCAAGGCGGTGTTCGACGTCGACGACTTCGAGACGTACGTGGCTACGCAGAGCGAGACGGCGGTGCGGCACCTGGCCAGCGCCTATCCCTACGACTCCGGCGAGACCTTCGCCGACACCGACGACGAGATCACGCTGCGCGGCAACGTCGACGAGGTCTCCGAGGCCCTGCGCGTGGAGCTCACCGAGCGGCTCGAGCAGGCGGGCGTGACCGTGGAGCAGGCCCGCCTCACCCACCTCGCCTACGCCCCCGAGATCGCCCAGGCGATGCTTCGCCGCCAGCAGGCGGAGGCGGTCATCGCCGCGCGCCGCAAGATCGTGACCGGCGCCGTGAGCATGGTCGAGATGGCGCTGCACGATTTCAGCGTGAACAAGGTCGTGGAGTTCGACAACGAGCGCAAGGCCGCCATGGTGAGCAACCTCATGGTGGTGCTGTGCGGCGAGAGCCAGGTCACGCCGGTGGTCAACACGGGCACGCTCTACACGTGAGGCCGCGGCAGAAGGGCGCTGACACGTGGCCACGCGCAAGCAGTTCCTGCTGCGCATCGACCCGGAGGTGTGGGCCGATGTCGAGAAGTGGGCCGCCGACGAGCTGCGCAGCGTCAACGCGCAGGTCGAGTACCTGCTGCGCGAGGCGGTCAGAAAGCGCAAGGGCGGCCGGGCGGCCGACGCCGCCCGGCCGCCCTCCCCGCCCCAGTCCTGACGCCCGGCGGGCGCACGCCTGGCGCGTCAGCGTTTGTCGGTCTTCGCCTTGGTCGTCGCCTTCGCGGTCTTCGGCTTCGGCTTGGCGGTCTTTGCTTTGGCCGCCTTCGCCTTGGGCGCCTTCGCCGGCGGCTCGGGCGCCGGCGGCGCCAGCTCCGCGGCCTTGATGCGGCCCTCGTGGATCGCCGCGATGAAACGCCTGTAGTCGCGCTCCGTCTGGTCGGCGTAGGCCTGCGAGAACCGCCACATCGCGTCCGTGAGCGCAGCGCCCTTGCCAACGTAGCCGAGGACGAAGTGGGGGTCTCCGGCGCGGCTGTGCGCCAGGCCGAGCGTGTAGCCGCAGCGATAGGCGTAGCCGACCAGCGCGCTCCCGGTGAGCCGCGCCGGGTCGACGGACCCCTTCATGTCCTTGAGCTGGCGCACGTAGAAGCTGCGCCCGTGAAGCTGCGTCCAGCCGAGGAAGGGGTCGCTGATGCCCTGCATCAACCAGCTCCCCACCACGACGCGCTCGCCGTAGGCCAGCCGAGGCTTCTCGCCGAGCGCCGTCTTGACCGCGGAGAGCTCGGCCTCCTTGACCTGCAGCAGCAGTTGGTCGCGCATGCCGTCGCCCATGAGCAGCACGATGTAGTCGTAGGTGCCCACGCTGCCGACGCCGACCACCTTGTGGGCGACGTCGACCACGTGGTAGCCCCTCAGATAGGCGCGGCGTTCCGGCGACAGCGACTCGAGGTACAGGCGCAGGGACGCGGTGACCGCCGCGGCGGTGCGGCGGCTGACGGCCGTGATCACCGGCGGGTCGAGGCGCAGCCGCGGGGCGCCGTCGACCACCTCCGTGTACTTGCCGACCGTCCACGCCTGCGTGCGCTTGACTGCCTTGGAGACCACCTGGTTCACGATTGCCGTCATCTTGCCCGTCCAGACGACCCCGCTGGCCACCGGCGCGTCGGCGTGGACCATGCGATGGCGGCGCTCGAGCCAGCCCAGACCGGCCATCTCGTTGAGGGCCGCGACGTAGGCCCCCGCCGCGGTGCGCACCGCCTCCTCCGAGCGTCCCGCCTGACCGTTCTCGCGGGCCGCCAGCACGAAGCTGGTGGTCAGGCGCTTGAGGTCCCAGCACCAGGGCCCCTGGCTGGTCTCGTCGAAGTCGTTGATATCGAAGACGGGGGTGCGCTCGGGCGAGGCGTAGATGCCGAAGTTGGACAGGTGCGCGTCGCCGCACATCTGCGCGTAGATCCCGGTGTGCGGATGCCTCCCCAGATCGGTGGCCATGAGCTGCGCGGCGCCGCGGTAGAACGTGAACGGCGAGACCGCCATGCGCGCGGTGCGCAGCGGGATCAGGCGCGCCTGACGCGATGCCGCGACCGCCATCACCACGTCGACGGGATCGCGTTCCTCGTCGGCCGGCTCCCACACCCCCAGCGCCCGCCGGTTCAAGCGAGTGCGGGCCTCCGCGCCCGCGGCGCGCTGCTCGGCCTCCGAAGGCCACGGCTTCTTGAAGTCGACCTTGTACGGGCCTTCCAGGAACACGCTGCTGACGGGCATCAGGGACCTCCGCGGACAGACGCACCGGCCGGCGGCGCGACGTGGTTCGACGATTTCGAGCGTTGAGTACCCACGGAGCTGGGATGAGACCTGCGGGACCCGACTCGCCGTTGCTTGACGCATCCTCGGTCGGCGGATGCGGGCCGTCGGGTGCCCGCCGACCGCCGCGTCAGCGCTTGGCGCCGCGCGAAGCCGTCGGCTTCACTGCCTTGCCCTTCGCGACCTTGACCGCAGGCTGGGCCGTCTTCGCCTTGCTGCCTTCGCCTTGGCCTTCACCTTGACCGCCTTCTTCGGTGAAGCGGGAGCGGCCGCTACGGGCGCCACCGGCGCCAGCTCGGCGACCTTCAGGCGACCGTCATGGATCGCCTCGATGAAGCGTCCGTAGTCGCGCTCCGTCTGGTCGGCGTAGGCCTCCGCGAAGGCCCACAGCGCGTCTGCCAACGCCGCTCCCTTGCCGGTGTAGCCGAGGATCATGTCCGGATCGCCG
Organism: uncultured Thermoleophilia bacterium; assembly: GCA_963700035.1. Lineage (GTDB taxonomy): Bacteria > Actinomycetota > Thermoleophilia > UBA2241 > UBA2241 > CAIXSE01. Next base: position 17,621 of record CAVOWE010000010.1, on the reverse strand, counting down.
GCGCGACTGTGCGCGAGGCCCAGAGTGTAGCCGCAGCGACCTGCGTACATCGGGAGTAGCTCCTCGTCCAGGGTGGCCGGGTCCACGGCGCCCTTCATGTCCTTGAGCTGGCGCACGTAGAAGCTGCGCCCGTGCATCTGCGTCCAGCCGAGGAACGGGTCGCTGACGCTCTGCATCAGCCAGCTCCCCACCACGACGCGCTCGCCGTGGGCCAGCAGCGGCTTCTCCCCGAGCGCCGTCTTGACCGCCGAGGGCTCGGCCTCCTTGACCTGCAACAGAAGCTCGTCGTGCTCCCCGTCACCCATGAGCAGCACGATGTAGTCGTAGGTCCCGACGCTGCCGACGCCGACCACCTTGTGGGCGACGTCGACGACGTGGTAGGCGGCCAGGTAGGCGCGGCGCTCCACCGACAGCGACTCGAGATAGGGGCGCAGGGATGCGGTGACCGCGGCCGCGGTGCGGCGGCTGACGGCCGTGATCACGGGGGGAGCCGTGCGCAGCCGGATCACCCCATCCACGACCTCAGTGTACTTCCCGACCGTCCAGGCCTGCGTCTTCTTGGTCGCCTTGGACACCAGCTTGTTCAAGACCCGGGTGCCTCTCTCCGACCACTCGACGACGTCGACGACCGGCCTGTCCGCGCGGACCATGCGATAGCGGCGGTCGAGCCAGCCCAGCCCGGCCATCTCGTTGAGCGCCGCGACGTAGGCGCCGACGGTGGCGCGCACGGCCCCCTCGGCGTGCGCCCCGATGCCGTTGTCGCGGGCCGCCAGCACGAAGCTCGTGGCGAGCCGCTTGAGATCCCACTCCCACGGGCCGAACCCCGTCTCGTCGAGATCGTTGATGTCGAACACCAGAGCACGCTCACGCGATGCATACACGCCGAAGTTCAGGAGGTGCGCGTCGCCGCAGAGCTGGGCGTAGAGGCCGGTGTGGGGCCGGGTGCCGAGGTCACCGGCCATGAGCTGCGCCGCTCCCCGATAGAACGTGAACGGCGAGACCGCCATGCGCGCCGTGCGCAGAGGGATGAGGCGCTGCTGGCGCGGTCTGGCCACCGCCATGATGACGTCCACCGGATCGCGGACCTCGTCCGCGGGCTCCCACGCACCGAGCTCCCGACGGCTCACTCGCGTGCGTGCCTCCAGACCGGCGGCGCGCCGCTCTTCCGCCGGCCGCCAGCCCTTCTTGAAGTCGACCTTGAACGGACCCTGCAGAAACACATGACTCTCGAGCATCAAGGACCTCCGCGCAGCGTTCGCGCCGCCCAGCAGCGCCACGTTTCTTCATGACATCGAACGGTGACTACCCACGGCGCGCGTATGAGAAGCCTGCGGGAGCCCGAGCCGCCGTCACATGACGTAACATAGGGGGCGCAGAACGAGGAGGACGGATGGAGCAGATCGCGCCGCACATCTACAGCTGGACGGCGCCGCACCCGGAGTGGCGGTCCAGCGTCGAGGAGGTCGTGAGCTACGCGCTCGTGAACGGCGAGGCGCTCGCCTTCGTCGACCCGCTGCTGCCGGCCGAGGGCGACGCCCGGCGGGCGCCGCTGCTCGCCGACATCGACACGATGATCGGCGAGGCCCGGCGCCTCGAGCTCCTCGTCACCAACCCCTACCACACGCGCAGCGTCGAGACGCTGTACGAGCGCTACTCCCGCACCGTGCCGACGCTCATCTGGGGGCATCCCGGCGTGAAGAAGCGGCTCACGCGCCTGGCGCCGTTCGAGGTGATCCCCCAGAGCGCCACCGGCGAGGCGGCGGAGATCGCCGACGGCGCCGTCCTGGCCTACACCATCGGCAAGCCGCGGCGCAGCGAGTACCCGCTCTACTTCCCGGGTCTGCGCGCCGTCGTCTTCGGCGACGCCGTCGTCGGCGCGCAGGGCGGCCTGCGCTTCTGGAACCAGAGCTCGAGCACCGGGGCCGACTGGTATCGCGACGTCTTCGCGGCCACCCTCCGCCCGCTGGCCGCGCAGGACATCGAGTACGCGCTGACCACCCACGGGCCGGCCGTGCTCGCGGACGGGCGGCGAGCGCTCGAAGAGTGCCTCGCCGCGCCGCCCGTCGACTTGTACTGAGCCGTCAGTTCGGGCCCCTGCTCGCTGGCGCCCGCACATCGGCCCTACGCGTCGGTCAATCGCCCGCGCGCCGCTCGGCGCGGCGCTTGCGCCACTCGGCGCGCGCCATCCTCGCGAGCAGCACGATGACGCTGACGATCGGCCGCGACGAGCACGATGCGGTACCCCACGGCTTCCGAGCCCGGTGAGATCCGGCCTGCTCACGAGGATCGACGAGCCGATGATGAGCGCCGAGACGATCAGCGCGTAGGCGAGCAGGGTGAACCCCGCCTGCAGGCGCTCCATCATCTGTTCGAAGCCGGTAGGCCGCACCGAGACGCGGAACTCCCCCTCGCCGGCACGCCGCATCACGCGCGTGATCTGCACCGGCAGCTCGTCGATCAGGCGGCCGTAGGCTCGCACCGAGCGCAGCGAGGCCCTGATGATCCGCTCCGGGCCGAACTGCTCCGGCAGGAGCTTCTTGGCGAACGGCTTGGCGACGTCCACCAGGCGGTAGTCGGGGTCGATCTGGCCGGCGACGCCGTCGACCATGCCCAGCGTGGTGAGCAGCACCGTGAGCTCGGTGGGCAGATGCAGCTGGTGAGCGCGCATCATCGTCAGCAGCTTCTGGACCAGGTCGTCCAGGCCGCCGCCCATCGTCTGGGCGCGGCGGTACGCGGCCATGATCTGCCCGAGCTCCACCTCAAGCTGGGCGATGTCGGCGTGCGGCGGCATGCCGCACATCGTGAGCACCGCCTCGGTCGCCCCGCGCACGTCGTCGTCGAACACCGCGAGGAGCATGTCGAAGACGGCGTCGCGGTTGCGCTGCGAGATGCTCGCCGTGCGTCCGAAGTCGACGAAGGCGACGCGCCCGTCGGGCATGGCGAAGAGGTTCCCGGCGTGCGGGTCGGCGTGGTAGAAGCCCATCTCGAAGATCTGCTGGAAGTAGCAGCCCACGCCGACCTCGACCAGCCGCGCGCCGCTGACGCCCGCCACCTCCCCGCCCTCGAGCCTGGTGGCCGGCACGCCGTCGATGAAGTCCATGGTGAGCACGTACTCGCTGCTGTGGTCCCAGTAGACCGCCGGGAACAGCACGTTCTTGTCGTCGGCGAACGCCTCGCGAAAACGGTCGAGGGCACGACCCTCGTGGCGATAGTCCAGCTCGGAGCGCAGGATCGAGGCGAACTCCTCGGCGAGGGAGGCGACGTCGAAGTCCTTGCCCCACTGCGTGTGCGTCGCGAGACGGTGCGCCTGGTCGATGAGGATCTCGAGATCGATGTCCATGGTCTCGGTGACGCCGGGCCGCTGCACCTTGACCGCCACCGGCGTGCCTTCGGGCAGCGTGGCGCGGTAGACCTGGCCGATGCTCGCCGCGGCGATGGGCTCCGGGTCGAAGGTGGCGAAGAGCTCCTCCACGGGATGCCCGAGCTCCTCCTCGATGCGCGCCTTGATCTCCTCCCAGGGCAGCGTCGGCACGTCGTCCTGCAGCTTGGAGAGCTCCTCGGCGAGGTCCGGGGTGACGAGGTCGCGGCGCGTGGCGAGGATCTGACCGGCCTTCATGAAGGCCGGGCCGAGGCGCTCGAGCGCATGGCGGATGCGCACGGCGCGCGGGAGCTCCTTCTCCTTGACGCCGGGGTCGCCTTCGCGGCGCGCCGCCTCCGGCGGCGCGTGGTCCTCCAGCCCCCCGCCCTTGAACACGTTGAGCACGCGCTCGTCCCACAGCACGGCGGCGATCTCACGGTACCTCGCCCGCCGACGCGCGCCGCGGCTGAGCGCAGCCTTGTCATCGTTCTTGGCCATCGACCCTCCCCTCGCCGGCGGCAGGCGCCGCCGCGCGTCAGCGTCTGGGTGGTCTATTCCGCGCCCGGGCCGCTCCTCCCTGCCGGCGTCCGCCTGCTACGCCTGCAGCGCCGGCTGGGGGACCGGCGCGGAGGTCGCCTCGACGCCGGGCCGGTCGTCCACGGGCGGCGCCTCGAGCCTGCCGGAGTCCAGCCAGATGCGCCGCGACGCGCGGCCCGCGACCCAGGTGTCGTGCGTCACCACGATCAGCGTCTGGCCACGCTCTCGCCACAGCTCTTCGAGCAGGCCGACGATGTCGTCGCGCGTGCGCTCGTCCAGGTTGCCGCTGGGCTCGTCGGCGAAGATCACGCGCGGGGCCCGGACCAGCGCCCGCGCGATGGCCACCCGCTGTTGCTCGCCGCCGCTCAGCTCCGACGGGATGTGCCTGGCCCGGTCGGCGAGCCCCACACCGTCGAGCGCCTCTTCGGCCCGGCCGCGCCGCTCCTTGGCATTCACGTGCCACGGCACGAGCGCCGTCTCGACGTTCTCCTGGGCGGTCAGCGTGGGGATGAGGTTGAACGCCTGGAAGATGAAGCCGAACGAGTGGCTGCGGAGCTCCGTGAGGTCGCTCTCGCCGAGCCTGGCCAGATCGCGCCCCTCGAAGAGCAGGCTGCCGCTCGTGGGCCGGTCCATGGCCCCGAGCATCTGCAGGAGTGTGGTCTTGCCGGATCCGGTAGAGCCCTGGATCGCCAGGAACTCGCCTTCGTCGATGGTCAGGTCGATGCCCGCGAGAGCGTCGACCTGCTTGCGGCGCTGGGTGTAGCGCTTGGTCACGTCCGTCAGTTCGTACAACATGGGTTCTCCCCGGGTAGACGAGGTGGTCGCGGTCATCGATGAGTCAATCGACCCGGCGCAGGGCGTCGGCGGGACGCAGCCTCGCGGCGCGCCAGCCGCCGAAGGCCCCGGCGAGGATGCCGCCGAGCAGCGCGAGGCCGGCGGCCAGCAGCACCAGCTGGATGCTCACGGGTGCCGTGAGGTGCACGGCCACCGTCTGCGCGGCCTGGCCGAGGGCGGCCTGCATGCCGGGAGGCGGCGCCATCCCTCCGGGGCCGCCGGCTGTGGCGGTCTGACCCACGGTCGCCTTGAGCACCGGCGAGAAGTGCGCGATGAGCTGCGCGCCCGCGATGCCGATCAAGACGCCGAGGACCCCGCCGATGAGGCCTTGCACCACGGATTCGCCCATCACCTGACCGACCACGCGGCGGCTCCTCCAGCCCAGCGCTTTGAGCGTGCCGAACTCCCTGACGCGCCGGGAGACGGCAGACACGGTGAGCAGGCTGGCCACGGCGAACGCGGCGACGAGCGCGGCGATGGCGAGCCACTTGCCGAGGGTGTCGGCGAGCTGCGAGGCACTCTTCAGCGAGCCGCTCACCTGGTCGGCGAGATCCTGGGCGGTGGTCACGGTGGCCTTGGGCAGCACGGTCTTGATCTCCTTCTTCACCGCGGCGATGTCGTTGGCGCTCGAGGCGCGCACGTAGATCTGGTTCACCTTGCCGACGTTGTCGCTCATCTTCTGCGCCAGAGTCAGCGGGATGTACACGTTGGACCCCGACGAGCTGCCGGCCGCGGAGGTGACGAGGCCGATGACCTTGTACTTCGCGCCGGAGATCTTGATGGTGTCGCCCAAGGAGTAGCTGTTCTGCCTGGCATACGCCTTGTCGAGCACGGCCACCTTGGTGGTGGTCTCCGAGGACGTGAAGGTGCGCCCCGAGACCAGCTCGGTGGAGCTCAGCGGCCCGAGGCCCGTCTGGCCGACGTCGACGCCGGCGACCGAGTACGACGAGACCTTGATCGGCGCCTGCGACGCCGAGGGCTCGGGCGCGGTGGCGGCGCTGCCGCCGATGCTCCCGCCGCTCGGCGGTTGGGCGCCGCCCTGGCTGAAGGCCTGGGCGAAGTTGCCCGACACGTGGACCGAGGTCAGCGTGAGCCCTCCGACCGCCTGGGCGACGCCGTCGAGCGACGCGATCGCGCCCACCTTCGTCGCCTTCACCGACTGCTGGCCGGGCGCGCTCCGCACGGCGTCACGCGAGAAGGCCTTACCCTGCTGGCTCCTGCTGCCCGGGTTCATGTCGAAGCGCGGCGGGCCGGCCTGGTCGAGCTTCTGGGTCTGCGAGACGGTGATGTCGGTGCCCACGCCGTACAGCGAGTGCAGCACCGTGTCCTGGGCGTCGCTGACCCCGCCGGCGTAGGCCGTGACGGCCACCACGAGGCCCACGCCCACGGCCAGGCCGAGGGCCGTGAGCAGCGCCTGCCGGTGCCTCCTTCTCAGCTCCCGGTAGATGTAGGTGAAGAACATCGGCTCCTCCTCGTGCGGCAGCGCGCCGCGGTCGTGTGCACCCCCACTTCTAGACCCCGAGCCTTGGAGGACCCTGAACTCTCCCTGAGAGGATGCTGAGAATCGGCCGCCCGGCGAAGCCACAGGCGGCGCTCAGTGTTTTCTCAGGGTTCTCTCAGGAAACAGACCTATGATCCGCTTGAAGCAGAGCAAGCGGCGGCGCACGGGGGGTCAGCCACATGATCGCAGCAGCGGAGACGACGGCCCGCATCCTCGTCGTCGACGACGAGCCCAGCATCACCGATCTGGTCGCCATGGCGCTGCGCTACGAGCACTTCGCCGTGCAGGTGGCGCACAGCGGCCGCGAGGCGCTCGACGCCGTGGAGACGTTCTCCCCGGACCTCGTCGTCCTCGACATCATGATGCCGGGCATCGACGGCTTCGAAGTGGCGCGCCGCCTGCGCAACGGCGGCGCGAGCCTCCCGGTGCTCTTCCTCACGGCGCGCGACGCCACCGAAGACAAAGTGCGCGGCCTCACCCTGGGCGCCGACGACTACATGACCAAGCCGTTCAGCGTCGAGGAGCTGGTGGCGCGCATCCGCGCCATCCTGCGCCGCGTGCAACCCGCGGAGGCGGCGATGGGGCGCATGGTCGTCGCCGACCTGGAGCTCGACGAAGACACCCACGAGGTGCGGCGCGCCGGCCACGACGTCGAGCTCACGGCCACCGAGTTCAAGCTCCTGCGCTACCTCATGCTCAACGCCCGCCGCGTACTCTCCAAGGACCAGATCCTCGACCACGTGTGGAACTACGACTTCGGCGGCAACGCCAACATCGTCGAGACCTACGTGAGCTACCTGCGGCGCAAGATCGACAGCCTGGGCCCGCCGCTGATCCAGACCGTGCGCGGCGTGGGCTACACCATCCGCACGCCGCGAGACTGACCGTGAGCCTGCGCACCAGACTGCTCCTGGCCCTGCTCGGCCTCGTGGCCGTGGGCCTGCTGGTCGCGGGCTTCGTGACCTACTCCTCGCTCCGCGCCTTCCTGCTGGAGCGGGTCGATCAGCAGCTGCGCGAGGCCAGGGGGCCGGTCGCCCTGACGCTGGCCAGCGGACAGATACCGGGCCTCCCCGACCAACCCGGAGGAAGCCAAGGTCCTCCCAATCTGCCGCCGGGCACCTACGGCGAGCTGCGCGACGCCCAAGGCGACATCCTGAACAGGATCTCTTTCGCGTACGGCAACGAGACGCAGCCGACCCCGAGCCTGCCGTCGCCGCTGCCCGGGGCGTCGGCGCAGAACAGCGCGACCACGCTGTTCGACACAGGCGCCGCCGGCGGCAACGGCCCGAGGTTCCGCGTCCTCGTGCAGTCGGTGCCACGGTCGCAGCGCGTCCTCGTCGTCGCGGTGCCGCTCACCGAGACGACGCAGACCATGGGCCGCCTGCTCGGCATCGAGGTCCTCGTGTTCGCGCTCGTGCTCGTGGGTCTCGGCGTGGCCGCGTGGCTGATCATCAAGCACGACCTGCGGCCTTTGGAAGCGATGGCCGACACGGCCGACGTGATCGCCGCCGGTGACCTGTCGCAGCGCGTCGAGCCGGCCGAGCCGCGCACGGAAGTGGGCCGGCTCGGCCTCAGCCTCAACGCGATGCTCGAGCAGATCGAGGTGGCCTTCGCGGAACGCGCCGCCACGGAGGAGAAGCTGCGGCGCTTCCTCGCCGACGCCTCGCACGAACTGCGCACGCCGCTGACCAGCATCCGCGGCTACGCCGAGGTGTTCGAGCGCGGCGCCAAGGACGACCCCGAGGACCTCGCCACGGCGATGCGCCGCATCGAGGAGGAGAGCCGGCGCATGGGCGTGATGGTCGACGAGCTGCTGCTCCTGGCCCGGCTTGGCGAGGGCCGCGAGCCGGAGCGCGAGCCGGTCGACCTGGCGCGCGTCGTGTCCGATGCCGTCGGCGACGCGCGCGCCGCGGACACCGCCCGCGACATCTCACTCGACGCCCCGGCCGAGCTCGTCGTCACCGGCGACGAGCACCAGCTCCGCCAGGTGGTCGCCAACCTGCTCGGCAACGCCCGCAAGCACACGCCGGCGGACTGCCCGGTGCGCGTGCGGCTGCTGCGCGAGGACGGAGACGCCGGCGAGGCCGGCGCGGCCGTCCTCGAGGTGGCCGACGAAGGCCCGGGCCTCACGCCCGAGGTCGCGGCCAAGGTGTTCGAGCCTTTCTACCGCGCCGACAAGTCGCGGGCGCGGCAATCAGGAGGCGCGGGGCTCGGCCTCGCCATCGTCGCGGCGATCGTCGAGGCGCACGGCGGGCAGGTCGCGCTGCAGACCACCCCGGGGGCGGGCGCGACCTTCACCGTGCGCCTGCCGCTGGCCTTGTCATAGCCCCGTCTCCGCGCGCAGCCGCCCCGCCTTCACCGCCTTGACGAAGGCCTGGTAGTCGCGCTCGTTCTGGTCCGCATAGGCGACCGAGAAGTCCGCGAGCGCCCGGTCGAAGGCGTCGCCCTTGCCCAGGTAGGCGGCGATCGCGACCCGGTCACCGAGGCGCGCGTGCGCCCGGGCCAGGGTCGCTCCGCACAGCCGCGCGTACAGCGTCGCGCCCGGCACGCGGAACGCCTCCACGTTCACGCTCCCCTTCCAGTCGTGGAGCTGGCGCACGTAGTAGTCGCGCATCCGGCCGTCGAGGCCCTCGAAGCGCAGCCAGCCCAGAAAGGCGTCGCTGGCCGCCTGCATCAAGCGCTGGCCCTCGACCACACGGCGGCCGTGGTTGCCGTACTCGCTGCGGCCGACGAAGCGTTCCAGCACCGAGGCCTGCGCCTCCTTCGCCTGCAGGAACAGGGGGGCCTGGCGTTGGCGGCCAAGGAAGAGGAAGACCCAGGCGCGCGTGCCGACGCTGCCCACGCCCACCACCTTGCGCGCCGTGTCGACGTACTCAAACTGCTCGATGGGGTGATGCCGCGAAGCCAGCGAGCGCCGGTATATCTGCACCAGCGAGCGCATCCACGCCTGCGTGTCCTCGCGCTCCGTTCCCGGCGCCACCAGATCGTCGAGCGGCACGATCAGGGGCGGGTCGGCGATGATGCGAAGCTTGCCGTCGACTTCGCCGGCCAGCCTGGCCAACGAGCGCGCATGGACCCTGGACCTGGCTTTGGCGACGATCGAGGCCGCGTCCTTCGCTTCCTTCCTGGGGAGGCGCTTTGCGCGCACCTCTGTCTCGATCCACGACATGAGATCGTCGGCGGTGAGGTGCGCGTACCAGGCCTCGAGGACGCCCATCTGCGCCGCGCGGCGCATCGCATCGCGGTACTCGTGAACGCCCGCCGTGACGATGTCACGCCGATCGGACGGCGAGAAGCCGAGGTCGCGCCCGGCGACCTCGAAGCTCGCGGCGAGGCGTTTCACGTCCCACTCCCACGGGCCGGGCAACGTCTCGTCGAAGTCGTTGATGTCGAACAGCATCTGGCGCTCGGGCGACGCGAACAGTCCGAAGTTCAGAAGATGCGCGTCGCCGCAGAGCTGGACCTCGAAGCCGGACACAGGTGTCGCGGCGAGGTCGGCGGCCATGATGAACGCGGCGCCCCGGTAGAACGTGGACGGTGAGACAAGCATGCGGCCGTGGCGGATGGGGACGAGCTCGGGGACCCGGCTCTCGGCCTGCTGCTCGAGGAGCGCGAGCGGGTCCGGCCGGTCCGCGGCAGGCTGCCAGTTCGCATGGCTCGACCTGGGCGCCTTCTGGCGCGCGGCCTTCCCCTGCGCCGCCCATTCTTCGTGGCTGACGAACAGAGACTCGCGCGCCGACGCCGACGACTTCCTGAGACGTGCCTCGGCGCTTCGCGAGGAGCCGCCCGCGCCCCTCGAACCTGTGCCGTCTGCGGTCGAACTCATCCCAACCCCTCTCTATGCCCTGTTTCCTGGTGTGACTATCCGCCACCAGCCCACGCGCAGGCAAGCGCCCGGCTTCCGGCGCACAGACCATCTTGAGGCAAGTCAAGTTCGCGCGCCGTTGCCCGGTGGTACCATCCCGTCAGAACCTAATCCCAACCATTGGAGTCGGGTATGAGCGATCTGACGATCACGCCCAAGACCACCGTGCACACGCTGCTCAAGGAGTACCCCTTCCTCCTCGAGTACCTCGCCGCCTATCACCCGGAGTTCGGCAAGCTCACCAACCCGGTGCTGCGCCGCACCATGGGTCGCATGGCGACCCTCGACAAGGCGGCGCAGATGGCCAACGTGCCGCTCAACCAGCTGATGAACGACCTGGCCGGCGAGATCGCAGGCGAAGACGGGTGCTCGCCCCGCGATCGCCGACACGCCCGGCGTCGACACCGTCGACCCCGCGCGCCTCGACGAGCTCGCCGCCATCGTCGCCGAGCTGCACGCCGGCAAGACCGCCGAGGAGGTCAAGCCGCGCTTCGAGGAGCTCATCGCCGACGTGGAGGCCACCGAGATCGCCGCCATGGAGCAGAGGCTCATCGAGGGCGGCGTGCCCGCAGAAGACGTGAAGCGGCTCTGCGACGTGCATGTGCAGGTGTTCGCCGACGCCCTGGAAGGCCACGACGGAGGTGCGCGTGCCGGCCGGTCACCCCATCGACACCTTCCAGCGCGAGAACCAGGCGCTTCTGCAGGTCACCGCGTCGCTGCGCAAGGTCGCCGAGGCGATCGGCGAGCCGCCGGCAGCGGACGCCTGGGGACGGCTCAAGACGGCGCTGGCCGGCACCGTGGAGCGCGTCGCCGAGGTCAACGCTGCACTACCTGCGCAAGGAGAACCAGCTGTTCCCCTACCTGGAGCAGCACGGCGTCGAGGGACCCAGCAAGGTGATGTGGGCGATCCACGACGACGTGCGCGCCCTCATCAAGCAGGCGCGGGAGACCATCGCCGCCGACGATGCCGCCGTGGCGGTGAGCACCTGCCTGGCGCTCGCCAAGATGGCCGACGACATGGTGAACAAGGAAGAGAAGGTGCTCCACCCCATGGCGGTCGACACGCTGAGCCATGAGGAGTGGGCCGCCATCCGCGCCGGCGAAGGCGAGATCGGCTACGCCTTCATCAGCGGGGTGCCGGCGTGGCCGGCGGAAGATCAGACGGCGGGCACGGCGACCGGCGCTGAGGCCGGCGCCGCAGGCGCTCCGGCCGGGCCGGCTGCGCCCGCCGGCCTCCTCGCCCTCACCACCGGCGGCCTCGACCTCGAGCAGCTCAACCTCATGCTCACCCTCCTCCCCATCGACGTGCAGTTCGTCGACGAGCACGACCAGGTGCGCTTCTACAGCGAGGGCGAGCGCATCTTCCCGCGCAGCCCCGGGGTGATCGGCCGCAAGGTGCAGAACTGCCACCCCCCGGCGAGCGTGCACAAGGTGCAGCAGATCATCGACGCCTTCCGCGCCGGCGACAAGAGCACCGCCGAGTTCTGGATCGAGCTCGGCGGCAAGTTCCTGCACATCCGCTACTTCGCCGTGCGCGACGCCTCCGGCGCCTATCGCGGCGTCGTCGAGACGGCGCAGGACGTCACCGGCATCCGCGCCCTCGAGGGCCAGCGCCGGCTGCTCGACTGGTAGCATTGTCACAGGCAGTTCCCGAAACGACCCGAGAGGTGATCAGGCGATGTACTTCCAGCGCGGCACGCTCACTCCCGAACAGACCAGGCTGGTCCTGCGCGACCTGCCCATCGACGTCAGCTTCGCCGACGAGAACGACGTGCTGGTGTACTGGAGCGGCGCCACCTACAAGACCTGCGACGCGCGCTACATCGGCCGCGACGTGCGCGACTGCCATCCCGAGAGCTCGCTCGAGTGCCTCGAAGAGATCCTGCGCGAGTTCAAGGCCGGCACCAGGGACGTGGCCGAGGGCTGGGAGCAGGTCGGTGAGCGCTTCAAGTACACACGGTACACGCCGGTCCGCGACGACGCCGGCGCCTACAAGGGCATCCTCGAAGTGAACCATGACGTCACGGGCATGCGTGCCCTGAAGGGCGCGCAGCGCCTCCCCGGCTGGTGACGATGCTCGCGCTCCTCGCCATCACCGGCATGAGCAAGGCGCTCCTGCTTATCCTCGCCGGCGTCGCCGGCATCTTCACGGGGCTCTCGCTCCGCCAGTGGCGGGAGCGGCGCAAGAAATGACGGCTACGGCCGGCGCAGCAGCAGCCCGTCGCGGCCGGCGAAGTCCAGTACCATGAGCCTCACGCTGCGCGCGCGACCGTCGCGCACGCTGAAGACGGCCGCCGTGTCGGTGTCGGGCTGGCGCCAGGTGTCGCCGTCCCACGGCACGTACCTCAGCGTCGCTCCGCGACCGAGCCGGACGCTGAGCCCCGAACCCGGACCGCGGCGCACCGTCACGCGTCCGTAGTAGGCGTTCGCGAACACGCCCTCGTAGACGGCCTTCTTGCGCGGTGAAGCCGCATCGCCGGGTGGCACTGCGGGCAGATGCTGGTACGGGTCGAGGATCGGTCCCTTCAGCTCGTCCTGCAGCAGCTGCTGCTGCACCGTCAGCCAGTCCTCTCGCGGCTGACCCTCGAGAGAGAGGTCGTACAGGGTCTTCGTCAGCGCCGCCGCGAGCGCATGGCCCTCCGGGAACGCATTGGTGAGCACGACGATGCCCACACCGTCGGCGGGCACCATGCTGATCATCGTGCTCACGCCGGCGCTGAAGTCGCCGCCGTGCTGGACCACGCGACGCCCGAGGTAGCCGAAGGTCTCCCAACCGAGGGCGTAGGCGGTGGGGCCGGCCTCATCGTCACCGGTCACCGTGGTCGCCGCGTGGGTCGCCGCCAGGGCTTCGCCTCCGGCGACGCGCACGCCGGCGAGAGCCCCCCCGTTGAGCTGCATGCGCAAGTACGGCACCATGTCGGCGATCGACGAGCTCACGGCCCCCGCGGGAGCGAAGGTATCGTCGTCCTGCGGCGTCCCGGCCTGCATCGCGCCGCTCACCATCGTGTGCGAGCCTGAGCGGTCGGGCGCGTCGAGGTACTCCCGGTAGCTGAGGACGGTCGAACCCATGCCGAGCGGCTCGAGCAGGCGGGTGCGCACGAGCCTCTCCCACGACTCGCCCGTCGCCCTCGAGGCGCCCTCGGCGGCGGCCGTAGGCAAGGCGTTCTGGTCGGCGGCGGCCGCACGAAAGCCGGCGACCGGCTCCAGGTAGCGGAGCCGGCGCAGGATCTCCCTGCGGCCGTAGCCGAACTGCTCGAGCTCGTCGCCGGCGAACTCGGGGAGTCCGCTGCGCTGGGCCATGAGATCGCGGAACGAGACCTGCCGGCTCACCCACGGGTCCCACAGCTCGAACCCGGCCCAGTACTTCCCCACCGGATCGTCCCAGCCGATCTCGCGCTCGGTGACGAGCGCGGCCAGCATGGTCGCGGTGAAGCTCTTCGAGATGGCGGCGAGCTGGAACACGGTGTCCTTGTCGACCTTCTCCGGTCTGCCCGCCTCGCGGACACCGAAGCAACGCACGTAGACGGCCGCGTCGCCGGCGACCACCGCCACGGCGGCGCCGGGCACCTGGCTGCGCGTGAAGATGTCCTCGGCCTGCGCGTCGAACGCCGGGAGGATCGCCTTGACCGCCACGGTCGCGGCCGCCCGCCTCGCGGCGGCGGCCTGCGCCGGCGGCGTCGGCGTGGGAAGCAGCGCGACCGGGGGCGAGGGAGTCGCGGCGGCACTCGAGGCGGGCGACACCGAGGCCGCGGCCGAAGGCCGTGCGGACTTCGACGGCGTCGCCGTCGGGGTGGCCTTCTCGGCGACCTTGACGCCGCACGCGGCCGGCAGGGCGGCGAGACCGACGGCCGCCGACAGCAGCAGCGCCAGTGTGCGCATCTTCATCAGCGTGCCTCCTCGTCACGTGGGGCGGCAGCGCCGCGGCACGGCGACTCGCACCCGCGTTCGCGGCCTCGCCTCACCTGTTCGCCGCGGGCCCGCGCATACCCCCCGCCGCGAGAGCCCTCCTGATGTAGACTGCCCGAAGGTCCGAACACGGGGGGCGGGATGGGCAGCGGAGCGCACGCGCCCGACGCGGCTGAGTGTCTCGACGCCGCCAACGCGAAGAGCCAACGCCCCAACAAGCTGGAGGCGAGCCTGGGCCTCGTGTCCTGGCTCGCCGGCGAGGCCGCCACGCTGCAGGAGCTCGTCGAGCACGCGGGCCGGCCCAGGAGGGAAGCGAAAGGCGCACCGCGGAGCGACTGACGGCGGCGCGCGGCACGGGAGGGACCATGGCACCAAGCATCGAGCAGACCGAACGGCCCGAGACCGTGGAACGGCAGTGGTCGCCGCACGTGAGCGCGGCGCTTCTCGAGCGCCTCGCGACGCGCGCCGCCGTTTCGGCGGCCACGAAGACCATCACCGTCGAGGCGCCGTTCACGGGCGAGGTCCTGGGTCAGGTGCCGCAGGGCACGCCCGATGACGTAGCTGCCGCGTGCGCACACGCGCGCGCGGCGCAGCAGGAGTGGGCGCGGCGCTCGTTCGCCGAGCGCGCCGCCGTCATGCTGCGCTTCCACGATCTCCTCATCGACCGCGCCGCCGAGATCCTCGACATCATCCAGCTCGAGAACGGCAAGGCGCGACGACACGCCTTCGAAGAAGTGCTCGACGTCGCCATCCAGGCGCGCTACTACGCACACACGGCGGCGAGCTTCCTGAAGCCGCGTCGCCGTCAGGGTGCGCTGCCCGTGCTCACCAAGGCCTGGGAGTACCATCACCCCCGCGGCGTGATCGGTCTCATCACGCCGTGGAACTACCCGCTCACGCTGGTGGCGAGCGACGCCGTCCCGGCCCTCATGGCGGGCAACGGCGTCGTGGTCAAGCCGGACTCGCTCACGCCGTTCTCGGCACTGTGGGCCGCCGGGCTGCTCGAAGAGGCCGGTCTCCCACCTGGGCTCTTGCAGGTGGTCTCGGGGCGCGGCGCTGACCTCGGCGAGTCGCTCGTGGACGGCGCCGACTATCTGATGTTCACAGGGTCGACGGCGACGGGCCACAAGATCGCGGCCATGGCCGCCGCGCACCTCAAGGACAACTCGATGGAGCTCGGCGGCAAGAACGCCCTTCTCGTGCTGCCCGACGCCAGCCTCAGGCGAGCCGTCCCGGGAACGGTGTGCGGCATCACCTCCGGCAGCGGACAGCTTTGTGTCAGCATCGAGCGACTCTACGTGCACGCCGCGGTGTACGACGTGTTCGCGGCGCGGCTTGCGGAGTCTCTCCGCGCCGTCAAGATGGGCGCGAGCCTGACCTTCCTCGATGACATGGGTTCCCTGGTCGACGCCGACCACCTCGCGAAGGTCGAGTGGCACGTCGCCGACGCCGTCGGCAAGGGGGCCGAGGTGCTGGCGGGCGGCAAGGCCCGCCCCGAGCTCGGCCCGTACTTCTTCGAGCCGACGCTGCTGGCCGGAGTCACGGACGAGATGGACCTGTGCCGCGCCGAGACCTTCGGCCCCGTCGCGGCCATCTACCGCTGCGAATCAGTGCAGGAGATGCTCGACCGCGCCAACGACTCGAGCTACGGCCTCACCGCCAGCATCTGGACGCGCGACACCCGCTACGGCCGCGAACTGGCGACACGCGTGCAGACCGGCACCGTGAACATCAACGAGGCCTACGCCGCGGCCTGGGCCTCGGCAGGCCCCATGGGCGGGTTCAAGGAGTCGGGCATGGGGCGGCGCCACGGACGTCAGGGCATCATCAAGTTCAGCGAGGCCCAGACCGTAGCAGTAGAGCGCCTGCTGGCCCTCGACACGCCGCCCTTCCTGAGCCACCGGTCAGTACGCCTCGCTCATGAGCGTCGCCTTCAAGCTGCTCAAGCACGTGCCGCTCATCAAGTGACCAGGCGCGGGGGCGGAGAGAACGCCGACCGAGGGTGACTGCCGGCCTCGCGAGGGCCAAGGCCCAATAAGCGGCCGTTGAAACCGACGGACGGGTATGCTTACAGAGGGATGGGCAGGACAGCTTCAGGTGCCGCCCAATCCCCCCAGGCGCAGGCGCCTCACCAACCGATCCGCCATGCCCGGTGAGAGAGCGTTCGCCAGGATCAAGGTCTTTGAACTCAGGCGCGGGACAAGCACTTCGGCCCTCTGCTTGAGCACCGCTTGGACTATGGCGTCTGCAACTCTCTCCGGAGGGATCTTCGGTGAGATGAACGGGACCCGCACGTCCGCGATCATGGGGGTATCGATGCGTCCCGGGAAGATCGTCGACAGGTGGACGCCGGTACCGTGGAGTTCTTGTCTGAGCACCTCGGCGAGACCGCTGATCGCGAACTTCGACGCGACATAGGCGCCGTCCGGCGGTATCCCCTTCTTCCCATCTATCGAGGCCACCACCACGATGTGTCCTGATCTCCGGCCGATCATGTGGGGAAGGACCTCGAAAAGCGAATAGAGGCAACCGTAGAAGTTCACAGCCAGGACGTGCTCGACGTGCTCGACCGTGAGATCTCGCACCGGGCACCGGAGGTACATCCCTGCGTTGGCAACGAAGACGTCGATCTTGCCGAATCGGCTGAGCGAGGCGTCGACGAGCGCCTTGACCTGTGTTCTGTCCGAGACGTCCGTCGGCATGACCAGCGTCTCGACGCCCAGCGCCCGCGCCTCTTGCTGCACCTCCTCGAGTGCCTCCTGACGCCGCGCTGCCAGCACTACCTTGGCTCCTCTTCTGGCGAAGGCGATCGCCGTGGCACGCCCGATGCCACTCGACGCCCCGGTCACGACGATCGACCTGGCTCGCAACTCGTTGGCCTTCATTGCCTCCTCCTCGCCCCCCAGATGTACTCGCACGCGAGTCGGCGATCCCACCCTCTGCGCTTCAGCTGGTTCCCGGGTCACCTCACCACTCGGTGGCCCATCACCTGACAGTCGTCGTGAAACGTCCCCAGCACGCGCTGGCTCTCAGGGATGATGCGCCAACCATTCGGCACCGCTCGTCCGGGAGGCAGAATGCAGCCTGCTCCCAAGTACACGTCATGGCCCAGGCAGGTGCCCAGTAGGAGGACTCCGGAATCGACACGCATCCCGTCCTGTCAGGACAGCCGTCTGTGGACGCATGCTCCCCATCGCAGCTCCCCTCCCATCGCCGGCGACGCTCTAGCGTTCCTTGAGCATCGACCACAAGGCCTTGAGTCCTCCAGGGCTGAGCGATCGTACTGCCGAAGGATTCCCCAGCGACCGGTCCATGGCCATCATCCTCGCCTTGGCAGGCGGCATCTCGTGCGGGTCGATGGGCGCGCTGACGATCGCCGGCCGGTCGGCGGAAATCGCGGTCCTGATCGCCTCGGCCACTTCCCCGGGCGCTCCGCCCTCAGGCCCAGCGCGCCGAAAGCATCTGCCAGCTTCGTGAAATCGGGGGTCACGAACTGCGAGGCCACATAGCGACCCTTGTAGGTCATCGTCTGGATGTCGTGCACCATGGCCAGCGTGTCGTTCTGAAGGATGAGCCATACCACCGGGATGTCGTGGCTGACGGCGGTCATCACCTCCATG
>CAVOWE010000009.1:0-72139 GCA_963700035.1 uncultured Thermoleophilia bacterium | reverse complement strand
TGCTGGCCGCCGGGCTGGCGCTCTTCCTGCTGTGCCCGGCGTTCGCCGGCGCCGGCGGCCCGGCGCCGCACCGCGGCGTCGACGACTGGTTCAACGGCATCGACGTGGTCGGCGGCTGGGGCTGGTCGGTGGGCACGAGCGGCCAGGTCGTGCACTGGGCGGTGGGAGGCGCTGCAAGGGACGTGTGGAGCCTGGGCGCCTCCGACGACATCCAGGCGATCGACATGGTCACGGCCAAGATCGGCTACGTGGTGACGGCGGCCAAACAACAGGGCGGCAAGGCCGGGGTGTTCAAGACCGTCGACGGCGGCCGCCACTGGACACGCAAGCTGACGGCTTCGATCGACGTGCTGGCGGCGGTCAAGTTCAGGACCACGAAGCTCGGCTGGGTGGCGGGCCGCAACGGCACCGTCCTCAAGACCACGAACGGCGGCAAGACCTGGGCGACGCAGAAGACGAAGATCAGCGAGACGCTGTACGCGCTCAGCTTCCCCAGCGACAGGGTCGGCTTCGCCGTCGGCGCGGGCGGCCGCATCATCAAGACCGTCAACGCGGGGAAGACGTGGAGCGCCCAGGACAGCTGGACCGCGGAAGCCCTGTACGGCGTCGACTTCGTCAGCACCACGACGGGCTGGGTCGTGGGCGGCGACACGGCCGGCTACTGCATCGGGACCACCGACGGCGGCAAGAAGTGGTACGCCAAGGGCAGCGGCCTGCCGCCCCTGGTGGCGGTCGACTTCGTCAACGCCACCACCGGGTGGGTGATCGGCAACGAGGGCGCGTGGCCGAACCTCAACGGCAAGGTCATCAAGGTCACGGCCCGCGGCGCCACGTGGACCGACCAGAGCGCGACCGTCGATCCCGCGCCGCCGGACTACGGCTTGGTCGCGCTCAAGGTCGTCGACGCGAAGCACGCCTATGCGGGGGGTCAGAGCGAAGCGAGCCTGTCCACCGACGATGGGGTGCTCTGGCATCTGACGCACATCGCGACGCCCTGATCCGGCGCTGCCGCGCCTTGCTGCGTGTTCGTCGCGCGCCGTGCTGGGGAAGACCGCAGGCATGAGTGCCTCCGCCGAGCCCTTCGAGCTGCTGCGCGAGCTTTTCGCGCGCCAGCGGCTCGGCGTGCTGGCCACGCACGGACCTGAGTCCCCGTACGCCAGCCTCGTGGCGGTGCGCGCCGACGACGACCTCCGCCATCTCTACTTCAGCACTACGCGGGCGACGCGCAAGTTCCATTTCCTGAGCGCCGAGCCACAGGTGGCGATGCTCGTGGACAGCCGCTCCGACGACGACCTCGACTTCCACGGCGCCGTGGCCGCCACGGCGGTCGGTACGGCGCGCGAGCTCGAAGGCGAGGAGCGCACCGCGCAGCTCGCGGCCTTCCTCACGCGCCACCCGCACCTGCGCCCCTTCGCAAGTGCGCCCACGAGCGCGCTGGTCGAGATCGACGTCGACACCTACTACATCGTGCGCCGCTTCCAGAACGTCACCGAACTGCACATGAGGTAGGACGGTGGCGGGCTCGGCCTACGTCATCCCGGAAGCAGAGATCGACGAAAGCGTGGCGGCGCGCGTGGGCGGCAAGGCGCTCGCGCTGGCGCGCATGTCGCGCGCCGGCATCGCGGTGCCGCCGTTCGTAGCCGTGACCACCGATGCCTACGAGGCCTACCTCCAGGCGACCGGGTTGGGCGTCCGCATCCTCTTCGAGCTCGAGCGCAAGGACTTCGCCGACATGCGCTGGGAGGAGTTGTGGGACGCCGCGCTGCGCATCCGCAGCCTGTTTCTCACCACACCGTTGCCGGACGAGCTGCGCGCGGCGCTGGCGCAGCCGCTCGCCGCGCGCTTCGCCGAGGTAGCCACCGTGGTGCGCTCGTCGGCGCCCGGCGAGGACTCGGCGGGCGCCTCGTTCGCCGGCCTCCACGAGTCGTACGTCAATGTGCGCGGCGTCGACGCCATCCTCGACCATGTCAAGCTCGTGTGGGCCTCGCTCTGGTCCGACGCGGCCCTGCTCTACCGGCGCGAGCTCGGGCTCGACCCCACGCGCAGCGTCATGGCCGTGGTGGTGCAGGAGATCGTCGCCGGCGAGCGCTCGGGGGTGGCCTTCAGCTGCCACCCCGAGAATGAACGGCAGGCCCTGGTGGAAGCCGTTCACGGCCTCAACCAGGGCCTCGTGGACGGCGTCGTCGAGCCCGACCGCTGGACGCTCGACCGCCGCGACGGCGCCTTGCTCGGGCACCATCAAGCGGAGCGTCTCGAGATGATGTCGGCGGCGGCGGACGGCGTGCGCCTGATACCCCTGCCCGGCGACCGCCGCGACGTGGCCCCGCTGGCCGCCGACGAGGTGCCGCGGGTGTTCGGACTGGCGCGGCGCGCCGAAGGCCATTTCGAGGCGCCGCAGGACGTGGAGTGGACGCTGCGGCGCGACGAGCTCTTCGCGCTGCAGTCGCGCCCCATCACCACGCTGGCCGGCGAGGCCGGCGACGGGCGCGCCGCGTACCTCAGTCTGACGCGGAGCTTCGACAGTCTCCAGGGCTTGCGGCGGCGCATCGAGGAGGAGGACATCCCGGCGCTCGTGGCCGCGGCCGACCGCCTGGCGGCCGTCGCGCTCGAGAGCCTCGACGACGCCGGCCTGCAGCGCAGCCCTGCAGGAGCGCAAGGCCGCGCACGAGCGCGGCGTCGACACGTACATCGCCGACTTCATCCCCTTCGCTCACGGCGCACGACTCTTCGGCCGTGCCTACAACGACGTGCTGCGCCCCGAGGATCCCTACGAGTTCACCGACCTGCTCACCGCCACGCCCATGCTCAGCCTGCGCCGCAACGCCGCGTTGGAGCGGCTTGCCGCCTGCCTGCGGGACGGGGACGAGGAGGGTGCCGAGCAGACGCTCGACGAGTACCTTGCCGAGTTCGGTGATGCCGGCGGCGTGGGCGGCGGCGCTCCGGCCGGCTGCCGACCGCGACCGCGACGAGGTCATGGCCTTGGCGCTCCGGCTCGCCGGGCGTTCCGCGGGCTCGCGCTCCGGCACGTCCCGACCTGGCGGAACGCGCGAAGCGCTTCATCGAGGCGTACCCCGAGGCGGAGCAGGAGCGCGCGGCCGAGCTGCTCGATCTGGGTCGCGCCAGCTGGCGCCTGCGCGACGACGACAACCTGTACCTCGGCCGCCTCGAGCGTCTGCTCGACGGCCGGTCTTCAGGAGGCGGGCCGCCGCGGCATGCAGATCGACGACGACCTGCGGCCGCGCGCCGTCACGCTGCCCTCGCCGCTGGGTGCCACGCCGCCGGCGGCCGCGGCGCCTGCGGCGAGCGGCGGGGCCGGGCAGGCCGCGCCCGCCGGCCCCGGCGCGCCCCCCGCCGGCGTGCGCAGCCAGGCGCGCCAGATCGTCGGGCAGCCCGCCGGGCCGGGCCTCGCCGTCGGCCTCGCCCGCGTGGTCGCGGGCCGCGACGACCTCGCCGCCTTCGAAGACGGCGAGATCCTCGTCTGCGACGCCATCGAGCCCTCGATGACCTTCGTGGTGCCGCTGGCCGCCGGCATCGTGGAGCGCCGTGGCGGCATGCTGATCCACGGCGCCATCATCGCCCGCGAGTACGGCCTGCCCTGCGTGACCGGCGTGCCGCTCGCCACCGAGCTCATCCGCACCGGCGACCGGCTCACCGTCGACGGCTACCTCGGGATCGTCGTCATCGGCTGAGCAACGCTGCGCGATCCCCTTGCCCCGATCCCGCCGCACGCATAGAGTCGTACGCGAGTGCATGCGGCGTCCTTGGGGGAGGCGGTCATGACGGCACGCGCGATCTCGGCAGCCCGGCTCGGCATCCTCGTGGCGACGACCCTGTGTGCCGCGCTCCTTGTGGTCGGCTGCGGGACCAGCGGTTCCGGTTCCACGGACGCCGGCACGACGCCGCCGTCTGGGGACGCCTCGGCCGTCGCCACCCCCGCCGGCGACACCGCCGCGACGCCACCGGCGACAAGATCAGCGACACGACCGCCCCCACGCCTGCGGCCACCGTCGACCGCGCCGAGATCGAGCGCCGCCTCGCGCTTCCACGCTTCACCTACGTGGGCGAGCGAGACGGTCTCGGGAGCGCGCAGCCTGTCGGCGCACTGGCCTTCATCGACTCGGAGACCGACACGGTGGCCTTTCGGCCGCGCTTCGGGGACTACCTCTCGCGGGTCGCGGTGGCCCCCGACGGCGCGCTGATCTACGTCACCGACCGCGAGGAGCCGGTCGTGTGGGTGGTCGACGCCGAGACCCACGAGAAGGTGCACAGGATCCGTCTGCCGGGAGTGACGCCGACTGACTGGAGCACGGTTAACGCCACCGGGAAGTACAGCTTCGAGAAGATCCAGTCGTGCGCCGACGGAGTGGCCTGCACGCCTGACGGCACCATGGTCCTGGTGCTCACCAAGGCCGGCCTGCAGGTCATCGACACCGCCTCCGCCAAGGTCGTTCGCACGCTTCCCGAGCTCCGCGACGGCTACGAGGTCGCGGTGAGCTTCGACGGCGAACGGGCCTACATCTCGACCAGCGACAGCATCACCCGGGGCAGACACACGCTCGCCGAATGGGGCAACATGTCCATCGCGGGGGTGGGCGGCGGCCTCGCCCTGCTCGACCTCGAGACCTGGCAGGTCGTGAAGCGCGTGAAGTGCGGCGAGATCGGCGGGATCGCCGTGGACCCGGACGACAGCCGCGTCTTCTGCAGCGACCGCAGGCTCAAGGCGCTGCGCATCGTCGACCCGGCCACGCTGGCCGACATCGCCGTGGTGTCTCTCAAATCGGACAAAGCGAAGCGATTCCAGCCACGCGGGGTGGGCGTGCTCCCCGACGGCAGCAAGGTCTATGTGGTGTGCGCCGACACCTCGGCGCCCATCACTCCAAGCCCCGACGAGTACTTCTGCGCGGTGGTGGCGACGGAGTCGCAGGAGGTCGTCAAACGCATCCCGCTCGACGCCTACTGACCGACCTACATCGCCGTCCGGTCGGACGGCACCAAGGCGTATCTCTCCGGTGGACCGATCCGTCACGCCGTCGTGCTCGACACCGTCAAAGACGTCGTGCTCGGCGACATCGGCAAGAAGGAAGTGCAGACGGATGGGCTGGCCGTGCGGCCGTTCTGGTGGTCGGCGGCCTGCATGGAGGTACTGCGCGGGGGGCAGTGAGGCAGGGTGCAGGCGACGGCGCCCACCTGATGCGGTGCCACGTCGTGCCCCCCGAGCGATCCAGGAACGAGACGGCCGATTGCCACGGCGCTGGCCGCACAGCGCATCCCCTCTTGCCGCAGCCTCGCCGCACGCATAGAGTCGTACGCAAGTGCATGCAGCGTCCTTGGGGGAGGCGGTCATGACGGCACGCGCGATCTCGGCAGCCCGGCTCGGCATCCTCGTGGCGACGACCCTGTGTGCCGCCCTCCTTGTGGTCGGCTGCGGGACCAGCGGTTCCGGTTCCACGGACGCCGGCACGACGCCGCCGTCTGGGGACGCCTCGGCCGTCGCCACCCCCGCCGGCGACACCACCGGCGACAAGATCAGCGACACGACCGCCCCCACGCCTGCGGCCACCGTCGACCGCGCCGAGATCGAGCGCCGCCTCGCGCTTCCGCGCTTCGCCTACGTCGCCGAATCCGAACGCCAAGGCACGGCAAGGGCCTTCGGCGCTCTGGCCTTCATCGATTCCGAGACCGACACCCTGGCCTTCCGGCCGCGCGTCGGCAGCGACCTCGGGCGTGTCGCCGTGGCCCCCGACGGCCGGCTCATCTATGTCACCGACCAGGACGAGCCCGTGGTGTGGGTGGTCGACGCCGAGACGCACCAGAAGGTGCGCAGCATCCGTCTGCCCGGCGTGCGCCCGCACAAGTCGGGCGCCAAGACCGCCACCGGCAAGTACTCGTTCGCCCAGCTCCTGCCGTGCTCGTCGGCGGTGGCCTGCACGCCCGACGGCGCGCTGGTGCTGGTGCTCTCCACCGCCGGTCTGCAGGTCATCGATACCGCCTCCAGCGAAGTGGTGCGCACGCTCCCCGAGCTTCGCGACGGCATGGAAGTCGCGGTGAGCTTCGACGGCAAGCACGCCTACATCGCGACCGTGGACTCGCTGACGCGCGGCAAGCACACCATGCTCGAATGGGTCAACATGTCCATCGAGGGGGTGGGCGGCGGCCTCGCCCTCCTCGACCTCGAGACCTGGCAGGTCGTGAAGCGGGTCAAGTGCGGCGAGATCGGCGGTATCGCCGTGGACCCGGACGACAGCCGCATCTTCTGCAGCGACTTCAAGCTCAAGGCGCTGCGCATCGTCGACCCGGCCACGCTGGCCGACATCGCGGTCGTGTCCCTGAAGTCGGCCAAGGCCAAGTACTTTCAGCCGCGGGGCGTGGGCGTGCTGCCCGACGGCAGCAAAGCCTACGTCGTCTGCGCCGCGGTGATGCCGACCAGCGGGCAGATGGCGTCGGCGGCGACCGCGGGCGCGAGCCCCGACCTGTTCTTCTGCGGGGTGGTCGATACGCAGACGCGGGAGGTCATCAAGCGCATACCCTTGGACGCCTACTGACCGCTGTACATCGCCATCCGGTCGGATGGCACCAAGGCGTATCTCTCGGGCGGGCCGATCTGTCACACCGTGGTCATCGACACCGTCAAGGACGTCGTCCTCGGTGACATCGGCAAGAAGCTGGTGCAGACCGGCGGCGTGGCCGTGCGGCCGTTCTGGTGGTCCACGGCCTGCATGGAGGTCCTGCGCGACGGGCAGTGAGGCCGGCGTCGCGCTGAGCATCCGCGCCGGGCCGCGCTCCTACGCCTCGAACGACCCCGTGCGCAACACGTCGCCGTCGCGCATCGCCCACTGCCCGCCGGCGATCACGTGGCGCAGGCGCAGGTCCTCGTCGAGCACGGCGAGGTCGGCGTCCGCGCCGGCCGCGATGCGCCCCTTGCCCGGAAGCTTGAGGATGACCGCGACGTTGGTGGAGACCACGCGCACGGCGTGATCGATGGGCAGGCCCTCGTTGCGGACGGCGTCCACGAACTCGCGGAAGATGGACGCCGGCTCGCCGGTCTCGAGCCTGGCCAGCTCGCCGGCTTCGTCGAACGACGGCAGCGAGCCGCAGCCGTCGGAGCTCATCGTGATGTGCGCGATGGGCACTCCGGCGGCCACGAGCTGCGCGATGGCCGCCGACGGCTTCACTTCCTCGTCGGCGAAGTAGGGGTAGGCGCTGGCGGTGATGTCCACGTAGCCGTCGCGGCCGTACTCCTTGGCGTCGGCGAAGACGGCGGCGCTGCGATTGACGTGCGTGGGCAGGAACTGGGTCGCCTTGAGCTCGCTGCGCCGCACCACTTCGCGGACGATCTCGAACGGCCGCTCGGCGTCGCCCAGGTGCAGGTTCACGATGCCGGCCTTGCCGCCCAGCATGCCGCCCACGCGCGCGTGGGCGGCGATGCGGATGAGCTCGTCCACGGTAGGCCCCGACGAGCGGTGATCGGCCACGGCGATCTCGCCCACGCCGATCACCTCCTCGATGAGCGCGAGGTCGCGGCCGACGTCGCCGAGCAGCGTGGGCGTCGGCACCTGGTAGGCGCCGGTGTAGATCCAGCAGCCGGCGCCTTCGGCGCGCAGCGCCTTGGCCTTCATCAGCAGCCCCTCGAGCGAGCGCGTGAAGCCGTCGGTGCCCAGGGCGCCGATCACGCGTGGTGATGCCGCCCTCGAAGAGCTGGCTCAGGCGCAGCTCGGGGGTGCGGGTGGCCGGGCCGCCTTCGCCGCCGGCCCCGGCGATGTGCACGTGGCCGTCGATCAGGCCGGGCAGCGCCAGCAGGCCCCGGCCGTCCACGACATCCACGTCCACTCCGCCCGGCGGCGTGATGTCCGGCGCCACGGCTACGACGCGCCCGCCGGCGAGAAGTACGTCGGTGCGGCCGAGCGGCTCGGGCGCGTACACATCGATGTCGCGAAGCAGGATCATGGTAGTAGTATGGCACTTTCGCGCCACGGCAAGGGGGACGGGATGGTCAAGCTCATCGATTGGCGCGCCCTGCGCGGCGCCAACTACTACAGCTATCGCCCGGTGATCGTCCTCCAGGTCGACCTGGAGGAGTACGACGAGGTCTTCACCAACACCATCGACGGCTTCACCGACGCCCTGCTTCAGCTCGTCCCCAGCCTGGAGGAACATCGCTGCTCCGAGGACGAGCGCGGCGGCCTCATCCGCCGCATGCGCGAGGGCACTCTGCTGGGTCACGTCATCGAGCACCTGGCCCTTGAGCTGCAGTTCATCGCGGGGATGGAGGTCGGCTACGGCAAGACCATCGACCTGGACGCCCCCGGCATCTACCAGGTCATCTTCAGCTACTGGGTGGAGGAGGCCGGCGCGACCGCCGGCGAGCGCGCCATCGAGATCGTCAACGCCATCCTGCAGGGCAAGGGCGACAGCATCGACCTCGAAGGCATCATCCTCGAACTCGAGGACATCAGCGCCGACCATTTCCTCGGGCCGTCGACGGCGGCCATCGTGGAGGAGGCGGAGCATCGCGGCATCACCGTGCTCCGCCTGGACGACTACAACCTCGTGCAGCTCGGCGAGGGCAAGTACCAAGCCCGCATCGAGGCCAGCATCACCTCGCGGACGAGCATGATCGGCGTCGAGACCGCCGGCAACAAGAAGCTCACCAAGCACATGCTCGGGGACGCCGGCATCCCCGTGCCCAAGGGCACGGTCGTCCGGCGCGTCGAGTCGGCCATCGAGGACGCGGAGTGGCTCGGCTACCCGGTGGTGGTGAAGCCGCACGACGGCCACCACGGCAAGGGCGTCACCACGGGCATCAACGACGAGACCGACCTGCGCGAGGCTTTCGCTCGCGCCAAAGAGGTCAGCGACAGGGTCATCGTCGAGAAGTGCTACTCGGGCAACGACTACCGCATCCTCGTGGTGGACGGCCGCTTCGTGGCGGCCGCCATGCGCGAACCGGCCGCCGTCACCGGCGACGGCGAGCACACCATTCACGAGCTCATCGAGATCGAGAACCGCAACCCGCGGCGGGGCTACGGCCACGAGAAGGTCATGACGCGGCTGTCCACCTCGTCGGTCACCGAGTACCTGCTGGCGCGCGCCGGCCACACACTGGAGACGGTGCTGCCGGCCGGCGAGGTCTTCCGTCTCGAGCTCACCGCCAACCTCTCCACAGGCGGCTCCGCGGTGGACGTCACCGACACCGTGCACAAGACCAACCGTTTCATGGCCGAGCGCATCGCCAGCATCGTCGGCCTCGACATCGCCGGCATCGACGTGATCGCGCCCACCCTGGAGCAGCCGGTCAAGCGGATCGGCGGCGCCGTCATCGAGGTCAACGCGGCGCCGGGGCTGCGCATGCATCTCGAACCTGCTGTCGGCAAACGCCGCAACGTGGCGGCGCCCATCGTGGAGATGCTCTTCCCGCGCGGCGCGCGACACGACATCGGCATCATCGCCGTCACCGGCACCAACGGGAAGACGACGACCGTGCGCCTCGCGGCGCACATCATGGAGCACGCCGGCTACAGCGTCGGCATGACGACCACCGACGGTATCCACGTGCGCGGCCACCTCATCGCCGAGGGCGACATGAGCGGGCCGTACTCCGCGCAGGTCGTGCTGCGCGACCCGCTCGTCGACTGTGCCGTGCTCGAGACGGCGCGCGGCGGCATCCTCAGGGCGGGCCTCGGCTACAAGACCGCCGACGTCGGCGTCGTGCTCAACGTGCAGCCCGACCATCTGGGTCTGCAGAACATCCGCGACGTCAAGGAGCTCGCCAAGGTCAAAGCCGTCGTGGCCGAGGCGGTCCGGGAGGGCGGCACGACGGTGCTCAACGCCGACGATCCCGCGTGCGTCGACATGCTTCAATACTGCCGCGAGCGGGTCATCTTCTTCTCGTTGCGCTCGTCCAATCCGGTGGTGCTCGAACACGTCGACCGCGGTCATAGTGCAGTCGTCTGCGAGCAGGACTACATCGCCATCCTCGAGAACGACCGTTTCACCCCCGTCGCCCGCATCGTCGACGTCCCGCTGACCTTCGAGGGTCGCGCCGTGTTCAACACCCAGAACGCCCTGGCGGCGACGGCCGCGGCCTACGCGCACGGCGTGAGTGTCGACGAGATCCGCCGCGGTCTCACCTCGTTCCTGCCGTCGCCGCTGCAGACGCCGGGACGCATCAACCTGAAGAGGATCGCCGGCGTCGACTACCTGCTCGACTACGGTCACAACCCCCACGCGTATCAAGCGTTGCTGTCGTTGGTCACGCAGCTCGGTGAGCGCCGTCGCATCATCGTGTTCGACGTGGTCGGCGACCGCAGGGACGAGGACATCGAGCAGATCTGCGGCCTGATCGGCCCTGTGTTCGACGCCGCGTTCCTGTATGAGGCTGACGACCTGCGCGGCCGCGCCCCGGGCGAGCTGATGGACCTGCAGGTGAAGTTCCTCACGGCTGCCGGGCTCGACGCCGCGGCCATCGAGAGGGCGCCGGACGAGTCGGAAGCGATCAGACGCGCCACCGCGAGCGCCCGGCCCGGCGACCTCGTCTGCTACCAGACCGGCCGGGTGCAGGGTGGCATCGAGTGGCTGCACGACTGCGAGGAGCGCGCCCGCGCCGCTGCGGAGGCGGGCGCGTGACGTCGCTGAGCTCGGGCTGGACGGTGCTGCTGGGCGGTTCTGGTCCGGACGGCATGGACCGCTCGATCATGCGCCGCTTCGTGGAACTGGCCGGCGGCGCCGTGGACGCGCGCGTGGCCATCGTGCCGACCGCCAGCGAGCAGCGGGCCGACACCATCGAGCGCTACGAGAACGTATTCGAGCTCGAGGACGTGCATCACATCGAGGTCATCGACATCCGCACGCACCATCAGGCCGACCAGCCGGAGACGCTGAGCGCCCTGGAGGACGCGACGGCCATCATGTTCACCGGCGGCGACCAGCTGCGCCTGCTCTCGATCCTTCAAGGCACCCGTTTCGTGGACGAGCTGCGGCGCCGCAGTCGCGACGGCCTCGTGGTGGGCGGCTCGAGCGCCGGCGCCATGGCGCTCGGCGACCCGGTGATCGTGCGCGGCGAGCCCACGCGGTTCTACGACCCCGGCGCCATCCCCCAGGTGCCCGGCCTCGCCATCGTCCCGGGCGTCACCGTCGACACCCACCTCGTGGCGCGCGGGCGGCTCCCGCGCCTGCTTGCGGTCGTGGCCGCCCGCCCGGACGCGCTCGGGGTGGGCATCGAGGAAGGCTGCGGCATCACTGTGTCCCCGGACGGCCTCGCGACCGTGTTCGGCCCCGGCGTGGTGTGCATCGTGGACGGGGCTGCCGCGGGGCCGGCCGGTGACGTGCGTTCGGGCGCCTCGCGGCCCGGAGGCGGCGCGGAGCGCCGCCTCACCGACCGCGTCCGCGCCCTCTCGTTCACCGGCCTGCGGCTCCACGTTCTCGCGGGTGGCGACACGTTCGACCTGAACGGGCGCCGCGTCGTCCACGCCTGAGCCCGCGCCGCACCAGACCGGCATCATCGACCCACGAGTACAGGAGCACGCCGTCTTGGCCGCGACCAGATACTTCGACCTCAGTCATATCCGCGCGTACCCGGGGCCCAACGTGCCGCTGGCCGTCGAGGCGGTGGCCTTCGAGTTGTCGTACGGCGGCGGCCTGCCGCTGCGAGATCTCTGGGCAGCGGTCGTGGGCCGCTTCCCGGAGTTGGCGGACGAGGAGTCGCCGCGCGACTTCGCCGAGCTCTTCGCGCGCGCCGTGATCGAGGTGCAGCGGCTCGACATGGGGCTCTTCGCGACGCGCTGGTCGGTGACAGCGGCCGGCGATGGAATCGTCACGGTCGCCGTGCAGCACGTCGATCCGCACGTGTGCCGGCGCTGCATCGAGCTCGTCGCCGACTGGCTGCGCGACGAGCTCGACGGTCGCGCCTTCGACTTCGAGGCGCGCTACGCCGCCGTGCTGCGCCGCTTCCTGCGCAGCCGCTTCGGCGGGCCCACCATCTACTCGCTGCTCGAGGCCGGCTACCGTGCGGGTATCCCGGACTTCTATCTCGAGAGCGAGGACGTGGTGCAGTGGGGCTACGGGCGCAAGCAGCTGCGCGGGCGCTCCACTGTGCTGCACCGCGACAGCATCAAGGACACCGAGCTGACCACCTACAAGGACCGCGCCAAGGCCTTTCTCGACGACCTCGGCCTGCCGGTGCCGCGCGGCGAGATCGTCTTCGATCTGGACGAGGCCCAGCGCGCCGCCGCGCGGCTCGGCTTCCCGGTCGTCACCAAGCCGGTCGCCGGGCACAAGGGTCAGGGCGTCACCACCGGTGTCTCGTCGGAACGGGATGTGACCATGGGCTACGGCCTCGCCGTCGAGGCGTCCGACAGCGCCGACGACGGCGTGATCGTGGAACAGCAGATCGCGGGCACCGATCATCGGCTGCTCACGGTGGGCGGGCGCTTCGTCGCGGCGCTGCAGCGCGTGCCGGCGTACGTCGTCGGCGACGGCGAGCATACCGTGGAGGAGCTGATCGTGCGCGAGAACGCGCGCCCCGAGCGCGCCGACACGCCGCGCTCGCCGATGGGCAAGATCGAGGTCGACGACGCCCTCGAGCAGTTCCTGCGCGACCGGGGCCGCACGCTGCGGGACGTGCCGGGCCCCGGCGAGGAGCTGGTGCTGCGGCGCGTGGCCAACCTCTCGCAGGGCGGCGTGTCGGTCAACGTGACCGACGTCATCCACCCGCTCAACGTGAAGCTCGCCGAGGACGTCGCCCGGTTCCTCGACGTCCACGTCCTCGGCATCGACCTGCTCGCCGAAGACATCACGCGCCCCTGGTCCGAGGGCTCCTGTGCGATCATCGAGATCAACGCCGGCCCGGGTGTGTTCATGCATCTCGTCCCGGCGGAGGGCGAGTCGATCGACGTGCCCTCGATCGTGCTCAGGGGCCACTTCCCGACGCCGGAGTCGGCGCGCGTGCCGGTGCTGGTCTTCAACCGGCTCGACGCCGCGACCGCGACGCGCCTGACGGAGCTGGGCCTGCGCTGCCCCGGCGTCGAAGAGGTCGGCGCGGCGCGCCTGGACGGCCTCTTCTTCAACGGCGAGTTCTTCAGCCGGCGGCCCGCGCACATCGCCAACGTCCGCAACATGATGCGCAGCCCGCGCCTGGACATGGCGCTCATCGAGTACGACGAGCGCCACCTGCTCGACGAGGGCCTGTACAACTGGGGCGCCGACGTCGTCGTGCTCGACCGCCCGACGCTCGTCGAGCGTGAGACGCTCACGCGGGACCTTCTGCCCGGCGGCCTCGTGATCGAGGTCGACGCGGCCGCCGGTCTGCTGCGGCTCACGCCGCACGACGGCGAGTCGTCCACGCGGCCGCTCGGGGACTCACTGGCCGACGGCCTGGCCGGAGCGCTCGAACCCATGCTCGCCGGCCTCGCCGACCTCTACAACGTGCGCAATGCCGTCGTGGGGCACTCGGCGCGGCCGGGCTGAGACGTGCGCCGGTCGCGGGCGGGCTTTCAGCCCGCCCGCAGCCGCCTACAACTCGATCGTGGTGCCGCTGCCCTCGAGCATCTGCACGCCGACGCTCGTCGGCACGGAGGCGCGCACGTCCTTCTGGAGACCATCGGTGGGCGGCGGGTCGCCCGGGCCCACCGCCGAGATGACGATGTCGGTGCCCACCAGCTTCACGCTCTCGATACGCCAGTCGCTGCCGCTCGCCCACGCATTGGCGGCGTCCGTCGTGTCACCGACCCATCTCTCGTAGGCGTAGGTGCGGATGGACGCGGCACCGAGCGGGATGATCAGCACGACCACGAGGACGGCGATGAGGATCTTGGCGCGCCGTCTGGGGCGCCGGCCGCGTTCCGTGGCGGTGCGCTCGTAGCCGGCCGCCGTGAAGACCACGACCCCGGCGACGATGATCGCCGCCGCGTTCGTGAGGAAGAGGATGAAGGCGCCCCAGGCGAGGTCCTTACGCCCCGATCCGAGCGTGATGCCGACGACGGCGAGCACCGGCACGAGAGAGATCGCGATGGCCACGCCGGCGAGGATGTTGGAGACGTCGCGGCGCACCAGGGCGAACGAGCCGGCCAGACCGACGGTGACGGCGACCGCGAGGTCCAGAAGCGTCGGCGCGGTGCGGCCGACGATCTGCGGGTTCACGTCGACCGGCATGCGGTCGAAGGTGACCACGCCGATCAGGTAGCCGATCAGGATGTTCACGGCGATGCCGGCCACGAGCAGCCCCAGTGAGGCGAACAGGTCCTTGCGCGACCCGGTCACGGTGGCCAGCGCCACGCCGTAGATCGGAGTGGCCAGCGGCGCGACGATCATCGCGCCGATCACTGCGGGTGTGGAGTCACCGACCACACCGCCGGCGGCGATCATGCTGGCGAGCACGAGCAGCACCCAGAACTGGGACGTCTTGGCGCGTTTCGCACCTGTGGTGAGGAACAGGCCGTCCTCGATGTCGTCGAGCGGGTTGCGATACTCCCCGCCGGCGTCGATCGCTCTCGACAGCCAGCTCATGGCTCCTCCTCGGGGGCGCGGCCTCGCGGAGAGAAGTGGACGTTGGTGTACCGCTGCCCGGACTGTTCCCGTGTGCGCTTGCGTGCGCTCTCTCTCCGTGCATATCGTGAACGGGCCAAGCCACATCGGTCAAGGAGCTGCATGGAGACGCACCTGATGCTCGGCAACGAAGCGGTCGCGCGGGGCGCCTGGGAGGCAGGCGTGCAGGTCGCGGCCGCCTACCCGGGCACGCCCAGCACCGAGATCGTCACCAACCTGGCCAGGTACGACGGTGTCTACGCCGAGTGGTCCACCAACGAGAAGGTCGCCTACGAGGTCGCCTTCGGCGCGGCCGTGGGCGGCGTGCGCGCCCTCACGGCGATGAAGAGCGCCGGCGCCAGCGTGGCCGCCGACCCGCTCATCAGCTCCGTGTACACGGGCATCTGCGGCGGCCTCGTGGTCGTCGTCGCCGGCGACCCGGGCATGAGCAGCGGCATGACCGAGCAGGACGACCGCTACTTCGGTCGCATCTCGGGCATGCCGATGCTCGAGCCCGCCGACAGCCAGGAGTGCCACGACTTCGTGCGGCTCGCCTTCGAGCTCAGCGAGACCTACGACGTGCCGGTGATGGTGCGCCTCTCGATCCAGACGGCGCACCAGAAGTCCATCGTGCGCGTCGGCGAGCGGGTCGCGGTCGCGCGCAAGGATCCGGGCAGGCACACCGACAAGTACTGCCTGCTGCCGAGGTTCTCGCGTCCGCTCCACGCGAGCCTCCTCGAGCGCGTCGCGCGCCTGCGCGAGTACGCGGAGGCGAGCCCGCTCACGCGCGTCGAGCCCGGCACGGGCGCGCTCGCGCGCATCGGCGTCATCACCTCCGGCGCCGCGTACATCAGCGCCAGGGAGGCTCTGCCCGGCGCCACCTTCCTCAAACTAGGCATGGTTCACCCGCTGCCGCTCGAGGCCATCAAGCGCTTTGCGGCCACGGTCGAGCGCCTCTTCGTCGTCGAGGAGCTGGAGCCGTATCTCGAGGAGCAGATCCTCGCCGCCGGCCTCGCCGTCGAGGGCAAGCAGTGGTTCTCGCCGCTGGGCGAGCTCACGCCCGCGCGAGTCGGCCGGGGCTTCTTCGCCGCCGGCCTGGACCTGCCGCGCTGGGCGCAGCAGAAGGCCGCGGAGGATGACTCCGTCATACCGCGGCCGCCCGTCCTGTGCACCGGCTGCCCGCACCGCGGCATGGCCACGGCCATGAAGAAGCTCGACCTCGACGTGCACGGCGACATCGGCTGCTACGACCTCACCAGCCTGCCGCCGGTCAGCCACATGCACTCGGCCGTCGAGATGGGCGCCAGCATCCCCATGGAGCAGGGGTTCACGCGGGCCGGCGGCAGCAAGAAGGGCTCCCTCGCCGTCATCGGCGACTCCACCTTCCTCCACTCCGGCCTCACCGGGCTGCTCAACGCCGTGCACCAGCGCACCAACGTCACCGTGCTGATCCAGGACAACAGCATCACGGCCATGACCGGCGGGCAGTCCAACCCGGTCAACGAGAAGACCCTCGCGGGCGCCGAGACCAAGCCGGTCGACCTGGCGGCGATCTGCGGCGCGCTCGGGGTCGAGCACATCGAGATCGTCGACCCCTACGACTACGAGGCGTGCCTCGCGGCGCTGAAAGCCGGGCTCGCCTACGACGGCCCGGCCGTCCTCATCACGAACCGGCCGTGCATGCTCTTCCCGCGCAAGGTCGGGGCCGACGGCGTCTACGAGGTCGACGAGGAGCTGTGCAACGCCTGCCAGCAGTGCATGAAGCTCGGCTGCCCGTCGCTGCACCACACGCAGGCCGTCTTCAAGAAACGGCACAAGGTCGCGATCGACGCGAGCACCTGCACGGGCTGCTCGCTCTGCGCCCAGCTCTGCAGGCCGGGCGCCATCAAGAAGGTGGGTGCAGCATGAGCGCCCCGAACGCGTGCGCCGTTCACTATGCGCAGGGCGTCGTCGACGACATCATGGTCGTCGGCGTCGGCGGTCAGGGCGTCATCGTGGCCGCCGCCATCGTCGCCGACACGGCGCTGCTGCACGGCGACCTCGAGGTCAAGCTCAGCGAGACGCGCGGCATGTCGCAGCGCGGCGGCAGCGTGAGCTCGCACATCCGCATCGGCAAGTCCGTCGTGGCGCCGAGCATCAGCCCCGGCGAGGTCGACTACCTGCTCGCCTTCGAGGCCGCCGAGGGCCTGCGCCTGGCGCCCTCGGTCGTCGCCGGCGGGATCGCGATCGTCAACACGCAGCAGATCGTGCCGCCGCTGGCCTCGTCGACCGAGTACGCGTACCCCTTCGACGCCATCGATCGGATGAGGGAAGACAGCCGCCGAGTACGCGCTGCCCGCCTCCGCCTCACCGTGGTCGACGGCAACGCCATCGCCGAGGAGGTCGGCGACCTCAAGGTCGCCGGCGTGGTGCTCGTGGGCGCCCTGTCTACGCACCTGCCGTTCGCCGTCGAGACGTGGGAGCGGGCGATCGCCAGAAACGTACCGGCGAGCTGGCTCGACATGAACCTCGCCGCGTTTGCGGCTGGCCGGGGAGTGGGGAGCGCATGAGCGACCGGATGTGCTTCGACCCCGAGAACGAGACGCTCGAGCCCGGCGCCCTGCGGGCGCTCCAGCTCGAGCGTCTGCGGCACGTCGTCGCCGTCGCCTGCGAGCGCAGCGCCGTGTACGGGGAGATGTGCCGGGAGGCGGGGGTCGAGCCGGGCGACATCCGGTCGCTCGACGACGTGCGCCGCCTCCCCTTCCTCGAGAAGGCGACGTTGCGCGACACCTATCCGGACGGTCTGCGCCTCTGCGGCCTCGAGGAGATCATCGAGGTGCACAGCACCTCCGGCACCACCGGCAAACCCACGCCCATCTGGGTCACGCGCCGCGAGATGGACGCCTGGGCGCTGCGCAACGCGCGCTCCACGTGGATGATAGGCCTGCGCCCCGGGGACCTCCTGCAGAACTGCTTCGGCTACGGTCTCCCGACGAGCATCGGGCTGCAGTACGGCGCGCAGCACGCCGGCATCGGCGTCGTGCCCGCCGGCATCGGCCGCCAGGAGCTGCTCATCGACCTGATCGTCGACCTGGGCGTGACCGCCCTCTGCACGACGCCGTCCTACGGGCTCTACCTCGCCGACAAGGCCAAGGAGCGCGGCATCGACCTGGCCACCGATTCGAAGCTGCGCATCGGCCTGTTCGGCGCCGAGCCCTGGCCCGAGTCGGGCCGCGACCGGCTGAGCGCGGCCCTCGGCGTCGACGCCTTCAACGAGTACGGCATGGGCGAGTTCCTGGGACCGGGCATGGCCTGCGAGTGCCCGGTCAAGGACGGCATGCACGTGTGGTCCGACCATCTGCTCGTGGAGTGCATCGATCCGGATACCTGCGAGCCCGTCGCCGACGGCGCCCCGGGCGAGCTCGTCTGGACCTCGCTGACCAGCGACTCCATGGCGATGATCCGCTACCGCAGCCACGACATCAGCTCGCTGACCTGGGCGCCCTGTGCCTGCGGCCGCACCCATCCCCGCATCGGCCGCATCACCGGGCGCAGCGACGACGCCCTGTCCATCGGCGGGCTCGTCGTGTTCCCCAGCCAGATCGAGGAAGTGCTGCTGCGTTTCGACGAGGTGGCCAACAACTTCTGCATGGTCGTCGAGAACGTGAGCAACCTCGACCGGCTCACGCTGCAGGTGGAGATCCGCGGCCTTGCCGAGCTCACGGAGGAGGAACGCGAGAGACTGGGCAAGCGCATCGCCGCCGGCGTCAAGGCGACCATCGGCGTGACGCCCAAGATGCAGCTCTCCGAGCCGTTCTCGCTGCCGCGAATGACCGGCGGGCAGGGCAAGACGGCTTGCCACAGGGTGGACGACCGGCGGAGCTGCTGAGGAGGATCGTTCACCTCTCGGCCCGCGAACGCGCGCACTCCTGTAGGGTTGCCGCATGCCCGCCCTCTCCCTGCTGACGATCGCCGGCGCCGTCCTCTGGACGGCGCTGGTCGTCGCCGCCCAGATGCTCACGCCCGGGCAGAGCGCGCTGCGCCTGGGCATGAGCGGGCTGGCCACCGGGCGGTACGGCTGGCTGATGAAGCTGGCCTTCGTGGTGCGCGGCCTCACGGCGCTGGCGCTGGTGGCCGCCGTGGCCGGCAGTGTGCCGGCGGCGGCCCTGTCGGTCCCTGGTCTGGTGCTTTTCGCGGCGTGGGGAGGAGGCTCGGCGCTGCTCGCCTGCTACGACACCGACATGCCGGGCCTCAAACGCACGCGCCGCGGCCAGGCGCACGCGCTCATCGCCCTGGTCGCGTACGTGGCGGCCGTCGCCGGGATGATCCTCATATCGCTGCCGCTGCGCCACGCCGAGGCGACCGCCGGGGTGGGGCGCTGGGCGCTGTTCATCGCCCTGGTCGCGGCGGTCGCCATGGTCGCGCAGTTCGCCGGCTTCGCTGTGGCCGCGCGCCCCGCGGCCGGCGGTCTCGGCCGCCACGCCGGCCTGCTCCAGCGCGTCTTCCTCGCGCTCGTCATGCTCTGGACGGTGGTGGTCGCGGCGGGCCTCTGAGGCGGCGCGCCTCGGGGCGCCGCGGAAGAGCGCCCCGTAGACGCCGCCCGCCCGGTGACCTACGATGAGAGTAGCTAACCCCGGGTGTTCGAACGGAGGGCAGCGCTATGAGCTATGACGACGTCTGGGCACGTGTCACTCCCCTCGCCGCGCTCCCCGACCTGCCTTCGACGCGGCCGCCGGGCGAATCGCGAGAAAGGCGGCCCCCGGCCGTCAGGATCCTTCGAGCAGGGAAAGGTGAGACAGGTGGCTGACGACGGTCTTTCGCAGATCCTCGGTGATCTCTACCCGTACAGGAAGACGACGAAGACGTATCGGCGCGTGCCGGAGGAGCCGGTCGACCGGGCGGCGATCCTGTCCGAGATCGCCGGCATGGCGCATGCCGAGGACGCCCTGCGGCGACAAGGGCACGGTCTCGGGCAGCCTCTACTGCGGCGACCACGACCACTACCATTTCCTCGGCGAGGTCTTCGACCTCTACTCCCACGCCAACGTGCTGCAGCGCGACATGTATCCGAGCGCCACGAAGTTCGAGGGCGAGATCGTCGCCATGACCTCCGACCTGCTGCACGGCGCCGGGGTCGGCGTCGTCACGAGCGGCGGGTCGGAGAGCCTCATCACCGCGCTGTACTCCTACCGCGAGCAGCGCGCGCGAGACGCGCGGCGTCGCCAGGCCGAACATCGTCATGCCGGTGACCGCGCACGTCGCGCTGGACAAGGGCGCGCACTGGATGGGCATGGAGGTGCGCCACGCGCCTCTCACCGACGCCTACGTCGCCGACGTCGCCGCGATGGACGATCTCGTCGACGACCAGACCATCGCCCTGGTCGGCAGCGCGGCCAACTACGCGCACGGCCTCATCGACCCGATCGAGGAGATCGCCGCGCTCGCGCAGTCGCGCGGCATCGGCATGCACGTCGACGGCTGTCTCGGCGGCTGGCTGCTGCCGTGGGTCGAACGCCTCGGCTACGATGTGCCGCCTCTGGGACTTCCGCGTACCGGGAGTCACGTCGATCTCGGCCGACACGCACAAGTACGGCTACGCGCTCAAGGGCTCGAGCGTGCTGCTCTACCGCGACAAGGACCTGCGCAAGGACCAGTACTTCACCTACCCGGACTGGCCCGGCGGTCTGTACGTGTCGCCGGGCTTCGCGGGCTCGCGCAGCGGCGGGATCATCGCCTCGACGTGGGCCGCGATGCTCGCGACCGGGGAGTCGGGCTACCTCGCCGCCGCCGACGGCATCATGCGCACCGCCGTGACCATCCGCGACGGCATCCGCGACGAGCATCCCCGAGCTCGAGGTCATCGGCGACCCGACCTTCCTCGTCGCGTTCAAGGCGGCGGACGACCTCGACATCTACCTCGTCAACGACGCGCTCATGGCGCAGGGCTGGCGGATGAACGCCGCTGCAGTTGCCGCCGGGGCTGCACTTCTGCGTCACGCGGCCCAACACCGCGCCGGGCGTCGCCGAGGCGTTCCTCGAGGCGCTGCGTGCCGCCGTCGGCTACGCGCCGGCAGCACCACGGCGAGCCGGCGCAGTCCGGCGCGGTGTACGGCTTCGGCGGTACGCCGCAGGGCAACGCCATGGTCAAAGTTCGACGATGGTCCGCCTCCTCGACGCGATGCACGAAGTCGCCCCCGACGCCCCGGCGTCCTGACGTGGGCGAGCGCTGGATCCTGGCGGTCGATCTCGGCAACGG
The DNA here is from genome assembly GCA_963700035.1 of uncultured Thermoleophilia bacterium. Classification (GTDB taxonomy): domain Bacteria; phylum Actinomycetota; class Thermoleophilia; order UBA2241; family UBA2241; genus CAIXSE01. Next base: position 51,387 of record CAVOWE010000009.1, on the reverse strand, counting down.
CGGCCCCAAGGTCGCCGTGTGCTCGCTCGGGGGAGAGGTGCGTCACGTCGGCGATGCGCCCCGTCCGTGCGCACGTCGGGCTTGACGGCGCGGCCACCCAGGACGCCGTCGAGTGGTGGGCCGGGCTGCGCGAGGCGGCGCGCGAGGCGATCGATGGGGCCGACGCCGACCGCGATGGCGCTGCACGCGGTCGCGCTCACGGGACAATTCGGATCGTCGGTGCCGGTCGGAGTCGACGGCGAGCCCGCAGGCGAGGTCTTGCTCTGGGCCGACACCCGCGCCCGCGACCTCGCGCGGGAGGTCATCGGCGGACCGCTCAACATCGCCGGCTTCGCGCCGCACAAGACGCTGTCAGTTCGTACGCATCACCGGGGGAGCGCCGAATCCCAGCGGCGCCGACCCCACCGGCCACTCGCTGCTGCTGCGCGAACGGCTGCCCGCGGTCTACGCGAAGACCGCCGTCATCCTCGAGCCGGTCGACTACCTCGGCCTGAAGTTCACCGGCCGGGCCGCCGCGACGCCGGCGTCGATGCTCGCGGCGTGGCTCACCGACAACCGCCCGGGGGCGCCGCTGGGGTACGTCGACGCGCTCATCCTGAAGACGCGGCGAGACCGCGCGCGGCTGCCCGAGCTCATCCCGACGGGCTCGGTGCTCGGCCGGCTGCTGCCTGACGTCGCGTCCGAGCTCGGCGTGGCGCCGGGGGCGCCCGTGGTGTGCGGGATCCCCGACCTGCACGCCGCCGTGGTGGGCTCGGGTGCGGTCGCGCCGTACGAGACCCACATCGCCGTGTCGACCACGTCGTGGATCGGCGCTCGCGTGCCGTTCAAGCGCACCGACATCCTGCACCAGATCGCGACCGTGCCCGGGCTCGACCCGACGCACCCACTAGTGGTCAACAACCAGGAGACCGGCGGAGCCGCCCTGCACTGGCTGCGCGAGCAGATCGTCGCGCCGCACGACGGCCTGCTCGGCGGCGGCAGCGGTATCGGGGCGAGCGGTGCGGCCGAGGAGGCGCTGGCGCCGTCGTTCGAGGACCTCCTGAGCCTTGCCGCGCGCGCACCTGCGGGCTGCGAGGGACTGCTGTTCATGCCGTGGCTCAACGGCGAGCGGAGCCCGGTGGAGGACAAGGTCGTGCGCGCGGGGTGGCTGAACCTCTCGCTGCGCACCGACCGTGCCATGCTCGTGCGCTCGGTGCTCGAGGGTGTCGCCTACAACTCGCGCTGGCTGCTCGACGCCTACGAGAAGTTCCTCAAGCAGCCCGTGCCCAGGGTGCGCATCCTCGGCGGCGGCGCGCAGAGCGATCTGTGGTGCCAGATCTACGCGGACGTCCTCGGACGCCCGGTCGAGCAGGTGGCCGACCCCCGGCACGCGCAGTTGCGCGGCGTCGCACTATGGGCCCGGGTCTGCCTCGGCGAGGTGACCCTCGACGAGACACCGGCGCTCGTGCCCGTCTCGACGACGTTCACGCCGTCGGCCCACGCCCGCGCCTACTCCGACGCGTACGCGGAGTACCGCAAGCTCTACCGCAAGCTCAAGGGGCTCTACCACCGGCTGAACTCGAGAAACGTGACGTCGTGAACGATCGCGGCCGCGTCTGAGGCCACTGTGTGAGGGCCTCGGCGGTCTTCATCGTCGCTCGGATCAGCTGTTGCTGCCGGCCGCCTGGGGCATCGCCGCCTGCCTGCGCGTGCGCACGGGCCTGACCGAAGCCGTGCGGCGCAGGCGCGGGCCGGCTACGCCCGCCGCGCCCGCACGAAGCCGAGCGCCGCGAGCCCCAGCGCCACGACGAAGAGGATGACCGAGGCCGTGCGCACGACGTTGGCGAGCTGGTCGGTGGCTCCCAGCCAGCCCAGCTCGCCGAGTATGTTGTGCCAGTCGTGGCCGGAGCCCGAGCCGTCGTCGCCGAAGAGGGGCAGCACCATACGCTGGGCGTCGCCGATGTAGACCGAGACGTTGTGCAGCGACTCGGCCGCCCATGCGACCAGGACGATCACCGCGAACCAGTCCCGGCGCCACCAGAAGTACGCCGCCAGCCCCAGCGGCGCGGCGACCTGCAGGAACGAGCCGGCCAGCGAGCAGAGCAGCGGTGGCGCCCACATCGTGAGCAGGTGGCCGAACTCGTGGATCTGCCAGGTCGGCTCCTGAGAGAAACGGGATCCAGCCGCCGCGCGAGTAGGTGAGCCATCCGAGCACCACGGCGATGGCCGCCGCGAGGATCCATTGGAGGGTGGTGCGCCACAGGGTGGGCGCGGCCGCCGACGCGGGGACGCCGAACGGCCGCGCGCGCAAGGCGCGGAGGACCGCGCCGCCTCGCGCGGCCGTCCTCGCCTCCCGCTGCGCAGCGGTCTGCCCATCGGTCCCGCTCATGCCCGCGCGGCCGATCTCGCCCAGCGGCCTGGGCGCCAGGGGGGCCTGCGTCTTGTCCCTGTCGATGTCCACGAAGTGCTCCGCCTGCTTCATCGGCAGGCGACGCGGATGCCCTGAGGCGGCGCGCTGATCATCATGGTCGCGTGAAGCCCCGGCATCAGGACCGACTCCCCGTCGGCGTGCCCCGGCCCCCACGTCGCGGCGCTCGACATCCTCGCGGCCGCGCCCTCACTCGCAGGCCGACGAGAACGGTGGGTCGGTCTCCCGTGGCCGTTGACAGTGAACAGGTGAACGCATATAGTGAACATATGTTCATACACGCGTCCAGCAGCGAGTCGGGCTCGGGCTCAAGCGCCGGCGGCGGGTCCTTCGGACCGCCCGGCGGCACCTGGCTCGAGGCCGCCGGGATGACGGCCGACGGACTCGTCGAGCATCTCCCCCTGCAAGTGCTCGCGCTGGAGCGGCGCGGCGCCGTGACCCGCACCTTTCGGCGGCTCGATCCCGAACGGCAGATGGCGGTCATCGCGGCCATCCTCGGTGAGGCGGCTGACGCCGGGCCGCACGGGGCCGGGGTGCGCGCCGTCGCGGCTCGCGCTCGCGTGTCGGTCGGCTCGCTGTATCAGTACTTCCCCGACCGGCGCGGCATGGTCGGCGTGGCCGCCGAGATCGCCGGCGGACTCCTGGCCGCCGAGCTCGGCCGGTACCGCGACGCGCTGGCCGCGCTGCCGCTTCGTGAAGCTCTGATCGCCTACGTGTGCGTGGGCGTGGAGTGGAGCACGACCCAGGACGATCTGCTGCGCTTCTTCGCCCGGGCCGCCTACCAGGGCGACACCGACCTGGGGGAGAGGATCGTGGAACCGGTGGCCACCGAGCTGCTGGCGATGGTGCGGGCCATGCTGGAGGGCGCTCGCAGGCGCGGCGAGATCTCCGCCGGGGCCGACCTCGAGAGCTCGGCCCGCTTCGTGCACGCGCTCACCGTGGCGCTCGGCGACTGCCGTCTGCTGCCGCATCTCGACACGTACTACCGGCTCCTCGACGGGGTCTCACTCGAACAACGCGCCGCGCAGCTCGCCGACTTCGTGCTGGCCGCGCTGAAGGGCGACGGGATGGAGCCCGCGCCCGGGGAGGGACGATCATGAATGCGAAGATCCTGGTGCTCGGCGGCTACGGCACGACCGGCACGACGCTCAGCGAGTTGCTGCTCCAGTACGGCGACGCGGAGATCGTGCTCGCCGGGCGCGACCGCGAGAAGGGCGAGAAGGCTGCCGCGGCGCTCAACGAGCGGTTCCCGGCGCGCGTCACGGCGCGGGTGGCCGACGCCGCGGACGCGGCGTCGCTGGCCCGCGCCTTCGACGGCATCGACCTGGTCGCCGTCGCCGCCAGCGTGCTCGTCCACGCCGGCGACGTCGCCGAGGCGGCGCTGAACGCCGGCGCGGACTACTTCGACCTGCTGCTCAGCGCCGCCGCGAAGTTCGACGCGCTGGAGCGGCTGCGTCCGCGCATCGAGAGTGAGGGGCGCTGCTTCATCACCGACGGCGGCATCCACCCGGGGCTGTCGGCGGCGATGATCCGCGCGCTGGCGCCGGCCTTCGGCCGGCTCGGAGCGCGCCGACGTCGGCGCCCTGCTGCGCGCCGACTGGAACGCGTACGCCTTCCAGATCGACACGATCTACGAGTTCGCCGACGAGCTCAAGGACTACCGCATCGAGGCGCTCCGCGACGGGGTCTGGACCAAGCTGGCGTGGCGCGACGCCATGCGCTCGTTCGACTTCGGTCCGCCGTACGGCGACGAACGCTGCGCGATCATGTTCATGGAAGAGCTGCAGCGGCTGCCGGAGCAGATCCCCGCGCTGCGCGACTGCGCCTTCTACGTCTCGGGATTCAACCCGGTGGTCGACAACGTGCTCATGCCGCTAGGCGTCGGAGTGATGAGGCTGTCCCCGCGGACGCTGGGCAGACCGTATGCGCGGCTGCTCGCCTGGGCGCTGCGCAAGTACGGACGGCCGCCCTACGGCGTCGTGTGGCAGGTCGAGGCCGAGGGGGAGATGGCCGGCGGCGCGGCGAGCGCCGGCCTGCGCCTCGCGCACCCCGACGGCTACTGGCTCACCGCGGCTGCGGCCGCCGCCTGCCTGCTGCAGTGGCTGGACGGCTCGCTGCGCGAGCCGGGCGTGCACCTGCAGGCCCTGGCGGTCGACCCGGCGCGCCTGCTGCGCGACTTGCAGCGCATGGGCGCGCAGCTCGCCGGCCGCGGGGTGGACGTGGGCGCACTCCTCGGCGAAGCGCCGGGGCCGGCCGGCGTCAGCCGAGCGTGACGCAGACGATCCCCGCGAACACGAGGACGGCGGCCAGCACGACGGCCTCAGGTCCGCGCCGGCCGCAGCGACGAAGTGCGCGGAGGTCGTCGCCCCGTTGGGGTGGTGATCAGGGTGGCACGGAGCTGCAGGATGAGGCCGTCCCTGCTTGGGGTCGCCGTGCGGCCGGACGGTACCACGACCCGGTCTGCTAGACTCCACCGGTCAACAGCCCCCGCCAAGGTACGCGGGCGCGCCGCCGAAAGGACCGGTCCACTCATGACCCTGCACGTCACCCTTCCCGATGGCTCCCCCCTGGAGCTCGCCGACGACGCCACCGTGCGCGATGCGGCGGCGGCGATCGGCCCGCGACTGGCGAAGGCCGCCATCGCGGGCCGCGTGACCGCCGCCGCCGCGCCCGGCGTCTCCCGGCTCGTCGACGCTCGCCGCCCCGCTCCACGACGGCGACCGCCTCGACATCGTCACACTCAAGGGCGACGACCCCGACGCCGTCGACGTGTTGCGCCACTCGGCGTCGCACATCATGGCGCAGGCCATCCTGCGCCTGTTCCCGGGCACCAAGTACGCCATCGGCCCCACCATCGAGAACGGCTTCTACTACGACTTCCAGTTCCTCGAGCCCGTCACCGAGACCGACCTGGCGCGCATCGAGAAGGAGATGGCCAGGATCGCGAGCCAGAACCTGCCGGTCGAGCGTCGCGAGCTCCCGCGCGACGAGGCGCTGGCGCTGTTCGGGGCCGGCGGGCCCGGCACGGCGCCTCCGGCCTGCCGCTGGGCGCTCGACCAGCCCTTCAAGGTCGAGCTCATCGCAGACCTGGTCACGGCTGCAGAGGCCGATGGCGACTCCCGACCATCAGCGTCTACGCCCAGGGCGACTTCATCGACCTCTGCCGCGGCCCGCACCTGCCCAGCACCAACAAGCTCGGCACTGGGACCTTCAAGCTGACCAGCCTCGCCGGCGCGTATTGGCGCGGCGACGAGCACCAGCCCATGCTCACCCGCGTGTACGGTACGGCGTTCGCCACGAAGGAAGAGCTGGCCGCCCACCTCGAGGCCCTCGAGCTGGCCCGCCAGCGCGACCACCGGCGCATCGGCCGCGACCTCGACCTCTTCAGCTTCCATGAGGAGGGCCCCGGCTTCCCCTTCTTCCACGCCAAGGGCATGCGCATCTGGAACGCCATCATCGACTACTGGCGCGCCGAGCACGTGGCCGCCGGCTACGAGGAGATCCGCACGCCGCAGATCCTGCGCCGCGAGCTCTGGGAGCTCAGCGGTCACTGGGACAACTACAAGGACAACATGTACTTCACCGAGATCGACGACCAGCCGTTCGCCGTGAAGCCCATGAACTGCCCCGGCGGCCTGCTCGTCTACAAGAGCCGCCGGCGCTCCTATCGTGATCTGCCGCTGCGCCTCGCCGAGCTCGGCCAGGTGCACCGTCACGAGATGAGCGGCGTACTCCACGGCCTCTTCCGCGTGCGCTACTTCACCCAGGACGACGCGCACATCTACTGCACCCCGGAGCAGCTCGAAGACGAAGTCCGCGGCGTCGTGCGCTTCATGCACCACATCTACGCCGCGTTCGGCTTCAGCGACGTCAAGATCGAGCTCAGCACGCGTCCCGAGAAGAGCATCGGCAGCGACGAGATGTGGGAGCGCGCCGAGAGCACGCTTTCCCGCGTGCTCGACGCCGAGAAGGGCCCCGGCGGCGAGCCCCTCGCCTACGTGCTCAACCTGGGCGACGGCGCCTTCTACGGCCCCAAGATCGACTTCCACATCAGGGACGTGATGGGCCGCACCTGGCAGTGCGGCACCATCCAGGTGGACTTCGCCATGCCGGAGCGCCTCGACATCACGTACACCGGGGCCGACAACGAAGAGCATCGGCCGGTCATGATCCACCGCGCCCTGCTGGGCAGCATCGAGCGCTTCATGGGCATCCTGCTCGAGCACTACGGCGGCAACCTGCCCACGTGGCTGGCGCCGGTGCAGGCGCTGGTCGTCCCGATCGCCGACCGGCACGCCGCCTACGGCCACGAGGTGCTCGGCGCGCTGCACCAGGCCGGCATCCGCGCCGACCTCGACGACCGCGGCGAGAGCATGGGCCGGAGGATCCGCGACGGCCAGCTGCAGAAGGTGCCGTACCTGCTGGTGGTCGGCGACAAGGAGCAGGAGAGCCGCGAGGTGGCCGTGCGCGAGCGCGGCGAGCAGAAGGGCTCCGCCCTGCTCGCCGACGCCGTCACGCGGATCGCCGCCGAGATCGGTGAGCGCCGGCTGCCGGCATAGCAGGAGAGGGCGACCGTGGGCGACGACAACGAGGAGTATCCGCCGCGGGCGTCCAGTGCCTCCGCTGCGGCGTCGAGTTGCGCGAGCTCGGTCCGGCGGACTTCCGGATCGGCGGCACGAGAGGCGGATGGAAGCTCCTTTTCGGCGAGTGGGCCGAGCTGGGCGAAGGCATGGTGACGATCGACCTGCTCGCCTGCCCGAAGTGCCGCCACATCGAGATGAGGCTCCCGGAGGCTAGATAGACCGCGTTCCAGCCTCCAGACCCGCGGGACACCGAGCGGGGCGCGCTCGAGCTCCCCTTCCGGACGCTCGAGCTCGTCTGACCCGAACAGACCTGGGCGCTGCGGAAACGTCACCCAGCACGCGCCCATTGTCATCTTGACCATTTCTGGTCATACTGTGACCATGGACACCGTGACCGTCGCCGAGCTCAAAGCCAGACTCAGCTACTACCTTCGCGAAGTCCGTGAGGGCGCCTCGTTCACCGTCCTCAGCCGCGATATCCCGGTCGCGACCCTTGGTCCGTACGAGCCGGACGACAGCGACGACCTCGAGATCATCGAGCCCACCGAAGACCCGGCCCTGTGGGGCCAGGTCGACCTGCCGCCGCTCGGGCGGTCGATCGACGTCGTCGCCCTCATCCGCGAGGACCGCGACGATCGCGACCGGCGCCTCGACCGGCGTGGCCGACGAGGCAGCTCGAGGCGGGTCGCGCGTCAAGCGACCCGCCGGAGGCCGAGCAGTGATCGCCTACGTCGACTCCTCGGTCATTCTTCGCTTCGTGCTGCAGCAACCCGATCCGCTGATGGCTCTGCTCGAGTATGACGACCGCGTGACGTCCTTCCTCACCGAGGTCGAGTGCATGCGAGCCGTCGAGAGCGGCGCGCCTGCGGTGTCAGCTCAGCATGGACGAGTCCGGCGAGAGGCGGCAGGTCGCTTATGGACATCTCCGGCGCATGCGTCGCCTGCTGCCGTCGCTGTCGATCCTGCGCAGGGCGGGCGAGCCATACCCGGCCGCGATCAAGAGCCTGGATGCGATACACCTTGCGACGGCTCTCGTGCTGGCGCGACCGTCGCGCGCCCGACCTCGTCTTCGCGACGCACGACCGTCAACTCGGTCGAGCGGCCGCAGCTCTGGGCTTCGAGGTCGTCGGGCTCTAGAAGGGCCGGCGCGTCGTCGCGCGCACTTGACTCCCGGGACGTCCTCCCGAGAGAGTGCTCCTTGGGTCCCTGCCCAGCGACGGCGTCGGGAGGCGACATGCGGCCACAGGTGAGCTGGACCAGCGGCGACGATCGCCGCCTGATCGTCGACGAGGCGTGTGCGCTTCTCGAGAACGTGGGCATGCGCTTCGGCGCCTGCGACTCGCTCGAGCGGCTCGCGGAGGCGGGCGCGCGCGTCGACCGCGCAGCGGGGGTCGCGCGCCTCCCGCGCGAGCTGGTCGAGCGCGCGCTCGTCACGTGCCCGCGCGACGTGCTCCTCGCCGGGGCCACGCCGGATCTGGACGTGCTCCTCGACGGCTCGGCCGTCCACTTCGTGCCGTCGGGAACGCCCACGCGCACGCTCGACGAGGAGACGGGTCTGGCGCGCCCGAGTACCAGCGAGGACATGCGGCGCGCCGTCATCGTGGCCGACGCCATGCCGGCCGTCGACGTCATGTGGGCGCCGGTCGGCGCCGGCGACCTGCCCCACGACGAGATGGGGTTCGCCGAGGCGCTGACGATGCTCGAGTGGAGCGGCAAGCACGTGCAGCACGAGGTCACCGCGTCGTGGGAGCTCGAGCCCATGCTGGCGCTCTGCGCCGAGGTGTGCGGCGGGCTCGAGGCGTTCCGGGCGCGGCCCCGCCTGAGCTTCGTCTGCTGCACGCACTCGCCGCTGGGCATCGGCGGGGCCTTCCTCGACGTGAACGTCGAGATGGCGCGATACGGCGGGCCGATCGTCGTGTACCCGATGCCCATCGCCGGGGCGACGGCGCCGATCACGGTGGCAGGCGCCGTCACCATGAACGTCGCCGAGTTCCTCGCCGTGGCCACTGCCATCCAGCTCGCGGCGCCGGGGGCGCCGCTCATCATGGGCGCCGGCAGCAGCCTTCTCGACATGAAGGCCGGCACCTTCAGCTTCGGCGCCCTTGAGACGGCGCTCATGTGCACCGCCTGCGTCGAAGTCGGCCACGAGCTGGGCGTGCCGGTGCTTGCGCCGGGCCTGGCGACAGATGCGCTGTACGGCGGCGTCCAGGCCGGCTACGAGAAGGCGCTCAAGGGCCTGGCCGTGGCGCAGAGCGGGGCCGATCTGATCACCGGCGGCATCGGCCTGCTGCACGGCGCCGGGCTCTGCAGCCTGCCGCAGATCGTCATCGACGCGGAGATCGCGGAGATGGTCAAGCGCATGCTCGCCGGGGCCGAGTTCTCGCGCGAGGCGGTGATGGCCGACGTGATGGCGCGCGTCGGCTTCGAGGGCGACTTCCTGCGGCAGAAGGAGACCTCGCGGCGGCTGCACGCCGGTGAGGTGTTCATGCCCGAGATCGCGACGCGGCTGTCGTGGGAGGCGTGGGCCGCGGACGGCCGCGACGAGGTCGGCCGCGCGCGTCAGCGCGCGGCCCAGATCGTCGCGGCCGCCGACGAACGAGGGCCCGTGCTGGCCGACAGGGTACGCGAGACGCTGCGCGAGATCGTCACGACGGCTCTCGCGCGCCGGCGCGAGGCAGACTCTCATTGACGCCGCCTGCCGCGACGGAATCTGATGTACTGAGCCAGGCGACGACGCGCGGAGGCTGACCATGATGTTGAGACGCGGATCGGCATCGAGGGGGAGAGGGAGCGGAGGCGTGCCGCCGGTGGGCCCTCGCAGCTGGTGGCTCGACGAGGCACTGGCCGCCGACCCGGGGGAGCCGTGTCCGGCCCTGGCCGGCGAGGTGGCCGCCGACGTCTGCGTCGCCGGCGGCGGGTTCGCCGGCCTCTGGACGGCGTACGAGCTCACGGAGCGGGCGCCGCAGCTGGGCGTCGTGCTGGTCGAGGCCGACATCTGCGGCGCCGGCGGCAGCGGCGCCAACGGCGGCTTCTTCTCGCCGTCCTGGACCGGGCTCTCGGGTCTCTGTCGCTCGCTCGGCGAGCAGGGCGGGGTGACCTACGCCGCCGCCCTTGCGGACATGGTGGACCAGCTCGACGAGTGGATCGCTCGCCACGACGCGCGCGTCGACGCGCACTACGAGGGCATCCTCTACGCCCGCGCCGGCGAGTGGCAGCCCGGGCCGGACGACGAGACGTTCCGGCTGCTCGAGAAGCACGGCTACGCCGACCGGCTGTGGCGCGTCGATGCCGCCGGGGCGCGGCGCATCGCCGACTCGCCGCGCTTCATCGGCGGCGTGATCACACCTGACCTGATGGTGATCCAGCCGGCCAAGCTCGCGCGCGAGCTGCGCCGCGTGCTGCTCGAGCGAGGCGTGCGCATCTTCGAAGGCACGCCCATGATGCACGTCGAGGCCGGCCGGCCAGCCCGCGTCGTCACGCCGGCCGGCTCCGTGACCGCCGCCCAGGTCGTCATCACCACCGGCGCCTGGGCCGGCAGCCAGCCGCACTTCCGCCGCGCCTTCGCCGTCTGCACCGACTTCATGGTCGTCACCGAGCCGATCCCGGAGCTCGTGGAGGAGATCGGGTGGACGACGCACATGGGCATCGCCGACCTGCGCGAGATGCTCTACTACCTGCGGCGGACGTCAGACGACCGCATCGCCATCGGCGGCGGCGCCATGGGCATCGTCTACGACGGCCGCATCAAGGGACGCGTACTCACCTCGGCGCGACTGGCCGCAATGGCTGCACGCGGTCTGACTTGGCTGTTCCCGCAGCTCGAGGGTGTGCGCTTCGACGCTGCGTGGAGCGGGCCGATGGACATCAGCGGCGAGGCCCTGCCGTTCTTCGAGACCGCGTCGGGCGGCAACGTGCACGCGGGCCTCGGCTTCTCCGGGCACGGCCTCACGGGTACCAAGCTCGGCGGCAAGATCCTCGCCTCGCTGGTGCTCGGCGACGATGACGAGTGGAGCCGGATGCCCGTCGTGGGACCACCGCTCGTGAGGCTGCCGCCCGAGCCGCTGCGCTGGCCGCTGATCAAGTCCGTCGCCTGGGCCTACGAGGCCGGCGACCGTGCCCAAGAGGAGGGCAGAGCGCCCGGCCTGCTGCCGCGGGCGATCACGGCCGCGTACGGGGAGTACGGCGCCCTGAACGGGGCGGCGCGCGGCGCCTGAGGAGTGCCCGCAGAGTCCGCGGAAGGAGGCACGACATGGCCGAGGAGTTCCACCTGGCCCACGAGGACGGGAGTCCCTGGGAGGAGGACGCTGCCGAGCCCGGGGTCCGCTGGCGGCAGCTCGTGTCGGCCGATCGCACGCCGAGCCAGGGTCTGAGCGTCGGCGTGTTCGAGGTCCGCCCGGGAGCGCGAGCTCGCGCCCCATCACCATGCACCGCAGGAGGTCTACTACGTGGTCGAGGGCCGCGCCGAGATCTACAGGGACGGCGCCTGGGGGTCGCTGGAGCGCGGCGACGTCGCCTACATCCCCGGGGGCGCGGTCCACGGCGTGCGCAACCGCGCCGAGGAGACCATCGTCATCGTCTGGGTCTTCCCGACCGAGACGTACGACGAGATCGAGTACTTCGACGCGTAGTCGCTGCCGGCGCGGCTCGAGCGCGAGCACTCTCCGATCGACGCCTGGATGTGAGATGAAGAGCCTGCGCACTGGGCCGATGGCCCGATGGACAGGGGGCTCCGATGGGATCGAGGTCGAAGCCAGGTCGGACCACGGGGAGGCGCCGGCTCATCCCGGCCGCCGCCGCGGCGGTCCTTCTCGCTCTTCTGGTCGCCACCGGGGTGGCGCTTCCGGGCCCGGCACGTCGTCGACCTGGATCTGGGCGCTCGGAGCCGCCGCCACAGTCATCATCGTCCTCGTGGTCGTGATACTGGTGCGGCGCGGCAGGCGCGCGGTGGAGGAGGCCTGGCGGCGCCGCACGGGGCGCGGGCGGGAGGCATCCTGCCGGCGGCCGGATGGCGGGGTTTGTATACTCGACTAGTCGGGTATCTTGATTTCCAAGATACTTCTCGGAAAAGAGATAGCCCGATGAACCGCGAGTACACGACCGAAGAGATCACCTGGGCGACGCGGAGGCTTGACATAGCCATGTCGCGCCTGATGGTCGCCCTGTCTCGCGCGGTCGGCATCAGCGTCCCCGAGATGCTGGCGCTCGAGTATCTGGACGCCGACGGAAGCATCGGCCCGAGCGAGCTTGCGCGCCGGCTGCAGATGACCTCCGGCGCGATGACCGCGCTCGTCGATCGCCTCGAAGCGAGCGGCCACGTCGTGCGCCAACGACACCCCGCCGACCGCCGCAGGGTCCTCGTCACGCGCACGAACAAGGCGGATGACGACCTTAGCGTGGAGGTCGCGCCCATGGCGCTGCAGATCTTCGAGCTGGCCGAGAGCCTGGACGACGCCGAGCGTAAGGCCGTCGGCCGATTCCTCGACGGGTTCATCGCCATCATCGAGAGCACCGCCGCGGAGTCCTGCGCGCGATGACCGACAGGCACATGAGACCCGACCTTGCCGTCGCCGTCGACGGCGCCAACGACTGACCAAGGAGCACGACATGGCCAAAGACCTCACAGACGAGCGGCGACTGGGACGCCTGCGCTGGTGGAACATCATCGTCGGCCTCATCCTCGCCGTTCAGGCCGCCGCCATCGCGTTTCTCACCAATGACTTCAGCCTGCCGGTGACGTCCACCTACATGACCGGGCCTCCCGGCACGCCGCCCGAGCTCAACACGCTCTTCGACCTCCCGCTCGGCTGGGGCGTGTTCGCCTTTCTCGCCATCTCCGCCGCGGCGCTGCTCCTCATCGCCTCGCCCGGCGTGTTCGAGTGGTACAAGCGCAATCTGCTGCAGGATCGCAACTACGGGCGCTGGATCGAGTACTTCTTCAGCTCGTCGATCATGATCGTGCTCATCAGCATGATCACCGGGGTCAGCGACGTCGCCGCCCTCCTCGCCATCTTCGGCGTCAACGCCAGCATGATCCTCTTCGGCCTGCTCATGGAGAAGTACGAGACGCCGGGCAAGCCCAGCTGGCTCTCGTTCTGGTTCGGCACGTTCGCCGGCATCATCCCGTGGATCATCGTCGTGATCTACGTGTGGAGCCCGGGCCTCGACGGCCCGTCGCCCCCGACGTTCGTGTACGGCATCATCGCCAGCCTGTTCATCTTCTTCAACGTGTTCGCCATCAACATGTGGCTGCAGTACAAGAAGATCGGGCCCTGGAAGAACTACCTGGTCGGCGAGAAGACCTACATCATCCTCAGCCTGACGGCCAAGGCCCTGCTCGCCTGGCAGGTGTTCTCGGCCGTGCTCGCGGGCTCGGGCTCCAACTGACCGACGCTGTTCGAGGCCGGGGCGGGCGCTCGCGAGCGCCCGCCCCGGCGTCTTATGATCTGCGCCTGTCAGGACGCCGTGCCGCCCGGCGGCAGAAACGTGAAGGGTCTCGCCGGGCGAAACGACCGGGTGACGTCGCCGACCCGGTCGGGATGATCGACCAGATCGAGCTTGCGGACCTTCGCCCCCTTGCCCAGATCGAGGTCGTCGAGGCGCAGCCAGATCACGTTGGGGCTGACCGTGGACTCGAAGAAGTACGCACGGTGGGTGAGGTCGGCGACGGTGCGCCACTGGGTCGTGGAGACGTTGGGGCGCGCCGGGTCGGCGGTGCCGAAGGGCGCACTGGCGTTGCGCATCACGCTCATCACGAAAGCGATCGCGAGGCGCGCTTCGTCCGTCGACGGCAGGTGTGCAGTGTAGTAGGCGGCGCGCACGAAGCGGTCCGCCGCATCGGTCGTCCCGGGGAGGGGTTCGTCCCCGCCGAAGCCGGTGAAGCGTTCGAGCCGCCGCAGCTGCTCGTCGAACGGCGGCGAGTTGGTCATCACCGTGTACTCGCGGCCGTGGTAGATCTTCGCCCGCCCCTCGATGAACTCGATGATCGCCGAATCCCCGGTCGCGTCGGCGGCCGAGATGTGACCCGTTCCGGGCTTGCCGCTGGAGCCCAGCGGCGACGGGCAGATCTGCACGCCGCTTCCCGACGTCCACGCGACGAGATCGGCCACCGTTGCGAAGGAGTCCAGGAAGAACTGCAGGCTGATGGTCATCGCGAGTCCGGGACGACTGTCGTCGCGCTCGCCGTAGTCGGTCTCGGCGAGGTAGAGGCCGTTGACCGTGAGGCCCTCTTCGTTCATGCCGTCGGTGGTCATCGCGCCGTACATGGAGGCCACGACGCTGCCGTATCGGGCCGTCCAGCGCACGGTGTCTCCCGTGGTCATGCCGTTTCGCTCGATACCGCGCGGCAACGCCCACAGGTCGGTCTGAGTATCCTCGAACCAGTCCATGTTGCGGCCCACGACGACGATGCCTTTCCCGGGGTCTCCGCCGCTCGACCACAGTGCGCGCGTGCACATCGCATCTCCCTCCGGCTCTCGCAGGGGACCGCTCACGGTCCATCGGCCCGCACCCTACCCGTGCCATACTTGCCCCATGCCGTCCGTGAGCGCAGGACTCCTCCTGTATCGCCGGGTCGCCGCCCCCGAGCCGGGCGGACCGCGCCTCGAGGTGCTGCTCGTCCACCCCGGCGGCCCCTACTGGGCCAAGAAGGACGCCGGCGCCTGGAGCATCCCCAAGGGCGAGGCCGAGACGGAGGAGCTTGGCCCCGAACCGGCGACGGTGACCGCTTCAAAGGCCAGGAAACGCGCCGCCGGCGTCGACCTCCTGGCCGTCGCCCTGCGCGAGGTGAGGGAGGAGACGGGGCTGGAGCCCGCAGGGCCCTTCCAGCCCCTCGGCGGCGTCAAGGCGCACCGTCACAAGCTCATCTACGCCTGGGCGGTGGAGCACGACTGCGATCCGGCGGCCATCGTGAGCAACGTCTTCGCGATCGAGTGGCCGCCGCGCTCCGGGAGGCAGGCCGAGTTCCCCGAGGTCGACCGCGCCGCCTGGTTCGATCTGCCGGCGGCGCGCGCGGCCATCGTGCCGGTGCAGCGCCGCTTCATCGACGATCTGGAGATCGTCGCCGGCGGCGCCTGACTAGGCCGGCTCGTCTCCCTCGGCCGGCTCCGGCGGCTCCGCGCCCGCGGCATCGGCCGGATCCGCCGGCCGCGCCGTCGCCGTCATGCTCGGCAGGTGCGGCTTGCCGGCGATGAGGTCGAAGAAGGCCTCGCGCCAGGCGCGCCAGGTGGCGTTGACGTGGTTCTCACGGCGCTGCGCCTTGGCCAGCTTCTTGGGCTTCTTCCCGTAGCGCCTGTGAGCCCACGGCGAGTCGGGTCGCGCCACGCGGATCGCTCCGACGATGCCGAGGATCGGCACAAAGACGCCGAAGAAGCCCGTCCAGTATTTGCCCTTCAGCAGACAGACGACGGCGAAGCACAGGTTGACCAGGACGAACGCTGCGCCGATCTCCGCGGCGGCGATCCCCGCGGCTCCCGATGCACTCGCCGACTTGAACGGATTGAAACCCAGGATGATGAGCAGTCCCGCGCACACGGCGACGATCACGGCATCCACCGAGAGGCGGCCCTCCGCCGTCCAGTAGACGTCCTGCAGGCGCAGGATCAGGGCGAACTCGTCCAGGGTCAGCGCCACGCCGGCGCCGAACACCAGGGCGCAGAGCTGCAGCCACAGGCCCTCTGGCGAGGTGGCGATCAGCACGAGCCCGGTGACGACCATCAGGACGACACCGATGACCATGTGGTGCACGTGCACGCCGCCCCCGGACTCGATGTCGTGGAACCACCACTTGACCTTGGCGCGGATGAGCCGCGTGTTGATGCGGACCGCGAGGAAGGTGACCAGGAGCCCCAGGGTGAACGCGGCGACCGAGGCGCGGGCCGCGCCGAGCAGGGCTTCACCGATGGCCTCTGCTGCGACGATCATCCTCAGCCCCCTGGTTCGGCGCCGCATCCAAGTCCGCCTGCGCGCGGCCACAAGCATAGCGTCCGGAGCGCGGGAGCGATACGGGGATGCCGACACACGCTGGTTCGAGGATCCCGTTGCGGCACGGGCCAGAACGCTTGATGTTCAGTAAGTTCAGTGTACACTGAACTAAGCGAACAGAAGTGGTCGCATCAGATTCGACTTGCGCTGGAGGCGTGCATGAACGACGAACGCATGGAAGCACTCGTCACTCCTCGGGCCGAGTCGGCCACGGGACGCCCCGCCACGGCGGCCGCGACAACCGCGGCGGTGCCGGACGAGGCTGCGCTGCGCTTCATCGAGGACACCGCACTGCTCTACGAGAAGGCCGGCCACCCGCGCATGGCCGGCCGCATCGTCGCCTGGCTCATGATCTGCGATCCGCCGTACCAGACGGCCGGGCAGATCGCCACGGCGCTTTGCGCCAGCAAGGCGTCGGTGAGCACCAACATCCGCCTGTTCGTCGACTTCGGCATCGTCGAGAGGTTCACGATGCCGGGCGACCGCCGAGACCAGTACCGCCTGCTGCCGGCCATGTGGCCGCGGGCCATGGAGCGGAGCCTGCCGCTCCTGGCCGCCTTCCGCGAGGTCGCCGACCGCGGCCTCAAGCTGGTCGAGGGGCATCCGGAGGAATGCCGCCTTCGCGTCCGCGAGATGCGCGCCTTCTACGAGTTCTACGAACAAGGGCTCCGCGAGCTCGTGGCGCGCTGGAAGGAACGAGAGGAGCGTGAGGGCGCATGACGTCGGTGATCCATCTCGAGCGCATGACGAAGAGCTACGGCAGGAACCGGGGAGTCGTGGACCTCGAGCTCGAGGTCGAGCCGGGCTGTGTCTTCGGCTTCCTCGGCCCCAACGGGGCCGGCAAGACGACCACCATTCGCGTGCTACTCGACCTCATCCGGCCGACGAGCGGCCGGGCCCTCGTCTTCGGTCTCGACAGCCGCCGCGAGAGCATGGCGATACGGCGGCGCAGCGGCTACCTGCCCGGTGAGCTGAGCCTGTACGGCAGGCTCACCGGGGAAGAGACGCTGCGCTACTTCGCCAACCTGCGCGGCGGCGCCGACATGGCGTACCTGCGCCTGCTCTGTGAGCGGCTCGACTTCGACACCGGGAAGAAGGTCGCCGACCTCTCGACCGGCAACAAGCGCAAGCTCGGCCTCATCCAGGCGCTCATGCATCGGCCGGAGCTGCTCATCCTCGATGAGCCCACCGCCGGCCTCGACCCGCTGGTGCAGCACGAGTTCTACCACCTCGTCGAGGAGGCCAGACAGGCGGGGCAGACCGTGTTCCTTTCGTCGCACAACCTTCCCGAGGTGCAGCGCGTCTGCGACCGAGTGGCTTTCGTCCGCGAGGGCGAGCTGGTCGCGGTCGAGGACGTCGCGGTGCTGACGGGGCGCGCCGTCCGCGAAGTCGAAGTGACCTTCGCCGCACCCGTGCCGGCCGCCGCTTTCGAGGGCGTGGGCGGGGTGACGGGCGTGACGGCGAACGGCCCCGGCCTCGGCCTCGGCGGAGCTCCGGAGGGCGGCGGTACGCGGACACTCCGTCTCACGGTCAGAGGCTCGCTCGACGCGACCGTCAAGGTGCTGGCGCGCTACGAGGTCGTCACCATGACCAGCCGCGAGCCCGATCTTGAGGACGTGTTCCTCGCCTTCTACAGCGACCGGCTCGGGCACGACGTACCCACCGCGTCGGGTGTGCGAAAGGAGGCCGGCGATGCTGCGTGACCCGTTCCTCAAGAGCCTGCGCGACCAGGCCCGCGGTCTGATCGTCTGGGTGATCGGCGTCGCCACCTACGTGGCGCTGCTCATGGCCGTCTACCCCAGCATCCGGGACAGCGCAGGGGGGTTGCAGGAATACCTCGACAACCTGCCCGACGCCTTCCGCAAGGCGTTCCTCGGCCCGGGAGGGGACTTCACCTCGCCGAGCGGCTACATCAACACCGAGCTGTTCTCGTGGCTGGGGCCGATCGTGTTCATCGCCTTCGCGATCTCGGTCGCCAACCGGGCCTTGGCAGGGGAGGAGGAGGACGGTACGCTCAGCCTGCTGCTGGCCTACCCGCTCTCGCGCCGCAACTTGGTTCTGCAGCGCTTCGCGGCCATGGCCCTGACGATCGGCGTACTCGGCCTGGCCTTCTGGCTGTCACTGCTCGTCGCGACGACGGCCATGGCCATGGACGTCGGCGCCGGCGCGCTCGGGCAGGCGCTGCTGCTGTTCACGTTGCTCGGGCTCGCGGTCGGCAGCGTCACGCTCGCCGTCGGGGCGGCGACAGGCCGCAAGGCGGCGGGCATCGCCGCCGGCGCCGGTGTCGGCGTGGCGATGTACCTGCTGAACACACTGGGCCAGATCAACGAGACGCTCGAGCCGTACCGCGTGCTGTCGCTGTTCCGCTACACCGGCGGTACGACGCCGCTGGGACGTGGCATAGGGGCTCTCGACGTCGCGGTGCTTGTCGGCACGACGCTGGTCGCTCCTCGCGGTGACCCTGGTCCTGTTCGAGCGTCGCGACATCCGCGTGTGACGGCTGGCGGCGGATGCCGGGCGTGGGACGCGCCCGGCGTCCCCATTCAACGCTGACGTGCGGACGTGGGAGCGTACACTGCAGGTGGAGCACGCCGGGACGGTCGTCGATCGGCGGCGCCTGCCCCACGCGGCTCCGCCGTCCGGTCGCGGGCGGCCCGCCGCGCGAAGGGAGCGTCATGGGGTCCCGACGAGTCTCGCTGGTCGACCTGGGGCGCGCCGTCGGCGACGGCTGGTGCGCCTTCGTGCGCGGCGCCGTGCATGGGGAGGTGCTCCCGTTGCCGGGCGGAAGCCTGGGGATCGGCGGCGAGACGTTCCCCGACATGAACTTCGGCTACGTGTTCGGACCCGAAGGCGTCGGACCATGCCATGCGCCGGTTCGATCGCCTGCTCCGCGAGCGCCGGCTTCCCGGATCGCTCGCCGTCCTGTCGCCGGCGGCCGAAGAGGCCGCCGAGGTGGCTGCCGGCCTCGGCCTTGTCTCCGACGGGTCGGCACCGTTCATGTGCGCACATGCGGCGGACGCACGACACGTCGAGCACGGCTTACGCCGTGGAGCGCGTGACTTGGACCTGGATGGGGTCATGGATGCCGCCGACGTCCTCGGCGACGCCTACGAGACTCCCGAGCGAATGGGTCGCTCTCATGCTCGGCCCTCTGTTCCCCGAGCTCCCGAACGCCGACCTGTTCCTCACCCGGCGTGAGGGCCGCGCGCTCGCCTCCGCAGGCACAGGGCGCGTCGGCTCGACCGTGGGTATCTACGCCGTGGGGACGCGGCTGGCCCACCGTCGCCGTGGCGCCGCGGCCGCGGCGCTCTCCGCCGCGCTCGATCATCACGTGCGCACGGGCGCCCATCTCTTCGGCCTGCTCTCGGACCCCGACGCGGAAGCGCTGTACGCGAGTCTTGGCTTCGCTGTGGTGGACCACGCCCAGATCTGGGGCGTAGAAGCGCCGGGAGCGCCGGTCGGCTAGATCCAGCCCTGCTTCCTGAATAGGAAGCATGACGATCACGGCCAGCGCCTGGGGCCAGACCCAAACGTGAAGAAGGCCGTCCAGCCGGTGACGTTGAGGACCATCCAGCCGAAGTTCATGCCGAAGAAGCCTGTGAGCCAGGTGAGCGGCATGAAGATGGTGGCCACGATCGTGAGGCGCTTCATCACGTCGTTCAGCCTGTTGGAGACGGTGGACAGGTAGACGTCCATGGCGCCCGTCGTGAGGTCGCGGTAGCTGTCGATGAGGTCGCTGATGCGGATAAGGTGGTCGTAGACGTCGCGGTAGTAGCGCTCCGCGTCGGGCGTCATGCCGGGGATCGCGAACACGCCGGTGGCGACGCGCGCGAACAGGTCGCGCTCCGGGCTGATCACCTTGCGCAGGCTCACGAGCTTGCGTTTGATCGCGAAGACCTCCTGGAGCTGGGCGTCGTCGGGAGCCTGGAAGACGCGGTCCTCGATCGCGTCGATGCGGTCGTCGATCTCGCTGAGCAGTGGGAAGAAGCTGTCCACGAGCGCATCGACCACCGCGTACAGCACGAATGCCGCGTTGTCGGTGTGGAGATGGTGAGTGGTGATGCGGGTGCGCAGGTCGCGGAAGGCCGGGCAGTCGTCGCGATGCACCGTCACGAGGTAGTGCTCGGAGAGGAAGCAGTGCACCTCGACGAGGTCGTCCTCGTCGCGGTTCGCGCCGTAGACGACGAGCATCACGTAGTCGTCGTAGGTATCCAGTTTCGGGCGTTGACCGAAATGCTCCGAATCCTCCAGGGCGATCGGGTGAAAGCCGAACATGTCGCGCAGCAGGGCGAGGCCCGCGGCGTCCGGCCCGTGGATGTCGAGCCAGAAGAAGCGCTCGGCCTCGAGGCGCGTCGCGATCGCGTCGCGAGTCGGCCGGCACGACGGTGCTGTCGGCGTCGACGAGGAACAGGGTGGGCGACGTATCCGTGGCTCCTCCTTGGGCGCGGGTCGTCACGGATGCTACTCCCGGCTGGACCGCGACTCCAGTGTGCGGGCGGGCCCGGCGGCGCTTGCGCGCCGCGCCGCCCGCCCCGGAGCGCATCTCCTCCATCGGCGGTTGCATCTGTCGCCGGGATGGTCTTTACTACCCGGAACCGCAAGACGAACCCCAGGGGGTATCGTGAACGGCAGCCGCAGTGCGCGCCCGTCGAGCCAACGGACGTACTTCCCACTCCTCATCCTCAGCGGGCTTCTGTTGGCCCTCCTTTTCGCGGCTGCGACCCCAGCCTCGGCCTATAAGGACTGGAAACACGTCGACAGCCACAGACAAGAAGCACCTGCGACACGAGCGGTTGCCATCGACGACTCGACTTCTATCAAACGCGGCCTGTCTGACCTCCGGCTGTCACGCGGGCTCCCTTACCACTTCCTCGGTGAACGGTGCTGGCGATTGCCACGCTCCGGGGCAGAACACGTCCACGTGGCAGACGGCAAGCGGTTGCACCTCCGCTTGCCACTTGGAGTTGGGTGACAGGAGATCCTACGCGACCGCCTTCACGCACGGGAAGACGCCCCATCTCGGCGCCTCGGGGTACGGCAAGACCTGTGTCGACTGCCACGGCGTCGGGACCGTGCACCACGACGCCGCCACCGGTCATCAGCCCACCTGCGCCGAGTGCCACAACGGCACGACCGCCAAGCTGCCGCCTTCGTCGCACAACGACGGCAAGCACACCAACTGCGCCACGTGCCACGTCGGCATGAACAAGCCCACGACCGATTGTGCGGCCTGCCATGTGGGCAACCCGGGTTCAGGTGGGCCGCAGATCGCCTACTCGAACTCGCCGGCCTGCGGCGACGCCGCCTGTCACGGCAAGATCGCGAATCATGCCGGCACTTCGATCACGGCCGCCCCGTGCATCACGTGCCACACGGAGCACTATGCGACCCTGGGCACGTGCACGAAATGCCACACCGACCCGCAGAGCTTCCACCACGCCACTGCCACGCCGAGACCGCTGAGCGACTGCGCCGGCTGTCACAACGGCACGATCGCGGCGACGCCCCCGAACCACGCGAGCTACGGCACATCCTGTGCCGTCTGTCACACCGGGATGAACAAGCCACCCAGCGACTGTCTCGCTTGCCACGACAAGGCCCAGGGCGGCGTGCCTGCCGTCGTGTACACCAACGACCTGACCTGTGGGGACGCGCGCTGTCACACCATGGTCCCCAGCCACTCGGGCACGCCGATCAAGGACGTCGCCTGCACGACCTGCCACACGGCGCACTATGAGGACTCACGGCGCTTGCGCCACCTGCCACACCGACTCGCAGAGCTTCCACCACGGCACCGCGACGCGACGCCTCTCGTGGACTGCACCACTTGCCACGACGGTACGATCGTGCTCGGCCAAGAAGTCCCACGCCGGGCAGTCGTGCGCCGCCTGTCACGACCGGGCATGACGCAAACCGCCCGTGCCCGCCACGTGCCAGAAATGCCACGACGCCCAGACGCTTCGGCGCAGCGCCGTGCACCGCTTGTCACAGCGCGACCGGCTCGATCGGCAAGGAGACCGTCCACGCCCCGGACCCGGCCGCGACCGTGGCCTGCGCCACGTGCCACACGAGCGCACTACAGGGATCTCGGGACCTGCGACTCCTGCCACGGCAGTCACGCCGAGACGCACCACGGGACGGCCACGCTGGCCGACACGCAGCTGAAGCTCGCGTCCCGCCCGTCGATCGTCAAGGCCCACAAGAAGGCCACGCTCAAGGGGAGCCTGCGGGCCGCCGGCAAGGCGCTCGCCGCGCAGAAGGTCCTGATCGAGGCGCGCACGTTGAAGGGCGGCACCTTCAAGAAGGTCGCCGTCGTCAAGACGGGCGCCGACGGTCGCTTCAGCCGCGTGGTCAAGCCGCGCGTCGGCACCGAGTACCGTGCCGTGTGGCGTCCGACCGGCGCCTACGTCGTCCAGCAGAGGCCGGCCGTCGACACGGTCAAGCTCCGGGTGCGGAAGTAGCGCCGGAGCCTCGGCGCCCGTTGGGCGAGCGACCACCGGACAGCATTCGACGCCGGTGGTCGTGTCGTGTATACTGCCGTCCGCCATCAAGCGGGAGCTTGCGAGCACCCCACCCTGCGCCCGTTGCCGGCCGACAGGGTCCATCACGAGAAAGGAGATCGTGAGGGCTCGCCGTTGGCGAGCCTTTTTCCGTCTATGGGTAGACCATTTTCTCCAAGAGACAAGTTCATGCGGGACCGGGCCAACGAGGTCCGCATCCGCATCAACGACGGCATCACGGTGCCGCAGGTGCGTCTCATCGACGAGAAGGGCGAACAGCTCGGCATCAAGCCGATAGCTTTCGCCCAGGAGTACGCCGCCTCACACAACCTCGACCTCGTCGAGGTGGCTGCGCAGTCCGACCCGCCGGTGTGCCGGATCATGAACTACAGCAAGTATCGGTACGAGCTCGAGCTCAAGGCGAAGCAGGCGCGCAAGCACCAGAGCCAGATCGTGATCAAGGAGATCAAGTTCCGGCCCAAGGTGGGCGTGCACGACTACGAGACCAAGAAGGGCCACGTGCTGCGCTTTCTGCGGCACAAGGACAAGGTCAAGGTCACGATCATGTTCCGCGGCCGTGAGATGGTCCATCCGGAGCGCGGCGAGATGCTGCTCTTGCGGCTCGCCGAAGATGTCAAGGAATACGGCGTCATCGAGTCCAAGCCTCTGCAAGACGGGCGCAACATGGTCATGATGCTGGCGCCGGTGAAGTAGCAGGAGGGAGGTGCGTATGCCGAAGACAAAGACCCACAGCGCGTCCAAGAAGCGCTTCCGTCTCACGGGCACGGGCAAGCTGGTCCGCCGCCACGGGATGAAGAGCCACCTCCTGGAGCACAAGAGTTCCAAGCGCAAGCGGGGCTTCCGCAAGGTGTACGACGTCAGCAAGGCTGACACCAAAGGGATCAAGCGCCTGCTCGGACTGCGCTAGGTCAACGAACACGAAGTACCGGCCGGCCGGCGCCGCAGGCACCGGCCGGCGTAGTGCCAAGGAGTACGGACCATGTCTCGTATCAAACGCAGCGTCAGCTCACGCAAGAAGCGCCGCAAGGTGCTCGAGCAGGCGAAAGGCTACCGCGCCACCAAGAACTCCAGTTACAAGCGCGCCAAGGAGCAGGTGCAGCGCAGCGGCCAGTACGCCTATCGCGACCGTCGCGTGCGCAAGCGTGAGTTCCGCAAGCTGTGGATCATCCGCATCAA
Source organism: uncultured Thermoleophilia bacterium (assembly GCA_963700035.1). Classification (GTDB taxonomy): domain Bacteria; phylum Actinomycetota; class Thermoleophilia; order UBA2241; family UBA2241; genus CAIXSE01. Next base: position 27,721 of record CAVOWE010000009.1, on the reverse strand, counting down.
CGCAGGCGCCCGAGAGAACGGCCTCTCGTACAACCAGTTCATGCACGGCCTGCAGCTGGCTCAGGTCGAGCTCGACCGCAAGATCCTCGCCGAGCTCGCCGTGAGCGACCCCAAGTACTTCGCCTCGCTCGTCGACCAGGCGCGCGCGGCCCTCGAAGCGGCCTGAGCGCCGGCAGGGCAGGCGAGCAGCTTGGGGTTTTAAGCCAACCACTCGGCAGCACCCAGAACGCTCTCGTGAAGAGGGCGGCGTCGCTGCGCCATCGTAAGTTCCGCGAGCGTGAAGGCGCTTTCTTGGTGGAAGGCGCCGACCTGGTCGCGGCTGGCCTCGCCGCCGGCCGCCGGCCGCAGGTCGTCTTCGTGAGCGCCGAGCGTGCTCTCGAGCTCAGCGCCCGTCTGGGGCTGAGCGCTGAGAGCGAACCGGAGGCGGACGGCGCCCGCACGGCGCCGCCGGCCGTCTACCCGGTCGCGGCGCGCGTCGCCGCGAAGATCAGCACCCTCGAGACACCGCCCGACGTCATGGCGGTGTTCCCGCTGCCCGAACATCGCGCAGCCCGCGACAGTCGCCGAGCGGGGCGGCGCGTCCGGCGACGATACGCCCGCCGTTGCGGCCGGTGAGGCTCTGGTCGTCTACGCCGACGGTATCGCCGACCCGGGCAACATGGGTACGCTCCTGCGGGCGGCGGTCGCCTTCGGCGCCACCGCCCTCGCGACCGCCCCGGGCTCCGCCGACCTGTACGGCCCCAAGACGGTGCGCGCCGGGATGGGCGCCGTGTTCGGCATACCGCTGTTCCCGGAGGTGCGGCTGGCCGCTGTGGTCGCCGCGCTGCCCGGGGCCGAAGTGTACGGTCTGGCGGCACACGAAGGCGTGCCGCTGGCCGTCGCCGGCCTGCGGCGCCCCGCCGTGCTCGTCGTGGGCGCCGAGCGCCCCGGCCTCTCGGCTGAGGCGCTCGCGCACGTGACCCATCTGGTCACGATCCCGCTGGCGCCGGGCCTGCCCGGCGGGGTGGAATCCCTGAACGCCGGTGTCGCCGGCGCCATCGCCCTCTACGAGTTCACGCGCCGCCCCGCGGCGCCCGCAGGAAGGATGACCATGGACGACGCGGAGCTGCAGATCCTGAAACAGCGGGCCCCGGGCCTGGCGGCTCTGTACACCACCTCCCGCGACGCGATCCTTCGTGCCGCCGACGTCGCCGCCCTCGAGCAGGCGCGCGTCTCCACGCTCGGCCGCAAGAGCGCGCTGACCGAGCTGCTGCGCTCCATCCCAACGCTGCCGCCGGAGGACCGCCCGCTGCTGGGCAAGGGCGGCAACATGGTCCGCCGCGAGCTCGAGGCGCTCGTGGAGGAGCGCGAGGCGGAGCTGAAGCGCGCAGCGCTCTCCGCCTCGCTGGCCCACGAGCGCCTCGACGTCACGCTGCCCGGCCAGCCCTTCCCGGCCGGCCACGAGCATCTCATCAGCCAGACGATGCGCGAGGTCGAAGACATCTTCATCGGCCTCGGCTACCGCATCGCCGAGGGCCCCGAGGTCGAGCTCGACTACTACAACTTCACGGCCCTGAACACGCCGCCCAGCCACCCGGCGCGCTCGGCCCACGACACCTTCTGGGTGGTCGAGCAGCGCGAGACGATGCCCGAGGCCGTCGTGGACGCCGACCGCGGCGTGCTGCTGCGCACCCACACCTCTCCCGTGCAGGTGCGGGTCATGGAACAGCAGCGGCCGCCCGTGTACGTGGTCTGCCTTGGCAAGGTGTACCGGCGCGACTCGGATGCGACGCACACGCCGATGTTCCACCAGGTCGAGGGCCTCGTCGTCGATGAGGGCATCACGCTGGCCGACCTCAAGGGTACGGTGCACCACTTCACCGAGGAGTTCTTCGGCGGAGAGCGCGCCATCCGCGTGCGCCCGCACTTCTTCCCGTTCACCGAGCCGAGCATCGAGGTCGACGTGAGCTGCGAGCTCTGCGGCGGCAAGGGCTGCCGATCCTGCAAGCACTCGGGCTGGCTCGAGATCATGGGCGCCGGCATGGTCGACCCGGCCGTCTACGACTTCGTCGACTACGACGCCGAGAAGGTCAGCGGCTTCGCCTTCGGCATGGGCGTCGAGCGCATGGCGATGCTCAAGCACGGCATCCCCGACCTGCGCCTGTTCTACGACAACGACGTCCGCTTCCTGCGGCAATTCTGAGAGGGGGGCGGCGATCATGCGAGTACCGTTCAGCTGGATCAAGGAGTACGTCGACTGGCGGGGCAGCGTCGAGGAGCTCGCCGAGGTCCTCACGATGTCGGGCACCGAGGTCGAGGGCATCGACTGGGTCGGCGCCCCGCGCGACCCGAAGAACCTCAGCCGCTTCGTCGTGGGCAAGGTCCTCACCCGCGCAAGGCACCCCAACGCCGACAAGCTCAGCCTGTGCACCGTCGAGGTCGGCGAGGCCAACGGCGGCGTGAGACAGATCGTCTGCGGCGCCGACAACTTCCAGGCCGGCGACACGGTGGCGGTGTCGATGACCGGAGCCACGCTCGAGAACGGCCTCAAGCTCAAGAAGGCCAACCTGCGCGGCGTCGAGAGCGACGGCATGATGATGAGCGAGCAGGAGCTGGGCTACGAGGAGAAGAGCCCGGGCATCGTCGTGCTGCCCGGTGAGTGGATCGTGGGCGCGCCGCTGCAGGACTATCTGCCCGTGAGCGAGGCCGTTCTCGAGCTCGAGCTCACCTCGAACCGTCCCGACTGCTTCAGCATCTACGGCATCGCCCGCGAGGTCGCCGCGGCGGCAAGGCTGGAGCTGGCGCCGCCGCCCACCGCCGGACCGGCGGTGCTGGGCGGCGCCCCGGCGGCGGAGGCCATCGCCGTCGAGATCGCCGACCCCGACCTGTGCCCACGGTACGGGGCCACCGTCATCCGCGGCGTCACCATCGGCGAGTCTCCGGCGTGGCTCAAGGCGCGCCTCACGCACGCCGGCATGCGGCCCATCAACAACGTGGTGGACGTGACCAACTACGTGATGCTCGGCTGGGGCCAGCCGCTGCACGCGTTCGACGCCGGCAAGATCCGCGGCGGCACGCTCATCGCCCGCCGCGCCAGTACCGGCGAGAAGATCGTCACGCTGGATGGCGTCGAGCGAACCCTTGACGAGCAGATGCTGGTGATCGCCGACGTCGAGCGCGCGCTGGTCATCGCCGGCGTGTTCGGCAGCGTCGACGCCGAGATCGACGAGCACACCACGGACATCGTGCTCGAGGCGGCCAACTTCGCCGGCCCGAGCATCCTGCGCACCGAGATGCACACGGGCATCCGCAGCGAAGCGAGCAACCGCTTCGAGAAGGGCCTCGACGCCAACCTGGTGCCCGGCGGGCTGGACTTCGCCGACCGGCTGTTCGCCCAGCTGTGCGGCGGCACGGTCGCGCCGGGCATGGTCGACGCGGGCGGCGTGCCGCCGGCGCCCGCGGCGTTCGGTTACCGGCCGGCGAAGACAGAGGCCCTGCTCGGCTACGCCGTCCCGGCGGCCGAGCAGGCCGGCATCCTGCGCCGGCTCGAGTGCGAGGTGGACGAGGGCGCGCCGGACGAGGGCGCGGCGGCGGTCTCCGGTCTCGGGGTATCGTCGACCCTGGAGTGGACGATCACGCCCCCGACGTTCCGCCCCGACCTCGTGCGCGAGGTCGACCTCATCGAGGAGGTCGGGCGTATCGCCGGCTACGACCTCGCTCCCGAGACGCTGCCGCGGCACACCACCGCCGGCGGGCTGACCAAGGTGCAGCAGGTGCGGCGCGCCATCCGGCGCGCCCTGGCCGGCTGCGGCCTCGACGAGGCGATCACCTACTCGCTTCGTCGCTCCCGATTCGCTCGCACCTCTCGGGCTGCCCGAGGGCGACATCCGTCTCGACCCCGTCAAGCTGTCGAACCCGATGAGCGTCGAGCAGTCGGTGATGCGCACCATGCTGCTGCCCGGCCTGCTCGGGGCCGTCCGCGACAACATGGACCGGCTCAACGACTCGCCGAACCTGTTCGAGATCGGCAGGGTCTATCTTTGGGACGAGCCGGTGCCCGCGCCGGCGCACGCGGCCGAGCCCGGCGCGATGCTGCCGCACGAGCCGGAGGTCGTCGGCATCGTCCTCTCCGGCCCGCTCGAGGCCGAGAACTGGACCGGCGTCGGCCGCCCGACGGACTTCTACACCCTCAAGGGCTGCATCGACGCGATGCTGGCCGCGGTCGGCCTGCGCGGCGAGTTCGGGCCGCTCGGGGACTCTGCCGGGCACTTCCCGTACCTGCATCCCGGCAAGTCGGCGCTCGTGAGCGTCCAGGGCGTGGGCGGTGACCGGCGTGCTCGGCCAGCTGCGTCCCGACGTGGCCGCCGCCTACGGCTTGGACGACGTCGCCGTGTACCTGGCGTCGATCGACGGCCGCTTCGTGGAGGCTGGCGCTGCAGACCACGACGTTCGAAGACCTCGGGACGTACCCGCCGGCCAGTCAGGACCTGGCGGTCGTCGTCGATCGTGGCGTCGCCGCGGCCGACGTGGTCGCCGTCGCGCGGCGCGCGGGCGGCAAGCTCACCCGTGACGTGCACGTCTTCGACGTGTACGAGGGCGACCAGGTGCCGGCGGACAAACGATCGCTGGCACTGCGCCTCGTGATGCGCTCGCCGGAGCGCACGCTGAGCGAGAAGGACATCGCCGGCGTGCGCGCCAAGATCCTCGCGGCGCTCGAGCGGGAGTTCCAGGCCACGCTGCGTTAGGCCGGCACGCGTCAGTGGGCGGGCCGCCGTCGGGCGCCCGCCCGCGGTCGTCAGCGTGGTGCCTGAGTCATTGTCGTCTGCGCATAATGTGCAATGAGGACGAACGTCGCTTGCATGATTCACGCCACTCCAGTATAGTCCGCCGACTATGAGCAGCGCGCACACCATCGCGAGTGTCATGCAGGCCCGCCCCCAGGCGGACCGCACGCGCTGCGTCGCCCTCCGAGCCCGACGTGCACGACGCGCGCCGGCCGGTGGGCGCACACGTCTGCACTAGCTTCCTCAGCCAGCCGTTCCCGCAGACCTCACTCTCGCCCTCCGCCGGCGCACATCCCGTTCTGTCCCGCGTCCGTCCCGACGTGTACCCGGAGTGCCTGATGACACCTGCGACCTGCATTCAGACGAAGACCACCGCCGAAGACATCGTCGCGGCCCCCTGCGTCGCCAGCGCCGGCATCGTCGGCGGCAGCGGCTACACCGGAGCATTGCTCGCCGAGCTGCTCCTGCACCACCCCTCGGTCAAGCTCACGCACGTGAGCTCCGAGACGCTCACCGGCGAGCCGGTGCACCGACACCTGCCGCGGGTGCGCGCCGGCCTTGAGTTCTGCAGCGAGGCCGACGTCGAGGGCGTGGACGTCGCCTTCCTCTGCACGCCGCACGGCGAGGCGGCGCGGGCGGCCAAGCGCCTCCTGGACGACGGCGCCAAGGTCATCGACCTCAGTGCCGATTTCCGCCTGACCGCCGAGGCCTACGCCGAGTGGTACGGGGAGCATCCGCATCCCGAGCTGCTCCCCGGTGTCTATGGGCTCACCGAGCTGCACCGCGACGAGGTCGCGGCCGCCGCGCTGGTGGCCAATCCCGGCTGCTATCCGACGGCGGCGCTGCTGGCGCTGGCGCCGCTCAAGCAGCTGGGCCTGCTCGACGTCGTCATCGATGCCAAGTCGGGGGTGAGCGGCGCCGGCAAGACGCCCAAGGGAACGACGCACTTCTGCAGCGTCGACTCGGACCTCGTCGCCTACGGCCTGGGCACCCACCGGCACTACCCGGAGATCGCCGCGGGGCTGGCGAGCGACGAGCCGGGCGTCGGCGCCTTCGGCGCGGCTCCCGGCGGCAACGGCCGGGGCCCCCAGCTCACCTTCGTTCCCCACCTGGTGCCGCTCCAGCGCGGCATCAGCGAGACCATCTACGTGCGCGCCGGCACCTTCCCCGTGCCGAGCCAGCCCCGGGTCTCGGCGCTGTTCCGGGACTTCTACGCCGGCGCGACGTTCGTCGAGGTATGCGAGGCGCCGCCGCAGCTCAAGGACGTCGCCGGCACCAACTACTGCCGCATCTTCCCCCATGTCGACGAGCGCACCGGGCGCATCGTCGTCATCAGCGTCATCGACAACCTGATGAAGGGCGCTTCGGGGCAGGCGGTGCAGAACATGAACGTCATGCTGGGCCTGCCCGAGCACGAGGGCCTGGTCTAGATGCTGCCACTGAGCCGCTTCCTCACGCTGCCCTGCTTCTCGCGGCAGAGTGAACGCAGCGTCACCGCGCCGCAAGGATTCGCCGCCGCCGGCGTGGCTACCGGCGTCAAGAAGCGCGGCAAGCTCGACCTCGGCATCCTCGCCTCGCAGGCGCCCTGCGTGTCGGCGGCGACGTTCACGCAGAACGCGGCCGCGGCGGCGCCCGTGCGGCTCACGCGCGAGACCGGGGACTGCGGGGCGCTGCGCGCCGTGGTGGTCAACGCCGGCAACGCCAATGCCTGCACCGGCAAGCAGGGTCTTGCCGACGCCGCCCGCATGCGTCTGCTCGCGGCGCAGCAGCTGCGTCTGCCGGAAGAGCTGGTCGCCGTCGCCTCCACCGGCGTGATCGGCGTGCCGCTGCCCATGGAGCGCGTCGAGCCGGGGATCGTCGACACGGCGCGAGCCGTGCGGCCCGGTGGGGGCGAGCACTTCGCCCAGGCCATCCGCACCACCGACCGCACGCCCAAGCGGGGCGCCCTCGAGATCGAGACCCCTGAAGGCGTCGTGCGCCTCGGCGTCGCCGCCAAGGGCTGCGGCATGATCAGTCCGAACATGGCGACGATGCTGTGCTTCGTCACCTGCGATGCGGAGGTGTCGTCCGACGTGTGGACGGCGATGGTCAGGGACGCGGTGGACGCGAGCTTCAACCGCGTCACCGTCGATGGTCAGGAGTCCACTAACGACATGGTGCTGGCCCTGGCCAACGGCGCCGCCGGCGTGGTCCCCGGTGAGGAGGGCCTGGCCCGGCTCGCCGAAGGCCTCAGGGCCGCTCTCCTCTCGCTCGCCCTCGCCATGGTCGCCGACGGCGAGGGCGCCACCAAGACGGTCAAGCTCACCGTTCGCGGCGCCCGCGACGCGGACGAGGCCGAGGGCATCGCGCGCGCCGTCGCCGACTCGCCGCTGGTGAAGACGGCCTTCTACGGCCGCGACGCCAACTGGGGCCGCATCGTGCAGGCCGCCGGCCACGTGCTCGGCGGGCCGGGCGCCGTCGCGCCGACCCTGGACGTCGCATACGACGGCCTCGTGGTGGTGAGGGGCGGCCAGCCCGCGGTGCTCGGCGAGGGCGCTCAGGAGCGGCTCGCCGACATCATGACCCAGCCGGAGATCGAGCTGACGCTCGACCTCCACGCTGAGGACGGCGTGGCCACCGTCTTCTTCAGCGACCTCACGCACGACTACGTCACCCTCAATGCGGAGTACTCGACATGACCGTACGGCACCAGAAGACGGTGAAGACCCTGCTCGAGGCCATGCCCTACATCCGCCGCTTCTGGGGCACGACCGTGGTGCTCAAGTACGGCGGCGCGGCGATGACTTCGCCGCACCTGCAGGAGCAGTTCGCCGAGGATATCGTGCTGCTGCGCCTGGTCGGCATGAAGCCGGTGGTCGTGCACGGTGGCGGCCCCGAGATCAGCCGGCACATGGCCAGGCTGGGCATGGAGGCCGAGTTCGTCGACGGTCACCGGGTCACCGATGAGGCCACCATGGAGGTCGCCAAGATGGTGCTGGTCGGCAAGGTGAACAAGGAGATCGTCGGGCTCATCAGCCGGCACGGGGGGACGGCCGTCGGCATCTCCGGCGAGGACGGCCATCTGCTCAAGGTCACGCCCAAGCTGCATCAGGACGAGGCCGGCAACGCCGTCGACCTCGGCTTCGTCGGCGAGGTCGCCGAGGTCGACGTCAGCGTGCTCGACCTGCTGGCCGAGGCCCACATCCCGGTCGTGGCCAGCGTCGGCGCCGACGAGAACGGCGAGGCCTACAACGTCAACGCCGACACGGTCGCCGGGGAGCTCGCCGCGGCGCTGGGTGCCGAGAAGATCATCTTCCTCACCGACGTCGAGGGCGTGTACGACGGCCAAGACGGTGAGGTCGCCGCCGTCTCCGAGTGCGACCTCGCCTATCTCGGGGCGCTGCAGGCCGCCGGACGCATCAGCGGCGGCATGATCCCCAAGGTCGCGGCTGTGCGCAAGGCGCTGGAGAGCGGTGTGGCCAGCGCCCATGTCATCGACGGCCGCGTGGAGCACGCAGTGCTGCTCGAGATCCTCACCGACGCCGGCTGCGGCACCAAGGTGACGGCGTGAGCCCGGGAGCCATGACGTGGGCGGCGGGCGGCGCGGTCCTGCCGGCTTCGCCGGCCATCTGCGCGCCGCCCGTCGTGGCGCCGCCCGCCTTATCAGGCGGTTGCATATTCGGAGCGGGCTCGGTGTATTCTATGCAGCAGCTCAGGAAGGTTCCGGCACCGGCCACCGCACCATCGCGGCCGGCCCTCGTCACGGGAGACTGCGAAGGCATGAACGATCGTGTGCCGTTGGGCAAGACAGAGCGCCAGCGCCTCATCCAGACGGTCGTGCAGCAGCGCGAGGTGTCCACGCAGCGGGAGCTGGTGAGCGCCCTCAGTGCCCTCGGCTGCGAGGTCACGCAGGCTACCGTCTCGCGCGACATCCGCGAGCTCGACCTGCAGAAGGTCCGCACGCATCTGGGGCGCGCCAAGTACGTGCTCAGCTCTCGCGAGCGGCCCAAGGACCCCGAGCAGGCGGCACGGCACGTGATGCGCGATTTCGCGCGCTCCACTTCGGTCGCGCAGCAGCTGGTGGTCGTGCGCTGCGAGATCGGCACGGCGTCCACCGTGGCGCGCCAGATCGACAACCTCAACCACACCGACGTGGTCGGCACGCTGGCCGGCGACGACACCTTCCTCGTGATCGTGGACGACGGCGACAAGGCGCAGAGCATGAAGCGCTATCTCGACCGTCTCCGAGAGGCCTAGCGCGCAGGCACCCTCCCGCGCGCACTCCATCCACGTCGGGGCGCCGGCGGGCGGCTTCGCCCGCACCGGCGCCCGGTCCCACGACGCTCCCCCGTCGGAGCGTCGCAGTCACTGTCATCATCAGTCAAGGAGCGATGCAAGGTGAACACCCCCAGCGCCCCCAACGGCACCGTCGTCCTCGCCTACTCCGGCGGGCTCGACACCTCGGCCCTCATCCCATGGCTCAAGGAGAAGTACGGCTACGACGTCATCGCCTGTCTCGTCGATCTCGGACGCGTGAAGGACATCCCGGCGGTGATGGAACGCGCCAAAGCGTCCGGCGCCATCGAAGCCGTCGCCATCGACGCGAAGGATGAGTTCGCCGAGCACCACTGCCTGCCGGCTCTCATGGCCAATGCGCTCTACGAGGACAAGTATCCGCTCTCGACCGCGATCGGCCGTCCGCTGATCGCCAAGAAGCTCGTGGAGACGGCGCACAAGTACGGCGCCACGGCCGTGGCGCACGGCTGCACCGGCAAGGGCAACGACCAGGTGCGCATCGATGTCGGCGTGCGTGCCCAGGACCCGACGCTCACCATCATCGCCCCGGCACGGGCCGCCGACTGGCCGAGCCGCGAGGAGCTGCTCGACTACGTGGCCGCTCACGGCATCCCCACGGCGCTCACGAAGAAGAGCCCCTACTCGGTCGACGAGAACCTCTGGGGGCGCAGCAACGAGTGCGGTGTGCTCGAGGACCCGTGGGTCGCGCCGCCGGAGGACGCCTTCCAGTTCGTCGTCTCTGCCAAAGACGCCCCCGACGAGCCGCAGCACGTCGTCGTGACCTTCGACAAGGGCAAGCCGGTGGCGCTCGACGGCAAGACGATGGGGCTGGTGGAGCTCATCGAGGCCATCGACGCGATCGGCAACGCGCACGGCTTCGGCCGGGTCGACATGATCGAGAACCGGCTCGTCGGCATCAAGAGCCGCGAGGTCTACGAGGTCGCCGGCGCCCTGGCGCTCATCACCGCGCACCGCGAGCTCGAGGACCTCGTCCTCACCCGCGATCTGCTCCACTTCAAGCGGACCATCGAGGCCAAGCTGGCCGACATGATCTATGAGGGTCAGTGGTTCGACCCGCTCACCGAGGCCTGCCAGGCGTTCCTCTTCCAGAGCCAGGAGCGGGTCAGCGGCGACATCCGTCTCAAGTTCTACAAGGGCAGCTGCGTGGCCGACGGGCGCCAGAGCGACTTCTCGCTGTACAGCTACAAGCTGGCCACCTACACGACGGAGGACGAGTTCACCCACGAGGCCGCCGCCGGCTTCATCCAGCTGTGGGGTCTGCCCATCGAGATCTGGGCGCGGATCGGCAAGGAACACCACATGATGAAGGAGCTGGAAGCGTAGGATCGGGGCATGACGCGGGAGCCGGGCAGATGACGGTCGCGCGCTCGGGGCGCTTCGCCGGCGCGCGCGCGCCCGCGTTCGTGGCGCTGAACAGCTCGCTGGCGCTCGACTGGCGCCTGTGGCCGGAGGACATCGAGGGCTCGGTCGCGCACGCGCGGGCGCTTGCACAGGGCCGGCGTGCTGTCGTCCGCCGAGCTCGCGGCGATCGAGGTCGGCCTGGCGGCCGTCGGCCGCGAGATCGAGGCCGGCGAGTTCGTGCCGGCCGACGCCGACGAAGACGTGCACATGGCCGTCGAGCGCCGGCTGACGGAGCTGACCGGCGACGCCGGCGCCAAGCTGCACACGGCTCGCAGCCGCAACGACCAGGTCGTCACCGACGTGCGGCTGCACCTGCGCCGGGTGATAGAGCGGCAAGACGCTGCGCTGGCCGCCCTGCAGGGCGTGCTGCTCGGCAGGGCGGCCGACCACGTGCAGACGGTGATGCCGGCCTACACGCACCTGCAGAGGGCTCAGGTCACGTCGCTGGCCCAGCATCTGCTGGCCTACTTCTGGATGCTGGAGCGCGACCGCGGGCGTCTGGCGGCCGCGCGCGAGGCCTGCCTCGAGCTGCCGCTCGGGGCAGGCGCGGCGGTCGGCCTCGACTTCGACCTCGACCGCGCGGCGATCGCCGCCGACCTGGGCTTCGACGGCGTCGCCGAGAACTCCCTCGACGCCGTCGCGAGCCGCGATTTCGCGGTGGACTACCTCGCCGCTGCGGCGCAGCTCGGCACGCACTTCAGCCGCCTCGGCGGCGAGCTCGTGCTGTGGGCCAGCGCCGAGTTCGGCTTCGTCAGGATACCCGACGCGTACAGCGGCGGCTCCAGCATCATGCCGCAGAAGAAGAACCCGGATGCCGCCGAGCTGATGCGGGCCGCAGCTCCGCGGCTGACCGCCGACCTCGGCGGCCTCCTCGGCGTGCTCCACGGCCTGCCGCTGGCCTACAACACCGATCTGCGCGAGGACAAGCGCTACCTGTTCGACGCCGTCGACTGCCTCGACCAGCTGCTGCCGGTGGTGCAGGGACTGCTCGAGGGCGTGACCTTCGACGAAACGCGCCTGGCGGCCGCCTGCGACCCGTTCCTGGCGGCCACGGACGTGGCCGACTACCTCGTCGAGAGGGGCGTGCCGTTCCGAGAGGCGCACCACCTCACCGGCACGCTGGTCAGGCAGTGCCTCGAGGGTGGAGTCGCCCTCGGCGACGTCGGCCTGGATGAGCTTCGCGAGCTGTCGCCGGTCTTCGACGAGGGTTACTACGAAGTCCACGAACCCGCCGCGCAGCTGGCGCGCAAGCGCTCGCGCGGCGGCTCCGCCCCGGCCCGCGTGCGCGAGCAGCTCGAGCTCGCCGGGGCGGCGCTGGCGGCGCACCCCTGCTGTTGAGCGGGCGGCGGGCGGCTCTGCCGCCCGCCGCCCGCGTCGCCGCCGCGCTCCGCTACACTGTCGCCGTGGACGCGCCGACACCTCTTCCTCAGAGCTTCTTCGCCCGTTCCGCCCTCGAGGTCGCCCGCGACCTCATCGGCTGCACGTTCCTGTTCCGGGGGGCCGGGGGCCGCATCGTCGAGGCGGAGGCCTACCGCCAGGACGACCCCTGCTGTCACGCGTATCGCGGCAGGACGGCGCGCAACGCGGTGCTCTTCGGGCCGCCGGGACACCTGTACGTGTACTTCACCTACGGCATGCACTTCTGCGGCAACGTGGCCTGCGAGCCCGAAGGCACGGGCGCCGGCGTCCTGCTGCGGGCCCTCGTCCCGGAGCACGGGGTGGAGGGGATGGTCGCCCGCCGCGGCGTCGAGGAGCCGCGCCTGCTGTGCAGCGGCCCCGCGCGGCTCGCGCAGGCGCTGGGCATCGACCGCGAGCAGAACGGTCTGCCCGTCTGGGAGCCGCCTCTCGCGATCCTTGCGCGTCCGGCGACCGGCGGCGGATCGCTCGAGGCGTCGCCGCGCATCGTGACCACGGCGCGCATCGGCGTACGCGGCGGTGACCAGAAGCCCTGGCGCTTCGTCGACGCCGGCAGCCGGTTCCTCTCGCGGCCGCTGCCGCGCACGACCCGCCCGGGACGTCTCCCCGAGGCCTGAGCCGGCCCCAGGTCAGCCGCGTGCGGCGTTCGCGTCCTCCGTCCTGCGGCCACGCGAGGCGCCGTGAGGGTGCCGCAAGGGCTCGGTTGGGTAAGAATAGGCAGCTCCGACCGACATCACGCGGGCCGCACGCGCGTGCTCCGCGCCGCGGCCCGCCGAAGAAAGGACCACCGTGAAGCTCCGCGAGATCTACGAGACTGCCGTGCGCATGGGCATCGAGGCCGACCCGCGCGGCAAGGACGGCGTGGACGAGTTCCTGACGCGTACCAAGAAGCGCAACGAGTCGCTGCCCGAGCACCTCAAGGCCCTTGTCGACCCGGAGGAGCTCACCAACCCCTTCAACGACACGCGCATCTACGTGGGCGACCCCGACGCTGAGGTCACGACGCTCATCGGGGGCATCGACATGAACACCGGCGAGGTGGTCCTCGCCGACCGGCTGCGCCAGAAGGGCACGCCGATCGACGCGATCTACACGCACCACCCCGAAGGCTGGGGTCTCACCAAGCTCGACAGCGTCATGGAGGTGCAGGCCGACATCTGGGCCACGATGGGCGTGCCCATCCAGGCCGGCGAGAAGTTCATCACGGAGCGCATGGACGAGGTGCGCCGCCGCCTGATGCCGCTCAACTACGACCAGGCGATCGACGCGGCGCGGCTCCTCGAGATCCCGTTCTTCTCGGCGCACACACCCACCGACAACCTCGTGGTCGACTATCTCAAGAAGTGGTTCGCCAAGAAGAAGCCCACCCTGATCGAGGACGTGCAGAAGGCGCTGCTCGAGATCCCCGAGTACCGCATCGCCGCGCAGAAGGGCGCCGGCCCGTACGTCGGCAAGAGCAGCCCCGGGGCGCGGGCCGGCAAGATCTGGGTCGACATGACGGGTGGCACCGAGGGCCCCAAGAAGGTCATCGAGAAGCTGGCCGACGGCGGCGTCGGCACGATCGTCGGCATGCACATGGGCGAGGAGCTGCGCGAGCAGGCCGAGAAGAACAACATCCACGTGGTCATCGCCGGCCACATGAGCAGCGACTCGCTGGGCATCAACATCTTCCTCGACGAGCTCGAGCGCAACGGCGTGAAGACCATCGCGACCAGCGGCCTCATCCGCGTGCACCGCGACAAGCGCGGCAAGGTCACGAGCGAGGAGCCCGGAGCGTTGCCGGCGCGCTGAGCGCCGCGCTCTGCGGGCTCATGGAGGCGCCGCCTACATGACGGCCGCGAGACACGTCGAGCTCCTGGCGCCGGCCGGGGAGCCGCGCGCCTTGCGCGCGGCGCTTGCGGCCGGCGCCGACGCGGTCTACTTCGGCCTCGAGCGCTGGAGTGCGCGCGCCTTCGCCGGCAACTTCGCCGGCGAGACGGCCGTCGAGGCGGTCGAGACGGCGCACCTGTGGGACGCTCGCGCCTATCTGGCCCTCAACACGCTGCTCAAGGACGACGAGGTCGGGCCGGCGCTGGCGGCGCTGGAAGCGCCGTATCTCGCCGGCCTCGACGCGCTCATCGTCGCCGACCTCGGCTTCGCCGCGCTGGTGCGTGAGCGGTACCCGGGGCTGCCGCTGCACGCGAGCACCCAGCTGAACACCCACAGCTCGTCGCAGCTTGCGGCTCTGGCGGACCTGGGTTTCGCGCGGGCGATCCTCGCGCGAGAGCTCAGCCTCACGGAGATCGCCGCCCTCGAGGCGCATGGTCTCGAGCTCGAAGCCTTCGTCCACGGGGCGCTCTGCTACGGCTACTCCGGCGATTGTCTGCTCGCGAGCATGGTCGGCGGCCGCAGCGGCAACCGCGGGCGCTGCAGCCAGTCCTGCCGCCTGCGCTACGACCTGCGTCGCCTGGGCGAGCGATCCGCGCCCGACCGGGCAGACACGGCGCCGCCCGCCGGCGGCCGACATCGCAGTCCGGCGGCCGGCAGCGGTCCGGCGGCAGCCCGCGCCGCCGAGCCCACGCGCGTCATGTCCACTTCGGACCTCGCTGCGATCGGCGTGCTGCCGCGGCTGCTGGCCGCGGGGGTCACCTCGTTCAAGATCGAGGGCCGCATGAAAGACGCCGCCTACGTCGGTGTGACCACGGCCGTGTACCGCGAAGCCCTGGACGCGGCGCTCGCCGATCCCGAAGGCTACGAGGTGCGCCCCGAGTGGAGTGCGCGTCTCGAGCAGAGCTTCTCACGGAGCTTCACGACGGCACATCTTGATGGGCGCCACCATGAGGTGCGCAGCGGCGGCCGCGGCGGCCACCGCGGCGTGCTCGTCGGCCGCGTGGCGGCGGTGGACGAGCGTCGCGGCGAGGTCACGGTGCGACTCGCGAAGGAGGTCGCCGCCGGCGACCTCGTCTATCTCTACACGCCGTGGGGCCAGACCGAGCCCATGCGCGTCGAGGAAGGTGGCGACGCCGAGCTGACGCTGCGTCTGCACGAGCGCGTCGCCGTCAAGGACCGCCTGTTCCGGCTGGCGGCGGCCGACGCCGGGCAGCTGGCCCGCGACCTCGTCGCCGGTCGCAGCGCCCTGCGCCCGGTGCTGCTGCGCATGTGCCTCATGGGCGAGGAGGGCAGGCCGGCGGCGCTGGCCGTCGAGACCGAGGCCGGCGGGGACATCGTGACCGCCACGACCGCCGGGCCGCTGGCGCCGGCCCGCACCGCGGCGCTCACCGCGGAGAAGGCTCGCGACGCGCTCGGCGCCCTCGGCGGCACGCCGTACCGGCTCGGCGAGCTGGAGTTCGCGGTGGCCGACGGGCTGTTCCTCGCCGTCGGCGATCTCAAGGACCTGCGCCGGCGGGCTGTGGCGGCGCTGGGCGAGCGCCGCCTGGCCGCCCGCCGGCGCGTCGCCGCGGTCGGCACGGCCCCCTCCGGCTCGACGGCCGCAGGGCCGGCCGTGAGCGCTTCCGGGGGTGACGCATCACCCGGCCTCGTGCTCATGCTCCGTCCGGGCGAGCAGCCCCTGCGCGCCCCGGGGGTCGGCGCGCTCTGCCTCGACCTGCGCACCTCGGATCCTCCCCCGGCGATCGCGGCGGCCGCCGAGGGGCTGCGGGCATCCCGGCTTCCGCTGCGCGCCCGCCTGCCGGAGGTCCTCTTCGATACCGAGGGGCCGTGGCTCAGCGCCGTCATGGCGCTTCGCTGGGACGCCGTGCACGTGCGCCACCTGGGCCTGCTCGCGAGCGAAGGGCTCTGGGCGACGCCGGACGTGCACTCTGACGCTCCGTCGATCGTGCTCGAGTACCCGCTGCAGGGCCTGAACGGCCTGGCCGCCGGAGTCACGGCCGGCTTGGCCGGCCGTCCGCCGGCGGCCGTCGTGGCGTCACCGGAGGCATCCCTCGACGAGATCTCCGCTCTTCGCGCGACCATGGCGGACGGCGACCCGCCGCTCGACCCGCCCCCGTGCCGTCGAGGTGCTCGTCTTCGGGCGCCAACAGGTGCTGCACACGCGCGACCACCTGGGCCGGGCAGAAGGCCTCGTGGAGGCGCCCGGCCCGGCCCGGCAGGTGGGCCTGCTGCTCGAAGACGCCAAAGGCTACGAGTTCCCGGCCACCGTCGACGCCGGGGGCACGCGCCTCTACAACGCCCGCGTGACCAACCTGGCGCCCAACCTCGACGAGCTGCGCGCCGCGGGGGTGGTCACCTTCCTCGTGGTCCAGTCGGACCTGGACGAGGCGGAGCGCGCGGCGTTCGTCGCCGGCGGACTGCCGGCGCTCGCGCCGCTGGCCGCGCGGGAGCGCTCCACCACCGGTCATCTCTTCCGCGGCGTGGCCTGACCGCCGGGCGGCGTGGCCCGTCAGCCGAGCCACTCGACCAGGTGACTTGCAGGGAAGACAAGGGCCACGCTCGCGCCTTATCTTCCCCTCCGACGGACAGGCGCGTGCTCGCGCGTCGCGCACGTGCACCGCGCGTTGCGCACGTGTACCGCGCGCCGTTTGCGGCCCGCATCGACGCGGGCGCTGTGACGACACCCCTGTGATATCATCCGCGGCGGCCGCGAAGCCGCGGCGGCCCGGCGCTGTCTCGCCCGGGCCCGCCGAGAACCCCGTCCGGAGGCTTCATCCGTGACCGACCGTCGCCTCATCGACGACCTCATGATCGGCGCCGTCGAGGTCCTTCCCGAAGGCGCCCTCGAGGCGAAGCTCGACCTCGCGGCGCGCGAGAGCCGCCCCCTGCGCGTCAAGCTCGGCGTCGACCCCACGGCTCCGGACATCCACCTCGGCCACACGGTCGTCCTCAACAAGCTGCGCCAGTTTCAGGACGCCGGGCACATCGCGGTGCTCATCATCGGCGACTACACGGCGCGTATCGGCGACCCTTCGGGCCGCAGCAAGACGCGCCCCCGCCTCGACGGAGCGGTCATCGACGCCAACGCCACGACCTACCGGGACCAGGCCTTCCTCATCCTCGACGACGATCCGGCCAAGCTGGAGATGCCGCACAACAGCGATTGGCTGGCGCCGCTCACTATGGAGCAGCTGTTCGAGATCACGTCGACGACCACGGTCGCGCGCATCCTCGAGCGCGACGACTTCGCCAGGCGCTGGGCGGCGCACCAGCCCATCAGCATGCTCGAGATGCTCTATCCGTTCGCGCAGGGCTACGACTCGGTCGCCGTGCACGCCGACATCGAGCTCGGCGGCACCGACCAGGTGTTCAACCTCTTCATGGGCCGGGACCTGCAGGCGTACTTCGGTCAGGAGCCCCAGGCGATCATGACGCTCGACATCCTGCCGGGCACCGACGGCGTCGAGCGGATGAGCAAGAGCACCGGCAACTACATCGGCGTCACCGAGGACCCGCGCGACGTCTACGGCAAGGTCATGAGCATCCCGGACGACGTGATGATGGCCTACTTCTATCTGCTCACGCCGCACCATGCCGACGAGCTGCGGCGCCTGAAGGCCGACTTCGAGAGCGGTGCCGTGAACCCGCGCGATCTCAAGGCGCGCCTGGCGCGCGAGATCATCACGCGGCTGCGCGGCGCCGACGCCGCGGCCGCGGCCGAAGACCACTTCGACAAGGTGTTCCGTCGCCACGAGGCCGCCGCCGACCTGCAGGAGCTCGCCCTGGAGCCCTCCGACCTCGAGGACGGCGGACAGGTGTTCCTTCCCGCCGTCCTCGAGCGCTGGTTCGGCCAGACGCGCTCCGAGTGGCGGCGGCGCATCCAGCAGGGCGGCGTGAGCCTCGACGGCGAGCCTCTGGCGAGCCTCGCCGTCCCCGCCGCCCAGCTTGCCGGCCGACGCCTCAAGGCGGGCAAATCGGCCACATCCCAGGGGCGCATCAAAGGCCTGTGAGCCCTTCCGTGCGAGGCCTCCCCAACGCCCTCGCGCGGCCGCGTCTCGCGAAACGCTCGACGCAACCTCGACCAGGGCGGTCGTTCTGCTACGCTCGTCTTCTATACTCCCCGCTGGCAGCGCCGCAAGGCCCCCAGCGGGGTTCTTCGTTGTGGCCGCCGATGAACGCCGGTTCGTCGCCGGACCGTGCGATCGCCTTCTTCGACGGCCAGAACCTCTTCGCCGCCGCGCGCGATGCCTTCGGCTTCAGCACCCCTTCCTATGGCGTACCTCGTCTCGCCCAAGCCATTGCGCTGGCGCGCGGCTGGCATCTGGTCCAGACACGTCTATCCACGGGCATGCCGGATCGCCAAGAAAGCCCGCGGCTGCATCACCATTGGACGTTGCGGCTACGCAGGATGCGTGCCGAGGGCGTGGTGGTCACTGCGCGACCGCTGCGGCGCCGGCGGCGGCGAGCGCGGCTGGACGACGGCACGGCTGTGGCGTTCACGGTCCTCGAAGAGAAGGGCGTCGACGTGCGCATCACCCTCGACGTCGTGCGCGCCGTGCTGGCCGGCGCCTGCGACGTCGTGCTCCTGTTCAGCCAGGACCAGGACTTCGCCGAGCCGGCCGACGAGGTGCGGGCGATCGCCCGCGAACAGCAGCGCTGGATCAAGATCGCGAGCGCCCACCCGGTCGGCCCGGGCACGAGAAGCGCTCGTGGCGTGGCGCGCACCGACTGGATCCCGATCGACCGGGCTACCTACGAGGCCTGCTCTGGAGACTCGCGAGGGCCGCTGAGGCCGAATCGGCCGTCAGCGTCCCCAGAGCCGGTCGACCGGAACGGAGGATCGGGTGCAGTCCCGGTGCTGCAGACCCACGAGCGCCGCGCGACCCGGTCGGGTCGACGCTCGCTACCAGAGCGCCAGGGAGCCTTCGGGCGGCGCGTCCCCTCCTCACGCTCCTTCGCGCACCGCGTACTCGCCGCACCACTCGGTCGCCTGCATGCTTGGGTAGGCCTGGCGCCAGAAGCCCGCCGGCTGCACGGTCGCCTCGCCGAACACCTGCGGCGGATAGCGCCGGCACTGGTAGTGGGCGATGTTCACGAGCTCGTAGTCGGTCTGCGCGAACTGCCCGGCCATGTTGGGCGTGGCCCCCGCGCGCGGACGCTGCTCCTGCTGCGTCCACGACACGCACCACTTGCAGGTCTGGCAGTAGCCGTCGTGGTCGGCCATAGTGACTCCCTTCGTGATCTGTTCTCTTTCCGAGCGAAGCATGCCATGCCCGCCGTCAGGCCGTAGCGGGGGTCAGGCCCCCGGCCCGCCGCCGCTGACCATGCTGCCGGCGGTCTCACCGCCGTCCATCACGATCACCGAGCCGGTGAAGTAGGCGGCCTCGTCCGAGGCCAGGTAGGCGAAGAGGCCGGCGAGCTCCTCGGGCGTCGCATGACGCCCGAGGGGGATCCGGCTGTTCACCTCGGCCAGCATCTGCGGTGTGTACTCGGCCTCCTGCATCGGCGTGAGCACGTAGCCGGGGCACACGGCGTTGACGCGGATCGTGGGCGCCCACTCAAGGGCCAGCGACTTGGTGAGCGCGACCAGACCGGCCTTCGTGGCGTTGTAGTCGGCGTAGTAGCGGTAGCCCACGAGGGCGTTGGTGGAGGCCGTGTTCAGGATGACGCCGCCCGCGCCGAGAAGCATCCGGCGGGCGGCGGCCTGGGCCACCCAGAAGGCGCCGCTGAGATTGGTGGCCAGCACCTGCTCCCATTGATCCTGGGAGATGTCCGCGGCGGGGCTGCGCACGCTGACGCCCGCGTTGTTCACGAGGACGTCGAGGTCGCCGATCCGCTCGAAGGCGGCGTCGACCTGTCCGCGGTCGGCGACGTCGCAAGGGATCACGCCGGCGCCGGGCGTACGCGCCAGGACGACGACCTCGCAGCCCTCATCGCGGAAACGCTGTGCCGTCGCCGCGCCGATCCCGCTCGTACCGCCGGTGACGACCACGCGCTTGCCCGCCAGACCTTTCATCGCGCCCCTCCTTGACTTCGTGTGCGCGGATTCTGCTGCCCCGCAGGTCGGGTGCGTCCGCGCCCGCCCATCGTCCACCTGTATCCTACACACATGACCGAGACGCCCTTCATCGGCGTGGTGAGCGACACGCACGGCTACTACGACCCCCTGCTCGACGACCTGTTCGCCGGCGCGGCGGGCATCGTACACGCCGGCGACATCGGCGACTACGGCATCCTCGAGAGGCTGGGCGGCCTGGCGCCGCTCACCGCGGTGGCCGGCAACACCGACCACTCCTACCTGGCTCCCGACCTGCCCTGGGAGGTCGAGGTCGAGATCGCCGGCCTCAGAGTCATCGTCTGCCATATCGGCAAGAGCTTGATCGGCCGCCACGACCCGGTCGCTGAAGGCTTCGACCTGGTGATCAGCGGCCACAGCCACAAGGCGGCCGTGGAATGGCGCGAAGCGACGCTGTTCCTGAACCCCGGCTCGGCCGGCCGGCCGCGCTTCGGGCAGCCGCGCACGGCCGCGCTCGTCGAAGTGAAGGGCGGCCGGCCGGAGCCGCGCATCGTGTCGCTGGCCTGAGCGGCGCCGCTCGGCTGCGCGGCCGGGCGCGCTCCCGCGTCAGCGCGGCGCGCTTCTCACGACCTCGTAGGCGGTGAGCGCGCGGGAGCGGGCCTCGCCGTGATCGACGATCGGCGCCGGATACGTTGCGCCCAGCGACACGCCGGCCTCGACCAGGACGTCCGCCGGCGCCAGCCAGGGCGCGTGGACGTGCGCGGGCGGCAGGCTCGCCAGCTCGGGGATCCAGCGCCGCACGTAGGCGCCGTCGGGGTCGTGGCGGCGGCCCTGCGCCACCGGGTTGAAGATGCGGAAGTAGGGGGCCGCGTCGGCGCCGCACCCGGCCACCCACTGCCAGCCGAGGGCGTTGTTGGCGAGGTCGGCGTCCACCAGGGTCTCCCAGAACCAGTCCTCGCCGCTGCGCCATGGCAACAGGAGGTGCTTGACCAGGAAGGACGCCGCGACCAGGCGCGCGCGGTTGTGCATCCAGCCGGTGGCCCAGAGCTCGCGCATCCCCGCGTCGACGAACGGATAGCCGGTAAGGCCGCGCCGCCAGGCCTCCAGCGCGGCCGGGTCGTCGCGCCAGGGGAAGGCGGCGAAGCGCTCGTGGAGCGGCCGCTCGGGAGTCTGCGGAAAGTGCCGCAGCAGGTGGTGGCCGAACTCGCGCCAGCCGAGCTGGCGCAGGAAGGCGCCGGCGGATCGCCGCAGGCCCGGCGCCTGCTCATCGGTCCACGTGGGCGGGCCGACTGCGGCCTCGAGGTCGAGGCCCGCCTCGGCGAGCTCGCCGGCGACCGCCCGCCACACCTGACGGGCGCTGAGCTCGCCCCAGTGGAGGTGAGGAGAGAGGCGTGAGGTGCTCGCGAGGTCAGGCCGGTCGCGCTCCTCGGCGTACGCGGCCAGGGGGCCGTGCAGCAGCCGGACGAGGCCGAGATGAGCGCCGGCTTCGCCCGGCCGCCAAGCCTCGGTGAACCCGACGGCCCAGGCTTTCCGGGCCTCCGCTTCGAGCTCCTCGAGCGCGAGTCCGGCCGGCTCGGCCGGCGCCGCGGGCAGCGACTCGGGCGCGGCCAGCGGCGCCGGCCGAGCCGGCAGGCTCAGGCAGGCGCGCCAGTACGGCGTGAAGACGGTGTAGGGACGGCCCTCGCGAGTGCGCACGGCCGCCGGGTCGAAGAGCAGGTTGGCTGAGGGCACCACCACCGTCTCGACGCCGGCGCCGGCGAGCGCCGCGGCCGCGGCGTCGTCGTCGGCCAGCTCGTCGGGCTCCAGACCGGCCGCCCACAGCACCGTGCCGGCGCCGGCCGCGCGGGCCAGCTCGGGCAGGGCGACCGCAGGGTCGCCCTGCCCGAGCGCCAGTCGCGAGCCTCGCCGGCGCAACTCGCCGTCGAGCGCACTCAGCGAGCTCCACAGCCACCAGCGCGCGGCCGCGCCGGGCGTCCAGCGGCGCCGTTCGCGCGGCTCCCGGACGAACACGGGAAGGAGGTCGCCGCCGCTCATCCGGGCCCGGGCGATCGCCTCAGACAGGGCCGGGTTGTCGCCCAGGCGCAGGTCGCGGCGGAACCAGAAGAGCGTGGTCTGCGCGCGCGTCACGTGCTCCCTCCGTCAGGCGGTCGGGTCAGGCCTCTTGCGTCCCGCCCGCGTCCATGATGAGTATGGCCGCTGAATGCGATTCCTATCCGGCGGACCGCTCCGCGGCCGCCGGCCAGCGGAACGAGGAGGGGCCGGATGACAGCGGACGCTCCCATGACGGGCAAGACCGTCCTCGTCACGGGCTCGACCGACGGCATCGGCCGCCAGTCGGCCGTCGAGCTGGCGGCGCTGGGCGCCGACGTGCTGGTGCACGGCCGCGACGCGCGCCGCGGAGCGGCGGCCCTCACGGCCGTGCAAACCGCCTCGGCCGGCGGCTCCGCCGCCCTGTATCTGGCCGACCTCTCGACGGTCGCCGGCGTCCGCGAGCTCGGCGCGCGCATCCGCGCTGAGCACGCGCGCCTCGACGTACTGCTCAACAACGCCGGCGTCTACTCGCGCGAGCGCCGCGTCACCGGCGACGGCCTCGAGCTCACCTTCGCCGTCAACGTGCTCGCCCCGTTCGTCCTGTCGCGCGAGCTGTTGCCGCTGCTGCGTGCGGCCGCACCCTCGCGCATCGTCAATCTCAGTTCGGCGTCGCACTGGACCGGCGAGATGCACTGGGCCGATCTGCAGTCCGCCGCCGGCTACGACGCGATCGCGGCCTACGACCAGTCCAAACTCGCGGTGACGCTGTTCACCTTCGAGCTGGCCCGGCGCCTCAGCGGCAGCGGAGTCACGGCCGTGTGCCTCGACCCCGGCGACGTCGACACGAAGATGCTGCGCGCGGGCTGGCCCGACCTGCCCGGCATCGATGTCGTCGCCGGGGCGGCCACGAGCGTGCATCTGGCGGCGTCGCCGGACGCCGCCGGCGTCTCCGGCGTCTACTACGAGGACGGCCGCGAGACCGTGCCCCTGGAAGCGAGCCTCGAGCGCGAGTCGCAGACGCGTCTCTGGGGCATCCTCGAGGGGCTCGCGGGCGTGGAGTGAGCGGTTCGGCGACGGGTATACCCTGAACGACGAGTCAAGCCGCCACGCACAGAGGACACGTATCATGACCGCACCACCAGTCACCATCTACTCGCTCACGACCTGCGGCTGGAGCCGCAAGGCCAAGGCGTACTTCAAAGAGCGCGGCGTGGACTTCTACGCCATCGAGTACGATATGGCCGGCCCCGACCTGCAGCAGAAGATCTCCGCCGAGATGCGGCAGAACGACGCCGACGGTTTCCCCTACGTGAAGATCGGCGGGCACATCGTGAAAGGCTACGACCCGGCGCGCTACGAGCAGCTGCTCAAGGCCGCCTGACCGATCCGCGACGGAGGACCTCGATGACGGAGCAGACCAAGTCCGTGGAGCTGTACACCTTGAGCACGTGTCCCTGGTGCCGCAAGGCCAAGGCCTTCCTGGACGACAAGGCCGTGGACTACTCGTACATCGACTACGACCTCGCCGACGAGGTGGTCCAGGCGCGCATCCAGGAGGAGATGCTGGCGCGCCATGCCAGCGCCTTCCCATTCGCCAAGATCGGCGAGGACTTCATCGTGGGGTACAACCCGGAAGCCTACGCGCGCCTGCTCGACCTGGAGTGACGGGGTGAGTCGCGGGCGGAAGGCGGAAGGGCAAGCAGATGGTCGGGGTGGGCGGATTTGAACCGCCGACCTCTCGGTCCCGAACCGAGCGCTCTACCAAGCTGAGCCACACCCCGACGCGGAGACGGATTCTACCGGATGACGCGCGGGCACGCTAGCGCCGCCGCCCGCCGGCGCCCGTCCCCATCGTGCGGCCCAGCGAGGCCAGGAGAGCCCTGATGCTCTCGTTGATGGCCGCGGCCGTCTCGTGCACCGCGGCCTTCTCGGGGTAGATCTCGTAGCGGGCCCGGTCTTCGAGGGGCGTGAGGTTCGGCATCACCACGTTGGCCCCACGCTGCAGGCCGTGGGCACGCCCCCCGCCCTTGTTGACCAGCGAGAGCGCCGTGGTCGCCGGCAGGTTCGCATCCGGCCGCGCCAGGCGCGTCAGCGCCAGCACCTTGCACGTCATCAGCTCGCTGTTGGGCGCCTGGTCGGCCGGCCAGTCGTCCTCTGCCTGCCGGCGCTCGAACTCCTGCCCCAGCGGCGTAGCGGGGTGGGGCAGGTACGGGCCGATGCCGATCATGTCCATGTCCATGCCGCGGAACAGCTCGATGTCGGCGGCGATGCTGGCGTGGGTCTGGCCCGGAAGGCCGACCATGATGCCGGTGCCGGCCTCGTAGCCGAGCTCCTGTAGGCGCCGCAGGATGGCCATGCGGTCGCTCACCTTGCCGGGGAGGTCCGGATGGATGCGGCGGTACAGCTCGTCGTCGGAGGTCTCGAAGCGCAGCAGGTAGCGGTCGGCGCCGGCGTCGCGCCAGGCCGCGAGGTCGTCGTCGGGGCGCTCGCCGAGGCTCAGGGTGATGGCCGCCAGGCCGGTCTCGGTGCGGATGCGGCGCAGGATCGCGGCCAGCCATTCCGCCTCGATGCCGTAGTCCTCGCCGGACTGCATCACCAGCGTGCCGTAGCCGAACTCCTCCGCCTTGCGCGCGCACGCGAGGACGACATCGGCGGAGACGCGGTAGCGCTCCACGCCGCGGTTGCCGGCGCGGATGCCGCAGTAGGTGCAGCCGCGCACGCAGTAGTTGCTCACCTCGACGAGGCCGCGGAGATGCACCGCGTCGCCGACAAAGCGGCGACGAGCCTCGTCGGCCGCGGCCCACAGGGTCTCGAGCCGCGCTTCGTCGGTCTCGCACAGCCAGTGTTCGACGGCGTCGTGAGCGAGCGCGTCGGCGACGCCGAGCGCCGGGGCTGCCTGCGGCCGCCCGGCCATCAGCAGAGGTCGTCGACGGCTGCGTCCGGGGGCAGGCCGGCGGTCACCGGCTGCGCCGGTGCGTGCCCGGCCCGCCGCGCCTGCGCGGCCCGCATGGCCTCCAGCGCGGCCGGGAAGGGCTGCAGCGCGCGCTCGAAGATGCCCAGACTGAAGGCGATCACGAGGCCGTAGTTGGTGATCGGCACGCCCTGCTGCCGGCAGCGCAGGATGCGGCCCAGCATGGCGCGCCGGTTGAAGGTGCAGGCGCCGCAGTGGATCACGAGGTCCCAGCGCGACAGATCGTCGGGGAAGTCGTGGCCCTGCATGTGCTCGATGTTCAGCTTGCCGCCCACGTACTGCGTGAGCCAGCGCGGGATCTTGACGCGGCCGATGTCCTCCGCGATCGGGTGGTGGCTGCAGGCCTCGGCGATGAGGATGTGGGCGCCGCTCTTGAGGTCGTCCACCGCCAGCGTGCCCTCGACCTGACTGGTGAGGTCGCCCTTGAAGCGGCTGAACAGGATGCTGAAGCTCGTGAGCGGCACGTCGGGCGGCGTGTCGGCGGCCACCTTGAGGAAGGCCTGGGAGTCGGTGACGACCAGCCGGGGCGGACGGTTGAGCCTTTCGAGGGCGTTCTTGAGCTCGCGCTCCTTGACGACCAGCGCCATGGCGTCGCTGTCCATGAGGTCGCGGATGCTCTGCACCTGCGGCAGGATCAGGCGCCCGCGCGGCGCCTCCTTGTCGATGGGCACCACGAGCACCGCGAGGTCGCCGGAGTTGACGAGGTCGCCGAGGATCGTGGGGTTGTCGATGAAATCGGGCGGCGCCGCGTCGAGCAGCGCCTGGCGGAAGTCGAGCACGCCGCGGCCCTCGCTGGCGGCCGTGAGGACCGGCGTGACCCCGAGGTCCTGCAAGCGCTTGACCGGCGCCGGCTTGCTCACGAGGTCGGCCTTGTTGAAGACGACGACGACCGCCGTCTTGCGCTCCTGGAACTCGTCGAGGATGCCGTCCTCGTACTCGCCCCAGCTGCCGGCCTCGGTGACGAGCACCCCGAGGTCGGTACGGTCGAACACCTGGGTGGTGCGCTTGGCGCGCAGCTCGCCGAGCACGCCGACGTCGTCGATGCCGGCGGTGTCGATGAAGAGCACGGGGCCGAGCGGCAGCAGCTCCATCGGCTTCTCGACCGGGTCGGTGGTGGTGCCGGCGAAGTCGCTGACGATGCTCACGTCCTGACGGGTGATGGCGTTGAGCAGGCTGCTCTTGCCCACGTTGCGGCGGCCGAAGATGCCGATGTGGAGGCGCATGCCGCGAGGAGCGTCCATCAGGCCCATCGTCAGTCCTCCACGGGGCGGCCGAGCGGCTGCGGCGTGCCGAGCCGGCAGACGGCCTCGGCCGAAAGCAGCTCCTCATACTGGGCCGCGGTCAGCAGGCCTCGGGCGACGACGACGTCGCGGATCGTCGCTCCTTCGGCCTCGGCGGCGCGCACGACGTCGCAGGCCGCTTCGTAGCCGATCTCGGGCACCAGGGCCGTGGCCGCGGCGCTTGAAGCGCGCACGTGCGCTGCGCAGCGTTCCTCGTCGGCCTCCAGGCCCTCGACGCAGAGGCGGCGCAGGATCTCGTCGGCGTGCGTCAGCAGCGAGAGGCTCTGCAGCAGGCAGTCGGCGATGAGCGGGAAGAAGGCATTGAGCTCGAGGCTGCCGAGGCCGGCGGCGACGGCGATGGTGGAGTCATGGCCGGCGACCAGCAGGGCCACCTGGCTCACGGCCTCGGGGATCACGGGATTGACCTTGCCGGGCATGATGCTGGAGCCGGCCTGCCGCTGCGGCAGCCGGATCTCGCCGAGCCCGGCCTCTGGTCCGGAGCTGAGGAGGCGCAGGTCGCCGCAGACCTTGAGCAGCGTCATGGCGTGCGCCTTGAGGATGCCCGACACCTCGACGAACACGTCGGCGTTCTGCGTGGCCTCGGTGAGGTTCTCGGCGCGCGCGAAACCGATGCTGGTGAGCTCGCGCAGCGTGTCGACGACGCGGAAGATGTACTGCCGCGGCGCCGCGAAGCCGGTGCCGATGGCCGTGCCGCCCAGGTTGACGACGCGCAGGCGCTCTTCGCACTTGTAGATGCGCCAGCGGTCGCGGTTGAGGGCCTCGGCATAGGCGCCCATCTCGCGGCCCAACGTGGTGAGCACGGCGTCCTGGTACTGGGTGCGGCCGACCTTGACCACGTGGGCGAACGCCTGCTCTTTCTGCTGGAAGGCCTCCTGCAGGGTCACCACCTGCTCCTCGAGCCGGTGCAGGAGCGTGATGGCCGCCAGACGCAGGGCGGTGGGGTAGGTGTCGTTGGTGCTCTGGTGCAGGTTGAGGTCGTTGAGCGGCGAGACGCGGGCGTAGTCGCCGGGCGGCTCGCCGAGGATCTGCAGGGCGCGGTTGGCCAGCACCTCGTTGACGTTCATGTTGGTGCTGGTGCCGGCGCCGCCCTGCAGGCGGTCGACGACGATCTCCGTCGCGAGCCCGCCGTCGGCCAGCTCGCGGCAGGCGCGCTCGATGGCGTCGGCCTTGGCCTCGTCCCGTCCCACGCGCCGAGCGTGCGATTGGTGCGCGCGCAGGCGAGCTTCACCGTGCCGAAGGCACGGGTCAGCTCGCCGTGCACCGGCTCGCCGGCGAGCGGGAAGTTCTCGAGGGCGCGCTCGGTATGCGCGCCGTGCAGGCTCGCGGCCGGCACGGCCACCTCGCCCAGCAGGTCCTGCTCGATGCGCACGTCGTCGCTCATGAGTTCAGCACTCGCCTGGGACTCCGGGCCTCAGTGACCGAAGAGCATCTTCTGGACGACGACGCCTTCGACCTCGTTGAGCTTGGCCATCATCGCCGAGGCCTCATCTTCACTTCCGAAGAACTCGATGAGCACGACGCCGCTCGGCGAGCAGACGCTCGCGTCCACGTCGTGCAGGCCGATGCGCGTCTTGATGTTGCACCCGTACTCGGTGAAGACTTTCTGCACGTCCGCCGCGTTCTTGAGGCGGTCGCTGACGTGGATGCCGAGGATGAT
>CAVOWE010000008.1:0-118859 GCA_963700035.1 uncultured Thermoleophilia bacterium | reverse complement strand
CAGCTCGAGAGCGTCCGTGTGTGGGATGATACGCGGCGTGAGGCATTCGTGAACCGGAGCGGGGAGTGGGTGAGAGGCACCGATGACTGGGACCGCCGTGCGGCAAGAGTACGTGAGGCTCCAGGCCTCTGCAATGGCGGACGGAGCCTTGGAGCGCCGTCTCCGTGACCGGCGGGCTACGGTGATGCGTCCGTGAGCGAAGCACCTTTCCGGGTGCTGCACGTGTGCGGCGCGCGCCCGAACTTCATGAAGGTCGCGCCGGTCATGGCGGCGATCGAGGCGTGGAACGCGTCGCGCGCCGGGGCCGCAGGCCCGGGCGGCGCGCCCGCCCACATCTTGCAGTCCCTCGTGCACACCGGCCAGCACTACGACGCCGACCTCAGCGACGTCTTCTTCCGGCAGCTCGGGCTGCCGCAGCCCGACCACCATCTTGAGGTCGGCTCGGGCTCGCACGCGGCTCAGACGGCGCACGTACTGGAGCGCCTGGAACCGGTGCTGCTGCAGGAGCGCCCCGACCTCGTCGTGGTCGTCGGGGACGTCAACTCCACCGTCGCCGCCGCGCTCTGCGCGAGCAAGCTGCACGATCCCGGTGGCGCACGTCGAGGCCGGCCTGCGGAGCGGCGATCGCAGCATGCCCGAGGAGCTCAACCGGCTGCTCACCGACCAGCTCGCCGACCTGCTCTTCACCACGGAACGAGGCGCCGCCGAGAACCTGGCCCGCGAGGGCATCGACGCCGCCAAGGTCCACTTCGTCGGCAACACGATGATCGACACCCTGGAGCGGCTCCTGCCGCGGGCGCGCGGGGGAGAGGCGCTCCAGCGCCTCCGCCTCACCGCGCGCGGCTACGGCCTCGTCACCCTGCACCGCCCGAGCAACGTCGACGACGCGGCCCAGCTCAAGGCGCTCGTGGGCGCGCTGCGCAGCATCTCCGCGCATGTCCCGCTTCTGTGGCCGGTGCACCCGCGCACGCGGGCGCGACTCGAGGAGCTGCAGCAGGCCGAGGGGCGGGTGGCCGGCAACGGCT
The DNA here is from genome assembly GCA_963700035.1 of uncultured Thermoleophilia bacterium. Taxonomy (GTDB): domain Bacteria; phylum Actinomycetota; class Thermoleophilia; order UBA2241; family UBA2241; genus CAIXSE01. The sequence continues at coordinate 117,834 of CAVOWE010000008.1, read as the reverse complement.
CGGAAGAGCCGCGCCTCCTGCTCACCGAGCCGCTCGGCTACCTCGACTTCCTGCAGCTCATGGACGGCGCCCGCCTGGCGCTCACCGACTCGGGCGGCATCCAGGAGGAGACCACGGTGCTCGGCGTGCCCTGCCTGACGCTGCGCACGAGCACGGAGCGGCCGGTCACGGTCAGTGAAGGCACGAACCGGCTCATCGATCCTTACGACCCGGCGGCGATCGTGGGCGCCGCCGAAGAAGCCCTTGCGGCGCCCCTGCCCGCCGCCGTGCGCCCCGAGCTGTGGGACGGCCACGCCGCGGAGCGCATCGTGGCCGTGATCGCCGGGTGGGCGGCCGCCCCCCAGTAGGCTGATACAATCCGGCACGTGGAGAGCTTCCTCCAGAAGTCCACGCGGATCTACCTTGCCGGGCACACCGGCCTCGTCGGCAGCGCGATCCTGCGCGCTTTGCACGAGGCCGGCTACGAGAACCTCGTCGTGCGCGACCTCAACGAGCTCGACCTCACCGACCAGCACGCCACACGGCACTTCTTCGCCGCCGAGAAGCCCGAGGCGGTCATCGTCGCCGCGGCCAAGGTGGGCGGCATCCTCGCCAACTGGGAACAGCCCTGGGAGTTCGTCTTCCAGAACCTGCAGATCGAGACCAACGTCATCGGCGAAGCTTTCGCTGCCGGCGTGCGCCGGCTCATCTTCCTCGGCAGCTCCTGCATCTACCCGCGCGAGGCGCCGCAGCCGCTGCGCGAGGAGTACCTGCTGGCCGGGCCCCTGGAAGAGACCAATCGCGCGTACGCCATCGCCAAGATCGCCGGCATCGAGCTGTGCCGCAGCCTCAATCGTGAGTACGGCACAGACTACCTGTCGCTGATGCCGACCAACCTGTACGGCCCCGGCGACAACTTCGATCTGCACACCAGCCACGTGCTGCCGGCGCTCATCCGCAAGTTCCACGAGGGCAAGACGGACGCTGGGGGAGGGGCCGGCGGGCGCGAGCCGGCCCGGCCCGTCCGCCTGTGGGGCACGGGCGCGCCGCGCCGCGAGTTCCTGTACGTCGACGACGTCGGCCGCGCCGTCGTCTTCTGCCTCGAGCACGTGCACGCCGCGCACGTCCCCGATGGCATGCTCAACGTGGGCTGCGGCGAGGACCTCACGATCCGCGAGCTCGCCGCCCTCGTGCAGGGCGTCATCGGCTATGAAGGCCCCGTGGAGTGGGACTCCTCCAAACCCGACGGCACGCCGCGCAAGCTCATGGACGTGAGCCGCTTGCGCGGCCTCGGTTGGGCGCCGACCGTGAGCCTCGAAGAGGGCGTCGGCTGCGCCTACGAGTGGTATCTGGAGAATCGCGCCTGAGCCTGCGGCCGGCGCTACGAACGGGGGGCACATGGGCAAGACGGCGCTGATCACGGGCATCACCGGGCAGGACGGCGCCTATCTCGCCGAGCTCCTGCTCGGCGAAGGCTACACCGTCCACGGCATCAAGCGGCGCGCCAGCCTGTTCAACACCGACCGCGTCGACCATCTCTACCAGGACCCGCATCTGCCCGGGGGCCGCTTCTTCATGCACTACGGCGACCTCACCGACGCCACCAACCTCATCCGCATCGTGCAGGAGACGCAGCCCGACGAGATCTACAACCTGGCCGCGCAGAGCCACGTGCAAGTGAGCTTCGAGACGCCCGAGTACACCGCCAACTCCGACGCCCTGGGCACGCTGCGCCTGCTGGAGGCGATGCGCATCCTCGGCCTGGGCGACAAGGTGCGCTTCTATCAGGCTTCCACCAGCGAGATGTTCGGCAAGGTCAGGGAGGTCCCGCAGCGCGAGACCACGCCGTTCTACCCCCGCAGCCCCTACGGCGCCGCCAAGGTGTACGGCTACTGGATCACGGTGAACTACCGCGAGGCCTACGGGATGCACGCCAGCAACGGCATCCTCTTCAACCACGAGAGCCCGGTGCGCGGCGAGACCTTCGTGACGCGCAAGATCACGCGCGCCGTGGCGCGCATCGCCTTGGGCCTCGAGAAGAACCTCTGGCTGGGCAACCTCGACTCGCTGCGCGACTGGGGCCACGCCCGCGACTTCGTCCGGGCCATGTACCTGATGATGCTGCAGGACGAGCCCGACGACTACGTGATCGCCACCGGCGAGCAGCACAGCGTGCGCGAGTTCGTGGAGTCGGCGTTCGCCGAGATCGGTGTGGCGTTGCGCTGGGAGGGGAGTGGGACGGAGGAGGTCGGCATCGTCGACACCGTCGATCTGCGCCGGCTGACCTCGGCCCGCAGGGGCCACGGCGACGACCCGACGCCGGCGGACGGCGAGGGACCGGTGCGGCCGGGGGCCGTCGTGCTGCGCATCGACCCCCGGTACTACCGGCCCACCGAGGTCGAGAGCCTCATCGGCGACGCCACCAAGGCGCGCGAGCGCCTCGGCTGGTCGCCGACCGTCGGCTTCCGCGAGCTCGTCGCCGAGATGGTCCACGACGACCTCGCCGAGGCGCGCCGCGATGAGCTGCTCAAGCGCCGGGGCTTCGAGGTCAAGGACTACAAAGAGTAGCCGCGCCACTCTGGCCTCTTCAGAAGGCGTAGCCAGTCCAGGCAACGGCGTGCCTCTCCGAGCCCGGTTCCGCGCCGCCCACGCCGGGCTCTCTCCCCGACGTTGAACTCGCGTGCCCACACGACTACCATGGGACGGGCTAGAGAGAGGTACCGATGAACAGCCAGCGCTGCATGCGAGTTCTGTTGACAGTCCTGCTCGTCCTTGTGCCGGCGCTGGTGGGCGTGCTCGCCGGCTCAAGTGTCGAGAGCGAGGCGGCCGGCCTGTCTGCCCCTCAGGCTGCCTACGGCAGCGACTTCACGCTGATGCTCATCCGGCCAGACGGCAGCCTCTGGGCCGGTGGGGGCGACGGTGTCGGGCAATTCGCACAAGGGGACGCGACCTACACCATCACCGCCAGCGTCGGCCCCAACGGCAGCATCTCGCCCCTCGGTGCCGTCCTAGTCAGCGGATGGGGGCGATCAGCTCTTCACGATCACCCCGGACGCCCACTACCAGGTGAGTGACATCAGGCTCGACGGCACCTCGGTTACGAGTGACGCGAGCGGACCGGCCGGTGAGGCTCTTACAGCTACACGTTGAGCAACGTCACGACCGGCCACACGATCACGGCCAGCTTCGCCTCGACACCCACATCGTCAACGTGACCAGGCGGCCAATGGCACGGTCACTCCGCTCGGCCCGCTGACGGTCCCCGACGGCGACAGCCGCACCTTCACGATCACCCCGGCGGCCCACTACCAGGTGAGTGACATCAGGCTCGACGGCACCTCGGTTATGAGTGACGCGAGCGGACCGGCCGGTGACGGCTCTTACAGCTACACGCTGAGCAACATCACGACCGGCCACACGATCACGGCCAGCTTCGCGGCTCTCACCCACATCGTCAACGTGACCCAGGCGGCAATGGCACGGTCACTGCCGCTCGGCCCGCTCGACGGTCCCCGACGGCGCGAGCCGCACCTTCACGATCACCGCGGCGGCCCACTACCACGTCGACGTGACTCAGGCTCGACGGCGATCTCGGTCAAGGGCGCCGTCACGGGACCGGCCGGTGACGGCTCTTACAGCTACACGCTTAGCAACATCACGACCGCCCACACGATCACCGCCAGCTTCGCCTCGACACCCACATCGTCAACGTGACCCAGGCGGCCAATGGCACGGTCACGCCGCGCGGCCCGCTGACGGTCCCCCACGGCGCGAGCCGCACCTTCACGATCACCGCGGGCGGCCACTACCAGGTGAGTGACATCAGGCTCGACGGGATCTCGGTCAACGTCGCCGCCACGGGACCGGCCGGTGACGGCTCTTACAGCTACACGCTGAGCAACATCACGACCGCCCACACGATCACCGCCAGCTTCGCGCTCGCACCCACATCGTCAACGTGACCCAGGCGGCCAATGGCACGGTCACTCCGCTCGGCCCGCTGACGGTCCCCGACGGCGAGAGCCGCACCTTCACGATCACCGCCGGACGGCCCACTACCAGGTGAGTGACACCAGGCTCGACGGGGTCTCGGTCAAGGTCGCCGCCACGGGACCGGCCGGTGACGGCTCTTACAGCTACACGCTGAGCCAACATCACGACCGGCGCACACGATCACCGCCAGCTTCGCCGGCGCTCACCCACATCGTCACCGTGACCCAGGCGGCCAATGGCACGATCACGCCGCCGGCCCGCGTCGGTCGACCACGGCGCGAGCCGGCCTTCACGATCACGCCGGCGACCCACTACCTATCATCGCTCGACGGGATCGTCGACGGCGCCACGACCGGCCGTGACGGCTCTACAGCTACACGCTTAGCAACGTCACGACCGGGCACACGATCACCGCCAGCTTCGCCATCGACACCCACATCATCACCGTCACGCCAGGCGGCCGGCGGCAGTCACGCCGCTCGGCGCCGTCGGTCGACCACGGCGGCAGCCAGACCTTCACCATCACGCCAGCGCCAACTACCACATCGCCGACGGGCTCGTCGACGGCGTCGCGACGAGCGCCGTGAGCTCCTACACCTTCACGCCGTGCAACAGCCACCGCCACACGATCAGCGCCAGCTTCGCCATCGACACCTACACGATCACCGCCACGCCGGCGCGAGCGGACGATCTCCCGACGGCACGGTCTCGGTCGACCACGGCGCCAACCAGACCTTCACCATCACCGCGGCGCCAACTACCACATCGCCAACGTGATCGTCGACGGCGTCTCGCAGCGCGACGTCGCCCTACACCTTCACCAACGTCACGGCCACCCACACGATCACCGCCAGCTTCGCCATCGACACCTTCACCCTCACCTACACGGCCGGCGCCGGCGGCACGATCACCGGTACCAGCCCGCAGACGGAGATTCCCTACGGCGGCAGCGGCAGCCCGGTGACGGCCGACGCCGAACACCGGCTACCACTTCGTCAAGCTGGAGCGACGGCGGCGACCACCGCCACTCGCACCGACGCCAACGTGACGGGCAACGATCACACGTCACCGCCAGCTTCGCCATCGACACCTTCACACTCACCTATGCGGCGGGCGCGAACGGCACGATCTCGGGAGAGACGTCGCAGACGGTCAACTACATGGCAAGCGGCACGCCGGTGACGGCCGTCGCCGAACACCGGCTACCACTTCGTCAGCTGGAGCGACGGCGTGACCACCGCGGCACGGACGGACGCCAACGTCAAGGCCGATCATCAGCGTCACCGCCAGCTTCGCCATCGACACCTTCACCATCACCCTCGGCGCCGGCGCGAACGGCAGCATCAGCCCCGCACGCCGCAGACCGTCGCCTACGGCGCCGCCCAGCCCTTCACGATCGACCCCGGCGACCGGCTACCACTTCGTCGACGTGCTCGTCGACGGCGTCTCGGTCGGCCGCGGTCACCAGCTACACCTTCACGCCAACGTCCCGGCCGATCCACACGATCACCGCCAGCTTCGCCATCAACATGTACACCATCACTCCGAGCGCCGGCCCCAACGGCAGCATCAGCCCCGACACCACACAGACCGTGGCCTACGGCGCCGACCAGACCTTCACGATCGCCTCCGCGACCGGCTACTACGTCGCCGACGTCCTCGTCGACGGCGTCTCGGTCGGCCCGGTCCCCGGCTACACCTTCACGGCCGTCTCGGCGGACCACACGATCAGCGCCAGCTTCGCTCCCGGCGTGCAGACGAGGGCCCAGATCAGCGCAGCGACGACCGTCGTCGACTATGGGAGCTCCACGCTGCTCACCGGCGTGCTCTACGACTCCGGCGATCCTCTTCACGAGGTGGGCATGGGCGACCGCCCCGTCACCGTGCAGTCGTCTTCGTCGGCCACGGGACCGTGGGTGGACCTGGAGACGCTGACGACGAGCTCCGTCGCAGGCTCCGTGGGTACGTGCACGTTGACCGTCACGCCAATGGGCCCGACCTACTACCGGCTGCGCTTCGTGGCCGGGACGGGCTCGGGCTACGGTGGCTCGCTCAGCTTCGTGGTGCGGGTGGGTGTGCGGCCGCTGCTGGGCACACCCAAGGTGCCGTCGTCGGTGAGGGCGGGGCGGTCGTTCACCGTGTACGGCACGCTCAGCCCGCAGTTGCCGGCCGGTGAGAAGACCGTCGCGATCAAGGTCTACCGTTACAAGAACCGCCGCTGGGTCTTCATGAGGCTGGTCGCGGCCACCAACGCCGACCGCGGCGACGGCACCAGATACGGGGTCAAGGTCAAGCTGACCTCGAAAGGCAAGTATCGCTTCCGGGCGTACACAGCCCCGACGTCGACCTGGGCCGGCGACACCACCGGGCTCAGCACGGTGCTCACCGTCAAATAGAGGAGTCTGCCGACGTCAGGTTGGTGATGACCTACCACGACGCGTTCGCGCCTGCAGGGTCGTCGGGGTATGCTCGAATCGTCAGCATCAGCCGCGGACCGATGACACAACGTGGACAACACGCCTCACATCACCTCGGCGCAAAGCGCCGCCGTAGAGCCGCCTGACCTGCCCGAAGGCTGGCGCAGCGCCGAGCTTGCGGACTGGAAGGACCCATACCTGGCGGCGCGCAAGCGTGCGCGCACAGTGCGCGCAGCGCTTGTGGTCCTCAGCGTGGCCCTTGTGATCGGCGGCCTCTTCTGGATCGCCGCCACCCACTACGCGCGCGGCGTGGAAGCGCTCAAGGTCCACTCATACTCAACGGCAGTCAGCGAATTCTCCGTCGCCCGGGTCCTCGTCTTCCCGTACCGCGATGCGCAAGCCCTGGAGGAACAGGCCCGAAGCGCGCTTTTGGCCGAATATGCCCGTCTCGATCAAGCAGAGGCCCGCGACGCCGCGATCGTCGCCCAGCTCGAGAGTGTCGGCGCGCGGCTCGAGGCCGGCGACGTAGATGGCGTCCTCGCCGGCCTGCAGGTGATCGACGCGAACGACCTGCAGGCCGCGCTCGCTGGGGATGAAACGGTTCGGGAGTCGGCAGGTGTACTGGCGGAGGACCTCGCCGCCGCCTCGCGCAAGGCGCTCGACAATGCGGCGTGGGGCCGGGCCGGCGATCTCGCGGCCGCCCTCCTCGTGCTCGAGCCGTCCAGCGAACGGGGTCAGACGCTTGAAGCTCGGGCGCGCACCGGCAAGGAACTCAGCGCCAAGCTCGGCGAGGCGAAGGACGCCGCCCGACGCGGCGAGTGGCGCGCGGCGCTGCGCCTCGCACTTGCCGTGCTCGCCGTTCGCAAGGGTTTCCCCGGCGCGGCGGCCGTGGTCGCCGACGCCCGCGATGCCCTCGCTCCCAAGCCCGCCCCCACGCGGCCGACGCCTGCCGCGACGACGGCAGCCTCGCCGACGCAGGCCCCCAGCGTGCCGGCGGCCACGACGCCTTTGCAAGCCGCCACCACCGTGACGCTTCGCTCGACAGCTCGCGGCCTCGGCCGCTCCGGCATGCTCACAGCGCTGGCCGTCTCCCTCGCCTTGCTCTGCGTCGGTGCGGCCCCGGCGGACGCCGCGGCGACGCCGTGGTCGCCGGTGACCCTGCCGTGGGGCGCCATCGTGGGCCGTCAACGACGTCTACGCCTTCGGAGCCACAGGCTTGGCCGCCGCGGGTGACGGCGGCCACATCGGCGTCACTCGCGACGGCGGTCATTCCTGGAGCGTCGTCGTGCCCGGCGGCTTCGAGGCGACAGCGTTCACGGCGATCGCCATCGGCCCGTCCGGGCGCGGCGTTGTCGCCTCAGGCGGCCTTCTGCTCGTGACGGACGATGGGGGGAGCACCTGGCGGACGCCGTCCTACATCGGGCCGGGCCCCGGAGCGGCGATCAACGACGTCGCGTTGCGCGGCTCCCTGGCTGTGGCGGTCGGCGACACCGGAGCGATCATGACCAGCGGCGACGCGGGTGCTACGTGGCGCAGGCTGGCTTCGCCGACCCTCAGCCCCATCACCTGCGTCGCGATCGCCGGCGACGGCACCGCTGTCGCCGGCTCCGCAGTCGGCGAGATCCTCGTCGGCGCCGCCGACGTATGGACGCTCGCCGGTACAGTCCCGGGACCCGTGACCTCTGTTGCGGCATCCACCGACCCGGCGTGGGGCGACGGCCGGCCCGACCTCTTCGCGGCCACAGGCAGCGACGTGCTCGGCAGCGACGACGCGCTCACGTTTGCGTCCTTGCCGGGCCTTCCGGACCTGAGCGCCCAGCCGTGGCCAGCACTGGCCTGGGCCGGCGTGCCCGAGCACTCCCTGCTCATCGCCGGCACGCCGAACGCCGGCTTCTTCGAGCCGCTCGGCCAGCTCTGGCTGCCCGGCCCCACAGGACTGGGTGGCACCGCCTGCGCCGTCGCTCCGGGCGGCCAGAGCGTCGCCTATCTTCTCGCTACCGACAGTCGCCTGATCCGCACGATGAGCGCCGGTCGCGAGCCCGCTACCGTCCAGCTCACGAACACGCGCATCCTCGTCGGAGAAAGCACGCGCCTGGCGGCGACGGTGAGCGTCGGCGCGCCCGGCAAGGTGCTACTGCGGCAGCGCGTCCCCGGCCGTCCCTGGGAGACGGCGCGGACGACCTCGTGGACGTCCGGCGACTGGAACGGGAGCCTGTCGTTCCCTCTCAAACCGTCGCTCACCCACGAGTACCGTCTGGAGTTCGAGTACGGCGAGGCCGCCGTCGAGCTGTCCCCGGCCGTTCGGGTGACCGTCGTGCCGAAGATCGGTACGACGCGCTCGGTCTTCACGCTGCGCGTCGGAGACGTCTACCGGTTCTCCGGCTCCGTCACCCCCGCGCTCCCCGACGAAGAGGTGGCCCTGTTCACCGACCGCGGAGGGAGCTGGCGGCCGGTCAGCATGCAGGGCTCGGTCAAGCTGCGGGACGGTCGCGCCTGGACGAGCCGCCGGTTCGGAACGCCGAAGGCCGAAACGTATCATCTGCGAGCGCACCTGCCGGCCACACGCACTCACGGCGAGGCCTGGAGCCGAACGGTGACCGTCACGATCCGCTAGCGGATCCCACTCGATGGGCCGCGACCACCTCGGCCGGCCCGCCGCGGCTCGCGCGCGACCTCGTCGAGCTCGGCCGTCGGTCTGAGGCGGATGCCGGTCAGCGCGGCCTGCGCCCAAGGCGCGGGCTTGGTAGCATAGGGCGTCGCACGTCACTCATGTCATGCGCTCACCATCGCGAGGTCACATGCGCGCCAGTCAGCTGCTGCTGCCCACCGTCAAAGAGGATCCGGCCGGCGCCGAAGCCATCAGCCACAAGCTGATGGTGCGCGCCGGCCTCGTGCGCCAGCTCGCGGCAGGCATCTACGTGTACCTGCCGGCCGGCTGGCGCGTGATGCAGAAGATCGCCGCCATCATCCGCGACGAGATGGACGCCATCGGCTGCCAGGAGATGCTCATGCCGGTCATCAACCCGGCCGAGATCTGGCAGCAGTCGGGGCGCTGGGACGCCATCGGCGGCGAGCTCTTCCGCCTCAAGGACCGCAAGGGCGCCGACATGGCGCTCGCCATGACCCACGAAGAGGTCATCACCTGGCTGGCCGCCCGCGAGGTGCACAGCTACAAGCAGCTGCCGCAGCTCTGGTACCACATCCAGACCAAGGAGCGCGACGAGGCGCGGCCCAAGAGCGGCGTGCTGCGCACCCGCGAGTTCATCATGAAGGACTCCTACAGCCTCGATGTGAGCTACGAGGCCCTCCAGGAGAACTACGCCAAGCACATCGCCGCCTACGAGCGCATCTACGCGCGCTGCGGCGTCGCGGCGATGATGGTCGAGGGCGACTCGGGCATGATGGGCGGCTCGGTGAGCCACGAGTACATGGCCTACGCCGACGCCGGCGAGGACGAGATCGTCTTCTGCCGCGAGTGCGGCTACGCGGCCAACGCCGAGATGGCGCTGGCCGGCGCCGACCGCGAGCCGCCGCAGAGCGAGGTCCAGGCGGCGGCAGGTGCCGGCTCGGCGGTCGACCTCCTCGTCGACGAGGTGAAGCCCACCCCGGACGCGAAGACGATCGCCGCGGTCGCCACCTTCTTCGGTCTGCCGGCGCGCGCGTTCCTCAAGGCGCTCGTCGTGACGATCGAGGACGGGTCCGCCGGGCAGCAGGTCATGGTGCTGCTCCGCGGCGACCACGAGATCAGCGAGCTCAAGCTGCGCAAGGTGCTGGGCGCGGAGTCCCGCCTGGCGACGGCCGACGAGGTGCTCGCCGCTCAGGGCATCGCGCCGGGCTACGTCGGCCCCGTGCCGACCACACTGCCCGTGTACGCGGACGAAGTGCTACGCCGGGGCCACTACGTGGCCGGCGCCAACAAGCCCGGCCACCATCGCACCGGCGTGAGTCTCGACATGGTGCCGCAGGCCGTCTTCTGCGACCTGCGCCGCGCGGCCCCCGGCGATCCGTGCCCGCAGTGCCTGGGCGACCTCGAGGGCGCGCGCGTCATCGAGGTCGGCAACATCTTCCAGCTCGGCACCAAGTACTCCGAGCCGATGGGAGCCACCTTCCTCGACGTCGACGGCAAGGAGCGGCCCATCGTGATGGGCAGCTACGGCATCGGCCTGGCGCGCGTCGCTGCCGCGGCCATCGAGCAACACCACGACGACAACGGCATCGTCTGGCCGCCGGGCATCGCGCCGTTCGACGCGCACCTCGTGCTGGTGCGCGCCTCGGACGAGGTGCAGGCCGCGCTGGCGGAGCAGCTCTACGCGGAGCTGGCCGCGGCCGGCCTGGACGTCCTCTTCGACGACCGCGACCTGAGCCCGGGCATCAAGTTCAAGGACGCCGACCTGCTCGGCTGTCCGGCGCAGGTGGTCGTGGGGAAGAGGGCCCCCGAGGGCTTCGTCGAGCTCAAGGACCGGGCTTCTGGCGAGCGCCGCGACGTGCCCGTCGCCGAGCTCGCCGCGGCTCTGCGCAGTCTCCTCGGCCGCGGCTGACGCCTCCGCATCCGGGGCGTCGCAGGCTCTACGCGTAGCCAGCTTTGGCAACGCGGACACAGATACCTCTCAAGTATCCGGGCACTGCGGGCGATACCTCTCTATGCGATGAGTGCCATGTATATGACTCCCATAGCCAAGAACAGGTTCTCGCAGGAGCGGTTCCCGCTGGCCCTCAAGGGCCTCATGGAGGAACGGCACCTCAGCTACCGCCAGCTCGCGTACAAGACCAAGCTCTCGGCCGGCTACCTGAACCACCTGACCAAGGGCACGCGGCCGGTACCCGCCGATCTGGTCCTCGCCGTGCTCGCCGAGGCGCTGTGCGTCGAGCCGGACTTCTTCGTGGAGTATCGGCTGCGACAGGTGGCGAGAGTGCTTGGCGAGGCTCCGGTCCTGGCCGACAAGCTGTACGGCATCCTGCTCCGCAACCTGCCTGTGCCCGACGACATCGTTGAGTCCCTGAGCCACCCGCGGAACGGCGGCGGAAACGGGCGTGAGCAGACCGCTGCCGTCGGTTGCTAGCAGCGTAGCCCCCCGCTGACCGTTGGAGGGAAGTGCGACGACCGGCCTTTCGGCCGGTCGTCGCACGTACGCGCCCGCTGCGCCGCGGCGGCAGGACGCCAGCAGGGGTCGCGGCGGCCCTGGCCTGCGCAGGTCGCTGCTAACGGCTTCTGATCGCCTCCAGCGCCGGGTAGATCCTCAGCGCCGTGTCGCCCATCGCCTCGAAGTCCCACCCTTGCGGGAGTCGCCCCGCGAGCAGCGCTTCGACGACCGCCGTAGCTGCGCGACAGTCGTCGAGCGCCACCGCGGCCAGTTCCAGCTCCTTGTCGAACGGGCCGTACCCGCAGTCCCTGCCGCCAACGAAGAAGGCGACGCGGCCTCTCAGATAGGCGTCAAGCACGTCCAGTCTCTCGCTCGCCTTGAGGAGCGCGCGCTCGTGCCACGGCGAAGGGGGGTCGGTCGAGTCTGGCGCCGCCTGCAGCGGTCCATCGATCGCTGTGATGTAGCCCACGATCGCGAGCAACTCGGTCGCCGCATCCCCAAGCTCAAGCCGCGGCCGCACCGGCCGCGCCTCGCCCGCCAGCTGATGCTGCGCGGGACCACCGCTGGTCCTGGCCGCTGAGCCAGTCTGCATCGGCCTCAGTTGCATGGTCACTCCTGTTACCCGCCGGCCGCCGGGAATAGTCCTGTTGGAGTCATCCGCTGGGCCGGCGGGGGTAGAAGAGCGCAAGAAGGACAGGGGCCGCGACAGCGAGCGGGAGAAGAGCCACCGTGGGGTAGGCGGGATGGTCCTCGAACGCGAGTCGGTAGGCGATCGCCAGCGACGCCAGTGCCGTGAAACCTATGATCACCTGGATCATGAGGCGGTTGCGCCAGGGGTCGCGGGCCGCGGCCAGGGCGCCCAACCCCATGGCGACGAGGGCCGCGGCGAGTATCTTGCCCGACGTGGTATCCGCCAGATCACCTGCGTGTCCGACGTCGAGCAGGAGCGGGGCGGCGACGGCAACGCTGCCGGCGGCGTAGACGACGAGGAGGATCCGCGTTACCCTGTCTCTATCCACCACGGTCGATCTCCTGACTGTGTGCATCCGTCGCGCGAAGCGGGACTGACGCGCCTGGGGCATCGTAGCACGAGGTCTCGAACGCGTCTGTGACGCTCGGCGAGGCGGGAGACTCGAGCGTATCGGCCTGCTGGGGCAGGCGGACTTCGTCGTAGGGGGTGGGGGACATGCGCAAGCCGGTCGTTCTTCTCGTTCTCATGTGTCTGCTCGCGGTGGCAGCGAGCGCCGCGAGGCCCGCGGTCGCTGAGGCGGCGCACGGGACGATGCCTGTGCCCGTCCCCGTGACGGGCGGCGTCGAGTACGGCACGCTCGTGGGGCCCGACTACGAGGACATGTGGAGCGTGTTCGTCGGCGACGGTCAGCAGATCATCGTGACCATGTACTCCGCAGAGGGCGAAGACTTCGACCTCTGCCTGTGGGCGCCCGGCACCACCGACATCTCCCACAAGAGCGCCGCGGTCGTGACGGCCATGCACTATTCCGGCACGGAGAGCATCAAGTACGTCGTTCCGCCGGGCGCCGGGGGCACGTACTACCTCAACGTGTTCTGCATCGGCGCGCCCGAGGCGACCGGGTCCTACCACTTCACGGTCGACGTCCAGTCTCCGGCGTCGCGCGTCAGCATCACCGCCCCCGCCGTGCCGGGCACCGTCCGCACGAACCACACCTACACGTCGTACGGCACGCTGCGCCCGCTGCACTTCGCCGAAGACACGTCGGTGAGTGTCGAGTTCCAGAAGTACAGCAAAGGTCGCTGGCGGGCCGGCGGCAAGGTCTCGGCCTCAAACGAGGACTATCAGGGCTTCACGCGTTACCAGGTGGAGTACAGCTTCTACGGCTGGGGCTCCGGCAAGATCCGCTGGCGCGTGCGCGCCGTCCACCTCGCCGACGAGATGCATCCGCGCCAGGCCTCCGCGTGGCGCATGTTCTGGGTGAAAGTGTAGGCCCGGAACCTAGGCCCGGAACCAGCCTTCGCCGGGGAGGCAGGCAGTGGCGGAGCCACGATTCTGCCCATGGTGTGGCGGGGAGATCCCTCCCGCCGCCACGGTGTGCGCGCAGTGCGGCGCCACGTTCGAGGTCACGCGCAAGGGGTACTGCAGCGCGTGTCACGCCGTGAACCCCGTCGACGCGCACGACGCATGTTCGACCTGCGGCCGCCCCGTCATCGATGTACGCGAGCACGGCCGACCCATGGGACCGCCCGTCGGCCTCGCCGGCGCGGCGCCACCCGCGCCGCCGGGAGCAGCGGATGGCGCGACCGCGCCACCATCGCCGGCCTCCGCTGCCGCGACCGCTCCGGCGCCGGCACCCGCTCCCGCGACCGCGCCGCCGGAGGTGCGCCTGTGGCAGCCGCTGCTGCCACGGGCGATGGTAGGGACGGCGCTCAACTCCATCGCCTTCATCGTGTTGCTCGCAGCCGCGTGGTTCACGCAGTGGGCCGAGGGGACCGGCTCCGTGGTCGTCCTCGTCTATCGAGGCCCGCTCCTGCTCCCCTTCGTCGTTGTGCTCGCCGTGGGGCTTCTTCTGTGGCGCGCCGGCACGAACCAGCGGCCGCGCGGCGGGCGGACCCTGACGAGACGCCAGTGGCGCGAGCGCTGGCGGCAGAATCGCAAGACGTACGGCGCTCGCGGTGCGTACAAGCCCATGGTATGGGGGGTGGCGCGGACGTTGATGGCCGCGCTCGTCTGGCTGGGCGCGGCCGTCGTGATCGCCGTCAACCTCCAGCGGATCGGTTCCACGGCAGGACTCGAGATCGCCGCCGGGGGGTGGGTGGCGCTTGGGGCCACGCCGTTCGGCGCTCTCGGCTGCCTGTTGTGCATGCCGGTCCCACGGCGGCGTCTCGTGCAGGTAGATGCCGACGGAGGCTACTACGGCACGCTGGAGCAGTCGGCGCCAGGGCGTCGCGCCGCCGCGGCGCGACGCCGCCAGTCGCGCGCGCCGCCGCCGCCAAAGCGCTCGAAGGCCGTCTGGGTCGTGGTCCCTCTGGCGATCGCGCTCCTCGCCGCGATGGTCGCCGCAGGGCTGCTCCTTCCGCGGCTGGCGGATGCAGGTTTCAGCGACGACGAGATGGCGTACGCGGCGCCCTACGTGCGGCAGCAGTATCGCGGCTCGTTCTACACCATGGAGGGGCGGTCACTCGCCCTCCAGGCCGAACTGGCCGACATGCGCAGCCAACAGTTCACGAAGGCTTCGATCGAGAGAGCCGAATCGTTCTTTCGAGAGGGAGACGCCTACTTCGCGAAGCTCCTCGCGCTCGAGAGCCCGAGCTCCCGTTTCGACCGATTGCACGTTCTCTGGCGAAGCGCGGTACGACTGAGGCGGGCGGCGCTCAAGGAGTTCGCGCGCGCCTATCGACGCAGCCGTTTCGGGGGCTCGTCCAAGGGCTCCGATCTCGCGGACCAGGCCGAGAAACGGGACAAGGCCTCCTGGGAGCGCTTCTGGCAGTTACAGAAGGAGGAGGCCACCGCCGAACAGATTCGAGAGATCGTCCGCATCATGGAGCGCTCCGAGCGCGAATCGCGTGGCGAGTGAAGCCGCGGGAAGCCGCCCCGGCAGTCGGTGAAGAGAGAGGGCTGCCTCTGACGAGGCAGCCCTCTCCAGGCGTTCGATGATGTACGAGGCTACTTGACCATCCGCGTCCAGATGGGGTTGGTCACGGCCCGGTGGCCGTCCTGGTCTTCGATGATGAACGAGAACCAGGTCTTCGCGGTCGTCTTGAGTTTGAAGTGCGCGACCGCAGTTTCGGTGCCTTCCTTGAACGTCTTCGTCTTCACTCCCTCGCCCTGCTTGAGGACCGTGATCGACTTCAGCCCGTCCACGGCGCTCAGGCGCAGACCGAACGGCACGACCGGCACTTTCCCGCGCACCTTCACCGTGTCGCCGAACATCATGCCGCCCATGGGCTCGCACCAGCGGGCCTTCGGTCACATACGAGTGGCCCGCCTTGAGCGCCCTGATGAAGTTGCCCTGGTTCTTCGCGAGTGGCGCCGGGAGGTTGACGTAGGTCCGCACCGCGCCCGACATGCTCGACCACACATCGTGCGTGTCGGTGCTGCCGACGAGGTAATACCGCGGATTCTCGCCGCTCAGGCTGCTCGTCCACAGCCCCAGAGTCACGGGCGAGCGTGCGCTCGTCGGGGCTGGTGCCGCTCTCGGTGACGGCGGTCGACTGCAGTTCGATGGTGTCGAACTTGTCGTAGTAGCCGCCGGGGATCGTGCCGTCGTCGGCGGCAGTGAAGTAGCCGTAAGCGATGTAGGGATGGTTGAGGGTGATCATCATGCCGGCGGCATGGGCGCCGTCGATGATCTGCTGCGCGGTGCCGGCAGGATCGATGGTCACCGGGCTCGTGAGCGACAACGGCAGGACGTTGAAATGCGCCCAGATCGGCGAGATCTCGTCCGACGAGATGAACGGTACGTCCGCCAGGCCGACAGGGCGAGTATCTCCGCGTTGTTGGCGAACGAGTCGTGGTCGCTGACGAGCGTGAAGTCAAGCCCCGCCGCCAGCTGCGAGCGCACCAGGTACTCCGGCGAGGTAACGCCGTCGAGGATGTTCGAGTGGTGGTGCATGTCGGCGCTGTACCAGCGTCTCGCGCCCGGGTCGAACAGACGGGGAACCGTCACGCTGACCTGCTGGTCCTGCCCGGCGACCACAGTGATCGGCACGCTCGCGGCCTTCGAGGTGAAGTGGTCTCCAGCGGTGACGATGAGGGTGAGCTCACCCGGGGCCGCCTGGAACTCGGCCGTACCGACGTTCGTCAGGTCGGTGAAGAAGACGCTCTTGCCGAGGAAGCCGACCAGGGGCGGCGTGCCGCCGGTGACGGCGATCCTGGCGTCGATGGGCGTGAACGTGAGTTGCGCAGCTGCTGGTGACCTTGGCCGTGATGGTGCTCTGCGGGACCAGGCCGGTGAAATCTGCGTCGCAGAGCCGGCGTCGGTGACGCTCACGGCGACCTTGTCCGACGCCGAGAAGCCCTTGGCGACGCCGTAGAGCTGGTAGTCTCCGACGGGGAGGACGAGCTCGTAGGTGCCACCCTCCGCGACGACCCACGTGAAGGGCTCGCCGTTCTTCTCGACCACCACGATCGGTGGTTCGGGGAAGCTGCCCGTACTCGCCGACACGGCCCCGCTGACGGTGCCCTTGGGATCCGCGCGCTGGTCGATCACGGTCTTGACGAACCGCGAGATGCTCGCGCTGTCCTCGAACTGCACGCTGGCGTCGAAGGTCTGCGTGGCCCCGGGAGCGAAGGTGCTCTTCTCGTAGAGGTCCTTCCAGCCGGTGCCGCCGTCATGGACGTCGGCGTTCGTGAAGTGCAGGCCGATGGAGTACTCGGCGTCGTACCCGAGCACGTACTTGCCGTAGGCATCGCTCACGCTGGGATAGGGGGTGCCCGGCTGCACCGCGTACGGCCCGAACATGAACCCGCCGCTGGTGCAGAAGGTGTACCCACAGTAGATGTCGGTGTAGGTCTCTCCGCTCCCGGTGGGGTTCGCGGCGACCGTGGACATCTTCACGAACCGGCTACCGCGGTCCACGGTGATGGTGGTGACCAGTTCGAGTTTGTTGTAGTCCCGCGCGATGGTGATGACGGCCTGGTCGGCCGTGTCCTTGGCCACCGTGATGGTCTGGTAGGTGTTGGGCCACGCCGCCCAGGCGTTCGGCAGGAAGTCGACGAGCGTCAGCTTGTCCCTGCCCCAGACGCCGTCCGTGATCGTGGTGCCGTCCAGGATGCTGCCCTTGGGCACGCCCCAGGGCGGCGTCGTGTCGGCGGCGATCGCGATGGCGAAGTAACCGTTGGAGATGGTGATGTCGTTCGCTCCCAGGCAACTGCCGTTGACGATCGCCGTCGGACCCTTGGTCAACGTGACATCGGGATCGACCGCCAGGGCGGCCGAGGCCGGCAACGCGACGAAGAGCAGGGTGAGAAACACGACCACAACGAGCTTCTTGAGGTGACTGCGTCGCATAGTGCCTCCAGGTTCGTGCCCTTTGTTTAGCACCGCCGGGCCGGCCCTTCGGGCAGCCCGCGGCGCCGCCGAGACGAATGGGTGTATCCCCCCCTTTCGTGCGCGCGATGAGACCGCGCGGGCTCCTTGCTCGGCGCAGGCAGATCCCCGTCCCACACATCTCTGCCGGGCGCCTCGTGCACTGTCATCGTAGTCGCCGACGGCGGCGCTGTACACGGGGGTCCGTTGACTTTCGGTGCGACCTGGACCAGTTGGCGAAACACGTCTGGACAGACTGACCGCGAGAAGAGAGGGAGGAGAGAGGGAGAGACGATGGTCGGCGTGGCCAGATTTGAACTGGCGACCCCTAGTCCCCCAGACTAGTGCGCTAACCAGGCTGCGCCACACGCCGACCGTACAGGCGGGTATTCTAGCACAGCCTCAGCGGGCCTTCAGCGCGTGCCGGTGGAGATGGGGAGGGGCGGCTGCGGAGCCCGCCCGCCCCGTCTGCTAGACTCGCCGGCATGCACCGTCTCATGCGCCACGTGCCCAATATCCTCACGGTCGCCCGCCTCCTGGCCCTGCCCTTCGTCGTCTGGACCTACTCCCTGTACGCGCCGGGCGCCGCCTGGACGACCGCCTGGATCGTCCTCTTCGCCGCGCTCAGCGACGTGGCCGATGGCCTCATCGCCCGCAAGTACGACGTGCAGAGTGAGTTCGGCCGCTGGGTGGACCCGACCGTCGACCGGCTCTTCTTCTTCACGCTCGTGGCCATGCTCTGGTACTTCGGCACGCTGCCGTGGTGGGCCGTGCTGCCCCTGCTGATCCGCGACGGCATCATCCTGGCGCTGATCGTCCCGTCGCTTCACTTCTCGCGCGAGGGTCCCCAGATCAGCCGCTGGGGCAAGGCCAGCAACTTGATCCTCATCTGCGCCATCCAGTGGTTCATCATCGACCTGCGCGTCGTCGGCTGGAGCTTCTTCGCCGTGGGCGCGACCCTGTACGTGGCCAGCGGCCTGCTGTACGGGTACAAGGCGATCGCCTGGCTGCGAAAGGCGCGGGGCGAGGGCGGCGCAGCCGCCTGATCCCCGCGCCGTGCTCGGTGCGCTCTGGTACGATAGCCGCACGACCAACCCCCCCGTCACTCGGGCGAAAGCGAAGGTGAGGCCCGTGCGCGCAGTGGTCATGGCCGGCGGCGAAGGCACCCGCCTGCGGCCGCTTACCAGCAACCAGCCCAAGCCGATGGTGTCGCTGTGCGGCAAGCCCTGCATGGAGTACATCGTCGAGCTCCTCAAGAAGCACGGCTTCGACGAGACCGTCGTCACTCTCATGTTCCTGCCCAAGGTCATCCGCGACTACTTCGGCGACGGCTCCACCCTCGGCGTCAGTATGCGGTACTCAGTGGAGCAGGCGCCGGCCGGCACCGCCGGCAGCGTCAAGCTGGCCGAGGACTACCTCCACGACGACACCTTCCTCGTCATCAGCGGCGACGCCCTCACCGACTTCGACCTCGGCGAGATCGTCGCCTTCCACAAGCAGCGCGGCGCCATGGTCACCATCGCGCTCAAGCGTGTCGAGAACCCGCTCGAGTTCGGCGTCGTGGTGGTCGACGAGGAAGGCCGCATCGAGCGCTTCCTCGAGAAGCCCACCTGGGGCCAGGTGTTCAGCGACACCGTGAACACCGGCATCTACGTGCTCGAGCCGGAGGTGTTCGATCACATCCCCGCCGACACGAAGTACGACTTCAGCCAGGACCTGTTCCCCAAGCTCTTCGAGATGGGCGCGCCGCTCTACGGCTACGTCGCCGAAGGCTACTGGCAGGACATCGGCAGCCTGCCCCAGTACCTCACGGCCAACTGCGACCTCCTGGACGGCAAGGTCGCGGCCGGCATCCCCGGCATCGAGCTGCAGCACCGCATCTTCGTCGGCGAGAGCATCAACCTCGACTCCCTCGAGAACATCACGGGGCCGGCCTACATCGGCAACTACGCCAAGATCGCCGAGACGGCCAGCATCGGCAAGTACACCGTGCTCGGCAACAACGTGGTCGTCAAGGACCACGCCGAGACGCGCCACAGCGTGATCGGCTCCAACACCTATGTCGGCGCCTCGGCCAAGGTGCTCGGCACGATCCTCGGCAAGAACTGCGACGTCAAGGCGGGCGCCACGCTGAGTGAGGGCGTGGCGGTCGGCGACGAATCGGTGATCGGCGAGCAGGCGTTCATCGCTCCCGACGTCAAGATCTACCCGTTCAAGTCGGTCGAGTCGGGCGCCCAGATCAACTCCAGCATCATCTGGGAGTCGCGCGGTACCTCGCAGCTGTTCGGCAAGGACGGCATCGTCGGCCTCATCAACGTCGACATCACTGCCGAGCTGGCCCTGCGCCTCGCCATGGCCTACGGCACGATGCTCAAGAAGGGGGCGCGCGTGACCACGAGCCGCGACGCCCATCCGGCGTCGCGGGTCATCAAGCGCGCCCTCATCTGCGGCCTCAGCTCCACCGGCGTCGTGGTACGCGACCTGCGCGTCGCGAGCAGCGCCATCAACCGTTTCGAGGTCAAGAACGGCAGCTCTCAGGGCGGCCTGCACGTGCGCATCTCCAGTTGGGACCCGGAGATGATCCAGATCCAGGTCTTCGAACCGCCCGGGGTCAGTCTCAGCGAGAACCGTCAGAAGGACATCGAGAAGTACTACGGCCGCCAGGACTTCCGCCGCGCCTTCTACAGCGAGTTCGGCGAGCTCGAGTTCCCGGACAGGGCCATGGAGACCTACGTCCGTGGCCTCACGAACGCCTGGGACGCGGAGCGCATCCGCAGCCGGGCCTACCGGCTCGTGATCGACTACTCGTACTCGCCGGCCTCACTCACGCTGCCCAACATCCTCGGCGACCTGGGCGCCGAGGTGCTGTCGATGCGTGCCTTCAACGACCAGCGCCACGCCAGCCTCGGGGCCGAGGAGCTGGGCACCAACATCCAGGAGGTGCAGCGCCTGGTGCGCACCATGGAGGCCGACATGGGCATCATCATCGGCCCCGGGGCGGAGCGCATGTACATCGTCGACGAGCGCGGCCATGAGGTGCCGCTCGAGAAGGCTCTGCTGCTGTTCGTCAAGCTCGTGGCCCAGCACGCCGCCAAGGGCGAGAAGATCGTGCTCCCGCTCACCGTCACGCACCTCGCCGAGCAGCTCGCCGGCGAGTTCGGCGTCGAGGTGCGCCGCGCCAAAGTGTCGCTGCCGGCCCTGGCGCGGGCGGCGACCGAGGACGGCGTGGTCTTCGCCGGCTCGCTCGGGGGAGGGTACATCTTCCCCGAGTTCCTGCCGGCGTTCGATGCCGTCATGAGCCTGGGCAAGCTGCTCGAGCTGCTGGCCCCGCAGGCGGGGCCGCTCAGCGAGCAGATCGCGCAGATCCCCGCCAGCACCCTCGTGCACAAGACCGTCGCCTGCCCCTGGTCACTCAAGGGCACGGTCATGCGCACGGCCACCGAGCACCTGCAGCGCGACCTCGACCGCGACGGCGAGATCAGCCTCGTGGACGGCATCCAGCTGCAGCGCGACGGGGGCTGGGTGCAGCTCCTGCCCGACGCCGACGAGCCGGTCTTTCACGTCTACGCGGAGGGCGCCGACCACGCCGACTCCGAGCGTCTCGCCGAGAGCTTCCTCGACGTCGTGCGCGGCGTCATCCGCGACAACAGCGAGTAGGATCCGAGCGCGGCGGGAGCGCCGTCTGCAGGACGCCGGGCGCCCGTCGCGAACCCGTGCCGTACAATGAGTGGGCATGGACCAACACATCACACGCGCGATTGACGCATCTGCGGCGGCGCCCGAGGCTCCGCTCGAGCAGCGCGCCGGGCCGACACGACGCTTCGCCGGGTGGTACCGGCGACATGTCTGGCCGGCGACCGCCGCGCTCGTCGTCCTCGTGCTCGTCGCAGGGACCGTGACCCTGCAGCTCGTGGTACGCGACCGCATCGGCGACGGGGTCGCCGTCGCGGGCCTCGAGCTGCAGGGCCAGACGGTCGCGGCCGCCCGGGACACGCTGGCGCGCGAGCTCGTGCCGCGCGTGTCGGCGGTGCGGCTCCAGACGGGCGCCGGCGAGCCGCTCACGCTCACGCTCGCGCAACTCGGCATGAGCCTGGACGCGACGGCGACCGCTCAGGCAGCCCTGGCGCGAGGCCGTCACCGGCTGCCCCTCGGCCTCGAGCTCTGGCTGCCGGGGGGCGGGGGAGACGTGGCGCCCGACGTTCCACGTGGACGCCGCCGCCTACCAGCAGGGCCTCGAGGCCCTGCGTGCCGCCGTCGACGTGCCGGCCCGCGACGCCCGCCTCGACATCTCCGCGAGCGGCGACGGCGTCACGGTCGTGCCGTCCAGGGCCGGCACGACGGCCGACGCCGTCGCCCTCGAACGTGTCATCGAGGCCAGCGTCGTGCAGGGCAAGGCGTACTCAGGGCCGGTGCCGATGAAGGCCGTGCCGCCGCGGGTGAGCACGGCCGACGCCGAGGCGCGCGCCGGCGCGGCCGCCATGTATCTATCGCGCCCGGTCACGCTCCGCTACCGAGAGCGGACCGTGGTGCTCAGCCCCCGGCAGATGGCCGGCATGCTCAGCGTCAATACGGGCGCCGACGCCGACACCTACCCGCTGACCTTTCGCAACGAGCGCGCCGCCGCCCAGTTGCACAAGCTCTTCGCGTGGGCCGAGACCCCTCCCGTGGACGCGCTCATCGAGGTGCACCCTGAAGGCGGCATCACCGTCACGCCGAGCAAAGCGGGCGAGGTCCTCGACATGAAGGTCCTGCTCGAGGACCTCG
This sequence comes from uncultured Thermoleophilia bacterium, assembly GCA_963700035.1. Lineage (GTDB taxonomy): Bacteria > Actinomycetota > Thermoleophilia > UBA2241 > UBA2241 > CAIXSE01. The sequence goes on along the minus strand of CAVOWE010000008.1, from coordinate 95,595 downwards.
ACGACACCGCCCTCGGCGGCGGCCTGCGCAGCGTCTTCGTGGCCCTCAAGCCGGCGATGCCCAAGCTGACCAGCGACGATGTCGAGACCATGGGCCTCGCTGCCCTCGGCGCCCAGTTCGTGACGTACTTCGACCCGCGCAACACCACGCGCGCCGGTAACATCGCCCTGGCCGCGAAGCTCGTCGACGGGAGCGTCATCGAACCGGGGCAGACCTTCTCGCTCAACGACGCCATGGGCCCGCGCACCACCAACCGCGGCTTCGACTATGCGCCTGTGATCGCCGCCGACGGCGTGCTGCGCCAGGGGGTCGGCGGCGGCATCTGCCAGTATGCGACGACGCTGTTCAACGCCGTGCTCCTGGCGGGCCTGCCCGTGGTCGAGCGCGAAGCTCACTCGCTCTACATCTCGCACTATCCGATCGGCCGCGACGCGACCGTGGCCTGGGGCGCCGTCGACTTCAAGTTCAGGAACGACACCGGCAAGCCGCTGATGATCCGCAGCTGGGTCCAGGGGGATCACCTTACGGTCGCCATCGTGGGGAAGACGGGGCGCGAGGCGACCTTCAGGACCGGACCCTTTTATGATATTCGTAAGCCGGCTCACGGGAAGTCGGACCCGAGGGTGATCTACGACGCCGACCTCGGCCCGGGCGTGGTGCGCTGGGAACGCGGCATCGACGGGCACAGCGTGAAGGTCGAGCGCACGGTGCGCGACGCACAGGGAGCGGTGCTCTTCCGCGACGCGTTCGTATCGCACTACGAACCACTCGATTGGGTGAAGCGCGTCGGGACCTGAAGCGGGGGAGCTTCAGCCGGTCTTCGCGATGACCTGCTTGCAGACCACCTTGAGCGTCTCGAAGACGCCCTCGCCGGTGATCGCGCTGGACTCGGTGACCGGCGACGCGGTGTGGTTGAGCAGCTCGTTCAGGTCCTCGACCGAGAAGATGTCGCCGAGGTCGCGCTTGTTCATCTGGATGACGAAGCCCAGCTTGCTGAGGTCGTCGCCCTGGCCGAGCAGGTTGTCCCAGAGGTTGAGGTAGCTCTCGACGTTCTCGTCGAGGCGCGTGATCTGCGAATCGGCCACGAAGATCACGCCGTCGACGCCCTGCAGCACCAGCTTGCGGCTGGCGTTGTAGTAGCTCTGGCCGGGAACCGTGTAGAGGTGGAACCGTGTCTGCATGCCCTTGACCGTGCCCAGCGTGAGCGGCAGGAAGTCGAAGTAGAGCGTGCGCTCCTCCTCGGTGGCGATGCTCACCAGCTTGCCGCGCGCGTCGGGGTTGATCTTGCGGTGGATGTACTGGAGGTTGGTCGTCTTGCCGCAGAGGCCGCAGCCGTAGTAGACGATCTTGTAGTTGATCTCGCGGGCGGCGAAGTTGATGAGCGGCATGAGGAGGGCCTCACCCGTCCTTGAAGAGGTCGTCCATGGCGTCGCCGGCGGCGCTCTCGAAGTCGACGTCCATGGCCGGCGGGTTCTCGTCCTCCGGGCCTTCGAAGATCTGGCGGAGGACCTCGATGGCGCGTTGCGTGTACAGACGGACCTTGCCTACCTGCGTCTCGCGCCCGAAGGTGACGATGAGCAGCACCTGGTCGGTGACCTGGGAGACGTGCAGGTTGAGCGACTTGCCCTCGTGGAAGAGCAGGGTGAACTCGTGCTCGTCGAGGATGCCGGCGAGCTGCTGCGTGGCCGCGAACGAGCTCGCCGCCAGAGAAGCCAGGGAGAGCGTCTCGGGGTGGTACGTGTCGGAGGCCGTGGTGATGGGCTGACCGGACGTGCTGATGAGGGCCAAGAAGCTCGAGCCCGAGATCTCCTTGAGCTTCTGCAGCAGCTCGTCGCAGCGGTCGAGCTGCCGGTCGTTGATGACGAGTCCCTTGCGTCGCGCCACGCACGCTCCTCCAGGTCGAGGCCGCCGGCATCAGGGTACGCACGCGCGGCCAGCGAAGTATATACCAGGCCCAGCTCGCACCAGAGTGCGCCCGCGCCTTCTTTATCGTCGCACGGGCGGCAAAGCATGAGCCCTGGCTGCAGGAACGAGCCGTGCGGCTGCGAAGCTACCTGCAGGATGGTGATGCACTCCCGATGACCGAAGGACCCTCGCTCATATGGGCCTGAAGGGCAGTCTCGCCGAGCTGCCGCTGGCCGATCTCGTCGAGATGACCTCGCTGGGCGGCAAGACCGGTCGTCTCACGCTGTTCGACGAAACCGGAGCAGCGTGCGGCGAGCTCTCGTTCCGTGACGGCCGCCTGGTCGGCGCCGTGTGCGGCGAGCTCGGCGCCGAGAAGGCCTTCTACGCCCTGCTGGCCGTCAAGGAGGGCGCCTTCGACTTCGATCCCGCCGCCGAGCTCGCCGACGAGAGCTGCGACTTGCCTACCGCGACGCTGCTCATGGAGGCCATGCGGCGCCTCGACGAGACGCGCCGGTTGCGCGCCGAGCTGCCGGCGTCGGCGCGCGTGCGAGTGGTCGCCGGGGAGGCGGAAGACGAGCTCGAGGCGCGCGTCCTCGTCTACCGTCGCCGCCGAGCACGCGTCCTCGGTGAAATCGTCGAGGGCCTTCTGGAGGGTGGGGATGCCGACGAATACGACGCCCTCAAGGCCCTGCAGAGGCTGGTGGCACGCGACATCGTGCGCGTCGAGACGCAGCCCGGCACCGCCCGCTACGGCCACCCAGATCCGCGTGAGCCGCCTCAACCTGAACTTGAACGTTGAAGGCGTGTCGGGTACTATTCGCACCCCAGACCTCACGCCCGCGGAGGAGATGCGCCATGGACGATATCGTCGACCTCGTTTCGCGATCTGACGACGAACTGCGCACCCTCGTCGCCGAGCTCGAGGCCGAGGAGCGCGACATATCGCGCCGCCGCCGCATCCTTCACGGCAAGCTCGACATCCTGCGCGCGGAGGTCGTGATGCGCCTCCAGCGCAAGCACAGCCAGGGGGAGGCCGTCATCTCCGCCGACGACGTACAGCGGCTCTCGCGCATCCTCGCGGGCCTGGGGCCGGGGGACGACGAGCCGGCCGGCGAAGCCTCGCCGGCCGCCGAGGAACCCGGGGAGGGCTGAAGTGTTCTGCCCCGAGTGTGGCATCCGGAACTCGGAGGGAGCCAGCTTCTGCGTGCGCTGCGGCGCCAGCCTCATCGCCGACCAGCCCGAGTCCGCCACCACGATCAGCTACGTCCCCGGCGACGAGGAGGGCGAGCCCAACGCGCTCGCCGCCGTCGCCGGCGACGAGGCGTGCCTCGTCATCCGCAGCGGCGGCGGCCGCGCCGGCGAGACGTACCCGCTGCGCGGCGCCCGTGTCGCCATCGGCCGCCACCCCGACGCCGCCATCTTCCTCGACGACGTCACCGTGTCGCGCGACCACGCGCACGTCGAGCGCGTCGGCGACACCTGGGTCATCGTCGACGAAGGCAGCCTCAACGGCACCTACGTCAACCGCCGCCGCGGCGACCGTGTCGCGCTCGCCGACGGGGACGAGATCCAGATCGGCAAGTACAAGTTCACGTTCCTCGTGCCGTCGTGAACGACGCCGCCGAGCTCCTGTTCGACGTGGGCGCCGAGAAGCTGCTCACGATCGGCTCCGTCGTCGACCGTCTGCGCGGCGAGTTCCCCGACATCAGCGTCAGCAAGCTGCGCTACCTCGAGGAGCAGGGTCTGGTCACGCCGCGCCGCACGAAGTCCGGCTACCGGCTCTACTCGCACGACGATCTCGGGCGCCTCGTGCGCGTCCTCGGCATGCAGCGCGACGAGTACCTGCCCCTCAAGGTCATCCGCCGGGAGCTCGAACGCAACCCGGCAAGCCCGCTGCCCTCGGCGCGCCAGGGGCTGCGCAAGACCGATCTGGTGGCGGTGGGGGAGGAGCGCGAGTACACGGCCGAGGAGATCCAGCAGATGACCGGCGCCGACGCTACGCTGCTCGCCGAGCTCGAGGAGTACGAGCTCGTGGGCGCCCGCCAGGTCAGCGGCGTGCGCCGCTACACCGAGACCGACGCCGGGATCGTGGGGGCCGCTGCGCAGCTGGCGCTGCTCGGGCTGCGGCCCAAGAACCTCCGCGTGGTGAAGAGCGCCGTCGACCGCGAGATCGGCCTCATCGAGCAGGTGCTGCTGCCGGCGCTCAAGTCCAACCGGCAGGAGCGTCGCCGCGAAGGCCTCGAGCAGCTCGACGACATCGTGCAGGCGACCACGCAGCTCCGCCAGCTGCTCCTCGCCCGCGGCGTGCGCCGCCTCACCGCCGGCCCCCGCGGGCGCTGAGCGCATCCTCAAGGAGAACCTCATGACCGATGGCCGTATCGACCTCAGCGCGCACGTGCGCGACATCCCGGATTTCCCCAAAGAAGGCATCCTCTTCCGCGATATCATGCCGCTGCTGCAGGATCCCGTGGCCCTGCGCGAGGCCGTCGACCGCCTGGTCGAATACGGCACGGGCAAGCACATCGATATCGTGATGGGCGCCGAAGCGCGCGGGTTCATCCTCGGCGCCGCCGTGGCCTACGGCCTCGGCGCCGGCTTCGTCTGCGCGCGCAAGCCCGGCAAGTTGCCGCACACCACCATCTCCGCCGAGTACGACCTCGAGTACGGCACCGACAGGCTCGAGATCCACGCCGACGCCATCAAGCCCGGCCAGAACGTGCTCGTGCACGACGATCTTCTGGCCACCGGCGGCACCGCCCGGGCCAAGATCGACCTGGTCGAGCAGCTCGGCGGCACGGTCGTCGGCGTCGCCTTCATCATCGAGCTCGGCGCCCTTGAACGGACGCAGCAAGCTTCAAGGCTACGACGTCTTCAGCCTGATCAAGTACTGAGGCCGGTCCGGCGCAGGAGCAGGTTCGTCGTCCCGCCGCCGGTAGCGAACATACGTTCGTATTCGCGAGGCCTGGCGCACGCCACTGACTCCGCTCCGAGGCGCCACTGCCGGCGGTGACGAACGGCTTCTGCCGTTCTCACAGCATCTCGGACGTCATCTTCGGCTGATCGGCCGAGATCCCGAACAGCTGCGAGAGGCCCACGGCGAATCACCAAGCTCGCACTGCACGGGGAGCGAGTAGCCGGGATGCGCCGGCGGTACGCGCGCATGTCAGGGCCAACGTCGGCGTCGCGGATGGCCGTCGTTCCTGCACAGCGAGCGAGTACGGCGCAAGTGGTGCGTATCACCGGGACACGGGACCGGCACAGGGGAGAGAGGCGGGCGGCTCGGAGAAGAGGGGGCGTTGGGCGCCGGCAGGCGGCCCGAGCTGTCACTTCGGGCCTAGCTTTACATAACGGAGATTATCGTGCGTTACTCTCGAGCGCAGAGCGGCCGCGGGCGGCGAGGACAGGGGTCCTCTACCAGCGCCGCCCGAGGTATTGAGGCGACGATGGCAGCTCGCGCACGCAGGCGCTGAGGAACTCGGTGATAGGCGGGCGCACGTCGGCACTCTGCAGTTGCATCTCGTCGAGGAATGCGGCCTTGAGCACTTTGACGTCCGATGGCTGGGGGATCACCTCGTGAGGCGCCGAGACCTCGAAGACCAGGTGCACGACGTGCTTGGCGTAGTCCGGATCGGGCGAGATCGACTCGACGATGGCGAGGAGCTTGTAGACGCCCACGCGGAGTTTGAGCTCTTCGTCGAATTCGCGGCGCACGGCATCGGCCAGCGTCTCGCCGAAGTGCACACCGCCGCCGGGGAGGAGCCAGTACGTCTCTTCCCCACGCCCCTGTTCCACCATCAAGATGCGACCCTCGTACACGAGCAGTCCTGCTACACGAATAGTAGGCTTGTCCGGCGACCCGGCGACGTCCGGGGCCGGGTCGCGGGTGACGTCCTGGGTCATGCCCTCTCCCCTCTTCCACTGGAGCCGAAGCCCTGCGGGCCGCGTTCCGTCTGGTCGAGCTCGTCGGTAGGTCGCCAGCTCCACCTTGGTCAGCGGCAGGAACAGCAGCTGTGCGATGCGATCGCCCACAGCCACGTGGAAGGCCTCGTCGCGATCGCTGTTGAGGAGGATGACGCGCACCTCACCACGATACCCCGGATCGATGAGGCCGGGGGCGTTCACGATGGAGATGCCGTGCCGGGCGGCGAGGCCCGAACGCGGCAGCGTGAGGGCCGCCAGACCCGGAGGAAGCCCCAGGACGACGCCGGTGCCCACGACGGCGCGGCCCAGCGGCTCGATGACGAGCTCCTCGGCCGCGTACAGGTCGTAGGCGGCGTCGTGCTCGTAGGCGCGCTCGGGCAGGCGTGCCGACACGCTCAGGAGCTTGACGGGCACGCTCACCCCGTCCGGTCCGTCGAGCGCGTCGTCGCGGAGCTCAGACCTCACCGTCGGCCTCCTCCTCGTCCTCCTCGCCGGCAGCCTCCACCACCGTCGCGTCGAGGCTGTAGCGCGCGTAGCGCCCGGCTTCGGCCACGGGCAGCCGCGCCGTGAAGACCACGCCCTCGGCGGTGTGCTCCTCGCGAACGTCGCTGGCGACGCCGCGCAGGCGGTGCATGTCGGCGGCGGCGGCGTACGGGAAGAGCAGGCGCACCGGCCGCAGGGCGCGGTCGAAGAAGTCGGCCAGGCGCTCCTGCAGCCGGCCGAGGCCCTCGCCGCGTGCCGCGGCGACGAACTCGGCCTCCGGGTAGAGCGCCCGCAGGCGCGCCAGCTTGCCGGGGTCGGCGAGGTCGGTCTTGTTGAAGACGACGATGCGCGGCGCCCGCGCGCCCAGCATGTCGAGGACGTCGGCCACGGTCTGCTCGCGGGCCGCGATCTCCGAGGGCTCGAGATGGGCGTCCGCGACGACCAGGATGACGTCGGCCAGGGTCGTCTCTTCGAGGGTGGAGGCGAACGCGTCGACCAGTGAGTGCGGCAGCTTGCGGATGAAGCCCACGGTGTCGGTGAGCACGTAGTCGCGGTCGCGGAAGCGGTACGAGCGCGAGGTGGGATCGAGGGTCTCGAAGAGCCTGTCGCGCACCGAGACGTCGGCGTCGGTGAGCGCGTTGAGGAGCGTCGACTTGCCGGCGTTGGTGTAACCGGCGAGGGCGACGAGCGGGACCGCGGCGCGCAGGCGGCGGGCGCGCTGCGTGCGCCGCGTCCTGGCCATGTGGTCGATGCGCCGGCGCAGCGTCTGGATGCGCTGACGCACGACGCGCCGGTCCACCTCCAGCTTGGTCTCACCGGGGCCGCGCATGTTCACGCCGGCGCCGAGCCGGGAAAGGATGTGGCCCTTGCCGCGCATCCGCGTGAGCTCGTACTCCAGCTGCGCAAGGTGCACCTGCATCGTGCCCTCCATGGAGTGTGCGTGCTTGCTGAACACGGTGAGGATGAGCTCGGTGCGGTCGAGGACGTCGACGTCGACGGCGTCGAGCACGGCCGCCACCTGGCCCGGGCTCAGGTCGTCCTCGCAGACCGCCACGGTGGCGCCGCTCTCTCTGACGGCTTCCGCGAGCTCGACGAGCTTGCCCTTGCCGAGATACGAGTGCGGATGCGGTCGTTCCTTACGCTGGAGCACGTCGCCGACCCAGTCGATGTCGGCGGAGCTCAGCAGCTCCTTGATCTCGTTGAGCGGCTCCTCTGCCCCGGGCTCGCCGAGCCCCCCGGGCATCACCGCGAAGACCACGGCGCGCGGTCGCGGTGCGGTCGCGCCGGTGTCGCCGCTATCGGCGCTCACCTGAGGGATCCTAGAGCCGTACTCGCTCCTCGATGCGTCTGACGGCCTCGCGCAGCCGTTCGTCGGGCACCGTCAGGGAGAGGCGTACGTAGCCCTCGCCGCCGGCCCCGTAGGCGGCCCCCGGCGTGACCACGACGGCCGCCTGGTCGAGCACCTGTTCTGTGAAGCCGGCCGACGTGTAGCCGTCGGGCACCGGCGCCCAGAGGTAGATCGTGCCCTTGGGCGGCTCCACGTGCATGCCGATGGTCCGCAGGGCCGCCACGAGCAGGTCACGGCGCCGCTGGTAGATGCCGCACATCTCGCGCACGCAGTCCTGCGGGCCGCTGAGCGCGGCGACGCTGGCGCGTTGCACGGCGCCGAACATCCCCGAGTCCATGTTGGTCTTGAGCCGCCAGTAGGCATCGACCACATCGCGGTTGCCGACCATCGCGCCGGAGCGCCAGCCGGTCATGTTGTAGCTCTTGGAAAGGCTGAGCATCTCGACGCCCACGTCCCTGGCGCCCGGCGTCTCGAGGAAGCTCGGCGCCACGTAGCCGTCGTAGGTGATGTCCGCGTAGGCGTTGTCGTGGACCACCACGAGGTCGTTCTCGGCGGCGAAGGCGACCAGCCGTGCGAAGAAGTCGTCCTCGATGACGGCTCCCGTGGGGTTGTTGGGGTAGCTCACGAAGACCATTCTGGCCTTGGCCAGCACACTCGGCTCGACGGCCTCGAGATCGGGCTGGAAGCCCAGCTCGGGAACGAGCGGCAGGGGCACCGCCGTACCGCCGGCCAGCAGCGGGCCGGTGACGTACACGGGGTAGCCGGGGTCGGCGGCCAGGGCCACGTCGCATTCGTCGAGGAGGGCGAGCCCGACGTGGGCGATCCCCTCCTTGGCGCCGAGCAGGGGGACGATCTCGGAGCCCGGGTCGAGCTCCACGCCGAAGCGCGTGGAGTAGAACCCGGCCACCGCCTCGCGAAACGCGGGTTCCCCTTGGTTGCTGGGGTACTGATGCGTGGCAGGGTCGGCGGCTCCCTGCGCGAGCGCCTCGACGATGTGCGCCGGCGTGGGCAGGTCGGGGTCACCGATGCCGAGGCTGATCACGTCGACACCGGCGGCCCGCCGCTCGGCGATCTGCCGCTCGATGCCGGCGAACAGATAGGGCGGCAGGCTCTGCACGCGCTGTGAGAATCTCATGGCTCTCCCGGAGTCCTGGTCGGCTGCGCCGGCGTCACTCGAGGTGATCGAGGAACTCCCGCGAGAGATCGCCGTGGTAGATCTCCTCGGCGGGCCCGGTCATGAACACGCGCCAGTCGGGCCGCACCTCGACGACGAGCCTGCCGCCGGGCAGTTCCACCGTGACCGGCGACGTGCAGCGGCCGGTGCGGACCAGCGCGACCGCGGTCGCGGTGGCGCCGGTGCCACAGGCACGCGTCTCCCCCACGCCCCGTTCCCAGACCCTCACCCTGGCTTCGTGGTCGCCGAGGACCTTGACGAACTCCACGTTGGCCTTCCGGGGGAAGTTCTTGTGCTCCTCGATCACGGGGCCGATCTCGTGCAGCGGGACGAGCTCGAGGGGCCAGGGCGACTGGATCACGGCGTGCGGGTTGCCGACGTCGACGAACGTGAAGGTGAAGCTGCGGCCGGCGGCGTGCAGGGACTCCTCGACGCAGTCGCCCTCGAAGCCGCTGAGCTTCTCGCCGCCGAAGTGCGCGATGCCCATGTCGACGGTGACCATGTAGCCGTCGCCCAGCTTGGGGACGATCTCGCCGGCGGCCGTCTCGAGCACGACCGTGTCGCTGGTCAGCAGGCCCTCCATCTGGAGCTTGCGGGCGACCATGCGCACGCCGTTGCCGCACATCTCCGCCTGGCTGCCGTCCGGATTGAAGATCGTGATCGGGAAGCGGTTCTCGCCGGTCGGTGTGCCGATGACCATGATGCCGTCCGAGCCGATGCCGAGGTTGCGGTCGCAGAGCAGACGCACGCGCTCGGGTGTGAGCTCGAACGGCACCTCTTCGGCGTGCACCACGATGTAGTTGTTACCGAGGCCTTGCCACTTGGAGAACTGGACCTTGCCAAGGCCTTGCCACGTCGGCGTCACCCGTCACGACCCCCTGTGAGAAGGAACGGCCGCGGTCGCTCGCGGCTCGAGCGCATACTCTACCACGGGCGTGTCTCCAGCAAGGCGAGCACGCTCTGCGCGACGGCCTCCGGCGGCCGCCCGGCCGCAGGCACCTGGGCGGCCGCCGGCAGCTTGCGCATCCAGGTGAGCTGGCGGCGCGCCAGGGCGCGCGTGCGCGCTTTCATGCGCGCCGCCGCCTCGTCCACGCTGAGATCGCCGTCGAGGACGGCGCCGAGCTCGCGCACGCCGATGGCCTGCAGCGCGGTGCGCGAGATGGGCCCGCCTTCGCGGGCCCGGGCGACTTCGTCGACGGCGCCGGCGGCGAGCATCTCGTCGACGCGCTCCTCGATGCGCGCTTTCAGCGCGGCACGGTCGTCGTCCGGGACGAGGGCGACCAGGACGTGCGCATAGCGCTCCCCTGGTCGCCAGAGCTGGTCCCGGCCGGTGGCCCGAAGCGGTTCGCCGCTCACGAGCACCGACTCGAGGGCGCGGATGACGCGGCGCGGGTTGGAGGCGTCGAGACGCGCGAGGCCGGCGGGGTCGAGCCGGCGCAGCTCGTCCACCACCCCGCCCGGGTCGCGCTCCCAACGCCTCTCGAGCTCGTGCCGTAGCGTCGCGTCCGGCGGCGCCGCGAAGTCGAGGTCGCCGAGGGCGGCTCTGAGGTACAGCCCGGAGCCGCCCTCGACGATCACGGCGCGGCCCTCGCGGCGCAGGCCGTCGATGGCCTCATGGGCCTCGCGGGCATACTCGGCCACGGTGAACGCGCGTTGAGGGGGCACGAAGCCGACGAGGTGGTGCCGCGCCCGGGCGCGCTGCGCCTCGTCGGGCTGGTTGGTGATGATGGGCAGGCCCTCGTAGACCTGCATCGAGTCGGCCACGACGATGTCTGCGCAGAGGCGCTCGGCGAGCGCGAGCGCCACGTCGGTCTTGCCGAGCGCAGTCGCCCCGAAGAGGGCGACGACCGGCGCGGCCACCTCGCGCCGTGTGCCTGCGGCGCCCGGCGCTTCAGCTCGGCCGGTCATCGACCGCGTCGTCGCGCGGCGGCTCGCCCTCGCGGTAGCGCGTCACGGTGAAACGCTCGAGCGCGAACGCCTCGCCGGGGCCGATGCCGGCCTTCTGCAGGGCGATATCGACCTGCTGCTGCGCGGTGTCGACGCCCTGCAGATCGGGCAGCAGGACGCCCCGGCGAAAGCCGGCGAGGACGATCACGCCGTAGACCGCGGGGTCGAGGTCGGCCAGCGCGCACGGTGCGCTCGGACTGAGCACATCGACGGAGCACGCGAGATCCGCGAGCTCGTCCGCGCGCACGCGCTGGAAACGCGGATCGTGAAAGGCCGCCGAGCGGGCGTTGCGGGCGATCTCGGCGCCCAGATCCGCGGCGGCCGGCTCCAGGGTGCCGATACAGCCGCGCAACTCGCCGTGCTTCTTGAGCGACACGAAACACGCGGCGCGGCGCCTGAAGAACGAATGCTCCCCCGGTGGCGGCAGCGGGCGCGCCAGCACGCAGCTCTCCACGCAGACGCGGGCGTAGTCGGCCGGTCCAAGCGCAGCGCTGCTCGTCCCGTCGCCCTCCTCGCTCAAGCCTCCACCCCCGGGCGCTCCACCTCGGCGGCCCCGAAACGAGCCACCATGTAGCCCACGCCGAAGGGCCCCTCGTAGCTGAGGATCTCGGGCTCGACGAGGGCGTCGTCGCCGAGAAAGCCGCCGAGCGCCATGAAGCTGCGCAGGCCGCACTCGGCGGCGCCTTCGAGCAGGATCGGGTCCATCCGTCCGAGCCCGGCGAAGTCGCCGATCCCCAGCAGGCGCACCACCTCGTCGTCGAAGAGCTTGCCGCGCGGGTCGTAGGGCGCCGGCGCGCTGTGCGTGAGAGCGTGCGAGAGGTCGCCCGACGCGAGGAACAGCGTGTCGCGGCCGAGCTCCTCGGCGCAGCGGCGCACGAGCTGCCCGAGGGTGCGGTGCTCGGCGTAGGCGCTCACGATCGACAGCGAGACGATCTGACGCGCTTTGAGGAAGCTCAGGGGCACGAGCACGCCCCAGTCGAGCTGGTCGCCGTCGTCGGGCATGAGCTGGAGGCGACGGTAGTCGCCGGCCAGGGCGAGCAGGAGCTCGGCGAAGGGTATGTCGTTGTCGTAGGTGAAGGCCACCTCCGGGTTGCGGAAGCGGCCGAAGTCGCCGCGCAGGCGCGGCGCTGTGCGCACCACGTGCGCGTCGCCGAAGCCGTCGCTGTGGGGGGACATCACGACGACGGTCTCGGGCTCCCCCACTTGGGCGGCCAGTCGCTTCATGGCCGCGACGGTGGCGCCCACCTGGCGCAGCGACGCGCCGCCGACCTCAGGGATGAGCAGCGGCGGATGGGGACAGATACAGCCCTGCATGACGGCACCTCCTGAGTGCGCCTGTCAGGCCCTTCCGCGAAGGGTCGTCGAGGTCGCTCCGGTGACCTCGATCTCCACTATAGCACCGGGTTCGACCGCCCCGGACACGTTGGCCGTCACGTTCTGCCGGGTACGGCCGCGCAGGCGGCGCCCGTCGCGGCTGGGTCCCTCGACCAGCACCTCGGCGCGACGGCCCACCCAGCGCTGCCGTGAGTCGAGGGCCAGCTCCTGAGTGAGCGCGATGAGGCGCTCCACGCGCTCGCGCTTGACCGCGGCCGTCACCTGGCCCGGGAGCTCGGCGGCGGCGGTGCCGCGGCGCGGCGAGAACACGAACGTGAAGGCCGCGTCGAAGCGCGCCGACCGGGCCAGCTCGAGCGTCTGCGCGAAGTCGTCGTCGCTCTCGCCGGGGAACCCCGCGATGAGGTCCGTCGTCACGCTCACGTCGGGCACGGCCGCGCGCAACGCGTGCACGCGCTCGAGGTAGGCCGCCGCGGTGTACCCGCGGTTCATGGCGGCCAGGATGCGGTCGGAGCCGGCTTGGGCCGGCAGGTGGACGTGCTCGCAGACGCTGGGCAGCTCGGCCATCGCCCGCACGAGGTCGTCCGAGAGGTCCTTCGGATGCGACGTCATGAAGCGTACGCGCGCGAGGCCCGGCACGGCGTCGAGGGCGCGCAGCAGCGCCGGGAAGTCCGGCGCTCCCTCGCGCCCGGCGAGCCGCAGATCGAGGCCGTAGGCGTTGACGTTCTGGCCGAGCAGGGTGACCTCACGCACGCCGTCGGCGACGAGGCCGCGGATCTCGGCCACGACAGTCTGCAGGTCACGGCTGCGCTCGGGGCCACGCACACGCGGCACGATGCAGTACGAGCAGTAGTTCGTGCAGCCCGACATGATCTGCACCCACGCCTGGTAGGGCCGCTCCCGGCGCCCCACGAGGTCGCCGCTCATGGCCGGGCCGTCGGCGAAGAAGCCCGGCGGCCGTCCGTCCGGCTGCGCCGCCTCGACGGCCGCCGCGAGCAGCTCCGGCAGGCGATGCAGGTTCTGCGGGCCCAGGGCGCCGTCGACGAAGGGGAAGCGCCGGAACAGGTCGTCCCGCTCGGCCTGCGGCAGGCAGCCGGTGACGAGGACGAGGCGGCCGGCGTCCTCGCGCTTGAGCCGGGCGGCGGTGCCCAGATGCCCGGCCAGACGCTCGTCGGCGCTCTTGCGCACGGTACAGGTGTTGTAGACGAGCACGTCGGCGCCGTCGGGCTCGTCGGCGCGCTTCAGGCCTTCGGCCTCGAGGAGCGCGCGGATACGCTCGGCGTCGTGCTCGTTCATCTGACAGCCGAACGAGCGCAGGTAGTAGGTGCGCATGGCTTGCGGTGGCGCCTCCGCGCCGCCTCCGCCTACTTGGCGATGTCGACGGCGCGGCTCTCGCGGATCACGGTGACCCTGATCTGGCCGGGGTAGTCGAGCTGATCCTCGAAGTCCCGGGCGATCTCGCGGGCCAGCAGTGCCGTCGCGTCGTCGTCGATCTCGGCCGGCTTGACCATCACGCGCACCTCGCGGCCCGCCTGCATGGCGAAGCACTTGTCCACGCCCTTCTTGCTCTCGGCGATGCGCTCCAGCGACTCGAGGCGCTTGACGTAGTTCTCGAGCGACTCCCGGCGGGCGCCCGGCCGCGCCGCGGAGATGGCGTCGGCGGCCTGCACGAGGACGGCCTCGACGGTCTGCGGCTCGATGTCCTGGTGGTGCGCCTGGATCGCGTGGCAGACGCTCTGCGACTCGCGGTACTTCTTGCAGAGTTGCTGCGAGATCTCCGCGTGCGAGCCGTCGACCTCGTGGTCCACGGCTTTGCCGATGTCGTGCAGCAGACCGGCGCGCTTGGCGATCTTGACGTTGGCACCCAGCTCGGCGGCCATGATGCCGGCGAGATGCGCGACCTCGATGGAATGGTTGAGCACGTTCTGGCCGTAGCTGGTGCGGTACTTGAGACGCCCGAGGACCCTGACGAGCTCGGGCGCCACCCCGTGCACGTTGGTGTCGAAACAGGCCTGCTCCCCGGCCTCCTCCATGGCGGCCTCCACCTCGGCCTTCGCCTGAAGGTAGGTCTCCTCGATGCGCGCCGGGTGGATGCGCCCGTCGGTGATGAGTTTGGTGAGCGTCAGGCGCGCAGTCTCCCGGCGCACGCCGTCGAAGCCCGAGAGGACGACCGCCTCGGGCGTGTCGTCGATGATGAAGTCGATGCCCGTGGTGTTCTCGAGGGTGCGGATGTTGCGCCCTTCGCGGCCGATGATGCGGCCCTTCATATCGTCGGACGGCAAGTTGACCACCGATACGGTGGTCTCGGCGACGTGGTTGGCGGCGGTGCGCTGGATGCTGAGCGAGAGGATGTTGCGGGCGCGGCGGTCGGCCTCGCGACGCGCCTCTTCCTCGACCTGGCGGACGAGCTTGGCCATCTCGTGGCGGGCCTCGTCCTCCGTCTGCTTGAGGAGCATGTCCTTGGCCTGCGCCGCGCTGAGCCCGGAGATGCGCTCGAGCTGGATCATGGCCTCGTCGTGGGCGGTTTGCAGCTCCTCGGCGATCCGCTGCGAGTTGGCGTCGCGATCGTGCAGCGACTGCTCGCGACGGTCCTGCTCTGCGGCGCGCGAGTCGAGCTGTTCGTCGCGCTGCAGCAGGCGCTGCTCGGCCTTGCCGACCTCTTCGCGCCGGTCGCGCAGCTCGGCCTCGACCTCGCTGCGCACCTTGTGCAGTTCTTCTTTTGCCTCGAGGCGAGCTTCCTTGACGATGGTCTCGGCCTCACGCTTGGCGTCGCGCAGCACCTTCTCTGCCTCACGCTCCGCCCCCGCCAGCTTGCCCGACGCCAGGTTGCGGCGGATCAGGTACCCCGCGACCACGCCTACTGCGAGCCCCACCACGATGTACACGGCAATCATCATCTCAGTCCTATCCCTTCACAGGTCGCGCGGCACAAGAAAGGCCGGGCAACGCGCCCGGCCAGTGCCACACTCGCTCGTGCAAAGGATACCGATCTGCAGCTGTGTCAGCGTCCAGGGGTCAGGACGGTGTTCTGGTCGCGAAACCTCCCAAATCTCTCACGGTCGACCCCTGGTTCGATGGTGTCAGCTAGTCGGCGCCGAAGCGCCATGCGTATCGCTATGCAAGAGCGAGAGTGATCTACACAAAGCACGCGCACACGTCGCGCTCCACGATAGTAGGGGATTGACGCTCACAAAGTCAATCGCACAGCCTCAGCGGAGATCGTCGTCTGAGGGGTCGCCGCCGCTCCACCGCCGGATCGCCGCATACGCGACCGCGGGGCTGAAGCCGCGCCGCACGAGGGCCTGGTAGGCGCGCCGCCGGGCCGCGTCGAGCGGCGGCTGCGGCGCTCCCCTGCGGCGCAGCGCCGCAAGGGCGCGCTCGAGCTCCGCGTCGTCGCCGTCGGCGGCCGCGGCGCCGCCGAGCGTCGCGTCGATCACTTCGTGAGCGACGCCCAGCTCGGTGAGGCCGCGGCGGATGCGCTGGCTGCCCCACCCGCTGAGACCGCGCTTGTCGGCCAGATAGCTGCGCGCGAACTCGGCGTCGTCGAGCAGGCCGTCGCCGGCGAGCCGCTCGAGCGCGCCGGCGACGGCCTGCTCGTCGTGCCCCTTCTGGAGCAGCCGCCGGCGAAGCTCGTGGCGGCTGCGGGCGCGGTGCCCGAGCAGGCGGTAGGCGTCGGCCATGACCCGTTCGGCCGACGCCTGGGCCACGAGTCGGGCGAGTGCGTCTTCGTCGAGCTCGCGGCCCTGGTACAGGCGCCAGCGCGCGACGAACGAGTCGCTGACGCTGCAGACGAAGCCGCCGTCGACGTGCAGGGCTACGTGGCCACGGCGAGTGGCCCGCAGCGCGGTGACGACGGGCACGACTGGAGTCCTAGAGGACCTCGCCGGTGACCGGGTCGACGCCCTCGGGTACGACCACCTCGACGGGGGCTGTCAACGCGACCGGCACAAGCGGAAGCCCCGCCTTCTCACGGATCCGCAGCTCGATGGCGTCGGCCATGTCGGGGTTCTCCTTGAGGAACGCCTTGGCGTTGGCGCGGCCTTGGCCGAGCCGCTCGTCGTTGTAGCTGAAGAAGGCGCCGCTCTTGGCGACCACATCGTGGACGACGCCGAGGTCGAGCAACGTGCCCTCGCGCGAGATGCCCTGCCCGTACATGATGTCGAACTCGGCCAGTTTGAAAGGCGGCGCCACCTTGTTCTTGACGACCTTGACGCGCACGCGGTTGCCGACCGCCTCGGTGCCGTCTTTGAGCGTCTCGATGCGGCGGATGTCGAGGCGGATGGTGGCGTAGAACTTGAGCGCCTTGCCACCCGTAGTGACCTCGGGGCTGCCGAACATGACGCCGATCTTCTCGCGCAGCTGGTTGGTGAAGCAGCAGATGGTGCCCGAGCGGTTGAGAGTGCCGGCGAGCTTGCGCAGCGCCTGGCTCATGAGGCGCGCCTGCAGACCGACGAAGCTGTCGCCCATCTCGCCCTCGATCTCGGCTTTGGGCGTGAGCGCCGCCACCGAGTCGATGGCGACGATGTCGAGGGCTCCGCTGCGCACCAGCATCTCGGCGATCTCGAGCGCCTGCTCGCCGTAGTCGGGCTGCGAGACCAGCAGGTTGTCGACGTCGACGCCGATGGCCTTGGCGTAGATCGGGTCCATGGAGTGCTCGGCGTCGATGAACGCGGCCTGGCCACCGAGCCGCTGCGCCTGCGCGATGAGGTGATAGACCATCGTGGTCTTGCCCGACGACTCGGGGCCGTAGATCTCGACGATGCGGCCGCGCGGGATGCCGCCGACGCCGAGGGCGATATCGAGGGCCAGCGACCCGGTGGGCACGAACTGCATGTCGTCGCTCACGGGATGATCGCCGAGGCGCATGACGCTGCCCTTGCCGAACTGGCGCTCGATCTGCGTGACGGCTGCTTCAAGGGCTTTGTCTTTGTCCAAGGTAGCGCTCCTCTCTTGCTCAGGACGCGGGAAAGACTGCCAGGGGAGTGTGCACGGCGCCGGCCCTCTCCAGGAGGCTACTATACAAGACCGTGCGGACGACACAAAACCGCGGGATGTTGACGTTTTGCAGGGAAAACGGGTGACCGGGACGGCGATAGCGGGCGACGGTGAGGTGCGGGAGCCAGGGACGTGGCCGCGCCTCGTAGAGGCCGGTGGCGGCCAGCGCGGCCGTCACGCCGGCTTGAAGGCGCGCCAGCTCGCCGTCGCGGTCGGCGAGCGTCAGCGCGACGACGCGTTTGGCGCCGCGGACGGGCAGGAAGACGGGCTCCACGACGGCGACCCGGCAGGGCCGCATGCGCACGCTCGAGAGCGCCTCGGTCAGCTCGGGCACGCGGGCGGCCGCCACCTCGCCGAGAAACGCCAAGGTGATGTGCAGCGCGTGGTTCAGGCGCAGGCCATCGTGGCCTCCGAGCGCCTGACGCTGCCAGGTCGCGATGGCACGTCGCGTCGCCTCAGGCAGGTCGCCGGCGACGAACAGGCGCAGCGTGGCTTCGTCGTCGCCCACCGGGCTCACCCGGCGAGCTCGCGCCTCAGCAGGTGAAGCGCCGCGGAGACGCTGTAGTCGCGCACCGAGGCGCGGTCGCCCGGGTAGAGGCCGCGCACGACCTTCGTGCGGCGCGGTCCGCTGCACGCTGCAAAGACGACGCCCACGGGCTTGTCGGGCGCGCCGCCGTCGGGGCCGGCGACGCCGCTCAGCGCCAGAGCGAAGTCGGCGCCGGTCGCGGCGCGCGCGCCTGCGGCCATCGCGCCGGCCACTTCTTCCGAGACGGCGCCGTACTGGGCGAGCATGCCCGCCGGCACGTCGAGCAGGCCCATCTTGAGCGCGTCGGCGTAGCTGATGACGCCGCCGAGGAAGTAGGTCGGAGCTGCCCGGCCGCTCGGTGAGCCGGGCGCCGAGAAGGCCGCCGGTGCAGGATTCGGCGACGGCGAGCGTGAGACCGCGGGCGCGCAGACCGTCGGCGACGATGTCGTCGACGGTGCGGCCGTCGCTGCTGAACACCGGGGCGCCCGCCTCGAGCGCGGTGACCACCGCCGCCGCCTGGGCGTCGGCGGGCGCGCCGCGCCGGTAGCGCAGCCTCACCGTGACCTCTCCCCTGCCGACGTTGATCCCGGTCTCGAGCAGATCGTGCGGCGTCGCCCCAAGGACCGGCGCCACCTGGAGCTCGCCGACGCCGAAGATGCGCACGACGCGCACGGCGACGTCGGGGAAGAACCCCTCGGCCTGCAGGCGCTCGGCCGTGGCGAGCCACATGGCCTCGAACTCGTAGGGCACGCCGGGGTAGGCGTAGATGCGCGTCGGCCCGCGCCGCGCGGCGATGCCGGGGGCGACGCCGGCCGGCGGGATGGGCGTGGAGCCGGCCGGCATCAGCGCCTGTCGGCGCGCCAGGGGGAACAGCTCGTCGAAGGCGACGTGGCGTCGCTCGGCGACCCAGCGCACGCGCTCCTCCACCATCGCGAGGGCCACGGGGTGTTCATGAAGGCTTTCGCCCAGGGCGCGAGCGAGGCAGGCGGCCGTGAGGTCATCGTGCGTGGTGCCCAGACCGCCGCCGACGACGAGCAGGTCCGGCTCGGCGGCGAGGGAGTACGTCAGAGCCGCGCTCAGGCGCTCCTCGTCGTCGGCGACCGTGAGGACGCTGGTCACCTTGACCCCCCGGGCGCTGAGGTCGGCGCTCAGGAAGGCGCCGTTGGTGTCGCGGGTGCGGCCGTCGAGGAGCTCGTTGCCGCTGAGCACGACGGCGGCGCGCGGGCAGCGCGCCGCTCACGAGGCCGCGCGCTTCCGCCGGGCGCCGTTCATCTCTGCGGACTCCCGGGCATACGGATGACGCCGCGTGCGTTCATGAAGTAGCGCACCCCCGAAGCCAGGGTCACGACCACGACGACCCCCGCCAGGATCCACTGGATGATGGTGGCCACGTCGGTGGACACGTGGATCAGCTCCGCGATGTTGTCGGTGGGCACCAGGACGTACACCACGTAGACGATCTGCAGGACCGTCTTGAGCTTGCCGTACTTGTCCGCGGGGATGGAGACCCCCTGCGACACGCCGACGATGCGCAGCACGCTGACGGCGATCTCGCGGCCGATGATGAGCATGGCCACCCAGGCCGCGATCCGTCCCTGGCTCACCAGGGCGATGAGGGCGGCGGCGATGAGCAGCTTGTCGGCGAGAGGGTCGAGGAACTGCCCGAGCGTCGTGATCTGCTTGTTGCGCCGCGCCACGTAGCCGTCGAGCTTGTCGGTGGCCGCCGCCAGGATGAACACGGCGGCGGCGGCGATGTCGCCGTACGGCTGCGGGATCCCCGAGAGCAGCAGCACCAGGAACACGGGGATGAGCAGGATCCGTGCGATGGTGATGGCATTGGCGAGGTTCAACTGACTGCTGCTCACGGCTTCCGTCTCCCGGCGTCGGCCTCGACATCATACCCGACGCTGCCCGACGCCACGGCCTGCACGACCTGGCCGCGCCGGACTGCGGCGCCGCGCACGAGGGTCCGTCCGTCGATGTCGGGTGCCTGCAGGGCGCAACGCCCGACGGCGATGCCGCCCGCT
The DNA here is from genome assembly GCA_963700035.1 of uncultured Thermoleophilia bacterium. Taxonomy (GTDB): domain Bacteria; phylum Actinomycetota; class Thermoleophilia; order UBA2241; family UBA2241; genus CAIXSE01. Next base: position 75,937 of record CAVOWE010000008.1, on the reverse strand, counting down.
CTCGCGCCGCGCTCTATCAGCACGTCGAGAGGGCGCCCGGCGAGCGCCTGCCAGAAGGCGGCGGCCACGTCGTCTATCGCCTAGCCGAGCACGGCGGCGCGCTCGAAGGCGAGTGCCGCCGGGACCTGCCCGGGGAGCGCCGCCGCCGGGGTACCCTCCTGGGCGTCGTAGGGGAACACGCCGGCGGCCGCGAGCCCGGCCTGCGCGCACGAAGGCGACGAGCTCGTCGAACTCCTCGTCGGTCTCGCCGGGGAACCCGGCGATGAACGTCGAACGCACGGCGGCTCCGGGCAGCGCGCGGCGCACGCGCGCGAGCAGGTCGAGATACGCGGCGCCGTCGCCGCGGCGCTTCATGCGCCGCAGGACGGCGCCGGAGGCGTGCTGGAGGGGGACGTCCACGTAGGGCACCGCGTGGCGCGAGAGGGCCTCCAGGAGGCCCTGGTCGATGCCGTCTGGCTGCACGTAGAGCAGGCGCAGCCAGATAGGGGCGGGCTCGAGCGCCTTGAGCTCCGCGAGCAGCCGCTCGAGCCCGCCCCAGCCCGGCTGCGCCCAGCGCGACGTGTCCTGGCCGACGAGCACGAGCTCTTTGGCGCCGGCGGCCAGCGCCGCGCGCGCGCCGCGCAGGATCTCCGCGGCCGCCACCGTCTCGTAGTCGCCCTTGATGAGCGGGATGGCGCAGTACGCGCAGCGGCGGTCGCAGCCGTCCGAGATCTTGAGGTAGCTGGAGACGGGGCGCGGGCGGCGCGGCACCGGCAGGGCTGCGCCGCGCCCCTCCGCGCCCTCTTCCCCGTCCCCCGCTTCGCGGAGGGCGGCGAGCAGCGGCGCCGTGTCGAGGCCGCACCACAGATCCACCTCGGGAAGCTCCGCGGCGAGCTCGTCGCGGTAGCGCTCCACGAGGCAGCCGACGGCGGCCACGCGCGCCCCCCGCCCGTGGGCGAAGTCCGCCGCCTCGAGGAGCGCTGCGATGGACTCCTCCTTGGCGGCGTCGATGAACCCGCAGGTGTTGACGACCACCACGTCGGCCCGGCCGGGAGGCGCTTCGCGGTGCCCGGCGGCGCGCAGCCGGCGAGCGAGCGCATCGGAGTCGGCCTCGTTCTTGGGGCAGCCGAGCGTCTGGATGAAGAAGCCCGCGCCCGTCGCGGCCTCAGCGATAGTTGACGAACTGCAGAGGGACGCCCCAGTCCTCTTCGCGGAGGGCCGCCATGGCGGCCTGGAGCTCGTCCTTGCTCGCCGAGAACACGCGCAGCGTGTCGCCCTGGATCTGCGACTTGACCTTCTTGAAGCGCTGGCGCAGCAGCTTGTTCATGGCCTTGATCTTGTCGTCGGGGATGCCCTGCGCGACGGGCACGCGCTGGCGCACGGTGCCGCCCAGTGCCTCCTCGACCTTGCCGTACTGCAGCGCCTTGAGCGGGACCTTGCGGCGCACGAGCTTCTCCTCGAGCACGTCCACGACCTGCTTGAGCTTGCCGTCGTCGTCGGAGATCAGCACCAGCGTCTCGCCCTCGAGCGTGATGGAGCTCACGCTCTTCTTGAAGTCGTAGCGCGTGGCGATCTCCTTCTGCGCCATGTTGACGGCGTTGCGTACCTCGTTGATATCGGCGCGCGAGACCACGTCGAACGACGATTCCTTGGCCATGTCAGTCCTGCCTCTCGAGCTTGCCGTCCTTGAGGATGTAGTCGACGGGCCCCACGTCATCGTTGAGCGCGAGCTTGTGCCCTCCGACGCTCAGGCGGACCGCCGACGGGTTGCCCAGACGCAGCCACAGGACGTCGCCGACGAAAGCGCGTGTCTTGCCGTTCGCGACCGTGCCGGAGAACAGCACGGTGCCCGTGGCTCCGTTCCTGCGGACTTCCAGCCAGCTCTCACCGTCGGGGACGGTGATGCGCAGCGTACCGCTGACGACCGGTGAGGTCGTCTTCTGGGGCTTGGCGGACTTGCTTGCCGAGGGCGACGGCGAGGTGCTCACGATGCCGAGGGCCCCGGGATTGGTGGACTGCGGCGTCTCGGTGCCGCGGCCGAGGATCCAGATCACGGCGAGCACGAGAAGGCAGATGACGGCCACGAACACGACGGTGTTGCGCCCCCTGTGGCTGCGCGGCGCGCCGAGCATCGAGACGCCGCCGAAGGGCTCCTGGATCTCGGTGGTCCTCACGCCGCGCGAGCGATACTCGCCGAGAATGACCTCGGGATCCAGGGCGAGATACTCGGAGTAGGTGCGCAGGAAGCCCTTGACGTAGGTCGCCCCGGGCATGATATCGAAGTCCTCGTTCTCCATGGCCTGAACGTACTTGACACGGATCTTCGTGTCCTCTTCGACCTGCTGGAGCGTGAGGTTGCGACGCACGCGCGCCTCGCGCAGCGTGTTGCCGATCTCAAACACGACGGATGGCCTTCTCCTCGGTGGCTCGGGGCCGGTGGCCCGGCGCCCGAACGTATAGTCTAGTAAGCGGGCTCGGCGAAGACAAATCGGCCGAGCCGGGCCTGAGGCGCCGGTCAGGCCTCTTCGGCGGCCGGGACGGCCGCCTCGGGAGGCGTCCTCCGGCGCCTCGTCGCCGGACACCCGCGCGAGCGTCGCCGGCAGCTCGGCCTCGTCGATGAGCACGGCGCGGGCCTTGCTGCCGTCGTATCCCGAGATGATGCCCATCTCCTCCATGATGTCGATGAGCCGGCCGGCGCGCGCGTAGCCCACGCGCAGGCGCCGCTGCAGCAGCGCCACGGAGGCTGCACCCGTCGTCACCACGGTGCGGATGGCCTCGGCGAGGAGCTGGTCGCCGCCGGCCGCCTGCGCCTGCTGTTCGGCGTCCGGGCCGGCGGGGTTCTCGAGGAGGTCCTCCTGGAACTGGGGCTTGGCCTGGCGTTTCCAGTGCTCGGTGAGCAGCTTCATCTCGTGAGCGGTGATGAGGGCCCCCTGCACGCGCAGCAGGCGGTTGCTGCCCATGGGGCTGAACAGCATGTCGCCCATGCCCAGCAGGCTCTCGGCGCCGCCCTGGTCGAGGATGATGCGGGAGTCGGTCTGCGAGCTCACGGCGAAGGCGATGCGCGACGGGATGTTGGTCTTGATCATGCCGGTCACCACGTCCACCGAGGGTCGCTGCGTGGCCACGACGAGGTGGATGCCGCAGCTGCGCCCGAGCTGGCCGAGGCGGATGATGGAGTCCTCCACTTCGGAGGGCGCCACCATCATGAGGTCGGCCAGCTCGTCGACGATCACCATGATGTACGGCATGTGCTCCTCGCCGGAGCGCGCGAACTTCTTGTTGAGCACACGGATGTCCTGGCAGCCGTTGCGCGAGAGCACGTCGTAGCGGCGGTCCATCTCGCGGATGATGTTGTCGAGCACGTAGGTGGCCTGCTTCATGTTGGTGACCACCGGGGCCAGCAGATGGGGCACGCCGTTGAAGGTGCTCAGCTCCACCTTCTTGGGGTCGATCATGATCATACGGACTTCGTCCGGCGTAGCCCGCAGCAGGATCGAGCTGATCAGCGCGTTGAGGCAGCCGCTCTTGCCGGAGCCCGTGGTGCCGGCGATCAGGAGGTGGACCATCTTGACCAGATCGGCGAGCACGGCCTTGCCGGTGACATCCTTGCCGAGCCAGAAGGCCATCGGCGAGGCGTGCGGCGGGAAGAGCCCGTGGATGTCGCCGAGAGAGACGTAGTTGGCCTCGAGGTTGGGCACTTCCACGCCGACTGCCGTCTTTCCGGGGATCGGCGCCTGCACGCGGATGTCGGTGGCCGCGAGCGCGTAGGCGAGATCGGCCTTGAGCGCCGCGACGCGGCTCACCTTGATGCCCGGCGCCAGCTGCAGCTCGTAGCGCGTGACGCGCGGCCCCGAGACGGTGCCGATGACCTGCGCCTCGATGTTGAAGGATCCGAGCGTGTCGACCAGACGCTGGGAGACTCTGCGGATGGCGTCGGGCGACTCGCCGATGCTCTCGCCGAGCCGCTGCAGAAGCGACGGCTCGGGGAGCAGCCACTGGCGCTTCTCGGCGTCGTGGAAGGCGATCGCGACGTCCTCTCCGCCGGGCTTGTCGGACACGGCCTGGGCGAGCGAGAGCTGCTCGCCTTCGTCGCCCTCTTCCGCTGGTTCCGGCGGCGGCGCGAAGGGCGTCGGCGCGCCGAAGATCTCGGGCGCCGCCAGGCGTCCGTCCACGAGCCGCGGGGTGTGCGTGCTCACGGCGGGCCCGTACTGGGCCGCCGGAGACACGGACGTCCTCATCACGTCGAAGGCGTCGATCGTCGGGGTTTCGTCGAGCTCCACGACGCGGGTCGGGGACGCATCCCTGCGGCTTGCGCCCAAGGCTTCGGCCTGGCTGCGCGCCGCCCTGCCTGCGGCGGCTCCGGCGGCGGCCACGCCCTTGCGCGAATGGTCCGCCCACTGGCGCAGTGACGAGCCGGTCGCGAGGAGGACGCCGGCCACGAGCAGGGCGACGACGAGGACGTCCACGCCGAGGCGTCCGATGACGCCGTGCAGCCCGGCCCACAGAGCTTCGCCGGCCACCCCGCCGTGGGCGCTCATGTACGTGTCGCGGAAGAGCCGCTCCGGCCGCTCCCCCGCGAACAGGCCGAACGCGTCGGCGGCCGCGGCCAGGACGAAGGCGGCGACGATCAGTGCGACCCCCCAGCTCACCCCGCGGCGCGGGCGGCGGTCGTCGCGGGCCACGAGCAAGTAGGCGACGAAGCACAGCAGGAACGGGAGCGCGAAGATCAGCAGTCCGACCAGCCAGCGCGTGATGCCGCCCAGCCAACGCCCGAGCGCCCCACCGTCCCAGCCGAAGAAGATGACGAAAGCGAGGAACACGGCGAGGGCCACGCAGGCGATCGCCGCCAGCTCGTGGCGGTGACGGGTGGCCGAGCTCTGAGGGCGGGGCAGCGGACGGGCGGCGCGCGGACGCGTGCGCGCCGCGGCGCCCGCGCGCCGTGCCTGCCTGGGGCGTGCAGTCGCCATAGGGCGACTATTCAACGCGGGCGCGAGAATCCCTAGGAGGAAGGAGCGCGCGGTACAGGGAGAGGAAGCCGGTCGTTCAGACTTCGACGACGACCGGCATGATCAGCGGCCGCCGCCGGGTGCGTGCGTAGACGAGCTCGGCGAGCTTCTCCTTGATGTCATCCCTGATGAGGCGCTGCCCCGTCACGTGCACGGCGCCGAGCTCGTCCATGAGGTCGTCGAGCGCGGTCGCGCACTCGTCGAGGACCTCCTGAAGGCGGTCGTCATCGTGCAGGAAACCGCGCGCCACCAGCTCCGGCGGCACCACCGAGTCGCCGTTCTGGGCGTCGACCGTGACCACGGCGATGAGGATGCCGTCGCCGGCCAGCTGCTGGCGGTCGCGAAGCACCAGGCCCTCGGCGTCGCCGAGCTCGAAGCCGTCCACGAACACCATGCCCGTGGGCACCTTGTCGACGAGCTCTCCGTTCTCGCGATCGAGCTCGAGGACGTCGCCGTTCTCGAGGATGAAGATGTCCTCGTCGCGGATGCCGGACTGACGCGCGAGCTCGGCATGAAAGTGCTGCATGCGGTACTCACCGTGCACCGGCACGAAGTACTGCGGGCGCGTGAGATTGAGCATCATGCGCATGTCTTCCTGGGCGGCGTGGCCGCTGACGTGGATGCCGCTGTCCTCGCCGTAGATGACGGTTGCTCCGACCTTGAGCAGGCGATCGATGGTGGCCGTCACGCTGCGCTCATTGCCGGGGATCGCCTTGGCGGAGATGACCACCGTGTCGCCCTCGTGCAGGGCGACCTGCGGGTGGTCGTCGAAGGCCATGCGCGTGAGCGCCGAGAGGGGCTCACCCTGACTCCCCGTGGCGAGGATGAGGATCTCCTCGGGGCGGTAGTCGTCGATCTCGGTGAGCTTGATCATGCGCGCCGTCCGGCACGTCGAGATAGCCCAGGTTGCGGGCGATGTTCGCGTTCTTCACCATCGAGCGGCCCGAGAGCGCGAACTTGCGTCCGTGCAGATCGAGCGATGGTGATCGCCTGCTGGATGCGGTGGATGTGCGAGGCGAAGCTGGCGACGATCACGCGGCCCTCGGCCTCGGCGAAGATCTGGTGGAAGGCCTGGCCGACGGTGCTCTCCGAGGCCGTCGACCCGGGCGTCTCGACGTTGGTCGAGTCGGCCGAGCAGGGCAAGGACACCCTTCTGGCCGAGCAGGGCGAACGTGTTGACGTCGGTGATGCGACCGTCGATCGGCGTGTGGTCGAACCTGTAGTCGCCGGTGAGCAGCACTGCGCCCATTTCGGTGCCGAGCACGATGAAGAGCGATCGGGCACGCTGTGGCTCGTGGCGATGAAAGAGACCTCGAAGGGTCCCAGACTGCAGCATGTGACTTGTCGCTGACTTCGTTGAGCTCGACGACCTTGAGAAGCCCGTGCTCGTCGAGCTTGGATTTGATGAGGGCCAAGGTGAAGCGGCTGCCGTACACCGGCTTGTTGAGCTGCTTGAGCACGAAGGGCAGCGCCCCCTGGTGATCCTCGTGGCCGTGCGTGATGACGAACGCCAGGACGTCGTCGCGGCGCTCGAGCAGCCAGCGGATGTCGGGGATCACGAGGTCGATGCCGAGCATCTCGTCGCGCGGGAACTCGACGCCGCAGTCGAGCACGACGATCTTGCCGCGGTACTCGACGGCCGTCATGTTCTTGCCGATCTCGCCGAGACCGCCGAGAGGGATGATCTTGAGGGAGTCACTCATGCAGGGGCAATCCTACCTGCCCGCGACCCCGTGGGCGAACCATCGCCTCGAGGCGGCCGAAAGAGGTCGTGCCGGGCTCAGCTCAGCAGGCCCAGGCGCCGCAGCTCGTCGGCCACGGCGGCGGATTCTTGCGGCGTGGCGGGCACGAGCGGGAGGCGCAGACCGCCGACCTCGTGCCCCAGAAGGTTCATCGCTTCCTTGACGAGGATGGGGTTGGCCGTCAGGAACAGGGTGCTGTAGAGAGGGCGGAGCGCTTCGTCGAGCCTCTCCGCCCCGGCCTCGTCGCCGGCTCTGACGAGCCGGGCCATCTCGGCCAGCCGCGGGCCGACCACGTGGCTGGCCACGCAGATGCCGCCCAGGCCTCCCATCTTGAGCACGTCGAGCAGCATGTCGTCGTTGCCGGCGTAGATGCCGACGTCGCTGAGCTCCCGCAGCCGCCGCAGCTCGTCGAGGTCGGGGTTGGCCTGCTTCACGGCCACGATGTTGTCGACCGCCCCCAGGGTGGCGAGGGCCTCAGGCGACAGGTTGACCAGGGAACGTCCGGGGATGTTGTACACCACGAGCGGCAGGCTGGTGGCCGCGGCCACGGCGCGAAAGTGCGCCAGCAGGCCACGCTCGGGCGGCTTGTTGTAGTAAGGCGTGACCACGAGGACCGCAGCGACGCCGCAGTCCTCGGCGACCCGCGTGAGCGCGACGCTGTGGGCGGTGTCGTTGGAACCGGTGCCGGCGACGACAGGCACCTTGTCGCCCACCGCCTCGACGACGGTGCGGAACATCGCCGCCTTCTCGTCGTCGGTGAGCGTGGGCGACTCGCCGGTGGTGCCGGCGACCACCAGCCCGTCGGAGCCGTTGGCGATGAGGTACTCGGCGAGCGCGGCGAGCTTGCCATGGTCGACGGCCAGGTCGGCGTCGAACGGCGTCACCATCGCGGTGAGGATCGTCCCAAGGCTGTCGGTCATGGCGCGGCTCCTCGCAGGCGGACGGTGGCCGGTACGTGCTCGCACTAGTCTAGGAGGTTCTCCAGGCCGACGACAGTCCCCTCGATGCCGGTCACGCGGCGAAGGGCCAGCAGGACGCCGCTCATGAACGAACGCCGCGACAGTGAATCGTGACGCAGCGTGAGCAGCTCGTCGCCGCCGCCGAAGAGGACTTCCTGGTGGGCGACGACGCCCGGAAGGCGCACGCTGTGGATGCGCACGTGGTCGGCCGCGAGACCGCGCGACGGCTGGTCGCCGGGCGCGTCCCGCAGGGCAGAACCCGGCGCCTCGGCCATGAGGCGTGCCGTGCGGAGACTGGTGCCGGACGGAGCGTCCAGCTTGCCGGATTCGTGCATCTCGATGACCTCGGCGTGCTGCGTAGTACTTGGCCGCCTCGCTGGCGAAGCGCATCAGCAGAACGGCTCCGAGAGCGAAGTTGGGCACGATCACGAGGCCCACACCCGCCGCCGCCGCGGCGGCGCTGAGCTCCTCCACGGCGGCCTCGTCCAGGCCGGTGGCGCCGACCACGGTCGGCACGCCGGCGGCGAGCAGCAGCTTCGTGTTGTCGAACACCGCCCCAGGGACGCTGAACTCGAGAGCCGCCTCGGGCGACGTCAGCGCCAGCGCCTGCTCCACGGTCGCGAAGCACGGCGCGTCGCCGGCGCTCGCGCCACCCTTGGGGTCGACGAGCGCCACCAGGTGCAGGTCGTCCTGGGCGGCGATCGTGGCGGCGCTCAGGCCGCCCATCTTGCCGGCGGCGCCGGTCACGAGCACGTCTGTCATGACGCCCCTCTCTTCCGGCGTACACAAGCGGGATACCGTAGGCACATACCGCTTATCGCTCCTCCCATGTGAACCCGTCGGTGACGGCCCGGAAGGGCTCCGGCCGCGGGCCGATGCACACCGTGGACCACTTCTTGGGGTCGTAGTAGCGCCGCACGGCGGCCACCACGTCGTCGCGGGTCACCGCGTCGATACGCTCCAGCACCTCGTCGACGGTGAGGACGGGCTGCTCCATGAGCACGGCTCGACCGAGGGACTGCATGCGGCTGCCCGGACTCTCCATGCTCAGCACGAGCTGGCCCTTGAGGTGGTTCCTGGCGCGTTTGATGGCCTCGTCCGGGATATCGTCGGGAAGGCGGTCGAGCACGTCGAGGATGACGGTCATGGCTTCTTCCACGGCCTCCTCGCGGGAGCCGACGTAGATCGCCGTCAGGCCGGCGTCGGCGAACAAGGAAGTGTACGAGTAGACCGAGTAGGCGAGGCCGCGCTTCTCACGGACCTCCTGGAAGAGCAGGGAGCTCCACGAGCCGCCCAGGATGGTGTCGACGACGAACACGGCGTAGCGGTCCGCATCGCCGCGCCGCGGCCCGGGGCCGCCGAGGCAGATATGGTACTGCTCGGTGTCTTTCACAGAGAACCCGGCCACGTGACGGAAGCCTGGGGCACTCAGCTCGGGCCGTCTGACGACGGCTTCCGGCTCGGGGCGGAAGTGCGCCTGCGTGAGCTCGCACAGGTGGTCGTGGTCCACGTGTCCGCTGGCCGAGACCACGATGCCGGGGTTCACGTAGTGGGCGTCGTGATACGTCCTCACGGTCGGAAGGTCGAGGCGCGCGAGGGTCTCGCTGTGCCCGATGATGGAGCGCCCGAGCGGATGTTCGCCGAAGACGGCCTCGCAGAGGTCGTCGTGGATGAGCTCGGGCGGCGAATCCTCGTACATGGCGACCTCTTCGAGCACGACTTCGCGCTCCTGGTCGAGGTCGGCGAAGGACGGTCGCGCCAGCATCTCGGCCATGACCTCGAAGGCCGTATCGAGGTCTTCGTCGAGAAAACGTGCGTTGACCAGCGTGTGTTCCTTGGATGTGGACGCGTTGGGCTCGCCGCCCATGTCGTCGAAGATGCGCGCGATGTCCCAGGCGCTGAACCGGTCGGAGCCCTTGAAGATGAGGTGCTCGATGAAGTGCGAGACGCCGCCGAGCTCGAGAGGCTCCTGTCGCGAGCCGGCGGCGATCCACAGCCCGAGGGCCACCGAGCGCACTCCTTCGAGGCGCTCGGTGGCCACGCGCAGGCCGTTGTCCAGCGTTGAGAGGCGGTAGGCCTCCGTGGCCTTCCCCCGCTCCCTGCTACTCGGCGTCGGGCTTCTTGAGCAGCGTCAGCCCGATGCGATTGCGTGCCTTGTCGATCTCCACGACCTCGACGGTCACCGTGTCGCCGCGACTGACGACGTCCTCGACCGACTTCACGCGCTCGCCCTTCTGGCCGAGACGCGAGATGTGCAGCAGGCCGTCGGTGCCCTTCTTGAGCTCCACGAAGGCGCCGAAGTCGGTGGTCTTGACCACGCGACCGGTGAACACGTCGCCGACCTCGATCTCTTTGGTCATGGCCTGGATGCGGTTCATGACGCCTTCGGCGGCTTCCTGGTCGGGGGCGCAGATGAAGATCGTCCCGTCTTCCTGGATGTCGATGTCGGCGCCGAACTCGTCGGTCATGCCGCGGATGGTCTCGCCGCCCTTGCCGATGATGAGGCCGATCTGGTCGGGGTTGATCTGGATGCTGAAGATGCGCGGCGCCCACTCCGAGAGCTCGCTGCGCGGCTCGGGAAGGGTGGCGAGCATGCGCTCGAGGATGAAGAGCCGTGCCTTGCGCGCCTGCTCGAGCGCCTCGGTGAGGATCTCGAACGTGACACCGGTGATCTTGATGTCCATCTGCAGAGCCGTGATGCCGTCGGCGGTGCCGGCGACCTTGAAGTCCATGTCGCCGAGGTGGTCTTCGACGCCGGCGATGTCGGTGAGGACGACGTAGGCGTCACCCTCCTTGATCAGGCCCATGGCGGTGCCGGCCACCGGCGCGCTGATCTGCACGCCGGCGTCCATGAGCGCCAGGGTCGAGCCGCACACGCTGGCCATCGAGGACGAGCCGTTGCTCTCGAGGATCTCCGAGACGATGCGCGTGGTGTAGGGGAAGTCCAGCTCGTCCGGGAGGACCGGCAGCAGGGCGCGCTCGGCGAGGGCGCCGTGGCCGATGTCGCGGCGCTTGGGGCCGCGCATGAAGCCGGTCTCGCCCACCGAGAACGGCGGGAAGTTGTAGTGGTGGATGTAGCGCTTCTTGTCCTCGATGCCGAGGCCGTCGATGCGCTGGAACTCGCCCGTGCCACCGAGCGTCAGGAGGCTCAGGGCCTGCGTCTCGCCGCGCGTGAAGAGGGCGCTGCCGTGGACGCGCGGGACCACACCCACCTCGCAGGTGATCTGGCGGACCTCGTCGGTGCCGCGGCCGTCGGGGCGGCGCTTCTGCACCGCGATGCGATTGCGCACGAGGTCCTTCTCGACCTGGGCGAGCGCGCGCTTGACGTGTGTCACGCGCTCGGCCGGCGAGTCCTCGTTGAGGAGGGCCTCGACGGCAGCCTTCTTGACCTCGGAGGTGGCGTCCTGACGCTCCTTCTTGTCCGCCGCCTGCGTGGCGGCGTCCAGAGCGGCGCCGTACTGGCCACGGACCTCGGCGAGGATGCCCTCATCCACGGTCCACGCCGGTACGTCCCACTTGGGCTTGCCGCACTGGCGCTGCAGCTCGAGCTGCACATCGATGAGCTTCTTGATCTCGTCGTGAGCGAGGCGCAGGGCCTCGACGACGAGAGCCTCGGAGACCTGGTTCGCGCCGGCCTCGACCATGACGATGGCGTCTCTGGTGCCGGTGACCACGAGGTCGAGCTCGGACTCGTCCTGGATCTCGGTGAGGGTGGGGTTGATCACGAACTCGTCCTCGATACGCCCCACGCGCACGGATCCGATCGGGCCGAGGAACGGGATCTCGCTGAGACCCAGGGCCGCCGAGGCGCCCAGCGTGGCGAGCACGTCGTAGTTGTTCTCGAGGTCGACGGACAGCACGGTGGCCACCACGTGGACCTCGTTCATGTACCCCTTGGGGAACAGCGGCCGAATGGGCCGGTCGATCTGGCGCGCGGCGAGGATGGCCTTCTCGCTGGGCCGCGACTCACGCTTGATGAAACCGCCGGGGATCTTGCCGGCAGCGTAGTGCCGCTCCTCGACGTCGACCGTGAGGGGGAAGAAATCCTGCCCCTCGCGTCCTTCGGTGCGACCCACGGCGCTGACGAGCACCATCGTGTCGCCGCAGCGCACGAGCACTGCTCCGCCGGCCTGTTTGGCCAGACGCCCGGTCTCGAGGGTGATCTTCTTGCCCCCGACCTCGACTTCTACTGTGTTCATCTCTTCCTTCGTCTTCCTGATGACCCGGCGCCCCATTGCGCGCGGGTTCTCTCTCGTCCGTGACTCAGAGGCACGTGACGACTGATGAGGCGCTCTGCGCGCCGTGTGGCTGGGTTACTTGCGGAGCTCGAGCTCCTTGACCAGTGCGCGATACCGATCGAGGTCGCGCGCCTGCAGGTAGTTGAGAAGGCGGCGGCGCTGGCCGACCATCTTGAGGAGGCCGCGCCGGCTGTGGTGGTCCTTCTTGTGCGTCTTGAGGTGGTCGGTGAGGGTCTCGATGCGCGCGGTGAGGAGCGCGATCTGTACCTCGGGGGAGCCGGTGTCGCCGTCGTGCTTGGCGTGCTTGGCGATGATGGTCTCTTTGACGTCCTTGGTGACTGCCATGGTGTTCACCTCCCTCACAGGAGTATCCGGGAACCCAGTAGCGGGTTGGCTGCCCGCAACCGAGAAAACGGTCGAGCTAGGGTAGCACAGGCAACGGCGGCAGAGAAACCGGGCCGCCGCGCAGGCCCACCCGGTCGGCGTCGGGCCGCCGGCCGCCGCGCGGCTCAGGGGGCCGCCGGCGCCCCGAGGCCGATCTGGACGAACGCGGGGTCTGCGAGGCCGGCCGTCTCGGCGATGTCACGGCGCATCTGTGCGACGAGCTGGTCGACCGTGTCGAAACGCTGCTCGTCGCGGATCTTGTGAAGGAAATCGACGCGGATGGGACGCTCGTAGATGTCGCCGCTGAAGCCCAGCAGAAACGCCTCGACGGTGACGTGCGTCGTCTCGACCGCCTTGCTGCGGAAGGTCGGGTTGTGACCGATGTTGACGGCCGCCCGGTACCACACGCCGTCCACGAGAACGCGGGCCGCGTAGACGCCGCGGCCGGGAAAGATCGTGCCCGCCTCCACGTCGATGTTGGCGGTCGGCACGCCCAGGGTGCGGCCGCGCCGGTCGCCGGCGACGACGACGCCGGCCGCCGAGGGCGGCCGGCCGAGGATCTCACGCACCTCTTCGAGCTCGCCGCGTTTGAGCAGCCGGCGGATGCGCGTCGAGCTGATGGTCTTGCCGTGCTCGGTGACGAGGCTCACGGCCACGGTCTCGAAGCCGTGCGCGGCGCCGCAGGTGCGCAGGCGGGCGGCGTCGCCGGCGCCGCCGGCGCCGAAGTTGAAGTTCTCGCCGACGACGACCACGCGCGCCTGGAGCGCTTCGCTCAGCACCTGGTCGCAGAAGCCCGCCGGGGTGAGCGCCGCGAGCCCCTCGTCGAACGGCATGAGCACGAGCTCCTCGGGCCCCAGCTCCTCGATGAGCCGGATCTTCTCGGTCAGGGGCGTCAGCAGGCGCGGCGCATGAGAGGGGTCGACCACCGACAACGGGTGCCGGTCGAAGGTGACGACCGAGCCGAGGAGACCGCGTTCGGCGGCCAGGGAGACGGCCTGACCGATCACGGCGCGGTGACCGGCGTGGACGCCGTCGAAAGTCCCGATCGCCAGAGCTCGCGGGCGGCGCTCGAGGTTCGCCAGATCGGTGACGACCCGCATCAGACCTTGACGAGCAGCTTGAGGGCGTGGCCTTCTTCAGTCGGCCCGTAGATGGCGATGAGCTCGCCGCGGTACGTGAGCCGCACCGGCTCGGGCGGTCCGCCCGGCAGGCGGGCACCGTTACGCACCGCCGTCACCTGGGCGGCGGAGAGTTCGATGCCGGGCATGAACCTCAGGGCGGCGGCCGGGTCGACCAGGCCGGGGATGCGTTCGTCCCCCGGCTCTCGGGCGGCGACAGCTTCTTCGAAGGCGGCGAGCGTCTGGGCGTCGTCGAGGCGCAGGTCACCGGTCGCCGACGCGCGAGAGCTGCACGAGGTGCGCCCCGGCGCCCACCGCCTCGCCGATGTCGATGGCGAGCTGGCGCACGTAGGTGCCCTTTGAGCAGGCGACGCGGCAGCGCATCGTCTGCGCCGCGGCGTCGAACTCGAGGACGTCGATGGCGTCGATCTGCACCTCTTTGAGCGGGGTCTCGACGACCTCGCCGCGGTGCGCCTTCTTGTACAGGCGCTCCCCGTCGACCTTGACGGCGGAGGTCATGGGCACCTGCTGCACGACGGCGCCCAGGAAGCCCGGCAGGACGGCTGCGACGGCCTCGCGGGTCGTCGTCTCACCCGTCTCCGAGAGGTCGCCGGTGAGGTCGCCGGTGTCGGAGCGCACGCCGAACCTCATGGTGCACTCGTACTCCTTGGGCAGGTCGACGAAGAAGCGCGCCAGCTTGGTCGCCCGGCCGACGAGCACCACGAGGAGGCCGGTCGCGAACGGGTCGAGGGTGCCCGCGTGGCCCACCTTCTTGACCGCGGGCCGAACCTGGCGGCGCACCCGGGCGACGACGTCGTGCGACGTGAAGCCCGCGGGCTTGTCGATCAGCAGGACGCCGTCGAGAGGCGCCTTTCGAGTTCGGAACTGAGCCACGCGGCCACCTCCTCCGGGCCGTCGTCGCCGGAGAAGCCGGCGGCCAGGCGATGACCGCCTCCGCCTCTGAGCGCGGCGATCGCGCTGACGTCGTGGGCGTTCGAACGCAGGCTCACGCGGACGCGCGGACCGCGGCTCTGCTCCTTGACGAGGGCCGCGACCTCGACGCCGCCGACGCTGCGCAGGCTGTCGACGATGCCCTCGGTCTCTTCCTCGCCGGCGCCGACGGCGGCGTAGTCGTCGAGCCGCAGCGTGGCGACCAGGGCCCGTCCGCCGGCCACGACCTGGGCGCCGGCGATGGCGCGCGCCCAGAGGCGCAGCGCTTCGACCGAGCCCTGCTCGTAGAGCATCGAGAACACCCGGGTCACCCCGGCGCCGAGTCCGACCAGCCAGGCCGCCGTCTCGAAGGTGGCGGCGGAGGTGCTGTCGTGGCGGAAGTGCCCCGTGTCGAACGAGATCCCCGCGAGCAAGGCGTCGGCCGCGTGCCGGGACGGACGCAGCCCGAGAGTGCGGGCGATGTCGCAGACCAGCTCGCTGGTGCTGCTCGCCTCCCCGCGCACGTAGACCACGTCGCCGAACCGCGTGTTGTCGTGGTGATGATCGATGTTGACGACGAACCCGTCCCAGGTCTTGAGCGGGAGCGCCAGGCGCTCGAGGCTGCCGGAGTCGAGCGCGTACAGGGGGCGGCGGGCCGGCGGCAGGCCGCGGGTCACCGTGCCGAACGGGAGCAGCAACTCCTCGAACGGCAGGACCTCGTCCTGGTCGACGTGCAGACGACACTCGACGCCGAGCTGCGCGCACAGATCGAGCATGCCGGCGGCGGCGCCGAGCGCGTCGACGTCGGGCCGTTCGTGAACGGCCAGCGCTACGGCGCGCTCGCTCTTCAGGCGCCGGCACACCGCCGCAAGCTCGGAGGACAGCGCCTTCACGCGAGCCCCTCTTCCCCGTCGTCGCTGTCGCCGTCGACGACGATGTGCGGGGCTTCGCTGCCCAGTGCTTCTTCCTCGCGCTTCATGAGCGTCTCGATGTGCAGGGCGTTGTCGAGCGTGCTGTCGTACACGAACTCCAACTGCGGCGTGCGTTTCATGTGCAGCGAAGCGTTGATGCGCGCCTGCAGGAACCCCTTCGACTTGTCCAGCGCCTGCATCGTGGCCTCGCGCTCCGCCTGCTTGCCCAGCACGCTGACGTAGACCTTGGCGTAGCGCTGGTCGGGCGAAGTCTCCACGCCGGTGACCGTCACGAACCCCACGCGGGGGTCCTTGAGGCCCTCGGCGGTGATGACCGACGAGAGGGTCTCCTTGATGCTTGCGTTGATCCTCAGGAGTCGATGTCCCACAGGGTCTCCACCGTGTCCGTTGTCTTGATGAGCACGCGCGCCACTTCGAAATCTCTGCCCGTGGAGGTAGCGGTCGATGTCGTCGAGGCGTTCGCGCGCCTGCTGCAGCGAGGAGGCGGCCACGACGATGAGCACGCGGGCGCGCTGCCACACGTCCTGCAGGCCCACCTCGCTGAACGAGGCGCGGAAGCGGCTGTGCACCACGTCACGCAGCGAGGTGAGCGGCGCGCGCTTCTCCTTCAGCGACCGGCCGACCGGGAAGTGCAGCTCCGCGAGAAGGACGCCGATGCAGGCGTCAGGCCTCACGAGCGACTTCTCGGGTCTCGTACGCCTCCAGAACGTCCCCTTCCTTGAGGTCGTTGAAGCCGTCGAGCAGGATGCCGCACTCGAACCCCTCGGCCACCTCGCGCGCGTCTTCGGCGAAGCGCTTGAGGGAGCCCATCTTGCCGTCGTGGACGACGACGTCGCTGCGTAGCACGCGCACACTCGCGTTGCGGGTCATCACGCCGTGCGTGACCATGCAGCCGGCGATGGTGCCCAGCTTGGAGGCCTTGAAGGTCGTGCGGACCT
This sequence comes from uncultured Thermoleophilia bacterium, assembly GCA_963700035.1. Lineage (GTDB taxonomy): Bacteria > Actinomycetota > Thermoleophilia > UBA2241 > UBA2241 > CAIXSE01. The sequence goes on along the minus strand of CAVOWE010000008.1, from coordinate 59,711 downwards.
CTGCCTGCCCGAGCACGACCTCCTCGATGGTCGGCTTGAGCATGCCGACCAGGGCCGCCGTGATGTCCTCGGTGACCTTGTAGATGACCCGGTACGTGCGCACGTCGACGCCTTCGCTCTCGGCGAGCGCGGTGGCCGCGGGGCTCGGCCTCACGTTGAAGCCGATGATGATGGCCGCGGAGGCGCTGGCCAGCATGATGTCGTTCTCGTTGATGCCGCCCACGCCCGAGTGGATGACGCGCACCTTGACCTCGGGATGCTGGATCATGAGCAGCGCGTCGCTGAGCGCCTCGAGGCTGCCCTGCACGTCGGCCTTGACCACGAGGTTGAGGTCGAGCACCTTGCCCGCGGCGATGCGCGCGAAGATGTCGTCGAGGGTGAGCGCGCGCTGCTTGGCGAGAGCCTCGGTCTTGAGGCGGTTGGCGCGCCGGTGGGCCAACGAGCGCGCCATGCGCTCGTCCTTGACCACGCGGCAGAACTCGCCGGCCACCGGAAGGTCGTCGAAGCCGACGATCTCGACCGGCGTGGACGGGCCGCCGCTCTTGAGCGGGTCGCCCTTGAAGTCGCGCATGGCGCGCACGCGGCCGCTGGCCTCGCCGGCGACGACCGCGTCGCCGACGTGGAGCGTGCCGCGGTTCACGAGGATCGTGGCGACGACGCCGCGGCCGGCGTCGACGCGCGACTCGATGACGAAGCCACTGGCCGGAGCGTCGGCGTTGGCCCTGAGGTCGGCGACCTCGGCCACCAGCAGGAGCATGTCGAGGAAGTTGTCGAGTCCGATGCGCTGCTTGGCGCTCGCCTCGACGAACACGGTGTCGCCGCCCCAGTCCTCCGGGATGATGCCCTGCTCGCTGAGCTGCTGCTTGAGCCGATCGACATTGGCCTCGGGCTTGTCGATCTTGTTGACGACGATCACGACGGGGACGCCGGCAGCCTTGGCGTGGTCGATGGCCTCCACGGTCTGGGGCATCACCCCGTCGTCGGCGGCCACCACGATGGCGGCGATGTCGGTGACCTTGGCGCCGCGGGCGCGCATGGCGGTGAACGCGGCGTGGCCGGGCGTGTCGATGAACGTCACGAGCTGGCCGTTGTGCTGCACCTGGTAGGCGCCGATGTGCTGCGTGATCCCGCCGGCCTCGCCGGCCGCCACGGCGGTGTCGCGGATCGCGTCGAGCAAGCTCGTCTTGCCGTGGTCGACGTGACCCATGACGGTGATGACGGAAGCGCGGGGCTTGAGGTCCTTGGGGTCGTCGACGGCTTCGGCCTCGAGCTCGGCCTCTTCGTCGGCGGCGTGCGTGATCTCGACCTCGCGACCGAAGTCGGTGGCGAGGACTTCGATGGCCTCGTCGCTGAGCGTCTGCGTGATGGTGACCATCTCGCCGTAGCCCATGAGCGCCTTGATGATCTCGGGCGTGGGGACGCCCAGCAGCTGGGAGATGTCCTTGACGGTGGAGCCCGACGGGACTCTGACCAGGCCGGTCGGGACCACGGGCGCGGCCGGCTGCTCGTCGCGGTCGTGACCGCGGCCGCGGCCACCGCGGCGGCCGCGGCCACCCTGAGGGCCGCCGCCGCGGCGCGAGGCGCCGGCGTCGATGATCACGCGGCGGCGCTTGCCGCCCGGGCCTCCGGCCCGGCGCCGCACGCCGCCCGCCGGGGCCGCATACGCCTTCTCGATGGCTTCGTCGTCCACGTTGACTTCGCCGTCGACGATCTCGATGCCCGCCTTCTTGAGGTGGGCGAGAACGTCATCGACGCTCGTCCCTCGCTGGGTCGCGATATCGGAGACCTTGCGTTTCTGCGCCATTCACCTCACCGCCTTTCGTCAGTAGCCGCCGCAGGCTCACTTCGGTGCGGGGCGACGCGGCTGTACCGCACATTCGTCTGTTCGCGCCACAGCGCGGCGCACTGCGGGATCGATGATCACCGGGCCGCGGAAGGCGCGCGCAAATGCGCGCCGTTTGTCCGCGGCCTCAAGACACGTCTGTTCGGGGCACAGATACGCGCTCCGCCCCGGCGCACCGGGGCGAGCGGGCACCACGCGTCCCGCTTCGTTGGTGAGACGGACCAGCTCGGCCTGGCCGCGCTTGCGGCGGCAGCCGATACAGGTGCGTTCGGGGGCCGGCGCCACGGTCACTCCTCGCCGGCCTCCGCTGCGGGAGCCTCGGGCGCTTCGTCGGCCGCCGCGGCCTCGGCCCTGACGACCGGCGCAGGCTCGACGTAGTCGGCGTGGATGCTGCAGTAGCGCGACGAAGGCTCGGCCTGGTTGGGGCAGCGCTTGCCCGTGCGCATGACGGCCATGCACTGGCCGTCGACGCCTTCGTCGTCGCCGAACTCCATGCTGTTCTCGGCTTCGGCCATCTGCTGCTGGCTCTTGATGTCGATGCGCCAGCCCGTGAGCTTGCTCGCCAGGCGGGCGTTCTGGCCCTCCTTGCCGATGGCCAGCGACAGCTGGTCGTCGGGCACGATGATGGTCGCCGAGCGCTCCTCGTCGTCGACGATGACCTCGCGCACGCGAGCCGGTGAGAGCGCCTTGGCGACGAAGCGCGCCGGGTCGTCGTTGTACGGGATGATGTCGATGCGCTCGCCGCGCAGCTCGCTGACCACCATGCGCACGCGCGAGCCGCGCGGCCCGACGCAGGCGCCCACCGGGTCGACGCCGTCGGCGTGCGAGATCACGGCGATCTTGCAGCGCCCGGGCACAGGCTTGCCGTCGCGGCCGCGGTAGCCGGTCTCACGGGCCACCTGCTTGATCTCGACGAGGCCGTCGGCGATCTCCGGCACCTCGAGCTCGAAGAGCTGCCGCACGAGCTCCTCGCTGCGCCGCGACAGCTTGACCTGCGGGCCCTTGGCGGAATCCTCGACGCGCATGATGACGGCCTTGATGCGCGCGCCGTGGTCGTAGTGCTCGGTCTCGATCTGCTCGCCGCGCGGGAGCTCGGCCTCGACGCGGCCGAGCTCGACCAGCGTGTTGTGCCGCGGGTCGCTCTGCTGCACGATGCCGGTGACGAGCTCGCCGACGCGGTCGATGTACTCCTCGTACATGAGGTCGCGCTCGGCCTCGCGGATACGCTGCAGGATGACCTGCTTGGCGGTCTGCGCGGCGATGCGCCCGAAGTCGTCGGGGGTGACCTCGATACGCTCGACCTCGCTCATGTCGACGCTCGAGAGGTCGAGCCCGATCTCCTCGCCCTCCTCGTCGTGCACCTTGAGGGACTCGACGTCGATGTGCTCCGGGAAGATGAGCTCGTAGACGCGCATGTCGCCGGTCTCCGTGTCGACCTCGACCTTGGCGTGCTCAACGGCATGGGTCGTCTTCTTGTAGGCGGAGAGCAACGCGTCTTCGAGCGCCTCGACGAGGGCCTCAAAGGCGATGCCCTTCTCCTTCTCGATCTGTCGCAACGCCTCGATGATGTCCTTACTCACGGGTGGCCTCCATCAGTAGCAAAGTTGTAGACCACGTGCGCCTTGGCGATGTCTGCGAGCGGCAGCGTGGCGGTGCCGCCGTCGGAGAGGTCGAGAGTGACGCCCGTGGCGTCCGACGCCGTGAGGACGCCGCGGAAGTTGCTGCGCCCGTCGCGCGGTGTCGCCAGCTTGACGGCGACGTCGCGGCCCAGCGCCGCGGCGAAATGCGCGGGCTTGCGCAGCCGCCGGTCCAGGCCCGGTGAGGAGACCTCGAGCGCATGGCGCTCACGGACGTCGTCCAGCGCCTGGCTGACCGCCGCGCACAGCTCGAGATCGACGCCACCGGGCCGGTCGACGAACAGCGTCAGCGTGCCGGCGGGGCCGCCGCGCACCTCGAGATCGACGAGCTCGACCTCGGGGAAGCGTTCGGCCAGCGTGGCCTCGATCATCGCCTCAAGTTCCTCTCTGCTCTCCCTCATGAACGACCCCTGACAAGACAAAAGTCGGTGACCCACCGACTTTTCGCGCAAGAGTCCGCCTCGTGGTGTGTTTCCAGCCGATGAAGTATAGCACCCGGGTCGTCAACGGTACAAGAAACCGAGCCTGACGGCTCAACCGCACCGCGAAACTGCCGATACTCGTGGTGACACCCCGCGTCCAGAGAGGCTCGCCATGGGAGAGTACACGACCTTCGAGTGCCGCCAGTGTGGCTACACCGCCGACCGCATCCGCTGGGGCGTCAGCGTCTACGACCCCCGTCAGCGCTTCATGCCCGGCTACTGCGTGGAATGCGGCGCTATCGTCGAGGTGGACCTCACCGGCGCCGACATCCACATCGACGAGTTCCGCTGCGTCGTGTGCGGCAGCGAGCTCTTCTTCCTCGAGAAGGCGGCTTCGTACACCTGCCCCAAGTGCAAGGCCCACGACATGATGCTGCATCAGGGCGAGTACTGGTAAGGCCGCGTCCGCCGCGCGGCAGCTACTTCTCGATGATCACCGGGCTCCCCGCCGGCACGAGGCGGCTGACCTCCTGTACGGCGGCGTTCTTCATGCGCACGCAGCCGTGACTGATGGCCTTGCCGATGAGCCACGGCTCGCTGGTACCGTGGATGGCCACGAGCCCGCCGTCCGGCCATCCGTTGAGCTTCGGCTGCGTGGCGCTGGTGCCGAGCTGGAGCACGCCGTAGACGCCGTTCGGATCGGGCGGGCGCAGCTTCTGCGTGATGAAGAAGTGCCCGGTGGGGGTCTCCAGGCCGGGGCGTCCCACGGCGACGGGGAAGGTGCCCATGAGCTCTCCGCGGCGATACACCATGAGCTCGCGCCGGGACAGGTCGATGACGATCTTCGAGGCCGTCGTGTAGAACGCCATCTGGCCGTCGCGTATCCAGCCGCGACTCCCGTTGGGCGGCACGGCCAGCCACGCCCGGTACCAGGGTACGCCGTCGACCTCGCGCACCGCGTCGACCAGGACGACGGTCGGGTAGTCCGCCGGCGTCTGCATGGGCAGGGTCGTCATCACGGGTGCGTCATCGGCGGGCCGGCGGCGGACGGTGATCGGGCGCCGGGCGATGCCGACCGTCCAGCGCTCGTACTGGGGCGCCGGGGTGCCGCCGCTCGCCGACGGGGTCGGCATGGGGACCGGCGCCAGGATCTGGCCACCGGGCACGCCGTCGGCGCGGGCGCGGACCACGGCGTAGCCGCCGACGGCCGCGCCCAGCACGAGCGCCAGCCCGATGACCAGGATCACGATCTCACGGATGCGCACGTTCATCGTCCTTGCAGGATAGAGCAGCCGAGCCCGCCGGTACAATCGTCTGACACGCCTGTCCCCTCCGGTGGCGTACACTAGGCACGCAGGAGCGCAGCCAACGAAAGGAGCCTTGGGTGATCGCGGTCATCATCATCATCGTGATCCTCGTCGTCTTGGGGATCATCTTCGCCGGCATGTACAACAGCCTGGTGGGCCGGCGCAACCAGGTCGACAACTCCTGGAGCCAGATCGACGTGCAGCTCAAGCGCCGGCACGACCTCATCCCCAACCTCGTCGAGGCCGTCAAGGACTACATGTCCTACGAACAGGAGACCCTGACCAAGGTCACCGAGGCGCGCGCCGCCGCCATCAACGCCGGCAACCAGGGTCCGCAGGCGCAGGCGCAGGCCGAGAACATGCTCACCGAGAGCCTTAAGTCGTTGTTCGCGGTCGTCGAGAACTACCCCGACCTCAAGGCCAACCAGAACGTCCTCAGCCTTCAGGAGGAGCTCACCGCTACGGAGAACAAGATCTCTTTCGCGCGGCAGTTCTACAACGACAGCGTCCTCACCTACAACAACAAGATCCAGATGTTCCCGTCCAACGTCATCGCGGGGATGTTCAACTTCACCACGCGGCAGTTCTTCGAGGCGCCGGAGGGCGACCGCGAGGTACCCAAGGTGGACCTGCGCTAGCAGCCTGACCTGGCGACACGACGATGTACGAGCAGATCCGCCGCAACCGGCGGGCTTCCTGGCTCCTCATGGGGCTGGTCGTCACCCTGCTGGCCGCGCTCGGCTTCGTCATCGGCGCGGCCGTGGTCGGGGGTACCAGCGGAGGCCTCGGCCTGCTCGGCGTGTTCGGCATCGCGGCCATCGCCTGGAGCATCCTCGGCTACTACTCCGGCGACAAGATGGTGCTCGCCGTGAGCGGCGCCCACCAGGTGACCCACGAGGACGAGCCGCAGCTCTTCAACGTGGTCGAGGAGATGACGATCGCCGCCGGACTGCCCAATGCGCCGGCCGTCTTCGTCATCGAGGAGCCGGCGCCCAACGCCTTCGCCACCGGCCGCGACCCGCAGCACGCCTCGATCGCCGTCACCCGCGGGATGATGCAGATGCTCGACCGCGACGAGCTGCAGGGCGTGATCGCCCATGAGATGTCGCACGTCCGCAACTACGACATCCGCTTCGCCACCCTGGTCGGTATCCTCGTCGGGATGATCGCCCTGGTGGCCGACTTCTTCCTGCGCTGGAGCTTCTGGGGCGGCGCCGGGCCGGCGGCGCGGCGGCGACTCCAACGACCAGGCCGGCGCCATCCTCATGGTCGTGGCCATCGTGCTGGCCATCCTCGCCCCCCTGGCCGCGTACAGCGTGCAGTTCGCCATCTCGCGGCGTCGCGAGTACCTGGCCGACGCCAGCGCCGTGGAGCTCACGCGCAACCCCCTCGGCCTGGCGAGGGCGCTGAACGACATCGCCGCCGACCCGCAGCCGCTGCGCCACGCCAACCGCGCCACGGCGCACCTCTACATCGAGAATCCGCTCAAGAACAAGAAGACCAAGGAAGTGAGCGGTGTCTTCGATACCCACCCGCCGATCCAGAAGCGCATCGCCGTCCTGCTCGACATGGCGCACGTGGGCCCCGAGGCTCTGGTGCCCGGGCGTCGCGCGGCGACGGTGGCGGCCGGCGCCGGCTCTGCCGCCGTGGGACCGGCGGGGACATCAGCAGCGCGGGCGCCAGTGCCTGCGCCGCACGAGCCCCCGCCGCCGCCCGCGGTGCCGCCGGCTCCGCCGGCCTGACCGCGGGCACGTTGCGGACGGTCACCCCAGAGCGTTCAGCGCCTCGCGATACAGGTCGCTTCCGGGACTGAGGGCGCGGGCCAGCCGCAGGTGGGCCCGCGCCTCATCCGGGCGCCCGAGCTCGAGCAGGCAGCGCCCGAGCGCGTACTGGGCGTAGTCGTTGTCCGGTGCGTCCTCGAGCACGTCCCTGAACCGCGCCGCCGCACGTGCGTGCATGCCGAGGGCGAACTCGGCCCTGCCGAGCGCCTCACGGATGGAGTTCTTGCCGGGCTCGAGGCGCAGGGCCTGGGCGAGCAGCATGGCGGCCTGCGCTGGATGCTGCTCGCGGAGAAAGGCCATGCCGCGCTGGAACAGCGAGTAGGCTTCGCTCTCGGCCTCGAAGGCCGGCTCGCGCCGCGGCACCACGGACGCCGCCGCCCCCTACAGTCCGAGCTGCGGCGCGATGTCCTGCATCGCCGCCAGCCCGAGGCTCATGAACTCGTCGAGCTCCAGGCCGAGCTCGCCGCAGCGGACGATGGCGTCCCTGTCGACGCCGCGCGCGAACGCGCTCTCGCGGAAGCGCTTGCGCACCGACTTGACCTTGACCCCGGCGAGATCCTTGTCGGGGCGCACCAGCGCGGCGGCAGTGATCAGGCCGCTCAGCTGGTCGGTGGCGAGGAGGGCGACGTCGAAGGGCGACTCGGCGGCCACCCCCGTCGCCGGGTTGTGGGCCATGACCGCGTGTGCGACGGACTCGGGCGCCCCGAGCTCGCGCAGCGTGTCCGCGGCGACGACGCCCTGCCGCGAGAAGTCGTCGCCGGTCTCTTCGCAATCGAGGTCGTGGGCGAGGCCGGCGAGTCCCCAGAGGTCGGCGTCCTCGCCGAGACGTGCGGCCAGCGCCCGCATGATCGCTTCGGTGGCCAGCATGTGGCGGCGGAGGTTCTCGTTCGCGACGCGCGCCTCCACGAGCGCGAGGACCTGCTCTCGTGACGGCGCGCCGCTCATCGCGCCCGCAGCCCCGCCTCGATCTGGTCGGCGATGGCGACGGCGCAGGCGCTCTTGCTGGTCCGCGGCACCTGGATCTCGTCACGCGCCGTGATGATGGTGATGGCGTTCTCGTCGGCGCCGATGCCGACGCCCTCGGCGAGGATGTCGTTGAAGACGAGCAGGTCGACGCCCTTCTCCGCCTTCTTCTGGCGGGCGCGCTGCAGCTGCGGCCCGGCTTCGGCGGCGAAGCCCACGCGGAAGAGGCCGGGCCTGGCGGTCTCGGCGAGGATGTCGACGGTGCGCACGAGGTCGAGCGTGAGGGTCTCGCGGTCGCCGCGCCCGATCTTGCCGGCCTCCTCGGAACGAGGCCTGAAGTCGGCGACCGCGGCGGCCATGACGAGCACGTCCGCGTCGCGGACGTGCTCGTGGACGGCCGCCGCCATATCGCCGGCGCTCTCGACGCGCACCACGTCGTAGGGGGCGCCGGCGGCGGGCTGTGTGGTGACCAGGACCAGGCGGGCGCCGCGCAGGTAGGCCTCGTCGGCGACCGCCCTCCCCATCTTGCCGCTGGAGCGATTGCCGATGAAGCGCACCGCGTCGATTCGTTCGCGGGTGCCGCCCGAGGTGACGACGACCTTCTTGCCGGCCAGCGGCCCCGCGGCGGTACCGGCGAACGCGCGCCGCACGGCCAGACGGATGGCTTCAGGCGAAGCCATGCGGCCCGAGCCCTCTTCCCCGCAGGCCAGCTCGCCCTCCTCGGTGGGCAGCACCTCCACGCCCCGCTCCGCGAGGATGCGCAGGTTGGCGATCGTGGCAGGATGTTCGTTCATGGCCCAGTTCATGGTGGGCGCCACGATGGTGGGGCCGCGAAACGCCAGGTAGATGGCGGTGAGCAGGTTGTCGGCGAGGCCGGCGGCCATCTTGGCGAGCGTGTTGGCGGTCGCCGGGGCGACGACCATCACGCGCGCCGTGCGGGCCGCCTCGATGTGCTGGAACCAGCCGCCGCTCGCCTGCCAGGCGCTCTCGTCGTCGAGGACGGGCGCCTGCGAGACGGCGGCGAACGTGAGGGGCATGACGAAGCGCTGCGCGGCCGCCGTGCTCACCACCAGCGGCTGAAAGCCGTCCTTGACGAGGCCGCGCACCAACTCGACGGACTTGTAGATGGCGATCCCGCCGGTGACGCCGACGAGTACGGTGCGCTCGCCGGCCGATGCTGTGGAAGGCTGGCCGCTCACGATCCGCTCAGTCCGGGGCCAGGTACTCGATCTTGTTGTCGACGATCTCCTCGAAGGCGATGGTGAGGAGGTTGGTGCTGCGCGTGTTGATGAGCGGCGGCGTGAGCTCCTCGATGCCCATCGTGTTCTCGCCGAGGCTGTGGTAGTAGCTGTTGATCTGCCGCGCGCGCTTGGCGGCGATCATCACCAGGGCGTACCGCGAGCCGCCGGCGTGCGGCAGCAGCTCGTCGATGCGGGGCTTGTCCACTAGATTCCCTTTCGTCGTTCTTCGATGATGGCGGCGACCTCGGCGGCCGCGCGCTCTGCGTCGTCGTTCACGACCACGTGGTCGAACTCACCGGCCGCCGCGACCTCCGTCTGCGCGATGCTCAGGCGGCGGGCGATGGCCTCGTCCGACTCGGTGCCCCGGCCTCGCAGCCGGTGACTCAGCTCCGCCATGCTCGGTGGTGCCACAAAGACCGCCGTCGCGTCGGGCAGAGCGTTGCGCACGGCCCGCGCCCCGACGAGCTCGATCTCGAGGATCACGTCGTCGCCGCGCGCCAGCTTGCCGTCGACCTCGGCGCGCAGCGTGCCGTACAGGTCACCGCTGTATTCTACCCATTCCAGGAAATCGCCGGCGGCGACGCCGCGCTGGAACGCCGCGCGGTCCGTGAAGAAGTACTCGCGGCCGTCCTGTTCTCCCGGTCGCGCGGCGCGGGTGGTGGCCGACACCGAGGTCACGACGTGCGCGAGCCGTTGCCTGACCAGGGTGATGACGGTCCCCTTCCCGGCGCCCGACGGCCCCGAGATCACGAACACCGAGGGGATGTCAGCCGCCGAAGTAGGCGAGCAGCTCGGCGCGCTGGCGCTCCGAGAGACCACCGATGGTCTTGCTCGGGCTGATGCGGCACTGCTCCATGATACGCGCCGACTTGACGCGCCCGCACTTGGGCGCCGCCATGAGGAGGTCGACGACCTTGGCGGTGAGCAGAAAGTCGGGCGGGGCGACGAGCACGTCGCGGAGGTTCGCGGCGCCGCGCTTGAGGTCGGCCTTGAGGGCGGCCCGGCGGCTGCGCACCTGGTTGGCCCTGCCGAGCGCGTCCATGCGCTGATCGAGCGAACGCTCGGGGGCCGTGTTGGATTGCCTGGAGGAGACGGACATCGGGCGGAAGTATACGCGATGCCGCGCGGCGAGTTCAACAGGGAATGGACCACAAAACGCGGCCGCTAGCTGGGATTTTGCCGGGGCGGACGGACGGGCCCGCGGCGTCTCAGGCGCCGAGGGCGAGGCCGCGCGCGGCGGCCGGCGAAGCCAGGCCGCGCGCGGCCAGCTCGGCGCGCAGCTCGGCGAGGATCCGGAAGGGCGCCTCGAGCCCGGTGAAGTTGGCGGCGCCCACGCCCACCGCCGAGGCGCCGCAGGCGATGAACTCGAGGGCGTCCAGGCCGCTCACCACTCCTCCCATGCCGACCAGAGGCACGCCGGGCAGCGCTTGAGCGACCTCGGCGACCATGCGCAAGGCGATGGGCTTGATGGCCGGGCCGCAGAGGCCGCCGGTGCGATTGCCGAGGAACGGCCGCAGCGTCTGGCGGTCGAGCACCATCGCCTTGAAGGTGTTGACGAGCGAGAGGCCGTCGGCGCCTGCCTCGACGGCGGCCCGCGCGGCGACGGTGACGTCGCTCACGTTCGGGGTGAGCTTGGCGAGCAGGAAACGCGTGGTCTCCGCCCGGCAGGCGCCGACGACGGCCGCAGTAGCGGCAGGATCGGCGCCGATCTGCAGACCGCCGGCCACGTTAGGACAGGAAACGTTGAGCTCGTAGCCCTCGATTCGCGGCGCGCTCCCCTTGAGGCGCGGCCGCGAGGTGCGCTTCGAGCGTTCGGACGACGGCCGCGTACTGGTCCGGCGAGTTGCCGCCGACGCTCACGATGACCGGCCGCCGCAACCTCGCCCACTCGGGCAGCCCGCGGATCCAGGCGTCGATGCCCGGGTTCTCGAGGCCGATGGCGTTGATCATGCCGGCCGCGGTCTCGGTGACGCGCGGCGGCGGGTTGCCGGTGCGCGCCTCGGCGGTGACCGTCTTCGGGACATAGGCCGCGTAGGGAAAGTCGGCGAAGAAGTCTCCGCGGTAGCGGCGCGCGTATTCGAGCAGATCGAACGTGCCCGAGGCGTCCACCAGCGGATGCTCGAGGCGCAGGGGCCCGAGCTCGACGGCGAGCGTGACCTGGTCGAGCTCGAGCCGCCCGGTCATGGGATGACCTCGTCGAGGGCGAACACCGGCCCCTCGCTGCAGACGCGCAGCTTGCCGCGCGTGGTGTCGACCACGCAGCCGTGGCACGAGCCGGTGCCGCAGGCCATGTGTGCCTCGAGCGACGCATAGCCGCGCAGGCCTTCGTGGAGGGTCCAGCGCTGCACCGCGCCGATCATCGCCACCGGGCCGCAGGCGTAGACGACGGTAGTGGGAGGCGCGTCGAGCTCAGCGAGGACGTCCATGACCGTACCTTGTCGTCCGACCGTGCCGTCTTCGCTGGCGACCCACAGCCGCTCGATGGCGAAGGCGCCGGCGGCGCGGGCCGCGCGGAAGTCGCGAAACCCGAAGGCGGCGGTGACGCTGGCGCCCGCCGCCGACAGCGCGTCGGCAAGGTACTGCAGGGGGGCGCAGCCGATGCCGCCGCCGACGAGCAGCGCGTTCGTGGCGCCCTGCGTGGGGAACGCGCTGCCCAGCGGCCCGGCAAGATCGACGGTCTCCCCCACCTCAAGCCCGGCGAGCCGCTCGCTTCCCGCGCCGCGCACCTCGACGAGCAGTCCGCAGCGATCGCCGTGCACGGTGAACAGCGAGAGTGGCCGACGCAGCAGGAAACCGCCGCCGGGCACCGTCACCATGACGAACTGACCCGGCGAAGCATCCGACGCGATACGCGGCGCCACGAGCTCGAGCGCCGTGAACGCACCGAAGCGGCGCACTCCGGAGACGCGGCAATGTGAGGTCTCCGCCCACTGCTCGCCGTGCGCGTGGTCGTCGGCGGCCGTGACTCTCACAGCGCCTCCGTGGCGTGGATGCTGAGGTCGAGCGGATCGAGCTGTGGTACGGGGATCACGACCGCCGACGGGTCGTCGTCGCACGTCGAGACGAAGATGTCTCCCTCGAGCAGCAGCAGCACGCCGGCGCCGGCCGCCTTGCCGAAGGCCACCGGAAGACCCTCGTCTTCGAGGACGACGACGGCAGGGCTAGGCAAGGTCCTCCCAGGCCACGCGGCCGGCGGCCAGCGTGAGCTTGACCCTGGCCGTGAGCTCACGGCCCAGCCAGGGGGAGTTGAACGAGCGCGACTGCAGGGTGTCCGGTGTGACCGTCCACACGGCCCGCGGGTCGATGACGCAGAGGTCGGCGGGCGATCCGGCGGCGATGGCCGGCGCCGGAAGCCCGGCGATACCCGCCGGCGCCGCGCTCAAGCGCGTGACCAGCGTCGCCAGGTCCAGGAGGCCGGGCTCCACCAGCTGGCCGTACAGCACGCTGAAGGCCGTCTCCAAGCCGATGCACCCGAACGGCGCCTCTTCGAAGGGTACATCCTTCTCCTCGGAGCCGTGCGGCGCGTGGTCGGTGGCAACGCAGTCCACGAGTCCGGACTTGAGCGCCTCGACCAGCGCCGCGCGGTCGCTCTCGGCGCGCAGCGGCGGATTCATCTTGAGGTTGGGGTCCAGGGAGGCGACCGCCTCGTCGTTGAGTGTGAGGTGGTGCGGCGTGGCCTCGGCCGTGACCCGAACGCCGGCCTCCTTGGCTCGCGCAAGAGCCTCAAGCGAGGCGGCGGTACTGATGTGGCAGACGTGCACGCGAGCGTCTTCGCACGCTGCGATATCCAGGGTGCGGGAGACGTCCAGGCTCTCACAGAGCGAGGGGATGCCGGTCAGCCCGAGCTGCGCAGATGTCGGGCCCTCGTGCATCTGGCCGCCCTCGAAGAGGGAGTCATCTTGGGCGTGGATCGCCACGAACCTTCCGCTCACCTCGGCGTCGTGAAGAGCGCGGCGCGTCAGAGCGGCAGTCGGCAGCGGGCGCCCGTCGTCGCTGAATCCGATCGCGCCAGCCTCACCGAGCTCGCCCATCTCTGTGAGCTGTTCGCCAGCCAGTCCGCACGTGACGGCCGCAAAGAAGCCGATGGGGATCACAGCGTCCTTGCGTGCTTGCTCGACAAGTCCGCGCAGGAGTGGAGCCGAGTCGGTGACAGGCGCGGTGTTCGCCATGCCGAAGGCGGCGACGTAGCCGCCTGCCGCCGCAGCAGTCGAAGCGCTGGCAAGATCCTCCTCGTCCTCACGTCCAGGCGTGCGGAAGTGAGAGTGCAGGTCGACGAAGCCCGGCAAGACCAGCATGCCGTCGGCGTCCACCACGCGCGTGCTCTTGCCGCGTGCGGGCCCCGCACCCACCTCCGCGACCTTGCCCCCACTCACTCGTACATCCAGCACGGCGTCCAGGCCGCTCTCGGGGTCGACGACACGGCCGCCGCAGACGAGCAGGTCGGCGGCGGGCAGCCGCTTGCACCAGGTGCGTTGCATCAGAGCACCGGCCGGCTCGCGGGACCCTCGCTGTACCCGACGATGGTCCGATACAGGATCGCCGTGGGCGCGGCCAGACCACTGAAGACCTGGTGCGCGATCAGGTATTCGGCGTCATCAGCCATGCCACAACCAGTGTCATAGGACATCTCCCATGTTCATCGCTGCTGGGTTCCCGCGGCTGCCGGCGGGATCACCGTCGTTGAGGACTGGTCAGGCCTTGCCGAGGACGAGGGCCAGCAGAGCCATGCGGACGTACATGCCGTACTCCATCTGGCGGAAGTAGGCTGCCCGAGGGTCTTGGTCACACTCGAGACTGATCTCCGTGAGGCGTGGCAGCGGGTGCATCACGATCATGTGCTCCTTGGCCGCCGCGAGCACATCGGGCGTGATGACGAAGGCATCCTTGACTCGGTCATACGCGGAGTCGTCTTCGAATCGCTCCCTCTGCACCCTCGTCACGTACAAGACATCGGTGTCCGCGATGATGTCATCAAGAGAGGTGTGCTCTGTCTGCGCCGTGCCGCCGCGGGCCACCTCGTCAATGATCTCACGTGGCATGCGGAGGCTTTCCGGTGATACGTAGTGGAGGTCGGTGTCGTCGAACTGACCAAGCAGACGCGCAAGCGAGTGCACCGTGCGGCCGTACTTCAGATCGCCCAGCATCGTGACCACGAGACCGTCGAGACGACCCAGCTCCTCATGTATGGTGAAGGTGTCGAGCAGAGCCTGCGTTGGATGCTCCCCTACGCCGTCACCCGCGTTGATCACTGGCTTGTCGCAGTGCTTTGCCGCGAGCGCAGCAGAGCCGACTTCGGGATGTCGGAGGACGACCACGTCCGAATAGCACGCCAGTGTACGGACTGTATCGGGCAGACTCTCGCCCTTGGCGACTGACGAGTACCTGACCTCGCTGATGGGGATGACTGCTCCGCCCAGCCTCTGCATCGCGGCCATGAACGACGACGACGTGCGTGTCGAGGGCTCATAGAAGAGGTTGGCGAGGATCTTGCCTTTCAGGAGGTCAAAGGTGCCGACCCTCTCGACCATCGCGCGCATCTCGTGAGCCACTTCGAAGATGTAATCGAGGTCCATTCTGCTGAACTGCTTCACCGACAGGATGTCCTTGCCATACCATGGCGCGGTTTGTTGGTCGCCGAAAGGAAGGTGTGGATTCTTCGACACGGTCGCCATCTCATGCGCCTCCCGAATTCATCATGCCGTCATGAGCGAAGGGGCCACCGTGGGCCTCACAATCGTCGGGACCGTTGCACGGAAACGACGAGAGGGGCACCACGATGGCCCAGTCGAGTCTGAGCATGTACGCGAGAGAATCCCCGAGGGAAGTCCTCCCTCGGATGATCACTCTTCCTCCGCTCGAACGAGCACGACCTCCTCGACGCCATCCGATTCTGGGAAGCGCACGCTGATGCGCTCGCGCTGCGCCGTGGGCACGTTCTTGCCGACGAAGTCGGGGCGGATGGGGAGCACGCGATGGCCGCGGTCGACCAGGACCGCCAGCTGCACTCCGGCCGGACGCCCAAGGTCGAAGATCGCGTCGATGGCGGCTCGGATCGTGCGCCCCGTGTACAGCACGTCGTCCACCAGGACGATCGTCGCATCCTCGACGGTGAACGGGAGATCAGAACCCTTCACCAGCGGAGCCACCGCAATCGGCGCGACTCCCGTCGCGCTGCGCGGGCCGACGTCGTCGCGATAGAGCGTGATATCGAGATCGCCCGAGGTGTACATGCTGCCGCGGGCCGTGCAGAGCAGCTGGTGCAGGCGCTCGCCGAGGAATGCCCCGCGGGTGTGGATGCCGACGATGGCGAGATCGTGAGCGTTGGGGTTCTTCTCGATGATCTCGTGAGCGAGTCGCGTGATCGTCCGCGATATCTGCTCGGCCGTCATGATGACGACCTCATTGGCGGGTCTGGGTTCAGGCATAGAAAAGCGCCGCCGTGGCCTCGGTAGCGTACGGCAGCGCACACCCCCTTTCCGTCTCTCCGGACGTGGTTAAAGGTCGGCGTAGTGTAGCAGCCGCGTGAAGGGGCGGCAAGGGGAAGTCGCCGTGCCGGCGGGCTCGTGGAGCCCGCCGGCACGGCGACGGGAGATCAGCCGCGAGGGACGAAGTCCATGGCATCGCGGTGCATGCCCGAGATCACCTGGGCCGGGACCTCCGCGGTGCCCACGCAGTCCCACACCGGGCAGACATGCCGGCACAGCAGGCAGCCGACGCAGCGTTCCTCGTCGACTTCGGCCTTGCGCGTAGAGGTATCGAATCCCATGGCCTGGTTGGCGCCGTCCCAGCAGGTGACGTGGCACAGCCCGCAACCGATGCACTTGTCCGGGTCCACCTTGGCGACGACATGTGCGGTCTGGCTGTGCTCGGCGGGATCGATGACGAACGGCAGACCGGCGCCTACCAGCTCGCCGACAGACCGATACCCGAGGGTCTCCAGGTAGTCCTCGAGACCTTCGCGCATGGATTCGACGATGCGATACCCGTAGTGCATCACGGCCGAGGTCACCTGCAGATTGCTCGCCCCCAGCAAGAGGAACATGGCTGCATCCTGCCACGTCTCGATGCCGCCGATCCCGGAGACCGGGAGTGCCAGCTGCCTGCTCTGGCAGAGCTCGGCCACGAAGCGCATGGCGATCGGCTTGACCACCGTCCCGGAGTGGCCGCTGATCGAGCCCTTGCCCTGGATCGTGGGCATGGGAGCGAACGTCTGAAGGTCGACTTCGCTGATGCCCCGCACCGTGTTGATGGTCGCCAGCGCATCCGCCCCGCCGCGCTTGCACGCGAACGCAGCCGGCAGCATGTCGGTGACGTTCGGGGTCAGCTTGACCATCACCGGGATAGAGACATGCTCCTTGACGAGGCGCGTGTAGCGTTCGAGCAGTTCGGTGTCCTGTCCTACCTTGTGGCCGGCGCCTTCGCAGGCCATCTGCGGGCAGGAGACATTGAGCTCCAGCATGTCGGCGCCCGTCTCCTCCGACCGTGTGGCGAGCTCGATCCAGCCCTCGTCGCTGAACCCCATGAGGCTGGCCACCAGGATGCGGTCGGGGTAGTGCTTCTTCAGCCAGGCCATGTCCTCGAGGTTGTCCTTGAGCGGACGGTCGCTGATCTGCTCCATGTTCTGCAGCCCCATGAAGCGCTGGTCACCGTGGTGCAGCGCGTTGAGACGCGGAGTGGGGTCGATGACATCGAAGTCGATGTCCCGGTTGAGCGTCTTGTAGACCGCCCCACCCCAGCCGGCGTCGAACGCCCGGGCGACCATCTCGGCGGTGTTGCCGACCGGTGATGACGAAAGAAAGAGGGGGTTCGCGCAGCGCACCCCGCAGAACTCGATCTCCAGACTGGGCCGCGGCGCCTTCGGGGTCGCCACGGCCTCGCCGAGGGGGAAGGCCTCGGCTATCGCCTTCGCCGCTCTCTTGCCGTCGAGGACGCTGGCGGCGACGGTCTTGCCCGGAGCCACGAGATCGCCGCCGCCGAACACCCGCGGATCCGACAGGCGCATCGTCTTGGGATCTGTCCGCGGACGACCCTTGTCGGCATCCATTCCGCTCAGCATGGCCGACAACTCCGCCGAGAACCCTGTCCCGATCGCTTCCACGACGATGGCGGCCGGGATCGCGAACGCGCTTCCGGGGACGTCCACGGCGTTGTCCGGCACGAACCGGCCCGGCTCGATCCAGCGGATCTCCACGCCGTGAACGGCCTTCACGCTGCCGTTCTCGCCCTCGATGCGCGTCACCCGTCCGTTCGGCCTGAAACGGATGCCCTCGCGGAAAGCGAGGTCCTTCTCGTCCTCGTCGGCGGGCAGCTCTTCCATGGCCTCCAGGGAAACGGCGTAGACGCGGTCTGCACCGAGACGCTTGGCGGTCACCGCGCAGTCCATGGCGACGGCGCCGCCCCCGACCACCACGACGTTCTTGCCCGAGACCGTGGCAGCCAGCGCAGTGCGGGCCTGTGGGTCCTTGCTCTGCCCGAGGAAATCGTCCCAGGGATACACGCCGGCCGAAGCTTCCGCGCCCAGTCCCAGTGAATAGGGTCGATCGTAGCCTGGGCCGAGGAACACCGCGTCAAACCCCTGTTCAAAAAGCCCTTCCAGGTCGGCCTGGGTCGAGATCGCGCGCCCGCATTCGAACTGCACGCCCAGCCCGCGGACAAGACCGATCTCGTGCTCGACGAGTTCAGGGGACAGCCGGTGATCGGGGATCCCGTAGCGGATCTGGCCTCCAGGCTCGGACATCTTCTCGAAGACGACCGTGGCGTAGCCCATCACGGCCAGAGTGGCGGCAGCGGAAAGGCCGGCTGGTCCCGCGCCGATCACGGCCACCTTGCGGTCACCGGGTTCGGGCGCCTGCAGGACGTGCATGCCCTCTTGCCGCTCATAGTCGGCGAGGAAAGCCTGGATCTCGTCGATGCGGATGGGCTCGTCGATCCCGCTCCGCGCACACCCCTGCACGCAGAGACGACACGTCGGGCAGACCTGGGCGCAGGTGGCGGCGAGGACGTTGTTCCTCCGCATCGTGCGGACGGCGCCCTTGATGTTCCCCAGACGCAGCTGACGGATGAAGGTCCCGGGCTCGTTGTCGGCCCCGCACCCGGTGTTGCACGGCGCATCGTCGCACAGAAGGCATCGTCCTGCTTCTTGTATGGCGCCTTGTAGATCCATCGTTGGTTCACCGCTTTCCGAGATCGCCTGTGACTGTCAACCGAGAACCACGGCCCCGAGCAGGGCCCACGCCTACGCCCGGCAAGCCTAGTGACCGAGCTGGACCACTATTCTACTCGCTTCGTCGAGGCTGCGCTTCGTCCTGTAGCACGCCACGATTCCCGACGAGAAGCATTCACGGGCCGACGCGCGTAGTCGCGAGGCCTTGCAGGGCCGCAAGACCTCCCCCTTGTGTCCAGTGCAGTCAGTCCGACCGCTCCCCTGCCTCCTGGACCGCCCCCAGGAGGACGTCTACTCCCAGAGCTATCGCCTCGTAGGGCGTGTCTTCCTCCGGACAATGGCTGCGACCCGCGACGGAGGGCACGAAGATCATCGCGGCGTCCGTGACCCGGGCGATCTCCTGCGCGTCGTGGGCCGCTCCGCTCGGCATCTCGAGGTAGGCGATCCCGCGCCTCCCCGCCGAGCCGATCAGCGCGGCGCGCAGGCGCGAGGACAGAACCACGGGTGCCGAGTCGGCGGTCAGCGTCACGTCAGCGTCGACCCGTCGTTCCTCGGCGATCCGCTGGACCCTCCCCAGCACGCGCTCGCCGATCTCGTCCAAGGCTGCGGCGTCGGTGTCCCGGAGGTCGACCGAGAAGATGGTGCGGGCAGGTATGACGTTGGCGGCGTTCGGCTCGTTGACGAGCATGCCGACCGTGCCGACCGTGACACCCGTCGGCGACGCCGTTGCGAGCTCTTCCACCGCCGAGATCGCCTGCGCCGTGGCCGCCAGCGAGTCCTGCCGGAGACGCATCGGCGTCGCCCCCGCGTGGTTGGCCACACCCGAGTAGGTGACCCTGTACTGGCGGATCCCGACGATCGCCTCGACGATCCCGACCGGGACCCGAGCTGCCTCCAGCACCAGCGACTGTTCGATGTGCAGCTCGAAGTAGGAAACGACGTCTCCAGCTCCGAACCCGCCACCCGGAGCGCTCGAGGCGTGCGCCACCCTCTCCCCGAGAGCCTCGAGGTAGCTCGTCCCATCGGCGTCCTTCATCGCGCCCAGCTCGCCATGAGTGAGCCGGCCGACAAGCGCTTTGGAGCCGGCCAGGACGCTTCCGAAGCGCGCGCCCTCCTCTTCGGCGAAGACGATCACCTCGTACGGTCGGCCGAGTCGCACACCCATGGCGTCCAGGAGTCGCGCGATCTCCACGCCGGCAACGACTCCGGCGACGCCGTCGAATCGTCCCCCGCGAGGTACCGCGTCGAGATGCGATCCGACTGCGACGGCCGGTTCGCGCTGATCCGCACCACCCTTGCGAAAGCGCGTGTTGCCGTGGGCGGTCGTCTTCCGCTCGTACCCGAGCGCGGCCATCTGGTCGGCCACGTAGTCGACCGCCGCCCAGTACTCCGGCGTGAAGCTCAGGCGATTCGTCCCGGGGCCGGAAGAGCTGAAGCCGGCGATCGTCTCGATGTCTTGGCGGATGCGATTCGCCGACGCTCTCACTGTAGCCGCCCTTTCAGCATGGTCCGTCCTGGGGTGAGCACTTCAACTACTCGCGCACGGCGCCGGAGCCGCGCCCCGCGGGAGCGATTCTTCCCGGGGTTCAACACACCGGGCCCCGGCAGCTGCCGGGGCCCGGCGCCTCAAGAGACCCAGACGGATCCTGACCCACGCAGACGGGACGCTCGCCCGAGATGCGTCACAGTTTGGCCGCAGCCTCGCGACGCTTCTTGACGAACGCCGAGGCCGAGACGGCGATGACCAGGGCGGCGCCGTAGAACACGCTCTGCACCCAGCTCTGGACGCCCAGGATCGCGAGCCCGGTGACCCCGGTGACCAGGAAGTACACGGCGATGTACGTGCCCCACGGATTGAAGCGGCCCGGGGTGATCGCCGTGCTGCCGAGGAAGGCCGCCGCGAACGCGGGCAGCATGAACGTGCCGCCGGACACGGGGTCGGCTGCGCCCGCCGTCCCGGTGTACACGATTCCGCCGAACGACGCGAGGATGCCGGCGGCCACGAAGCACCCCCAGCGCACCCGCCCCACGCGGATACCGCTCAGCCTGGCCACGTTGGTTCCCCTTCCCACGAAGAGGATGCGACGCCCGATCGCCGTGAAGTCCAAGACGTACCAGAGGACTGCGCAGAGGATAAGCCCGTAGAAGAACTCGATCGAGAGGCCGGCCAGCCGATTCACGACCACCCAGTCCGACAGCCACACTGATACTCCGCCTATCGTCCGCGACGAACTGATCCACAGCACCAGCCCCGTGACGATGGTACCGGTGCCGAGCGTCACGATGAACGCATTGATGTCGAAGAGGATGATGATGAGCCCGTTGATGAAGCCGAGCAGCGCGCCGAACCCGAGAGCGATGAGGATCGTCAGGGCGAGGGGCACGCCCTGCTCTGCGTTCAGGACGGCGACGAGCATGCCCGCCATCATCAGGTTGGCCGCGAGGGAGAGGTCGTAGTCGCCGGCGATCAGCGGGATCAGCACCGCGAGGGCGAGGATGACGAGGGTCGTCTGGGTGCTCAGCATCGTCGTGAAGTTCTGCATCCTGAAGAACGACTCCGGAGCCAGGATGCTGAACACCACGATGACGATGACCCAGGCGATGATGAGAGCGAGGCGCTCCACGTAGTCGCCGAGAGTGATGCCCTTCCTGTGGTGCTGAGGCTCGTTCTCGACCGGCGGCAGCATCTCTCCGGGCGTTCCTGCGCTGACCTGGTTCATGCGGGGATCCTCGTCTCCGTGTCTGGTCTGAGCGTAGCGCGGCTCACGTAGCATTGCTCGGTGATCCGGTCCTTGGTGATCTGGTCTCCGACGAGCGCGCACATGATCTGCCCGTCGTGGAAGATGAGCACCCTGTCGCAGATGGCCGCGAGCTGCTCGTAGTCGGAGCTTGCGCACACGACGGACATACCCTGCGCGGCGGCTTGCGTGATGGTCTCGAAGACCTGCAGCCGAGCCCCCACGTCGACGCCCTGGGTGGGCTCGTGGACGAGAAGCACCCTGGGCCCGCCCTGCAGCCACTTCGCCAGCACGACCTTCTGCTGGTTGCCACCGCTCAGGGCCTGAAAGTCCATGATCGGCTCGGGCGGGCGGACGTCGTACTCCTTCAGGGCATCTTCGGCATTCCGGAGATAGCGGCGCCGGTCGAGTCGATAGGGTCTGTACTGGTCGATGACCTGCATCATCACGTTGTCGCGCACGAGCAGCGACCCGATTCCGGCGGCACCCTGCCTGTCCGCGGGGATGAGCCCCATGCCGGCCTTGATCGCGTCCGGAGGCGACATCGTCGCGAGGTCGTGCTCGATGCCTGCGATGGTCATCCGGCCGCTGTTCGCCGGCGTCGCGCCGAACATCTGATACGGGAGTTCCTCAAAACCGCTGCCCACCAGCCCGGTGAGGCCGAGGACCTCGCCCTCGTTGAGGGCGAAGGAGACGTCCTTGATCGTGCCTCCCGTGACGCCGTCGACCGACACGTGGCTACGTTCGCCGACGGTGTGTTCCCTGTGGATGGCTTCGAAGGCCTCGAGTCGCTTGCCGATGATCATCTCGACGAGCTGGTCCTTCTTGGTCGTGGCGCTGTCCACCGTGCCGGCGACGCGACCGTCGCGCAGGACCGTGATGCGGTCGGTCACGGAGAGGGCTTCGTCGAGGTCGTGCGACACGAAGAGGACACTCGACCCGTGCGTGACGCTCCGGCGGATGACCTCGAAGAGGTTCTCCCTGTTCTCGCGGGGCAGGAACACGGTCGGTTCGTCGAGGACCAGCAGCCCGCCACGCGACTCATCGTCCTTGGTGTACACACGAAGGTCGTCGAGCGCACGGACGATGGCCAGCAGCGCACGCTGCACCGCCGGCAACTCGCCCACGACCGCGCGCGGATCGCAGCTCAGCCCGTAACGGGCGAACGCCTCCTCGGTCAGCTGCCGCTCCCGGCCCCAGCGAATGAACAACTCGAACTTCGTGGAGATCGTCCAGGCGCGGAAGTTCTCCACGACCGTCAGCGTCGGGAGAAGACCGAGGTCCTGATGGACGAAGCTCAACCCGAGCTCCGAGGCCGATCCGGTGCGGACCGGCAGCTTCACCGGGAGACCGTCGATCTCCAGTTCGCCTCCCGGGTCCGGGTGATGGTAGCCGGAGAGGATCTTGATGAGCGTCGACTTGCCACACCCGTTCTGGCCGACAAGGCCGTGGATCTCTCCGCGGCGGATACTCACATCCACCGCGTCCAGCGCTCGCTGTCCACCGAACGTCATGGACATGTTGCGCACGACGACCGCCTGTGCGGGATCCACGGCCTTGTCTCCCTCTACCTTAGATGGTCTCGGGCAGACTGCTTACTGCAGTCCCCAGAGCTTCTTGTACTCGGTCTGGTAGTCGCCGAATCCCGTGGTGAAATCCGCGGGCACGCCGGCCTCGGCGGCGTTGTCAGCGGTGAACATGCGGAACGGGTTGTTGAGGTACTCGCCTACTGCGCCGTTCACCGGGATGTCCTGCCCGTCGAGGATCCGCATCTCGGCGTCGGCGATCGCCCAGCCGGCCCAGTCCAGGCAGTCACCGAAGGTCATCTCGGCCTTGCCCTCGCGGACGAAGTCGATCACGAACGGATTGGCGTTGAAGCCGATGATCTTGACCTGGTCCCCCGCGTTCGCGGCGGCGACGCCCGGCACGACGAACTGCGTCATGGCGTCGTAGACGCAGGCGACGTAGGTCAGTTCGGGGTCGGCCACGATCGCCGACTGCACCTGCGGCTGGATCTTGGTGCCCCACTCGGGGACCGTGACGTTGAAGTACTTGTACTGGACCTCCGGGCCAAGCTTCGCCATCTCACTCTCGAAGCCTTCGACCACAGCCGACGTCGACACGATCTCGTCGGAGCCTATGAGCAGCACGTGAGCCGTGTAGTCATGCGCGATGATCCAGTCGGCAAGCACCACGCCCGCATTCGTGTAGTCCTGCGGCAAGTTGAAGTCCACGTAGGGCACCGTCTGCTCGAAAGCGGTGAGGTGCGATGCGACGACCTTGATCCCGGCCTTCTGCGCTTCCTCGATCTGCGGCTTCAGGGAGTTGGGGTCCGGCCCGGCGAGCAGGTCGATCAGGCTGACCTGCTTCGTGATGCCGTTCTGGAAGCCCTGCTGATACTGCGTCAGCTGGCCCTGGTTGTTCCAGGTCGAGAACGGATAGCCGACCGCCTTGGCGGCCTCCGCCATGCCGTTCTCCATCTGCACGTAGAACGGGTCGGTGCCGGTGCCGGGGATGCTCATGATGGACTTGCCGGCCATGATCGCCTTGGCGTCCATAGGCCCCCCCGGAGGGGCCACGAACGTCGGCATAGCGAGCATTCCCTCGTAGTTCGCTGCGGCGGCAGCCTGGTTGGCGGCCATCGCGTCGCCGGGGGCCGAAGCCGAGGGTGATGCGGTCTCTTCTGTCGACTCGCCGCAGCCGACCGCTGCGAACGCGACCATCGACAGGCACACGATCACCACGAGCGCCAATAGGCCGTAACGTCTGCTGTTCATCCTGCCCCCCTGTCTAACGCTTGTGCAGTCGATCACCGGTTGGGACCCACTGCCTGATGGATCAGATTGACTAGACCATGACTCGCCAGACCTGTCAACAATCCCGACGCGAGCCTGAGATGAATGCTGGAACACGACCTCAGGCGGTCGTCGCCTGAACCCCGGGCACGATCGGAGCGCCGGCTCACGGCACGATGACCGTCCCCGTCTTGCCCTCCAGCGCCTCGGCGGCCTTGTCGAGCGAGCTGATGATCGATCGTGCCCCGCCCTCTTCCACGAACTTGATGGCCGAGGCCATCTTGGGCCCCATGCTGCCGGGCAGGAAGTGACCCTCGGCGGCGAGCTTCGTCGCTTCCGCGCAGGTCACCTCGCGCAGCGGTGTGGCGTTGTCCTTGCCGAAGTTCAGCAGGGCGTGCTCGACATCGGTGAGCATCATGAAGGTGTCGGCGCCGATCGCTTTCGCCATCACTTCCCCGGCGCGGTCCTTGTCGATGACCGCCTCGAGCCCCTGGTAATCGCCCTTGTCGTCCTGCATGACCGGGATACCGCCGCCGCCCGAGGCGATCACGATGATGCCCGCATCGAGGATGCGGCCGATGGCCCGGGCCTCGACGTTGACGCTGGGGATGGGCGAGGGCACGCAGCGCCGCCAGCCCTTGTCAACGCCCGGCTTGACCTCCTTGACGACGTACTCCGGATGCTGGGCCTTGAGGGCTCGGGCTTCCTCAAAGGTGAAGAAATTGCCGACGGGCTTGGAGGCCGCGTCGCCGGTGAACTCGGGGTCGTCGGGGTCGACGAGCACCTGGTTGACGACGGCGATCGCGTCCATGTCCACGCCGTGCGCCTTGAGGTGCTTCTGCATGGTGTTCTGCAGCATGTAACCGATCTGGCCCTGGGTCATCGCTCCGATGACGTCCAGGGTCTGCACGGCCACCATGTCCTTGGCGGCTTCCATCTGCACGCTCAGGTTGCCCGACTGGGGCCCGTTGCCGTGCGTGATCGCCAGCCAGTCGCCGGGACCGAACTCGCTGACGATCTTGGCGAGCTGCTCGGCGGTCTTCTCGCAGTTGTCGAACTGCTCGGCGGTCGTGCCCGCCTCATGGGCCTGTTTGATGGCGTTGCCGCCAAGTGCAACGAGTAGTTTCATTCGCACCTCCGCTGCTGTCGTTCGATCCATACACCGCGGGCGCCAGAAGCCCAGCCGTGCCCGCGCCTAGACTCCGTCTTTCGGAACGCTCGTTCCGCTCGAACCCTGATCCGCGCTCCCGCGAGAACGATTACGGGGACTGCGGAACACCGTGCTTCCGGCCCGCGGCCGGAGGCGCCTTCCCAAGCTGGCCGCGACGTGGTCGCGGCCAGCTTGGGCGACGCGGAAGCACTGTCAGTCGGTCAGCCGTTCATCAAAAGCGCCATGACCCCGTTCTGGGCGTGCATGCGGTTCTCGGCCTGGTCGTAGACCACGGAGTGCGGCCCGTCGATGACTGCGTCGGTGACCTCTTTGCTGCGGTCGCACGGCAGGCAGTGCATGTAGATGCTGTCGCGGTTGGTGAGCTTCATGATCTTCTCGTCGCAGATCCAGCCCGTGTTGGCGTCGAACAGCTTCTGCTGCGCCTTCCAGTCGGGTTCCTTCTCGGCGGTGGCGAAGTACTTGGGCGAGGGCCAGCACTTCGGGTAGACGACGTCGGCGTCCTTGAAGGCTTCCTTCATGTCGTTGGTCACGGTGAAGGAGCCGCCGTAGCGGGCGACGTTGTCCTTGGCGTTGGCGATCTGCGCCGGGTCGAGGTCGAAGCCCTTGGGATGGGCGAGCACGACGTGGGCGCCGAACAGCGAGCTCACGGCCATCATCGAGTGCGGCACGCTGATCGGCTTCTTCATGCTCGGCGAGTAGGCCCAGCTCATGACGACCTTCTTGCCTTCGAGCGTACCGAGCTTCTCCTGCATGGTCATGACGTCGGCCATGCCCTGGCAGGGATGGTACATGTCGTCTTCCATGTTGATGACCGGCACGTCGGCAGCCTTGGCGAACTCGCGCATGTAGTGGTTGCCGGCGCCATAGATCCAGCCGACGGGATCGCCGAAGATGCGGATGCAGATCGCCTCACCGTAGCGCGACAGCACCTTCGCCACGTCGTCGAGGCGCTCGGTCACGAAGGCCTGCTCCTTGCCCTTCACGGCCGGCGTGTACACCGCGTTCGTGTCCAGGTAGTTGGCGTGACCGCCCAACTGGAAGATGCCGGTCTCGAAGCTGTTCCGGGTGCGCAGGCTCTTGTTGTAGAACATGAGGAAGATGGCCTTGTCCTGCAGGATGTGGTGCGGGACCCCGCGCGCGTTCTCCAGCTTGAGCGCGACAGCGGCGTCGAGCATCGTGACGATCTCTTCCTTGGTGAAGTCAGAGATCGCGATGAAGCTCTTCCCTCTGAGCGATTTGACTTGCATTTTACCAACTACCTCCTACGTATCGCGATTACTGCTGACGGACCGGCGAGCCTACCGCCATGGAGCTGCGGGTGCTGCCGGCGGGGTGCATGGACTTCTCTATCATCCCACAACGCGACGGGCCGGACCACATCACACGCGGCCGGGCGCAAAGACGACGCCGATGCGGAAGGTCTCGCTGCCGACGACGTCGACCTTGTGTCGCACGCCCTCGTTCATGAGAAGACAGTCGCCCGGCGCCAGATCGAACACCTCGTCCTCCACGAACATCCTGGCTCGGCCGGACATCACGAAGTAGATGTGCTCGCAGCCGGGGTGGGTGTCCCAATCGGCGCCACCCCCCTGCCTCATCTCGGTGACGTAGAACTCGCACTGCGTGTTCCCGGTGTTGGCCGGCTTCACGAGCACCCACGTGTCCGTGTTCACATGCAACGGCGGCACGATCGGCGCGACGTCGCCGCTCTTGATCAGGATCGCAGCCTTGTCCATACCATTCCTCCGGCTCGTGCCAGCTGAGCTCGGGCGTTCGCGGTGAGCGCCCCTTACCAGCGAGTGATGACCACCTTGCAATCCGTGAACAGTTCGAAGGAGTCGCGCTGCCCGTGCGTCGAGCCGAAGTGAGACTCCTTCATGCCGGCGAACGGGAAGTACGAGACCGGCGCCGCGACGCCGAGGTTCACGCCGATGTTGCCTGAATCGACCTCGTACCAGAACGTGCGCGCGCTTCTCCCGCTCGTGGTGTAGATGGAGGCGGCATTGCCGAACTGGGTTCCGTTCGTGATGCTGATCGCCTCCTTCAAGTCCTTGACGCGGGCGAGCATCGCGACCGGGCCGAAGATCTCGTCCTTGCAGATCGTCATGTCCGGGGTGCAGTTCTCGAACACCGTAGGCGCGATGTAGTGACCGCCCTCGAAGCCCGGCACTTCGACCTGACGCCCGTCGAGGAGGAGGTCAGCGCCCTCCTTGATGCCGGTCTCGATGTAGCCGTGGATGCTCGCCAGGTGCTTGGCGGAGATCACCGGCCCGACGTTGACCGACTCGTCGAGCCCGGGGCCCGTGGCGAGCGCGCCGGCAGCCGCCAGGAACTTCTCCTTGATCTCATCGTAGACGTCGCCCACGGCCAGGAGGACGGAGGCGGCAAGGCACCGCTGCCCCGCGCAGCCGAAGAAGCTGGCCATCATGTTGCTGATCTGGCGGTCGATCTCCGCATCGGGCATGACGGTGATGAAGTTCTTGGCGCCGCCGTTGGCGCAGATGCGCTTGCCGGTCTCGCCGCAGCGCTTGTAGATCTGCTTGGCGACCGGCGTGGAGCCGATGAAGCCGACAGCCTTCACGAGTGGCGACTCCAGGATGGCGTCGCCCACGACGCGGTCGCCCTGGACCAGGTTCATGACGCCGTCGGGCAGATCAGCGTCTTCGAGGATCTCGAAGAACCGGGTGATGGTGATCGGCGTCTGATGCGACTGCTTGATGACGAAGGTGTTGCCGGCGGCGATCGCGTAGGGCCACCAGAAGCCGGTCATCATGAAGGGGAAGTTGTACGGCGTGATGCAGGCACCGACACCGAGCGGCTGGCGCACCATCGTCTCATCGATGTTCTTGGCCGCGCCGTCCTCGAGGTTGTAGCCCATCATCAGGCTGGTGACGCCGGTCGCGACCTCCACACATTCCACCGTCCGGCGAGTCTCTCCGCGGGCCTCGTCGATGGCCTTCCCGTGCTCCTGCGTGGTGATGCGGGACAACTCCTCGAAGTTCTTCTCCAGCAACTCCCTGATCTTGTACATGTACCGGGCACGCACCACCGGCGGCGTGGAGCGCCAATCCCAGAACGCGTCCTGAGC
Source organism: uncultured Thermoleophilia bacterium (assembly GCA_963700035.1). Taxonomy (GTDB): domain Bacteria; phylum Actinomycetota; class Thermoleophilia; order UBA2241; family UBA2241; genus CAIXSE01. The sequence goes on along the minus strand of CAVOWE010000008.1, from coordinate 31,562 downwards.
GGCCTGTATCGCCCGGTCCGTATCCGCCTTGGTGCTGCACGGGACTGAGGCGATCGTCTCGCCCGTGGCAGGATCTTCCACGTCGAGATACCGGTCTGTCTGAGGCTCGACCCATTCGCCGTCCACAAAGTTACGCAGCGTCCCATAGTGCTTCTTCGGCGCTTCAAGAAGGTTGAAGGTCCGTTTGGCTTGGTCGCTCACGGCACTCCTTTCGTACTTGTCTCGATTTCGAATTGGACATCGCTGACCGCTCGTCCGCCCAAACCGTCGCATCTCGCGTCGCGCGCGAGCGTCCGGCCCGTTGCCAGCCTGTTCACTTCTGGACCACCCCAGCTCTCTCGACGTCCTCGACGCTCACCCGCATCTCGGCGGCGGCGCCGTCGGGCAGCGGCGTGGGAACGCGGGTGGGCCAGTCAACGCACGACCCCGAACAGCGCACGAAGGTCCTCGATCACCGACGGGTCCTCGATAGTCGCAGGTATCGCAAACTCCGCCCCGTCGGCGATCTTGCGGATCGAACTGCGCAGGATCTTGCCGGACCGCGTCTTGGGCAGGCGATTCACGACGACCGCACGTTTGAAGGCGGCCACCGGCCCGATCTGCTCCCTGACCATGCGTACGAGCTCGCTGGAGACGTCCGCTGGGTCCCGATTGGCTCCGCTCTTGAGCACTACGAGTCCGAGAGGGATCTGCCCCTTGAGATCGTCCGCGGCACCGACGACCGCGCACTCGGCCACATCCGGGTGCGCGGCGAGCACCTCCTCCATGCGGCCGGTCGACAGGCGGTGACCGGCGACGTTGATGATGTCGTCGACGCGACCCATCACGTAGACGTAGCCATCCTCGTCGATGCTGCCGGCGTCTCCCGTGAAGTAGTAGCCGGGGAATGGGGCCAAGTACGTGTTCACGAAGCCTTCGTCGTTCTGCCAGAGCGTCGGCAGAGTACCGGGAGGCAACGGCAGACGCAGGGCGAGCATTCCGTCCGCCGGTGGTTCGAGAGGCTTGCCGGCGACGTCGAGCACCACGAGATCGAAGCCCGGCACGGGCTTGGTCGGCGAGCCCGCCTTCATGGGCAGCTCCTCGAGTCCTCTGCAGTTGGCGCAGATCGCCCAGCCGGTCTCGGTCTGCCACCAGTGGTCTATCACAGGCACGCCGAGGACGTCGCGCGCCCAGTGATAGGTGTCGGGATCGAGGCGTTCTCCGGCGAGGTAGAGGGCCTCCAGCGAGCTGATGTCGTGCTCCTTGACGAGCTCGCCCTCGGGGTCCTCGCGCCGGATGGCACGAATGGCCGTCGGAGCCGTGAACAGCACTTTGACGCGGTGCTCCTCCACGACACGCCAGAACGCACCGGCGTCCGGCGTGCCCACCGGTTTGCCCTCGTACACGATGGTGGTGGCGCCGGCCAGCAGCGGCCCGTAGACGATGTAGGAGTGGCCGACCACCCAGCCCATGTCGGAGGCGGCCCAGTAGACATCACCCGGACCGGCGTCGTAGAGGCCCTTCATCGACCAGAGTAGAGCGACCGCGTGGCCGCCGTGATCTCTGACGACGCCCTTCGGCTTGCCCGTGGTCCCGGACGTGTAGAGGATGTAGAGGGGCGCAGTGGCCTCGACGGCGACACAGGCGGCGGGCTCAGCCTGCTTCACCAGCTCGTCCCAGTCGTGGTCTCTTCCCTGCACGAGCTGCGCCGGCGCCTGCTCCCTCTGGGTGACCACTGTGGTCTCCACCCGCCAGTGCGCCAACTCGAGGGCGTGGTCGACCAGCGGCTTGTAGGGGATCACTCGGCTGGGTTCGATGCCGCAGGAAGCCCAGACAACGAGCTTGGGCTTGGCATCGTCGATGCGTATGGCGAGCTCCTGCGCCGCGAAGCCGCCGAACACCACCGAGTGCACGGCGCCGATGCGGGCACACGCGAGCATGGCGATGAGCGTCTGTGGGATCATCGGCATGTAGATGACGACCCGGTCGCCGCACTCCACGCCGAGATCGCGAAGGGCCCCCGCGAAGGTCGAGACCCGTTCCAGGAGCTCCGCGTAGGTGAGCTGCCCCGTTGCGCCGGTGATCGGGCTGTCGTAGATGACCGCGGTCGCGTCACCTCGGCCGGCCAAGACATGGCGGTCGACGGCGTTGTAGCACGTGTTGAGGGTGCCACCCACGAACCAGCGCGGTGCAGGACTCGCCGACCGGTCCAGGACCTTGTCCCATCGCCTGGTCCAGTCTACGGCCGCGCCGGCTTCGCCCCAGAAGGACTCTGGCCGAAGGATCGACGCCTCATAGGCCGTCTCGTATTCTCCGCTCACGCGACTCCCTTGGTCCCGGACCGCGCCGCGTCCCGTTCGGTAGCGATGAGCTGCTCGACCACAGACGGCCAGGTGGCCGCCGGGTCTCGGTCGAGGGCACCCAGGTAGTCGCCGCGGTCCAGACAGTGTATCGGCTTGGGGATCCTCTCGTCGACTTCCTGGCGGATCACGGTGAGCTTGTCGACGCGCTCACGTCGGGCGCAGGCGAACGATTCGAGCTTGCCGCGCCAAGCGCCGGCGGACGTCTGGGCGCGCCGGCGGCGATGCCGGCCGCCCCCCTCGGTCTCCAAGGCGAAGCGAAAGGCGGACCCGTAGACCACGATCCCGGCGAACTGTCGAGCCACGTCTTCACCCCGCCTTGGTGCACTGATTAATTGCTTAACTAACGACGATATACGCACGGATACGCCAGGTCAAGGACCGCCGGCACTCCCTGCGACGTCAGGCTCGCAGAGGTGTCTGCCGTGCGGCTCGCCAGCGGAGCGACACGCCAGCGACCAGCGCGATCGGCTCGTTGCCGTCATTCGCCGACGCCGGATGCCGACCCCGGCTGAGGTCGCTGCCAAGCAACTCAGGAAGGCCCTTTCGCAACAGGAACTCCAACACCGCGTAGGGCCGCGAAAGGTCGAACTCGTCGTCGATGGCCTTCTGTATGGCAAGGCCATCCAACACCGCGACGATCAGGTCGGCAAAGCCCAGAAGAGCGTCATTGTGGGCTTGAGTGTCCGGCTCCCCATCCTCCGCCCTCAACCACTCCAGCTTCGTTTGGCGATACCAGTCGTACACCGCAGCCATGCGACTCTTGTACTCCTCCTGGCGCAGAGCGTAGGGCAACACGTCGAAGAAGACGCGGAACGACGGCCAGGCGCTTATGGTCCGAAGACTCTCCACGAACTTGGGCAGCAGATCCTCACCAGTGACCGAGCTCATGACCGCGGTGACCTCCGCCAGATCGTCGCGGAAGTTCGAATCGATCAACGCCGTCACGAGGCCCGCTTTATTACCAAAGTAGTACTGGACCATGGCCGAGTTCTCACCGGACTCTTTGGCGATCGCCTTCAGGGTCAGTCCACCGAAGCCCTTCGCCACGAGCACCTCTCGTGCGGCGGTGAGAATCCTGGCGGCAGCCGGCGGCAGGTCCGACATGGATTCGTCGAAAGGCATGCGGCGCTGCGTCTCGCCCGCCTCGTCTCTCCACGGCACATCGACGCCGGGCGATTCGGCGCGGTCGCCATTGCCGTGTCCACTCGCCGTCGGCGCGGCGCCGTCGGCCCTGTGCGGTTCCAGACGATCAGGCATCTTGTCTCCCCGATACGACGGCCGGTAGCCGCTCGAACGAATGACGGGCCTCCGACGATCGCGCGGCTTCCGCAACCATAGCACCCCGGCATCATCACGAATCGGTGTTACGCGGTCGCTACTCAACCAGTTGATTAAGAGTACCACGAGTCCATCGCGGTGGCTGGTGATGAGCCTTCAAGTCGCCGCCCACCCCCCTCACCCAGAGTGTGATGGCGGAAGACGACTGACAGCATCGACGGCTGCAAGACGGCAAGACGACCCGCGCACAGGCTGGCCGGGACCCATCCGTGTGTTGTCCGGTTGACGATAGAATCGCTGGTGCGCGGTCGCCGGCAGGAGTCGGGCTACGGGATGTTCCTCGGGCGCGCGGACAACTGGCTGACGATGAGGACGTGATGATGCCCGAGCGGCCGTTCGTGGTTCTGGGAATACAGCAGGTCGCCATTGGCGCGGCCGACAAGCGCGATCTCACCCGGCTGTGGGTCGACATCCTGGGTCTGGCGCCTGGGGGCAGCTACCGATCTGCGGCGGAGAACGTGGACGAAGACATCGTGTCGTTCGCAGCGGGGCGACAGCACTGCGAGATCGACCTGATGCAGCCTGTCGATCCGAGGGCGAAGCCTCGCGTGGACGAACCGGCTCTCAACCACATCGGACTGTGGGTGGACGATCTCGCGGCGGCCTACGATTGGCTGAGCGCGCGAGGCGTGCGCTTCGCGGCCGGCGGCATCCGGAAGGGAGCCGCCGGGCATGATGTCTGCTTTGTCCACCCCAGGGGCGACGCGCAGTCACCCGTCGGAGGCGAAGGGGTGCTCATCGAACTGGTACAGGCGCCTGCGGCAGTGGTCGACGCACTGGGCGGCAACGACTAGACGCGGCCACCGAAGCCGCATCTCGCGTCCGGACCGAGCCGCCCGCTCCGCTTACCCCGCTCTGCGCCCGGCGAGCACGAGCAGCTCATTGGCAGCCGTCGACGGGGTCACGTCGCCGCGCGCGACCAGCTCCTCGATCTCGGCGAGCCGCTCTCGCACAGCGCCGTCGCCCAAGAGACCGCTCCGTAGCTCGGCGTCGATGAGACGCCACATGTGCTTGACGCTTTGACGCCGCCGCCGAGTCGCAAGAGCGCCGACGGACGCCAGGGACTCCCGGAAGTGCTCCAGCTCCGACCACAGCTCAGCGACGCCTTGCCCGGTGATGGCGCTCACGGCCAGCGCGCGCGGCCGCCAGGCCGAAGAGACCGGGCGCAGCAGGCTGAGAGCGTCGTTCATACGTGCGCACGCCGTTGCCGCGGCGAGCGGATCAAGATCTGCTTTCGTGTAGGCGACGACGTCTGCCAGCTCCGTGCTCCCTCGCTTGATCGCCTGCAGGCCGTCACCGGCGAACGGAGGCTCCAGCAGCACGAACGCGTCGGTCATCCCGGCGACCTCAGCATCGGCCTGACCGACACCCACCGTCTCGACGATCACGACGTCGAACCCGGCGGCCTCACACACTTCGATGGCCTCCGGTGTGCGCGCCGCGACGCCGCCCGGGGCGCCCCCGGATGGTGACGGGCGGATGAAGGCGGTCTCCGCGCGAGACAGGTCTTCCATCCGCGTCTTGTCGCCCAGTACCGACCCACCCGAGACCGCTGACGACGGATCGATGGCCAGAACGGCAAGCCGGTGGCCGCATCCGACAACATGGAGGCCGAGGGCCTCCACCAGAGACGACTTGCCTACCCCGGGCGCACCCGACAGTCCGATGCGAAGGGACCCCCCTGCGGCTGGATGCAGTTCCTCAAGGAGGGCGCGAGCCAGGGCCAGGTCGTCCGGGAGTGTGGACTCGACCAGGGTGATGGCTTTGGCGAGCGCGCGACGGCTCCCGCCTCGAACGCCCTCTGCGAGCTCGTGTGGAGGTGACGGTCGTTCTGGCTCCGGCGCGGTCGCGTTCACGCCTGGGACGCGCGGATACCCGCGAGCAGAGTCCGCGCGCAGTCGATGATCGTCGTGCCCGGCCCGAGGAAGGCCTTGATCCCGGCCCGGCGAAGGGCCTCGACGTCCGGCGCCGGGACGACACCCCCGGCGAACACCGCGATATCCGCGGCCCCCTGACGGCGAAGCTCCTCGACAAGTGCCGGGAGGAGCGTCCTGTGGGCGCCCGCCAGCGTCGAGACGCCAACGGCGTGGACGTCGTTGTCGATGGCCTGCCGCGCCACCTCTTCCGGAGTCTGAAAGAGGGGGGCGACGTCCACATCGAACCCGAGGTCGGCGAGTCCGGACGCTACCACCCTGGCCCCGCGGTCATGGCCGTCTTGCCCGAGCTTCGCGACGAGCACGCGCGGCCTGCGGCCCTCACGGTCGGCGAACTCGTCCACGGCCGCCTGCGTCTCGCGCCAGCCCTCGTCGCCCTCCCAGAGAGCGCCGTACACGCCGACCACGCCGTCGCCTGGCGCCCGGTAGCGACCCCACACCTGCTCGAGCGCGTCCGAGCACTCCCCGACCGTAGCTCGAAGTCTCACAGCGGCGATGGTCAGAGCGAGCAGATTGTCGCGGCGGGTGCGGGCTCCGTCCGCGAGGGCCCTCAAGGCGGCCCGGACGGCGTCCTCGTCACGTGCCGCTCGGACCTCGCGCAGCCGTGTCTTCTGGGTATCGAGCACGGCGGTGTTGTCGATCGTTCTGATCTGAATGGTCTCGTCCTCGGAGGCGAGGTACTTGTTCACCCCCACGACGACGTCGGTGCCCGCGTCCAGGCGCGCCTGCTTCTCGGCCGCGTAACGTTCGATCTGGAGCTTCGCCCAGCCGGACTCGGTGGCGCGCGTCATGCCTCCCAGGCTTTCGGCCTCCTCGACGATCTCCCAAGCGCGGTCTGCGATGTCCCGAGTGAGGCGCTCCATCATGTAGGAGCCTGCCCATGGGTCGACCACGCCGGTGATGTGCGTCTCCTCCTGGATGATGAGCTGCGTGTTGCGCGCGACGCGCGCCGCGAAGTCGCTGGGCAACGCCAGCGCCTCGTCGAAAGCGTTGGTGTGCAGGCTTTGCGTCCCGCCGAACACGGCGGCCAGGGCCTCGACGGTGGTGCGCACGATGTTGTTGTGAGGATCCTGTGCGGTCAGCGACCAACCCGATGTCTGACAATGGGTGCGGAGCATCAGAGACGCGGGCCTCTTGGCGCCCATGTCCTTCATCATGCGCCACCACAGCAAGCGCGCGGCCCTGAGCTTGGCGATCTCCACATAGAAGTCCATGCCGACGCCGAAGAAGAAGGAAAGCCTCCCCCCGAATTCGTCCACATCCATACCGCGCGCCAGCGCTGCCTTCACGTATTCCTTGCCGTCGGCGAGTGTGAGTGCGAGCTCGAGGGCCGGAGGCGCTCCGGCCTCCTGCAGGTGGTAGCCGGAGATGGAGACGGAGTTGAATCGCGGCATGTGCTCCGCCGTGTACGCGATGATGTCCGACACGATGCGCATCGACGCTTCGGGCGGGTAGATGTACGTGTTGCGCACCATGAACTCTTTGAGGATGTCGTTCTGGATCGTCCCGGACAGCTCGTTCTGCCCCACGCCCTGCTCTTCGGCCGCGACGATGTAGCCGGCGAGCACGGGCAGGACCGCGCCGTTCATGGTCATCGAGACCGACACCTTGTCCAGGGGGAGGTCCGCGAACAGGAGCTTCATGTCCTCGACGGAGTCCACAGCCACGCCCGTCGCACCCACATCGCCGGCCACCCGTGGGTCGTCTGAGTCGTAGCCCCTGTGGGTTGCCAGATCGAAGGCCACCGAGACGCCGTGGGCGCCCCCGGCAAGAGCATCGCGATAGAAGGCGTTCGACTCCTCAGCGGTCGAGAACCCGGCGTACTGGCGGATCGTCCACGGGCGCCCGGTGTACATCGTCGCGTGCGGCCCCCTGAGGAAAGGCTCGAAGCCGGGCAGAGTGTCCGGGTACTCCAGATCGTCTGTGTCCTTCGCGGTGTAGAGCACCTTGACCGCAAGGCCGTCCGGCGTGATCCGGGCCAAGCTTCGGCGCTCACCGCCGGGTGCCGATCGAGCGGCGCTGTACCAGTCGTCCAGGTCGTCGGACGTGCGAAGGGGCGGGCCGGCGGGGTCGTTCGCGGCGCCGGGGCTCTGATCGTCGGTCATCTGAACTCCATGACGCGCTGGCCGACCGCCACACTGTCGCCGGGCTCGACCAGCAGCCGGTCGACCACGCAGTCGCGGTCGGCTCTCAGGACATTTTCCATCTTCATTGCCTCGATCACAAGGAGCGAGTCGCCGACCCTCACCGACTGACCCTCATCGACTTCGAGCCGCGCAACGAGACCGGGCATCGGAGAGAGCAGAAACCGGGCAAGGTCATGCTCGGGCTTCTCGGGCATGCGCTGCAGCAGCTCGGTCGTCCGGGCGGTCATGACTCTGACGTCGGACTGAGTCCCGCCGTGGGTCAATCGGTACATCTGGCCGACGTGCTCGACCTGGACGCAGAAGGGTCTGCCGTCGCGCGCGCCACACAGCAGCGGTTCGCCGAGTCGCCACCCCGACACGATCTCACTGCTGTGCTCGTCATCGCTGACCAGGTATCCGCCCGTCAGGGGCTTCACGGTCACTGGGTAGCGCTCGCCGTTGAGGACGACGGTCCATTCCTCAGAGACCTTGAGCTCGTGACCCGGCAGCTGACCGCTGACCGAGGCATGCCGGTCGATGCGCGATCGGTGCACAAAGGCGGCGACCGCCACGAGGAGCGACTTGTCGACGTGAGGCATGTCGGCGGCGTTGAACCCGGATGGATACTCCTCGGCCATGAACCCTGTAGTGAAATCCCCACCCACGTATCTCTTGTGTCGCAGCAGGGCAGCTTGGAACGCGATGTTCGTCTCGACACCTCTGACCACGAACTGGTCGAGCGCCCGTCGCATCATCGCGACGGCGCCATCCCGCGTGGAGTCGTGAGTGATCACCTTGGCGATCAAGGAGTCGTAGTGCGGTGAGACCCTCCCGCCCTCCGCCACGCCGGTGTCCACGCGAACCCTTCCGTCGCTCTCGCGCGGCGGTATGTACCGTACCAGTCGCCCGATCGACGGAAGGAAGTTGTGGAAAGGGTCCTCCGCGTTGATGCGGCATTCGATGGCCCAGCCGTCGCAGCGGACGTCCGCCTGAGAGATGGACAGCGGCTCGCCTGCCGCGACCCGTATCATCGCTTCGACCAGGTCCAGTCCCGTGATCATCTCGGTGACCGGGTGCTCGACCTGGATCCGGGTGTTCATCTCCAGGAAGTAGAAGGATCCATCCTTGTCGACGACGAACTCGACGGTCCCGGCCGACTCGTAGCGTGCCGCCTTCGCCAGCGCCACGGCCTGAGCTCCCATGGCGTCGCGAGAACCCTGGTCAAGGCACGGCGATGGCGCCTCTTCGATCACCTTCTGATGGCGTCGCTGGATCGAGCAGTCGCGTTCCCACAGGTGGACCACATCGCCGAAAGCATCTCCCAGCACCTGAAACTCGACGTGGCGTGGCTCCTCGATGAGCTTCTCGACGAAGACCCGGTCGTCGCCGAAGCTGCTCTGCGCCTCATTCCGACACGCGGCGTAGGCCTCGCGCAGCTGGACGTCGTCCCGGGCTACTCGCATGCCCTTGCCCCCGCCTCCCGCAGCGGCCTTCAGCATCACGGGGTAGCCGAGCTCCGCGGCGATGCGGCAGGTGGCATCCTCGCTTTCCGGGACGAGGTCCGATCCGGGGATGACGCTAAGGCCCGCCCGTCGCGCCAGCGACTTGGCGGCGATCTTGTCGCCCATCGCGCGCATGGAGTCGGCCTTCGGACCGATGAAGGTGATGCCTTCGTTCTCCAGCCGCTCGCAGAACTCGGCGTTCTCCGCGAGAAAGCCGTAGCCGGGGTGTACCGCCGTCGCCCCCGTCTTGAGGCAGGCGTCGACGATCCTGTCAACCGCGAGGTATGACTCGCGTGGCTGCGCCGGGCCGATGCCGACGACCTCGTCGGCGAACTGCAGGTGCAGGGCATTGCGGTCCGCCTCCGAGAACACGGCCACGGTGGCGATGCCGAGCCGGCGAGCGGTACGCATCACCCGGCAAGCGATCTCACCTCGGTTGGCGATCAGGATCTTGTCGAACATGGCGGCGCGGCCGTCGAAATGGATTCTAGAGCGGCATGGTGTTGTGCTTGCGCCACGGGTTCTCCAGTCGCTTGTCACGGAGCATGGACAGGGATCGGCAGATCCGCTTGCGCGTCGAGTGCGGCATGATGACGTCGTCGATGAAGCCGCGGTGGCCGGCGACGAACGGGTTGGCGAACTTCATCGCGTACTCCTCCGCCCGTTCCGAGATCCGCTCGTCGGCGTCGGCCCTGAAGATCACCTCCACCGCACCCTTTGGCCCCATCACCGCGATCTCGGCGGACGGCCAGGCGAAGTTGACATCGCCGCGAAGGTGCTTGGAGCTCATGACATCGTACGCGCCTCCGTAGGCCTTGCGCGTGATGACCGTGATCTTCGGCACGGTGCATTCCGCATAGGCGAAGAGGAGCTTCGCGCCGTCCTTGATGATGCCGCCATGTTCCTGCTCGCTGCCGGGCAGGAAGCCGGGCACGTCGACGAATGTCACGATGGGGATGCCGAACGCATCGCAGAAGCGTACGAAGCCGGCCGCCTTGACGGCGGAGCGCACATCGAGGCAGCCGGCGAGCACGAGCGGCTGGTTGGCCACGACGCCCACCGGGCGGCCCGCCATGCGCCCGAACCCGATGACGATGTTGCGCGCATAGTCCGGCTGCAGCTCGAAGAACTCCCAGTCGTCGACCACCTTGAGGATGAGTTCCTTGATATCGTACGACTCGTTGGGATCGTCGGGCACCAGGCTGTCGAGCGACGGCTCCAGACGCTCCGCCGGGTCGCTGGTGGGCTGCGTCGGGGGCGCCTCGCGATTGCTCGACGGCAGATAGTTCATCAGACGGCGCACCATCATCAGGGCGCTCACATCGTTGTCGAGAGCCAGATCGGCGACGCCCGATTTCGTGGTGTGTGTGACGGCGCCGCCGAGATTCTCGGCGGTCACCTCTTCGCGGGTCACCGTGCGGACGACGTCGGGACCCGTGACGAACATGTAGGACGAGTCCCTGACCATGAAGATGAAGTCGGTCATCGCCGGCGAGTACACGGCGCCGCCGGCGCAGGGACCCATGATCACGGAGACCTGCGGAATGACCCCCGAGGCAAGGGCGTTACGCTGGAAGACCTCGGCGTAGCCTCGCAAAGACGCCACGCCCTCCTGGATGCGCGCGCCTCCCGAATCGTTGAGACCGATCACGGGGGCGCCCACCTTCACCGCATGGTCCATGATCTTGCAGATCTTCTCCGCATGGGCTTCGGAGAGGGACCCGCCGAAGACGGTGAAGTCCTGGCTGAAGACGAACATCAGCCTTCCGTTGATGGTGCCGTAGCCGGTCACGACGCCGTCCCCGGGGACCTTCCGAGCGTCCATGCCGAAGTCGCTGCAGCGGTGCTCGACGAACATGTCCCACTCCTCGAAGGAGTCGGGGTCGAGCAGCACCTCGATCCTCTCCCTGGCCGTCAGCTTGCCCTTCGCATGCTGGCTGGCGACGCGCTTCTCGCCGCCGCCAGCACGCGCGGCGGCCCGCTTGGCGTCCAGCTCGCGAAGAATCTCGAACATGCTCTTGACCATGCGCTCGGGCCTTCCGCTCGGGGACTCTGGGGCGAACCCCGGATGGAGGTTTCTCGACTGCTGCGGGCTTGCGCGGATACGGCACACTACGGCAGCCCTCGTGACGTTGTCAAAGCCTCGAAGGTCGCGCCGATCTTCGCGTTCCCTCGGCCGGCATCGGTGAGGCCTATGCCGGCGAAGCGGCGACGCGCGTTCTTCCTTCACGCCCATGGGTGCGAGCACGCTTCCTCTTGACAGTAGGCGCCCGGCCGCAAGGATGGCGGACTTCACCTGCGAGCCGGGCCCCGGCACTGTGCCCCAAACACGGCGAGAGAAATCAGAGCAGGCTCTTGAGCTCTTCCGCCACCGCCCGGTCCTGCTTGGCGCTCTTCGTGAAGGCGCGAGCGCTGTGGGCGAGGATCTCCCCACACTGGTTGACGAAGTCCTCGTGGTAGCGTGCCGTGTCCTCTTCAGCGGCGATGAGCTGCTGTGCCACCTCCGGCCAACTCGTTGCAGGCTCGGCGTCGAGCGTGCCGAGATAGTCGCCGATCTTGAGCGAGTTGATCGGCTCGAGGATCATCTCGTTGACCGCCTGGCGGATCACGGTCAGCTTGGCGACGCGGTCGTCGTGCGTGCAGACGACCTCCTCGAGCTTGTCGCGCCAGGTCTGGTCGGGCGCCAGTACACCGGCCGCCGCGGCGAAGTCGGCGCAGGCCTGCTCCGCCTCGAGGGCGAAGCGGAAGGCTGACCCGTAGGCCACGATCGCAGAGAACTGATGAGCCATTGCGTCTCCTTTGGTTTGCTCGCCCGCGCATACCAGCGGGTGATGACGACCTTGCTGCACGTAAAGGACCGCACCGCGTCTGAGCCCAGGCCGTGCATTGTGCCCAAGAACTCATCCTTCTGCCCCGCGCACGAGGAGTAGTCCATGACGGCTGCGATGCCGATGTGGCTGGCGTTGGTGTGCGTGATCGCCCCTTCCATTGTCCCATTATCCTTGACCCGGGGTGATGCTCGCCACGGGGCCGAAGGTCTCCTCTTGGAAGTGTGTCATTCCGGGAGGCGGTCGTCGAGGCCGGGATCCACCTTGATCTTGGGCGGGTAGCGGGCGCGCACGATCGGCGAGGCCATCCGCCAGGTACGAATGGCAGACCCTGTGGTAGCGCCCCATCGCCATGATGAGCGGGTGCTGCAGGTGTAGAATCACAGCATACCGATGGTACAGCAATGCACGTATCTCGGCGGTCGTGCTGCTTGGAGCCGCGGAGAAGGAGCTGACGGCAATCTGAGAGCCACCAGGAGGACTCCTCGGCCACGATCCGGGCGAACGCTGACGGCGAACAAGAAGGAGGTCAACAGATGAAGACGATCATCGCGGGCGGCACGGTGGTGAACTCGGAAGGCGAATGCCCGGCCGATGTCCTCGTCGACAGCGGCAAGATCATCGCGGTGGGCCTGGACCTCCCGCGCGAAGGGGCGCAGGTCGTGGACGCCTCACAGGCGTACGTGCTCCCCGGCGGCATCGATGTGCACACTCACTTCCAGATGCCCTTCGGAGGCACCGTCAGCTGTGAGACGTTCGATACGGGCACGAAAGCCGCCGCCGCCGGCGGTACCACGATGGTGGTGGACTTCGCCCTCCAGGCGCGCGGCGACACGCTCATGAAGACCTATGCCGACTGGAGAGCGATGGCCGACGGCCACGTCGTCGTCGACTACGGGCTGCACATGGCCATCACCGCGCTCGACGCAGATTCGCTCGCCGAGATACCGCTGCTCGTCGATGAAGGCGTCGCCAGCCTCAAGCTCTTCATGGCCTACAAAGGCGCCATCATGGTCGACGACGCGACTCTCCTTCTGGCCCTGCAGAAGGGCAAGGAGTGCGGGGCCCTCGTGTGCGTCCACGCCGAGAACGGCGATGTCATCGACGTCCTCGTCAACGAGCATCTTGCCGCGGGCAAGACGGCGCCCAAGTACCATCTGACCACCCGCCCCCCCGCTGCCGAGAGTGAGGCGACGAGGCGGGCCATCATGCTTGCCGAGATCGCCGACGCTCCCATCTACATCGTGCACGTGAGTTGCGCGAGGGCCGTGGATGAGATCCGCGCGGCCAGGGGCCGGGGCCAGGCCGTCTACGGCGAGACGTGTCCTCAGTATCTGGCGCTGTCGGTCGACGACTTCGACGCTCCCGGATTCGAGGGAGCCAAGTTCATCTGCTCGCCGCCCCTCCGCGACAAGTCCAACTGGCCCGGCCTGTGGGCGGCGATCCGCACGGGCGATCTGGCGGTCGTCGCGAGCGACCACGCCGCCTTCAACTACGCCGGTCAGAAGGAGATGGGCCTCACTGAAGGGTTTCACAAGGTGCCGAACGGATGCCCCGGAGTGGAGCATCGACTCTTCATCCTGCACACACTCGGCGTGGTCGGCGGCGAGATCAGCATGCCGAAGCTGGTGGACGTCTTCAGCAGCGCCCCGGCGCGGCTGTTCGGGCTCTATCCCCAGAAGGGCGTCATCGCCCCGGGCAGTGACGCCGACGTCGTCGTCTTCGACCCGGCGGTCGAAGCGGTCATCTCTGCCGCAACGCAGATGCAGAACATCGACTACACGCCCTACGAGGGCATGCGTGTCCAGGGCGCGGTGCGGACGGTGCTCAGCAGGGGCGAGGTCGTGGTGTCCGACGGTCGCTGGGTCGGCAAGGAGGGCGCGGGCAGGTACGTCAAGGCGAAGCCGTTCGTGGCGTAGCCCGTCGCCGATGGTGACACGAACGCGGCGGCGGCCGGGATACCGGCCGCCGCCGCGTTCCTCGTCGCCTAGCTCGTGGTCTCGAGGATGTCGTACAGGTGGTCGCAGGTCCACGAGACATAGCCCTCGCAGGACGCGTACTTCCCCTCGGCCTTGAACCTCTCGTAGTCCTGCGGCGTGTCGGTGATGTAGCCGATGAGCCCTCTGCAGGTCGTGGCACCGAACTCCGCCTCGAACTGCCGGAACAGCTGCTGCAGCTTCTCGAAGCCGGGTGACGCTCTGTCCGGCCACGAGAGTCCGAGATTCAGATCACGCAGTCCCACGGAGAGGGCCGCCCCCGACAGGGCTCCGCAGACCTGACCCATCCCAGTCATGCCCCCGCCGAAGTAGCGCGCCAGCACCACGGAGTCCTGCCTGGCGTCCAGCAGGATCGCGGCGAAACGGACGACTGCCTGGGCGCAGTTGAGATGATCCGCTCCCGTCTCCCCGAAGCCGGCCAAGGCAGCCGCCTTGGCTCTCAAGAACCCGTCATCGACCATCGTCTGCATCCCCCGGTGTGGGCCGCGAGTACTCGTTCGGCCGCCTCTGCGGCCACGCTATTCTAGCCTCTGCGGCCCGTCGTTGCCGAGCAGCCGTGCAGGACGACCGTGCGCGCTCAGAGGAGCTCGCGGCTCAGCGAGACCCAGCGACGACAGGAAGGCCGAGAGGTCGGGCGGCAGCGGGCTGGCGAAGCTCATCTGCCGCCCGTCCTCGGGGTGCGGGAGCTCCAGCTTCGCGGCGTGCAGGAACTGGCGACCCAGCCCTTCCGGCCTCTGTCGGCCGCCGTACTGGACGTCACCCGCCACGGGGTAGCCGAGGGCCGCGAAGTGGACGCGGATCTGATGGGTGCGCCCGGTCTCGAGCTGTACGCGCACGAGCGTGAAGCCCGGCGCACGGCCCAGCACGCGAAAGTGCGTCACGGCGCGGCGCGCCCTCGTGGAGTGCAGCGACATGCGCTTGCGGTCGCGCACGTGCCGGCCGATCGGCGCGTCGATGGCGCCGTCGTCCTGGGGCAGATCGCCGCGGAGGAGCGTCACGTAGACACGCTGATGTCGCGCCGCTCCATGGCGGCGACCAGCGCCTGGTACGCATGGTCGCCCTTCGCCGCGATGAGCAGGCCCGAGGTGTCCTTGTCGAGGCGATGGACGATGCCGGGCCGCAGCTCGTGACCGCCGCGGACACCGCGCTCGACGAGCCCCTGAGCCAGCGTGCCGTGCTCGTGGCCCGGCGCCGGATGGACGACCAGTCCCGCCGGCTTGTCGACCACCAGCAGCCAGTCGTCCTCGTACACAAGGTCGTAGGGCACGTCTTCCGCCGCGAGCGCGGCGGACGGCTCGGGGCCACGCCGCCACGCGACCTCCTCCCCGAGGCGCAGCTCGTGGCGCTTGCGCGCGGGCCGTCCGTCCACGGTCACTCGTTCTTCCGCGATGAGGCGCTGCGCGGCCGCGCGAGAGAGGCCGGCGCGCGCCGCAAGGACCACGTCGAGGCGTCCCCCGGCCTCGTCCGCCCGCGCCGCGAAGCGGCCCTCGCGCTCAGGCTCGGGAACCACGCAGGACCTGCAGGAGCAGGACGGCCGTGCCCGCCACGATCGCGGCGTCGGCCAGATTGAACGTGGGCCAGCCGAACACGCCGATGAAGTCGACGCACGGCGCCCTCGAAGCGGAGCCGGTCGACGAGATTGCCCACGGCGCCGCCGAGGATCACGCCGAGAGCCGGCCGGTAGCGCGGCGGCGCGAGGACCAGCGCCGCCGTGACGCCGGCGACCACGGCCGCGACCAGGACCACGAGCACCATGCCGGCGCCGGCGAACCTGCTGAACGAGATCCCCGAGTTGTAGTTGAGGTCGATGCGCAGGCCGCTGACGACGCGATACGGCAGGCGGACGGCCTCGTGGCGCACGAGCCATTTGCTCGCCTGATCGACGGCGAAGACGCCGGCGGCCAGCGCCAGCGCCAGGCCTAGCCGGCGGCTACTTCTTGCCACGCGGCTTGCGCGGCGCTTCCAGCTCTTCCACGTCTGTGTGGCCCATCGGGCACGTGGGCTCCCTGGTCTTCCCGGAGCGCCCGCCGTCGCTGACCACGATGTTGAGCGGGTACGTCGCCTTGCAGACCTTGCAGTAGGCGAGTCTGGCCATTCAGGTCTCCCTCCTTCAGAGGCGGAGCCTCCGCCTCGCTTCTTCGAGTGTCACGCCGCTGACGCGGAGCTTCTTGCGGCGCCCTGTCGCACCCGTCGCCAGGTCGACCTGACGCCGCGGGACTCCGAGGGACTCCGCCACCAGGCGGATCAGCTCGGCGTTCGCCCTCCCCTCGCGGGCCGGAGCGGCGAGACGCAGGCGCAGGCAGCCGTCGACGACGCCGGCGAGCTCGCTGCGACGCGCCCCCGGCGTGACCCAGACAGCCAGGCTCACGCCGTCGGCCGTCGTGCGCAGCGGCCCTTCTTCACCACTTGAACTCGTTCTCGTTCACCCCGGTGTCGACATCGGCCAGGAGATCGTCCGTCTCGCCGAACAAGATGCGCTCCTTGGCCGGCGGCCGCTCGGCGGCGCCGGGCCCCGGCTCGGTGGGCAGGTCCGACTCAGGCGCCGGAGCGTCGTCGCTGAGATCCTCGGGCGGCGCCTCGTCGGCGACCGCCGCGGTCGGCGGCCTCCGCCGCCGGGAACTCGGCGGTCACATCGGGCGTTTCCTCAGGCTCTGGCGTCTCCTCGGGCGCCTCGGGCGACTCCGCCGCCGGGGCCTCCTCCCGGGCGATGGCCTCCTTGATGGCCTCGGCGTGCCGGGCGAACTCGGCCTGAGCCATGCCGTCCGCCGGCGCCATAGCCACCTCAGCCGGCGCGTCCTCGAGGTGCTTGAGATAGCCTTCGAGCAGCTGGCGGAACTTGAAGCGGAAGTCCTGCTCGGCGCTCTTGAGCTTGGCCAGCGACTGCTCGATGCTCTGACGCTCGCTGTAGGCCTCGTTGACCAGCTGACGCCCCTTGAGCTCCGCCTCGTGCAGGATCAGCTCGGCCTCCTTGGCGCTGTTCTGCTTGAGCTCCTCAGCGCTGGCCTGCGCCGACACGAGGGTCTTCTGCAGAGTCTCCTCGATGCGCTTGTAGCTCGAGACCTGGGATTCGAGCACCTCGACGCGCTCGCCCAGGTCGATGTTGTCCTTGAACACTCGTTCGAACTCGTCGGCGACCTCATCGAGGAACTCGTCGACCTCCGCGTCGGCGTAGCCGCGCATGCCGCGCTTGAACTCCTTGTGCCGGATGTCCAGCGGTGTGAGCTTCATGCGGTCCCCCCTTCGCGTGCGCAGCCCGCGCCGCGGATCGTGGTCATCCCGTCTCTCATTCTAGTGCGCCGCCGTCACGCGAGTTCCTTGGCACGCGCGATCGCGGCGGCGACCGCAAGATCCACCGTCCGGGCGAGCTCGCGCTCAGCGAGAGTCTCGACCGCCGCCGCAGTCATGCCGCCCGGCGTCGCGGCGGCGGCCACCACCGCCGACGGGTCACGTTCGCGGGCGACGATCGCGGCGGCGCCGTGCACGCCGGAGATCGCGAGTCGCGCGGCGACCTCCTCGGCGAGACCGTGGACCACGCCGGCGGCCGCGAACGCCTCGACGAGATAGGCGATGATGCCGGGCATGCAGCCGGCCACGGCCGTGGCGGCGTCGAACAGCGCTTCGTCGACCTCCACCACCTCGCCGGCCAGCGCGAAGAGGTCGTCGACCTCGACGACACGGGGTCCGAGCGTCCCCGGCACGAACAGGAACACTCCCAGACCGAGCGCGGCGGCGACGTTGGGCATCACGCGGGCGACGCGACAGCCCTCCGGCAGCGCCGCCTTCAGCCTGTCGAGCGTCACGCCCGCGGCCACCGACACAAGAGGGCGTCCGCCGAGGCCGGCGCCGATCTCCCGGAGTACCCCCTCGACCTGCTCGGGGCGAACGGCGACGATGACCAGATCCGCCTCCGCGACGAGCTCGGCCGCCGAGGCGGCGGCCCTGCCGCCGGTCGCGGCGGCCAGCTCGCGGGCCTTGGCCGCGTCGATGTCGAAGAAGACGAGAGCCGGTGCTTCGGTCACGCGCGGTCGGCTCCAGCCCTCGGCCAGAGCGCGCGCGATGTGCCCGGCACCGATGAGGCCGACGTTCACAGCCGCGTCGGCGAGCTAGAACTGATTGAAGAAGCCCTTCTCAATGAGGCGCGCCCGCTCCTCGGCCGAGACTTCGACGTTGCGGGGCGTGAGCAGGAAGATCTTGTCGCCCACCCGCTGCATGCCCCCGTCGAGCGCGTAGGTGAGGCCGCTGCAGAAGTCGATGAGCCGCTTGGCGAGCTCCGTGTCCGAGCCCTGCAGGTTGATGATCACCGGGACGTCGACCTTGAACTTGTCGGCGATCTGCTGAGCATCGTTGAAGTTCTTGGGGATGACCAGGTGCACCTCGACCCTCGGTGGACGGGCCGGCTCGATGGCGCGCACGACCTGCGATGATGAACCACCGCGGCGTCGCGGCTCGTCGGCGAAGATGTCGTCGTAGTCGTTGCGTCCGCGGCCGCCGTCCAGCTTGCGCACGTTCGGCCGTTCCTGGTAGGAGCGTTCGAGCTCCTCGTGTGGAGCCAGTGTCTCGTCCTCGTCGTAGTCGGCCTCGTCGTCGGCGATGCCGAAGTAGACCGCTACCTTGTGCCACGTGTCGCCCAGGCCCATAGGTTCCTCCCTAGCGGGTCAGAAGAGTACGCTGCCGATCCGGACGATGGTCGCTCCTTCTTGCACGGCGGCCTCGAAGTCGGCACTCGTCCCCATCGATAGCTGATCGAAAGTATACGTTCCCCGCCACGTTGTCGAAAGCCGTTGCGCCAGTTCGCGGGTCTGCGCGAAGAACGGGCGCGCCGCGGCGGCGTCAGCGAACAGGGGCGGCATGCACATGAGCCCGCAGAAACGCACCTTGCCGCAGGCCGCGGCCTCGTCGAGAAACGCGTCCGCCGCGGCCGGCGCGATGCCGCTCTTGCTCTCTTCGCCGGCGATGTTGACCTCGAGTAGCACCTCGGTGGCGTTCGCGGCGCGCGCCTCGATCTCCTGCACGACGCTCATCGTACTGACCGAATGGATGAGACTGACGAGAGGCACGACGACCCTGGTCTTGCGGCTCTGCAAGTGACCGATGAAGTGGTAGTCGAAGGCGTCGCCGTACAGCGCGTGCTTCGCCACCAGGTCCTGGGCGCGGTTCTCGCCGATCAGACCGATGCCCGCGTCGCGCAGCGCGCCCAGATGCTCCGCGGCCACGTACTTGGTCGCCACCAGGATGCGGACCTCCGCCGCGTCGCGCCCGGCGGCGGACGCGGCCTCGGCGACACGGCCGCTCACCTCCGCGAAACGCTCGCGCACGACCTCTGCCTTGGGGATGAATTGCCGGACCACCGCTCGCCTCCTCAGGGGCCTACTTCTGGAACCGTCTCACGCTTCCTGCCGCCAGGCGATGGCCAGATGACGGCCTGTCGACCCGTGGTCGCGCCGGTGAGAGAAGAAGCGCGCGTCGCTCATCGTGCAGAGGGCCGCGACGGTGACGGCCGCCGGCGGCACGCCGGCGGCCTCGAGGTCGCGGCCGGCACAGGCCCACAGGTCCACGGTGCTCTCTCCGGCGCTGCCCGGGAAGCGCTCCTCGAAGTGTCTCCGCAGCCTCTCGTCCACCGTGAAACAGCAGGGGCCGATGCTGGGGCCGACGACTGCGCCGAGCAGGCGGCCGCGGCGCGCCAGCTCCGCGGCCGCCTGCCCGACGATGCCGGCGAGCATGCCGCGCCAGCCGGCGTGCACGACGGCGTACGCCGGCCCCTCGGCCCCCCGGGCGACGATGACGACGGGCACGCAGTCGGCGTAGCTCACCGCGAGCCCGAGGCCGGGCGCACCCGTCAGGAGGCCGTCATGCCTGCAGATCACCGACTCCCGCTCGAAGGCCCCCCGCCCGGCTTCGGCCTCCCCCACCCAGGCGAGCGTGGTGCCGTGCACCTGGCCGGGTACGACGAGCCGCCCCTGCTCGAGCCCGAGCGCCGCACAGAAGCGCCGCCGGTTCTCGAGTACGTTGGCCGGTTCGTCGTCCACGGAGAGCCCGAGGTTCAGCGAGTCGAAGGGCGCCGGCGAGACGCCGCCTTCCCTGGCCGGGAAGGCGGCGGCCACCCCGGCGCCCTGCCAGTGTAGCCACGTCAGGCCGCCGGCGTCGCGCCACTCCAGCTCGAAGCGTTCGGCCATACCGTCAGCCGCCCGGCAGCAGGGCATACGACCAGTCGAGCACCCTCCCGATCGTGTCCTGGAACACCTGCGGTGCCGCGATCATCACGACGAGAAGACCAATGAACACGTAGTTCCCGTAACGGTCGAGTTCGACCCAGCGCAGGTACAGGTCGCGCGGCAGGAAGCCGCCCACCACGCGCGAGCCGTCCAGCGGAGGGATCGGGATCAGGTTGAGGACGCCGAGCACGACGTTGAGCACGAAGGCCAGCGCCAGCGCCTGGGCGGCGAAGAGGCTCCACGTGTAGGTGAGCCACACGAGCCCGGCGGCGACCAGCGCCAGCGCGAAGTTGGCGGCCGGTCCGGCCGCCCCCACCAGCATCATGCCGCGCTGAGGGTCCTTGAAGTACCGTGGGCTGACAGGCACGGGTTTGGCCCAGCCGAAGAAGAACTGTCCGCCGGAGCCGAGGAACGTGACCGCCAGCATCACGGTCCCCCACGTGTCGAGGTGCTTGAGCGGGTTGAGGGTGAGTCGCCCGTGGAGCTTGGCGGTGGGATCGCCGAGCTTCCAGGCCACCCAGCCGTGAGCGAGCTCGTGCAGCACCAGGCTGACGAGCAGAAGCGGCGAGATTATCAGGAACTGGACGAAGAGCCCGTTGTCCGTCATCCGCGCAGCCTCGCGGCGGCGGCGAGCTCTTCGGCGCGGCTCCGCACCACGCCGTTCAACCTGAGGTGGAGGACGCTGCGCAGCACCTCACCCATCTCGGGGGAGGCCTCGAAGCCGAGGCCCAGCAGGTCTTCGCCGCCGATGCCCAGCTTGACGTGCCGGGACACGTCCAGAAAACGGCCGAGGCGCTCGGCGGCGATACCCGTCTCGTCGAGCGCCACGGCCGCAAGGATGGCCTCGAGCGGCTCGCCGCGGGCGAACTCGTACAGGTCCGCCTCGCTGGGACCCCTCGCGACCCGGTCCACGAGGCGCCGGCCCACGACAAACGCGCGTTCGAGCACCTCGACGTCGTGCCGGCGGATGCGCATGCGCTCGGCCCACATGGCGATCTCCTCGGGTTCGAGGTCGCGAAGCATCCACACCAGTCGCAGGCGCCAGCGCGGCATCTCCCCCTCGAGACGGTGAGCGCTGCGCGCGCGATCGCTGCGACGGACGAGGTCCCGCGTGGCGGCGCCCGCGCGCAGGCGGCCGTGGATCGAAGGCGTGAGGCCGAGCTCCTCCATGCGCCGCAGCGAGAAATCGATCTTCTCTTCCTCGAGCAGAGCGACGAGCTCGTCCCTGAGGCGCGCCGAGGAGAGGTCACCCACGAGGTCCATGGCGCAGCAGGCGCGGGCCAGGTTGAAGGTGTGATCGTCCATGCGCAGCCCATAGCGGTTTTCGTACCGGATGGCACGGAGCACGCGCGTGGGATCCTCGATGAAGCTGAGGTTGTGCAGCACGACGATGCGCCGCGCGACGAGGTCGGTCATGCCGCCGTAGTAGTCGAGGAGGTCGCCGTAGGTCTCCGGCTTGAGCGAGACCGCCATCGCGTTGATCGTGAAGTCGCGTCGCGCCAGGTCGCTGCGGATACCCGCATGCTCCACCTTGGGCAGCGCCGCAGGGTAGGCGTACGACTCGGAGCGCGTCGAGGCCACGTCCACCCGCTGGCGACCGCCGGCCGCGTCATGAGCCACGACGACGGCCGTGCCGAACTTCTCGTGCGGGCGCACGTGGCCGTTGAGGCGTTCGGCAAGATCGCCGGCCAGCGCGATGCCGTCCCCCTCGACGGCGATGTCGACGTCGAAGCCGGGCTCGCCGAGGAGCAGGTCGCGGACCGCGCCGCCGACGAGGTAGACGCCGCGCACGCCGCCGGCGACGGCCTGGATCTGACGCAGCAGCCCGTCCAGGCCGAGCTCCCCCAGGGGTCCGGCGAGGTTGGCCACCACTGGAGCCGGCGGTTCCGGCGCTCCCAAGTCCCCGGCCACCGCGCGTCGCGTGACCGCCCCGAGCATCTCGGCGGCGGCGACCGGCGCGGCGGAGGCGTCGAGGACCACGGGAGCCCACCCGATCTCCTCCTGGGCGACCCGCGCCGCGGCGTGTTCGAGCGTCGTGTCCGCGGCGACCACCGTCACGCGCGACGTCATGACGGCCTTGACCGGCGCGTGCCCGAGGCCGTGCGCGGCGGCGCGCTCGAGGTCGGCGAGTGCCACCTTGCCGACGAGGCGGCCTTCGTCGATGACCACGACGCCGCCCAGGCCCTCTCGCCGGCACTGCAGCGCCGCCTCGTCCACGCTGGTCGTCAGCCGGACCGGTGGCGGCAGCGACACGAGGACGTCGCGCACGGTGCGGACGGGCACGATCGCGGCAGGCACCGCCGCGGCCACGGCCGCCGCGACGTCGTCCAGCGACCGGTCCTTGACGACCGCCGAGGCGGCGGCCGGATGGCCGCCGCCGCCGACCACGGCCAAGGCCTTGGCCACGTCCAGCCGGCCGCCGCGGCTGCGCGCCGTGACGAACACGCGGTTCTCCATGGCCACGAGGAGGAAGTAGGCGTCGCAGCCGGTGAGGTCCATGACGCGGTGCGCCACCACGCTGACGCCTTCGACGTACAGGTCCTGGCGGAGGGCCGAGAGGAGCACCGTCGCCGCGGCCACCGGTAGCTCCTCGGCCGTCTCGAGTGCGGCCGCCAGCGTGTGGCGCTGGGCACTCGTGAGCGCATTGGCCAGCCACTTCTCGAGGAGCGCCGTGTCGGCGCCGCGCAGCATACAGAGCGCCAGAGCCTCGGCGTCCGCGGGGGTCGTGGTGGAGAACGTCAGCGAGCCCGTGTCCTCGTGGATGCCGAGTGCGAACACGGTCGCCTCGAACGGCGTGATGGGGATGCCCCGCTCGGCGACGATGCGCACGAGCAGCGTGACGAGCGAGCCGTCGGACGACGTCACGAGGTTGTCCGGCGAGATGAAAGCGGGAAGGTCGCCGGTGTGCGTGTGATGGTCGAACGCGACGATCTGGACACCCTCGCGGCCGCAGAGGTCGCCAAGGTCGCCGAGACGGTTGGCATGGACGGTGTCGACGAGGATCAGCCGGCGCACGCTGCCGCGCTCGACGTCGCCGGGGTCCACGATGGGGATCAGGTCCGCGTACAGGGCCTGGAACTCGCGCACGTTGCGGTTGACGGCGCCGCCCAGGCAGATGGACGCCTCAGGGTACAGTTTGCGCGCCGCGACCATCGCCGCGAAGGCGTCGAAGTCGGTGTTGGTGTGCGTCGCGATGAGCTCCGGAGTCCGCATGGGTGCAGTATACGGGAGCGCGGCGGCTCGGCCGGTCAGGCCTTGAGCAGCCAGGCGAGCTCGTGACCGAAGGCGCTGTCGACCGCGGCCCGCAGCGGCACGTCGACGGGCTCGCTGAGGTCGGGGTCGGCGGCGATGATCTCGAGCGCGAGCTCGCGGGCGCGGAGCAGCGCCACCCGGTCGTGCGCCAGGCGGGCGAGCTTGAGGTCGGGCACGCCCGCCTGGCGCGCACCCATCACCTGGCCCTCGCCGCGGATCTCGAGATCGCGGTCGGCGAGCTCGAAACCATCGTTGGTCTCGAGGAGGGCCTCGAGCCGCGCCTGCGAGGCGCCGGTCTCGGCCTGCGAGAAGAGCAGGCAGTACGATTTGGCCGTCCCCCTCCCCACGCGCCCGCGCAGCTGGTGGAGTTGCGCGAGGCCGAAGCGTTCGGCGCCCTCGACGATCATCACGGAAGCGTTGGGCACGTCGATGCCGACTTCGATGAGGCTGGTGGAGACCAGCACCTGCACCTCACCGGCCTTGAAGGCATGCATGACGGCGTCGCGCTCGGCCGACTTGAGCTGACCGTGCACGACGGCCACACGGTTCCGGCGGAACGGCCCGGCCTGCAGGCGCTCCGCCTCGGCCACCGCCGTGGCCGCCGAGATCGACTCCGACTCGTCGATGGCCGGGCATACCACGTAGACCTGACGTCCCCTTGCGACCTGCTTGCGCACGAAGTCGTAGCCCATCTCGCGCTGCCCCTCATCGACGAGACGCGTGACCACCGGCTGGCGCCCCGCCGGCGAGCCGGCGATCGTGGTCACGTCGAGGTCGCCGTACACCGTCAGCGCCAAGGTGCGCGGGATCGGCGTCGCCGTCATGTGCAGGACATGCGGCGCGCGGCCGCCGCGCTCGGCGCGCCGCACGAGGGCGTCACGCTGCTCCACGCCGAAGCGGTGCTGCTCGTCGACGACCAGCAGCGCCAGGCCGGCGAACTCCACGTCCTCCTGAAGCAGCGCGTGGGTGCCGATCACGAGGCGGGCCGCGCCGCTGGCGATCCTCTCGAGCGCGGCCCGCCGTTCTCTGGCGGTCAATGCCGCAGTGAGCAGTTCGATCGGGGCCAGCACGCCGACGAGGCGCGCCGCCGTCTCGGCGTGCTGCATGGCCAAGGTCTCGGTCGGGGCCATGAGCGCCCCCTGGAAGCCTGCCTCGGCGGCCCGCACCAGGCAGTACAACGCCACGACCGTCTTACCTGAGCCCACATCGCCCTGCAGCAGCCGGCGCATCGGGATCGTGCGCGCGAGATCCGCGTCCAGTTCGTCCAGCGCCTTCGACTGGTGCGCGGTCAGCTCGAACGGCAGACTCCCGAGGAAGGCCCGGCTCAGGTCCGATGGAGTGGCGAGAGCGGGCGCCGCCGCGCGGCGCTGCTGCTCGCCCTTGTGGAGCAGCAGCCCCACCTGCATCAGCAGCAGCTCTTCGAGCACGAGGCGGGCGCGCGCGACAGCGGCTTCTTCCAGGTCGCGGGGCAGATGCACCGCCACGGTGGCGTCGGCGCGCGACGGCAGCGCTTCGCGGGCGCGGAGTGCGGCGGGCAGCGGGTCGGGGAGCCGGCGCATCGCCGGCCGCACGCCCCGCAGGATGCCACGCAGCAGCCGCGCCGACACCTGCTCGCTGGCGGGGTACACCGGGACGACCCCCTCGGTGTGGACGGAGTCACCCTCTTCTTCGTCGAGGATCTCGTGGCTCTTGACGACGAACGACGAACGGCCGCCCTGCGGCCGGTACGTGCCCCGCACGCTGAGGCGCATGCCCTCCGCAAGGACCTTGACGAGGTAGCGCTGGTTGAACCACACGGCCTCGATGGCGCCGGTCTCGTCGGTGAGCACGACGCGCACGATGTCTACCCGGCGTCGCGCGGTGCGCTCGGCGACGATGCGCCCCACCGTGCCGCGCACCGTCGCCTCTTCGCCGACCTTGAGGTCGCGGATGCGCTTGCGGTCGCGGAAGTCCTCGTAGCGGCGCGGGAAGTGGTCGATGAGGTCACCCACGGTCTCAAGACCGAACGCCGCGAGACGCCGGGCCACCGGCGCCGTGACATGGTCCAGCTCGACCAACGGAGTGGCGAGAGAGGCCGGGTCGAAGAAGAGTCGCGGGGTGGGCGGCCGTTCGTGGTACCGGCCGCCGCCGAAGCGGAACGGGAGTCCGGACTCGGTCACTCCGCGATCATGGCAAACGCGGCGGTCCCCGGGCCGATGTGCGTGCCCACCACGGCGCCGACGCGGCCGTGCAGCACGAAGTGGGAGTTGGGTCGCAGCCGCTCGATCATCGCGCGCATGAGCGGCGGCTCCTCGTCGTTGAGAGCGTCGAGGGTGACGAAAAACACCTCGTCCTCGGGCGTGGTGTTCTCCTCGACGAAGCGCTCCATGGCGGCCATGGCCTTCTTGAGGCCGCGCACCTTGGCGTAGGCCTCAAGGGTGCCGTCGGCGCTGCGGATCAGCGGCTTGATGTCGAAGACGCCGCCGACCAGCGAAGCGGCTCGACCGATACGGCCGCCGCGACGGAGGTACTCGAGGGTCGCGGCGTGGACCAGCAGGTTGGAGTGGTCGGTGAAGTGCCTGATATAGGCGTGCGCCTCGTCGGGCGTGCATCCAGGTTCGAGGCGCGCGCGCAGGCGCTCCGCGCAGAGAGACAGGGTCGCAGAGACCGTGCGCAGGTCGTGGACCTCGACGCCGTCGATCTCGACGGCTGCCTGCTCGGCGGACCGCACGGTGCCGCTCATCTCGCCGGAGATGTGCAGCGAGAAGACGTGGTCGTAGGTCTGCCTCGCCTCCCGGTAGGCCGCGAGGAACTCCCCGGCGGTGGGCTGCGACGTGGTGGGCAACACCTCGGACGCCTCGAGTTCAGCGAAGAACTCCTCGCGCGTCATGTCCACGCCGTCGCGGTACGTCTTGTCGCCGAAGTGGACCTTGAGCGGTACCATGTACAGACCCGGGCGATCGAAGAAGCCGTGCGGCGCGTCGCAGGTGGAATCGAGCACGATGGCCGTGTTGTCGAGTGTGAGCAGATCTGTCATTCGGCGCTCGCAAGGATCGGGTACAGGGGCTGTCCACCTTCGTGGAAGTGGATCTCGGCGTCGGGCGTGAGCCGCGCGGCCAGCTCTTCGAGCCGCTCGCGGCTCAGGCCCGACCCGTTGAGGGCCGTGAGCACTGTCACGAACTCGGCCTCGACTCGAGCGAACTCCTCGAGCACGCCAGCGAAGGCCTCTTCGAGCTCTTCGCCGGCGGCCACGAGGCGCCCGTCGACGATGCCCATGGCCTGGCCCTTGCGGACCTCGACCCCGTCGAGCTCGGAGTCGCGCACCGCGCGCGTGACCTCGGCGGAGTGCAATCCCTCGATGGCGTCCTGCATGGCCCTCGCGTTGCCGACGGCGTCGCCGCCGGGGTCGAAGGCGACCATGGCCGCGAGGCCGACGGGGATGGACGCCGAGGGCACGACGGCGATGTGCCGCGGGCTCATGCCGGCGGCCTGCTCGGCGGTGAGGATGACGTTGCCGTTGTTGGGTAGCAGCACCACTTCTTCCGCACTCAAGGCCTCCACCGCCTCGAGCAGCTGCGCGGCGCTCGGGTTCATCGACTGGCCGCCGTCGACGATCGCATGACAGCCGAGCTCGTGGAACAGCGCCTTGTTACCCTCGCCGGCGACCACGGCCACCACGACCGTGCCTGCTGCGAGGCCGTGAGGGTCCTGAAGGCGCTCGTCGCGCGCTCTGGTCTGCTCGTGCATGTCGTTGATCTCGACCTCGCCGATCGTGCCCAGCTTGAGAGCCTCGCTGAGGATGACTCCGGGGTCGTTGGTGTGCACGTGGACCTTGACCATGCGCTGGTCGCCCACGACGAGCGTGCTGTCCCCGATGGGCAGCAGGAAGGCCTCGAACGCAGCCTTGTCGATGGACCCGCCCGTGATGAGCAGGCTGGTGCAGTAACGGTACGCGGAGAGCTCGGACGCTTCGGCGGGCGGCGGCGTCTTCGGGGCGCCGCCCTCGCCCGTACGCAAGGCGACCCGCGCCAGCGAGACGGCGATGCCGGCGTGCATGAGCTCGGCGATGCCGGCGGCGAGGCCGCGGAAGAGCACGAGAAGCCCGTACCCGCCGGCGTCGACGACGCCGGCCTTCTGCAGGGCCGGCAGCTGCTCGGTCGTCTTCTCGACCGCCACTCTTCCGGCCTCCTCGACGGCGACCAGCAGCTTGTCGAGGCCCAGCGTGTCGGGCACGCTCTGCGCCGCCTCGGCCATCTTGCGGATCACCGTGAGCATGGTGCCCTCGACGGGCTCCTTGACGGCGCGATAGGCGCAGGTCGTACCTTCGGAGAGGGCCTCTTTGAAGTCGGCGGTGGTGAGGTCTTCGGAGCGGCCCCACACGTCGCAGAGGCCGCGGACGATCTGCGACAGGATGACGCCTGAGTTGCCGCGGGCGCCCATGAGCGAGCCTTTGGTGACCGCGGCGGCCACCGCCGGGATACCCTCGACATCGCTCTGCTGGAGCTCTTCGAGGACGGCGCGCACGGTGAGCGCGAGATTGGTGCCCGTATCGCCGTCAGGGACCGGGTAGACGTTGAGGTCGTTGATGACGCCGCGCTCCGCCTCGATGGCCGCGAGGGCCGCGTCGATGACCGTGATGGCGGCGATCCGGACGCTCAATCCTGCAGGTCCTCCACGCGCACGTTGATCTCGCCGAGCGGCACTCCGCCGACCTCGCCGACCTGGTAGCGCACCTGCTCCTGCAGGTTGGTGGTCACCTGCGCGAGATTGACGCCGCGCTCCATGACGACGTGGAGGCCGATGCGGGCGGCGCCGTCGGCGATGTCGACCTCGACGCCTTCGGTGAGCGAGCCGCGGAAGAAGCGCGCCAGCTTGCGGATGGGCGGCTCCTGCATGGCGACGACGCCATACGTGGCGCGGGCAGCCTTACCGGCGAGCTTCGCGATGACCTGATGGGCCACCGTGATGCCGCCCTCGAGGCCCGGCGACGAGAACGGGATGTGGAGGTCCGAGGATGCCACGACGCGTGTACCCCCCGGCTCAGGAACCCGGGTCGTCGAGGCGGTTGAGCTCCTCGACGACGACCTCGGGGTCGACCTGGTGAAGGATGGCGCCCGCTTCGATGGTCTCGGACTGAGCCCCGATGCACAGACAACAGGCCATGCCGTGGCCCTCGAACACCCCCCGTGCGCCGGGGTCTGACTCGAGGGCCTCGAAGATGGACATGTCTTTGTGGAAACGGGCCATCACGCCTCGGCGGGAGAGTGGACAGGGCACGCCGGCCGTGGGCACGCGTTTGCGTTGCCCAGCCGGGTGCAGCATACTAGCGCAGCTAGCGGCCAATCAAGTTGAGGAACGACCATGTCCAAAGTCTGCGTGACCTGCGGCAAAGCGCCCGCGATCGGCAACAACGTCAGTCACTCGCACCGCCACACGAAGCGGCGCTTCGACCCCAATCTGCAGCACGTCCGCATCCTCGTCAACGGTCATCCCAAGAACGCCTACGTGTGCACCCGCTGCCTCAAGTCGGGCAAGGTCACCAAGGCCGTCTAGGGACGCTCGCCGGTCACCCCGGCGCCGCCGAAACACCACCCGCAGCCCTGCCGCCCGGCGGGGCTTCTTGCGTATCCCGGCAGCCACGTCCATCGGAGAGGCATACGACCATGACGATGCAGGTGCATTCTTGCCCGCGCTGCGACGCGGAGTTCGACACGTGCGAGGCGCTCGACCACCATCTCTTCCGGACCCACACCGGCGAGGTCGAGACCCACTCCTACCGCTGCGCCTGCTGCGACGCCGAGTTCCTGGCCCAGGCGGAGTGGATCACCCACGTGCGCGAAGGGCACTGACCCGACTCCTCAGGCCAGCGGCGCGAAGCGCGCCTGGAAGAAGCGCAGCTGCCGCGGCTCGTAGACCATCTCCAGGCCCTTGATCGCAGCGCGCCGGTCGTACACCTCGGCGACACTCTCGGCGGTCACGTCCAGGTGCGCCTGCGTGTACACACGCCGAGGGATCGTGAGGCGCACGAGCTCGAGCTTCGGACGACGGTTCAGCCCGGTCTGGGGATCGCGACCTGACGAGACATTGCCGCGTTCCATGGCGCGCACGCCGCTGTCGAGGTAGAGCTCGGCGGCCAGGGTCTGCGCCGGGTAGACGTCCTGGTCGAGGTGCGGCAGGAAGGCCTTGGCGTCGAGGAACACGCCGTGGCTGCCGATGGGCACGACGATCGGTACACCGTACTCCTGCAGCTTCTCGCCGAGGTACCTCACCTGGCCGACGCGCGCCCTGATGTGGTCGAACTGCACGCTCTCGCCGAGGCCGATGGCCACGGCCTCCATGTCGCGCCCGGCCATACCGCCGTAGGTGTGCAAGCCCTCGTAGACGACGACCAGGTTGCGAGCCTCGTCGAAGAGCTCGTCGTCGTTCAGCGCAAGGAAGCCGCCGATGTTCACGAGCGCGTCCTTCTTGGCGCTCATCGTGCAGCCGTCGGTGAGGTCGCAGAGGGCGTGCACGATCTCAGCGATGCTCATCTCGCCGCAGCCCGGCTCACGCTCCTTGATGAAGTAGGCGTTCTCGGCGACCCGCGTGGCGTCGTGGATGATGCGGATGCCGTGCGCGGCGCAGAGAGCATGCACGGCACGCAGGTTGCCGAGGCTGATGGGCTGGCCGCCGGCCATGTTGACGGCCGTGGCGATGCAGACGTAGGGGATCTTCGCGGCGCCGTGCTCGTCGATCACCGCCTGCAACTTCGCCAGGTCGACGTCACCCTTGAAGGGGTGCTTGCTGGCGGGGTCGTGCGCCTCGTCGATGATGACGTCGACGAAGGTGCCCCCGGCGAGCTCCTGGTGCAGGCGCGTCGTGGTGAAGTACATGTTGCCGGGCACCACGTCGCCGGGCTTGATCGCGATCTTGGAGAGGATGTGCTCGGCGGCGCGGCCCTGGTGAGTGGGCACGAGATGCTTGTAGCCGTAGATCTCGCGGACCGCCGCCTCGAGGTGGTAGAAGTTGCGGCTCCCTGCGTAGGCCTCGTCGCCGAGCATCATGCCGGCCCATTGGCGGTCGCTCATCGCCGAGGTGCCGGAGTCGGTGAGCAGATCGATGTAGACGTCTTCGCTCTTCAGCAGAAAGGTGTTGTAGCCGGCCTCGCGGATGGCGACCTCGCGCTCCTCGCGGGTCGTCATCTTCAGAGGTTCGACCATCTTGATCTTGTAGGGCTCGGCCCAGGAGCGCCGGCGTGACTCGCTCATCGTTCCTCCATCGAAAGGACGTACACATTGTGGATGCGACAGCAGTTTCCACTCCTGATGGCCGCGAGTCAAGTCATAGTGGACTCCTCGCCACTCTGGACGCACCCCCTGTGCTCGGATACAGTCGGAGGCGATGCGAGACCCCTCCCCCCAACCCCCCGGCAGGCCCGACGCGGCCGAGCGCTGGCCGGCCCAGCTTGTGGGCCGGCGGCTCAGGGAGGCACGTCACGCTCTCGGCTCCACGCTCGACGAGGTCGCTACCGCCGCAGGCTTCACGAAGTCGTTCGTGAGTGCCGTCGAGCGCGGCGAGACCTCGCCGGCGATCGGCTCGCTGTATCGCATCTGCGAGGTGCTCGGCATCTCGATGTCGAGCCTCTTCGAGACGATGGCGGCCCCCGATGCCAGCGTCGTGCGTCGCGCCGAGGTACAGGGCACCTACTTCGGCGGCGAAGGCGTCGTGAACTACGTGCTCTCGCCGCGCACCGAGCGACGCGCGCAGATCGTCGAGACACGCATCGACCCGGGCGGCTCGCCGGGGACCGAGCTCTGGTCCCACCCCGGTGAGCTGGTCATGGCGACCGTGGTGGAGGGCTCACTGGAGTTCAGGTTCGCAGATCGCTCGACCGTGCTGCAGGCGGGCGACTCGATCACCTATTCACCGGCTGAGCCGCACTCGTGGGGCAACCCGGACGATGCCGTCCCCGCCGTCGCGCTGTTCTTCCAGATCCCCGCCGAGTACTGAGCGCCGGCGCGACGCGGCTGCCGGGCCCGGCGCCTCACCGACCGGAGGACGTGAGCCTCAGGG
>CAVOWE010000007.1:0-51216 GCA_963700035.1 uncultured Thermoleophilia bacterium | reverse complement strand
CCTGTCCATGCGCGCGAACTCCACGGAGACCAGGAGGCCGCCGCGGCGAAGCAGGCGGGTCACCTCGGCCAGGGCGGCCGGTTCGTCGTAGATGTGGTGCAGGACGTTGATCATCAGGATGCGATCGCCGGCGCCGTCGGGCAGCGGCACGTGGTTCTCGAGGTTGAGCACCGGCACGACGCGTCCGGCGGGCCGCTGCTCGACCAGCTTCTGCCGCAGCCTGTCGAGCAGGACCTGCTGCTCGTCGACCGCGAAGAGCGTGCCGTGGGGGAGCGCCTCGGCGATGGGGAGCGAGTACATGCCGGTGCCGGCGCCGAAGTCGATGACGGTCTCGGCGCCGGTCAGACGCAGGAGCTTGAGGAGCGCGGCCGGCGGCAATTCGACCAGACGTTCGGGGTTCTCGAGCTTGGCGGCGTGACTGGGGTCGAACTTCTGGGCCACGACGGGGCGCCTACTTGACGCAGCGGGCGTACTTGAGAAAGGCCTCGAGCGCCTTCTCCACGGCGACCGGCGAGGCGACGTCGTCGCCGGCCTCCTCGGCCAGGCATTCGCGCATCTTCAGCGAGATGAGCAGCACGCCCACGCGATCGAGCGCCGCCTTCGTGGCGGCCAGCTGGGTGAAGATCTCCTCGCAGGAACGACCCTCTTCTATCATGCGCTGCAGGCCGCGGGACTGGCCCTCGACGCGACGCAGCCGGTTGATGAGGCGCCCCGCCTCTTCGGTATCCATGAACTCCTCCACGATGCGACTATACCCCCCGGGGGGATACGCGGCAATAAGGAGAAAGCCTGAGGCTGGAGAGACGGGTACCCACTGCGGGTAGGGGTACAAGGGCGGGTGGCGCCCGTCAGCGTCGCCGCTCGTCCGCCGCCGCGCATTCGAGGTCCGCGAGCAGCTCGTCCGGCAGCGGCAGGCCGGCGGACCCCATGCCCAGATGCGCAGCGGGTTTCACCGACCCGTGGAAGTCGGACCCGCCGGTGGGCACGAGCGCGTACTTCTCCGCCAGCGCCAGGCAGCGTGCCACCGTGGCCTCGTCGTGCAGCGGGTAGTAACACTCGAGGCCGGCCATGCCGAGCCGGGCGGCGTCGCGCACGATGTGCTCGAGGCCCGCGGCATCGGCGCGGATGATGCCCGGGTGCGCCAGGACGGGCAGGCCGCCCGACGCGCGCAGCAAGCGCATGGCGGCCCCCAGCGAGAGGCGCCGTCTGTCGACCCAGGCGGGGGCGCCGCGGCGGAGGAAGCGTTCGAAGGCCTCCGTGATCGAGTCCGCGTATCCGTGGCGCACCAGCGCCTCGCCGATGTGCGGGCGGCCGACGGCGCCGTTCTCGGCGGCGGCCGCCAGGTCGTCGGGGTCGAGAGGATAGCCGAGCTCCGTGAGACGCTCGAGGATGCGCGCGTTGCGCTCGTCGCGATAGAGACGGAGCTCGGCGAGCGTCGCCTTCAGCGCCTCGCTGGGGCTGCCGTTGAGGAAGTAGCCGAGCATGTCCATCGTGACGCGATCGTGCTCGAGGTTGATCTCCACGCCGGGCACGACGCGGATGCCGAGGCGCTCGCCGGCGGCGAGCGCCTCGGGCAGACCGTCGACGGTGTCGTGGTCGGTGACGGCGACGGCCGTGAGGCCCAGAGCCGTCGCCTCCTCCACGAGCTCCGAGGGGGTCAGCGAGCCGTCCGAGAACAGCGTATGCGTGTGCAGGTCGATCACGCACCTAGCCTACCGCACGAGGCCGCGACTCACGCTCACCGGCCGCCGCCGGGTACACTCCGGCCGCCTTGGGTAAGTAGCGCGTAACGTGCGGCCCGGCGCAGCCACGGCCGCGCGCCTCGTCAGCCCTGTCACTGCGTCCCCGGAGGTCCGCGATGCGCGTCGGCATGATCGCCCCGCCCTGGTTCCCCTTGCCGCCTCAGCGCTACGGCGGTATCGAGTTCGTCGTCAGCCTGCTCACCGAGGGCCTCGTGCGTCGCGGTCACGACGTCACGCTGTTCGCCAGCGGCGACTCCACCACGCAGGCGCGGCTGAGCTACATCTTCGCGCGCGCCCCCTTCGAGCAGATCGAGAACGGCGGCCACCTCGAGGTGATGCACAGCCTCGAGGCCTACGTAAGAGCACGGGAGTTCGACGTGATCCACGACCACGACGGTCTCGCCAGCCGCGCCATGGGCGCCGTGGTACACCGCCTCGTGGGGACGCCCGTCGTGGCCACGCTGCACGGTCCGGCCGACCCCATGACCCAGGAGATCCTCAGCTCGCTGCGCCACGACCTCTCGTTCATCGCCATCTCCGAGTATCAGCGCGGCGGTTTCCCGGACCTGAGCTTCGCGGGCACCATCCCGAACGCGATCGACGTGGAACACATGCCGTTCAGCGCACAGAAGGACGACTACTTCTTGTTCATCGGCCGCATGATCGCCGACAAGGGTGCCCACAGCGCCATCGACGTGGCGCGGCGTCTGCGGTACGCGCCTGATCATGGCCGGCAAGGTGAACGAAGGGCCCGAGCGCCAGTACTTCACAGAGCGCGTGGAGCCGTTCCTCTCGGACAACATCCACTTCCGCGGCGAGGTCGACCACGACACGAAGGTCGAGCTCTACAAGCGCGCCCGCTGCACGCTGTTCCCGATCCAGTGGCCGGAGCCGTTCGGCCTCGTGATGATCGAGTCGCTGGCCTGCGGCACCCCCGTCATCGCCATGCGCCACGGCTCCGTGCCCGAGGTCATCGAGCACGGACGCACGGGCTTCATCGTCGAGACCGCCGACGAGATGGTCGAGGCGGCGCGGCACATCGACGAGATCGATCCGGCAGAGTGCCGGCGGGCGGTGGAGGAGCGCTTCGGCAGCGAGGCTTTCGTCGCCGCTCACGAAACCGCCTACCGGCGGCTGCTGGAGGACGCGGCTCAGCCGCCGGCAGCGGGGTGAGCCCGATGAAGCTCCCCTACGACGACGTCCATCTCATCGCCGATCCGCTGTACGGCTACCTGCGCATCACGCTGTCCCGCGCCGGCGAGATCGCCGAGGCCGACGTCATCGACAACCCCTGGGTGCAGCGCCTCAAGCGCATCCATCAGCTGCAGAGCTCGTGGTGGGTGTTCCCGGCCGCCGAGCACAGCAGATTCGCTCACAGCCTCGGCGCGATGCATCTGGCCGGCCGGCTCGCCCGGCAGGTGTACCCCACCCTCGCCGAGGTCGAGCCGGGCACGCCCTCCCTGCCGCTGGTCGAAGAGACTCTGCGGCTGGCCGGCCTGCTGCACGATCTGGGGCACGGCCCGTTCAGCCATTTCTGCGACGAGGAGTACTTCCAGCCGGTCTTCGGCATCGATCACGAGCAGATCTCGCAGTACCTCATCGTCAACGAGCTGGGCGGGCTCATCGCGGAGCTGCGGCGCAGCCCGTCGGGCCGTTTCGCCGCCGCCGAGGCGGTCGATCCCTGGCACGTGGCGTTCCTGGTGCGGGCGGAGGAGGGCTCAAGCGGCGCGGGTGCCGCCCCCGACGGCGGGCCCATCCCGCGCTGGGTGCGCCTGCTTCACCGCGCGCTTTCCGGCGCGGTGACCGTCGACAACATGGACTACGTGCGGCGCGACGCCTCCATGTGCGGCGTCGCGCTCGGCTCTGTGGACGTCGACCGCCTCATCTACTACACGTTCTGCACCGCCGACGGCCTCACGTTCCACAAGCGCGCGCTCAGCGCCCTGCGGGCGTTTCTCAACGCGCGCTTCTACATGTACGAGAACGTCTACTTCCATCGCGTCGGCCACGCCATCGACCTGCACCTGCACGAGATCTTCCGGCCGACGCTGAAGCTCGTGTTGCCGACGAGCCCGCTGGACGACCTGGCCGCCTATCGGCGCCTCACGGAGTGGTCGCTGTTCACGACCGTCGAGGACTGGCTCGACGAACCCCTGGGCAGCGAGCGCCGCGAGCTGGCCGGGCAGTGGCAGTCGATCATCCACCGCCACGTGAAGTACAGCATGGTGTACGAGCACCACGTGGAGCGGCAACAGCCGCTGCCCGCGGCGCGCGACCTCACGCCGCAGGAGTTCCGCGCCGCCATCGTGCAGCGGCTGCCGGGCCCGCTGAAAGACATCGAGTTCGTCGTCGACATCGCCTCGCAGGACCCGCGGCCGCTCAACCCTCTGGTCGGGCCCAAGCGCATCGCCGTGTACGACCCGGCGACCGACGCCATCGAGGAGCAGCTGCTGAGCGGCATCCTCGAGTTCGTGCCTGCCAAAGCGCATCTCTACCGCGTGTTCGCCGGTCGGCCGCGAGCACGAGCGCGAGCTCGCCCTTGCGGCCAAGGGCGCGCTCGAAGAGACCGAGCCGCAGAGCCTCACGAACCTTTAGGGGCGAAACGGGCCGCTGCGCCGGTCGGTCCGCACGGTCGCCGGCCGCGCGGCCGCCTCAGGTGTCGAGCGGGTGCGTCATGTCTTCGGGGCGCACCCACGCCTCGAACTGCTCGGCCGTGACGTAGCCCAGGCCGAGCGCCGCCTCCTTGAGCGTGAGCCCCTCGTGGTGGGCCTTCTGGGCGATCTGCGCCGCCTTCTCGTAGCCGATGTGCGGGCTGAGCGCGGTGACGAGCATCAGCGAGTCGTCGAGGTGCCGGCGGATGACGGCCAGGTCGGGCTCGAGGCCGCGCGCGCAGAAGCGCTCGAAGGCGCGCGCGGCGTCCGCCAGCAGCCCGGCGGATTCGAGCAGGTTGTGCAGCATCACCGGCTTGTAGACGTTGAGCTGGAAGGTGCCCTGCGACCCGGCAAAGGCCACCGCCGTGTCGTTGCCGTAGACCTGCACCGCGACCTGCGTGAGCGCCTCGGCCTGCGTCGGGTTGACCTTGCCCGGCATGATCGACGAGCCCGGCTCGTTCTCGGGGATGCGCAGCTCGCCGATGCCGGCGCGCGGCCCCGAGGCGTACAGGCGCACGTCGTTGGCGATCTTCATGAGGTCGCCGGCGAGCGTGCGCAGCGCCGCGCTGGCGTTGACGACGGCGTCGTGCGCCGACAGCGCGGCGAAGAAGTCGGGCGCCGGGCGGAACGGCTTGCCGGTGAGCTCGCCGATGTGAAGGGCGGCCACCTCGGCGAACCGCGCATGCGTGTTCATGCCGGTGCCTACGGCGGTGCCGCCGAGCGCGAGCTCGTGCAGCGCCGGGAGCGTGCCGCGGACCGTGACGAGGGCCTGATCGAGCTGGGCCACCCAGCCGCCGATCACCTGTCCCAGCGTGAGCGGCGTGGCGTCCTGCAGGTGGGTGCGGCCGACCATCACCACGCCGGCGAACTCCTCCGCCTTCTGGTGCAGGGTATCGCGCAGCTCGGTGATGGCCGGTACGAGCACGTCCTCGAGTTGCTCGACGGCGGCGATGTGCATGACGGCCGGGAAGGTGTCGTTGCTCGACTGCCCCAGGTTCACGTCGTCGTTGGGATGGACCGGCCGGCCGGCGCCTCTCCCGGAGCCGGCCAGCTCATCGGCGCGATTGGCGATCACCTCGTTGGCGTTCATGT
Source organism: uncultured Thermoleophilia bacterium (assembly GCA_963700035.1). Taxonomy (GTDB): domain Bacteria; phylum Actinomycetota; class Thermoleophilia; order UBA2241; family UBA2241; genus CAIXSE01. The sequence goes on along the minus strand of CAVOWE010000007.1, from coordinate 45,731 downwards.
TGCTCTGCGTGCCGGAGCCCGTCTGGAAGACAACGAGGGGGAACTCGGCGTCGAGGGCGCCGTCGATGACCTCCTGCGCGGCGCGGGCGATGAGCTCGGCCTTGTCCTGCGGCAGCAGGCCGAGCTCAGCGTTGGCCCGCGCCGCCGCCAGCTTGAGGACGCCGAGCGCGCGGATCACCGGCCGGCCCCAGCGGAACCTGTCGGTGCCGATGGGGAAGTGCTCCACGGCGCGCTGCGTCTGCGCGCCCCAGTAACGCCCGGCCGGGACGCGCACCTCGCCCATGCTGTCGCGTTCGATGCGCCACTCGTCAGTCATGGCGGTAACACTACCCGGTTCGCTGCAGACGTAGTGCGGGGCGGCCGGAGTCTCTGCGCCCGCGGGCGCAGACTGGAGATGCGGTGCCGCGGGAATGACCCGGCCATGACCACCGAGGCCGCAGCCAGGGAGCTCCGCGAGGAACTGGGCGAGATCGCCGCCATCGAGGGCTGCGCCGGCTGCGAGTGCCTGCTCGGCGTCGCCGCGCAGGCGCTCGCCGACCTGCGCCGCCTGCCCGGCGACGAGGCGCGCGACGCCGAGGCCGACGTGCGGCGCCTGCTGGCCGCCGGCGGGCAGGCGCCGCACGGCTGTCTCGAGTGCGACCCTTGCCTGCCGGTGGAACCCTACCGGCGCTTTCGCGCCGCGCTGGCTGCGTCCGCGGCGGCCGCACCCGACGACGCGGCCGCCGGCCGCGCCGACGCCGCTCCCCCCGCCTGCCCGGGCTGCGGCTGCGACGGCTGCAGCTGAGCCCCGAGCCCGCAGCACGCTGTCACCCCATCTGTTGGTGCGCCGCCCGTCTCGATGTAGGCTGGCCAAGGTATCCACCTGGACGGATGCGCCGGGGCCGCCGACCGATCGGCGGAGGCCGACGCGGAGCCGCGGCGCGGGAGGAGCTGCAGTGAACGACGCCAGGACCAGGGAAGGCAGGGCGGAAGGCCGGCTCGACGTGCCCTTCGAGAACCCGGTCTCCAGCCTGCCGAAGACCGCCCAGAAGATCCTTGCGGCCGCGCGGAAGCTCCTCATCGAGGGCGGCTACGAGGCGATGACCCTGGAGAACGTCGCCGGCGAGGCCGGCGTGAACAAGGCCTCGATCCGCTACAACTTCGGCAACAAGGCCGGCCTCGTCACCGCCGTGCTCGACGCGTACATCCACGACGAGTGCCTCCGTCTGGTCGCGACCATGAAGGACGTGCCGCCGGAGCAGGTGGTGGCCACCGCGATGTCGGGGATGCGCAACATGCTCGTGGAAGCCGACAACTTCCAGGGCTACTTCGACATCCTGCCGCACGCCTTCCGCGAGCCGGAGCTGCGCGAGCGCATGCTGGCCCTGTACAAGTGGTGGTACCTGCAGAACCTGGCGTGGCTCGGGCTGCGCGACTTCCCGGACGTCGAGCAGAACGAGACGCTCGTCGGTCTCGGCGAGCTCGTCTGCGCGGTCATCGACGGCCTCTGCATCCAGGCCGGCCTTCAGCCCGAGGGCTTCGACATGGGCCGCGCCCTCCGCGTGTTCGGCCTCCTTCTCGAGCAGTCGATGGAACAGCTGCGAGCCTGCGCCGACTCGCCGAGCGCCGCCGACGCGACGGTCTGAGGTCGAGACGGCGCAGCGGGGACCGGGCTTGACAGCGGTCGCCCCGTGGCTACTATGCTTCCACCCAGGTGGGTACATTTCGAGTCCGAGAGCAAGGGGGTCCATCCATGAGAGTACGACCATGCCCGGACAGAGCGTCGCGGGAGGTGCGGCCATGAAGCGCAACCTCTTCGCGGGACGGCGGCGCAGCGACGGGGTGCGCTTCGAGGTCTTCACCGACGACGAGCTCACCGACATCCACCTCGGCACGCTCGAGGTGCTGGAGCGCACCGGCGTGTACGTCGAAGACGAGGAGGCCCGCGAGGTCTTCGCCGGCGCGGGCGCGGAGGTCGACCCAGGCAAGGGCGTCGTCCGCATCCCGCCCCACGTCGTCGAGCAGGCCATCCGCACGGCGCCCTCCAAGGTCGTGCTGGCCGGGCGAAACCCGAAGAACGACATCGTCCTCGAGGCCGGCCGCGTCGGCTTCACCAACTTCGGCGAAGGCGTGCTCATCATCGATCCCTCGAGCGGCGAGCTGCGGGTCCCGACCAAGCAGGACGTGGCCGACACCGCCAAGGTCGTGGACTACCTGCCCAACGTCGACGTCTACGAGCGCGCCGTCGCGGCCCATGACGTGTCGCAGGACTCCGCGCCGCTGCATCAGGCCGAGGCGTGGATGACCAACACGTCCAAGCACGGGTTCATGGGGTCGGGCAACGCCTACCTGTCCAACAAGCTGCTCGACATGGCCGGCGCGATCGTCGGGGGGCGCGACAAGCTGCGCGCGCGCCCCATCATCTCGTTCATCACCTGCCCGGTGAGCCCGCTCAAGCTCGTGCGCGACACCTGCGAGATCATCATGGCGGCCGCCAGGGGCCACGTGGCCGTGAACATCCTCTCGATGGCGATGGCCGGCGGGTCGTCCCCGGTCACGCTCGCCGGGACCCTCGTGACGCACAACGCCGAGGTGCTGGCCGGCCTCACGCTGAGCCAGCTCACGCGGCCCGGCTCCGCCGTCATCTACGGGAGCTCGACGACGGCCATGGACCTGCGCCTGGCCTCCGCTTCGGTGGGCTCGCCCGAGTGCGCGCTCATCAGCGCCGCCGTCGCGCAGATCGCGCGTTTCTACCTCCTGCCCAGCTTCGTGGCCGGTGCGTAGGGCGACTCCAAAGTGGTCGATGCCCAGAGTGGCCACGAGAAGACCCTGACCGGCTTGTTGCCGGCGTTGGCAGGAGCCAACCTGATCTACGGTCTGGGGATGATCGAGTCGGGCATGACCTTCGATTTCGGGCAGCTCGTGATGGACGACGAGTTCGCCGGCATGATCAAGCTGTGCGTGGGCGGCATCCCGGTGAGCGACGAGACGCTCGCCATCGACGTGATCGACGAGGTCGGGCCGTTCAGCGACTTCCTCAGCCACGACCACACCATGGCGCACATGCGCGCCCAGTCGCAGCCCAGGCTGATCGACCGCCGCGTCCGCGAGGAGTGGAAAGCGTCGGGGTCGACCACGCTGCACGAACGCGCCCTCGAGAAGGCCCGCCACATCCTCGACACGCACGTCCCGGACCCGCTGCCGGACGGCGTCGCCGACGAGCTGGCGGCGATCGTCCGTGACGCCGAACACGAACTGGGGGTGGGATGATGGCCGCGAGCACGATCCGCACGCGGATGGGCGACGGCTACGTCGTCGAGCTGACGCCCGACGAGCTGCGCGCCGACCTCGAGGCCGGCTGCGCCGACGCCGTGAAGCGCGGCAAGGTGCCGCCCCTCGAGGAGGCCGAGTTCGACTGGCTCTACGACCTGTTCGCGTACAAGGGCCGCATCGTCGGCGTCGAGCCCGGTCACGAGGTGATCCTCACCAAGGACGGCTCCGTGAACACGCTCTACTCGGCGCAGCTCTCGTCCGGCGTCGGCCTGCCCCTGTCCCGCGAGCAGTGCATGCGCGTCTTCGAGCGCGCCTTCTGCTTCGACACCATGGAGGTCGGCCACCCCGACTACTCCTACAAGCCGGTCAAGCCGATCGTCGCTCTCGAGGCCGTGGGCGTCGAACAGGCGCTGCTCACGACGATCTTCCCGGTCTTCTACGGGGCGATGCCCAACTTCGGCCTCTACGCCCAGCCCGACGGTCCCTTCCCCAACCCGGCCGACCTGCTGCCCCGCGGCCAGATCGAGGAGGCCCGCGCGGCGCAGATGGAGATGGCCGCGGCCTGCAAGGCCGACATGCTCTACGTGGCCCGCCACATGGCCGCCGTGGGCGCCGACGGCATCAACTTCGACACCACCGCCTCGGCCGGCGACGCCGAGTTCCTCGCCACGCTCGAGACCGTCGAGGAGCTCGCCGCTACGACCGACCTCGCCATCGAGGTGGGCATGGCCGCCGAGTTCGTGCTCGGCTTCCACGGCGAGCTCGACTACAAGGGCACGCGCCTTGCCGGCCTCTGGCCGCACCAGCAGGTCAAGGTCGTGGAGCAAGCCGGCGCCCATCTCTTCGGGCCCGTGGTCAACACCAACTCGCGCAGGAGCACTCCCTGGAACGTGGCCCGCGCCGTGACCCTTGTCAAGGAGTGCAGCCGGGTCGCCGAGATCCCCATCCACGCCAACGTCGGCATGGGCGTGGGCGGCGTGCCGATGTTCGAGGTGCCGCCCCCCGACGTGCTCACCAGATGCAGCACGGCGATGGTCGAGATCGGCCGCGTCGACGGCTTGTAGGTGGGCACCGGCGATCCCTACGGGATGTCGATCAGCCACGCGCTTGCCTCCGGCATGGGGGGCATCCGCACCACTGGAGATCTGGTGGCCAGGATGCAGCTCCGCAAGAAGATGAGGCTTCCGCAAGCCAAACAGTACGTGGCCGACAAGCTCAGGTCGGCCTCGACGACCTTGCCGATTCGACCGTCATGCGCCCCCTGCGCGAGGAGCTCGACATCGGCGTCATCACCGCCGTGCCCGGGGCGCGCAAGGGCATCGAGGCGAAGCGCAACATCGCCGAGCTCCTCGATATCGAGGTGCCGTGTCTGAAGCGGCTGTAGGCAGATAGCCGCACCGCGGCGCTGCGCGGCCGCCGGGACGCCGAGCCCGGCGGCCGCGTACCCGCCTCAGGTCAGCCTGCGGCGAGCGCCGCAAGGCGCAGATCGTCGCGCTCCAGCACCTCAGCGTTGATGACGTAGTGCGGGACCTCGCCGCGCAGGGCGCGGACGACCTCCAGGCAGGCCTTCTCGCGCGCTTCCTTCTCGGAGACGCTCGACATGAAGGCGGCGTGGGGGGTGATGATGACGTTGGGCATCGTGCAGAGAGGGTGGCCCTCCGGCAGCGGTTCCGGGCGCACAACGTCGAGCGCCGCGCCGGCGATGGCTCCCGCCTGCAGCGCGGCGGTCAGAGCCTCGGTCTCCACGCACGCGCCGCGCGCGGTGTTGATCAGGAAGGCGCTCGGCTTCATGCGCGCGAGTGCCTCGGCGCCGATGATGCCGCTGGTGTCGTCGGTGAGCGCACAGTGCAGCGAGACGTAGTCGCAGACGATGACCTCGTCGAGGCTCGCCTTCTGGACGCCGAGGGCGTTCATGGTGGCCTCGTCCACGAAGGGGTCCGAGGCCTTGACGGTGAGCCCGAAGGCCAGCGCTCGCCGCGCCACCGCGCCGCCGATGCGTCCGAGCCCGACGATGCCCAGCGACTGGTTGCCGATGCGATCCGGCTTGCCGCAGGCCTCGTAGTCCCAGGCGCCCGCCTGGACGGAGTCGTGCAGACGCCTGATGTTGCGTCCCAGATCGAGCAGGAAGCCGAGCGTGTGATCGGCGACCTCGGCCGTGCAGTAGTCGGGCACGTTGGTGACGACGATGCCGCGCCCGGTGGCGGCGGCCATGTCGACGCTGTTGAAGCCCGTCGCCATGAAGGCGACGATCCGGAGTCGCGGCAGCTCGGCGAGCACGCGCGCGGTGAGCGGCACGTACGCCGGTATGATCGCGTCGGCGGCGGCGCACGCCTCGATGAGCTCGTCCTCGGTCGTGAGCTCGTGCCGGCGGAACTCGATGTCAAGGCCCGAGCTCGCGAAGACCGAGTCCTCCACGATCCTGTCGGAGGCGCCGCGGTCTGTCTGGATCACGGTGAACAGGAGGCGCTCCTCGCGAGTCGTGGGGCTCCGCGGTCGGTCGGCTGACCGCGTTCGTCGGGTCACATCCTATGACAAGTGCGCGACCCGCTCCCGGCGTGAGCGATGACCGGCGGCGTCAGAGACGCAGCCCGCCGTCGATGTCGATGGTCCTCCCGTTGATGAAATCGTTCTCGAGCGCGAACCGCACCGCGTGACTGACCTCTTCGGGCTTCCCCATGCGTCGCAGGGGGATGGACTCGGTCAATCGGGCACGAGCTTCCTCGGGCATGGACAGGGCCATCTCGGTGGCCGTGAGCCCGGGGGAGACGGCCACGGCGCGAATGCCGTACCGCGAAAGCTCCATGGCCCACGTCCTGGTCATCGCGACCACTCCCGCCTTGGCGGCGCTGTAGTTCGTCTGGCCGACGTTCCCTTGGCGTGAGAGCGACGAGACGGAGACGATGACGCCCCCTGACCCCTGCGCCACCATGTGGTACGCGGCCTCCCTGGCACACAGGAAGACCCCGGTCAGATCGACGTCGATCACCGCCTGCCACTTGGCGAGCGGGAGCTTCACGAGCGTGTCACCCGACTTCTTGATGAGCAATCCGTCGCGGTTCAGGCCGGCGTTGTTCACGACGGCGTCGATGCCGCCGGCCTGCGCCACGAAGTCGGCGAAGAGCCGCTCCACGCTCGCCTCGTCCGAGACATCGGCCTGAGACGTCCAGACGGACAGCTCTTGCTCCGCGGCGTCACGCGCGAGGGCGGCGAGGCCGTCCGCATCCATGTCGCAGACGCCGACACGGGCGCCGGCCGCGGCCAGGTCGAAGGCGAAGTCCCGCCCGAGACCTCGTGCCCCGCCGGTGATGAGTATCCGTGATCCAGCGATGTCCACGTCGGTTCCTCCCTTGGAGCCCGTTTCCCGGAGACACTCCGGTGCTGTCGGTGGCTTTCAGGTACGCGCTCTCGGCGCCGTGCCGCGCTGAGGGTCCGATAGTACCGCGGCGACAGGGGCTGAGAAGTCGGGAGCCTGCATCGGGGGTGGCTTCCAGACGCGCGATCGACGGCTCACCCGGCTGCGCGGTGGGCAGCGACGCGGCGGCCGGGTGCTACGCGGGGCCGCCGGCGTCGTCTGCCGCCTGGCGCTCGGGGGAGAGCGCGGTCAAAGGTCCTGTGCGTCCTCGTTGTCCACGGCGTCGCGCCCGAGGGCGAAGGCGCGCTCGTTGACGGCGAAGATCTTGGCCGGCACGGCGGCCGCGAGGCCGCGCTGCCAGGACTCGGCACTGAAGGGCAACACGACGCTCGCCGCGCCGAGCAGCGCCACGTTGACGGCGCGCACCGTCCCCGCCTGTAGGGCGAGCCCCTCGGCGTCGACGGCGAGCAGGCGGACACCGCGCGTTTCGGCGTCTGCCGCGAGGTCGTCGGGGTAGGCCTCCTCGCGGCGCAGCACGCTGCCCGGGGCGATGCGTGTCGTGGTCGCGCAGACGAGGGTGCCGCCGCGCTCCAGGATACGCAGCCCGCGGTGCCCCTCGAGCAGCTCCGTGGCGATCACCACGTCCGCCGTGCGATAGACTGGCGACCACACATGCTCGCCGAAGCGCACCGTGCTGAGCACGCTGCCCCCGCGCTGCGCCATGCCGTGCACTTCACTGGCTTTGACCTCGAGGCCCTCCGCGGACGCCGTCTCGGCGAGGACGGCGGCGGCCAGCAGGATGCCCTGGCCGCCGACGCCGACGAGGGCGACGGTGGTGACGTCGCTCATCGGTCGATCTCGCGTTCCGCGTAGCTGAGGGCGCCTCGCTTGCACACCTCGATGCAGAGACCGCAGCCGGTACATCCGTCGTTGATCGACACGAAGTCCTCGCCGGGCGCGATGACCGGGCAGCCGATGTCCAGGCAGAGACCGCAGAGGTTGCAGCGCTCCTCGTCGACGTCGATCTCGCCGCGATTCTCGCGCACCATCAAGGCGCATGGCGCCTGGGCGACGAACACGCTCAGCCCCGGCGCATCGATCGCGGTCTTGAGGGTCGCCTTGAGGGTGGGGTAGTCGGCGGCGTCGACCGTGACGCAGTCGATGTCCATGCCCTCGCACATCTTCTGGATGTCGATCGCCGGGCCTTCGGTAAGGTCAGGCCGCACGCCCGAGCCCGGATTGCCCTGGTGCCCGGTCATGGCCGTGGTGCGGTTGTCGAGGATGAGCACGACGCCTTCGGCGCCGTTGTAGTGGGCGCTGATGAGCGGCGTGATACCCGAGTGGAAGAACGTCGAGTCGCCGATCACGGCGACCGACGCCTTGCGCCCCAGGGCCTCGTTGAAGCCCGCCATGATACCGACGCTGGCGCCCATGCAGAGGGAGCTGTCCAGAGCATTCAGCGGCGGGTCGGCGCCCAGCATGTAACAGCCGATGTCGCCCATGGCGGCGACCTTGTGACGTTTCAGGGCCGTGAAGACAGAACGGTGTTTGCAGCCCGCGCATAGTACCGGCGGACGCACCGGCAGGTCGGCCGCGGGCGGCGGGTCGGCGAGACGGGGCGCCGGCGGGAAGACCGGGAGCCGGCGCTGCGGCGGCTCGCCCGTGACGTACGGCCTGAGCGCCTGGAAGACGATGTCCGGGTCGAGCTCGCCGTCGGCGGGGATGGCCTCCTTGCCGATCACCGGCAAGCCGAGCATGCGCACCTGTTCCTCGATGAACGGGTCGAGCTCCTCGACCACGGCGACGCGAGACACGCGCTCGTAGAGCTCGGCCACCTTCTTGTAGGGGAGCGGATGCGACAGGCCGAGCTTGAGGAACCACGCGTCGGGGAAGGCCTCGCGGGCGTACTGATAGACGACGCCCGAGGTGATGATGCCGAAGTCGGCGGTACCTGCCTCGAGGATGTTGAGCGGCGACTCTTCGGCGCGCTCGCGCAGCCGCTGCAGCCGCTCGATGACGAAGCGGTTTCGCAGGCGCGCCCACTGCGGCACCATGAGGTGCTTGGTGATGTCCTTCACGTACTCGCGCGCCTCGAACTCCACCGGCGCGCGCTCGACGACCTGCCCGCGCCCGTGAGAGAGCTTCGTGGAGGAGCGCAGCAGCACCGGCGTGTCGAACTCCTCCGACAGGGCGAAGGCCTCGGCGACGAAGTCGTAGGCCTCCTGGCTGTCGGACGGCTCGAGCATCGGGATCTTCGCGAACTTCGCGTAGTTGCGGCTGTCCTGCTCGTTCTGCGAGGAGTTCATGCCGGGGTCGTCGGCGCTGACGATGACCAGACCGGCGTTGACGCCGGTCTCGGTGAGCGTCAGCAGCGGATCGGCGGCGACGTTGAGACCGACGTGCTTCATGGTGACGATGGTGCGCGCGCCGGCACGAGACGTACCGACGGCGGTCTCGAGCGCCACCTTCTCGTTGACGCACCACTCGGCGTGGATGCCTTCGAGGCGGGCGGCCGTCTCGATGATCTCGGTGGAGGGCGTGCCCGGGTAGGCGCAGGCGAACGTGGCGCCGGCACGTACGGCACCGTGGCCGATGGCCTCGTTGCCCATCAGGAAGAGGATCCGTTCCATGGCGACGAAATCTAGCCGAAGCCACTCCGGCATGTCAAGCAATCCGCAGGACGTCCTCCGGACAGCGAGTGGCGAACCGGGATGAGACGCGTTCGCAAGGGCTTCCACCGAAGAAGCTGCGGAAGCGGGCGTCCCCCCGATGAGGCGCGTCGAGGCGCCGGGTCACTCCACGTACTTCCGGCGCAACAGCTTCTTGTCCAGCTTGCCCACGCTCGTCTTCTCGAGGGCGTCGACGAAGACGATCTTGTCGGGTACCGCGTACTTCGAGATGACGCCCTTCTCGGCGTAGTCCAGCACGAAGCCGCGGATCGCCGCGGCGTCGTCCGCGGCCCCGGTCCTGAGGACGACGAGCGCGAGGGGGCGCTCACCCCACTTCTCGTCGGGCACGCCGATCACCGCCACCTCGCTGACCGAGGGGTGCTGGCCGACGATGTTCTCGAGCTCGAGCGAGGAGATCCACTCGCCGCCGGTCTTGATGACGTCCTTGATGCGGTCGGAGACCTGCAGGTAGCCGAGCTCATCGATGCTGCCGATGTCGCCGGTGTGCAGATACCCGCCCGCCCAGAGCGCCTCTGAGTTGCGCTCGTCCTTGAGGTACCCCATGGTGACCCAGGGCGCGCGCACGACGATCTCCCCCGTGGTCTTGCCGTCGTGGGGGACGTCGTCCATCGCTTCGTCGACGATGCGCAGGTCCACCAGGGGGTTCGGCCGGCCGGCCCTGCAGCGGATCTCCAGCTCACGCACCTCGTCTATGCCGGCCATGTCGGGCGGCAGGTGCGCGCTCATGATGAACGGGCAGGTCTCGCTCAGGCCGTAGCCTCCGAAGATGTCGATACCCCTGGCCAGAGCCTCCTTGCACAACGCCTTGGGTAGAGGCCCGCCCCCGATGATCACCTTCCACTTCGAGAGGTCGGTCTGCGCGATCGTCGGGCTCCCGAGAAGCATGTACATGATCGTGGCGACGCAGTGCGAGAAGGTGACCTTCTCCTTCTGTATCAGACCGAGGAGCACGGCGGGCTCGTAGCGGCCCGGGTAGACCTGTTTGACGCCCATGAGCGTCGCCATGTACGGGTATCCCCAGGCATGAGCGTGGAACATGGGCGTGATCGGCATGTAGACGTCGTCCCGGTGGAAGCCGCCCTGCGCCGGCGACATGGCCATCGCCGAAAGGCCGGCCAAGGTATGGACGACGAGCTGGCGGTGACTGTAATACACGCCCTTGGGCAGCCCTGTGGTCCCGGTCGTGTAGAACGTCGTCGCGCACGTGTCCTCGTCGAGCTCGGGGAAGTCATAGGCCGCCGAGCTGTGCGCCAGCAGCGCTTCGTACTCGGCCATGAGAGGCACGCTCGTCGCCGGCGGCTCTGCCGCGTCGCTGAGCAGCACGAACTGCCTCACGGTCTCGAGGCGGTCCCTGATCTGCTCGAGCACCGGCAGGAACTCGGCGTTCACGAGGATGACGTCGTCCTCCGCGTGGTCGATCGTGTAGACGAGCTGCTCGGGCGACAGGCGCACGTTCACGGTGTGCAGGATCGCCCCCATCATCGGCACCGCGAAGAAGCACTCCAGGTAGCGGTGGCTGTCCCAGTCCATGACGCCGACGGTGTCCCCAGGCTTCACCCCCAGGCTCGACAGTCCGTCGGCCAGCCGGCAGAGCCGCTCCGCGAAGCCCCGGTAGGAGTAGCGCACCAGATCCCGATAGACGATCTCCTGGTCCGGAGAGTGGGCCAGCGGCGCGTGGAGCAGGTGCTTGATCAGGAGCGGGTAGGTGTAGGCGGACGGGGTCTTCTCGATGAGCCTCGCGGGCATGCCGGTCCTCCTCTCTTCATCGCCGAAGACGCATCCTCGGTGACTCCCCCAGTCAGGTCGCCGACATGCGGAGTCTGCCAGATGCGCGCGGTTGACGCACCGCCTATCCTTCGCGCGGCATGACCATGCGTTCGAGCCAGTCGCCCACCAGCGCCCGGAAGGGCCCCGGGCGTTCGATGCGACCGAGCTGGTGTCCCGCCATGTCGAGCACGGCGTAGGTGGCTCGAGGGAACTCGTCCAGCAACGCCCAGGCCGCCCGGTACCCGACCGTCGAATCCTGGCGGCCCGCGAGGATGAGACTGGGTCGATCGAACGGAGGCCCGGGGCGGTCGGCTGCCCCGGTCGCGATGAGGTTCGCCTCGAGACGTGCGAGGAACCCGTAGTCGGCGCGCCGGTAGGCGGGCATGTCGTGAGCCCTGATCTCGTCGACCATCCACCGCTCGTGCACGACCAGCGTGTCGCGCATCCACTCCTCGTCGGGCGCCAGATCCTCAAAGATCGAGGTGTCCTCGAAGAGTACGACAGCGTCCGCGGCGTCCAGCGTACCGTCCGGGGCGGGGACGGCGGGGACGAGAAGCCCGGCGCCGCTGAGCCTGTCGGGGATCGACCGGACGAGCCCGAGGCCGAGGTGTCCTCCATAGGAGCTGCCGACGATCGCGAACGGAGCATCCGGCAAGACGGCGTCGACGAAGCCGCGCACGATCGAGATCATCTGGTCTTGCGTCGAAAGCCACTCCGGAGCCGGGGTCGCCCCGTGGCCGGGAAGGTCGAAGTAGATCCGCTGCCATCCGGGATGTTCGTGGAAGATCGGTTCGAGATCGGCCAGCATGTAGTCCCGATCCGCGGACCAGCCGTGGATCAGCAGGATCGGCCTGCCTTCTCCACGCACTTCGTAGGCGATCGGGATGCCCTGGACGCCGCATGGCGGTGAGGTCATCGGTCCTCCTGGGTCAGGATGCGGGCTCCGCCGCCGTCACCTCTCGGGACGGTCGCGTCGCCGGCACCGTGCCGACGTCTTGCGATGCTCGGTCACGCGTCCGTGCTCCGGCGACCCACGCGGTTCGAGTCCGTCCGCAGACTCTTTCGCAATATCTCTCGCTGTCCGGCGTGAACTTCATCGCGTGACCTTCACTCAGGATATCATCCGGGCAAACAGTTGACGAGCAGGAGATACTCCAGCTAGCATGCAGCCATCCGACCGGGGGGGATGATGTGGACGCTCTCGACCGCCGTATTCTCGTGGAGTTGCAGCAGGACGGGAGTCTCACCAACGCGCGGCTTGCCCAGGCGGTGGGACTCTCGCAGTCGGCGATGTCGGAACGCGTGCGGCGTCTCGAGCAGGACGGTCACATCACCGGATATCGCGCGCTCGTCAACCCTGCCAGTCTCGGGCTCGGCCTGCAGGCGTTCGTGGCGGCCGAGCTCAACCATCACAGCACCGAGAGCATCGAGTCGTTCGAGCGCGGCATCGCGACGGTCCAGGCGGTGCGCGCCTGCTACCACGTGGCCGGCCGCTTCGACTACCTGCTGCACGTGGCGCTGCGCGACCTGGAGCACCTGGGTCATCTCATCAAGTACGACATCGCCGCGATCCCCGGCGTCGACAAGGTCGAGACCATGCTCGTCTACTCGGAAGTGAAGTCCGACGAGGGCTGGCCCGTCTTGCCGGAGGACTTGGAGGAATGAGGGCGGCCGGCGCTGTGCCGGCAGATCTGTGAAGCGCAAGGAGGACGAGGTGTCGACCAAGAAGTCCGTCTTCGACCTGCACGAGATGAAGCGCGCCGGCCAGCAGATCGCCTGGCTCACCGCCTACGACTACCCCACGGCCACCTTCGAGGAGGCCGCCGGCGTCGACATGATCCTCGTCGGCGACTCGCTGGGCATGTGCGTCTACGGCTACCCCGGCACGGTGCCCGTGACCATGGACCAGTGCATCGTGCACTCCGAGGCCGTGCGCCGCGGCGCCCCGCAGACCTTCGTCGTCGGCGACATGCCCTTCATGAGCTACCAGGTCTCCGACGAGGAGGCCGTGAGGAGCGCCGGGCGCTTCCTCAAGGAGGCCGCCGTCGACGCCGTCAAGCTCGAGGGCGGCGTCAGCGTGATCAGCCGCGTCAAGGCGATCCTCGCCGCCGGCATCGTCGTCTGCGGCCACATCGGCCTCACCCCGCAGAGCTCGGGGCAGCTCGGCGGCCACAAGGCCCAGGGCCGCACCCTCGACTCCGCCAGGCTGGTGGTCGAGGACGCCCGCGCCCTGCACGCGGCCGGCGTGCAGCTGCTGCTCGTCGAGGCGGTGCCCCCCGAGGTCGCCGCCTTCATCGCCGCCGAGCTGCCGATCCCCGTGCTCGGCATCGGCGCCGGCGGCCAGGTCGACGGACAGCTGCTCATCGTCTCCGACGTGCTCGGCACCTTCCAGGCCTTCACCCCCAAGTTCGTCAAGAAGTACGCCGACCTCGCCGGGGTCGCCACGGCGGCGCTTACCGAGTACGTCGCCGACGTGCGCGCCTCCGCCTTCCCCGAGGAGACGCACTGCTACCACATGCTGGAGGGCGAGCACGAGAGGTTCGCCGCGTATACGAAGGAGAACCGATGACCACTCGAGACGCCATGCGCGCCCAGCTGCGTATCCGACCGGCCGATCTGGAGACCGTGAACGAGGTCCTCGCGGGCGAAGACAACACGCTCGTGGACGGTCTTCTCGACCTCATCGAGAAGTACGGCGGCGTGGACGAGATCAACCGCAAGGCCGACGAAGCCGGCCGCCTCGAGACGCGCCTCGCACGCCTGCAGGACGAAGGCTCGCCGTTCCTGGACGGCCTCGCGTGGCTCAGCGAACAGCGCGACGCCGGCGCCTTCGTGACGCTGCCCGAGTACCGGCGCGGCGTCCTCGGACCCGAGGCCGACGCCACGAGCGTCGACGAGCACAACGCCGTGACCCTCGAGATCAGCGCCCTGCAGTACTTCCCCTGGCTGATCAGCGAGGCCAAGCAGGCCATCGCGCACCGCGAGCTCATGCCGGGCCGCTACATCCGCGTGCGCAACATCGCCGAGCAGTCGGCGCCGGGCGAGGATATCCTCGCCGTGGCGGCCGCCATGCAGATCATCGGCGCGACGCACGTGGAGACGCTCGACACCAAGGGCATCGACGGCTCCAACGTCCACCTCGGTGGTCCCGATACCATCACCGGCTACTTCGGCGGTATCGGGCAGCCCAACGACTACCCACTCAAGTGGGCCGACGAGTACCTCGGCGTCCTCACGAAGTACGGCATCCGCCAGGTGCTCAACATCAACAGCGGGACCATCCTCGTCGCCCTCCTGCTGCACAAGCTCGGGATCCGCAACGAGTTCAAGGTCTCGGTGTTCATGGGCGTCGACAACCCGTGGTCGGCGCTCTGGCTGCTGATGGGCGCGCGCCTTCTCGCGGCGGACGACGGCACGACCAGCATGGTCGGCCTCAACCTCTCCAACTCCGTCGAGCTGTCGACGCTGCTCGCCGCCGCGGAAGTGCGCAAGGGCCTGGGCTTCGACGATGGCGTGCGCTTCGAGCACCACGTTACCGAGACCTGGAAGCACATCGTGCGGCAGCCGTACGACCGCCGCGCCGACGTGGTCGCCGCCGCGGCCACCGTGCCCAACATCTCCGCCAAGCACGAGGGCGCCGACCCTGAGATCGAGGCCACCTGCGAGCACCCGAGTGACATCCTCGAGTACTTCATCCCCAAGGAGCAGGTGATCGGCGACGGCCTCATGCCGCTCATGGAGCAGAACTACCTCGACAAGCACGCCGCCGTGAACCACACTGCCGCGGAGCTCACCCGCGCCGGCATCGGGGTGCACGCGGCGGCGCTGCTGCACGCGCCGTAAGGGAGGCGAAGACCCGGGCCTGGGGAGGAGACGATGGGACCCGGGGCGACACCTGACTGTCCACTCGTTCACAGGGGGCACACATGAGACGCGGTCCTGCATTCTCCACACGCGCGCGATCGTTGGCCGCGGCGGTCGTCTGCGTCGCCGTGCTGACGGGCGTCGCTGCGGCCACGGCGTTCGCGGCCTCGCCGTCGCCGTCGGCGACGGGCCTCGCCGAGCCCGTCTTCAGGGTGGGCTTCAGCTACGACATCGACGGCATGAACCCGCTGGTCGACTACTCGGGCCTGTCCTGGGAGATCTTCCGGCTCAACTACAACTTCCTCACCTGGTACGACGAGAACAACCGGCCGGTGCCCGAGCTCGCCACGAAGTGGCAGATCAGCCCGGACGGCAAGGTCTGGACGTTCACGATCCGCGACGACGTGACCTGGCACGACGGCGTGCCGCTCACCGCGAAGGACATCGCCTTCACCTACAACCTCATCCTCGACAACCAGATCTACTTCTACATGTCGTACGTGAAGGACATCACCAAGGTCGAGGCGCCCGACGATGCGACCCTCGTCATCACCTCCAAGAGGCCGAATCCCCTGATGCTCGGGCTGTACATCCCCATCCTCCCCGAGCATCTCTGGGGCACGATCCCCGGCAACAAGGTCGAGACGGTCAAGGACCCGCCGACGGTCGGGTCGGGCCCGTTCGCGATCGACGAGGTCAAGAAGGGCAGCTTCGTCAAGATGACCGCCAACCCCGACTACTTCGCGGGCCGGCCGACCATCAACACGCTGCTGTTCGAGATCTACACGACCGAAGACGCCCTGGTGCAGGACTACAAGAACGGGACGCTCGACATCGGTGTCTTCCAGGTCCCGACCTCCCTGCGCTCCATCGCCGGCGTGCCTGGATCCAAGACGATCGCCGCGCCCGACCGTCGGTTTCACCATGCTCGCGTTCAACTGCTGGACCTCACCGGAGAGCAAGGGCAACCCCCTGCTGCAGGACGTGCGCATCCGCCAGGCGGTCGCCGCGGCCTCGACAAGGCGCGCATCGCCGAGACGAGCATGAGCGGCGCGGCGAAGGAAGGGACGTCGGTCCTCTCACCCGCCATGGGCGACTGGCATTGGGAGCCGCAGGCCGACCAGCTCGTCACCTACGACCCCGAGAACGCCAAAGCGATCCTCGAGGCGGCCGGCTACACCGACCGCGACGGCGACGGCGTACGCGAGGATGCGAAGGGCAAGAAGCTCGACTTCAAGCTGGTCGGCCTGAGTGACTACCCCGACGAGGTGAACGCCGCGAAGATGCTCATCCCCTACCTCAAGAGTGTGGGGATCAAGGCGCGTCTCGAGGTCATGGATGAGGGCGCCTTCGGCGACATCCTCTACGGCAACGATGGCGTGGACATGTACGTCTGGGCCTGGGGCGGCGACCTCGACCCCAGCTACCAGCTCTCGGCGTTCACCACCGACCAGATCCTCAACAACAACGACAGCTGCTACTCCAACCCTGAGTACGACAAGCTGTTCGAGGCGCAATCCTCGACCGTCGATCGCGCCGCGCGCGTCGCCATAGTGCAGCAGATGCAGCAGATCCTCTACAACGACGACCCCTACGTCCTCCTCTACTACGGCACGAACCTGCAGGCCTACCGAGCCGACCGCTGGACAGGCTGGCAGCTGGCGCCGGTGGGCACCCCATGCGGTGGTCATGAACTACCATGCGCGGCACCTACATCGGCGTGACGCCTGTCACCGCCGCGGCGCCCACGTCGAGCGGCGGTCTCGGCACGGCCGCCATCGTCGCCATCGTCGCCGGCGCCGCGATCATCGTGGGCCTCGTCATCTGGCTCCTCAGGCGTCGCGGCACCAAGGAAGTCGAGGCAGCGTGACCCGTGCGAATACGGGTGCCCGCTCCCCCTCCGGGGCGACGGGCGACGATGCGCTCCGTGGCCTGTCAGGGGTACGGTGATCGAGACGCACGGGTGCGTACCGTGGGAGTCTGAGGTGTCGAGCTGGAGGTCATCAGGGTGAACGACGAAGTCATCATCACCTGCGCGATCACGGGCGCCGGCGACACGGCGGGGATACACCCGGAGCTGCCGGTGACGCCGAAGCAGATCGCCGAGGCGGCGGTCGCTGCCGCCAGGGCCGGGGCCGCTGTCGCCCACATCCACGTCCGTGAGCCGAAGACGGGCGCACCGTCGCGCAAGCTCGAGTACTACCGCGAGGTGGTGGAGCGCATCCGGTCCAGTGCCGTCGACGTGATCATCAACCTCACGACCGGCATGGGCGGCGACCTCATCGTGGACGACGCGCACCCCACGGCCGCGGGTGCCGGCAGCGACCTGGTCCCGGCGCTGGAGCGTCTGGAACATGTCGAGGCGCTGCGACCGGAGCTGTGCACGCTCGACTGCGGCAGCATGAACTTCTACGACGGCGACTTCGTCGCGGTGGTCACACCCAATCAGCTCCGCGCGATGGCGGCACGCATCAAAGAGCTCGGCGTCAGGCCGGAGCTCGAGGTCTTCGACACCGGCCACATCCGCCTGGCGAACAAGCTCATCGAGGAGGGGCTGATCGACGGCGTGCCGATGTTCCAGCTGTGTCTCGGCATCCCGTGGGGCGCGCCGGCGGACACGCGCACCATGGCAGCGATGGTCGACCTGCTCCCGCCGGACGCTCACTGGGCGGCGTTCGCCATATCGCGCATGGAGATGCCGTTCGTGGCGCAGTCGCTGCTGCTGGGCGGCCACGTGCGCGTCGGCCTCGAGGACAACCTGTACCTGCGGCGAGGCGTCTTCGCCAGCAACGCCCAGCTGGTCGAGCGGGCCGTCGCCATCATCGAAGCGCTCGGTGCGCGCGCGCTGACCGCCTCCGAGGCGCGCGGCAAACTGGGCCTGGGAGCGGGGGGGTGACGTGAGCGGCCGCCGCCGCAGCCGGTCTCGAGACACGGCAGGACCCGGCGTCTGTTGCCGGACCAGCGTCGCCTCCTCGGCTTGATCACACGGTGGGCGCCCATCCCCCTGGGGCGCCCACCGTGCTCCCGATCCCGTCACGCGGACCCCGGCGCCTGACGCAGTGGCCGCGCCGGTCGCGGGCAAGACGCTACACTCTCGACGTGCGGCCACGACGTGCGACTCGAAGGACGGTGTGAGATGCAGCTGACAGGCCTCGCCGGCGCCAAGGTCCTCGTGACCGCCGGCGGAAGCGGGATCGGCGGCGTGATCGCCGCCCGGTTCGCGGAGGCCGGAGCCCACGTGTTCACCTGCGATGTCGACCCCGGCTGCGTGGCGACCACGCAGGCGGCCGCGGCCGCCGTCGAGGCATGCGTGGCCGACGTCTCGAGCGAAGCCGAGGTGGACCGCATGTTCGACGAGGCGCTCGCTCGCCTGGGCGGCCTGGACGTCCTCGTCAACAACGCCGGCGTGGGGGGGCCGGTGGCCTGCGTGGAGAGCGTGTCGCTCGACGAGTGGCGGCGCACGCTGGACGTGAACCTCACGGGCGCGTTCCTGTGCGCGCGCCGCGCGATACCGCTGTTCAAGGAGCAGCGCTCCGGCTGCGTCATCAACATGTCGTCCCACTACGGGCTCTTCGGCGGGCCGGCCCGCGCGCCCTACGTCGCGAGCAAGTGGGCCCTGATCGGCTTCACGAAGACGCTCGCCATGGAGCTGGGACCGTTCGGGGCGCGCGCCAACGCCATCTGCCCGGGCGGCGTGGAGGGCGAGCGTCTGGAGCGGGTCATGCGCCTCGAGGCCGAGGAGAGGGGCATCACCTGCGAGCAGCTGCGCGAGGAGTGGGTACGCGGCTGCTCGCTGCGCACGTTCGTCACCCCCGACGATGTCGCGGCCATGATCCTGTTCCTGTGCTCGGAGCAGGGTGCGCGCATCTCGGGCCAGGCGATCGGCGTGGACGGCCACACGGAGTTCATCTGAGCCGTGGCGAACGGAGGTGGTAGCCGGTGAGCGGTGTCGATGTGGCTGACGACCGTGTGATGCGCGGCTTTCCCCCGCCGCCGGAGCAGCGTGTCCGTCTCGACGAGGTGTACTCCGATCCGCGCCTGACCCACTGGTACATGCAGCACGTGCGCGAGGTCTCCGGGACGGCCGACGTCTCCTCGAGGCACGCGCGCGTCGTTCCGCTGCTCGAGGAGCTCATGGACCTGGACGGCGTTCAGGTCGGCAGGGCGGATGGCGAGAAGTGGAACCTGGACGACATGCTGCGCGGCGTCTGCGCCGACGGGATCATCATCCTGCGCCGCGGACGCATGGTGTACGAGCGGTACTTCCACGGCATGAAGCCCGACACGCCGCACCTCTACCAGTCGGTGACCAAGGCGCTGGCCTCGTGTGTCGCCGCGGATCTGGTGGAGGTGGGCAGTCTGCGAGTGGACGACCGGGTGGCGGCCATCGTCCCCGAGCTCGCCGGCAGCGCCTACGGGGACGCCACCATCCGCCACCTCCTCGACATGTCCGTGGGCATCCGCTACGAGGACGAGCTCGACAAGCCGGAGTACGACGGCGCGCGCCTGTGCCGGCTGGAGGGCGTTCAGCCCAAGCTGGCCGATGACGAACCTGGCTCGGCGTACGATCTCGCCACGCAGACGCAGAAGGAGGGCGAGCACGGCGCCGTCTTCCACTACGTCTCGCTGAACACGTTCGTGCTCGGGTGGGTGATGGAGAGGGTCACCGGGACGTCCGTCCCCGACCTCATCAGGACGCACGTATGGAGCAAGCTCGGCACCGAGCACGACGCCTACATCACGCTCGACGGCGCCGGAAGCGCGCAGCTCGAAGGCGGGTTCTGCTCGAGCCTGCGCGACATGGCCCGCTTCGGCCTCATGCTCAGTCAGGGCGGGCAGTACGACGGGCAGCAGGTGGTCCCGGCGTGGTGGCTCGAGGACGTCAAGCACAACGGCGACAAGGCCGCGTTCGCGGCCGCCGCCGAAAGCTGGGACGACCCGCGATCATACGACGGGTGTTCCTACAGGAGCTGCTTCTGGGTCTGCGAGTCTGACGACCACATCGCCTTCAGCGGCGTCGGCTGGCTGGGGCAGCGGGTGTACGTGGTCCAGGAGACCGGCATCGTCGTGGCGATGTTCTCATCGCGCCCGCAGCAGCTGGAGGACGAGCTGGGCGCCCACGCGTTCCAGGCCTGCGAGGACCTCGCCCGCCTCCTCGCCTAGGGCGTCGACCGGTCAACGGACCCGACATCGCGTCGGAGACGGAGTGTCGAGATGGATGATGTGGTAGTCGCTTCCGCGTGTCGGACCGCCATCGGCGCCTTCGGCGGAGCTCTCAAAGACGTCCCTCCCTACGCGCTCGCGGCCGCCACGATACGTGAGGCCCTCCTCCGCGCCGGTGTCGAGCCGGGCGCCGTGGACGACGTGCGGCTGGGCTGCTGCTTCGAGCCCTACCTCACCAAGAGCGTCGCGCGCTCCGCGGCGATCGAAGCCGGTATCCCCGTCACCGCGACCGCCGTGTCGATGGACCGTGTCTGCGTCTCGGCGATGGAGGCGGTCGTCTCCGGCATGGCCATGATCAAGGCGGGACTGGCCGATGTGATCGTCGCCGGCGGGGTCGAGGTCATGTCCGGTGTCCCGTACGCCCTGCCGAGCGCCCGATGGGGTGCGCGGCTGCAGAACCAGAGCCTGGACGACCAGGTCATCGAGGGTCTGTACTGCGGCTCGCGCTACCATCCGTGTCCCCCCGGTGCCGACCTGCGCGACCGTCCCATCCTCGCGCAGCTCCAGGGCCAGCCGTACCTGATGGGCCACACCGCTGAGCTGGTGGCCGAGATGTACGGCATCTCCCGCGAGGACATGGACGAGGTCGCCCTGCGCAGCCACCACAACGTCGAGCGGGCCACCGACCAAGGCGAGTTCTTCGACGAGATCGTGCCCATCGAGGTCCCCCAGAAGAAGGGCAGGCCGCCCGTCGTGTTCGCGCGTGACGAGCACTTCCGTCCCGGGCTCACCATGGACGACCTGGCCGCCCTTCGCCCCGCGTTCATGCCCGACGGCGGCAAGGTCACCGTCGGCAACTCGTCGGGCCTCAACGACGGCGCCAGCGTCATGGTCATCATGTCGGCCGAGAAGGCGCGCGATCTCGGGGTGACGCCCATCGCGCGCATAGCCGCCGCCGGCTACGGAGGGTGCGAGCCCTCGGTGATGGGCATCAGCCCCATCCCGGCGGTGCGCGACCTCGAGCGCCGGTCCGGGCTGCGGCTCGGCGCTTTCGAGCTGCTCGAGGTGCACGAGGCGTTCGCCTCCCAGTACCTCGCCTGCGAGCGGGATCTGCGGCTTGACCGGGAGATCACCAACGTCAACGGCTCGGGGATCGGGCTGGGGCATCCGGTGGGCTCCACGGGGTGTCGTCTCATGGTCACGCTGGTGCACGCGATGCGGCGGCGCGGCAAGACCCTGGGCCTGGCGACGCTCTGCGGCGGCGGCGGCGTGTCGATGGCCGTCGCCCTGGAGATCCTGTAGCGCCGTTGCCACCACGTCACCACCGCACATGTGCCGGAGGCGAGTTCGCCGGCAAGGACAGGAACGAGAGACTACGGAGGTTGAGATGGATACGGTGAACATCGACCCAATGCGCTTCGAGCGCCTGCTGAACCCGCGCTCGATAGCTGTGTTCGGCGGTGCTCAGGCCCAGGAGGCGATCCGCCAGTGCGACCTCATGGGCTATGACGGCGAGATCTGGCCGGTCCATCCCAAGGCCGAAGAGGTCCACGGGCGCAGGGTCTTCCGCTCGGTCGACGAGCTGCCGGGCAGCCCGGACGCCTCGTACGTCGGCGTGAACCGCAACCTCACCATCGACATCATCAGGGGTCTCGCGGCGCGGGACGCGGGCGGCGCCATCTCCTACGCGACCGGCTTCGCCGAGGCGGGCGAAGAGGGCTCCGAGCTCACGCGCGAGCTGCTCGAGGCCTCGGGAGACATGGTGCTGGTCGGGCCCAACTGCTACGGGCTGCTCAACTACGTCAGCGGGGCCATGCTCTGGCCGGACCAGCAGGGCGGCCGCCGGGTGGACCGCGGCGTGGCCATCATCACGATGTCCTCGAACGTCGGGTTCAACATCACCATGCAGCGGCGCGGCCTGCCCATCGCCTACATGGTCTCACTGGGCAACCGGCTCAAGTTCGACCTCAACGACGCGATCAAGCTCTTCGCGCAGCGCGAGGAGGTCACGGCGATCGGGCTCTACCTCGAGACGATGCCCGACCCCAAGGGCTTCCAGGAGGCGGTCGACGTGGCCCGTGGGCTGGGCAAGCCCATCGTCGCGGTGAAGACCGGCCGCTCGCAGGTCGCGCAGAGGGTGGTCGTGTCACACACCGCCTCGCTGGCCGGCTCCGACGTGCTCGTGAGCGCGCTGTTCGATCGGCTCGGCGTGGCGCGCGTCGACTCTCTGGAGGCGCTGGTCGAGGCGCTGAAGCTCCTGCACGTGGTGGGTCCGCTCCAGGGCGGGCGCATCGGCGCGATGAGCACTTCGGGCGGCGACCTGACCCTGCTCGCCGACGCCCTGACCCCGAGCCTGACCCTGCCGCCGCTGTCGGAGAAGGTCGCGGAGGGTCTCGGCGCGGTCGTCCACGAGCGGGTCGTCGCCTCCAACCCGTTCGACTATCAGATGTTCTCGTGGGACGACGACGACGCGAACGCGGAGATCTTCGGCGCCTTCTTGGCTGAGGACTTCGACATCGCCCTGTGCGCGCTCGACTACCCCAGGGAGGACAAGTGCGACCAGTCCACCTGGGGCGGCGCGGAGCGAGGCTTCGTGCGGGCGACGAAGGCCACCGGCACCAAAGGCGCGGTCCTCGCGACCTTCACCGACACGGTCTCCGAGCCCGTGGCCGAACGCCTCATGGAAGACGGCGTCGCGATGCTCGCCGGCATCGACGACTCGGTGGCGGCCGTCCAGGCGGCCGTGGACGTCGGCGCGGCCTGGCAGCGGCCGCCGAGCCCGCCTCTGCTGGTGGCTCCTTTCAAGGTGGACCGCGATGCCGTCACGGTGCTGGATGAGGCGGCGTCGAAGCGCCTGCTCGCCGAGGCCGGCGTGCCCGTGCCCGAGTCACGCGTCGTCGGCAGCGCCGAGGAGGCGGTCGCGGCGGCCGAGGACCTCGGCTTCCCGGTCGTCATCAAGGCGCTGGGCGTCGCCCACAAGACCGACGTGGGCGGCGTGCGCCTCAACCTGCGGAGCGCCGACGACGTGACGTCGTCCATGTCGATGATGGCGGGCCTCTCGGAGTCCTTCCTCGTCGAGCGCATGGTCGAGGAGGTCGTCGCCGAGATCATCGTCGGCGTCGCCCAGGACGAGCAGTTCGGCCCGTACCTCGTGATCGGCGGTGGCGGCATCCTCGTCGAGCTCATGAAGGACAGCGCCTCCCTCCTGCTCCCCGTCACCAGGGAGCAGGTCCTTGAGGCGCTGGACGGACTCCAGTGCGCGCCGCTCCTCAACTGCTTCAGGGGCTGCCCGCAGGCCGACCTGAATGCGGCCGCCGACGTCGTCCTCGCGATCGCCGCCATGGTCGAGAAGGACCCGGCGGCCATCGTGGAGCTCGACGTCAACCCACTCATGGTCCTGGCGGAGGGCCAGGGCGCGGTCGCGGCCGACGCCCTGATCAGACTGAACGCGGGTGCGATAGAAACCACTGACGGACGGGGGCCGAGCCGGCGGACCCGGCCCCGCCGCGGAAAGGACCGTAGCAGATGAGCAGCGATGGGCTCAGGCAGAGGATCATGGACAAGGCGAAGGAGGAAGGCGCCTCGCTGGTCGGCATCGTGCGCATCGCCGACCTGAAGAACGCCCCGTCCTACTCGACCTACGACGAGAACCCGTTCTACCCCGAGTACAAGGGCGTGGAGTGGAAGGACGAGTACAAGACGATGCTGGTCTGGGGGCTGGCGCACCCGGCCGCGGAGCCCGTCCTCGACTGGTGGAGCCTCAAGGTCCGAGGCTTCACCCCCGGCAACTGCGAGCTAGCGGCTCAGTCCAAGCGGCTGCGGGTCTGGCTGAACGAAGAGCTGGGGATGGGCGCCCTCTCGTTGCCGTACCAGATCGAATATGGCGGGGCCTTCCTCAAGGACGCCGCGGTCCTCGCCGGCCTGGGCGTGTTCGGCCGGGACAACCTGCTGATCACGCCGGAGTACGGCCCGCGCATCCGGCTGCGCGGCATCTTCATGGAGGCGGACCTGGAGCCGACCCTGCGGCTCGAGGGCTTCGATCCGTGCGCGACGTGCAGCAAGCCGTGCCAGCGTGTCTGCCCGCGGACCGCGTTCCGCAGCGGCTCCTACCAGAGGACGCTCTGCAAGCAGGAGCAGGACCAGCTCGACGTCGACTTCGAGGTCCTCGACGGGGAGATCATGGGGCTCGATGAGCCCAGCGAGGTCACCAAGTACTGCCGCGCCTGCGAGCTGGCCTGCCCCGTCGGGCAAGACGGCGGCGGCGGCTTCGTCAGCCCGCCCGACCAGGCGCTGCCCGACCAGCCTCGTTTCGTGCTGGACGACGAGGCCTGGGCCGCCTTCGGCGCACAGCTCTCGGGCAAGTCGGCGCCGCTCCCTGCGCTCGCCGAGGCGGCCGCGACTGTGAGTCCCTTCGAAGGCGACGCGGCGACGCTCCGGCTCGAGGCCCTCGAAGGGTACAGACGATGTCGCCGGCTTCACCTGTGGCGACGCCGCCCTCGACGAGTTCCTCACCCGGCGCGCGCTCGCCGACCGGCGCGCCGGCAAGACCCGCGTCGCCGCCCGGGATGCTCACGTGGTCGGCTACTTCGCGCTCAAGGCGGCGACGGTCAGCCCGCCCGCGACGATCGAACACCTGCCCGGCCAGGGCCCGCTCGACGTCCCCGTGATCCTGCTCGAGCGCATGGCGGTCGACGCGCCGGAGCAGGGCAAGGGCATCGGCGAGGCGCATGCTGGTACAGGCGCTGTCCCGTTGCCTGCATGCGTCCTCCACGATGTTCTCCCGGGCGGTCCTCGTCGATGCGGGAGCCACCGAGGCGCGCGGCTTCTTCGAGAAGTACGGCTTCGAGTCCTCGCCCACGGGCGCGCAGCATCTCCTCGTCCGCTCGAAGGACATCCGCAAGAGCTTGACGCCGCCCCCGGAGGAGTAGGGCGCGGCCGCCGTGACCACGTGCGAGGCGGCATCGGCCTGACCGGTGCGAGTGGGTCGCGGCCGTGAGAGGAGGGTGAGGGCGATGGCCCCCGACGCGGCACAGAGAGCGAGCATCGGGCTGACCCCCGAAGAAGAGGCCGTCCTCGCCGGCAGCGAAGGCCCGGTCTCGCAGAAGGTCATGCGGACCGTGGTGCAGTACGGGGAGGCCCTGGGCGCCGAGCGGCTGGTCGACATCTCCGGCGACGGGCACCTGGTGATCGCCTACGCCATCCCCGGCATCGCGCCGTCGCTGGAGATGCTCGAGGAGCTGGTGGCGGCCGGGCTGAGGACGAAGTACCCGTTCACCCTCGACCCGCGGCCGCCGCTCGACTACGACAACTGGGCTCTCGACGGATGGCAGGTCGAGGTCCTCGACGGCATGTACCGGGACCAGGCGCGCTACGAAGACCTGCTGCTCCAGCTGGGCCTGCGCGACGTCGACGCGTACACCTGCCGCCCGTTTCTGGAGGAGGTCGGCAACATCCCGCAGAGCGGCGACATCCTCGCCTGGTCGGAGTCCGCCTGTGTCGTCTACGCCAACTCCGTTCTGGGCGCGCGCACCAACCGCAACGGCGCCATCATGGACCTGCTGTGCAACATCGCCGGCAAGGTGCCGCTGTCGGGCCTGCTCGAGGACGGCGCGCGGCGGGCGACCTGGCGCATCGACGTGAGGACCGCCGAGCTGCCGCTGCCCCAACTGCTCGGGGCGGCCATCGGCAGGCGCGTGATGGCGGAGGTCCCGCTGGTCACCGGCCTCGAGCGCTTCCTGAGCGCCGACCTCGATGCACCCACCCGCGACTACCTGAACGAGATGGGCACCGCCTGCGCGGACTGCGGGGGCGGTCGGGCTCTTCCACGTCGAGGGCATCACCCCGGAAGCCGTCGAGCAGGGGACGGACGTCCTCGCCGCCGACCACCGCACCTACGCGATCGACGACGACGTGCTCGCCGCCCTCAGCGCCTCGTACCCCGTCCTGTGGCGCGACCGCGATGCGCGCCCCGAGAAGTGCTACCTCGGCTGCCCCCACATCAGCGCCGAGCAGATCGACTGGTGGGCGCGCCGCATCACGGCCGCGCTGCGCGAGCGGCGCCAGGCACGGGTCAAGGTCCCGACGACCCTGTGCGCCGCGCCGCAGACGCTGGCGCGCCTCGGCGCGGCGGGGAGCGCCCTGCGCGATCTGGAGGCAGCCGGAGTCATGCTCAGCGCCGGCTGCCCCATGCAGCTCTTCGACAACGACCTCGCCGCCGGCAGCGCGATCATCACCAACTCGACGAAGCTGCGCACCTACACGAACGCGCGCTTCTTCCCCGACCACAGGATCGTCGAGATCCTGGTCGGCGGGGAGATCTGAGGAGGCCCTCGATGCGGCTCACCTTCAAGGGGCGTCCGGTCATCCCGGGCAACGTGTCGGGCGCCGCCGCCGTCAGTCACCGCGGCTTCAACACGTACGCCAGCTTCTTCAAGAGCATCCACGAACCCTCCGACACGGCGATCTGCGCCGACAGCGGGAACGAAGACCTCTACGGGCGTGACTTGGCGGACAAGGTCATCTGCGTGCCCAGCACGACCGGTTCCACCTCCGGCGGCGCCGTGTGGCAGCGTCTCATCAAGATGGGGAACGCGCCGAAGGCGATGCTGTTCGCGAACGCGATCGACTCGCTGGCGGCCGGCGGGCTCATCGTCGCCGACCTCTGGGTCGGCCGGCGCATCGTGGTCGTCGATCGGCTGGGCGACACGTTTCTCGAGTCGGTCGAGCACGGCGATGAGATCACGATCGGCGATGACGGTGGAGTCGCGATCCACCGTGCCGGCGGGGCAACGTCACGGCGTGCTGCCGGGCCTGCGAGCTCGCCGGCGCGTCCCCCGACGGGCGCGGAGGATGTATCATGACGCCCTCCTAGGACGGGACCCTGCCCGGCCATCGACCACCTGAAGAGTGAAGGAGAGTTTCGTGGACTGGAGTCTCACCTGCACGACCCCCGCCGAGCGGGACCTCGTGATCGATTCCGCGCTGGCGGTGCTCGAGCGCGTGGGCATGCGCATGAAGGGGGCGGCGCGCGCGCTCGACGCGCTGGCGAGCCACGGCGCCGTGGTCGACGCGGCGACAGGCGTCGGTGCGTCTGCCGCCGGAGATGGTGCGCGCCGCCCTCGACACGCTCCCCGACAAGCTGTTCATCGCGGGCGCGGTGCCTGCGCGAGACGTCGTCCTCGACCGGCGCAGCGGCCCGTTCTTCAATCCCTCCGGGTGTCACGCCAAGACCCTCGACTTCCGCACGGGGCGGCTGCGCCCGTCCAGCATCCAGGATCTCCGCGAGGGCACCGTCGTCATGGACGCCACCCCGGAGATCGACGTGATGTGGACGTTCCTCACGGCCAACGACCTGGCGGTCGAGCAGCGTGAGCTGGTGGAGTACTACACCTATCTCGCGAACACCTCGAAGCCGCTGGTGCTCGTCGACTGCCCGACGGATGCCACCGACGTGCGGCGCATCATGGACGTCCTCGGCGGCGGACTGGAGGGCTTCCGGCGCCGCCCGCGCCTCGGTGTGCTCTGCGCGGCGCGCGCGCCGCTCGCGGTCAACGGCGCCTTGCTGGACGTGACCTGCGAGCTGGCCGCGCTCGGCAGCCCCGTCTGGGCCTACTCGATGGCCATGGCGGGAGCGACCGGCCCGATCACCGTCGCCGGCATGCTGACCCTGATGTGGGCCGAGATCCTCGGCCTCGTCACGGCGGTCCAGGCCGTGGCTCCCGGCGCGGCCGTCCTCGCCTGTTGCGGCCCGGGGATCCTCGAGATGCGCACCGGCAACATGTCCCTCGGCAGCCCTGAGAACACGCTCATGAGCGTCGCCTCGGTCGAGATCGGCCACCATCTGGGGTTGCCGGTCCACAACTCCGCCCTGTCGACGGACGCCCAGCATCCCGGCGTGCAGGCCGGGTACGAGAAGGGCATGAAGGTCCTTCCCGCGGTCCTGGCGGGCGTCGATCTCATCAGCGGCGGTTTCGGCGCCCTGGCCTCGTCGAGCGTGTGGCATCTGCCGATGGTGCCCATCGACGCCGAGGTGGCGGCTCTCGTCCGGCGCCTCGCCGCGGGGAGCCCGATACGTCCCGAGGACGTGATGCTCGACGTCATCGAGCGCGTGGGGGTCGGCGGCAACTACCTCAAGGAGCGGGTCACCCGCGAGCGCGTCCGCGCCCTCGAGCACTTCACGCCGACCATCGGCAGCCGGCTGCCGTTCGAGCAGTGGCTCGCCGAGGGGAGGCAGGAGGCCGACGTGGCGCGCGAACGCGTGGAGCAGACCCTGGCGGCAGCGCCGGCCCGGGAGGGCGACGCGGCGCTCCTGGGCGACGACCAGCTTGACGGCTCTCGCGGAGGTCTGCGGCGTCGAGCGCTGAGGCGCCCCGGGATCCTAGTCCGCTTCGTCGTCGAAGACCGGCCATCCCGCGTCCGGCTTGACCTCCGAGTAGACGAGCATCGTCTCGACCTTGTCGACGCCGGGGATGGCGGCGATCTCGTCCTTGATCAGCCTGCCGAGGTGTTCGAGGTCGCGCACCGCCACGTGCAGCAGGTAGTCGAAGCGCCCGGCTACGTGGTAGCAGGCGCGCAACGCGGGCAGCGCGGCGACGCCGCGCTCGAAGCCCTCGATGCACTGGCTCTCGTGATGCACGAGCTCGGCCGCCACGAACGCCTGCAGGCCGATGCCCAGGCTGGCGGGGCTGACCAGGGCGCGGTAGCCGCCGATGTGGCCCTCGGCCTCGAGGCGGCGCACGCGCTCGCTCATCGCCGACTGCGAGAGGCCCGCGACCTGCGCCAGGCGGGCGTTGGTGAGGCTGCCGTCCCGTTGCAGCTCGATCAGGATCCGGCGGTCGAGAGCGTCCACGTCATCCCCCTTCGAGTGGTTAAGCGCATGATACCGCGTGAGCACGCAGGACGCGTCGGCTACCTGCCGGCCGCTCGCCGGGTCCCACGACGACCGCACGGTCTACTGCCCGACGCCACTTGATAAGGCGTATGTATGATTCCCATGCACTCCTTCAGGACAAGTTGCGGCGATACTGTTGACTTGCAGGAAACGCTCCGGCTATGATGCGGCTACTCGGCATTGGGGGACGATGCTGTGGAGGCTCCGACCACAGGATTCCGTCGCATCGGCCTTCGCGACCAGCGAGGGGCGACAGGCTCGCCGCGCCAACTACGTTGACAATGTGGCGCGGTGATTCCTAGAGTGTGCTCCATGTTGGCAACCCAGCCGGGCCGGTGCATGTCACTGCGAAGTGGTCGGTCGTCGGCCGGGCCATCATCGCCAAGATCTACCGGGGAGGTCGCTTTCACGAACCCGCTCATTCTTCAGCAAGGGGACAGCCTTGGGGACGGTCCGTGGGTGTGGCCGTCGGCGCCGGGGCATTCGGTCTGTGCAAGAAAAGGGGGAGATCCATGAGCAGTGACGACAAGGGCTTCATCGGGAAGTCTCCAACAAGCGCGTGACGCGCCGCAGCCTCCTCAAGGGTTCGGCAGCCATTGGCGGCCTCGCGGCGCTCGGTCCCTTCGCCTCCGCCTGCGGCAGCAGCAGCACAGACACGGGCACGTCGGCCTCTCCGTCGGCGGCGGCCGGTGCGAAGAAGGGCGGTTCTCTGCGCGTCGGCATCGTGGGCGGCTCCGCCAAGGACACCGCCGACCCACATACCGCGTCGTACGAACCAGACATCGCCATCCAGTACCAGCTCTACGACGGTCTCACCGCGTTCGACACGAACGCCCAGGTGGTCAATCACCTGGCCGAGGAGATCACGCCCAACGCCGACGGCTCCGTCTGGACGTGCCGCCTGAAGTCGGGTCTCACCTGGCAGGACGGCAAGCCGGTGAACGCCGACGACGTCGTGTACACGTACGAGCGCATCGTCGACAAGAAGAACCCGAAGACAGCGGCGGCGACGCTGGGCGGCCTGAACCCGGGCGGCACGGTGAAGATCGACGACCTGACGGTCGAGTTCCGTCTGGACCCGCCGAACGTGCTGCTTCCGGAGGGGCTCGCCTTCCGCGGCAGCCAGCTCGTGCCGGTCGACTTCGACCCCATGAATCCCATCGGTTGCGGCCCCTTCAAGCTCACCGGTTTCAAGCCGGCCGAGCAATTCACCTTCGCCCCGTTCGCGGACTACTGGGACGGGAGCCCGTGGGTGGACGACCTCACGATCATCGAGTTCCAGGACGACACGGCGCGCGTCAACGCCCTGATGAGTGGCGAGGTGGAGGCCATCTCGAACCTGCCGACGAGCCAGGCCAAGGTGATCGAGAGCACCACCGGTCTCCTGCTGCTCAACGCCGAGACCGGCGCTTGGCGTCCCTTCACCATGCGCATCGACGTCAAGCCGTACAGCGACGTACCGTGTGCGGCAGGCGTTCCGTCTCATCGTCGACCGTCAGCAGATGATCGACCAGGCCTACAGCGGCTTCGGCGCCGTGGGCAACGACATGTACGCGCGGTTCGACCCGGGCACGCCCGACCTGCCGCAGCGCATGCAGGACCTCGAGCAGGCCAAGTCGCTGCTCAAGGCGGCCGGGTACGAGGGCCTGACCGTCGAGCTCACCACCTCGGCCGGGGCCCTTGGCGCCGACGAGGTCGCCGCGGCGCAGGTCTTCGCCGAGCAGGCCAAGGGTGCCGGCGTCACCGTGAACGTCAAGAAGGTCGACTCCGGTGTCTTCTACGGCGACGAGTATCTGAGCTGGCCCTTCGCCCAGGACTTCTGGTACACGCGTAACTACATCAGCCAGGCCGGCCAGGCCACCATGCCTGGGGCTCCGTACAACGAGACGCACTGGGAGAACGACAAGTGGCTGGCCATCGTCAAGGAGGCCCAAGGCACGGTCGACGAGGCCGCGCGCAACGAGCTCATCGGTCAGGCGCAGGAGATCGAGTTCAACGAGGGCGGCTACATCATCTGGGCGTTCCGCAATCAGGTCGACGCCGGATCCGACAAGGTCTCGGGTCTCCTGACGTCGAAGCTCGGCGTCCCGCTCGGCAACTTCGGCTTCAAGGGCGTCTCCTTCGTATGAGAGCTCTGCCGTTCCATGGCGACAGGCGGCGGGCGCCCGCATTCCCCTTGGCGCCCGCCGCGCCATCTTCCCGCGGCTCGGTCATGCCGCGTCGCCAGGTCCGAGATCACATGCTGGATGGAGGTGTCAGCTCTCCGTGCCGCCGCTTCTGAAACTGATCCTCATCCGCGTCGGCTCTGGGGGTCCTCACGCTGTTCCTCGTCTCGATCGTCGTCTTCGCGGCGACGCAGGCTCTGCCCGGCGACACGGCGCGGGCCATCCTGGGCAAGGAGGCCGCCAACAAGGTCCGCTACGAGGCGCTGCGCGAGGAGCTCGGGCTGAACAAGCCGGTCGCCCAGCAATACCTGAACTGGCTCGGGGGTGTCGTCGTCGGCGATCTCGGGCAACTCGCTCGTGCAGGACAAGGCGGTCACCGAGCTGCTCTCCCGGCGCGTCGCCAACACCGCCGTGCTGGTGCTGATCGCAGCGTTGCTGAGCATCCCCATCTCGCTGCTTCTGGGCTCGCTCACCGCCCTGCGACGAGACACGAAGTTCGACGTCTCCGTCTCGATCGGCAGCCTCTCGCTGGCCGCCTTGCCGGAGTTCGTCATCGGCATCATCCTGATCATGCTGTTCGCGACCCAGGTCTTCAAGTGGCTCCCCGCGGTGTCCCGCGTCGACCCCGGCGTGCCCATCTACCAGCAGCTCGAGCTGTTCATCCTGCCGGCGATCACGCTGACCTTGGCGGTCGCGCCGTACATCACCCGCATCCTGCGCGCCAGCACGATCGAGGTGCTCGAGAGCGAGTACGTGATGATGGCGCGCCTCAAGGGTCTCCCCGAGCGGCTCGTGCTCAATCGCCACGCCGTCCCCAACGCGCTGGCCCCGGCGCTCCAGGTCACGGCGCTCAATCTCGCGTGGCTCGCCGGTGGCGTGGTCGTGGTCGAGTACCTCTTCAACTTCCCCGGCATCGGCTCGGCCCTCGTCGACGCCGTGGCCAACCGCGACATGCCCATGGTGCAGGCCATCTGCCTGATCATCGCCGCCGTCTACGTGCTCGCCAACCTCACGGCGGACATCCTCACCATCCTCGTCAGCCCGCGACTGCGGACCGGCCTGCGATGAACGACGAGATCATCGTCAGCGACTCCGAGCTCGTCGAGCCCGCGGTCGTCCACGCCGACCGTCGCCGCTCCGAGTGGCTGATGACCATCCGCGAAGCGTGGCGCATGGGGCGCACCAAGATCGGCGTCGGCATCTTCGCGTTCATCGTGCTGCTCGCCATCGTCGGCCCCTGGATCGCCCCCTACTCGCCGACCGAGTTCGTGGCGCCGCCGTTCTCTCCGCCGGACATCCCCAAGATGTGGCTGGGCAGCGACTACATCGGCCACGACGTGCTCACGCGGGTGCTCTACGGCGGCCGCACCGTCATCCTGCTCTCGCTCGCGGCCACCGTGATCGGCCTCGGCCTGGGGGTCACCTTGGGGCTCATCACCGGCTACGCGCGGCGCTGGATCGACGAGTCCGTCATGCGCATCCTCGACGTCGTCCTCGCCTTCCCACAGATCGTCCTGACGCTGCTGTTCGTCTCGATCGTCGGCCCCAAGCTCTGGCTCATCGTGCTCATGGTCGGCATCTCGCACGCGCCACGCATCGCCCGCGTCGCCCGTGCCGCGACGCTCGAGGTCGCGCAACGCGACTTCGTGCACGCCGCCGAGGCGTTCGGCGTGGCGCGCACCGAAGATCCTCTTCAACGAGATCATGCCGAGCATCACCAGCCCGTTGCTCGTCGAGTTCGGCCTGCGGCTGACCTACTCGATCGGCCTCATCGCGGCGCTGTCCTTCCTCGGCTTCGGCATGCAACCGCCGGCGGCCGACTGGGGCCTGATGATCAACGAGAACCGTATCGGCATCGTCATCCAGCCGTGGCCGGTGTTCGTGCCGGTCCTCCTCATCGGTATCTTGACGATCGGCACCAACCTGATCGCCGACGGCCTGGGACGCGCGTTGATCGGCATCGAGCGCGACACGGGGGTGGGGTGATGGAGACCACGACCAGCGCCGGCCCGGCAACGACCCCGGAGCGCGACGTCGTACTCAATGGTCGAGGGTCTGCGCATCGTGCTGGATCCCTCGGGCGTGGACATCGACGACGAGGTCTCGCTGGTCATCCGGCGTGGGGAGGTGCTGGGGCTCGTCGGCGAGTCCGCCTCCGGCAAGACCACCGTGGCCACCAGCCTGCTGGACTACCAGCGCCGCGGCGCGAAGATCGCCGCGGGGCACGTCGAGATCGACGGACAGGACATCCTGTCGATGGGCCCGGCGGCGCTGCGCGCCGTTCGCGGCGGCGCGATCAGCTACGTCCCGCAGGACTCCTCGGCGGCGCTCAACCCGGCGCTGCGCATCGGGACGCAGCTCATGGAGATCCTCGAGGTACACGGGTTCGGCGCCTCGGGCGGCGAACGGGAGGCACGCCTCGCTCAGATGATGGCCGAGGTCCTGTTGCCGTCCGACAAGGCGTTCCTGCGCCGCTACCCGCACCAACTGTCGGGCGGCCAGCAGCAGCGCGTCGCCATCGCCATGGCGTTCGCCAATCGCCCCAAGGTCATCGTCCTCGACGAACCGACGACCGCTCTCGACGTGACCACGCAGGCGCACGTGCTGGACACGATCCGCGACCTCACCCAGTCGTACGGGGTGGCGGCGCTCTACGTCACGCACGACCTCGCGGTGGTGTCCAACCTCGCCGATCGCATCGCGGTCATGTACGCGGGCCGGGTGGTCGAGACCGGCACCCGCGACGAGCTCTTCGCGGCCGGATGCCACCCCTACACGCGCAAGCTTCTCGCGTCAATCCCCGACATCACCGGCGAGCGCGCCCTGCGCGGCATCCCGGGCTGGGCGCCCCGGCCGGGCAAGCGCCCCAGCGGGTGCGCCTTCACCCCGCGGTGCGACTGGGCGGTGGACCGCTGCCACGAGGAGTTCCCCCCCGTGGAGGAGCCGGGCGCCGGGCGTCGCGTGCGCTGCTGGCGCTGGAAGGAGGTCCGCGGCCAGGCGGCTGATCTGGATATCCACCTGCGCGACAAGTCGCTCTCCGCCTGCGATGCCGAGGAGACGACGGTGATCAGCGTGCGAGACGTGACCGCCTTCTACCAGCGCAAGGAGATCCTGCACGGCATCACGACGGGTCTAAGCGAGCGTCGCTGCCTCGCCCTGGTCGGGGAGTCGGGCTCCGGCAAGACGACCCTGGCACGCTGCATCGCCGGCCTGCACCCGCACAAGATCGTCGGCGACATCGAATTCGGCGGCAAGGCCCTGGCGCGCGATGCGCGCGATCGGCCGCGCGCGACCCGGCAGGCGATCCAGTACATCTTCCAGAGTCCCTACAGCTCGCTCAACCCGCGCAAGACCATCGGTCAGATCCTGTCGCAGCCGCTCAGGGTCTTCTTCGACCTTTCGCGCGACGAGATGGAAGGACGGATGGAGAAGGTGCTGGAGCAGGTGGCGCTCGACTCGTCCCTTCTGAGCCGGTATCCCGACCAGCTCTCCGGCGGGGAGCGGCAGCGGGTGGCCATCGCGCGCGGGCTGGCGGCCGAGCCGACGGTCCTCATCTGCGACGAGGTCACGTCGTGGCTCGACGTCTCCGTGCAGGCGGCGATCATCGAGCTGCTCGCCGGCCTGCAGCGCGAGATGGGTCTGTCGATGCTGTTCGTCACGCACAACCTCGCGCTGGTGCGGAGCATCTCGCAGGAGGTCGCGGTGATGAACGACGGGCGCATCGTCGAGTACGGCGGCGTGGACGCGGTGCTCGAGGACCCGCAGGCCGACTACACGAAGAAGCTGCTCTCGGACACGCCGACCATCCCGGCGGTGACCGCGGAGGCATAGCGGTCCCAGGGGAGATGGGTCTGCCGCACGGAAACGCGTCCCGCGTTCTCCGCGCGTCCCGGTTCTCCCGTACACTGCGGTGAACGGCGCGATCGGAGGACGCTGATGCAGGCGCGCACGACGTGGCTGAGCGATGATGAGAAGGCGCTGATCGTCGAGGAGGCGCTCACCCTGCTCGAGCGCGTCGGCATGCGCCTCACGGGCTCGCGGGCGCTCGCCGCGCTCGGCGCGCAGGGCGCGACGGTCGACGAGGGCAGCGGCATCGTCCGCTTCCCTCCGGAGCTCGTCCGCGAAGCTGTCGCTCGCTGCCCGCGCGAGGTCCTCATGGCGGGCGCCACCGCCGGAACAGGACGTCCTGCTCGCCGACGGCGAGGGACCGCACTTCTGCTCGTCGGGCTGCGCCGCCTTCGTGCTCGACGACGAGACCGGCGAGCGCCGGCTCTCCACCCTGGACGACCTGCGCAAGGCCACGGCGCTGCTCGACGCCTCGCCGCAGGTCGACCTGATCTGGACGACCGTCACCGCCAACGACGTACCCCTCGAGGTCCGCGAGCTCGTGGGCTACTTCACGGTGCTCACGCAGTCGGACAAGCACGTCACCTTCGTGGACAGCCCGTCGCAGGTCGAGGCGCTGCTGCGCATCAGGGACATCGTCGCCGAAGACGCGGACGCCTTTCGCGAGCGGCCGCGGTTCAGCACGCTGCTCACCGCGGCCTCTCCGCTGCAGGTGGACGGCGGCGTGCTCGACTTCCACGCCGCCGTCGCCGCGCACGGCGTCCCCATCGAGGTCTACACGATCCCCATGTCCGGGGCCACCGCGCCGGTCACCATGGCCGCGGGCATCACGCTGGCGGTCGCGGAGTTCCTGGGCGTCGCGACCGCCATACAGGCCCTGGCGCCCGGCGCGCGTCTGCTGTTCGGCGCCTCCCCGAACCTCATGGACATGCGCACCGCGCGGGTCACCTACGGGGCACCCGAGTCCCACCTCATGGCTGCGGCCTGCATCGAGGCAGGGCACCTGCTCGGCGTGCCGGTCACCGTGCCGGGTCTGGGTACGGACGCCAAGTACCCGGGCGTCCAGGCGGGGTACGACAAGGCCCTGAGGGGCCTCACGTCGTGCGCCGCCGGAGCGGACGTGCTCAGCGGCGGCGTGGGCATGCTCGACTCGGTCGATCTGCTGTACCTTCCGCAGATCGTCATCGACTGCGAGATCGCCGCCATGATCCGCCGTCTGCTCTCGGACGTGACCATCTCGCACGAAGAGATCCTCGGGGACATGGTCGAGAGGGTCGGCATCGGCGGCCATTTCCTGGCCGAGAAGGAGACGACGCGGCGCATCCGGGCAGGCGAGCAGTTCGCGCCGGTCATCTCGACGCGCGCCTCCTACGACGCATGGAAGGCGGAGGGCCGCGACGAAGTGGCGGCCGCGCGCGAGCGCGCGGCCGCGCTGCTCGCGGCGCGCGCCGACTGGCGTCCGGCGCTCAGCGACCAGCAACTGGCCGCGCTGGCCGCCGTGTGCGGCGTCGATACCATTTGACAACTGCGGGCTGACGGCCTAGCGTTTTCCACCTGGGTGGATACCAGCCGGTACGGGGAGGACTCATGACGGACCAAGAGCAGCAGGCGCGCGGCGAGCTTCAACAGGACTTCCTCGGCCACCTCTGGCCCCCCTTCACGCAGATGCAGGGCCTGAAGCCCGTCATCATGGAGCGCGCCGAGGGCGCCCTCGTCTACGACACCGACGGCAACGAGTACATCGACGCCTTCGCCAGCCTGTGGACGGTCAACGTCGGCCACGGGCGCACCGAGATCTACGACGCCATCAACGCGCAGATGCAGAAGCTCGCCATCTACCACATCTTCCAGATCGCCAACGAGCCGGCGATCAAGCTCGCCGCCAAGGTGGCCGAGCACATGCCCGGCGACCTCGACCACGTCTTCCTCACGCTGGGCGGCGGCGAGTCGGTGGAGACCGCCGTCAAGATGGCGCGCCAGTACTGGCGCAACAAGGGCCAGGGCACCAAGTACATGGTCATGTTCCGCGACCGCTCCTACCACGGCACCACCATGACCAGCGTCAGCGCCCAGGGCCTCACCGTGAACCGCGCCAAGTTCGAGCCCCTGCTGCCCGGCTTCATCAAGCTCGGCGCGCCCTACTGCTACCGCTGCGCCTGGAACAAGACCTACGGCGAGGACTGCAAGATGGAGTGCGCCACGCAGGTCGCGCAGGAGATCGCCTTCTACGGCGCCGAGAACGTCGGCACCATGCTCGGCGAGACGATGATCGGCACCGGCGGCGTGATCCCGCCGCCGCCCGAGTACTGGCCCATGGTCTGCGAGATCTGCAAGGCCAACGAGGTGCTCGTCATCAACGACGAGGTGATCACCGGCTTCGGGCGCGCCGGCACCTGGTTCGGCTTCGAGCAGTTCGGCTCCGACCCCGACCTGATCACCCTGGCCAAGGGTCTCTCCTCCGGCTACCTGCCGCTCGGCGCCGTGGGCGCCAAGGACCACGTCTTCGAGGCCTTCCTCGGCGGGCCCGGCGAGGCCTTCATGAGCGGCGCCACCTACATGGGCCACCCGCTCTGCTGCGCCGCCGGCCTCGCCAACCTCGAGATCGTCGAGCGCGAGCACCTCGTGGAGCGCTGCGCCGAGCTGGGCCCCTACCTGCAGGACGGCCTCGCCACGCTGCTCGCGCATCCCATCGTCGGCGACGTGCGCGGCGTCGGCCTGGTGGCCGGCATCGAGTACGTCAAGGACAAGGCCACCCGCGAGTGGTTCGCCCCGGCGCAGGGGGTGGCCGCGAAGATCCGCGACGAGGCCTTCGCGCGCGGCGTCTTCGTGCGCCTCCTCGGCGGCGGCCACGTGCACGCCGTGGCGCCGCCGTTCATCATCAGCAAGCAGCAGATCGACACCGTCGTGGCCGTCCTCGACGAGAGCATCGGCGTCGTCGAGCAGCAGCTCGGCTACTGAAGCCCTACCGCGAATCACAAGGAGCGAGAGATCATGACGAAGCCCAGAGTAGGTGTGGTCGGTTACGGCGTCATCGGCCAGCGTCTCGCCGACGGCGTGGCGCTGCAGGAGGACATGGAGCTGGTCGGGGTCGTCGACGTCGCCCCGACGCTCTCCACGCGCGCCCTCTGCGAGTCGGGCATGCCCTACGACCTGTACACCGTGGAGGCCGCCCAGCAGGCCGCCTTCGACGCGCTCGGCATCCCCGTCACGGGCACCATGGACGACCTGCTTGCCCAGGTCGACATCGTGCTCGACTCCTCGCCCGGCGGCGTGGGGCGGAAGAACAAGGAGCTCTACCAGGCCAGGGGCGTCAAGGCGATCTTCCAGGGCGGCGAGGGCAACGACATCGTCGACGTCTTCTTCCACGGCTACGCCAACTACGAGAAGGGCCTCGGCAAGGACTACCTCAAGCTGACGAGCTGCAACACCACCGGCCTCATCCGCGCCGTCGATGCCCTCGACCGCGCGGTCGGCGTGGAGCGCGTCATCGTCACCATCGTGCGCCGCGTCGCCGACCCCGGCGACACCCACCGCGGCCTGGTCGACGTCGCCCAGGTGGAGCCGGTGCCCAACCACCAGGCCCTCGACCTCATGACCATCATGCCGCACATCGAGGCCACCGGCCTGCTCGTGCACGTGCCCACCACGCACGGTCACATCATCAACGTGATCGCCACCACCAAGGCCGACCTCAGCAAGGCGCGGGCGCTCGAGCTCTTCGAGGCGCACCCGCGCATCCGCAACGTGAAGATCGCCGACGGCTTCAACAGCAACGCGGCGCTCTTCCGCTACGCCAGGGACCTGGGCCACAAGCGCGCCGACATGTACGACATCGCCGTCTTCGACGAGACCATCGCCAAGAGCGGCCGCGAGTTCATGTTCGCCATCAACATCCCCCAGGAGGCGGTGGTGATCCCCGAGACCGTGGACGGCATCCGCGCCGCGCTCTCGCTGCAGACCGACCGCCTCGAGGCCGTGGGCCTGACCAACAAGTACCTCGGGCTCGCCTGAGCGCGGCGGGCGTGGTGGCGAGCGAGGCGGCCGGGCGATGAAGTACGGCATCCACACGCTGGACGACTTCGAGTGGGGCGGCAAGACCGTGCTCTGCCGCGTCGACATCAACGCGCCGCTCGACCCCGACGACGGGCGCGCTCCGCGACACGACTCGGCTGAAGGGCTGCGCGCCGACCGTGCGCGAGCTCGCCGACGCGGGCGCCCGCGTCGTGCTGCTCGCCCACCAGGGCGGCGACCTCGAGTACCACAACTACGCCTCCACCGAGGCGCACGCCCCGGTCATGAGCGAGCTCACCGGCCACCCGGTGGCGTTCATCGACGACGTCTGCGGGCCGGCCGCGCGCGCAGCGGTCGGCCGGCTCTCAGGCGGCGACGTCCTGCTCCTCGACAACGTGCGCTTCTGCGCCGAGGAGCTCACCCTCTTCGAGACCAAGCTGAACCTCTCGCCGGAGGCGCAGGCGAAGACGCTGGTGGTGCGCAAGCTGGCGCCGCTCGCCGACCTCTACGTCTGCGACGCCTTCGCCGCCGCGCACCGCTCGCAGCCCACCCTGGTCGGCTTCGAGGAGCTGCTGCCGTCCGCCATGGGCCGGCTCTTCGAGAAGGAGTACGCCAACCTGACGCGCCTCCGCGAGGAGCCCGCCCGACCCTGCGTCTTCGTGCTCGGCGGCACCAAGATCCAGGAGGCCTTCCCGATGATGGCCGCCGCGCTCCGTGACGGCGTCGTCGATACGGTGCTCACCGCCGGCCTGGTGGCCAACGTCATGCTCGCCGCGAAGGGCGTCGACATCGGCGCGCCGTCGATGGACTTCATCAAAGCCAGCCAGCTGGAGAGGTTCATCGACGAGTCGAAGGCGCTGCTCGCCGAGCACGGCGAGAGGATCGTGCTGCCGGCCGACCTCGCCTGCGTCAAGGACGGCGCCCGCGTGGAGGTGGCGGTCGCCGAGCTGCCGGCCGACGAGCCGCTCGTGGACATCGGGCACCGGGCGGTCGACGAGTACCGGGCGATGATCGCCGCCGCCGGGACCGTGTTCGTCAACGGTCCCGCCGGCGTCTTCGAGCAGCCCGAGACCGAGTACGGCACGAGGGCGCTCTGGGAGGCCATGGCGCAGTCCGCCGCGTTCAGCGCCCTCGGCGGCGGCGACAGCGTCGCGGCCATGAACCGCTTCGGCCTGGCCGGCCGCTTCGACTACGTGTGCACGGCCGGCGGCGCCATGGTGCAGTTCCTCAGCGGCAAGCCGCTGCCGGTCATCGAGGCGCTCAAAGACTCAGCCGCTCGTTTCGGCTGAGGGCGAGGGTGACGAGGCCGTCGTGAAGCTCTCGATCCCGTACGGCGACGGGGAGCTGCCCTTCGAGCTGCCCGCAGCCAACCTGCTCGGCTTGATCACGCCGAGCGCCGCCGCGGGGCCGCCGCCCACGCCGGCCGGTGAGCTCGCGGAGATCAGGCGCGCCCTGGCGGAGCCCATCGGCGCGCCGCCTCTGCGCGAGCTCGCCGCCGAAGCGCGCTCGGCGGCCATCGTGGTCAGCGACATCACGAGGCCGTGTCCCTCCTGCAAGTTCCTGCCGGCGCTGCTCGACGAGCTCGCTCCGCTGCCGCCGGCGAACGTCACCATCCTCTTCGCGCTCGGCGGCCACCGCCGGCACACGCGCGAGGAGCAGGCGCAGCTGGTCGGCGCGGAGGTGCTGGCCAGCGGCGTGCGCCTCCTCGACCTCGACGCCGCCGACTGCGTGCCGGTGGGCACCACGTCCCGGGGCACGCGCCTCGAGGTGTTCAAGCCCTATCTGGAGGCAGATCTTCGCATCTGCACCGGCAACATCGAGTACCACTACTTCGCCGGCTTCTCCGGCGGCGCCAAGGCGCGTGGTGCCCGGCCTTTGTTCGCATGCCGCGATCCGCGACAACCACAGCATGATGCTGGCCCCCGCGGCCCGCGCCGGCAGCCTCGAAGGCAACCCGGTGCGCGAGGACATCGACGAGGCCGGCGGTCTCATCGGCGTGGACTTCATCCTCAACGTGGTGCTGGACGAGCAGAAACGCGTGATCCACGCGGTGGCCGGCCACTACCTGGAGGCCCACCGCGAGGGCGTGCGCCTCTACGACGAACGCTTCGATCTCACCGTGGACGCGGCCGCCGACGTCGTGATCGCTTCTCCCGGCGGCATGCCCAAGGACATCAACCTCTACCAGGCGCAGAAGACCCTCGACAACGTCGCCGGGGCGGTGCGCAAGGGCGGCACCATCATCCTCGTGGCCCGTTGCCGCGAGGGCTTCGGGCAGAAGGCGTTCGAGGAGTGGATGCGCACTATGGGCACGCCGCAGGTGCTGGTCGACCGCATCCGGCGGAGTTCGTGCTCGGCGGCCACAAGGCCGCCGCCATCGCCGGGCTCCTGACCGAGGTCGACGTGTACCTGGTCTCGGAGTTCCCCGACGAGGTGGTGCGCAGCATGTGCATGCAGCCGTTCGCCGGCGTGGACGAAGCCGTCTCGGCGGCCCTCGCCCGCTACGGGCCGGAGGCGCGCTTCCTGGTGGTGCCGCACGGCAGCCGCGTGACGGGGCGCGATCGGCAGCGATGACTGCGAGCGGCGCACGGTCCGGCGAGGACCGGGCCACACTGGCGACGGCGGCCCTCATCGGATAGCGTGGTGGTGTCATGAGCATCTTCACGAAGGCGTTCAACAAGCTCGGGGGCTACGACGATCTGGCGGCTCGCTTCCCCGGCGGGCCGGAGCCGCAGGGCGCGCGCTGGGACCGCCGCTGTGTCCAGTTCGGACGCACCATGCGCTACGACTGGTGCGTCACCATCATCGTGGCGCAGGACGGTCTGTGGCTGCAGGCGCGCCCGCCGGCGCAAGGCACGCAGGCGGCGGTCTTCGTGCCGTGGGCCGAGATCCGCAACGTGCGGCAGGTCCTGCTCTACTGGCGCAAAGCGGTCTGTCTCACGTGCGGTGAACCTTCCGCCGGCACGATCACCGTGTGGCAGCCGGTGTGGGACGCAGCCGGGCCGCTGTGGCAGGCCGCGTGGCAGACCCCCCGTTGACGGGCGCTCCGAGCGATCCGCCGGAGGCGCCCGCCCCTGAGCTCGAGCCGCGCAGGTGGCCACTCCGGGTCATCATCCTGCGCGTCGCCTTTCTCGTCCTGGCGCTCGTCGGCCTCTACGTCGTGTGGCCGAGTCTCATGGACGTCTTCTCCTCGTGGCCGCGGCTGCGCGTCATCGAACCGGGCTGGTACGCGGCGATGGTCGCGGCGGTCGCCGGCAGCTTCTTCTGCGTGTGGGTGCTGTACCGCGTGGTGCTTCACGTGCGCAGCTGGTTCGTGGTCGGGGCCTCGCAGCTGGCGAGCAGCGCCTTCGGGCGCATCGTCCCCGGCGGGGCGGCCTCGGCCGGGGCGCTTCAGTACCAGATGCTCGTGAAGGCCGGCGTGCGGGGCGGGCGGGTGGCGACGGGCATCACCGCGGTGAGCATCATCAGCGCCGGTACGATCCTGGCGCTGCCGCTGTTCGCGATCCCCCTGTTCTTCGGGGCGATCCCCCTGGAGAGCACGCTGCGCCGGGTGGCGCTCCTCGGTCTGGGCATGCTCGTGGCCGCGGTCGCCTTCGCCATCCTCGTGCTCGCCACCGACAAGCCTCTGGCGTTCCTCGGCCGTGTGCTCGACCGCCTGCACTCGCTGCTTCGCCGCAAGCACCCGCGAACCACGGGCTACGGCGAGCACATACTGCACGAGCGCGACGTGGTGCGCTCGGTGCTGGGCCGCAACTGGTGGCAGGCCCTCATCGCAGCTCTGGGTCAGAGGGCCTTCGACTTCGCGGCGCTGCTGCTGGCCCTGTACGCCTCCGGCGCCCGCGTGTTGCCGCTGCTCGTACTGCTCGCCTATGCCGTGGCGCAGATCCTCATGATCATCCCGATCACACCCGGAGGGATCGGCTTCGTCGAGCTGGGGCTGGTCGGCTTCCTGGGTCTGGCCGGTGTGGACACAGGGACGGCGGTCCTGGCGACGCTGGCGTATCGACTGGTGTCGTACTGGCTGCCGCTCCCGGTCGGGGCGGGGGCATACGCGTGGTTCTCGCGGCGGTACGGCCGCGGCGAGGACGGAGCGGCCGTCAGCGCGCGCGCGGCGCCGCGGCGTCCGTCCTGACCAGAGTCAAGGCGTCCCCGCCCTCTGCCGGGGTATCACTGTGGCATGAGCGAGACCCGCCCTCCACGACGACTGGCGCGCGAGGAGCGCACCATCGCCGAGATGATCGCCATGTACTGCCGCGATCATCACGGCGAGGAGGTCGTGCGCGGTCCCGCTGGCCTGTGCCCCGACTGCGCGGAGCTGATGGCCTACGCGCGCCTGCGTCTGGAGAGGTGCCGGTACGGCGCCGACAAGCCGACCTGCGCCAAGTGCACGACGCACTGCTACAAGCCGGCCTTGCGCGAGCGCGTGCGCGAGGTGATGCGGTACAGCGGTCCGCGGATGCTGAAGCGTCATCCGGTCCTGGCGGTGGCGCATCTGGTCGACGGGCGCAAGACGCCCGGCGACGAAGGCTGACGTCTCGCCGGGCCTACTCTCGCTTGGCCTGCGGCCGGCCGTACTTGCGGCCGGCGAGCACGTAGGCGATCGCGCCGGCCGGCATCGGCAGCCAGTAGGAGACCAGCCGGTATACCAGCGTCGCGAGCAGCGCCTGGTCGGTGCCGATGCCGGCGAGACCCAAGGTGCCTACCAGGCCGGCCTCGACGAAGCCGAGGCCGCCGGGGGTGATGGGGATCATGCCGAGGAAGGCGGCCACGACGTAGGCGAGAAGCACCACTGAGGCGCGTGGTTCGGCGCCTACGGCGGCCAGGGCGACGAGCAGCGCCGTGAGATCCAGGAGCCAGTTGCCGGCGCTGTACAGCAGGGCCTTCCACCAGCCGGCGCCGAGCACCCGGCGGATGAGGTCGCGCTCGTCCACGAGCCGGTCGGGCAGGCCGCTCAGCGGCGGTCGCTTGCGCAGCAGCCGGTTCCTCGCCCGCTGGATCGCGCCTCCGAGCCACAGCAGAGGGCGGTCGGCGAACAGCAGCACCGCCCCGCCGGCGATGGCCGCGAGGCAGACCACCACGGCGATCGAGCCCACGCGGAAGAGGTTGCGCTCCACCGAAGCCCCGGTCACGAGGATGACGGTGATGCTGAGGACCGGCAGGCCGAGCAGCGTCGCCGTCGAGATGAGCGAGACCGCGGTGACGCTGGTGGCAGCCCATGTGCTGCCGATCCCCGCCTGACGCAGCATGTCGAACTGCATGGCGCCGCCGGCGGCCGCTCCGCCCGGCACGATGCGGCTGAAGGCGTTGCCGGCGAGCTGGGCCGTGGCGATGGGGAACCACGGCC
This sequence comes from uncultured Thermoleophilia bacterium, assembly GCA_963700035.1. Taxonomy (GTDB): domain Bacteria; phylum Actinomycetota; class Thermoleophilia; order UBA2241; family UBA2241; genus CAIXSE01. The sequence goes on along the minus strand of CAVOWE010000007.1, from coordinate 1,387 downwards.
TTACGTCGAGCGCGAGCCGCAGCAGCGCCCACATGCAGGCGAAGCTGGCGAGCTCTGCGAGCACGATGGGGACGCCCCATAACGGGCTGACCGTCCTGAGCTGGGGCCCCGAGGAGAACACGGCCGCCAGGCTCGGCCAGACGAGGTAGATGCCGATCCCGGCGGCGCCCAGCACGATCACCCGCTTGATCCAGACGGCCTGCGGGTTGGGGTGTATCGCGTCCGCCATGGCGCTCACCCCGGCCGCTCTAGAGGACGTTGGACAGGAGCCGGGCCGCCTGGTTGCGGAACCTCTTCAGGCGGCGGACCGACAGCACGTCGTCGAGAGTCACCTCGCGGCAGTTCTCCATGTCGGCGAGGAACGCGTCGGCGCACTGCTGGGCGAAACCCTTGTCGAACACCCAGCACATGAGCTCCTTGTGGAGCTTGAGGCTGCGCTGGTCCATGTTCATGGTCCCCACGGCGCCGATCGAGCCCGTCCACGACGATCGTCTTGGAGTGGAAGAAGCCGGCCTCGTACAGGTACACCTTGCCGCCGGCCTCTATGAGCTTGCGGTAGTAGGTCTGCGCGGCGTAGAACGGCAGGCGCTTGTCGGGGACGCCGGTCATCATGAAGCGCACGTCGATGCCGCTCAGGGCGGCGTTGATCATCACGTCGTAGACGCTGTAGTCGGGGACGAAGTAGGGCGACTGGATCCACACCGACTCCTCCGCCTGGCCGATGGCGACCATGTGCGCGCGCCGCGCCGCGCTCCAGGGGTCTTCGACCCCCTGCGCGGCGATCTCGACGAGCGTGCCGGTCTCGACGGCCGCAGGGTCGGGCGCCGGCATGTACTTCTCGGTGAACAGGTCCTCGTGGTCCTTCTTGTGCTCGAACCAGCGCGACGCGAACAGCTTCTCGAGGCCGGCGACGGCCTGGCCGGTGAGGCGCAGGTGGGTGTCGCGCCAGGTGGCGAACCGCTCGCCGCCGTCGATGTACTCCTGCCCCACGTTCATGCCGCCCGTGTAGCCGATCTCGCCGTCGATGACGACGATCTTGCGGTGGTTGCGGTAGTTGATACGCAGCAGGTCGGTGACGTCGGCGCGCACGATCGCGCCCGCCCTGGCGAGCTGCTTGAGCTCGAACTTCCTGAACGTGATGCAGCCCATCCAGTCGTACATGATGCGCACCTCGACGCCGGCCGCGAGGCGGTCGAGCAGGATCGGGACGATCTCCGCGGTGAGCCGGTCCTGCTCCCAGATGAAGTACTGCAGGTGGATGAAGCGCTGCGCGCCGGCGAGGTCCTCCTTGAGGCGCGCGAACTTCTCCTGGCCGGTGATGAAGAGCTCGACCGACGCGGCCGGCAGCACGGTCGCCACGTTCTCGCTGGTGATCGCGCGGGAGATC
>CAVOWE010000006.1:0-22664 GCA_963700035.1 uncultured Thermoleophilia bacterium | reverse complement strand
TCCGCGACGCCGGCCTGCAGAACGGCCGTCCCTACTTCTACACCGTCTTCGCCCGCCATCCCGGCCGCGAGTGGGTCCTCTGGGGCGAGTACGAGCTGCGGCCGGGCGTGCCGGCGACGTCCGTCGCCGGTCGTCTCCCGGCCGTCTTCCGCCGTCTCTTCCACCGCGTGCTGCCGGCGGCGGCCGTGCTGCTCTTCCTGGCCGCCATCGCGGCGCCCGGCTCCGCTCTTGCCGCCGCCGGCGAGGCCGAGCCGACGTCCGACGCACAGGCCATCGCCGCCGCGGCCGCCGACCCGGCGGTGGCCGCTGTCCTGCAAGGCACGACCTACAAACGAGCGTCGCCTCTTGGGGCGGCTCTCAAGGCGCGCCGGCCGGCGCCACCGTGACCTTCACCTGGCCGGCCGCGGAGGCCCGGTCCGCCGCTGCCGTCTGGCCGCTGCTCAAGACCGACGACGGCGGGACGCCGGTGCCTCCCTACGCGACGGTCGAGCATCGCGTGCGCCTCACGGATCTCACCGCCCTGCAGGTCGACGTCCTGCAGGACGGACGCGTGATCCAGATCCTGCCCCTCGACGGCGAGACGCAGTTCGAGCTGCTCGAGGAGACCTGGCAGCCGTTCTCGTGGTTCCCGTGGTTCACGGCTCGCCCGTGGGCGCTCCTGCCCGTGTTTCTGCTGATCGGCGCCATCGTGATCGCGCGCGCCTGGCGGCGCTCCCGCGCCTGGAACCGCAGGCTGCCGTCGATGACCCGTCACGACCGCCAGTTCATCGGCCGGCTGGCGATCATCCTCTTCCTCATTGCCGGGTTCGCCTGGCAGGTGTACGAGGCCATCTACGCGGCGCGCGCGCCGGCGGTCGACCCCGGGGGGCTCAACGCCGGCGATCTGGCCGCCCTGCCACTCCTCCTGTTCCCGCCGGCGCTCTTCCTCGCTGCCCTGGCCATGGAGCTGACGCCGACCTCGTCCGGGCATCGCGTCGCGTGGGGTCTGGTGGCCTTCCTGGCCGCCGCCGGCAGCGTCTACAACCTCGCGACGGCGATCACCGGCACGACCACCAACCTCAACCTGTCGTACTACATCCTGCTCGGCGTGCTCTGCCTCCTCGCCGCGCCGCGGTCCTTCTCCGCCGCTCGCATGGGTTGGAGCAGGAACAACCCGCCGCACTACGCCTGACGACGCGCCGCGCCCGGTGCGCGCCGCTCGACTTCGGCACTCACAGCGACCTCCCAGTCGCCTCTCAGCGCACACACAGACACGCCTGCCACACTCCTCGCACCAGATCACCAGACCGGAAGAGGTGAAGGATGCGCAGGACCATCCGCGCCGCTGCCCTCGCGGCGCTGCTCGTGCTCACCGCCGGCGTGTCGAGTCTCGGGCTCGCGGCGTGCGGCGGCTCGACCGACACCGACGCGCAGGCGCAGACCCGACCGTCGGGCATGCCTCAGCCCGGCGGCCCCATGGGCGACCCGAGCACTGTCGTCAGCTCGCTGCTGGACACGCTCGTGGCGAAGGACGTGATCACGAGCTCCCAGGCGGATGCGGTCGCGGCGGCGCTGGGCAAGGCGATGGAGCAGCTCCGGCCGCCCTCAGGGGCCGCCTCACCGGGCGCCCAGCCGACGCCCGGGGCGCAGCCCTCGGCCGGCATGCGGCCGCCCGACCCATCGGCGATGTTCTCGTCGGCGCTCGACGCGCTCGTGACAAGCAGGCGTCATCACGAGCGCCCAGAAGGCGGCGATCGTGGACGCGCTCAGCGCGTCGATGGGCGGTGCTCCTCCTGGCGCGCCGGCATCGACGGGTGGCTCGTCGACGCAGACGTACTGAGCTGTGAGGGGCGCGGCCGGCATAGGCGCGCCGCAGGATGCGGCGCCGGCACACGGGGCCGCGCCGCGCCCCTCGCGAGACCGTCAGCGCTGGATCAATTCGACCCAGTTGCCGTCGGGGTCGGCCACGAAGGCGAGCTTGGGCCCGGTGCCCTCCAGCAGGTAGGGCTCCCGCACGACCGAGCCCCCGGCGGCCGTGAGCCGCGGCAGCAAGGCGTCGATGTCCAGGACCTCGAAGGCGAAGTGGCCGAAGCGCTCGCCGCCCTCGTAGGCGTCGTCCTTGCCCCAGTTGTAGACGAGCTCGATGGCGAAGTTGCCCTCCGGCGGCTCGACGAACGCCAGCGTCGCCTTGCCCTTCGTCAGCTCCGACTTGCGGCTCATCTTCAGGCCCAGCGCCTCGTAGAAGGCGAGGGCGGCGTCAAGGTCTCTGGTGCGCGTCGCCACGTGCACGAACTTCATGTGGTCCTCCGATATACTTCGTTCATGTCCATCCATGCTTTCGGTGACAGGGTACCCGTCTTCGCCGCCGATGCGTACGTCCACCCCGACGCCACCGTCATCGGCGACGTCGTCCTGGAGGACGGCGCCAACGTCTGGCCGGGCGCCGTCCTGCGCGGCGACGTGGAGCGCATCCTTCTGGGGACGCAGACGAGCTTCCAGGACAACTCCGTCGCGCACGCCGACCCCGGTTTTCCCGTCACCATCGGCTCGGGGTGCATCGTCGGTCACGGGGTCATCGTCCACGGGGCGACCATCGGCGCGCGCTGCCTCATCGGCATGGGGAGCACGCTGCTCAACGGCTGCGAGATCGGCGACGAGAGCATCGTCGGCGCCAACTCACTGGTCACCCAAGGCAAGAAGTTCCCGCCGCGCAGCCTCATCATGGGTTCGCCGGCCAAGGTCGTGCGCGAGGTCACCGACGAGGACCTCAAGCCGCGCGCCGAACTGCACGACCGCTACGCGCGCCGCTCGCGCAGCTACGCGGAGCTCGGGCTGGCCGCCGACCTCTCCGCGTTCCGCCGCTAGCGGCACCTGCGCTCGGCGCAGCCTCGCACAAGACCCCTGTCGAGACCCGGAGTGCGACCCATCAAGCCGGGATCCACTTCCCTTCAGCGGGCTCTTGGCTTGACGAGTGAGCGCTCACTCGCTAACATGGGTGAGCGCTCACTCACATCCGTGTGGAGGTCCCATTGTCCGTCATCAGTACCGATAAGCTCACCCGCCGCTTCGGCGACATCGTGGCGGTGCGGGAGCTCGATCTCGAGATCGCCGGCGGGGGGGTGGTCGGCCTCGTCGGACCCAACGGCTCCGGCAAGTCCACGCTCATCCGCCTGCTCCTGGGCCTGATCAAGCCGACCAGCGGCTCCGCCCAGGTCTTCGATTCGTCCATCGCGCACCCGCGCGTCTACGCCTCGCGCATCGGTGCGCTGATCGAGAGCCCCGCCTTCGTGCCGTCGCTTACGGCGCGCACCAACCTGCGCTCCCTCGCCCGCCTGCGCGGCATCACGAACGCGCGCGTCGACGAGGTGCTGGAGATCGTGGGGCTGCGCGATCGCAGCAGAGGAGCCGGCGAAGCGCTTCTCGCTCGGGCATGAAGCAGCGGCTCGGCATCGCCGCGGCGCTGCTCCCCGATCCGGAGCTTCTCGTGCTCGACGAGCCCACCAACGGTCTCGACCCGGCCGGCGTCTTCGAGATCCGCCAGCTGCTCCGGTCGCTCGGCGATCAGGGGACGCACCGTCGTCGTCTCGTCGCACCTCCTCAGCGAGATCGAGGCGGCCTGCGACACGCTGGCCGTGATCCGCTACGGCGAGCTCCTGTTCTCGGGTCCGCTCGACGAGCTCGTCGGCCAGGCCGGCGAGTGCATCGAGACCGTGCCCGAGTTCCCCGGCGATATCGGCCGTCTCGGTGAGCTCCTTTCGTCGAAGGGCTGGAAGACGACGGTCCATGATGAGGACGTGCGCGTGAGCGCGCCTGCCTCGCAGGCGGCGGACGTCAACCGCGCGGCCGCCGAGGCCGGCATCACGCTGAGCGCCCTGCGGCCGCACTCGGCCAGCCTGGAGGAGGTCTTCCTGCGCATGACCGGCGAGGACTCGGGCGACAACGGCCGGCCCACCGACGCACGCGATGCGCAGAAGCAGGAGGTCCGGTCATGACCCGCGCGATACGCTGCGAGCTCACCCGGCTCATGAACCCGACCTCTCATCCTCGGCGGCATGGGTCTGATGGTGTTCTTCGGCCTCCTCTCGACGACCGTCCTCTTCTACACCGTGGGCAGCGGCTCCGCCGCCCTTCCGAACACGGGGGGAATCACGCTGGCCGCACTCGAGGCCTCCGACGGCATGTTCGCCGGCATGCAGAACTTCGTCGGCATGCTGGGCGTGATCACGCTCGTCGTCTGGGCGATGGGCGCCACTACCGACTACTCGAGCGGGCTCATCCGTCTGCTCGTCCAGGCCGAGCCCAGCCGCTGGCGCCTGCTCCTCGGCAAGGTCGTAGCGCTGACCGCGTTCACCTGCGTATCGATGCTCGTGACGGTCTTGGTCGTCATGCCGTTGGCGCCCGCCATCGCCGACATGACCGGCGTCTCCAGCGACGCCTGGAGCTCCGGCATGCTCGGCACCGTGGTCGCGGGCTATCTGCAGCTGACCCTTTCCGTGCTCCTGTGGGGCGTCGTCGGCCTGCTCGTCGGCATGGTCACGAAGAGCAGCGGTATCGCGATCGGCATCGGGATCGGCTACCTCATGTTGTTCGAAGGCCTTGCCGGGATGCTGCTCGAGAGCGCTGCCAAGTGGCTGCCCGGGGAGGTGTTCGGGGCGATCGCCTCGGGAGGGACCGCCGACATGAGCTACGGCACGGCGCTGATCATCGGCGCAGGGTATGCTGTGGCGGCGCTCGCGGCCTCCGTCATCATGTCCCGCCGCGACGTCACGGCGTGACACGGCCGCAGGCGCACAGGAGGGCCGATGGGTACAGAACCACCGCGCAAGACCGACACGCGTCAGGCGTTGCATCGACGCGGCATTGCAGGTCTTCCTGCAGCACGGGTTCGCGCGCGCGACCACGAGGGAGATCGCCCAGACCGCCGGCGTGGCCGAAGGGACGATCTACCGGCACTTCGCCGACAAGTACGCGCTCTTCCACGAGGTGTTCCTGTCGCTCACGGTCGAGGTTCTGGCCGAGCTCCAGCGCTTCCGCGAGAGAGCCGGCACAGGGCACGGTCCGCGACAACCTGCAGACCCTCTTCGCGCTGGTCGGCGGCATCCAGGAACAGCTGTCGTCGCTCATGGCGTCCATGTGGGCGGATCCCGGAGCTGGCCAGGAGCAATCGGCGCCCGCGCGCGGGAGCTGGCCCCCGAGGGCTTCGTGCCGCCCGAGTCCGGTGGCGATGGTCGCCGAGTACATCCGCGCGGAGCAGGAGCTGGGCAGGATCAGGCGCGACGTCGACGCGACGGAGGCCGCGGCGGTCGTGGTGTCGGTGCCGTTCGCCGCCGGGATGGAGCGCGCGCTCAGTACGCATCCCGTCGCGACCGGCGAGTTCCCCGTGCCGGATGATTTCCCGACCCCCGCGGCCGGCGCCCTCGACATCCTGGCGCGGGGGCTGGCTCCGGCCCGCGGTGAGCCCTCAGAAGTAGCGGCCTGCTCGCCGGCCGGCCGGACTGAGCGGCCGGCGCGCGGGTATCATGGCCTCATGGCCGCCATCGCCGACACCGACACCTTCTTCGCCGCCGATCGCGCCGCCTGGCGTGAGTGGCTGGCCGAGCACCAGGGCTCGGCGACCTTCGTCTGGCTCCTCCTCCACAAGAAGCATGTCGACGAGCCGAGCGTGAGCTACGACGAGGCCGTCGAGGAGGCCCTGTGCTGGGGCTGGATCGACGGCCTCACGAACCGCTGGGACGAGCGCAGCTACGCGGTGCGCTTCACGCCGCGCAAGCCGGGCAGCGTGTGGAGCGAGAGCAACGTCGTCCGCGTCGAGAGGATGATCGCCGAGGGGCGGATGACGCCCGCAGGGCAGGCGCTCGTCGACGAGGCCAAGCGCCGCGGCACCTGGGACGAGGCGGCGTCCGGCAGGCTCGACGTGACGCCGCCGGACCTGGAGGAGGCGCTGGCGGCGGAGCCGGCGGCGGCCGCGCGCTGGCGCGCGTGGGCGCCGACCCACCGCCGCCAGTACATCTACTGGGTCCTCGACGCGAAGCGGCCCGAGACGCGGGCGCGGCGCGTCGCCGAGACGGTGCGCCGCGCGGCGGCCGGTCTCAAGCCGGGCGAAAGAGACTAGCCGGCCAGGTGCTCTCGGACGGCAGCGACGAGTTCCGGCAGAACCTCGCCGCCCCGACCCTGCAGGAAGATGTCGGCCGCGGCGGTCAGGGCATCACGCTCGGGGTTCACGTCGATCACCGTGGCGCCGGCCTCCGCCGCCAGGAGCGGCATGGCCGCGGCGGGGTACACGACTCCCGAGGTCCCCACCACCAGCATGACGTCGCAGGCGGCGCTGAGCGCCTGGGCGCTGTCGATGGCGTCGCCGGGGAGCGCCTCCCCGAACCACACCACATCGGGACGCAGCGGCTCACCGCACTCGGGGCAGCGCGGCGGCTTCTCGTCCTGACCGGCGAAGTCCTCGAGCACGAAGCCGGTGTGCTTCCCGGGCAGGCACTTGAAGCGGAACATGCTGCCGTGGAGCTCGATGACGTCGCTGGAGCCGGCGCGCTGATGGAGGCCGTCGATGTTCTGCGTCACGACGCTGACTCGAGGAAGCAGGCTCTCCAGTTCGGCGATCGCGATGTGACCCGGGTTGGGCGAGGCGGCGGCCGCCGCGCCGAAGCGGTGCTCGTACCAGCTCCAGACGAAGGCCGGGTCGCGCACGTACGCCTCCGGCGTGGCGAGCTCCATCGGGTCGTACTGCGCCCAGAGGCCGGTCTCGGGCTCGCGGAAGGTGGCGATGCCCGACTCCTTGCTCACGCCGGCGCCCGTGAACACGACCAGTCTCTTGGCCCGGGCGACGGAGCGGGCGGCGGGACGAAGATACGGGTCCATGCGTCCTCCTCGCGCGGTCGGTGATGCGCCTCGGCTGGCACAGGGTACGCTATCGGAGCAACGGCGCGCGGGCCAGACCGACACGTGCGCAGAAGGGCAGGGACGTTGGGCCAAGAACAGCGCGACCGGCGGGACCGCGAGCATCCTGAGCGCCTCCAGGCGAACGACGGCGGGCGATCTCGGTGAGCGGCGGCCTGCGCCTGCTCGCCGCCGCGGTCACGGCGCCGTGGCTCCTGGGCTACGGCGTCACCGGCGCCTGGGCCGTCACGCGCGGCGCCCGCGCCGCGGCCGACGGCCTCTCGTCCATCGACGTCGGCTACTCGCGCCTGGTCACGCCGGCGGGCGTCATCCTCGTGGGCGCGCTCCTGCTGGCCGGCTTCGCCGTGCTGCTGGCGGCGGCGATGCTCGTGCTCTACGACGCGCGCGGCCGTGGCCGATGGGCTGCCGTCTGCGTCGTCGCGATCGGGCTGACGGCCGGGTCGGTGTGGGCCGCCGCGAGCGGCGGCCTCCATCCCGGCCTCTGGCTGCTCTTCTTCGGGGGGCTCCTCTACGCCGCCGCCCTCAGTCTCGTGGAGCTGCTGCGCGCGCGCCACGCCCAGAGGTGACGGGCCGGCTGCTGGCCCTCCGGGCCTCCTCCGGCCGCTCCGTTCTGCCCGTCCGACACATTGCCGCCCCTTCGCACGGGTGCTAGCGTTACTGCTCCACTCGTAGCATCGTCGCGACCCACGGCGGCCGTCTCGCCGCCGGTCCACAAGGAGGCCCGCATGCCCAACGAAGATGGCACGCCCACCGTAGAGGAGCTCATGGCCAAGGCCTATCAGCCCATGGAAGACGCCATGACGCTGCACCCCTTCTACAAGGGCAAGATCGAGACCACGCTCAAGTGCTGCGTGCGCGACTTCCAGGACTTCGGCATCTGGTACACGCCCGGCGTCAGCAAGCCCTGCCTCGACATCAAGGACGACCCCGAGAAGGTCTACGAGCACACCAACAAGGGCAACACCGTGGCCGTGATCAGCGACGGCACGCGCGTGCTGGGCATGGGCGACATCGGCCCCAAGGCCGGCCTGCCGGTGATGGAGGGCAAGAGCCTGCTCTACAAGTACCTCGGCGGCGTGGACGGCTTCCCGCTCATGGTCGACACCAAGGACCCCGACAAGCTCATCGAGTTCGTCAAGCTCGTGCAGCCGGGTCTCGGCGGCGTGAACCTCGAGGACATCAGCCAGCCCAAGTGCTTCCGCATCCTCGACACCCTGCGCGCGGAGTGCGAGATCCCCGTATGGCACGACGACCAGCAGGGCACGGCGTGCGTCACGCTCGCCGGCCTGGTCAACGCGCTCAAGGTGGTCGGCCGCGACATCGCCGAGGTGAAGATCGCCTTCATCGGCTCCGGGGCGGCCAACGTCGCCATCAGCCGCCTGATCTTCGCGTTCGGCGCCGATCCCGGCGAAGTGCCGGGTCGTCGACAGCAAGGGCATCCTGCACAAGGGCCGCAGCGACATCGAGGCGGTCAAGGCCGAGTGGGTCGACAAGTGGAAGTACTGCCAGATCACCAACGGCGAGCAGCTCACCGGCGGCATCGCCGAGGCGCTCAAAGGCGCCGACGTGTGCATCGCCCTCAGCAAGCAGGGCCCTGACACCATCGAGAAGGACTGGATCAAGGCGATGGCGCCCGACCCGATCGTCTTCCTCTGCGCCAACCCCATCCCCGAGATGTGGCCCTGGGACGCCAAGGAGGCCGGCGCCGCCGTGGTCGCCACCGGCCGCTCCGACTTCCCCAACCAGGTCAACAACTCGGTCGGTTTCCCCGGCATCTTCCGCGGCACCCTGGACGTGCGCGCCAAGACCATCACCGACGAGATGTGCATCGCCGCGGCCGTGGAGCTCGCCAAGGTGGCCGAGGACAAGGGCCTCAGCGCCGACTACATCATGCCGACGATGGACGACTGGGAAGTGTTCCCGCGCGAAGCCGCGGCCGTGGCCATGAAGGCCATCGAGCAGGGCATCGCGCTGCGCACCGACCTGACCTTCGAGCAGGAGGTCGAGGAGGCCACGGCGATCATCGCCCGCGCCCGCGGCATGGTGCAGGACGCTATGGCGGCCGGCTACATCCCGATGCCCGAGGGCAGCAGGGCGCCGGCGCCGACCAGGGCGGCCATGAAGGCCGCCGCCCGCGGCGCCGGCGACTACGCCGGAGAGGCCGTCGACAAGGCCGTGGACGCGATCGGGCCGGCCGCCCAGAAGGCCGCGGACGCGGCCCAGACGGCGGCCGACAAGGTGGCCGAGGCCATCAAGAAGGCCACCGAGCGCAAGAAGGATTGACCGCCATGCCTGTTCGCGAACTCGACGTCCGCGCGGTCACGGAGGCCGTGAAGACGATGTGCATCACGGCCAACTATGACCTGCCCACCGACGTCTACGACGCCCTGGTGCGCGCGAAGGAGGCCGAGGAGAGCCCGGTCGGCAGGGAAGTCCTCGGCCAGCTCGTCGAGAACGCCGACATCGCCGCCGCCGAGCGCGTGCCGATCTGCCAGGACACCGGCTTCGCGGTGATCTTCGCTGAAGTGGGGCAGGACGTGCACCTCACCGGCGGTTCCTTCGAGGACGCCGTCGACGAGGGCGTGCGGCAGGGCTACGGCGACGGCTATCTGCGCAAGTCCGTCGCCGAAGAACCGGCGCACGCGCGGCGCAACACCAAGGACAACACGCCGGCCATCCTGCACACCAGCATCGTCCTCGGCGACAGAGTGCGCCTCACGATGATGGCCAAGGGCGGTGGCGCCGAGAACATGAGCAGCCTCAACATGCTCAAGCCCTCGCAGGGGTGGGCGGGCATGGTCGACGCCGTCGTCGAGACCGTCTCGAAGGCCGGCTCCAACCCGTGCCCGCCGGTGATCATCGGCGTGGGCATCGGTGGCACCATCGACATGGTGACCGTGCTCGCCAAGAAGGCGCTGCTGCGCGACGTCGGCAGCACCCATCCCGACCCGCGCATCGCGGCGATGGAGGACGAGTTGCTCGAGAAGATCAACGCGCTCGGCATCGGCCCCCAGGGCCTGGGCGGCAGCACCACCGCGCTGGCCGTGTTCATCGAGGAGATGCCCTGTCACATCGCCAGCATGCCCATGGCCGTCAACGTCCAGTGCCACGCGCAGCGGCACAAGACCGTCGAGCTCTGAGGGAGGGTTCATGGCCGCCAAGAAGATCACGACCCCTCTCACCGACGAGATCGTCAGGGATCTCAGGGCCGGTGACGCCGTCGCGATCAGCGGCGTCGTCTACCAGGCGCGCGACGCCGCCCACAAGAAGCTCGTCGCGCTCATCGAGGCCGGCGAACCGCTCCCCTTCGAGCTGCAGGGAGCCGTCGTCTACTACATGGGGCCGAGCCCTGCGAAGCCCGGCAACGTCATCGGCTCGGCCGGCCCGACGACCAGCGGCCGCATGGACGCCTACGCGCCGCTGCTCATGCGGCACGGCCTCAAGGGCATGATCGGCAAAGGCCTGCGCACGCAGGACGTCAAAGACGCGATGCACGAGTGCACGGCCGTGTACTTCGCCGCCACCGGCGGGGCCGGGGCGCTGCTTGCGAAGTGCATCGTCGGCAACGAGGTGATCGCCTGGCCCGAGCTCGGCGCCGAGGCGGTCGCGCGTCTGGAGGTCAGGGACTTCCCGGCGATCGTCGTCAACGACTGCCACGGCGGCGACCTGTACGAAGAAGGGCGCGCGAAGTACGCGAAGACCGTGTGAGGTCTGCGCGGGCGGGGCGGGCGGCCGGAAGAGCCGCCCGCCCCGCCCAACGTCTACCCTGCGAGGTCATCGGGAGCCTGTTTCCGCAGCCGAACGGCTGCTACCCTGCCGTCATGCACGAGCCCGGCCATGACGTTCCGTCCGAACGTGTTGCAGAATGCAACCAAGGCGGGTATGGTCCCTCCGAAGGGAGGCGATCAGCCATGGCTACACTGCACGTTCGAAACGTTCCAGACGACCTGTACGAACGCCTCCGCCACAGCGCAGCCACCAAGCATCGCTCACTGTCCGCCGAGATCATCGATCTGCTGGAGTCCGGAGTGGCGTCCTCGCGACCGCGGGGCGAAGATGACTGAAGTGCTCGCGCGCCTTCGGGCCAGATCGCGAGTGACTGCCCCCGGTGCCCGAGGGCTACGCCGCCGACCTCATTCGCGAGGACAGAGGTGAGATCGAGCCGCGCTGACGAGGGCTGTGTGCTCGATGCGAGTGTGGCGCTTGGCTTTGTCGCTCGGTGAGCCGTGGCGCCGCGCGCGCCGAGCACATCATCGACTCGCTCGCTGCCGGTTCGAGCCCGGTCGTGGCCCCTCGGCTCTTCGACCTTGAGTGTGCGAGCGGCTTCGTGAAGGCCGTGCGCCGCCGAAGGCTTGACTGAGGCTCGTGCCCTCGACTACCTGCTTGACCTCCTGGATCTTCCGGTCGAGCGCCTCAGGCCTCGGCGTCGAGCGTCGAGGCGCTTCTCCTTGCCCTCGAGTACGGCATCTCCGCCCACGACGCGGTCTATGTGGCGCTCGCCGCCGAGGAGCGCCTGCCGCTCGTCACCGCCGACGCGCGCCTCGTGCGGGCGCTCGCGGGCAGCCCGCACGCGGTTCTGCATCTGGACGACGTCGAGCTCTGACGGGTCGGGTTTGGCTCACCCGCCGGGCCCGTCGCGCACGTGGAGAACAGGCTTCCCGCCGGCTAGCAGGTACACTTGGGTCATGGAGAAGGCTTCATGACCGCCTGGGTGTTCGCCGTGGGGCGGATGCTGGGCCTCGGCAACGTGGCTGGGATCCGTCCCTCCATGACGCTGGCCGTCATCGGCATCGTGTCGAAGCTCGGCTGGGGGGCAGGGCTCAACCCCACCTTCTCGTTCCTCGGGCACTGGCTGGCGATCATCATCTTCGTCGTGCTCGCCATCTTCGAGTCGAGCTTCGACAAGATCGCCAAGCTCGACCGCCTGCAGGGCCGGCTCACGCTGCCCTACCGGCTCGTCGCCGGGGGCGCGGCCGGCGCGGCCACCATCCCCTTCGGCTGGCGGGGTGTCGTCGTCGGCGCCGCCGTCGGCGCGGGCGCGGCGTGGGCCTCCACCTACGTCAAGGGCTTGACGCGACCCAAGACGGTGCCCAGCGACGCCGTCCTCAACCTCATCAGTCTGTGGGAGGACCTCGCGGTCCTGGCCGGCTCCGTTCTCACGCTCATCGTGTCGCCGGTGGGCTACGGTATCGCCGCGTTCACGGGGTTCATGTACTGGGGGGCGGGCTTGCGCCGCAGGGCCAAGTACCGCGCGATGCGGCGCCGGCGGGCGTAGCCGCCCCGGCGCGCTGGGACGTGAGGCGAACGATGCCCGATGACACGACCGACTACGGGGTGCGGCGCGCGCGCATGGTCGACGACCAGCTCGTCGTGCGCGGGCTGCGGAGCGACGATGTACTGGCCGCCATGCGCTCCGTTCCGCGGCACCTGTTCGTGCCGCCCGAGCTTGCCGCCAAGGCCTACGTCGACGCCCCTCTGCCCATCGGTCTCGGGCAGACCATCTCCCAGCCGTACATGGTCGCCTTGATGACGGAGCTCCTCGGCGTCGATGTGCGCAGTCGCGTGCTCGAGATCGGCGCCGGCAGCGGCTACCAGACGGCTGTGCTGGCAGAGGTGGCGGGTGAGGTCTTCGCGCTCGAGCTGCTCGCGCCGCTCGCCGAGCGCGCGCGCGCCGTGCTCGCTCGGCTCGGCTACGCGAACGCGCGCACGGCGATCGCCGACGGCGCGAAGGGGTGGCCCGAGATGGCCCCGTTCGACGCCGTGCTCGTGGCGGCGGCGGCGCCGCAGGTGCCGCCGGCCCTGCTGCGGCAGCTGACCGACGGCGGCCGCCTGGTGATGCCGCTCGGGCACCCGCATCGCGACCAGGTACTGACGGTGTTCCAGCGCGTCGGCGACGAGTTCCGCGAGCGGTACGACACGCGCTGTTCCTTCGTTCCGCTGGTGAGTGGCGAGACGGCGCCCGGGGCGCCGCAGGGCGCCCCTCCGGTCAGACGTGGCAGCCAGGAGGAGGTCGCCGTGAGCAAGGCGGTCGCCGTCCGCGTGAGCGGGACGGTGCAGGGCGTGTTCTACAGGGCGAGCGCACGGCACGAGGGCGAGCGCCTGGGCCTGCGCGGCTGGGTGGGCAACGCGAGCGACGGCAGCGTCGCCCTGCACCTGCAGGGCGACGCTGCCGTCGTGGACGCCATGCTGGGCTGGTGCCGGGTGGGCCCGCCGGCGGCACGTGTGAGCCGCGTCGAGGTCGGCGACGCCGAGCCCGACGAGTCCCTCTCCGGATTCGAGGTGAGATAGATGGCCGTCACCATCGACGACGTGCGCCACGACCCCGAGGTGCAGGTCTTCATCGACAAGGCCAATGAGAAGCTCGGGGTGCTCGGCTACACCGAGCACGGCCCGCGGCACGCGGGGATCGTCGCCGGCATCGCCCAGCACGTGCTGCTCAAGCTCGACCACCCGCAACGCGAGGCCGAGCTGGCGGCCGTGGCCGGCTATCTTCACGACGTCGGCAACGGCATCAACCGGCTCGACCACGGTATCGCCGCGGCGCTGTTCTCGCAGCACGTGCTCGAGCGTCTGGGCATGCCTGCCGAGGAGTACTCCGAGGTGATGTGCGCCATCGGCAACCACGAGGAGGAATACGGCGAGGCCGTGAGCCCTCTGGCGGCGGCGGTGATCCTGGGCGACAAGTCGGACGTGCACCGCAGCCGCGTGCGCGTCATCGACCCCGACACCGACGACATCCACGACCGCGTCAACATGGCGACCACGCGGTCGTTCCTGGCCGTCGACGGCGAGGCTCATACCATCAAGCTCGAGCTCGAGATCGACACCACCATCATCCAGGTCATGCAGTACTTCGAGATCTTCCTGGCGCGCATGGTGATGTGCCGGCGCGCGGCCGAGTTCCTGGGCTGTTCGTTCGGCTTGCTGATCAACGGCGCGCGGCTGCTGTAGGGGCGCCGGCGCGCCGCCGCGCCGCCCGCGCCTAGGTGTTCCGCACGGACGGCGTGTGCTATATCTGAGGGTAACGCGAGCAAGTGGAGGTGCCACGGTGGGCAGAGCAGAGAGACAAGCGGCGAAGGCCGAGAAGAAAGCCGCGAAGCGCAAGCGCCGCGGCGGGTTCCTCGTCGGCGCGATCGCCGGCGCCGCGATCGGGCTGCTGCTGGCCCCGAAGAGCGGCAAGGAGACGCGCTCCCGGCTGTTCGGCGAGGGCGGGATCGGTAGCCAGGTCGACCGCCTGAAGGGCGCCGTGGGCGCCGGCAAGGACTCGGCCGCGGATCAGTCCGAGGCGCTCAAGCGCAAGATCGAGGAGACGCGCGAGCGGCTGCGCCGGCAGATGGACGTCGATGGCGAGGATGCTCCCGGCGGCGGCGCTCCGGTCGAGTGACCTGAGGGGCCTGCCGAAGAACGCGTTCAAGGTCGCGGCCGCCCTGGACGCGGCCGCCGTGCTGGGCCTGCTGTACATGCTGCACGAAGCTCAGTGGGTGCGCCGCGTCGACCGGCGCCTCGAGGCGCCGTCGGCCGCGGCGGACCTGGACGGCCTGACGTTCGTGCAGCTCTCCGACTTCCACGTCGGCTTCAGGCCGAGTCTCAACCTGCGCGCCACGCGAAAGGCCGTCGACATGGCTCTCGCCGCGCGGCCCGACCTCGTGCTCATCACCGGCGACTTCGCCTGCGGGCCGCACGGCCGGGCCGAGCTGCAGCGCCAGCTTCGCCGCCTGACCGATGCGGCCCCGCTCGGCGTCTTCGGGGTGCTGGGCAACCACGATCACGGCGACAGCAAGGCGCCGTTCGTGATGCCCACCGACCCGCGCCTGATCGAGGACTGCGGCGTGCGTCTGCTCGACAATGCGGCAGTGAGCGTCGGTGTGGGGGCGTCGACCGTGCAGATCGGCGGAGTGGACGACACCGACGGCGGCCACGACGACCTGCCGGCCGTGCTCGCGGTGCTCGACCGCCGCCGCGACGTGCTGCGCATCCTGCTCACGCACCACGCGGAGGTCGCGCTGCGCCCGGCGCCCGGCGACTTTCACCTCGCCCTCGCCGGCGACACGCACGGCGGCCAGATCTGCCTGCCGCTTCCGGGACGCCGTATCCTGCTCAGCGATCTCTCGGCGCCGTTCGCCGAAGGGGCCTACGATGTCGGCGGGGGCCGACAGCTCTACGTCACGCGCGGCGTGGGGACCAGCATGCTGCCGCTGCGCGCGTTCTGCCGTCCCGAGATCGTCGTGTTCCATGTGCAGGCCGGCGCGCCTGCGGCGGCCGGCCCTGTCGAGGCGACGGCGTGAGCCGCGGCGGCCGCGGGCGCAGAGCCGTCGCGCTTGCCGCCGCGACGCTCGTCGCGCTGGCCATCGCGCTCTCCCCTGGCCGCCTGCGGGGCCGGGGACGACCCGTTCACCGGTCTCTGGTGGGAGCCCGCGACCGCGCGCCGCATCGAGATCACGAAGGACGGCGACCAGTACCGGCTCCTGTACGGCGCTCGCCCTGCGCCCCTATCAGGCCACGCGCGAGGGCGACGAGCTCCGCGTCCGTCAGCCCATCGGCGGCGACATCGTCGTGAAGACCGCCGCCGAAGGGCGTCTGGAGATGGTCATCGACGGGAAGTCGAGCCGGCTGGTACGCGTCCCGCAACACCAGTAGGCCGCGGGCTGCCCGAGCCGCCGGCGCTCCGCGCCACCAGCAGTCGCGGCTTCCTCAGCCGCGAGCGCCGAGGAGGCGCGCGACCCGCGGCGTGACGTTGTCTATCGCCGCGGTGGGGCACACCTCGGTGCAGGCGTAGCAGCGCACGCAGGCGTGGTCGTCGAAAGTGGGCAGCGGCGAAAGCGCGATCGCCTGCGTGCCGCAGATCGTCTCGCACTCGCCGCACTGCGTGCAGGCCTCGGCGTCCACGAGCCGGGGCCGCGCGGTGATGAGGTTGCGCGCGGTGCGGTGAAAGGCGGGCGGGAGAAGCTCCTGGATGTCGCGGCCCACGGGCCTGAAGCCCGTGTCGGGGACGATGGCGTCGCCGGCGAGCAGGAACGGAGTCTCCAGGCTCACGAGTCCGCGGCGCTCCGAGGCCGCCACGGTGTAGACGCGGCGCCGGTCGTGGGCGGTCCTGTCGGCCAGCGCGACGTCGAGGGCCACGGCGTCGTGCGCCGCGAACAGCGAGCCGAGGTCGCGCGGCGTGCCGCTGCCGGGCCCTTGCCCCTCCATGGCGATGATGCCGTCGATGATCGTGAAGCGGGGGCGCAGCGCCAGGTGAAGGTCGAGGAGCATGTCGGCGAAGTCGTCGCGCTTCTGCGCGCGCACGTGCAGCTTGGCCTTGGCGAGGCCGGGGATGCACCCGAAGGTCAGCTTGACGCCCCCGGTGAGGCGCATGAGCTGATGCGTCTTGAGGACGCCGACCTGTACGACGGCGTCGGCGTCCAGAAAGGCCCTGCCGACGGGGAAGCTGCGGAACAGCCGGCCTTCGGGCGCGCGCAGCTCGACGTGGTCGTCCTCGACGTCGATGATCTGCACGCCCTCGGCGGCACAGACATCGGTCATGCCGCTGATCTTGAAGGCGCGCGCGACCTTGGCGGGGCCGTTGAGGCCGCCGGGGCTGTCGGCGACGAACGGTTCGGCTCCGGCCCGTTTGAGCGCGCGCAGCACGCAGCGCAGGGTCTCGGGGTGCGTGCTCACGGCCTTCTCGGGCGCCGCGCCCCGCAGGAGGTTCACCTTGACGGCGACGCTCTCGCCGGGCGCGACGATCGCCGGCCAGCCGCCGAACGGTTCGACGAGGCGCTCGAGGGAGGCCGCCAGCCCGGCCCCGTGGGCGGCCTTCACGTGGCTCACCAGCGAAGGCGCGCCGGCCTGAGCCTGCGGCCGGCCGGCGCTCACGACGCCGCCCTCTCAGCCACGATCGCCACGTGGTACAGACCGATCTCGCCGGGCTCTCTCGTAGGCGGCGATCTCCTTCAGGCCCATGCGCGCGATGACGGCGTGCAGCTCGTCGGCGGTCAGCACGTGGTCGTTGGGTGGTCCCACCGGCCTGTCCATGCGCGCGAACTCCACGGAGACCAGGAGGCCGCCGCGGCGAAGCAGGCGGGTCACCTCGGCCAGGGCGGCCGGTTCGTCGTAGATGTGGTGCAGGACGTTGATCATCAGGATGCGATCGCCGGCGCCGTCGGGCAGCGGCACGTGGTTCTCGAGGTTGAGCACCGGCACGACGCGTCCGGCGGGCCGCTGCTCGACCAGCTTCTGCCGCAGCCTGTCGAGCAGGACCTGCTGCTCGTCGACCGCGAAGAGCGTGCCGTGGGGGAGCGCCTCGGCGATGGGGAGCGAGTACATGCCGGTGCCGGCGCCGAAGTCGATGACGGTCTCGGCGCCGGTCAGACGCAGGAGCTTGACGAGCGCGGCCGGCGGCAATTCGACCAGACGTTCGGGGTTCTCGAGCTTGGCGGCGTGACTGGGGTCGAACTTCTGGGCCACGACGGGGCGCCTACTTGACGCAGCGGGCGTACTTGAGAAAAGCCTCGAGCGCTTTCTCAACGGCGACCGGCGAGGCGACGTCGTCGCCGGCCTCCTCGGCCAGGCATTCGCGCATCTTCAGCGAGATGAGCAGCACGCCCACGCGATCGAGCGCCGCCTTCGTGGCGGCCAGCTGGGTGAAGATCTCCTCGCAGGAACGACCCTCTTCGATCATGCGCTGCAGGCCGCGGGACTGGCCCTCGACGCGACGCAGCCGGTTGATGAGGCGCCCCGCCTCTTCGGTATCCATGAACTCCTCCACGATGCGACTATACCCCCCGGGGGGATACGCGGCAATAAGGAGAAAGCCTGAGGCTGGAGAGACGGGTACCCACTGCGGGTAGGGGTACAAAGGCGGGTGGCGCCCGTCAGCGTCGCCGCTCGTCCGCCGCCGCGCATTCGAGGTCCGCGAGCAGCTCGTCCGGCAGCGGCAGGCCGGCGGACCCCATGCCCAGATGCGCAGCGGGTTTCACCGACCCGTGGAAGTCGGACCCGCCGGTGGGCACGAGCGCGTACTTCTCCGCCAGCGCCAGGCAGCGTGCCACCGTGGCCTCGTCGTGCAGCGGGTAGTAACACTCGAGGCCGGCCATGCCGAGCCGGGCGGCGTCGCGCACGATGTGCTCGAGGCCGGCGGCATCGGTGCGGATGATGCCCGGGTGCGCCAGGACGGGCAGGCCGCCCGACGCGCGCAGCAGAGCGCATCGCGGCCCCCAGCGAGAGGCGCCGTCTGTCGACCCAGGCGGGGGCGCCGCGGCGGAGGAAGCGTTCGAAGGCCTCCGTGATCGAGTCCGCGTATCCGTGGCGCACCAGCGCCTCGCCGATGTGCGGGCGGCCGACGGCGCCGTTCTCGGCGGCGGCCGCCAGGTCGTCGGGGTCGAGAGGATAGCCGAGCTCCGTGAGACGCTCGAGGATGCGCGCGTTGCGCTCGTCGCGATAGAGGCGGAGCTCGGCGAGCGTCGCCTTCAGCGCCTCGCTGGGGCTGCCGTTGAGGAAGTAGCCGAGCATGTCCATCGTGACGCGATCGTGCTCGAGGTTGATCTCCACGCCGGGCACGACGCGGATGCCGAGGCGCTCGCCGGCGGCGAGCGCCTCGGGCAGACCGTCGACCGTGTCGTGGTCGGTGACGGCGACGGCCGTGAGGCCCAGAGCCGTCGCCTCCTCCACGAGCTCCGAGGGGGTCAGCGAGCCGTCCGAGAACAGCGTATGCGTGTGCAGGTCGATCACGCACCTAGCCTACCGCACGAGGCCGCGACTCACGCTCACCGGCCGCCGCCGGGTACACTCCGGCCGCCTTGGGTAAGTAGCGCGTAACGTGCGGCCCGGCGCAGCCGCGGCCGCGCGCCTCGTCAGCCCTGTCACTGCGTCCCCGGAGGTCCGCGATGCGCGTCGGCATGATCGCCCCGCCCTGGTTCCCCTTGCCGCCTCAGCGCTACGGCGGCATCGAGTTCGTCGTCAGCCTGCTCACCGAGGGCCTCGTGCGTCGCGGTCACGACGTCACGCTGTTCGCCAGCGGCGACTCCACCACGCAGGCGCGGCTGAGCTACATCTTCGCGCGCGCCCCCTTCGAGCAGATCGAGAACGGCGGCCACCTCGAGGTGATGCACAGCCTCGAGGCCTACGTGAGAGCGCGGGAGTTCGACGTGATCCACGACCACGACGGTCTCGCCAGCCGCGCCATGGGCGCCGTGGTACACCGCCTCGTGGGGACGCCCGTCGTGGCCACGCTGCACGGTCCGGCCGACCCCATGACCCAGGAGATCCTCAGCTCGCTGCGCCACGACCTCTCGTTCATCGCCATCTCCGAGTATCAGCGCGGCGGTTTCCCGGACCTGAGCTTCGCGGGCACCATCCCGAACGCGATCGACGTGGAACACATGCCGTTCAGCGCACAGAAGGACGACTACTTCCTGTTCATCGGCCGCATGATCGCCGACAAGGGTGCCCACAGCGCCATCGACGTGGCGCGGCGTCTGCGGTACGCGCCTGATCATGGCCGGCAAGGTGAACGAAGGGCCCGAGCGCCAGTACTACACAGAGCGCGTGGAGCCGTTCCTCTCGGACAACATCCACTTCCGCGGCGAGGTCGACCACGAGACGAAGGTCGAGCTCTACAAGCGCGCCCGCTGCACGCTGTTCCCGATCCAGTGGCCGGAGCCGTTCGGCCTCGTGATGATCGAGTCGCTGGCCTGTGGCACCCCGGTCATCGCCATGCGCCACGGCTCCGTGCCCGAGGTCATCGAGCACGGACGCACGGGCTTCATCGTCGAGACCGCCGACGAGATGGTCGAGGCGGCGCGGCACATCGACGAGATCGATCCGGCAGAGTGCCGGCGGGCGGTCGAGGAGCGCTTCGGCAGCGAGGCCTTCGTCGCCGCCCACGAAACCGCCTACCGGCGGCTGCTGGAGGACGCGGCTCAGCCGCCGGCAGCGGGGTGAGCCCGATGAAGCTCCCCTACGACGACGTCCATCTCATCGCCGATCCGCTCTACGGCTACCTGCGCATCACGCTGTCCCGCGCCGGCGAGATCGCCGAGGCCGACGTCATCGACAACCCCTGGGTCCAGCGCCTCAAGCGCATCCATCAGCTGCAGAGCTCGTGGTGGGTGTTCCCGGCCGCCGAGCACAGCAGATTCGCTCACAGCCTCGGCGCGATGCATCTGGCCGGCCGGCTCGCCCGGCAGGTGTACCCCACCCTCGCCGAGGTCGAGCCGGGCACGCCGTCCCTGCCGCTGGTCGAAGAGACCCTGCGGCTGGCCGGCCTGCTGCACGATCTGGGGCACGGCCCGTTCAGCCATTTCTGCGACGAGGAGTACTTTCAGCCGGTCTTCGGCATCGATCACGAGCAGATCTCGCAGTACCTCATCGTCAACGAGCTGGGCGGGCTCATCGCGGAGCTGCGGCGCAGCCCGTCGGGCCGTTTCGCCGCCGCCGAGGCGGTCGATCCCTGGCACGTGGCGTTCCTGGTGCGGGCGGAGGAGGGCTCAGGCGGCGCGGGTGCCGCCCCCGACGGCGGGCCCATCCCGCGCTGGGTGCGCCTGCTTCACCGCGCGCTTTCCGGCGCGGTGACCGTCGACAACATGGACTACGTGCGGCGCGACGCCTCCATGTGCGGCGTCGCGCTCGGCTCTGTGGACGTCGACCGCCTCATCTACTACACGTTCTGCACCGCCGACGGCCTCACGTTCCACAAGCGCGCGCTCAGCGCCCTGCGGGCGTTTCTCAACGCGCGCTTCTACATGTACGAGAACGTCTACTTCCATCGCGTCGGCCACGCCATCGACCTGCACCTGCACGAGATCTTCCGGCCGACGCTGAAGCTCGTGCTGCCGGCGAGCCCGCTGGACGACCTGGCCGCCTACCGGCGCCTCACGGAGTGGTCGCTGTTCACGACCGTCGAGGACTGGCTCGACGAACCGCTGGGCAGCGAGCGCCGCGAGCTGGCCGGGCAGTGGCAGTCGATCATCCACCGCCACGTGAAGTACAGCATGGTGTACGAGCACCACGTGGAGCGGCAGCAGCCGCTGCCCGCGGCGCGCGACCTCACGCCGCAGGAGTTCCGCGCCGCCATCGTGCAGCGCCTGCCGGACCCGCTGAAAGACATCGAGTTCGTCGTCGACATCGCCTCGCAGGACCCGCGGCCGCTCAACCCTCTGGTCGGGCCCAAGCGCATCGCCGTGTACGACCCGGCGACCGACGCCATCGAGGAGCAGCTGCTGAGCGGCATCCTCGAGTTCGTGCCGGCCAAAGCGCATCTCTACCGCGTGTTCGCCGGTCGGCCGCGAGCACGAGCGCGAGCTCGCCCTCGCGGCCAAGGGCGCGCTCGAAGAGACCGAGCCGCAGAGCCTCACGAACCTGTAGGGGCGAAACGGGCCGCTGCGCTGGTCGGTCCGCACGGCCGCCGGCCGCGCGGCCGCCTCAGGTGTCGAGCGGGTGCGTCATGTCTTCGGGGCGCACCCACGCCTCGAACTGCTCGGCCGTGACGTAGCCCAGGCCGAGCGCCGCCTCCTTGAGCGTGAGCCCCTCGTGGTGGGCCTTCTGGGCGATCTGCGCCGCCCGCTCGTAGCCGATGTGCGGGCTCAGCGCGGTGACGAGCATCAGCGAGTCGTCAAGATGCCGGCGGATGACGGCGAGGTCGGGCTCGAGGCCGCGCGCGCAGAAGCGCTCGAAGGCGCGCGCGGCGTCCGCCAGCAGCCCGGCGGATTCGAGCAGGTTGTGCAGCATCACCGGCTTGTAGACGTTGAGCTGGAAGGTGCCCTGCGAGCCGGCAAAGGCCACCGCCGTGTCGTTGCCGTAGACCTGCACCGCCACCTGCGTGAGCGCCTCGGCCTGCGTCGGGTTCACCTTGCCCGGCATGATCGACGAGCCCGGCTCGTTCTCGGGGATGCGCAGCTCGCCGATGCCGGCGCGCGGCCCCGAGGCGTACAGGCGCACGTCGTTGGCGATCTTCATGAGGTCGCCGGCGAGCGTGCGGAGGGCCGCGCTGGCGTTGACGACGGCGTCGTGCGCCGACAGTGCGGCGAAGAAGTCGGGCGCCGGGCGGAACGGCTTGCCGGTGAGCTCGCCGATGTGACGGGCGGCCACCTCGGCGAACCGCGCATGCGTGTTCATGCCGGTGCCTACGGCGGTGCCGCCGAGCGCGAGCTCGTGCAGCGCCGGGAGCGTGCCGCGGACCGTGGCGAGGGCCTGATCGAGCTGGGCCACCCAGCCGCCGATCACCTGTCCCAGCGTGAGCGGCGTGGCGTCCTGCAGGTGGGTGCGTCCGACCATCACCACGCCGGCGAACTCCTCCGCCTTCTGGTGCAGGGTGTCGCGCAGCTCGGTGATAGCCGGGATCAGCACGTCCTCGAGCTGCTCCACGGCGGCGAGGTGCATCACGGCCGGGAAGGTGTCGTTGCTCGACTGCCCCAGGTTGACATCGTCGTTGGGATGGACGGGCCGGCCGGCGCCTCTTCCGGAGCCGGCCAGCTCGTTGGCGCGATTGGCGATCACCTCGTTGGCGTTCATGTTGCTCTGCGTGCCGGAGCCCGTCTGGAAGACGACCAGGGGGAACTCGGCGTCGAGGGTGCCGTCGATCACCTCCTGCGCGGCGCGGGCGATGAGCTCGGCCTTGTCCTGCGGCAGCAGGCCGAGCTCCACGTTGGCCCGCGCCGCCGCCAGCTTGAGGACGCCGAGCGCGCGGATCACCGGCCGGCCCCAGCGGAACCTGTCGGTGCCGATGGGGAAGTGCTCGACGGCGCGCTGCGTCTGCGCCCCCCAGTAGTGCCCGGCCGGGACGCGCACCTCGCCCATGCTGT
>CAVOWE010000005.1:0-40525 GCA_963700035.1 uncultured Thermoleophilia bacterium | reverse complement strand
ATTGGTAGGATTCGGCAAGGTGCGAATTTCGCACGGTGCCGAATCCTACACCGAAGCGCCTCCGACGGAGAGCCGGCGGATACGGTTCAACGCAGCCTGTTTCGGTCGTTCGGCCGAATCCGGCCTTCGCACCCCGCGCCCAGGCGAGGACCGGCCGGCCACGTGACACGGGCGGGGGGCGGCGCGCCTCTCGGCGCGCCGCCCCCGCCTCTTCAGCCGTCGAGCTGCAGACGGCAGGGGGCTGCACGCAGCGTCACTCCGGCGGCAGCTCCCCGTAGGTCATGCTGACGTCGACGCCGACCCGCTTGCTGCGCGCCGCCCAGAAGAAGTACCAGACGATGCCGAGGATCCACACGATGCCGTAGAGGATCCACGACTGGCCGTTGGAGTCTTCCAGTTCCCCCGTGAAGATGAGGTAGTAGAAGAGGATGCCCAGGTAGACGAGCGAGACCACGGCGCCCCAGCTGACCAGCGGGATACCGAGGAACTTCCACGTCCTGTAGGGCGAAGACTCCCAGATCCCCTTGGAGCGCTTCGCGTAGGGGAAGATCAGGGCCGCGATGGTCGTCACCGCCCACACGGAGACGATCTCCATGCCGGTCACCGTGAGTCCCTGCAGGTAGTCACCGATCCAGAACGTGTAGAGCGCGATGGCGATCTGGCAGAGCACGAAGCAGAGGATGTAGTTCTTGACCGGGCTCGCCCAGCGCGGGTTGATCGACGTGAACCACTTGGGGCCCATGCGGTCCATGCCCCAGGCGAAGATGATGCGCGGGAAGGCCAGATAGCTGAGCGCTACGTACCAGAAGCAGAACAGCATCAACGAACCGCCAGCACAGATGGCCACGAACCAGTTCGGGTTGGCGACGTAGGCGAGGCTCATGTAGCTCGGCAGGAAGGGCAGCGTGTAGCCCTCGATGCCCAGCGCGTTGTCGATGTACATCGCCGACGAGATCCAGTCGAACGCCATGAGGCGATACATCACCAGCGCGGTCCAGAGCATCATCAGAGCGGGCACCAGCACGGCGAAGAAGTTGGCCCCGATGAGCGTCTTGTCGGGGCGCTTCACCTCGCCGGCGACGAACACGCAGAAATAGGCGTAGGCGAACAGCCACGAGCCGGCCAGCATGATGCCCAGGGTGCCGTAGAGGTCGCCGCTCGTGGGCACCGGCCCGCCGATCGCCGCCGCGACTGCCGGCACGACCTCGGAGTACTTGAGCGAGTCGTACTGCGCGGCAAGCGCGTCCCAGTTCTCCTGGAACCCCACCTTGCTGGTGAGCATGATCGACCCGGTGATCACGATGGCCCCGCCCATGGCGAAGGCCATGATCGCCTTCTGGATCGAGGCGAAGATCTTGACGCCGAAGACCATCGTCAAGAGGGCAAGGATGTTGGCGACGGTGGCGACGACGAAGGTGCCCCATTCGTAGGATAGGCCGCCGAAGAAGGTGCCTGCGGCGGAGTCGTACAGCCAGGTCCAGCCCTGATACTCGGCGATGATGACGAGCCCGGGGTCGGCGATCATCGGCGCCAGCACGTACACCCAGAAGATCATGACGAAGGCGTTGCCGAAGCTCTCGGCGATGCCGACGATCGGGTGGATGATGCGCGAGTTGTAGATGTACTCGCCGCCCGAGCGCGGCATGCTGCCGGAGAGGATGCCCCAGACCAGCGGATAGCCGAAGCCGACCAGCGCGAGTGAGATGAGCGTCGCCCACACCATGTTGCCGGAGAGGTACGTCCCAAGCCCCCACGAGGTCATGTACCAGATGCTGGGCGTGATGCCCTGGTTCATCAGTCCGACGGCGAAGGCGTCGATCATGGAGAGGCCGCGGACCATGCCGCTGGCCTTGCGTGCGAACGCGAGTTCTTCTGCCATACTTCCCCCCTTTGCGATGCGGACGCCGGGTCGGCCCCCGACGCAGAGTCCGCTGTCCATGCCACTCAGACGAACCGGTATCTCATGCACCTCCTCGAGGCCGCCGCCGGGAGCCGCAAGTCGTTACCTGGTCACGCAGCGAACGATAGTCGCACGAAGGGGTGAGGGCAAGGGGTAGAGAGGGAGCCGGCCATCGAAATGCCGGCCGGCGGCGCGGACGAGCCTCGACGCGGTTGGCGTCAGCCGCCGCGCTGCGCGACCACCGCGGCGGCGATCTCGTGCGGGCCGCTGACGACGAGCACGGCGTCGAACTTGCAGGCCGCGCGGCAGGAGTCGCACCTGATGCACAGCTCCTGGTCGATGGCGTGCGGCTGCTTCTTCTCGCCGCGCACGGCGTCCACCGGGCACTTCTTGGCGCAGAGCGTGCAGCCGGTGCAGGCCTCCGGGTCGATGGTGTAGGCGATGAGCGCGTCGCACGACAGCGCCGGGCAGCGGTGCTCGGCGATGTGCGCCTCGTACTCGGCGCGGAAGTAGCGGATGGTGGTGAGCACCGGGTTGGGCGCCGTCTGGCCGAGACCGCAGAGGCTCGTCTTCTTGATGGTCGAGGCGAGCAGCTCGAGGCTGGCGATATCGCCGTCTCTGCCCTGACCCTTGGTGATGCGCTCGAGGATCTCGAGCATGCGCTTGGTCCCGAGGCGGCAGGGCACGCACTTGCCGCAGCTCTCGTTCTGGGTGAACTGCAGGAAGTACCTGGCGAGGTCGACCATGCAGGTGGTGTCGTCGGCCACGACCATGCCGCCGGAGCCCATGATGGCGCCGGTGGCGGCGAGGCTCTCGTAGTCGACCGGCGTGTCGAGCAGGCTCGCCGGCACGCAGCCGCCCGACGGGCCACCCAGCTGGACGGCCTTGAACTCCCGGCCGTCCTTGATGCCGCCGCCGACGTCGAAGATCACGTGGCGCAGCGTGGAGCCCATGGGCACTTCGGCGAGGCCGCCGTTGACGACCTTGCCGGCCAGCGAGAAGGCCTTGGTGCCCTTGCACGAGTCGCTGCCGACGGCGGCGTACGCCGCGGCCCCGTGAGCGATGATCCACGACACGCTGGCGAAGGTCTCGACGTTGTTGATGTTGGTCGGCTTGCCCCAGAGGCCGGAGACGGCAGGGAACGGCGGCCGCTTCCGCGGCATCCCGCGCTCGCCCATGATGGAGGCGATGAGCGCCGTCTCTTCGCCGCAGACGAAGGCCCCGGCGCCTTCCTTGATCTTGAGCTTGAAGCCCCAGCCGCTGCCGAACACGTCCGCGCCGAGGTAGCCGCGCTCCTCGGCGGCGGCGATCGCGAGGCGCAGCCGCCGCACGGCCAGCGGGTACTCGGCGCGCACGTAGATGAACCCCTCGTGCGCGCCGATGGCGTACGAGGCGATCAGCATGCCCTCGATCACGGCGTGTGGATCGCCGTCCATGATCGAGGCGTCCATGAACGCGCCAGGGTCGCCCTCGTCGCCGTTGCAGATGACGTACTTGACGTCGCCGGGCGACGAGCGCGCGAACTTCCATTTGGTGCCGGTGGGGAAGCCGGCGCCGCCGCGCCCGCGGAGGCCCGAGGCGAGGACCTCCTCGACGATCTCGTCGGGCTGCATCGTGGTGAGCGCCTTGCGCGCGGCCTCGTAGCCGCCGCGCGCCAGATACTCGTCGACGTTCTCGGGGTCGATGACGCCCACGTCGCGCAGGGCGATCCGCGTCTGCTGGCTGTAGAACGGGATGTCGTGTGCACACGCGACCCGCGCGCCGGTGCCGGGATCCACGTAGAGAAGCTTCTCGACCACGGCGCCGCCGCTGAGGTGCTCTTCGACGATGCGCTTCACGTCCTTGACCTTGAGGCGCGGATAGTACGTGTCGCCGTCGCTCACCACGGCCAGCGGGCCCTGCGAGCAGAGCCCGTGGCAGCCGATGATGGTGACCTCGACCTCGCCGCTCAGCCCCGCCGCCTCGACCTCGGCGACGAAGGCGTCCCGCACCTTCATCGAGCCGGCGAACACGCAGGCGGTGCCGGCGCACACCGAGACCCGGCGCTTGCCGTCGCGCTCCGCGGAGACCGCGACCTTGACGCCCGCGGCCGGAGCGCCCGTCGCCTCAGTCATCGCCGCCACCGGCTCCCGCCGAGCCGGCGCCCGCTGGGCCGAGATACTGTGCTTCGAGGCCGAGCTCCTTGACGAAGTCGCGGATGGCCTTGCGCGTCTGGTCGGCGCTGAGGTTGCCGTACGTCTCCTCGTCGATACGCATGACCGGCGCCTGGGAGCAGGCGCCCATGCAGGCCACGGAGCCGAGGCTGAACTCCATATCGGCGGTCGAGGCGCCGTCGGAGACGTCGAGCTCCTGCTCGAGCGCCTCGGTGATGCGCGTGGCGCCGGCCACATGGCAGGCCGTGCCGTGGCACACGAAGATCTTGTGCCGTCCGCTCGGGACCGTGGAGAACTGCGCGTAGAACGTGATGATGCCGAAGATGCGCGACGACGGCACGCCGGTGAGGCGCGCGATCTCGTCGACGGCAGGCTCCGGCACGTAGCCGAACTCGCTCTGGGTACGCTGAAGCAGCGCGATCAGGTTGCCGTGCGCGTCGCCCTCCTCGACGATGAGGGCGACCTGCTCGAGGTCGCAGCCATCGGGCTGCGAGGCGTCGGTCGGCACCTGGTCGCTGCGCACTACTCGCCTGGGCATCGTTTCAACTCCACGTCACGTTCCGCGTCCGTCGGGCGGCCGCGGCCGGAGGCTGCCGGCCGCCCTTCTTCTCATCACGCTCTTGAGACCCTATTGAACCACGTCCGCGCTGCTCGCGCCTCGCGCCTGCGGGCGGCCCTCAGGCGCGGGCGTCGCGGCGCGTCGCTCAGCGCGCCCCGGTCTGCGCCTTGCAGGCGACGAGCGCGTTCTTGAGCAGGATCACGTTGGTCACGGGGCCCACGCCGCCGGGCACCGGCGTCGCACTGCCGGCGACCTCGAGGACACCCTCCCACTCCAGGCTGCCGACCTGCTTGCCGTCGTCGCCGCGCATGGTGGTGACGTCGATCACCACGGCGCCGGGCTTGACCATGTCCTTCTTGATCAGGTTGCGCACCGGCGCCGCGCTGATGAGGACGTCGGCCTCGCGGCAGGCGGCGGGCACGTCCTTGCTGAACACGTGCACGACGTGGACCGAGGCGTTGCGGTTGAGGCAGAGCAGCGCGACGGGCTTCCCGACGATGTTCGAGTGGTTCACGATGGTGACGTCGAGGCCCTGCAGCTCGACGCCCTCGCGGTCGAGGATCTCGATGCAGGCCGAGGGCGTCGCCGGCGCGAACAGCTGGTCGCCGAGCAGCACGTGCCCGACGTTGGCCGGGTTGACGCAGTCGAGGTCCTTGACCGGGGAGATGGCGTTGAAGACCTTGTTCTGGTCGATGCCGCCGGCCATCGGCATGAGCGCCAGGATGCCGTGCACGCGGGCGTCGTCGTTGAGCGTGTCGATGAGGGCGAGCACCTCGTCCTCGCTGGTGCCGTCCGGCAGGGTGCTGTTGTAGTAGTTGAAGCCGACCGTGCCGGTGTTCTTCTCGATCTGGCCGCGATAGAACTGCGCCCCGCCGTCCTCGCCCACCAGGATGGTGGCGACGCCGGGCGTCACGCCGCTGGTCGCCAGCTTGGCGACCTCGGCCTTGATCTCTTCGCGTACTTGTTCGGCGATCGCTTTGCCGTCGATGATCTGAGCTGCCATGGCGTCCCTCTCGTGTGTCGTTGGGGGTCGGTCAGAGCTTGGAGAGCGTGATGCCCAGGACTTCCGCGCGGAGCGCCGCGGCCTCCGCCTGGACCTCGTCGATCTCGGCGGCGGCCTTTGCCACGTAGGCCTCGTCCTTGATGGACCCGAGGTTGATCCTGACGTTGAGCGCGGCGCCCACCACGGCGGCTTCGCCGAGGATGGCGCCTATGCCGGCGTCGGTGACCGCCTGCGGGTTGCCGATACCGGCGGCGACCTTGGAGAGGCGGCACACCTCTACCGCGACGCGGCAGATCTCGAGCGGGACGTCGGCGGCGATGATCAGGCCATCCTGGATGGCCTGGCTGCGCGCCGCCTGCTCCTCTGCGGTCTCTTTCGGCATCTTGTACGCGACGATCACGCCGTTGTAGGCGGTGGTGTCTTCTTGCAGGAGCTGCTCGAGGCGGCCGCGAGCCGCCTCGGACGCCTCGACGAGGGCGACGATCTCGGCCTCGACGTCGGCGAACTTCTCGCGCCCACGCGTCAGGTTGCAGACCATGCCGACGAGGGCGGCGCCGAGGGCGCCGACGCAGGCCGACACGCTGCCGCCGCCGGGCGCCGGCTTGTTGCTGGATGCGTCATCGAGGTAGACCTGCAGCGGTTCGCTGCAGTACATGGTGGGAGCGTCGCTCACGTGTACCTCCGCACTGGGGCCCCGGCGCGGCGCATCTCGGCGCGTTGCCCGGAGCCGCCGGAGGCGGCTCCGCGAGGCGCCGGCGCCGTCAGGCGGCCGGCGCCCCGGGGTCGCTTCTCAGGTTCTCAGAACAGGCCGATGATGCGGCCGGTCTCGACGTCGATGTCGACGTCGACGGCGGCCGGCCGCTTGGCCAGGCCGGGCATGGTGCGCATCTCGCCGAGCAGCGGGTACAGGTACCCGGCGCCGGTGGCCGGCCTGATGTCGCGGATCGGCACGCGGAAGCCGCGCGGCCGGCCCTTGAGCGCCGGGTCGTGGCTGAGCGAGAGGTGCGTCTTGGCCATGCACAGCGGCAGCTTGTCCAGGCCCTGCTCGGTGAACTGCTTGATCTTGGCCTCGGCCTCGGGCAGGTAGTCCACGCCGTCGGCGCCGTAGACCTTGGTGGCGATGGTCTCGATCTTCTCCTTGATGGAGGCGTCGAGCGAGTAGAGGAACTTGAAGTCGCCGCCCTTGTCGGCGGCCGCCTTGACGACCTCGGCCGCCTCCTGGGCGCCGTCGCCGCCCAGCGCGTGGACGTTGATCGGCACGGCGTCTTCGGCGCCGGCCGCGATGGCCTCCTTGCGCACGATCTCGACCTCGGTGTCGCGGTCGAAGGCGAAACGGTTGATGGTCACGACGACGGGCAGGCCGAAGAGCTTCATGTTCTCGATCTGCTTGGCGAGATTCTCACAGCCCTTGGTGAGCGCTTCGTTGTTCTCGGCCTTGAGCAGCTCCGGGTCGACCGGCAGGCCACCGTGCATCTTGAGGGCCCGCATGGTGCAGGTGATGACCACGGCGCTGGGCACGAAGCCACCGTAGCGGCAGATGATGTCCATGAACTTCTCGGAGCCCAGGTCGGCGGCGAAGCCGCTCTCCGTGACCACGTAGTCGGCCAGCTTCATCGCGACCTTGTCGGCGATGATCGAGTTGTTGCCCTGGGCGATGTTGGCGAACGGGCCGGCGTGGATGAGCGCGGCGTTGCCCTCGAGCGTCTGCATCAGGTTGGGCTTGATGGCGTCCTTGAGGAGCACCGTCATGGCGCCGCCGGCGCCGATGTCGTCGGCGGTGAGCGGCTTGCCGGAGGTGTCGTAGCCGAACGTGATGCGGCCGAGGCGCTCGCGCAGGTCTTTGAGCGACGTGGCGAGGCCCAGGATGGCCATGACTTCGGAAGCGACCGTGATGTCGTAGCCGGTCTGGCGCGGAAGGCCGTTGAGCCTGCCGCCGAGACCGTTGACGATCTCGCGCATGGCGCGGTCGTTGAGGTCCACGCAGCGCCGCCACGAGATGGTGAGCGGGTCGATCTTCAGCTCGTTGCCGTGCATGAGATGGCTGTCGACCATGGCGGCCAGCAGGTTGTTGGCGGTGCCGACGGCGTGGATGTCGCCGGTGAAGTGCAGGTTGAGGTCTTCCATGGGGAGGAGCTGCGAGTAGCCCCCGCCGGCCGCGCCGCCCTTGATGCCGAACACCGGGCCGAGCGACGGCTCGCGCAGGGCGAGCATCGTGTCGATGCCGACCGCGTTCATCGATTCGACGAGGCCGACCGCGGTGACCGTCTTGCCTTCGCCGAGCGGCGTGGGAGTGATCGCCGTCACGTTGATGATCTTGCCGTCGGGCTTGTCCTTGAGGCGCTCGAGCAGGGCCATGTAGTCGATCTTGGCCTTGTAGCGACCGTACAGCTCGAGCTCGTCCTCCAGGATGCCCGCCTTCTCGGCGATCGCCTGGATGGGCTGCATGGTGGCGGCCTGGGCGATCTCGATGTCGCTGGGCACCGGGGATCTACGAACGGGCTTCGCAGACGAAGTCAACGCGTCCTCCTTTGTTTCCACACTTCCGCGCGTCTCATTGGGGGGAGGCCCGTGCCGGGTGGCACGATGAAGGGGCTCCTTGTGATGGATTCTACAGGTGCGTGATCGAGAGGGTCAATTTGGCCAAGGGACGAGAGAAGAGCCGGGCCGGCGGGGCGCCGGGACGGCGCCCAGACCCCGGCCTCAGGCGCCGCTCAGGACTCGCTGAAGCGCGTACGTGCGGCTGCTTGGGCGGCCTCGTAGACGATCTTGGCGGGCCGCCCCACCGCCGCCGCGACGCGGCGCACGTCCTCGTATTCCGGAGAGACCGTGACGAGGCGGTCGCCGACGTACCCCAGGCGGACGCCCACCTTGAGCTTGCCGATGGTCACCGTCTCCCGGCGCTCCTCCTGGTAGATGCGTCCGACGGGGAGCACGCGCACGCCGAAGGTCGATGTCTCGCTGAACAAGAGGTCGGCGAGGCGCTGCCGGTCCGCCGCCAGGGCGAGGACGTGCAGGACGACGCCCGGACGCCCCTTCTTCATCGTCGCCGGGCTCATCCAGACGTCTGCCGCGCCGGCCTCCCGCAGCGAATCGGCGGCGTGCGCGAGCAGCTCCGCAGACAGGTCGTCGATGTTCGTCTCGAGCAGCACGTGGTCGAGCTCCACTGCTTCGTGCGCGGCCGGCGTCTCGGCGGCCGCCTCGGCCGCTGCTTCTTCGGCCGCCGGCTCAGGCTCCACGTCGGGCGTAGGCGCTTCGTCCTCCGCCGCCACTTCGTCGGGCGCCGGCGCGTCCGACTCGGGCGAAAGAGCGGTCCCGGAGGGCGCTTCGCTCCGCTCCTCGTCCTGTTCGCGTTCCGAGCGGCGCACCCCTCCGGCCACTCCAGAGGCGATACGCCGCACGATCCCGCTCTTCTCGTCGCGCAGATCGGGCTTTCCGCGTTGCTCGTCCATCGTGCCCTCCCGCTCCTGCGCCGGCTCGATGAGCAGCGCGTGAAGTACGTTCGGCCGACCGGGCATCTCGCGAGTGCCGGCGCCGTGACCGACCGCCGCGACGGCCCCGGCCGGCGGCGGACCGAACTCGTCTGTGAAGGCGGCGAGCAGGGCCGCGCCCGTGGGCGTGGTGAGCTCGCCGAGGTCGGGGCTGCCGTCCGCGACGGCGGCCGTCGGCAGGCCGCGAAGCAGCGCGGCCACGGCCGGGGCCGGCACCGGCAGCTCGCCGTGCGCCGTCTCCACCGTGCCGCTGCCGAGCGCGGGCGGCGATGCGACCACGCGCTCAGGTCTGAGGTGATGCAGCAGCGCGACCGCACTGATCAGGTCGACGGCCGTGTCGATGCCGCTCAGTTCGTGGAGGTGGGGGACGTCCTCCCCGTGCACCTCACGCTCAGCCGCCGCCATGCGCTCCGCCACCTTGGCCACATCGTCGGCCACGGCCTGGTCGAGCTTGGAGGCGTACATCGAGATGATGAGCTCATCGAACGTGGAAAAGCCGGGACCGTCTGGGACGCGGAACGCGAGCGCGTCGATGCCGTCGGGCTCCACGCCGCGCAGTGACACGAGCCGCTTGTCGATCCCCGACGCCTTCAGCGCAGGCCGCACCACCTTGTCCAGCGGCCCTGGCTTGTCGGCCGTCGCCCCGGCCACGCCGAGGAGCGCGGCCACGAGCATGTCACCGCTGATGCCGTTCGCGCAGTCGATGTAGAGGATCATCGCCGTCAGTCTACCCGGGGGCTGGGCTGTGTGGACACCCAGGTTCCCTCCCATCGGCACGTCGAAGGCATGACATGAGTGGAAGAGGGCGCAAGACGACGGCGGCGGAGTCTGTCGCGGGCCCGCAGGGGCGGGGGGACAGACGTTGTGACGGCGCGCCGCGAGGTGGGGACACGAGTCGCCGCCGCGAACAGCGGCGGTCGTCGCCCTCCTCCGCGCCACCACGGGGGGACTGAGTCCGATAGAATGCCGCTATGCGCATCGCCCAGATCGCCCCACCCTGGATCACCGTCCCGCCCGCCGGCTACGGCGGCACGGAGTGGGTAGTGCAGCAACTCTGCGACGGCCTCGTGGCCCGCGGCCACGAAGTCGTGCTGTACGCCACCGGCGATTCCCACACGGCCGCCGAGCTCTGCGCCCTCTTCCCGCGGCAGATGCCCGAGGTGCTGGGCCAGACGAGCTACGACGCGCGCCACGTCTCGTTCGCCTTCGCCGACATCGAGCAGGACCGGTTCGACCTCATCCACGACCACTCCGGCTTCCTCGGCATCGCCTTCAGCCGCTACCTGGCCGCGCCCGTGGTCCACACGGTCCACTGTGCCTTCGACGACCAGGCCTACGCCTTCTACGAGCAGTTCCGCAACGAGGTCGCGTATATCGGCATCAGCAAGTATCAGCAGTCGATGGGGCCGGCCGGCATGAACTGGGCCGGCCTCGCCTACAACGCTATCGCCGTCGAACAGTGGCCGTACACGCCGCAGAAAGGCGACTACCTGCTCGCCTTCGGGAGGGTGTGCGAGGCCAAGGGCTTCCACCTGTCGATCGAGGCCGCCAGACGCACCGGCCACAAGCTCATCATGGCCGGCGTGCTCCAGGAGTTCTACCGCGACTACTTCGAGGAGAAGGTAGAGCCGCTCATCGACGGCGAGCAGATCGTCTACGAGGGCGAAGTGAGCGACGCGCGCAAGCGCGAGCTGTTCGCGCACGCCAAGGCCTTCGTGTTCCCCATCACCTGGCCCGAGCCCTTCGGCCTCGTGATGATCGAGGCCATGGCCACGGGCACGCCGGTCGTCGCGCTGCGCCAGGGCTCGGTGCCCGAGGTGCTCGACGACGGCAAGACGGGCTTCGTCTGCGACACCTTCGAGGAGTTCGTCGCCGCGGTCGGCCGCGTCGGCGAGATCGACCCGGCCGTGTGCCGGCGCACGGTGGAGGAGCGCTTCACCGTGGAGCGCATGGTCGCCGACTACGAGGCGATCTACCGGCGCGTCATCGAGGCGTGAGCCGGGCGAAGGGCGGCGCGGCGGGCGGCGCGGCAGCGCGCGACGACACGCCGGCAGCGGCCCGCCTCACGGAGTATCTGGCGGGCACAGACACGCAGCCTCTCTTCCTGCTCGGTGACGCCCTCGAGACCCTCCGGCTCTTCCCCACCGCGAGCGTGGACTGCTGCCTCACCAGCCCGCCGTACTTCGGCCACCGCCGCTACGCGAACGGCGGCCTCGGCGCCGAGGGCCGCTGGCAGGACTACGTGGCGGCCCTCGGCGCCGTGACCGCGGAGCTCCGGCGGGTGCTGAAGCCCGCGGGCTCGCTGTGGCTCAACCTCGGCGACACCTACCGCGGCAAGCGCCAGCTGGGCATCCCCTGGCGGGTCGCCTTCCACCTCACCGACGAGCAGGGCTGGACGCTGCGCAACAGCGTCGTGTGGCACAAGGTCAAGGGCGGGCCGGACACCAGCCGCGACCGGCTGCGCAACGTGCACGAGCTGCTGTTCCACTTCGTCCTGCAGCCCACGGGCTACTCCTACGATGCCGACGCGGTACGAAGCGCGCCGCGCGCCTCGCGCATCGTGAACGGCGCCGTCGTCTCGGCCACCGGCGTGAGCGGCGTGCGCTACCGGCGGCAGATCGAGCTGTCGACTGCCCTGAGCGCGGCGGAGAAGCGGGCGGCGGAGGCCGCCCTCGAAGCCATGCTGGCCGAGGTCGGCGCCGGCCGCCTCGCCGACTTCCGCATGGTCGTGCGCGGCCAGCAGCGCACGACGCACTCCGACGAGACGGCGGTGTCGGGCCGCGCCCGCGAGCTGCAGGAGCGCGGCTTCTACTTTCTCCGCTACCACCCCGGCGGCGCCAAGCCCGGCGACGTGTGGGACATCATGCCCGAGGACACGCAGGGCCGGGACGCGCACTTCGCGCCGTTCCCGGCCGACCTCTGCCGCATCCCCATCCTCGCCACGTGCCCGCCGGAAGGCGTGGTCCTCGACCCGTTCTGCGGCACCGGCACCGCGATGCTCGTGGCCCGGCAGCTGGGCCGCCGCTCGGTGGGCGTCGATCTCGCCGAGGAGTACCTCGCCGTGGCCCGCGAGCGCACCGCGGCGCTCTGAGGCGCGGCGCAGACCGGCGCCCGCCAGACGCCGCGGCCCACCATGCTAGCCGGGTCGGTGATACGGCGGATGGTCGTCTCCCCGGCGAGTCCGAGGTCGCGCAGGGCCTCGTCTCCGGCAGACCCGACGTCCACGCAGAGCGTGCCGTCACACGCCAAGATCCCGAGGATCAGCGTCACCTCAGTGGGCCGCCGCCGGAACCGGGGCGCTGGGGTGTCAGCGCCGGGTCACTCCCGTGTAGTACCATCTGCCGGCAGTCCAGACCGGCACGACCGTCGAGAAGGAGTCGTTCATGCCCGAAGGCAACGTCAACGCCGAAGTCGCGAGCCACCTGCGAGAGCAGGGCGAGCACGACGAGCACTCGGCCCACCAGCCCAGCAAGCGGCGCATCGAGACGATCGAGATCCTCGAGGCGATCCTGCTCGCCGTCGTGGCGATCGTGACCGCGCTGAGCGGCTACCAGGCGGCGCGCTGGGACGGCGAGAGCGCCAAGGAGTACGCCACCTCCTCGCGCCTGCGCACCGAGGCCCAGAGCACCGCGCTCACCGCCAACCAGACGCTCATCTACAACGCCGGCAACTTCACCGCCTGGCTCCAGGCCTATGACGCTGGCGACAAGAGCCTGCAGGACCTCCTCGAGCGCCGCTTCACGCCCGAGTACAAGAAGGGCTTCGACGCCTGGGTCGCGATCGACGGGATGAACGACCCAAGCGCGCCCCCCGGCCCGCGCTACATGGAGGAGTACGAGGATCCCCTCACGGAGAAGGCGGCCGAGCAGAACAAGGAGGCGTCGCACGCGTTCGACCTGGGCGTCGACTACCGCGCCACCGGCGAGCGCTACGTGCGCATCACCGTCGTCCTCGCCGCAGTACTGTTCCTGATCGCCATCGGGCAGCGCTTCAAGGTCCGTGGCGTGCGCTACTCGGTCAACATCGTCGCCGGGATCTTCCTCGTGTACTGCCTGTACCTGTTCGCGATCTACCCGCACCTCGTGGGGTAGTCACTGCCGCGTCCGGCTGAGAGGCGGCGGCCGAGGCTGCGCCTCCGCCGCCCGCGGGGCGTAGGTCAGCTGCCGGCGTCGAGTTTGGCGGCGATGTCGTCGAACTGCGCGCGCACCCACTTCTCGATGCTGTTGCGGTCGACGACGCCGCGGATGGCCTCGCCGCGAGCGTGCTTCTCGGCGGCCGGCATCGTCAGGGCCTCGTGGATCGCCGCGGCCTGCTGTTCGATGTCGAACGGGTTGACCGCCACGGCGAACCTGCCGACCTCCTCGAAGGCCCCCGTGTTCTCGCTGAGGATGAGCACGCCGTCGCGCGTGTTGACCACCGGCCCCTCCTTGGCCACCAGGTTCATGCCGTCGAAGATGGCATTGACCATCAGCGCGTCGTAGTGCCGGTAGGCGGCCAGCGTCTGCGGGAAGTTGTCCTCGATGCGCAGGTCGATGGGCATCCAGTCGGTGTTGCCGTGCTTGGTGTTGATCTGCTCCACGACGCGCATCACGCGCTCGCGGTAGACCACGTACTCCTCGACGTCCTCGCGTGACGGCTGCAGAAGAGCGAGAAACGTGATGCGGTCCTTGAACTCGGGGTGCAGGTCGAGAAAGCGGTCGAAGGCGACGAACCCGCGGATGACGTTCTTGCTGAGGTCGAGACGGTCGACGCGCAGCAGCAGGAACTCCCGGCGGCGCTGCAGCAGGCTGCGCTCCTCGGCCGCCACGCGCTGCGCCGTGGCGGCCTTGCGCAGCTCGTCCGGGTCGATCGACACCGGGTAGGCGCGCACCCACACCTCGCGGTCGCCGTAGGTCACCGCGAGGCGGCGCTCGTCGACCTCCAGGTCGAGCAGGTCGCGGCAACCCTGCAGGAAGTTCACGGCGTAGTGCCGCGTGTGGAAGGCGACGACGTCGTTGCCGAGCAGGCCGGCGAAGACCGCCTTGCGCATGTCTTCGGGCAGCACCAGCCAGGCGTCGCTCTGCGCCCAGGGGATGTGCACGAACTGGTGGATGAAGGCGCCCGGGACGGCGGCGCGCACCAGCGGCGCGACGCCGTAGAGGTGGTAGTCGTGGAGCATGACGAGGGCGCCGCGCCCGGCGGCCGGGACGGCCGCCTCTGCGGCGCCCGCCGCGCCCGCGCCCAGTTCGGCGGCGATCGCCTGTGCGAAGAGCCGCTGCACCGGCACATAGCCGTTCTCCCAGGCGTCGACCTCGTTCGGTGAGATGTCCGGGTGCCGCCCGAGGTCCCACAGGTAGTGCTGGATGAACCAGAGGATCGGGTTGGCGATGATGTTGTAGTACTTGTCGTAGACGTCGTGGGCGACGCCGACGTAGTGCACGCGGTACGCGTCGCCGTCGAGCTCGACCGTGACGGCCCGGCCCTCGGCGGCAAGACGCTCTTCTTCGTCGCCCACCGCGGTCGCGACCCAGGTGCCGGGGTGTTTGCGCAGGAGCTCGGTGAGGACGGTCACGAGCCCGCCCGGACCGCGCGTCACCACCGGCTCCCCGGAGGGGTCGTTGTGGAACGAGACGGGGCCGCGGTTGGCGGCCACCACGAGACGGCGTCCTGCGAGATCGGCAGCGTGCACGCCGCGCCCCCTGCGTCGCGGTCGGGTGCCGTACCGGCGAAGCGTCGCCGGCCGGACCTTACCGCTCTATCTTACCCGCCTGCAGGTCGGAGAAGAGCCTGAGGTCGTCGCGAAGAAGTCGCTCCTTCCACAACCCCTCGGTGACGGTGATGATGCAACCGCGGCGGCGCAGCCGGCCGACGGTGCCACGGCCGGCCCGCGGTGCCGCAAGTACACCACACAGGGAGCGTCGGCTAGACTCGGGCCGTGCGCACCTCGCCCACACCGGCGCCGGAGAGGCTCGCGATCGCCTCTGACGGGCTCGAGCTGGCCGGCCTTCTCTTCCGGCCGGCCGGCCGGCCGCGCGGCGCCCTTCTGGTCTGCCACGGCGCCGGCAGCCGCAAGGAGAACCACGGCCTCATGGGCGAGCAGGCGGCGGCCGCAGGGCTGGCCGCGCTGACCTTCGACTTCCGCGGCCACGGCGAGAGCGACGGCGTGCTCGGGCCTGACGGCTGGCACGACGCCGTCGCGGCCGGTGAGGCGCTGCTCGCCGCGAGCGGCGCTCCGTGGCTGGCGGCGCGCGGGGCCAGCATGGGAGGGTGCTTCCTGCTGCTGGCGGCGCGCGCCCACCCGGACCTGTTTCGTTCGCTGGTGCTGCTGTGCCCGGCGGATGGTCCCTCCCTGCTCGCCGGCCTCGACGACCTGGAGAGGCTCGAGCGCAGCGGCGACCCCGACCGCGAGTACTACGGCCGCTTCGACGATGCCGCCTTGCGGCCGTATCTGCGGCGGCTCGACCTCGTCGCGGCGGCGCGCGGCCTGCCGCGCGTGCTCCTCGCGCACGCCCGCGACGACGAGGCCGTCCCGTTCTCGCACAGCGAGCGCCTGGCGGCCGTGCTGGCCGCCCCGACGCGCTTCATCGCTCTGGACGAGGGCGGCCACCACGGCCCCGGGCGCTCGCCCGAGGTCGCGCGCGCGACGCTCGAGTGGGTCGTGACGAACGGTGCTTGAAGGGCCGGCAGACCCGCCGAATCGCTCGAGTCCCAGTCCCAGGTAGCTGGTGATAGCGAGCCTTGCCGAGAGGCGAACCCGACCGGGAACCAGTCGCCCTCTTGTCCGCTCGCGGACTTGTAGTGGTACGTACCGAACCCGATGAGGCCGGAGCTCCAGACTTCTGGATCGGCCCCAGTGGCTCTCTGCATCAGACCGAGCAGAGGCCAGACAGTCCTCACGCCGGGCCTCATCGAGCGATCTCGCGGATGATGGTGTCGACGCCGGCAGCCGGTACGATGCGTCTTGATCTCTCCCATGGGTACCTCTCCTTTGTGCCTAACGTGTGACGCGTAGCCTGTGCGCCGTGCGCTCCCAGTCTGTCGGAGAGCCTCCGACGCATCAGGTTGCACTGCGTTTGTTGAGACCCTGCCCCTGGACCGTTGTCGGGAATCTCGGCATACCCCTACGCGAACTCAATCCCCGCTCGTTGCCAGCCAGGGCAGCGAGGCGACGTAGAGGGCGGCCGCTACGCCCAGCAGGACGAGGCCCGCGCGCTGCGATGTCGGGTGGTCGGCCCCCGCCTGGCCGGCCGCCTGCAGTCGAGAGCGCGAGCGCAGCAAGACGAGCGCAGCCGCAAGGTCGACGCTCACGACCACGGCCAGCACGCCGAGCTTGACGTTGTGGAAGACCGGGTCCCAGGACTGCCCCGCCACCGAGTGCAGCGCCAGGTAGGTCTGCCATGCGGCCACCGCGACCGCTACGCAGGCCGCCAGCACGTAGGGCCACCCCGAGCGCCGCCGCCGCGCGCAGAGCACGGCGCACGCGGCGAGCAGCACGGCGGGCAGGAACCAGAAGAGACCTGCCAGCGCGTATTCCCAGGCTCGATACAACGTCGGGTGCGCCAACCAGAACGACTCGATGGTCTGCGGCACCCCTGCGGAGCGCATCGCCACGGGACGCTGGAGGAGGGTGAAGTCGGAGAGGTTCCAGTAGTCGCCGTCGCGCCAGTAGAGGAAGGCCAAGTAGGGGGCACGCCCCTTCACCCCTGTGACGTCCATCGAGAAGTCGCCGTGCATCACCACGAGGTAGACGCGGTCGGGCGTGCCCTCGAAGAGCTGAGCCCGGCTCTTGCCCAGCAGACCCGCCGCCGCGTCGGCCGACGTCGCGACGTAGCGCGCCCACTCCACGGGCCCCTCGGCATGCTCCCGAGCAATCGTCTCCACGTTGTGCTCGAGGTACCCGGGGGCGTCTGCGGCAAGGGCCCGCGAGGGGAGGCCCAGTGCGGTCGCAAGTATCAGCGCCGCTGCCAGTAGGGCGACGTAGCGTGGGGCGACTAGGAGGACGAAACGGCCGACGTCCAGATGCACCGGGCCGTTGCTCCGGGCACCACGAATCCGCGTCGCCATCGGCACCACGCTGGCCACCACGACCACCCTTCTCTCCCGTGGCCCGAATCATGGGTCCAACAATGAGTATGCAGTACTTGCAGCACCGGGATTGCAGCCTACGTTGTTCGGCGAATGGAGTCCATGGAGCGCATGGGGTGACGGATATGCGGATGTGTACACCGCTCTCCGGGAGTGCGCGAGCCCTGCTGCCGTTCGGGGCCGGTCCTGTGCATGATCTCCGGGGCGCGTTCGGCCCACCTCAGGGCGAGTCTCGCGCCTTCCTCTTGACTAATGTCAGGCTTCCCTTGTGCCGATGATTAGGGTATCCTAAGAGACAGCCCCGCCAGTCGCACCGGCCAGAGGTGCGTCCGCGGCGGGGAAGATCAGGCCGAGGCGCCGGAGGAGACCGTGAACAAGCGCACGCAGAGCACCGAGGAGTATCTCGAGGCCATCTTCAAGCTGCAGCGCGGCGACGCCCCCGTCACCGTCAAGCGCCTGGCCGAGGAACTCGGCGTGGCTCCCCCCTCGGTCTCCGAGATGCTGGGCCGGCTGCGTGCGGCGGGTCTCGTGGCGCCGCAGGGCGAGGGCGGCATCGCGCTCACCCCCGAAGGTCAGAACGAGGGCGCGGCGCTCGTGCGCCGCCACCGGCTCAGCGAGCGCTTCCTCGTGGACTACCTCGACATGCCCTGGGACGCGGTACACGACGAGGCCTGCAAGCTCGAGCACGTGCTCAGCCCCGAGGTCGAGGCGAGGCTCGCCGAGCAGCTCGGCAACCCGAAGACGTGCCCGCACGGGCACGCCATCCCCGGCGAGGACGGCGAACTGCCGGACGACGCCATGCGCCCGCTCGTCGAGTTCGGCGCCGGGGAGCACGGCGTGATCGGCTGTATCACCGAGGAGGACGGTGAGCTGCTCAGGTACCTCGGCTCGCTCGGTCTGCTGCCCGAGACGCCCGTAGCGGTCGAGAGCGTGGCGCCGTTCGGCGGCCCGCTCCTCGTGCGCGTGGCCGGCTCGCAGTACGCCCTCGGGCGCGAAGTGGCGGGCAAGATCCTGGTGCGCGCCTGACGGCTATGGCGACCGTCCCGACACGACACCGACGGAGGGCCGGCCATGGGCACGGCGAGCGTATGGTCGTCGCCTGTCTGGCCGGCAACCCCAACGTCGGCAAGAGCTCGCTGTTCAACGCCCTCACCGGCGCCGGCTGCGAGACCGCCAACTGCGCCGGCGTGACCACCGAGGCGTGCGCCGTGTGCACGCAGTGGGGTGGCCGGCGCGTCGAAGTCGTCGACCTGCCCGGCACCTACTCTCTCGACGGCCAGGGTGGCGACCAGCGCGCCGCCCGCATCGCGCTGCTCACGCGGCGACCCGACGTCGTGGTCGCCGTGGCCGACGCCACGAACCTGGGCCGCAGCCTCTACCTGCCCCTGCAGCTCATCGACCTCGGCTTTCGCGTGGTGGTCGCGGTCAATCTCTCCGACGAGGCGCGCCGGCGCGAGCGTGACGTCGATACCGAGGCGCTCGCCCGTGAGCTCGGCGTGCCGGTGGTCGCGACGGTGGCGCCGCGCGGCGAGGGACTGCCGCAGCTGGAGGCCGCGATGCTGCGCGTCGCGACCTCCAACAACGGTCTCGGGCGAGCCGCGGGCACGCCTCTGCCCGAGGGCGTCGCCGACCGCGTCGAGACGCTCGCCGCCGAGATATCCTCACGGGCCGCGGAGGCCGGGCGCCCGCCCTTTGGGCTGGCGCCCCGCGCCGCGGCCATCACCGTCCTCGAAGGCGACGCCGAAGTGGTCGAGGCACTCGCCCTCGACACCGCCGGAGTGCTCACGCTTGCGGATGACGGACTCGCCCTGGCCATCGCGCAGGCGAGGCATGCGGAGGCGCGGCGGCTCGCGGTGGCGGCGCAGGCGCCCCTGCCGCGAGCGGCCGCCGACACCTGGTGGCGCCTCACCACCTCGCCGCGCACCGGCATCCCCATCCTCCTCGGCGTCATCGCCGCCATGTTCGCGACGCTGTTCGTGGTCGGCGACGTGCTCTCGCGCCTGCTCACCGGCGCCTGGACGGCCTGGGTGTCGCCGGCCGTCACCTCCGCGGTCACCAGCATCTTCGGCGACGGCGTCGTGGGCCGGACCGTCCTCTGGGGCGTCGACGGCGGCATCCTCGCCACCATCGCCGTCGGCATCCCGTACATCCTCACGTTCTACTTCCTGCTGGCGTTCATCGAGGATACCGGCTACATGAACGCCGCCGCCTTCCTCAGCGACCGCGTGATGCACCGCTTCGGGCTGCACGGGCGCGCCGTCATCCCCCTGATCGCCGCCGGCGGCTGCAACGTGCCGGCCATCATCGCCACGCGCTCGCTGCCGACCAAGCGCGAGCGCGTGATCGCCTCGGCGCTGGCCACGCTCACGCCCTGCAGCGCCCGCACCGCCGTGATCATCGGCGCCGTGGCGGCGTTCGCCGGCTGGCAGTGGGCCCTGCTCACCTACTTCGTGGTCTTCGTCGTCGGCGTCTCGGCGGGCCTCGGCCTCAACCGGCTCCTGCCCGGGCAGAAGGGCGCCTTCGTCATGGAGATGTTCCCCTTCCGCCGGCCGGTGATCCGCCAGGTGGCCGCCAAGACGTGGCGGCGCTTCCGCGAGTTCGTGTGGGACGCCGCGCCCATCATCCTCATCGGCAGCATGGTGCTCGGCGCCCTCTACGAGACCGGGCTCGTGTGGAAGCTCACCGCCCCTCTGTCGCCCGTGGTGGAGGGCTGGCTCATGCTCCCCGCCGTCGCCGGGCTCACGCTGGTCTTCGCGGTGCTGCGCAAGGAGCTGGCCCTGCAGCTTCTGCTGGTGTTCGCCGCGGTGAGCGTGGGCGGCGCGGTGGCCGACATCTCGAGCATCATGACCAAGCCGCAGATCATCACCTACGCCATCGTCAACACGATCTACATCCCCTGCCTCGCGACGATCGCCGTCCTGCGGCGAGAGCTGGGCTGGAAGTGGACGGCGACGATCTCCGCCGGCACCATCGTGCTGGCTCTTGCCGTCGGCGGCGTCGTCGCCCGCCTGCTGCCGCTGATCGGCGCCTGACCAGCGCTCCGCGGCCACCGGTCGCGAGAGCTCCTCACCGGCTGGCAGAATGCCCGCCGGAGGGGGCCGTCCTCGTGAACCATCCCGCGTCACACATCCGCCGTCAGGCCACGCGCCTGCTCGATTCCGCCGGCAACTCCCGCCGCCGGCGCTTCACGATCGCCCACGAGATCGGGCAGCGCGGCGGCGCCGTGAACGAGGCGGGGCGCAGGGAAGAGCGCGAGGCCGCGCGCGAGCAGGGCCCCGACGCCGCCCGCCTCGCCGAGCGCTTCGAGGTCAGCCGCAAGGCGATGCAGACGCGCCTGCGCGGGCTCGGCCTCTTGGAGCGCCACAGCGACCGCCAAGGGATCTCAGCGAACGAAAACGGCCCCGAAACGAGGGCCGCGATCCCCACTGGATCCCTGGAAGTGCTTGGAGCGGATGACGGGAGTCGAACCCGCGATCTTCAGCTTGGGAAGCTGACGTGTTGCCAACTACACTACATCCGCCCGCGCCAGTAGTTCACCACACCGGCCGCGCGCC
Organism: uncultured Thermoleophilia bacterium; assembly: GCA_963700035.1. Classification (GTDB taxonomy): domain Bacteria; phylum Actinomycetota; class Thermoleophilia; order UBA2241; family UBA2241; genus CAIXSE01. The sequence continues at coordinate 19,804 of CAVOWE010000005.1, read as the reverse complement.
CGCAACTTCGTCGCTCACTCCTCGAGCTCGGAGAGCCGCAAGCAGGCGAGGAAGCCGCGGAAGACCTCCTCGAAGCTCGCGCCCGTGATCTCGAGCGTGCGCCCGTCCAGGCGCCGCACGCCCGGGCAGCCGGCGGCACGGTCGCAGAACTCGACGCGCGTGAAGGTCAGCCGGAGGGGCTCGCCGTTCCAGGCGAGCGGCGCCGGCCTGTCATCGGCACGCAGCGCCCGTTCGACGTCGTCGCGAAGGCGTACGCGAACGTGGTCGGGCGAGAAGAGGCCGGCGGCCAGGCGCGTGATCCCCGTCTTGACGACGGTGGTGACGATGCCCGGCACCAGCGCCTCGGCCTCGGCGGCGGTCTTGTCGTCGCCGGAGAGATACACGGCGGGCACGCCGAAGTGCCCGGCCAGGAGGGCGCCGAGGCCGAACTCGCCGACCTCGAGATCGCCGAGCGTGGCGGCGAAGACCTTGTAGCTCCAGGTGTGCTCGAGAACGGCCGCGGCGGTGCCGGCGCGCGCGTGATAGCCCACGAACAGCGCGCCGTCGTACCCTCGTCCGATGCCTTGGAGCATGCTGTAGGGCGTCGGGGAGCCGGCCACGAGGACGACGCGAGGGGGCAGGTCGGCGGCATCGAGGTTGCGGCCGACGTCGTGGGCGTCGCACACGACGACCTCGTCGGCGCCGGCCGCGAAGCAGCCCTCGAGGACGGCGTCGAGATCGGCGCGCATGTGCTCGCGGGCGGCTGTCAGCGGCGGGTCCTTCGCGCTCCGTATCGCGCTCGGACACCACGCCCGTGACGCCTTCCAGATCGATCGCGATGAACAGTCTCACGGGGCCTCCCGGGGTGTGGCGGCGGGCCGCCTCAGATGCGTGGCACGAACGACTCGGCGGCACCGGCCTCGCCCACGCGCCGCGCGAGGGCGACGACCAGGCGCGCCGCGGCCTCCAGGTCGTCGCCGTGCGCGACCTCGAACGGAGAGTGCATGTAGCGGACCGGGAGGCTCAGCGAGAGCGTCGCGGCGGCGCCGGCGGCCATGAGCTCGTCGGCGTCGGTGGACATCGCCTCGGCAGCGGCTTTGAGCTGCACGGGGATGTCCTCGGCGGCGGCCACGTCGCGCGCCATCGCGAGGAGGCGCTGGTTGCTGCCGGCGCCGCGGCCGAGCACCGGGCCGGCGCCGAGCTTGACCTCGCCGGCGAGCTTCTTGGCGTCGGCGGCCGGCGTGTCGCTGCAGAAGTCGCCGTCGATGACGATCATCACGGCCGGCGTGAGGCGCCTGGCCTGCGCCTTGGCGCCCATGAACGTGGTCTCTTCGTGCACGGTGGAGACGCCGGTGAGCCGCGCCGCGCCGGGCGCGGCCGCGTAGAGCTCGAGGGCGCGCACAAGGCAGTACACGCCGGCGCGGTCGTCGAGCGCCTGGGTGCCGAAGACGCCCGGCGACAGCTCGATGAACTCGGGCGTGAAGGTCACGGGGTCGCCGACCGCGACGCGCTCGAGCGCGGCCTCCCGGCTCGAGGCGCCGATGTCGAGGAACTGCTCGTCGAGAGCCGGAGCCTTGTCGCGCTCGTCGGCGGGGATGATGTGCGTGGGCTTCTTGCCGCCGACGGCGTGCACCGGGCCGCCGGCGCCGTGGATCACGAAATGGCGGCCGGGGACGAGCAGGGGCGCCACGCCGCCGATCTTCTCGACGGAGATGTAGCCGTGCTCGTCGACGTAGGTGACGATCAGGCCTATCTGGTCGGCGTGGGCGGTCACGACGACCTGCGGGCCGCCGGCCGGGCCGACATCGAGCCAGACGTTGCCCAGCGGATCGGCCTCGACGTCGCCGAGGGGCGCCAGGCGCCGGCGCACGACTTCCTGGGCCGGCGCCTCGAACCCCGTCGGGCCCGGGGCGAGGCACAGCGACCTCAGCAGTTCGACATCGGCAGACACCGGCACACCTCCTGCAGGCAGTGGCGCTCGATTCTACTACACGCACGGGCGTGACTTTGGGACAAGCGGGAATACGTAGCACTACCTACGTACTTCGTCCAGCGTGCGAATGTATCCCGACAACATCTGGCGAAAGGGATCGTGATGGAAGAACCACTCCGGCCCAAATGGCTGCGCAGCACGAAAGGGACGCCGTTCACCGGCATAGGCTCCCTGGAGGCCGACATCCTGGCGGTGGTCTGGGAACACGATCAGACCACGGTCAGGGAGGTCTACGAGACGCTGCGCGAGCGGCGGCAGATCGCCTACACCACGGTGATGACGGTGATGAACAATCTCGTCAAGAAGCATCTGCTCCTCCAGGACAAGACGCGCATCGCCTACGTGTACACGCCGGCGATCCCCGGACGTGAGGTGGTGCAGACGGTCCTCGAGAGCGTCGTCGACCGCCTCCTGACGGGGCAGTACAACGTCGCGGTGTCTCAGCTGCTCAAGCTCGACAGGGAGCTCACGCCGGACGAGACCGCCGAGCTCCGCGTCTGGGTGCGCGACCGCTTCGCAGCGTAGGCCCGCCTACATCGACTCTGGAGCGCTCACCCCGAGGAGCGCGAGTCCGCTCGCCAGCGTGTCTCTGGTGGCCTCGCAGAGCGCGGCTCTGAACCTGGTGGTGTCGGGGTCGTCGCTCAGCACCCGGCAGTGGCGATAGAACCCGTGGAACTCCGCCGCGAGCTCACCGAGGTAGGTGTGGATGCGGTGCGGGGCACGCTGACCGGTGGCCGCGAGCAGCACGTCGGGAAACGTGGCCAACGCCCGCACGAGTGACCGCTCGTGGGTGTCCACAGAGACGGCCGGCAGGGCTTCGCCGGCCGGCCCTTCCCCTGCGCCCCCGAGGTTGCGGAGGATGCTGCAGATGCGCGCGTGGGCGTACTGCACGTAGTACACGGGGTTCTTGTTCGACTGTTCGCGGGCGAGGTCGATGTCGAGCTCGAGCGTCGTGTCGTGCGAGCGGCCGACGAGCAGGAACCGCGCGGCGTCCACACCGATGGCGTCGATGAGGTCGTCGACCGTCACGATGTCGCCCTTGCGCTTGCTCATGCGCTTGGCTGCGCCGCTCTCCAGCAGGTTCACGAGCTGCCCGATGATGAGCTCGAGGCGGTCGGGCTCGTGCGGCGGCAGGGCCGTGAAGGCGGCCTTCATGCGCGGCACGTAGCCGTGGTGGTCGGCTCCCCAGACATCGATCATGTGGGCGAACCCGCGGTCCATCTTGTCGCGGTGATAGGCGATGTCGCTGAGGAAGTAGGTGGGGTCGCCGCTGGAGCGGATGAGCACGCGGTCCTTGTCGTCGCCGTACCGCGTGGTCTTGAGCCAGACGGCGCCCCCCTCGTCGTAGAGGAGGTCTTCGCCGTCCAGGTCGGCGAGCGCCTTGCCGACCTCGCCGGCGAAGCCCCGATGCTCGCCTTCGCCGGCGTACAGCGAGCTCTCGTGGGCCCACACGTCGAACGGCACGCGCAAGCTCTCGAGCGTGACGCGGAACTGGGCGAGAACGGCGTCGCGGCCCCATTCTTTGATCGCCGCAAGCGCGCCGGCGACGAGCCCGGTCACGTCGGGCGCGGCGGCCGCGACGGCCTCACGGTAGCGGTCGCCCACCTCCGCGATGAGGTCGTCGGCGAGGTCCAGGAGGTACTCGCCCTGGTAGCCCTCCTCCGGGACCGGAGTGTCCAGGCCGAGCCGCTGGCCGTAGCGCGCCGCCAGCGACTGCCCGAAGCGCAGCATCTGCGTGCCGTAGTCGTTCACGTAGAACTCGCGGGTGACGTCGTGACCGACGAACGCGAAGATGCGGCAGAGCGCGTCGCCATATGACGCGTAGCGGGCGTGCCCGACGTGGAGCGGCCCCGTGGGGTTCACGCTCACGAACTCGACGTTCATCTTGAGGCGCTCGCTCTGAGGCAGCGCGCCGCGCCCGAAGTCGCGTCCGGCGATGCGCATGCGCTCCACGGCGCCGCGGTACCACGCCGCGTCCAGGAACAGGTTGAGGAAGCCCGGGCCGGCCACTTCGACGCGCTCGCAGAGCGCGGCGCCCGGGCCGGCCTGCCAGCGCTCGCCCAGCGCCTGGGCCAGCTCGCGCGGCGGGCGGCCGGCGCGCTTGGCGCTCACCATGGCGGCATTGGTGGTGAGGTCGCCGTACTCGGGGCGGGCGGGCAGCGCCAGCTCGACGGCGGGGACGGCAGCGTCGACCACGCCGGCCTCGGCCAGCAGCTCTCGCAACGTGGCGGCCAGCGACGTCGCCAGGCCGTGCAGGTCGTAGGGGTCGTCGGTCACGGCTCACCACCCCGTCGTCGTGGACGCGCCGGCGGGCGCGCCGGCGCGGAAGCCTATTCTAGCGACCCGGGGCCGGCGGCGCGATGTGCGGGCGGCACCCGCGGGCGGCCGCCCTCAGTGATGATACGGCTCGCCGCGCAGGATCTTGCCGGCGCGGAAGAGCTGCTCCAGCAGCACCACCCGTGCCAGCTGATGCGGCAGAGTGAGCGCCGACAGAGACAGCCGTTCGCCGGCGCGCTGCAGTACCTCGTGCGCGAGTCCCAGAGAGCCGCCGATCACGAAGCCCGCGCCGCCGCGCTCGAAGGCCCTCTGCAGCCAGGCGGCGAACGCCTGCGTGTCGAGAGCGCGGCCGTCCACGGCGAGCGCCGCGACGAGCGGCGCCTGCGGCCACGCCGCGAGCAGGCGCCGACCTTCTTCGCGCAGCACCTCGGCCTCGCTGCGGCCGCGCTGCGCCACCTCCTTGACTTCGCGCACGGAGACCGTGGCGTGGGGTCGCAGAAGGTCGATGAAGTGACGCGCCGCGGGCTCGAGGTCGCGGTGCAGCGAACCCACGGCGAGGATCTCGACGCGAGCCGCCACGGAGGCGGCACTCAGCGCCGCGGCGGACGCGAGTAGAAGGCGATGCGGCCCGGGCCTCCGGCCCGGGCCGAGTACATGGTCGTGGAGGCCTTCGCGACCAGGTCTTCCGCCGTCCGGCCGTCGTCGGGGAAGCTCGCGACACCGGCGGACGCCGTGAGCGCGAACGCGTGGCCATCGGTCGCGACGGCAAGCTGCCGCATCGTGCCGAGCACGCGCTCCAGAGCCGCGTCGGTCTGCTGGTCGGCGGTCTCCGGCAGGACCAGCACGAACTCGTCGGCCCCGTAGCGGCACACCAGGTCGCAGTTGCGCAGCTGCGCCGTGAGAGCGGCGGCCCAGTGGCACAGGACCTCGTCTCCGCCCTCTCGGCCGGCCACTTCGTTGACGGTGTGGAAGTCGTCGAGGTCGAGCATCACGAACGCCACCTTGCGGCCGTGCCGCTCGGCGCGCGCCAGCTCGAACGACGCGCGCTCGCGGAGCTGGCGGAAGTTCACGAGCCCGGTGAGGGGATCGTGCGTCTCGTGCTCGCGGCGTTCGTTGATGAGACGCAGATTGTCGAGCGCCACCTCCGACTGGTCCGCGAGCTGCGTCAGCAGGCGCCGCTGCGCGTCGGGATGGAACCCGTTCTCACGATAGAGGTAGCCCGCCTGCTCGCCGCTGTAGCCTTCGAACTGACACACGGTGTCGCCGAGGCCCCAGCAGAGCGTCTCCTTGGTGACGACCTCCCTGCCCGTGATGTCCTCGAGCACGCCGTCGACGAGGCCCCGCTCGAAGTCGCAGATGGCGGTGCCGGCGGCCGGCAGCCGCTGGCAGCTGAGACAGTGACCCAGCTTGACCAGCACTCTCTCCTCGTCGAGCTCCACTTCGAGGTCTCCGAGGCGCATCTGCAGGAACCAGACCTTCAGTCCCTGGATGGAATGGATGCTGAGCGCGCTGCTGAACCGCTTGCTCGCCAGATAGATGGCGGGGCCGGCGCTGGCGCCGAGGATCTCGGGCAGGATGGAGAACTGCAGCAGACGGAGCAGCGCCGCAGGCGCGACGGCATCCTCGGGAGTGTGCTCGAGCACCTGCGCCGGGGTCGGCCACGCACGCTTCTCCTCGGCGGTCGTGAGCGCGATCACGTTGCCGAGGGTGCGCGCGAACACCGTCGCCAGCGACATCTCTTCCTGGGAACGAAGCGCCATGCCCGTCCTCTCCCCCGCGCGACCCACGGTCGGCGGTTCCCTCTCGTCTCAGCGCGCAGCCCGGAAGCCCGCCGGGCGGATGCGCGCCTATACTATAGAGGAAGGAGACGCTCACGGGGCCCCCACTGAGTGTTATCTCCGCCGAAGCGTTGCCAGGACTGTTCACGCGAGGAAGGGCGAAGCGATGGCCGATGGACGCGACGACGCGGGCCCGCGACCGGCGCCCGCCGCCGCCAAGCCGGAGTTGCGGCGGCGCGTGCTCGCCGCACGCGACGCCCTGCCGGGCGCGGAACGCGCCCGGCTCAGCGTCGCGGTCTGCGCCCGCGCCGCCACCCTCCCCGAGCTCGACACCGCCGCCACGATCATGCTCTTCGCCGCGTTCCGCAGCGAGGTCGACACGGAGCCCCTCGTGTCGTGGGCCCTCGAGCGCGGCAAGACGGTCTGCTTGCCGCGCGTGCTCGGGCCGCGGCGCATGGCCGCGTACCGCGTCACGGACCCCGCGACGGACCTCGTGCCCGGCGCGTGGGGCATCCCGGAGCCGCGCGAGGGCCTCGAGGAGGTGCCCCCGGAGTGTATCGACGTGGTCGTCGTGCCGGGCGCAGCCTTCGACGCCGCCGGCAGACGCTGCGGCTACGGCGGCGGCTTCTACGACGCCTATCTGCCGCTCACGCGTGCAGGCGTCCCCTGGGTGGCGCTGGCGTTCGAGGCGCAGCTCGTGGACGAGCTCCCCTGCGAGCCCCACGATCTGGCCGTCGGCGCCATCGTCACCGAGGCGCGCCTCATCCGCACCCGTTAGCCTGTCTCAGGGCCCGGGGAGCAGCGCCCCGGCCATCTCGGTGGCAAGCCGGCGGGCGCCGGCGAGCAGCTCCGGGTTCTCCGCCGCGGAGCCCGCCGTGTCGGCATAGCCGCTCACGCTGAAGATGGGCACGTCGCCGTCGGTCGAGAGCGCCACGTAGCGGCGCAGCGCCGCCAGCGTCTCGTCCAGGCCCGTCTCCGCGGTGACCGCCACGAGGCCCACCACCTTCGCCCGCAGCCACTCGTCGTGCGCGTACCGGAAGACGTTGCGGTCGATGAACGCCTTCATCTGCGCGGAGACGTTCTCGTAGTACACGGGGGTCGCGAGGATCAGCCCGTCGGCCGCATACACCAGGTCGAGGATGTCGGCGGCTTCGTCGCCGAGCGGACAAGCGCTCCGCTCGGCGCAGTCGTCGTGGCCCAGACAGCCGGCGACGCGACGCTCACCCAGCATGACCTTCTCGACGCGGATCCGCCGGCGGGCCAGCTCGGCGAGCACCACGTCGACGAGCAGCGCGGTGTTGCCGAGCGGCCGGGGGCTGCCCACGACCGCGACGACGAGGGGTGGCTCGAGCTCAGGCACCCTGGAGGGCGATCTGGATCTCGTCGCGCACCCGCAGAAGAGTCGCGGAGACGGCGTCCGCGTCGGCGTAGAAGCGCGCGGCCGGCATCGGCACCGAGATCGAGGCGATGCTGCCGTCGATGTCGGTGATGGCCACACCGGCGCTGCAGATGCCCGCGTGGTGTTCTTCGCGGTCGTAGCCGATGCCGGTGCGGCGGACCTCGTCGAGCTCGCGGAGCAGGTCGTCGCGCGAGACCAGCCTGCGGTGCGCAGGCGCCTCCAGCTTCTTGGGCAGGCGCCTTCTGAGCTCGTCGGGGGACAGCTGCGCCAGCAGCGCCTTGCCGTTGGCCGTGCAGAAGGCCGGGAAGCGCGCCCCGACACGCGACACGACCATGAGCGAGCGCTGCGGAGCGGGATGCTGGGCGATGAACAGCACGTGCATGCCGTCGAGCACGCCGAGGTCGACGGTCTCGTTGAGCTCGCGGGACAGGCGCTCGAGGTACGGGCTGACGACCGTCGGCAGGTCGCGCCGGCTGGCCACCGCGAGTTGCAGGAGACCCGGCCCCAGGTGAAGCCGGCCGGTGGCCTCGTCGGCGCAGACGAAGCCCTCCTCCTCCAGCGCATAGCGGATACGATGCACGGTCGTGCGAGGCAGTCCTGCGCGCGCGACCAGCTCGCTGAACGTGAGCCCCCCCGACGAGTCCGCAGCGAGCAGCCTGAGGATGGTGGCCGCTCTGGCGAGCACCTGCACGCCGTTGCGCTGCTCCTGCTCGCCCTCCTGAACCGATCCGGTCACTTTGCCTCCATCTCCATCGCCCCCGGAGTGTCGAGCTTCGGTCGCCATGTCGGACATGGACCGCTCAGCCCGCCTCGGCGACCGGCCCGGATGAGCCTGCGGCGGCCGGGCGCTCCGGCTCTGGGAGATCGTCCAGAACGAGACGCCTGCGCACCGGGAACAGGTGCAGATCCCAGCGCTTGACGATGAAGCCCCAGATGCCGCGCGGAGCCTTGGTGGCCATGATCACGGCGATCACGCCGAGCAGCAGCATGTAGGTCGCGCCGTACTGACTCAGGGTCTGCAGCAAGGCGAAGTAGATCACCGCCCCCAGGAGGGGACCTTCGATCGTGGCGAAGCCGCCGATCACGACGATGAAGATCGCGTACGCCGTCCAGTTGATGCTGAACGCCGACGTCGGCTGGATCCACAGGAGGTTCAGCGCCACGACACCGCCGACGACGCCGCCGCCGAAGGCCGCGACGAGGTAGACGTAGAGCTTGGAGCGGAAGACGTTGACGCCCGAGCTCTGCGCCGCCAGGTCGTTGTCGCGGATGGCCGTGAGCGCCAGACCCGTACGGGAGCGCAGCAGGAAGTACACGAGGAGGACGGAACCGACCGCGACGGCCAGGGCCAGCCAGTACGTGGCCGGGATGCGGGTCGTCACGGGCATGCGGGCAGCCGAGAGGATCGCCTTGCCCGAGCCGGAGCCCGCCGCGTCCCAGTTCGAGATGATGATGCGGCACACCTCGGCCACCACCCAGGTGCCGATGGCGAAGTAGCCGCCTCGCAACCGGAAGATGAGCGGCGCGACGCCAAGGGCGACAGCGACCGCGATGAAGCCGGCCAGGATGGCGGAGAGGAAGGGGTGCAGACCCAGCACGTCGCTGAGGTACCACACGCTGTAGGCGCCGATGCCGACGTAGGCCTGCTGGCCCACAGAGATGAGGCCCGCGAAGCCGCCGAGCAGGTTCCACATCTGCGCCAGCGCGAGCAGCGTGAAGAACGTGACCAGCGTCCGCATGACGCTGTTCTGCGCCCACAGTGGGACGGACGCGAGCGCGGCCACTATCAGCACGAACCCGACGAGCACGTAGCGGTGCATCGCCCGCGAGCGGGCGACGCGGAACGCCGGGACGCTCATGCCGTCACCGTCTTCGCGAAGAAGCCGCTCGGCTTGAACGCCAGCACGGCGAGGAACACGAGATGGCCGACCAGCGTGCCCCACGCCACACCGAACGCCTGCGAGCCGAGCGTCTGTGCAAGCCCCAGGACGACACCTCCCAGCAACGTGCCCCAGATGGATCCCATGCCGCCCATGATCACCGCCTCAAAGGCGAAGATCAGGCGGAACGGGCCCTGCGAGGGATCGAACGTGGTGCGGACGGCCATGAGAACGCCGGCAACGGCGACGATGGCCAGGGCGATGGCCATCGCCAGGGAGTAGATGTGGCGATTGTTGATGCCCATGAGGCTCGCCGCTTCCTGGTCGTCTGACGTGGCCCTGAACGCCCTCCCCAGCTTGGTATTGGTGAGGAACAGCTGGAGCGCCGCGATGACGACGATGGCGATGACGAACACGATCAGCGGATACCAACCGATGGACAGCTGCTCGTTGACGCGGATGCTGATGTTCTCGATCCTGCCGGCGTCGAGACCCTGCGAGTCCGCCGAGAACCACAGCATGAGGCCGTTCTCGATGATGATCGACAGGCCGAACGTGACCACGATGGGTCGCGTGTCGTCGGTGCCCAGCGTGAAGTTGAGCAGACCGCGCTGCAGCACGTACCCGATCACGAACATGACGGCGATGCAGATCAGGCCCGACCACAGCACGCCGAGCCCGATGGACTGCACCATGAACAGCGTGAGGAACGCCGCAAGGATGCCCAGGTCGCCGTGCGCCAGGTTGACCATGCGCATGACGCCGAACACCAGAGCGAGGCCGGTGGCGAAGAGCGCGTACAGCCCACCCAGGAGAATGCCTTGAAGCGCTACGTTTACCCAATCCATGCCGTCACATCCCGAAATAGGCCGCGGTGATCTGTTCTGCGCTCAAGTCGCTCGGCTTGCCCTCCAGCGAGATGCGGCCTTCGAGGAAGCAGGCGACGCGGTCGGCGACGGTCAGCACGTGCTGCACGTCCTGCTCGACGACCATGATCGTGGTACCGGTGCCCACGAGCTGGACCATCGCCTCGTAGATACGCTTGATGACGACCGGCGCGAGGCCCAGAGACACCTCGTCGAGCAGCAGGAGATGCGGGTTGGCCATGAGCGCCCGGCCGATGGCCAGCGCCTGCTGCTCGCCGCCCGAGAGGCTCGAAGCCTGGCGCTTGATCAGCGGCTTGAGCAGTGGGAACAGCTCGAGGACGGACGCGACGTTCCAGTCCCCCTTGCGGCCACCGTACGCGCCCACTTGCAGATTCTCGCGCACGCTCAGGCTGGCGAACACGCGCCGGCCCTCGGGAACCAGCGCGATGCCCATTGTCACCCTGTTGTGAGCCGGCACGTGGTCCACCGGCTCGCCCTCGAACAGCACCGTGCCCGACTTCGGCCGATGGACCCCGGCGATGGTCTTGAGGAGCGTCGACTTGCCGCCTCCGTTGGCGCCGATGCACGCGAATGTCTCTCCCTCCTCGACGCGGAGCGACACCGAGAACAGGGCTTGGAAATCGCCGTAGAAGACGTCGACGTCCTGCAGCTCGAGGAGGCTCATATCGGCGTCCCCCCCATGTAGCACGCCTGCACCTCGTCGCTGCACATGACCTCGTTCGGGTCGCCCTCGATGAGGTTGCGGCCGTAGCTGATGGCGACGATGCGGCCCACCACGGCGAGCAGGGCGCGGACGATGTGCTCGATCCAGATGATCGAGATGCCCTCGCGGTGCAGGTCCTTGATCGTCTCGATGAGGTCCTCGACCTCGGTCTCGGTGAGTCCGCCGGCGACCTCGTCCAGGAGCAGGACGGTGGGGTCGCCGGCCAGTGCTCGCGCCAGTTCCAGGCGCTTGCGGTCGAGCAGTGGCAAGGCCCCCGCCTGCTTGTTCGCCTTGGCGGAGAGCCGCGTGAGCTCGAGTGTCTCGACGCAGCGTGCGTAGCTGGCGCGCTCTCTCATGCCCCGGCCGTAGGCGGCGCAGACGAGCACGTTCTCGAAGACGCTCATGTCGGAGAACGGCTTGGGGATCTGGAACGTGCGCCCGATGCCGGCGCGGCAGCGGTCCTGCCGCGAGAGGTGCGTGATGTCGCGGTCCTTGAACGTGACCCGACCCTCGTCGGGCCGATACACGCCGGTGACGAGATTGAACAACGTGGTCTTACCGGCGCCGTTCGGCCCGACGATGCCCAGCGCCTCGCCTGCATTGAGCGTCACGCTCAGATCGTCGATGACCTTGACGCCCCCGAACGACTTGCAGAGGCCTGCCGTCTCGAGCAACACCGTCATCGATGCTCACCGCACTGCATTCGAGCACTCCGCCGCTCGGCGGAGACGTTGCTGGGCATCGGGCCGGGACTCCGTCGCTCAGTACTTGATGGGGGCGACGTCTTGCTGCACGGTGATCTCGGGCGCCGTCACGTTGGTCACGATCTTGAGGTCGAAGGGGTACTTCTCGCCCTTGACCCACTGGCCACCGACGAGCGGCGTCTTGCTCACGTTCGGCGCGACTTCGGGGACCTGCGGCGGGCCGGCGTTCCAGTTCACGTTGCCGCACATCGTGTCGAGGTCCGTGGCCTTGATGGCGTCGAGAATGACCTGCTTGTCGTCGACGTTCGTGGCGCGCTTGAGTGCGTCGGCGACGACCTCGAACACCGCGTAGTGGAGCAACGGCTGCGTCCACTGCTTGCCGGTATCGGCGGTGAACGCGTCTCCGATCTCCTGATTCGTCTGGCCGGTGAGCGACGACTTGAAGGGGTGGCTGGGCGTCCACCAGCACTCCGTCGTCAGGTTGTAGCCGATGTCGCCGACCGCCTCGAGCTGGGACGGGAAGAGCAGGGCCTTGCCGATGGTGCAAGCCACGGGATCAAGGCCTTGCTGGGAGCACTGCTTCCAGAAGTTGATGAAGTCCGGCGGCAGCATGTTGCCGCTCACGATATCGACGCCGGCGGCCTTGAACTTGCTGATCTGCGGCGTGAAGTCGTCGGTGTTGGCCTGGAAGCGGCCGCTGTCGATGAACTTGTAGCCGCCCGCGGTGAGCATCGGCGGCTGGCCGGTCACCGGGTCAGACCAGGCGATGCCGTCGGCGTCGTTGCCCCACATCTCGCCGACCAGCTTGTTGGTCTTGAGGCCGTCCCACATGGCCATGAAGTTGGCGGTGACGTCCTCGAGCCCCCAGAAGAAGTGGTACGTCCACGTGAAGGGCACGGGGTTCTTGGGGTCCTCCTGGCGGCCGAAGAAGTACGGCTGCCACGGACAGTCGTTGGAGACGCAGGGCACACCCAGAGACTCGGCGTTGATGGCCACGGGGACCACCGTGTCGGGCGTCGAGGCCACCATCATCACGTCGACGCCGTCGTTGGTGATGAGCTCGGCGGCCACCGTCCCCGCACGGTCGGTGCTCGACTGCGAATCCTTGACGATGAACTCGATCGGGTGCACCTGGCCGTCGCCGCACTGGAGGCCGTCCTTCACGTAGGCCTTCCACTGTTCCACGCACCATTTGTCCGCCTCGCCGAACGGCGCCAGAGGGCCGGTCAGCGGCGAGACGAAGCCGACCTTGAGGGTCCGGCCGGTGGCGGCGCCGCTGCTGCCGTCGCTGGTGTCGTCGCTGCTGCCGCAGGCGGCCACCACGCTGCCGGCGCCGCCGATGCCGAGCGCCGCGCCGGCCACGCCGGCCACCTTGAGGAAGTCGCGCCGCGTGACCGGCGTCCTCCCGATCCCGAGGCCGTCGGGCGCCTCTCTTGACTTGCGGTCGTCAGTGCTCATGCCGCCTCCTTGCTGTGGTTCCGCCGCCTTCGGCGACTCCGGAGCGAGCCGCACAGGCCTGCGTGAACCCCCCCTTGGGTCCTTGCTTCTCCCGGCTAGACGCGCGCCGCAGCGCGCAAGAGAAGCCCAAGCCGCAGCCGAGGCTCCCCGGTCCGGTCACATCCTGCCACCATGGCGAAGCCGCACCTCCGGTGCTATCCACCATACGGACATTCCTCCCACGATACGGGCATCATATCGCCGCCCTCATCGCTGTCAAGGGTTCGCGATCTGGCGAACGGCTCGCCAGAGCCCACCGTCCAGCAGCGCCTGCGGGGCGTCCACAGGCTCACCCAGCACCCACGAGCTCTGCAGACAGCTTGAGCCGCTCGACGACCTCGGCGACGGTCGCGGGCTCCCTCTGCAGCGAGCGCGCGATCCTCACGAGGCGCTCGACGAGCTGGGCGTTGGACGCAGCCGGCACGCCCTTGTCGAGGGTCAGCGTGTCCTCCATCCCGGTGCGCGCGTTGCCACCCATGGCCAAGCCGATGGTGGTCATCGGCAGGTTGGCCCTGGCGACGGCGATGACCTGCCAGCTGGTGCCGGCCGGGAGCTCGCGCACCAGGTACGAGAGCAACGTCGGGTCGCCCTTCATGCCGCCGCGCACGCCCATCACGAACGAGACCTGCAGCGGCTCCACGAGCAGCCCCTTGTGCACGAGATAGAGCATCATCTCGAGATGCCCGGTGTCGTAGATCTCCACCTCGGGCTTGACCCCGAGCTCGATCATGCGGGCCGCCAGCTCCATCATCTGCTTGGGCGGGTTGCGGAACTCCTCGGCGCCGAACGTCATGGTGCAGGGATTCAGCGTCGCCATGGCCGGCCTCGCCTCGACCATCCTCATGCGGTCTTCGTAGGCGAAGGCCAGTCCGCCGGTGGAGAGCTGCACGATGCCGGGGCAGGTCTCGCGCACCGCTTCGACGGTGCGCCGCGCCACGCCGAGGTCGACGGTCATCTTGCCGTCGTCGTCGCGCAGGTGGATGTGGATGACGGCCGCGCCGGCGTCGTAGGCGGCCTTCGCGTCGGCGGCGATCTCGGCCACGGTGCCCGGCATCCCGGGGTTGTCCGCCTTGGTCGCCACGGGGCCGGTGAGCGCCGCGGTGATGATGGGATTCGTCATGTGCACCTCCTCGGAGGTCGTCTACGTCGTGGTCGGCGCGTCGGGCGCGGCCTTCTCGGCGGCGAGCGCGGCGATCAGATGGTCGGCGAGCCGCGCGTGAGCGGCTGTGGCCGTCTCCTCGGTCCAGGGCAAGAAGCCCTGCCCGCTCTTCATGCCCAGCTCGCCGGCGGCCACTTTGTCGCGCAGGATCCGCAACGGTCCCGGCGTGCGGTCGATGAACGGCAGGATCTGCTCGTGGATGTTCAGGACCTGGTCGAGACCGCCGAGGTCGGCGGTCTCGAGAGGGCCCATCACCGCGAGTCGCAGTCCGAAGCTGTTCTTGACGCACAGATCGACGGTCTCGGCGTCGGCGATCCCGTGCTGGACGATCGACATGGCCTCCCGCCACAGGGCGTGCTGCAGACGGTTGGCGACGAAGCCGGGCACGTCCTGGCGCACGTGCACGGGCAGTTTGCCGGCAGCGGTCAGGACGTCCATCGTGCGCTCCACGGTGAGCGCCGAGGTGCGCTCGCCCTGTACCACCTCGACGAGCGGGATGAGATACGGCGGGTTCCAGAAGTGCGTGCCGATCACGCGCTCGGCGCCGACTGCCGCGGGCGTGTAGAGGGCGACCGGCAGCGATGAGGTGGTGCTCGCCACGATCGTGTCGCGCGGCGCCTGCGTCGTGATCTCCTCGATGACCCGGACCTTGAGTGCTACCTCCTCGGGCACCGCTTCGAAGACGAACGCGGCGCCCTCCAGCGCGTCATCCAGGCGCTCGTGCACGGTGATGCGGGCGAGCGCCCCGTCGGGCAGGCCGAGCCGCTGCAGGTTGGCGGCGACGCGTTCGTGGACGGTCGCCAGCGCCGCCGAGGACGGGTCGTACACAGAGACAGGGTGGCCGGCGCCGGCGAAGACCTGCGCGATGCCGTGCCCCATGAGGCCGGCGCCGACGACCGCGACGCGCACCGCTGCTTCGCTCATCGGGCGCGGGGGGAAGTGCCGCACAGAGCCGGGCCCGCGCCGCGGATCAGAGTGCCGCGAGGACGCGGGCGGCGGCAGGGGACAGGCCGCCGCCCGCGTCCTTCACGACCGTCTACCGCCTGTGCATGCACCATCGCCGTGGGGCCGGGACAGAGATCCCGGAGGCCCGTATCAGCCCTCGCGGGGCTCCGCGTAGGGGATGGCGACGAGCATCGAGGCGGGTGAGTTGGTGCGGTTCTCGATGGCCCGCGACTCGTTGGGCGCGAGGTAGCACGAATCCCACTTCTTGAGGGTGGCTTCTCCCTCCGGGGTGATGACCGTGACCTCGCCTTCGAGGACGAAATAGACCTTCTCCACCGGTGTGGCGTCCTCGAAGGCGCCGCCCTTGGGGAGGAAGTGTGACAGGCCCATCCAGAAGTTGCGCGTCTTGCTGACCTCGAAGCCCTGCAGGCGCAGGCCGAAGCACTCGTGATGCTTGGGGGCCTCGTAGGGAGGCGCCGCGTCGTAGCGTACGACTTCCATGGTCACTCCTTCTCTCAGATTACGCCGTACTTGTAGAGCCTGTCTGGGACAGGGTTCAGGTCGTCTTCATCGATCTCTGCAGCGCAGCGGACCATCGAGCCGTCGCCCAGCCACCAGCGGAGTGGGAAGGCGAAGAAGCGGAAGCGTTTGCCCACGACCTTGTCGAGGTCTCCACCGAGGTTCTCGACGCCGACGATGCCGTTGCCCATCATGAGCTTGTGACAGGGCTCCCAGGTCCCCTGCAGACCCGCGCGTTCCAGCTGCCCGTAGGCTTCCATGTACTTGTCCATGCCGAACACTTCGATGAACACGTCCCGATCGAATTCCGCGTACGCCTCGATGCCGAACTTCTCGATGTACTCGTCGGTGATCGGCCGACCGGAGTTGCCGGGCAGGTTCATCTGGGTGGGGCCGTTCTTGCCCATGGCCGTGTGCAGAGGGTGGTCCAGCGCCTGCATGTCCATGGCGACGCACTTGGGCATGTACTTCTGGAACCAGTTGCCTGCTTCCCGGCCGGTGCCGCAGGAGTAGTGGTAGTAGTCCTTGCTGTCGTCGTACTTGAGGTGCGTGCCGGTCCGGAGGCAGATCACCATGCCCTTGAGCTCCTCAGGCCTGATGCTCGCGCGCTCGCAGGCGTCGTCGAGGTGCTCGCCATTGATCAGGCCCCAGTCTTCGACCTTGATGTCCAGGCAGACGGCGTCGCCGACATACGCATCCACAGGCAGTTCGTGACTGTATCTCGCACGGGTGCCTGCGAAGTCGCGTTCCATGACGTGGCGCGGCGCATCCGCATGCGTGCCGCAATGCTGCACGACGGTGACCTTCTGGCTCAGGACGCCGGATTTGGCCAGGCCATGCATCGTGTCGATCACCGGCTTGGTGAAATAGGGCCACAGCGGCATGTCCGCACCGAACGGATGGCTGAGGTCGACGAATACCTTCTTGCCCATGGTTGCCCTTCTTCTCCTCGGTCTCGTTACTGACTCGCTCACGACAGCTCAGACGCCCTGCTGCTCGTCGCCGAGAACGTGCTCCAGGTACTCAACCTGTCCGCATCTCGGACACGATGCGCCGTATCGTGGATACGCTACTCGCGCGGTGAAGCCGGTGTCAAGACTCACCGCCGTTGGCGAGGCGACGAGGTCGCTCGCTGTTGAGCGCACGCTGGATGTCGTCGCGCACGCGCAGAAGGGCGCTCGCCACGCGCTCCTCGTTGCCCTCGAGGCGCGCGGCCGGCATGACCACGGTGACGGCCGCGCTCGCGCCGGAGGCGTCGCGGATCGCGGCGCCGACGGCCGAGATGCCCAGGCTGTGCTCCTGATGGTCGTAGGCCACGCCGTTGGCACGCACCAGATCGAGCTCCCGGAGGAGCTCTCCGCGGTGGACGTTGGTGTGGGGCGTCAGGGGCAGGAGCTTCTCGGGGACGAGCCGCTCGGCCTCGGCATGCGGCAGCTCCGCGAGGAGGGCTTTGCCGCAGGCGGTGCAGTACAGAGGGAAGCGGTCACCGACCTCGGCGACGACGCGCAGCGAACGGGACGACACGTACTGGTTCGTGAAGAGCGCCTCATCGCCGTCGAGCACGACCAGCTCGACGGTCTCGTCGAGCTCGTGAGAGAGGCGCTCCAGGTACGGCGCCGCCTCGTGGCGCAGGTCGCGCCGGCCGGCGGCGGCGATGCTCATGAGGCCGGCGCCGATGCGCAGCTTGCCGGACGGCAGGACGCGCATCAAGCCCTCCTGGCACAGGGCACCGACGATGCGATACGTCGTCGACCGCGGAAGTCCGACGCGGTCGGCGAGCTCGATCGCCGTCAGGCCCTCCGGCTCGGCGGCCAGTCGGCGCAGCATCCGGGCGGCGCGCGACAGCACCTGCACGCCGTCACGCCGTTCGGCCATGGCGCCCTCCTCCGTCACCGCCGGCCACGCCGGCGCCTCAGAGACGCCGAGCGGGGTCGCCCAGAACGTGCACGAGATACTCGACCAGCCGACGGCGCGAGGCGTCCGCTTCCTCTGCGCTCCACTCCTGGAAGCCGCGCCCGGTCTTGAAGCCCAGATCGCCGGCCGCGACCTTGTCCTTCAGGAGCGGAGACGGCGCGCCGGAGGCCTCCAGATGCGGGAGGATGTAGTCGTGGATCGCCAGCGTGAGATCGAGGCCGATCATGTCGGCGGTCTCCAGTGGCGCCAGGATCGGCAGGCGCAGACCCGGACCGAAGCGGATGCTCTCGTCCACGGTCGCCGCGTCGGCGATCCCGTGTTCGACGATCGAGATGGCCTCCCGCCACAGGGCGTGCTGCAGGCGATTGGCGACGAAACCCGGCACGTCCTTCTTGCAGTCGATGGGATGCTTGCCCGCCCTTCGCAGCAGCTCCATGGTGCGCTCGACGACCGCGTCGTCGACGTCTTCGGTGCGCACGACCTCGACCAGCGGAATGAGATACGGCGGGTTCCAGAAGTGCGTCCCTACGACCCGCTCCTTGTGGCTGGCCCGCGCACCGATCTCGGCGATGCTCATCACCGAGGTGTTGGTGCAGAGCACCGCCTCAGGCGGGCAGACGCCGTCCAGTTGCTCGAAGACGCCCTGCTTCAGCGCCAGATCCTCGAAGACGCACTCGATGACGAAGTCGGCGCCCTGCGCCGCCTCGCGGAGGTCGGTCGTGGTGCGTACGCGGGCGACGGCGTCCTCGACGCCGTCGGTCGCGTAGAGCCCGTGCTCGGCCAGGAGGCTCAGGTTGCCGCGGATCGCCCCCGGCGCCCGTTCAAGAGCTTCCGGGTAGAGATCCTGGAGCGCGACCTCGTGACCGGCGGCGGCGAAGACCTGGGCGACCCCGGTCCCCATCATGCCGCCGCCGATCACGGCCACGCGCGCGATACGTTCAGCGTCCACGTGGACTCCCTCGGTCGGCGGCTCTCAGCCGGCGGTGCTGCCGCCGTCGACCATGAGGATGTCGCCGGTGACGAAGTCGGACGCCGCGGAGGCGAGATAGACGGTCGCGCCGATGAAGTCCTGTGGATCTGCGGCGCGACCCCACGGGATGCGCTGCATGAAGATCTTGTACAGCTCCGGGTCGTCGAGGACCTGCTGCGTGAGCGGGGTCCAGAAGATGCAGGGGGCGATGCAGTTGACGTTGATCTTGTACTTGGCCCACTCGGCGGAGAGCTGCTTGGTGAGCAGGTGCACGGCTCCCTTGGCCGTCCCGTAGGCCGAGTAGCCGCCGGGATGGCCCAGCTCGCCGCGCACGGAACCGACGGTGATGATCTTGCCGCCGCCCTGGGCGATCATGCGCTTGCCGGCGGCCTGGCAGACGATGTACGTGCCCTTGACCAGCGAGTCCATGACCTTCTGCCACTCGTCGATCGGGAACTCCTCGGCGGCGAAGCGGTTCGCCTGGCCGGCGGCCGAGACGAGGATGTCGACCTTGCCGAACTCGTCGACGGTCTTCTGCACCATGGCCTCGACGCTGGCCGCGTCGGTGGCATCGCACGAGATGGGCAGCACCCTTGTGCCGGCTTCGGCGATGTCGGCGGCGGCCGCGTCGAGGTTCTCGACCCGCCTGCTGGTGAGGACGACGTCGGCGCCGAAGGCGGCGAGGCCCTTTGGCGGCGGCGTGGCCGAACGCGCCGGACCCGCCGGTGACGATCGCGACCTTGCCGCTCAAGTCGAACAGGCCGCGCATCTTCTCGAGACTCCAGATCTCACGTTCCATAGCGCCTCTCCTCTCGCATCAGCCCACACTCACCAGGGGCGGCCGGCATGTCCACCGCTCGAAGACTGCACTGACAGGGATCGCCGCCGGGAAGAGCGCTCGCCGGACGGTGCTCAGACGATCACTGGACGTGCGGCTCCGCCCCACCCTGCGCGCCGTCCGCTCGCGACTGACGTGTCCGCGATGCGGAATAGCATATCCATGATGCGAACATCTTCGCAGGTGCCCCAGGGGAGGTCAAGCGTTCCAGCGACCCCTCAGACTCTGGCCGTGAGGCCCCCGTCCACTTAGAGGATCTGGCCGGTGAAGAAGCGCGCCGCCGGCGAAGCGAGGAAGATGACGGGCCCGACGACGTCCTCGGCGTCGGCCCACCGCCCCATGGGGATGCTGGCGCGCAGCGC
>CAVOWE010000004.1:0-49719 GCA_963700035.1 uncultured Thermoleophilia bacterium | reverse complement strand
CAGCGTCTTGACCAGGCTCGCCATCTCGAGCGCCGTGGAGGCCGCCGCCCAGCCCTTGTTGCCGGCCTTGGCGCCGGCGCGCTCCACGGCCTGTTCGATGGTGTCGGTGGTGAGCACGCCGAAGACGACGGGGACGCCGGTGTCGAGGCCGATCCTGGCGATGCCCTTGGCGGCCTCCCCGGCCACGTAGTCGAAATGCGGCGTGCCGCCACGGATCACGGCGCCGAGGCAGATCACGGCGTCGTACTTGCCGCTGGCGGCCAGCTTCTTCGCCACCAGCGGCATCTCGAAGGCGCCCGGCACCCAGGCGGCGTCGACGTCGCCGTCGGCGACGTCGTGCCGCCGCAGGCAGTCGAGGGCGCCCTCGTACAGGCGCGATGAGATCAGCTCGTTGAATCGCCCCACGACGAGGGCGAACTTCATCCCCTTGCCGTTGAGCATGCCTTCGTAAGTCGTCATCGTGCGGCTCCTTTGCCGTCGTTGCGGCGCTCTCGCGGGTGCAGCGGCATCAGCCCTCGACGCCCTCCTCCTGCCCGAACAGGTCCTCGTGCTCCAGCAGGTGACCCATCTTGTCCTTCTTGGTACGCAGGTAGCAGACGTTGTCGTCCTGGGGGTCCACCTCGATGTGCTCGCGGCCGGTGACGCGCAGGCCGTAACCTTCCAGCGCCACGATCTTCTTCGGGTTGTTGGTCATGATGCGGATCGTCGTCAGGCCGAGGTCGGCGAGGATCTGGGCGCCGATGCCGTAGTCGCGCAGGTCGACGGCGAAGCCCAGCTCGACGTTGGCCTCGACGGTGTCCATGCCCTGCTCCTGCAGCGCATAGGCCTTGAGCTTGTTGAGGAGCCCGATGCCGCGCCCCTCCTGCCGCATGTAGAGGACGACGCCGAGGCCCTCCGCTTCGATGCGTCTCAGGGCCTCGGCGAGCTGCTCGCCGCAGTCGCAGCGCAGCGAGCCGAAGGTGTCGCCGGTGAGGCACTCGGAGTGGACCCTCACCAGCACGTCCTTGCGGCCGGCGACGTCGCCCTTGACGAGGGCGACGTGGTGACCGCCGTCGATCACGGATTCGTAGCCGATGGCCTTGAAGTCGCCGTACCTGGTGGGCATGGACACGGTGGCGGCGCGGCGGATGAGCCTCTCGTTGCGGCGCCGGTACTTGATGAGGTCGGCGACGGTGATGATCTTGAGGCCGTGTCTGTCGGCGTACCGGATGAGATCGGGCACGCGGGCCATGGTGCCGTCGTCGTTCATGATCTCGCAGATCACGGCCGAAGGGTTGAGGCCGGCGAGACGCGCGAGGTCCACGCCGGCCTCGGTCTGCCCCGCGCGTTCGAGCACGCCGCCGGGGCGCGCCATGAGAGGGAACACGTGCCCCGGCTGCACGAGGTCCTCGGACCCCGACTCCGGATCGATGGCCACCTGGATGGTGTGCGCGCGGTCGGCGGCGGAGATGCCCGTGGTGACGCCCTCGCGCGCCTCGACCGAGACGGTGAAGGCCGTCTGCAGGCGTGCCTCGTTGTGCGCCGTCATCGGCGGCAGATTCAGCTCCGCGCAGCGTTGCGGCGTGAGCGTCAGGCAGATGAGGCCGCGGCCTTCCTTGGCCATGAAATTGACGCGTCTCGGCGGTGGCGAACTGAGCGGCCATCGTGAGGTCGCCCTCGTTCTCGCGGTCCTCGTCGTCGCAGACGATGACGATCTTGCCCTCGCGCAGGTCGTCGAGCGCATCGGCGATGGACGCGAAGGGCCGTCCGCCGTGGCCGCCGCGTTGTTGATCGCTGCCCATCAGAACCCCGCTTCCGCCAACTTCTCCCAGGTGAGCCCGTCCTCGGGCTTGCGCCCGGCAACGAACGCGTACACGTACTTGGCGATGAGATCCGCCTCGAGATTGACTCGCACGCCCGCCGCGAGCCGCCCCAGCGTGGTGGCGGCCGCCGTGTGCGGGATCAGGGACACGCGCAGACGGCGGCCCTCGACGGCGACGAGCGTCAGGCTCACGCCGTCCACCGCCACCGAGCCCTGCGCGACGCTCACGTCGCTCACGGCCGGCGGGGCTTCGATCTCCACGACCAGCGCGTTGTCCTCCGGTGTGACTCCGGCGACCGTGCCGACCCCGTCGATGTGCCCGCTCACGAGGTGCCCGCCGAGGCGCGACTGCAAGGTGAGAGCCCGCTCGAGATTGAGGCGGTCGCCCGGCCGCCTGTCGGCGAGCGTCGTGCGGCGCACCGTCTCGGGCATGACGTCGGCGGTGAAGCCCCCGGGGCGCAGCCCCGTGATCGTCAGGCAGACGCCGTCGGTGAGGATGCTGTCTCCGACGGCGGCGCCCTCGGGCACGACCGTGGCCGCCACGTCGAGCACCGCGCTCTTCTCGCCGACGCGCAGGCTGCGCAGCGTCCCGATCTCCTCGACGATCCCCGTGAACATCTAGGCTCCGTCCTGTGTGAGGCTGCCGCTCAGCAGCAGGTCGTCGCACACGGGGCGCCACTCCACGTCGTGCAGGCGCCAGGCGTCGGCGACCGCGCCGACGGCCGGCGCCGCGAACAGGTCGGGCGCCCCGCGCCCGACGATGAGCGGCGCCACGAACAGCAGCACGCGGTCCATCAGCCCTTCGGCCAGCAGGGCGCCGGCCAACGTGGGACCGCCCTCGCAGAGGATATCGAGCAGGCCCCTCTCGGCGAGGGCGGCAAGGCCGGCGCGCAGGCCGCCCTCCCCCACCTCGATCAGTTCGGCACCCCGCGCCTCGAGGATGCGGCGCGCCGCGCCGTCGGCACGCTCGGCGAGCACGATCGTGCGCGTCTGGTGCGCCGTGGCCAGCACCCTCGCGCCCGACGGCAGCTCGCCGTCGTGCGTGACGATCACGCGCACGGGGTCGCGACCCTCGCTGAGACGCACCGTGAGCTCGGGGTCGTCGCGGCGCAACGTGCCCGCGCCGACCATCACCGCGTCGGCCGTGGCGCGCAACTGGTGCACGGCGCGGCGGCTGTCCAGGCAGCTGATCCAGCGCGCGTCGCCGCCGGCCGCGGCCACCTTGCCGTCGAGCGTCATGGCTGCCTTGTACGTGACGAGCGGCAGCCCTGTCGCGTGGTACTTCAGGAA
Source organism: uncultured Thermoleophilia bacterium (assembly GCA_963700035.1). Lineage (GTDB taxonomy): Bacteria > Actinomycetota > Thermoleophilia > UBA2241 > UBA2241 > CAIXSE01. The sequence continues at coordinate 46,628 of CAVOWE010000004.1, read as the reverse complement.
GGGCGCGTTCTGCTTGCGGGCACGCGCCCCCCAGCGCCCGTCCTGAAGCTCCACGTCGACGCCGCCCTCTCGCAGGCGCGCGAGCCCGCGGCCGTCGACCAGCGGGTTGGGGTCGCCGAGCGCGACCACCGCCCGCCGGATGCCCGCCGCCACGAGCGCGTCCGCGCAGGGCGGCGTCTGGCCGTGGTGGCCGCACGGCTCGAGGGTGCAGTAGAGCGTAGCCCCGGCGGCACGCTCGCCGGCCTCCTCGAGAGCCATAGCCTCGGCGTGCGGCTCCCCGGGGCCGAGGTGCCAGCCCCTGCCCACGACCGCGCCGTCGCGCACGAGCACGGCGCCCACCAGCGGGTTGGGATGCACGTTGCCGCGGCCGCGCTCGGCCAGCGCGAACGCTTCTTCCATATACCTGTCGTCGTCCATACGCAAAAAGCCCCGGAGCCATGCCCCAGGGCGGACGACGCCGAGGCGTCGCAGCGTGCTTCTCTCATCCGGACTATGACCGTCGGCCCAGGAGTTCCACCTGGTCGGCCTCCGAAGAGGCTCGCGGGCTGTTACCGCCGGTGGGGGATCTCACCCCGCCCTGAAGCAGCTTGATCGTGCTCTGCGATCATACAGCTTCGCCGGCCGCCTGCGCCAGCGCCGCGTACTGTTCGCCGATGTCCCTGCCGCCGAAGACGCTTGAACCCGCGACGAGGAGGTTGGCGCCGGCCGCCACGAGAGCACCGGCGTTGAGTGCCGTGACGCCGCCGTCGAGCTCGAGGGCGACCTCGGCGGGCAGGAAGGCGCGCGCGCGCTCCACCTTGTCCAGCGAGGTCTCGATGAAGCGCTGTCCGCCGAAGCCGGGGTTCACCGACATGATCTCCACGAGGTCGCAGTGCTCCCGCACCTCGGCGAGCGTCTCGACGGGCGTCGCCGGGTTGAGCGCCACGCCGGCGGCGGCTCCGGCCTCGCGGATCTGCGTAAGTACCCGGTGCAGATGCACGCATGCCTCCTGATGCACCGTGATCACGTTGGCGCCGGCCGCCGCGAACGCGTCCACGTACCGCTCCGGGTGCTCGATCATGAGGTGCACGTCGATCAGCGCCCCCGCCCCGTGCACGAGCGGCTGCAGGGCGGTGACGATCAGCGGCCCGATGGTGATGTTCGGCACGAAGTGGCCGTCCATGACGTCCACGTGCAGGACGCGCGCGCCGGCGTTGAGCACCGCCTCCACGTCGTCGCCCAGACGTGAGAAGTCGGCCGACAGGATGGACGGCGCGATGTGGATCTCGTGCAGCAGGTCCGTCATGGTCTCCTCCGTGACGCGGGACGGCGCGGCTTGCGAGCCGCGCCGTCATTCTACCCCGCCGCGACGCGACGCAGCCGGGCGACGAAGAAGCCGCTGGCGCCGTGGACCGGCGGCAGCACGAGCAGATACCCGCCGGCCGCCGGATGCGCCATGCCGGGCCATGCGGCGCCGAGGTCGTCCGTCTGCCAGCCGCCCTCGGCCAGGAGGGTCTCGACGACCCCGACGGTCTCGGCTTGGGGAAGGGTACACACGGCGTAGGTGAGGACCCCTCCGGGTCGCACGCAGCGCGCGGCGCGGCGGATGAGGCGGCGCTGGAGCTGCGCGAGGCGGGCGATGTCCGCCTCGCGGCGCCGCCAGCGCAGGTCGGCGCGGGAGGCCAGCGTCCCGATACCGCTGCAGGGCGCGTCGAGGAGCACGGCGTCGAAGGCGGCGTCGAAGGCGGAGGGCAGCTCGAGGACGTCGCCGTGCACGGTCTCGACGCCGCGCGCGCCGAGCCGTTCCAGGTTCCGGCTCATCACTTCAAGCCGTCCCTCGTCGGCGTCGACGGCGGTGATCCGCGCCTCCGGTGCGGCCGCGGCGAGCTGGGCCGTCTTGGTGCCCGGCGCGGCGCACAGGTCGAGGACTCGGGCGCCGGGTCCGGCGCCCGCCGCCGCGACCAGGCCTGCCACCTGGGAGCCCTGGGACTGCGGCGTCACGAGTCCCTCGCGGAACGCCGCCGAGCGTTCGAGTGCCGGCCCGTCGTAGACGAGCGCCGCCGGCAGACCCGGCACGCCGCTCGTGGCGATCCCGGCGGCGGCCAGCGCCGTGCGCGCCGCCGGCACCTCGGCTGCGAGCGTGTTGACGCGCAGGCAACGCTCGGGCGCCGCGTTCGCCGCGACGAGAAACCGCTCCGCGGGCTCGTCGCCGAGCTCGCGGCGCAGCAGCTTGACGAGCCACACCGGGCACGAGTGGCGCACGGCCCAGGCGCGCGCGCCGTCGCCGTCAGAGAGTGTGGCGAAGCTCTCGCGTCCGTCGTCCGCGACCTTGCGCAGCACCGCGTTCACGAACCCCTGTGTGCGCTTGCCCCCGCGCGCGACGAGCGCCACGGCATCGTCGACCACCGCGTAGGCGGGCACCCGGTCGAGGAAGAGGAGCTGGAACGCCGCCAGGCGCAGGGCATCGAGCACCTGCGGGTCGGTGTCGCCGAGCGGCGCCTTGGTGAAAGCGCCGAGCACGGCGTCGAGCGAGCCCCGGCGCTTGACCGTGCCGATGACGAGCTCGTTGGCGAGCGCGCGGTCGCGGTCGCTCAGCCCTTCGAGCTCGGGGAACGCCGCCAGAGAGTCGTCGAAACGGCCGCCGCCCGAACGCACGCGCAAGAGCGCGTGCCACGCGGCGGCCCGCGCCGGGCTGATCGCGCCGTCGTGGCCGGCCGCTCGGGCGCGGGTCCGTCACGGCCCTGCCAGCGCGCGGCCGGCGCCGCGCAGGAAGTCGCCGGCAGTCACGCGCTCGCGGCCCTCCTGCTGCAGCTCGAGCACGTCCACCCAGCCGTCTCCGGCCGGCAGAGCCAGGCGCTCCCGGCTCGCCGCCGGGAGCGGTCCGCTGCCGGCCGCCGCCCGCCAGATCAGCGTGCGCTTGCCGAGGAGGTCCGTCACGGCGCCGATGAGGGGCGCCAGAGCCCGGACCTGATCGACGATGGCCGTCGCCGGGCGCGTCCAGTCGATGAGCCTGTCCTGAGGCGCGATCTTGGCCGCATACGTCGCCGCGCCCTGCTGATCGCGCCAGAGGATCGTACCGGCGGCCATGCCGGCCAGCGTCGCCAGCACGCCGTCGACGGCGGCCGGCGCCAGTAGCTCGTAGGCCCGGCCGGCGTCGGCATCCGCAGGCACGTGCACGGGGCGCACCTCGCCCACGGGACCCTCGTCCACCCCGGCGGTCATCTTGAGGATGGTCACGCCGAGCTCGGTCTCCCCCGCCATGAGCGCCCGCTCCACGGGCGCGGCGCCGCGCCAGCGCGGCACCAGAGATGGGTGGACGACGATCGGTCGGCAGTGCGTCCAGAAGGTACTGACCGACGATCTGACCGTAGGCGCAGACCACGAACGCCTCGGGACCGAGCGCCAGGAGCTCGGACACGGCTTCAGGCTCGGAGACCTTGTGCGGCTGCAGCACGGGAAGACCGCGCTCGAGCGCGGCGAGCTTGATCGCCGGGGGCTGCGCCGTGCCGTGGCGCCCGCGCGGACGGTCGGGGTTGGTGACGAGCGCGACAGGCGCCGCGTCCGCCGCGATGAGCCCCGCGAGCACGAGCTCGGCGAACGGCGCGGTGCCCGCGAAGGCGAACCGCAGGCGGCTCACAGACCTCCGCCGACCGCACCGCGCAGGCCCGCATCTTCGCGGTCACGCAACTCGCGCAGGGCGGCGGCGCGCGCGCTGCGAGACGTGCGGTCGACGATGAGCATGCCCTCAAGGTGGTCGTATTCGTGCTGGATCACGCGCGCCTCGAGGCCGTCGGCATGGAATTCGAGCGGCTCGCCGGCGGCGTCGCGGGCCCGCACGCGCAGGCTCGCGGGCCGGCTCACCGGCATCGTGACTCCGGGGACGCTCAGGCAACCCTCGTCGATCTCTTCGATCTCCTCGGAGAACTCGTCGAGCACCGGGTTGACCAGGACCTTGGGATCGTCGTCCACGTTGTACACGAGCAGGCGCTGGAGGACGCCGATCTGCGGCGCCGCCAGACCGACGCCGGGGGCGTCGTGCATGATGCGGATCATGCGCTTGGCGAGCTTGCGCAGGCCGCGGTCGAACGTGGTGACCTCGAGCGCGTGCTCGCGCAGCACCGGATCGCCGATGACGCGGATGTCCCTGCGCGCCTCCCGCTCTCGCCGGCTCAGTTCGACCTGGTCGCGCTCTCTCTGCGTCGTCTGTGTCATGTCGCTATGGTACCTCAGCTCGCCGTCACAGCCACTGCGGGTCTACGTCGGGGACGAGCCTGACGCCCCGCGCCGCGAATCTGTCGCGGTTGGCCCCGAGCCAGACGCGCAGTGTGTCAAGAGTTTGCCCTGTTTCGGCAGTCTTAACCACCACCCGACAGGCGTGACGGCCCCGCTCCCGCCACAGCGGGCCGGGGCCGAGCACGCTCTCGCCGTGAGCCAGACGCGCCGTAAGACGCGCGGCCGTGAAGCGCCCGGCGATGGCGACCTTCTCCTCCGACGTCCCGGAGAGCTCGAGGCCGATGAGGGTCCCGGCAGGGGGATAGCCGAGATCGCGGCGCCGCTCCATCTCCTCGGCGTAGAACCGTTCCTCTTCGCCGCTCGCCGCCAGGGCGATCGGGCGCGCCGCGGGGCTCAGGGTCTGCACGATGACGCGCCCCGGGTGCGCGCCGCGGCCGCTGCGTCCGCCGACCTGCACGAGCATCGCGAAGGTGCGCTCCTCGGCGCGAAAGTCGGGGAAGTGCAGCGTCAGATCGGCGTTGACCACGCCGACGAGCGTGACGTCGGGAAAGTGGTGCCCTTTGGCGATCATCTGCGTGCCCACGAGCACCTTCGGGCCCGGCTGCGCGAAGCGTTCGAGCACCGCGCGCAGGCGCCCATACGAGGACGCCACGTCGGAGTCGAGGCGCAACAGTTCCACGCCGGGCAGCAGGCCGACGACCTCACGCTGGAGACGCTCGGTGCCGAACCCGAAGCGCACGAGCTCGGCGCTGCCGCAGGACGGGCACGTGCCGGGCGCAGCCTCGTCGTGCCCGCAGGTGCGGCAGCGCAGGCTGCGGCCGCCGAACAGGGTCAGCGTCACGTCACAGCGCGGGCACATCCACGTGAAGCCGCAGTGGTCGCACACCAGGAGCGAGGCGAAGCCGCGGCGGTTGAGGAACAGGATGGCCTTGTCGCCGGCGTCCACGGTCGCCGTGAGCGCCTCCGCCAGCGGGCCCGAGAAGACCCCGTGGTGGTCGCGCATGTCGACGATCTCCAGGGCCGGCGGCTGCGAGCCGTCCACGCGCAGCCGCAGGTCCACGTGCAGCGCCACGCGCGCGTAGCTCTCGACGCTCGGCGTGGCCGATCCGAGCACGACCACCGCGCCGCTCTGCCGCGCTCTCCAGCGAGCCACGGTGCGGGCGTCGTAGGCGGGCTCGCTCTCCTGCTTGTACGAAGTGTCGTGCTCCTCGTCGACGACGATGAGCCCCAGGTCGCGCAGGGGGGCGAACACCGCCGAGCGTGCCCCGACGACGATGCGCACGTCGCCGCGCGCGACGGCGCGATAGGCGAGCAGCCGCTCGCGCGCCGTCAGCCCCGAGTGCAGGACCGCGACCTCCCGGCCGGCGAAGCGCTCGCGCACGCGCGCCACCGTTTGCCCGGTGAGCCCGATCTCGGGCACCAGCAGCAGCACCGAACGGCCGCCCTCCAAGGCAGCCTGGGCGGCCTGCAGGTACACCTCGGTCTTGCCGCTGCCGGTGACTCCGTGGACCAGCACTTCATCGCCGGGGCGCGCCTCGCAGAGGATGGCGTGCAGCGCGTGGCGCTGTTCGGGCAGCAGGTCGGGCACGTCGCCGAGCGTGGCGCAGGCCCGCAGGCGGGCGGCCTGGGCGACGACGGGCGGCGGAGCCGCAGGCTCCGCGCCGCCGCCCGTCGTCGCCTCTCCCCCGCCGCCGAGCGCCGCTGCCTCCCCAGGCTCAGCCGCGGTCTCGACCAGCGCGCCAGTCTCGAGCAGCTTTCGCAGAGCCGGCAGCGAGAGTCCGGTGGCGCCGCGCAACGCGCGCTCGTCGAGGATGCCCGACCGCTCGACGAGCTCCAGGGCGGCGCGCTGCCGCGGGCCGAGGCGCGGCGGCGTCTCGCCGCCGCGCCGCAGGTCGCGGCTGGCCCGCGTCGCCCCGACTACGTACACGCGATAGGCGATGCGCACCCAGCCCTTGCGCCGGTAGCGCTCGCCGAGCTTCGTGAGGGGACCGGCGGGCAACTTGAGGCCGGAAACCTCGTCAAGCCCTTCCTCCCCGGCGTCCCGGGCCGCGCGCCCGCCCTCCGTGAGCTCGTACTGGCGCACCACCTTGAAGGCGCCGGTCGGCGGGCACACCAGTGACAGCGCGGCGGAGAACGAGGTCAGGTAGTAGTGCTCGACCTCACGGGCGAGCTCGAGGAGATCGGCGGGGATGGACGGGACATCGAGGAGGTCGCGTACCGGCAGGACGCGGCCCTCGTGCGCGGTCGTCGGGCGCAGCTCGAGGACGACCCCGATGACTGTCTGGGGACCCAGTTGCACGGCAACGAGAGCCCCCGGCGCCAGCCTGCCGGCGAGCTCGGGAGGCACAGCGTAGTCGAAGGCGCCGGCGAAGGCACGGGTGCGGACCAGCGGGAAGACGGCGGCGTAGCTCACGCTACGCCGCCGTTCCCGCGCCGGGATGGCTCAGCCCTTGAGGCCGGCGGCGGCGCGCAGCGCCGCGGCTTTGTCGGTGCGCTCCCACGTGAAGTCGTGGTCGTGGCGGCCGAAGTGGCCGTAGGCGGCCGTCTTCTTGTAGATGGGGCGGCGCAGGTCGAGGTCGCGCAGGATCGCCGCCGGACGCAGGTCGAAGTGCTCTTTGACGAGCTGCTCGATCATGGAGATGGAGACCTTCTCGGTGCCCTTGCAGTCGACCATCAGCGACACGGGATGCGCCACGCCGATCGCGTAGGCGACTTGCAGCTCGCAGCGCTCGGCGAGGCCGGCGGCGACCACGTTCTTGGCCACGTAGCGGGCCGCGTAGGCGCCGGAGCGGTCGACCTTGCTCGGGTCCTTGCCCGAGAAGGCGCCGCCGCCGTGCGGTGCGGCGCCGCCATACGTGTCCACGACGATCTTGCGGCCCGTGAGGCCGCAGTCGCCCATGGGGCCGCCGATGACGAACTTGCCGGTGGCGTTGATGACGGTGATCTGTTCGAGCTTCGAGGTGTCGTAGAGATCCTTCGGCAGGATGGGCTCGACGACGTGTTCCACGAGGTCCGGATAGATGATGCTCTGCAGGTCGGCGCTCTCGGCGTGCTGGGAGGCGAGCACCACCTTGACGATCTCCACCGGCTTGCCGTCCTCGTACCTCACGGTCACCTGCGACTTGCCGTCGGGACGCAGGTACGGCAGGATCTCGGCCTTGCGCACCTCGGCGAGGCGTCGCGCGAGCTTGTGCGCCAGCGAGATGGGCAGCGGCATGAGCTCCGGCGTCTCGGTGCAGGCGTACCCGAACATCATGCCCTGGTCGCCGGCGCCCTGCGAGTCGAGGACGTCGTCGTCGTTGACGTCGGTGCGCACCTCGAGCGCCTGCGACACGCCCTGGCTGATGTCCGGCGACTGCTCGTCGATAGCGACCATGACGCCGCAGGTCTCGTAGTCGTAGCCGTACAGCGCGTTGGTGTAGCCGACGTCCTTGACCGTCTCGCGCACGATCTTGGGGATGTCGACGTAGCACTCCGTGGTGATCTCGCCGGCGACGAAGGCGAGGCCGGTGGTGACCAGCGTCTCGCAGGCCACGCGGCCGTAGGGGTCCTCGGCGAGGATCGCGTCGAGGATGGAGTCTGAGATCTGGTCGGCGAGCTTGTCGGGGTGGCCTTCGGTGACCGACTCCGACGTGAACAGGTAGTTGCTCTTCTCCACCGTACCTCCTGAGACTACGCGCCGGGCGCGGCACGATGCGTGCCGGCGCGGGCTGGATAGCGGGCGTCTGGCGGCTGCGCGCAGTCCGAAGGCAGCCTGGAAGGCATGCGAAACCGGCGGCGCGCGGCCGCGGCGAGTCTAGCAGACGGCCGCGACGGGCGACAACGCAGCCGCCGGCCCAGTGTGCGGTGCATCTGCGGCGCCCCGCGCGTTGACCCGACTGCGGCGGTCAGTCCTCATGCCGCTCCTTCTTCGGGGCGCGGCCCATGAGGTCGGCGACGCACTCCTGGGGAGTACGCAGGCCCTCGAGGACCTGGTACACGTTCTCGGTGACCGGCATCTCGATGCCGAGCCTGCCCGACAGGTCGTGCAGGGCGTAGGCGGTGGGGATGCCTTCGACGACCTGCCCGACCTGCTGCTGGACCTCGGCCGGCGAGGCGCCTTTGGCGAGCAGCTCGCCGGCCAGGCGGTTGCGGCTGTGCCGGGAGGTGCAGGTGGCGATGAGGTCGCCGATCCCGGCCAGACCGGTGAAGGTCGCGATGTGCGCCCCCTGGATCATGCCGAGGCGCGTCATCTCGGCGACGCTGCGCGTGATGAGGCTGGCCCGCGAGTTGTCGCCGAAGCCGAGCCCGTCGGACATGCCGACGGCCACGGCGATGGGGTTCTTGACGGCGCCGCAGAACTCGACGCCTACGACGTCGTCGTTGGTGTACACGCGGAACGTGTCGCTGGTGACCGCCGCCTGCAGGGCGGCCGCCATGGCCTCGTCGGCGGCGGCGATCACCGTGGCCGAGGGCATGTCCTGACTCACTTCCTCGGCGTGGTTGGGCCCGGAGAGTGCGGCCGCGGGTGAGCCGGTCTCCTCTTCGATGACCTGCGTGGGGCGCTTCAGGGTCCCGAGCTCGTAGCCTTTGGCCAGCGAGAGCTGCAGCGACCCGGTCGAGCGCCGGGACGCGGCCCAGCGCGCGACCTCGCGCACGGCCTGCGTCGGCACCGCGTACACCACCAGCTCGGCGGCGGAGATGTCGGCCTCGCCCATACCGACGAACCGGATCTCGGCCGGCAGCGCGACGCCCGGCAGGAAGTGCGGGTTCTCGTGCGTCGCGTTGAGCTGCGCCGCCTCCTCGGCGGTGAGCGTCAGGACCTGCACGCCGTGGCCGCGTTTCGCCAGCAGCCGCGCGAAGCCGCTGCCCCAGCTCCCCGACCCGACGACGGTGACGTCCAGGCTCACGACCCTCCCCCTCCGGCCACCGCCGAGTGATCGTGCTTCCACGTGAGCTTCACGCGGTTCTCGGTGCCTTTGAGCAGGCGCCGGATGTTGCCGCGGTGCGCCCAGAAGATGACGACGGTGACCAGCACGGCGGCGATCACGTAGGGCAGCGGATCGCCGAGGGCGATCACGAACACCGGCACCAGCAAGGTGGCGACGAGTGACGCGAGGCTCACGTAGCGAGTGATGAGGATGAGGAGTACCCACACCACGGCGATGACGCCGAAAGCCAGGGGGACGAGTGCGAGCACGACGCCCGCGCCGGTGGCGACACCCTTGCCACCCCGTCCCCTGAGGAACACCGAGAACATGTGGCCCACCACAGGGGCGGCGGCGACGAAGATCACGAGCCACGGGTTGGTCTCGCGCCAGACCTGAGCGGCGACGAACGCCGGGATGAAGCCCTTGAGCATGTCGCAGACGAGCACGACCACTCCCGCCTTCTTGCCCAGCACGCGGAACACGTTGGTGGTGCCCACGTTGCCGGAGCCGTGCTCGCGCACGTCGACGTGGTAGAAGAGCTTGCCGACCAGGACGCCGAACGGGATCGCCCCCATCAGGTACGCCAGCAGCAGCGCGGCCACGAACGCCGCGATCTCCAGCGTGCTCATCTCTTGCCCTTGAAGTCGATCACCAGCGGCACCCCGTCGAGCTCGAAGCGCGCCCGCAGACGGTTCTCGACGAAGAACCCGAAGTCGCGCGTCACCAGCGTCCGGTCGTTCACCTCGATCGCGAACCGCGGAGGGGCCGTGCCGAACTGCGCGATGTAGTACATCTTCAGGCGCTTGCCGCGCTTCATGGGCAGCGGCCGGTCTGCGGCCAGCGTCGCCAGGGCGCGGTTCAGCTCGCCGGTCGCGATGTGGGCGACGTAGTGGGCCTCCAGCGCGGCGACCACGGCGAGCAACTGCCGCACGCCGCGGTGCGTCACGGCGGAGACGGGGATCACGAGCGGCCGCTGGCGCAGCTTGCGCCGCGCGATGCCGGCGATCTCCTCGATATCGGGTTCGGCGAGGTCCGACTTGTTGACGGCGATCACGGTGGCACAGTGGTTGCGCGCCGCCTCGGTGCAGATCGACAGGTCGAGCTCACCGAACCGCATCGTCGCGTCGGCGACGATCACCGCGACGTGAGCGCGGTCCAGGCTCTGCACGCTGCGGAGGTACGAGTAGTACTCCACGCCGCTGACCTTGGCCGCCTTGCGCATGCCGGCCGTGTCGATGAAGCGGAAGCTGCCTTCCTGGGTCGTCACCGCCGTGTCGATGGCGTCGCGCGTGGTGCCGGCGATCTCGCTGACGATGGTGCGCGGCTCGCCGACGATGGCGTTGAACAGCGACGACTTGCCCGCGTTGGGGCGGCCCACGATGGCCACCGGGATCTCGGCCGGCGCGGCGGTAGGCCCGGCTTCGCCGGGCCGCTCCGCGCCGGCTTCCTCGACCAACCTGTCAAGGAGCTCGGCGGTACCAAGGCCGTGCGTCGAGGAGACGATCAGCGGCTCGCCGAGTCCGAGCTGGTACAGCTCCTGGGCGGCGCTCACGGCGGCCGGATCGTCGATCTTGTTGGCGACGAGCACCACGGGGACGCGCCGGCGACGCAGGACTTCGGCGATCTCGAAGTCGTCGGCCAGGGGGCCGGCGCGGCCATCGACCACGAAGAGCACCACGTCGGCCGCGTCGATGGCCAGCTCGACCTGCTCGCGGATGTGCCCGGCGAAGGGCGATTCCTCGCCGGTGTCGTAGCCGCCGGTGTCGACCATGCGCATGAGCACGGCCTTCCCACTCGACCTCGACGTCCTTGCGGTCGCGGGTCACGCCCGGCGACGCGTGCACCACAGCCTGACGCGAGCCGCTCAGGCGGTTCACGAGGGTGGACTTGCCGGCGTTCGGCGAGCCGACGACGACGACGGTCGGAGGCGTACTCATCGGGACAGTGTAGCAAACGCTTGACGGAGAGAGTCGGCGAGCACCAGGCGGCCGCCGCAGGCGGCCGCCAGCTCGTCCTCGCCGACGTCGTCCAGGGTGCGCCCGAGCTCCGTCGGCAGAACGACGCGCGGGGCGACGAGCCACTCATCGGGGCCCAGCGGGTCGTCGCGAAGGGCGTCCACCACCTCTCGCCCGCCGAGAAGGCCCGTGACGGTCACGTGCGCGCCGAAGAGGCGGTTCTCCACGGGGAAGGCGCGCACCGGGAGATCGAAAGCTGCGGCGAGCATCCCGGCCCCGCCTGTGACGACGGGCTCGGCGAGGGTGCCACACAGGATGCGCACCGCGCCGGCCCGCAGCCGCTTCGCGGCCGGCCTCCGGCGCCCTGCAGCCCTTTGTTGCCCGCTCGCGAGCTCGGCGGCCTCCTGCGCGAACAGCGCCGCCATGCCGATGCCGTTCTCGTACTGCTCGGGCGCGTCGCTCAGCGGCGGAGTACGCCCACACAGCAGGTGGAACTCGTCGGCGGCGTGCACGAAGGCGACGCCGCGCTCCTCGGCGGTACCGGTCCTGCCAGCTTCCCACGGCGGCCAGGACCGTTGCCGCGTCGCCCGCGCGTCACGCGGCGCAGGTCGCCCTCGACGGCCAGCGACACCGGCACGATCCCGAGGTCGGCCACCCCGGGCAGACCGGCCGTGCGCTCCACGGTCTCCGTGAGCACCGCACCGTCGTTCCAGCCCGGGCAGAGGACGACCTGCAGGTGGAGCTCGAGGCCGGCCGCCGCGAGCCGCTCGAGAGCGGCTCGAGAGCCGGCCGCGGCCCGTCCCATCAGACGGACGCGGGCCTCGTCGTCCCAGGCGTGCAGCGATACGTACAAGGGCGAGAGGCGCAGCTCCACGATGCGCACGAGATCGTTCTCATCGAGGTTCGTCAGGGTCGTGAAGTTGCCGTGCAGAAAGGAGAGCCGATAGTCGTCGTCCTTCACGGAGAGGGCGGCCCTGAGGCCTTCGGGGACCTGGTCGACGAAGCAGAAGCGGCAGCGGTTGCGGCAGACGCGCGGCGGAGCGCCGAGGCCGTCGTAGCCCAGCGAGACACCGTGCCATTCACCGGCGCGAGGTTCGACGACCAGGTCGAGCGGGTGGCCGTCGCGGAGCACGGTCAGCCAGAAGACGCCGTCCGCGGCGGCCATCTCCAGGTCGAGCACGTCCTGCGGGGCGGCGCCGTTGAGGCGCGCGATGCAGTCGCCCGGGCGCAGTCCGGCGCGCAAGGCGGCGTCTTGAACGCCGACTATCGGGAGGCTCGCGCCCTCCGCGCCGTGCTCTTCCGCCTCAGCCCCCACAGAGCGCCTGCAGGGTGGCCACGGTGGCCTCGATCTCCTCGTCGGGGGTCGAGGCGCCCGCGGTCACGCCGATCCGGCGGGCACCGGCGAACCAGGCCGCCTCGAGCTCCGCCGCCGACTCGATGTGGTACGTGCTGCTCCGTGTCGCGCGACAGAGCTGCGCCAGCCGCGCCGTGTTGGCGCTGTTGCGGCCGCCGACCACGACGACCACGTCGACCTCGGCGGCCAGCTCGCTGGCGGCGCTCTGGCGCTTCTCCGTAGCGTCGCAGATGGTGTTGGACACGAGGAGCTCACGGGCGACCGGCGCCAGGGCCGCCGCCACGCTGGCCAGGTTGGCGCGCGTCTGGGTGGTCTGCACGACGACGCCGACGCGCTTGCCGCGCAGCTGCGCGAGCGGCAGGCCGGCGGCGTCCTCGACGACCACGGCCCCGTCTCCGGCGAAGCCCTCGAGGCCGGCCACCTCGGGATGGTCACGCTCTCCGAGGATGACCACCGCATAGCCGGCCGCGCGCAGGCTGGCCGCCTTGCGCTGCGCCACGGCCACGAACGGGCAGGTCGCGTCGACCAGGGTAAGATCGCGGGCGCGGGCGCCCTCGACGACCTCCGGCGGCACGCCGTGCGTGCGCACGATCAGCGTCCCTGTCGCGGCGTCCCCGACGCCCTCCACGACCTCCACCCCGCGCTCCTCGAGCTGCCCGACCACGCTCGGGTTGTGGATGATCGGGCCGAGAGACGCCACGGGCCCTTCGGCCTTCTCCAAGGCCTCCTCGGTGATGCGCAGAGCGCGCTCCACCCCGTAGCAGTACCCCGCGTACCTCGCCACGAGTATCTCCACGTCGCCGGCGCGCACCAGGCGCAGCTCCGCGCGTCGCTCGGGTTCGTCGTCGTAGGGCTGGCGACGTTCGCGGTCGTCGCCGTGTGGTGCCCCGTGATCGTCGACGGGCCCGTCGGTCATGCCGTCACAGCTGCGCATAGAGCCCGGCAACGGCGTCGTGCATGCGCTGCGCCGCCTCACGGTAGGCCCCGCTGTTGCGCGCCGTCAGGTCGCTCAGATCGAGCGGCGGCCCCATGCGCGCCCGCAGCGCCGGCAGCCCCGGTCGCCCGTCGCGCAGTATCCGCTGCGTGCCGTCCATGGCCAGCGGCACGACCGGGGCGCCGCTGCGCAGGGCGAGCATGCCGACGCCGGGCAGGAACTCGTGCACGGCGTCGTCGGGCTTGCGGTGACCCTCCGGGAACATCAGCAGGACTCCGCCCTCGGTGAGGATCTCGAGCGACGTCACGAGGGCCGCGCGGTCGCCGGCGCCGCGGTCGATCGGAAAGGCGCCGAGGGTGACGATGAGCTTGCGCAGGGCCGCATTGCCGAACAGTTCCTGCTTCGCCATGTAGCGCAGCGGCCGGTCGCAGATCATGCCGACGACGACGGGGTCGATGTTGGACTTGTGGTTGGTGATCACGATCGCCGCGCCCTCTCGAGGGAGGTTCCCGGTGCCCTCGACGCGACAGTGGTACAGGCCCCCGAAGATCAGAATGGCCAGCCAGCGACAGAGAGTGTACAGGCCGCTGTCGCCGTGACCCGCGAGCGGCAGGCCCCAGAGCCTCACGGCCCGGCCTGCCCACGAGCGATGCCGGCGACGGCCCCGACCACCTCGTCCAGCGACATGTCGGAGGTGTCCAGCTCGACGGCGTCCGCGGCTTTGCGCAGCGGCGCGACGGCTCGCGAGGAGTCGCGCCGGTCGCGCTCCAGCAGAGCGGCGAGCACCTCGGCATCGTCGACTTCGTCGCCTTTCGCGCGCAGCTCGGCGGCGCGGCGCGCCGCCCGCACCTCGGGGCGCGCCGTCAGGTAGACCTTGACGGCCGCGTCCGGGAAGACGTTGGTGCCGATATCGCGGCCCTCCATGACGATGTCGGTGTCGCCGGCGAGGCGCCTCTGCTCCTCGACGAGCAGCCTGCGCACGCCGGGAAGAGCGGAGACCCTCGAGGCCGCGGCGCCCATCTCGAGGGTGCGGATGGCGTCGCTCACGTCGCGCTCACCGGCGAACAGACGGCCGTCGCCGTCGAAGCGCAGCCCGGCAGACCGGGCGAGTGCGACCACCGCAGCCTCGTCGTCGAGACCCACGCCCGCCTCCGTCGCCAGCAGACCGACCGCCCGGTACATCGCTCCCGTATCGAGGTAGACGTACCCGAGGCGCGCCGCGACACGGCGCGCCACCGTGCTCTTGCCCGAGCCCACGGGGCCGTCGACGGCGATGACGGTCATTCCACCTCGCTCCCGGTGATGACGTCGTAGCCCAGACCGGCGAGGAGGTGCGCGCCGCGCGCGCTCGCCGCCTCGCCGAGGACGTACACGGTGAGCGTGCCGCCCAGCTCGGCGCTCATGTGGTGCATCGCAAGGTCCTCGATATTGATGCCGGCGTCGCCGAGGGCGACCATGATCTCGCTGAAGACGCCCGGCCTGTCGGGCACGCGGACGATCAGGCGGTGGAGCTCCCGCGCCGGCAGACTGCCGGCCGCGAGCATGCGCTCGCGCTGCTCGGCGGCTCGCCCGATGGCGTCGCCGAGGCGCGCGGCGTCGCCCGCGGCGAGCGCCTCCAGGACCTCTTGCAGGCCCTCCTGGAAGGTGGCGAGAGCGGCCAGGAGGGCGGCGCGGTTCTCGAGGAAGATGTCGGTCCACACGCGGCGGTTGCTCCCGGCGACGCGCGTGAGGTCGCGGAAGCTCGGGCCGGCGGAGAGCAGGGCGTCGCGGGCGCCGGCGTGGTGGCCCGCCTGGCTCATGAGCACGTTGGCGAGCACGTGCGGAAGGTGGCTCACGACCGCCATGAGGCGGTCGTGCTCCTCCGGGTCGACGGCCACGGGCCGGGCGCCGATCTCGCCGAGGAAGCCGTACAGCCGCTGGTAGGCGTCGCTGTCGACGTGGGCACCGGGGGTGACGAAGTAGGTGGCCCCCTCGTAGAGCGACGCCCGGGCGTTGGCCACGCCGGCCGTCTCTGAGCCGCACAGCGGGTGACCGCCGACGCAGCGCCGCTGCTCGTCCGGCGAGAGCGCCCGCATCAGCGGGCCTTTGGTGCTGCCCACGTCGCTGATCACGGCGTGTGGCGGCGCCGCGGCGAGAGCCTGCTTGACGTGCCCGGCGACGAGCCGCACCGGCGTGCACACGAACACGAGGTCGGCGCCTGAGGCGGCCTCTTCGAGGCTGCCGCAGGCGTGCGTCAGAGCGCCGCGCTCGAGCGCTGCGTCGAGCGTCGCTTCGTCTGGCTGAAGCCACGGACCTCCGCGACCCCCGCGCGTTCGCGCGCGGCCAGCCCCAGCGATCCGCCCATCAGGCCGACGCCGATGACGGCGACGGTGTTGACGCCGGCGTCGCTCATCGCCTCAGACCGTGGTCTTGCCGGCCCAGCGCGCGAGGTCGAGTACGCGGCCGGCGTACTCGCCGAAGACGGCGGTGGGCAGCGACTGGGGGCCGTCGCAGAGGGCGTGCTCGGGGTTGGGGTGCGTCTCCACGAGCACGCCGTCGGCGCCGGCGGCCACGCCGGCCAGCGAGAGCGGCAGCACGAGGTCCAGCCGGCCGGCCGAGTGGCTCGGATCGACGACCACCGGCAGGTGGCTGGCGATCTTGATCACCGGTACGGCGCTCACATCGAACGTGTTGCGCGTCGCCGTCTCGAAGGTGCGGATGCCGCGCTCGCAGAGGATCACGTCGCGGTTGCCCTCCTTGACGATGTACTCGGCGGCCATGAGCAGTTCCTCGATGGTCGTCGCGGGGCCGCGTTTGAGGAGCACCGGCTTGGCGACCTTGCCCAGCTCCGCCAGCAGCAGGAAGTTCTGCGTGTTGCGGGCCCCGACCTGGAGGACGTCGGCGTACTCGCAGACGATGTCGAGGTCGCGCGGATCCAACACCTCGGTGACGATGGGCAGGCCGGTGTCGTCGCGGGCGGCGGCGAGCATCTTGAGGCCCTCCTCGCCGAGGCCCTGGAAAGCGTAGGGGGAGCTGCGCGGCTTGAAGGCGCCGCCGCGCATCATCTTGCCGCCCGCCTCCTTGACGGCGCGGGCGGCGGCCAGCACCTGTTCGGGGGTCTCCACCGAGCAGGGGCCGGCGATGATGGCGAAATGCCCGCCGCCGATCCGGGCGCCGCGCACGTCGATGACGGTGTCGCGCTGCTGGAACTCGCGGCTGACGAGCTTGTACGGGCGGAGGATGGCGACGACGCGGTCGACGCCCGGCATCGCCTCGAGAGGCAGCTGCGTGATCTCCTCGCGGTCGCCGATGACGCCGATGATCGTCACGCGCTCGCCGGAGGAGATGTGGGCGCTCGCGCCGACCTCTTCGACGCGTGCGACGACGTGGGCGACCTCTTCTTCGGTCGCCGTCTCGTGCATGATGACCATCATGCTCAGCGCGGCCTCCCTTCGCCCTCTCCCGGCGCCTCGACCTCGAGCGAGGCCAGCTTGCCCAGGAAGAACTCGATCTCATCCTGTGTACCCACACTGACGCGCGCCCAGCCGGGGCAGCCCAGCGCGTTGCCGTCGCGCACGATCGCACCCATGGAGAGCAGAGCCCCGCAGACCTGGTCCTGCGGCCGAGAGAGAGCGCGCGTATCGACCAGCATGAAGTTGGCCTGGCTGGGCACGGTGGCGCGGCCGCGAGCCGCAAGCCGCTCGACCATGACGGCGCGCAGCTCGGCGTTGACCTCGCGCCGCCGCACGACCTGGTCCTGGTGCTTGAGCGCCTCGACGGCAGCGACCTGCGCCAGCAGGTTCACGTTGAACGGCTGGCGCACCTTGTCGAGCGCCGACTTGAGCTCGGGGGCGCAGAGGCCGTAGCCGACGCGCAGGCCACACAGGCCGTAGATCTTCGAGAACGTGCGCAGGACGATGACGTTGTCGTGGGCCTGCTGAAGCTCGAGGGCGTCCTGAGAGTCGGCCGCCGTCACGAACTCGTTGTAGGCCTCGTCCACGACCACGAGCACGTCGTCGGGCACCGCCTCGACGAGGCGTGCGATGTCGGCCACCGGCACGTAGGTCCCGGTGGGGTTGTTCGGGTTGCACACCAGCACCATCTTGGTGCGCGGCGTGACCGCGGCCGCCATGGCCTCGAGGTCGTGGGTGAAATCGACCAGAGGGATCGCCAGTGCCCGCGCCTCGTGCAGCCGACAGACGTCCTTGTAGACGACGAACGACGGGTCGGCGAAGACGACCTCGTCGCCCTTCTCGAGCAGCGCGTCGCCGAGCAGCATAAGCAGCTCGCAGGACCCGGCGCCCACGGCGACCTGCTCCGACACGCGTCCGTA
Organism: uncultured Thermoleophilia bacterium; assembly: GCA_963700035.1. GTDB lineage: Bacteria > Actinomycetota > Thermoleophilia > UBA2241 > UBA2241 > CAIXSE01. The sequence continues at coordinate 28,951 of CAVOWE010000004.1, read as the reverse complement.
GTGCGCGGCCAGCGCCGCGCGCAGGTCGGTGGCGTCGCCGTCGGGGTAGCGGTTCAGGTCGTCGAGGGCCTCGATGATGACGCGCTTCACCTCGTCGAAGGGAGAGAGAGGGAACTCGTTGGAGGCGAGCTTCACGACCTCGCCAAGGCCGTAGCGCCGCATCACCAGTCTCGATCGGCAGACCGGGGGCGTAGGGGACGATGTCGGCGAGGGCGGGGACGAAGCGCAGGGCCACGGTCACTCCGGCAGGTCGAGCCGCAGCTGCCGGGCGCCGTGCAGGTACACGTGGTGCACGTCGGCGCCGGCCGGCAGATACACGTGCAGGAGCACGCGCACGCAGCGTTCCACGGCGCCCTCCACGGCGATCTCCTGGCAGCACAGCAGCGGTGTGTGAGACAGACCGATGCGGCGCGCCGCGACCGCAGGGAAGTCGGCGCGCAGGTCGGGGGTGGCGCTGAGGATCACGCTGACGACGTCGTCGATGGCGGCGTCATTGCGGTCGAGGACCACGCCGAGCAGCTCTGCCGTGCGCTCGGCGATGTCGTCGCTGGTGTCGCGCTCGACCGTCGTGGCGCCGCGCAGGGCATACACCCGGGGGGTATCGTCAGTCATGAGGCTCCGCTCCGCATAGGAAGTGCAACACTATACACTCCCCGCGTCTCCAGGCCCGCACGCGGGCTCATCCTGCGGCGGCGCCGGGGACTCGGCCGCCTCAGGTCCTGCCTCCGCAACGGGCGCCATCTCCTCGACGCCCTCCAACGGCTCGGCCGCCGGAGTCACCTCCGGTACGGGCAACGCCTCGGCGGCGAGAAGGAGTGGCTGGCCCTCGACTTCGGCAGCGACGGCCACGGCCACGTCCTCCCCGGCGCGCAGAAGGGCCTCGACCTCGTCCCCGGCCAGCTCGCGATACCCGCCCGGCTCGAGACCCTTGTCGGCGATGGGACCGTAGCGGCGCCGGTGCAGCTCCTCCACGGGAAGGCCGACGGCCGCGAACATGCGCCGGACCTGGCGCTTGCGGCCCTCGTGGATGGTGATCTCGACGAGGGCCGTCTTGGCGCTCTGCTTCTTGAGGTTGACCTCCGCCGGCGACGTGAGCCCGTCCTCGAGGTCGACCCCTTGCCGCAGGGCGCCGAGGGCGCGCCGGCTCACCTTGCCGCGCACGCGGGCGACATACGTCTTGGGCACGCCGTAGCGAGGATGCATGAGCCTGTTGGCGAGTACGCCATCGTTGGTCAGGACGATGAGCCCCGTGGTGTCGACGTCGAGCCGTCCCACCGGGAACAGGATGCGCCCGTTCGGGACCAGATCCACGATAACGCGTTCGGCGTGCGGGTCGCGGCGCGTGCTGGCGACCCCCCGCGGCTTGTTCACGAGGAAGTAGCGAAGCTCGCGTGCCTCCACGGGCTCGCCGTCGACGAGGACGACGTCCTCGGGCGCCACCTTCTCGCGCGGAAAGGTCACCACCTCACCGTTGATGGTCACGGACCCCTTACGGATGAGCTCGTCGCACGAGCGCCGCGAGCCGAGGCCCGCGCGCGCCAGGAAGACCACCAGGTTCATCGGCTGGCTCACGCCCGCCTCCTCTCGGCGTTGGCGAGCAGGCGGGCGCGGATCTCATCGACCTCCACTGCCTGCAGGGAGAACTCTTCCAGCGGCGGCAGCTCCTCCAGCGAGCGCAGCCCGAACAGTCTGAGAAAGCGCAGGCCGGTGCCGTACAGGATGGGCGCGCCGGGCGTGTCGGCGCGGCCCAGCTGTTCCACCAGGCCGCGCTCCTCCAGCGCGCCGAGCGCCCACTCCGACGAGACCCCGCGGACCTCGGCGGTCTCGGCGCGCGTCACCGGTTGCAGATAGGCGACCACGGCCAGCGTCTCGAGCAGCGCCGGCGTGAGATCGTCCGGTCGCTCGGCCCCCGTGAGCCTGCGCACGTCCTCGGCGCAGTCGTCGGCGACGGCGAACGTGACTCCGCCGGCCACGTCGCGCAGCGTGACGCCGTGCCGCTCGGCGGCGTATTCGACGCGCAAGACGGCCAGTGCCTCGTCGACCTCCGCCGTGGGGCAGCCGCATGCCGCCGCCATCTCGGGAGGCGCAAGCGGCCGCGACGATATGAACAGGAGCGCCTCGAGGCGCCGGGCGAGTGCGTGCATGAGGTCCAGGGTCCGCGGGTGACCGGGCGCAGTCGATGCTACCGCAGACAGGCGGGCGGCGTCATCCGGCGGCGGGTCACACCGCCGCGACGGCCTGCGGCGGGCCGCGTAGCGCGAGTAACGACGATGTCGCCGAAGTGCCGCTTCTGACGCAAGACCGCCTCGCCGCCCGAGTGGAGCTCGAGCAGCGCGAAGAACGTCACGGCACGCTCGAGGAGGTCGCCGGACGACACCGCGGCGAAGGTGAACCCGCCCTCGTCGCCGAGGATGAGGCGCAGACGCCGGAGCTCCTTGACCAGGGACACGGCGAGATCGGCGAGGTGGCTCGTGTCGGGCACGGGCGGGTCGCGCAGCAGCGGCGCGAGAGCTGCCACGAGGGCCGACGCGGGAAGGGCCCCCGCAAGAACCGGCCGGCACAGCAGGGCCGGCGGCACGGGGGCGCTGCGATACAGACGCGCGCTGTGCTCGTCCCAGCGCCGGCGCAGGGCGCCGGCGGCGTTCTTGAACTGGCTGTAGCGCACCAGGCGCTCGAGGAGGTGCTCGGCGGCCTCATCGGGGTCGAGGTCCTCCAACGCCTCCTCGACTTCCTCCTCGAGGAGCAGGCGCGATTTCATCTCGAGCAGCGCCGCGACCAGCACGACGAACTGAGAGGTCGCGTCGAGGTCGAACTCGCCGCTGTCCGCGAGCCTCAGGACGTATTCGGCGATGATGCGCGAGACGCGCACCTCCCAGATGTCGATCTCGTCCTTGAGGATCAGCGTGACAAGGAGGTCGAACGGCCCGTCGAAGACGTCGAGGTCGAGGTCGAATGAGCGGTGTGCCTGGTCTCCGACATCCGAGCCGGCTCCCCAGCTCGGTGGCGTCCCGCTCGCCAGCCCGCCTGCGGCGGCTCGTGCGACGGGAGGTGCGGCGACGGCGGTGGCCTCAGCGCGCATCGCCGTCGCTCCGGGAGACGCCATCTGCCGCTTAGTCCTCGGGCTGGTTGACGAAGGACGGGATCTCGAAGGTGCCGCCGTCGAATGAGGGCGCCGGACCGAAAGACGTGCCCTGGTCCTCGGGTCGCTCACGACGCGCGTCGTCGCGCCCCCGCGGACGCTCGTCCGCGGAGGCCCCGTCGCGAGCGGCGCGCCCGACCTGCTCGCCGAACCCGGTGGCTACGACGGTGATGGAGATCTTGCCCTCGAGGCGTTCGTCGACGACGGCCCCGAAGATGATGTTGGCGTCGTCGTCCGCGGCCTCGCTGATGACCCCGGCGGCCTCGTTGACCTCGTAGAGCGTGAGGTCGCTGCCGCCGGTGATATTGAGCAACAGGCCGCGGGCGCCGTCGATGGACGTCTCGAGAAGCGGCGAGTGGATGGCCATGTCGGCGGCAGCCTGGGCGCGGTTCTCGCCGCCGGCCATGCCGATGCCGAGGAGCGCCGTGCCGGCGTCTTTCACGATGGTACGTACGTCGGCGAAGTCGAGGTTGATGAGACCGGGGACCGTGATGAGGTCGGTGATGCCCTGGACGCCTTGACGGAGGATGTCGTCGGCATGCCGGAACGCCTCCACGACGCTCGTGTTGCGCTCCACCACCTCGAGCAGGCGATCGTTGGGGATGCTGATGACGGTGTCGGCGACGTCCCTGAGGACGTCGATGCCCTCCTGGGCCTGGCGCAGGCGGCGGTTGCCCTCGAAGCCGAAGGGCTTGGTGACGATGGCGATGGTCACGGCGCCGAGCTCCCGCGCGACCTGAGCCACGACCGGCGCGCCGCCGGTGCCGGTGCCGCCGCCTTCGCCGGCGGTGACGAACACGAGGTCGGCGCCGCGCAACGCGGCCTTGAGCTGGTCGCGCGACATCTCCATGGCTTCGCGCCCGACGTCGGGGTTCGCTCCACCGCCGAGACCGTGCGTGAGCTCCTGGCCGATATGGATCTTGACGTCGGCGTCGCACACGCCGAGCTGCTGCACGTCGGTGTTGACGGCGATGAACTCGACGCCCTTGACGCCAGAGTCGACCATGCGGTTGATCGCGTTCGTGCCCGCTCCGCCGACACCGACGACCTTGATCGTCGTCACGTACGGCCGCCCTTTGACGACCGCGTCCTGGGCGCTGCCCTCGCCGGGCGCGCCGCTGCTGTCGGTGCGCCGGAAGAGCTCGCTCAGTCCATCCTTCATGCTAGGACGATCTGCCATTCAGCACCTCCCGCGCGAGGGCGCGGTACGATTCGGCCCCCCTGCCTTTGGGATCGTACTTGAGCACCGAGGCCCCGATGACGGGCGCCTCGGCGAACTTGATCGTCTTGCGCACCACCGTATCGAAGACCAGCGGGCCGAAGTTGTCGCGCAGCACCTCGATGGACTCCTTGCCGTGGCTGGTGCGGGCGTCGAACAGGGTCGGCAGGATGCCCTGGATCTTGACCTCGGGGTTCAGGTTCTCGCGGATCATCTCGAGGGTCTTCTCGAGCTGCAGCAGGCCGCGCAGCGAGAGGTACTCGCACTGTACCGGCACGATCACGCCCTCGGAGGCCGTGAGCGCGTTGATGGTGAGCAGGCCCAGCGAAGGCGGCGTGTCGATGAGGATGTAGTCGTAGCGCTCGCGCACGGGGTCGAGGGCGCGCTGCAGGGCGCGCTCGCGGCCGATCATCTGGGCGAGCGCCATCTCCGCGCCTGCAAGGTCGATGGTCGAGGCGGCCACGTCGAGCTCGCGCTCGTGGATGACGTCCTCGATGGGCGTACGGTGCACGAGGACGTCGTACATGCTCTTGTCGAGCCCCTCCGTGTCGATCCCCTGGCTCATGGTGAGATTGCCCTGGGGATCCATGTCGACGGCGAGCACGCGCAGGTCGTGCTCGCGCAGCGCCGCGCCGAGGTTCACGGTGGATGTGGTCTTGGCTACGCCGCCCTTCTGGTTCGCGAAGGCGATGACATGCGCCATAGATGCGTTACCCCTGTGTCGACACCACGTCAGAACGCAGTTCGGGCCGCAGGCAAGAATCCCTGCATCCCCCGTATGCGACGAGCCCTGCAGGACCGGCAGGGCTCGTCGTCGGGGACTTCATGATGATGACCGTCGCGAGCGACCCGTCAGGCCTTGGGCTCCTGCGGCGGTTCCGGGGCCTCGAGATCGGCAGCGGTCTCGACGTCGGCGACCTCGTCGGTCTCGTCCTCGGGCACCGCGTCGGTCTCTTCGATGACGTCGTCGTCGGCGGCCTCGATGTACTCGTCCTCGTCCTCGTCTTCCACGATGCTGGTGATCGAGGAGATGGAGCGCTTGAGGAAGCGGGCCTTGGTGCGCTTCGCGATCTCGAGCTCGACCCAGTCGTCACCGATCCTGGTGACCGTGCCGAAGATGCCGCCGATGGTGACGACCTCGTCGCCCTTCTTGAGCATCGTGACCATCTGCTGATGAGCCTGGCGCTGACGACGCTGCGGCCGGATGGCCAGGAAGTAGAAGATCCCGAAGAAGACCAGGATCCAGATGATGATGGCCGCGCCTCCACCCATGCGGCTCAACCTCCTGCGGAATACCGTTCCGCGACGTGATTGGCAAAATCCTCGAAACGCCCGGCGCGAATGGCCGCGCGGGCGTCCTCCGTCAATCTTATCAGAACCCTGAGGTTGTGTTGACTCAAGAGCTGCGCCCCGAGCATCTCCTTCTGCAGCACGAGATGGCGCACGTAGGCCCGGGAGAACGTGCGGCAGACGTAGCAGTCGCAGGCCTCGTCGAGCGGGCGCAGGTCGGCGGCGAAACGCGCGTTGCGCATGTTCAAGCGCCCTTCGGCCGAGAACGCCGTGCCGGTGCGCGCCAGGCGCGTCGGCAGGACGCAGTCGAAGATGTCGACGCCGCGGCGCACGACCTCGAGCATGCCCACCGGGTCGCCGATCCCCATGAAGTAGCGCAGACGATCGGCCGGCAGAACGTCGTCCATGAGCTCGACCGTGGCGAGCATCTGGTCGCCGCGCTCGCCCACGCTGAGGCCGCCGATGGCGTAGGCGTCGAAGCCGACGCCCATGATCGCGGCGGCCGAGCGGCGGCGCAAAGCTTCGTCCACGCCGCCCTGGACGATGCCGACGAGAAGCTGGTCGGGGCGCCGATGGGCCGCCTTGCAGGCCGCCGCCCAGCGCGAGGTGCGCTCCACGGCGGCCTCGATCTCGGGGCGCGCCAGCGTGCCCGGCGCGCACTGGTCGAAGGCCATGATGATGTCGGCGCCGAGCTCCTCCTGGATGCGCACCGCCAGCTCAGGCGTGAAGACGTGCCGCGAGCCATCGTAGACGGAGGCGAACTCGACGCCGTCGTCGCGCACGACGCGGGTGCCCTCGAGGCTGAACACCTGAAAACCGCCGGAATCGGTCAGGATCGGCCCGTCCCAGCGCATGAAGCCGTGCAGGCCGCCGTGCGCGGCGATGAGCTCGGTGCCGGGACGCAGGTAGAGATGGTAGGTGTTGGCGAGGACGATCCGGGCGCCGAGCTCGGCGAGCTCGCGCGGCGCCACCGCCTTGACCGTCGCCTTGGTGCCCACGGGCATGAAGCAAGGCGTCTCGACCTCGCCGTGCGGCGTCGTGAGGCGGGCGACCCGCGCCGCCCCGTCGCGCGCCTCCACCTTGAAGGCGAAGCCCTCGGCGGTCAGCGGCGCCCCACTCCCCGTATCGTCGACCCGACGACCCACGGCGTCACCTCACAGAGCCAGCATCGCGTCGCCGAAGCTGTAGAAGCGGTAGCGCGCGCGCACCGCGTGGGCGTAGAGGCGCCGGGTCTGTTCCGCGCCGCAGAACGCCATGACCAGCGCCAGCAGGCTGGTGCGCGGCAGGTGGAAGTTGGTGAGCATGGCGTCGACGACGCGGAAGTCGAAGCCCGGCGTGATGAAGAGACTCGTCTCTCCGCGACAGGCGGCCGGGCCGGGGGGCGTGGCCGCTTCCGGCGCGTGACGGGCGAGGTGCTCGAGGGTGCGCATCGAGGTCGTGCCCACGGCGACGATGCGGCGGCCCTGGGCGCGCGCCGCCAGCAGGCGCGCCCACACGGCCGCGTCGACCTCGTAGGTCTCGCTGTGAAGCCGGTTCGCGGCCAGCGTCTCCTCCACGAGCGGTTTGAACGTGCCCAGTCCCACGTGGAGCGTCACCGTCTCGATGGTCACGCCGGCCGCCGCCAGTGCGGCGTCCAGGGCCGCCGTGAAGTGCAGGCCGGCGGTGGGCGCCGCCGCCGATCCCACAAGACGCGCATAGCTGGTCTGGTAGCGCTCGGGGTCGCTCAGACGCCGGTGGATGTACGGCGGCAGAGGGGTCTCTCCGGCCTCTTCGAGGAGATCGAGCACCGGCCGCGCGTGGCCGCTGGCCACCAGCCAGCGGCCGTCGCCGAGGGGACTCACGGCGACCAGCGGCCAGCCCTCGCCGAGCGTCTCGCTGGAGAGCGTCTCGCCGGGGCGCGGGCGGCCACGAAGAAGCGCTTCCCATGTCTCCCCGGGTTCACCATCCGAGACTCCGGTTGAGTCGTGCGCTGCGCCCCTCGCCCCGTTCTCACCGCTGTCGCGCGGCCGCAGGAAGAGGACCTCGATACGCCCGCCGGTCGCGCGGCGAAAGTAGCTGCGCGCCGGGAAGACGCGTGTGTCGTTGCGCACCAGCACGTCGCCCTCGCGAAGCAGCTCCGGGAGCTCGTTGAAGACCCGGTCGTGCAGACTCCCGCCGGCCCGCCGACACACGAGCAGCCGCGACGCGTCGCGGGGCTCCGCCGGCGCCTGTGCCACGAGCTCCTCCGGCAGCTCGTAGTCGAGGTCCTCGAGGCGCAGGCCGGCCGGGGCCGGATGGCCGGCGGCGCCGCAGGCGCGCCCGGGCCCGCTCACCCGGCCTTCTTCCGCGCCCACCGCTGCTCCCAGGCCTCCCACTTGCTGGCCGCGCAGCCGCAGTACGGCTGGCGGTAGAGATCCAGCCGCCGGCTCTGGGCGTAGCTCTCGCGGAACGAGTCGCGCAGGTCGAGATACACGAAGTCGACGCCGTGTTCGGCCGCCGCCGCTTCGCCGCAGGTGACGATCAGGTCGTGTCGCTGGTGCGGGCTCACGGAGAGCGTCGTGCTGAAGCGCCGCAGGCCACGGCAGGCCGCGGCCGCAGCCGCTTCACGCAGACGCAGCCCGAGACAGACGGCGCAGCGCGCCTCGGGCGCCGCGGCGCCCAGCTCCGCCGTCCAGTCGCGCCAGGCAGACGTTTGCTGGGCGCGCGTCTCCACGACGAGCTGGAGACCGGCCGCGCGGCTGAAGCGCCGCATGCTTTCGAGCCGGCGCTGCGCTTCGGCGGCCGGCTGGATGTTGGGGTTGTGGAACCACGCCAGCGGCTCCAGCCCGCGCGCCCGCCAGGCGGGCACGGCGACGGTCGAGCAGGGCCCGCAGCAGGCGTGCAGAAGAAGATCGTCCATCTCCGCGCTCAGTTCTCGTCGAACAGCGTGCCCGGCCCGGCCGGCGGCGTGAGGCCGCAGTGCTGGAAGCCCGAGCGCGTGAGCACCCGCCCGCGCGGCGTGCGCTTGAGAAAGCCCTGCATGATCAGGTACGGCTCGTACACGTCCATCACCGTGTCGGCCTCTTCGCCCAGCGCCACGGCCAGCGTGTCGAGGCCGACCGGGCCGCCGTCGAACTTCTGCGCGATGGTACAGAGGATGTCGCGGTCGAGCTTGTCGAGGCCTTCGCCGTCGACCTGGAAGAGCTCGAGGGCGGCCAGACAGATGTCGTGGTCGATGACGCCCTCGTGCCGGACTTCCGCGAAATCGCGCACCCGGCGCAGCAGGCGGTTGGCCACCCGCGGCGTACCTCGCGAGCGACCGGCGATCTCGAGCGTGGAGGCGTCGTCGATGCGCACCCTGAGGATCCCGGAGGAGCGCCGCACGATCTGGGCCAGCTCCTCGATCTCGTAGTACTCGAGCCGCTGCCAGACGCCGAAACGGTCGCGCAGCGGCGTCGTGAGCAGGCCCGTGCGCGTGGTGGCGCCGATCAGCGTGAACGGCTGGACCTGCATACGGATGCTGCGCGCCGCGGGGCCTTCGCCGATCATGATGTCGATCTCGTAGTCCTCCATGGCGGGATAGAGGACCTCTTCCACGGCGGCGTTGAGGCGGTGGATCTCGTCGACGAAGAGGACGTCGCCCTCCTGCAGGTTGGTGAGCAGGCCGGCGACGTCGACCTTGCGCTCGAGCGCCGGCCCCGACGTGGTGTGCATGCCCACCCCGAGCTCGGTGGCGATGATGCCGGCCAGCGTGGTCTTGCCGAGGCCGGGCGGGCCGGCGATGAGCACGTGGTCGAGCGTGTCGCCGCGGTTGCGGGCGGCCTGCACGAAGATCTCGAGCTGCTCCTTGGCGACGCTCTGCCCGACGAAGTCGCTGAACCGCCGCGGCCTGAGGCCGAGCTCGAGGTCGCGGTCGTCGGCACGCTCGTTGGGGTCGCCGATGCGGTCGACCGGCGGCGTCATGAGGCGCCCCTGTCGCGCGTGAGCGCGTACTTGACCAGGTCCTCAAGGGGCGCGCCCTCGGGCGCGCCGCGGAGCGCCTCCTCCGCCTCCCGCAAGCTGAGGCCGAGGTTCTGCAGGGCCGAGCGGGCGGCCAGGAATCCGTCGGCAGAGGCGGGGCCGGCGGCCGCGGCAGCCGGACGGCGCCGGCGGCAGCTCCCCGACCTTGTCGCCGAGCTCGACCACGAGCCGCTGCGCCAGCTTCTTGCCGATGCCGGAGATGCTCTCGAACTTCTTCACGTCGTCGCGGGCCACCGCGACCTCGAGATCCTCCACCGGATAGCCGGAGAGCACCGCAAGAGCCACTTTGGGCCCCACGCCGCTGACGCCGATGAGCCACTGGAAGAACACGCGCTCCCGGACGCTGCGGAAGCCGTACAGCTGGAGCGCGTCTTCGCGCACGTGGAGGTAGGTGTGCAGGCTGACTTCTTCACCGAGCCTGCCCGACAGACCGCCGAGGGTGCGCCCTGAGGCCAGGACCTCGATGCCCAGCCCTCCCACCTCGAGCACGGCGTGGTCGCCGTCGACCGATTGCAGCTTGCCGCGGATCGAGGCGATCATCGCCGGCCGCCCGGGGCGCGGCGCACAGCCGCGGCGAACGCGGCGCTGTTGTGATGGGTGTGGGTGATGGCGACGGCCAGCGCGTCGGCCGCGTGGTCGGGCTGCGGGATGCGCGCCAGGCCGAGGATCACCTTGGTCATCTCCTGCACCTGGATCTTGCTCGCGCGCCCGTACCCCGTGACCGCCTGCTTGATCTGCAGAGGCGAGTACTCGCGGGGGGCGCTCTCGAGCTCGGAGGCGGCCAGATAGAGGACCCCCTTGGCCTGGCCGACCGCCAGGGCCGTCCTCACGTTGACGTTCACGAACAGATCCTCCAGCACGACGATGTCGGGGGAGAAGCGCGTGATGAGCCCTCGTGCCTGGTCGTAGATCTGCCGCAGGCGGACGTGGGTGTCGTCTTTGGCGGAGGTGACGATGCAGCCGTGGCCGAGCGACTTGAGGCGGTTGCCGTCCTGCTCGATGACGCCCCAGCCGGTGCTCGCGGTGCCTGGGTCGAAGCCGAGCACGATCACGGTCTCGCTCCCACCTTGTGGATGTGCCCCTGGCCGGGCCCCACGGCCGTCGTCACCGGCTAGCCGGCCAGGCGCTCGAGGATGTCTTCAGGGATATCGAAGTTGGCGTACACCTCTTGCACGTCGTCGTTGTCTTCGAGGGCGTCGACGATCTTCATGGTCTTGCGGGCGTCGTTCTCCTCGAGCTTGACCGTGCTCTTGGGGATCATCGTGAGCTCAGCCTGGTCGAACGCGATGCCGGCGGCCTCCATGGCATCGCGCACGGCTGCCAGGTCGGCCGGCTGCGTGAGGACCTGGAACTCGTCGCCGTCCTGCACGACGTCGTCGGCGCCCGCGTCGATGGCGGCGGCCATGACGTCGTCCTCGCTGTACTTGACCCCGTCGACGACGATGGAGCCGCGGCGCTCGAAGACCCAGGCGACGGCTCCGGGCTGCGCCAGTTGCCCGCCGTGCTTGCTGAACGTGTTGCGGATGTCGGCGGCGGAGCGGTTCTTGTTGTCGGTGAGGACCTCGACGATGATCGCCACTCCGGCGGGGCCGTAGCCTTCGTAGAGGATGCTCTCGTAGGAGGCGCCGTCGGCGCCGCCCCCTCCCCGCTGGATGGCTCGCTCGATGTTGTCCTTGGGCATGGAGTAGCTCTTCGCCTTCTCGACGGCGTTGGCCAGCGCGATGTTCATGGTGACGTCGGCGCCGCCTTCACGGGCGGCTACCGTGAGGGCGCGGGAGAGCTTGGAGAACAGCTTGCCGCGCCTGGCGTCTGTCTTGCCCTTCTTGTGTTTGATGGTGGCCCACTTGGAGTGCCCGGACACGAGGACACCACCTCCTCTCTCAGCGGTTGGCGGGCGCCGCGACGGCGCGGCCCGGCTCGCCGGCGGCACGCGGCAGCGCCGCGCCGCCGGGCGCGGACGCCGCGCCCTGGCGGCGGATCATGGTGATGAACAGCTCGTGCAGGCGCGTGTCGTCGGTGAGCTCGGGATGGAACGCCGTGACGAGGACCCCGCGCTCGCGGGCGGCGACGATGTGGCCCTCGCAGGTGGCGAGCACCTCGACCCCGGGCCCGGCGCTCTCGACCCACGGCGCGCGGATGAACACGCAGCGGAGCGGCACGGGGCCGATGCCCGCGACCTCCAGGTCGGCCTCGAAGCTGCGGACCTGGCGCCCGAAGGCGTTACGCCGCGCGACGATATCCATGAGGCCGAGCGTGGGCGGCGAACCCTCGACGGTGTCGCGAGCGACGGTGATGAGGCCGGCGCAGGTGCCGTAGAGAAGGCCGCCGCCGCGTGAGAACGCCGTGATGGGTCCAGCAAGACCGTAGGCGTCCATGAGCTTGCTGATGGTGGTGCTCTCGCCGCCGGGGATCACCAGCCCGTCGAGTCCCTCGAGCTGATCGGCGCGCCGCACCTCGCGGGTGAGCGCGCCGAGCCGCTCGAGCACGAGCCGATGCTCGCGGAAGTCGCCCTGCAGGGCGAGGACGCCGATGGTGAGACCCGTGCCGGGACCCTGCGAGTCGCGGCTGGGCTCGGGCGACAGGATCCAGTCGAGCCGGCGCGTGCCGTTGCTGGCGCTCATGCCGCCCTCGGGCTCACCAGCCGCGATGCTGGATCTTGGCTTCTTCGGGCATTCGCGCCGCGTCGATGCCGGGCATCGCTTCGCCGAGGCCCACGGAGACCTCGGCGATGATCTTGGCGTCGCGGTAGTTGGTCACGGCCTTGACGACGGCGTTGGCGCGCTTCTGGGGATCCTCGCTCTTGAAGATGCCGGAGCCGACGAAGACGCCCTCGGCGCCGAGCTGCATCATGAGCGCCGCGTCGGCGGGCGTGGCGATGCCGCCGGCGGAGAAGTTGACCACGGGGAGCTTGTGGTTCTCGGCGACCCAGCGGACCAGTTCGTAGGGAGCCGGGAGCTGTTTGGCGGCCACGTACAGCTCGTCTGGGTCGAGCGTAGTGAGGCGGCGGATCTCGCCCATGATGGTGCGCATGTGACGCACGGCCTCGACGACGTCGCCGGTGCCGGCCTCGCCCTTGGTGCGGATCATGGCGGCGCCTTCGCTGATGCGGCGCAGAGCCTCGCCGAGGTTCACGGCGCCGCAGACGAAGGGTACGTTGAACTTCCACTTGTTGATGTGGTTGGCCTCGTCGGCGGGCGTGAGGACTTCGCTCTCGTCGATGTAGTCGACCTCGAGAGCTTCGAGGATCTGGGCCTCGACGAAGTGGCCGATGCGCGCCTTGGCCATGACGGGGATGGAGACGCACGCCTGGATCTCGGTGATCTTGGTGGGGTCGGCCATGCGAACCACGCCGCCCTGGGCGCGGATGTCGGAGGGCACGCGCTCGAGAGCCATCACGGCGCAGGCCCCGGCCTCTTCGGCGATCTTGGCCTGCTCGGCGTTGGTGACGTCCATGATGACGCCGCCCTTGAGCATGTCGGCGAGGCCGCTCTTCACGCGCATGGTGCCGATATCAAACACGGGGACCTCCGTTGGGTTGTCATGCCCATACTACCGCAGCCGAGCGCCGGACCGCCAGCGCCTGCGGGCCCACAAAACACTCAAGATGCGGGGAAAATGTGGACGAAGTGGCGACCCGCCTTAGCTCTTGTGGGCCTCTTCTTTGTCGGCCTTCGCCTGATCGATGATCTTCTGCGACAGGTGCGCCGGGACTTCTTCGTAGCGCAGGAACTCCATGGTGTAGTCGCCGCGCCCGCCGGTCATCGAGGTGAGATCGGGCGCGTAGCTCAGCATCTCGGCCAGCGGCACTTCGGCGGCGACCGCGTTGGCGTGCCCGCGCGGCGTCATGCCGAGCACTCTGCCGCGCCGTGAGTTGAGGTCGCCGATGATGTCGCCGACATTCTCTTCGGGTACCGTGACCTCGACGTTCATGATGGGCTCGAGCAGCGTGGGCTGCGCCTTGACGGCGGCCGCCTTGAAGCCGATGGAGCCGGCGATCTTGAACGCCATCTCGGAGGAGTCGACCGGGTGGTGCGAGCCGTCGTAGAGGATGACGCGCACGTCGACCACCGGGTAGCCGGCCAGGAAGCCTTCGTGCGTGGCCTCCAGGACGCCCTTCTCGACGGCGGGGATGAAGTTGCGCGGGATCACACCGCCGACGATCTTGTCGACGAACTCGAAACCCTCGCCGCGCGCCATGGGCTGCACCTCGATCCAGGTGTCGCCGAACTGGCCGCGGCCGCCGGTCTGCTTCTTGTGGCGCCCCTGCGACTTGGCGCTCGTCTTGACCGTCTCGCGATACGGGACCCGCGGCGGGTGCAGGTTGACCTCGACCCCGAAGCGGCGCTTGAGGCGCTCGCAGATGACCTCCACGTGCACCTGGCTCATGCCGGAGACTATGGTCTCGCCGGTCTGCGGGTCGCGGTGCTCCTCCATCATGAGGTCTTCTTCGGTGAGGCGGCGCAGCGCCTGGATGACCTTGTCTTCGTCGCCCTTGTTCTTGGCCTCGATGGCGAAGCTCATGAGCGGCGAGGGGAAAGCGATGGCCGGGAAGGCGACGCGCGCTCCCTCGGCCGCCAGCGTGTCGCCGGTGACCACGTCCTTGAGCTTGGCCACCGCGCCGATATCGCCGGCGCAGAGGCCGTCGACCGGCTTGGTCTCCTTGCCCTGGTTCTTGAGCAGCTGGCCGATGCGCTCCTTGTGGCCGTCGCGCCCGACGACGACGTTGGCGTCGCTCTTGATGGCACCCTGGAAGACGCGGAAGACGTTGATGCGGCCGCTGAACTGGTCGGCCATGGTCTTGAACACGAAGGCGACCGCCGGCTTGGATACGTCGCAGGCGAGCTCCACCTCGGCGTCGTCCGCGCCCAGCGCGCGCGGCGCCGCGACCGCATCGGGAGCAGGAGCCAGAGCGAGCAGGTCGAGCAGGCGGTCGACGCCGATGAGGTGCGTGGCGGAGCCGGCGGCGACCGGGAACAGCTTGGCCTCGGCGACGGCCTTGGCGAAGGCCGCTTCGAGCTCTGCCGTGGTGATCTCGTCCTCGGCGAAGAACTTCTCGAGGAGCTCGTCGTCGGTCTCGGCGACGGCCTCGACGAGCTTGCCGCGCGCCTCTTCGGCGGCCGCCAGAAGGTCGGACGGGATGTCGCCCTCGACGACCTTCTCGCCTTCGTACACATGGGCCTTCATGCTGAGCAGATCGACGACGCCCTTGAACTCGTGTTCGCCGCCGACGGGGATCTCGACGGCGACGACCTGCGTGCCGAAGGCCTCGCGCAGGGCGGCGACCGCCACCGTGAAGTCGGCGCGCTCGCGGTCGAGCATGTTGCAGAAGAGGATGCGGGCGAGGCCGCGCTCGTCGGCGCGCGCCCAGAGCCGCTCGGTCTGTACCTCGACGCCGAGCACGCTGTTCACGACCACGAGGGCCGTCTCGACGACCCGCAGGGCGGCGATGGTGTCGGCCAGGAAGCTCGAGTCGCCGGGCGTATCGAGGAGGTTGAAGCTGAGGCCCTGGCGCTCGATGTGCGCGAGGCCGGCCGACAGGCTGAGCTGCCGGCGTTTCTCGTCGTCGTCGTAGTCGGAGACGGTCGTGCCGTCGACCACGTGCCCCAGGCGATTGACCACGCCGGCCTTGTACAGCAGGCCCTCGAGCAGCGAAGTCTTGCCGGTGCCGCGATGGCCGACGAGGGCGATGTTCCTGATCTTGCCTGGGTCGTTCATCCGGGCTCTCCTCGTGTGTCGTCTCGCCGGCCCGCCGCGGCGTGCACGCGAGGGGCAGGTCGCGTCCTGTCGGAAGGGTGAAGTCTAGCACAGGGCCCGTGGTTTCACGCGCCGCGCGAGCCCGCGGGAGGACCCGCGGCGGAGGGCGTGAAAGCGAGGCCGGGACTGGGGCGCTCGAGATGCCGCTCGGCCGCGGCGCCGCCGGCCAGCTTGAGCGCCTTGAGGCCGTATTTCTCGCGCACGCGGTCGACGGCCTCGCCGAGCGCCACCTCGCGCCAGCCCTCGTCGAGCGTGAGCTGGAAGGCGTTGTGCGTGAAGCCGCTGACGCTCACGCCCACGAGGCGGACCCAGCGGGCGCCGATGCCGAGCTCGTCGAGCAGCGCCACGGCCGTCTCGTAGAGAGGCCGGGTGGCGCTGACGGAGCGAGCCAGCGTACGGCGCCGCCCCACGGTATGAAAGGTGTTGAAGCGCACCTTGAGCGCGACGGTGCGCGCCGCCAGACCCTTGCGGCGCAGCTCCGCGACGGCGTTGTCGGTGAGCGAGAGCAGGGTGGAGCGCAGCAGCTCGATGTCGTTGGTGTCGTCGGCGAAGGTGACTTCGCGGCCGACCGACTTGGGCAGCGGCCGCTCGCTGCGCACCGGCGAGAAGCTGCGCCCCAAGGCGAGCTGGCGCAGGCCGTGGGCACCGCGGCCGAAGGCTGCGGCGAGCAGCGGGAAGGGGACGTCCTGCAGCATACCGACCGTGGTGAGGCCGAGAGCGGCGAGCCGCTCCTGCGTGACCGGCCCGATGCCGCAGACCTCGTCGACCGGCAGCCCGCGCAGGCGGCCGTGGACATCGGCGTCGGTGAGCTCGCCGATACCGGCCGGCTTGTTGAGGCCGGCGGCCAGCTTGGCCAGCAGCTTGGTGGGCCCGATGCCGATGGAGCAGGTGATGCCGTGGGCGTCGTACACCTGCTCCTGGATACGCAAGGCGATGGCCCGCGGTGGCCCGAACAGCCGCCGACTGCCGGTGACGTCCAGATAAGCCTCGTCGATGGAAGCGACCTCGACGAGGTCGGTGTAGCGCTCGAGCAGCTCGACGAGGTCGCGGTGCACGGCCACGTAGGCCTTCATGTCGACCGGAAGGAACGCGCCCCGCGGGCAGAGACGCTCGGCCTGGAAGATGGGCAGGGCGCTGTGGACGCCGAAGGCGCGCGCCTCGTACGAACACGCGGAGACCACACCGCGGCCGCCGCGCTCGCCGCCGACGATCACCGGCAGGCCGCGCAGTTCGGGGCGCCGCGCCTGCTCGACCGAGGCGAAGAAGGCGTCCATGTCGAGGTGCAGGATTGCCCGGTGTGATACGAACATATGTTCGTATCTTACCCCCGCGCGGGACGGATGGTCAATGGTGCGGGAAGGCAGAGCGGCGGCGCACCGATCAGTGGCTGCGGCGCCCCACGTCGACCGTGTACATCCACGACCCGGATGCGCCGTTGAACGTGCCGGAGACGCAACCCACGCCCACGTCGCGCCAGCGCCGACCGAGGATGATCGAGCGATGATACGCAGACCGCATCCAGGCGTCGAAGACGGCCCGCGGCGTGCCGACGGAGCTCATGCCCCAGCCGATCACCTCGGAGACGGCCCAGGACGAACAGCCGCTCGTCGCATAGCCGGCGCGGCGTGCGCGGCTGGCGCAACTCGCGCCGCCCGGCGACGCGTGCGAGAAGTAGTCACGGCTCATCATGTCGCGAGAGTGAGCCAGGGCGGCACGGCTCAGGGCCGCGTGCACGCGCAGCGGCGCCAGCCCGCGGTGCGCACGCGCGTGATCGATGAGCTGCAGCATGACGGCCGCGTTGGCCGTGCGCTGCGAGGCGCGCACCGGCCCGGCGGCCACGGCGGCCACCGCCAGGGCGAGCAAGAGCGCGGCGCACACCGCGAGAATCGGCTTCCGCATGTGAGTCCTCCCCACCGTT
Source organism: uncultured Thermoleophilia bacterium (assembly GCA_963700035.1). Taxonomy (GTDB): domain Bacteria; phylum Actinomycetota; class Thermoleophilia; order UBA2241; family UBA2241; genus CAIXSE01. The sequence goes on along the minus strand of CAVOWE010000004.1, from coordinate 11,653 downwards.
CGTTCAGACCTTCCCGGCACGTTCGCCACTCGCCTCGCCAGCCCTGCTTAGCGAGGTCAAGACGGGGGACATCGCCCCACAGCGTCTCAAGACGGTAGAAGTCGCGCGCCGCCGGCGTGAAGACGTGGACGACGACATCGATGAAGTCGATCAGGATCCACTCGGCTTCGCGCTCGCCCTCCACGCGCGCCGCGCGCCGTCGCGAGCGGAGCTTGCCCTCGATCTCTTGGGCGATGGCTTTCGTGAGACGAGGGTTGGCGCCGGTGGCGATCACGAAGAAGTCGGTCCAGCTGACGGTGTCGCCCATCGCGAGGATGACGATGTCGTCGGCCTTCTTGTCGGCGGCGTGGCCGGCGATGTCGCGTGCCAGTTCTTCGGCCGTCGTGAGCTCTGCCTCGAGTTCTACGGCTGGTCCTTTGGCTCGGTGTCCTTGAGCTTCGTGTCGGCCCCGACGATCACCACGACGGTATCGGGCGGCACGTCCGCGCCGTCGAGGACGACTCCGCGGCCGAGTATAGCACGGATGTCCTCGGCCACCGGGAGCGCCCCGCTGCCCGGCAGGATCTGCGTCTGGCGGTAGTCGAAGGTGTCGGCGTTGGCCGGCGCTGGGAGGTTCACGTCGAGGATGGCCAGCTGGTCCGCGACGGCCTGGCCGACGCCCACGCGTCCGCTGCCGTTACGCACGACGACCGTGTAGCGGCTGCGAAATCCCGGAGCCTTGCGCGTGATCGCCGCCATGATGTCGTCGGCCTTGGGAAGGAAGGCGAACTGACCTTCGGCCACCCGTGAGTCTGACGGGATGCGGGCCACCGCAGCGTCACCGCCGGTGAGCGCCTTCAGCGCGTCGTCCAGATACCGGGTGTCGCCGCCGCCCGTGGCTCGTCCGGCAGCGGCGCGGGCGGCAGCGGTGCGCACCTCGCCTGGGCGCAAGGCGGCGGCGTCGAGCACCGCCCTCCAGAGCGCCTCCTGCATGCGCGCCGCATCGTACCCGCTCGGCCCGCCGGCGGAGAAGAGCGCCGGCATCTCCGAGGAGGAGACGATGGCGCGATCCTCGAAGGTGCGTTTCGTCCCCGCCAGGTCGAGCTCCACGGGATCGGGCAACGAAAGCTGGAACGCCCCGGTCGCGGCGAGGTCTCCGAGGGCCGCCAGCGGCAGCCGGTACGCGGCATCGATCGGGGCGCCCACGACGCGCTGCAGATCCTCTTTCAGCGTGCCCGCCGCCATCGCGTCGCCGGCGAAGACGTACTCGCCGTTGGGCCCCTCGACCAGCAGTTCCTCGGGGATCACGTAGAGGGAGGCAGCGCCGGTGGCAGCATCCTTGACGATCAGCGCCGCCGCCGCGGGCTCGCCGGATCCCGGCGCCGTCAAGGTGACGAGCGCCAGGTAGCCGGACTTCGTCTGCTCCTGCGGTCGCTTCAACCAGCGCGACCCGAGATACCAGGCGCCGAACACGGCGCCGAAGGCCACCACCGCGGCGAGGGCGTAGAGGACCCAGGCCTGCCAGCGCTCCGCCTTCGTGCGCCGGCGCCGCCGCAGACGATCGACTCTATAGCCCCTAGTTCGCCGGCATGAGTCTCGTTGTACAACGCCAGCGCATCGGGCACCACCCCGCGCCCGCGGCCGATGAGGTCGAGCAGGCTGACGCGGGCCGCGGCCGCCACGGCATCGTCGAGCGAGGTGCGCGCCAAGGCGCGCACCTCGTCGAGGCCGGGGAACTCGCGGCCCGGCTCGCAGAAGTCGGCCAGATAGAGGCATTTCTGGAGCACCGTCATGCCGGGACCGCCGGTGGTGTGGCGGGCGATCGCGGCGGCGGCGTCCGCGTCGAGGCCGGCCGCGGCCAGCTCGGCGGCGGCCACCGGCCCGTGCAGGATCTTCTTGGGACGCCGCGCTTCGACGGGCCCCACCTCGAGGCCGTAGCGCGCCGCGGCCGCGAGCGTCTGCGCGTCGCTGAGGTCGCGGCAGTAGTCGTGCAGCAGGCCGGCGATCGCGGCCGCCTCGGGCGCGGCGCCGAAGCGCCGCGCCAGCTCCTCGGCCTCGGCCGCCACGCGCCGCGAGTGCTCCCGTCGCTTCTCCGAGAGGCGTTCCGCCATGAGCCTCTCTGCCTGGGCGCGATCGATCACGCGCGCCGGTACAGGTTGCGCTCGACGATGAACTCCTCGACGGCGTCCGGCACGAGATAGCGGATGGGCAGGCCGGCGGCGACGCGCGCCCGCACCGCGCTCGACGACACCCCTACCGGCGGACCGTCGAGGACGGTCACCCGGCCGGCGCCCCAGCGCGCCGCGGCGGCAGCGACGACCTCACGGTCGTCACCGGGACGCGGCGCCACGGCGAGGGTGCAGCGCGCGAGGATGCCCTCGGGGTCATACCACGTGTCGAACTGCAGGAGAGAATCGGAGCCCATGATGAACACGAGGCCGCGTCCGGGAAAGCGTTCGGTCACGGCCGCCAGCGTGTCGCGGGTGTACACGAGGTCGCGCTCGATCTCCAGACCCGACTCGACGAAACGCATGTCATCGGCGACGGCCAGGGCGGTCATCTCGAGACGGACGTCGGCCGCCGTGCGTTCCACGAGATCCTTGTGCGGCGGCGCGGCGGCCGGCACGAAGAGGACCCGCTCGAGACCGAGACGCGCGTGCGCCTCGGAGGCGATGACGAGGTGGCCGACGTGTGGCGGGTCGAAGCTGCCGCCGATGACGCCGAGGCGGGGGCCTGCCTCGTCCACGGCGCTAGGGGCGCACCTGCCCGTCGCCCCACAGCTCGTACTTGACGCAGGTGAGCTCCTGGAGGGCGATCGGGCCGCGCACATGCAGCTTCTGCGTGGAGATCCCCATCTCCGCGCCCAGCCCGAACTCGCCACCGTCGGTGAAGCGCGTCGAGGCGTTCACGTAGACGCACGCCGCGTCGACCTCGGCCGTGAACCGCCGGGCGGCGCCGAGGTCTTCGGTGACGATCGCCTCGGAGTGGCGTGTGCCGTAGGTGGCGATGTGCTCGAGGGCGTCCTCCAGGGAGTCGACCACGCGCACGGCGAGCTTGAGCGCGAGGAACTCCGTCTCGTAGTGCGTCTTGTTGGCGCGCTTCAGGGTCGGATCGCCCAGCAGATCGGCGGCGGCCTTGTCGACCACCAGCTCCACGCCGCGCCGCTTGAGCTCTTCTACGGCGCGCGGCAGAAACGCAGCGGCCACGTCGCGGTGGACCAGCAGCGTCTCGGCGGCGTTGCACACGCCGGGGCGCTGGCACTTGGCGTTGACGATGATCGGCACCGCCTTGTCCAGGTCGGCCGCGGCATCGACATAGACGTGACAGTTGCCCCCGGCGGCGTAGATCACGGGGACCTTGCTGCGCTCCATGAGGTAGTCCTTGAGGTCCTCCCCGCCGCGCGGGATCACGAGGTCGACGTAGCGGCGCTGCTCGAGCAGTTCGTCGAGCTCACGGCGATCCGGGGTGAGGTACGAGATCGCCTCCCGCGGCAGGCCGGCCTCGATGACGGCACCCTGGACGACCTCGGAGAGGATGCGGTTGGAGTGCATCGCGGCGCTGCCGCCGCGCAGGATGACGGCGTTGCCGGTCTTGAGGCAGAGACACGCCGCATCGACGGTGACGTTAGGGCGCGCTTCGTAGATCACGGCGACGACGCCGAGAGGTACGCGCACCTTGCGCAGTTCGACGCCATTGTCGAGGCGCCAGCCGTCGACCAGCTGCCCGACTGGATCGGGCAGCGCCGCCAGGGCGCTCACGCTCGCCGCCACGTCGAGCAGGCGGTCCTCGTCGAGGAGCAGACGATCGATGAGCGCGTCCGGAAGCCGGTTCTCGCGCGCCAGACGCAGGTCTTCGGCGTTCTCGGCGAGGATCTCGGCGGCGCGACGCGCCAGCGCGTCGACGACATTGGCGAGCGCCTCGTCCTTGCGGGCGCGGGGCAGGCCGGCCAGTACGCGCGAGGCGCGTTGTGCCGCCGCACAGATCTGTTGCACGCTCACTCGGCCTCCTCGCCGACGAGCACCAGGCAGTCCCGGTGCACCACTTCGTCCTCGAGCTGGGGGTTGAGCGCGCGCAACTCGGCGCTGCGCAGACCGCGCACGCGCCGCAGGTCGCGGGCGCTCATGGTGGCGAGCCCTCGGGCGATCTCGACGCCATCGAGATCGACGATGGCGACCGCGTCCCCGGCGGCGAAGCCGCCGTGGACGCCGTGGACGCCGACCGGCAGAAGGCTGCCACCCCCCGACGCCAGAGCACGCGCGGCCCCGGCGTCGACCTCAAGGGTACCACGCACGGGCTTGGCATAGCGGAGCCACAGCTTGAAGGCCGACACGCCTGCCGGTCGCGGGCTGACCATCGTCCCGACGTGCTCGCCGGCGACGGCGGACGCCACCACGCCGGGACGCGCGCCGTTGGCGATCACCGTGCGCACGCCGGCGGCGGCGGCCATGACGGCGGCGGCCACCTTGCCGCGCATGCCTCCGGCGCCTCGCTGCGACGCGCCGCCGACGTCGAGAGCGACGAGATCGCGGGGGTGATCCACCTGCGCCACCAGCCGCGCATCGGGATCGCGTCGCGGATCGCCGGTGTAGAGCCCGTCCTGATCGGTCAGCAGCACGAGGATACTGTCGCGCAGCATGATGGCCACCTGGGCGGCGAGCACGTCGTTGTTGCCGAAGCGGATCTCGTCGGTGGCCGTCGTGTCGTTCTCGTTGATCACCGGGACGATGCCCCAGGCAAGGAGCCGGCGCAGCGTGTTGCGCGCGTTGACGAAGTTCGTGCGCCGCGCGAAGTCGTCGCTGGTGAGCAGGACCTGGGCAGTGGTGATCTCGTGGTCGGCGAACAAGCGCTCGTAGTGGGAGTAGAGGCGACCCTGGCCTACCGCGGAGGTGGCCTGCAAGGCCGGGATCTGCTGCGGCCGTTCGTCCACGCCCAGAACGTGCTGCCCGCAGGCGATGGCGCCGCTGGAGACAAGCACGACGCGGCGCCCGCCGTGCACCAGGCCGGCCACGTCGGCGACGAGGCCGGAGAGAAGCCGGCGGCGGAAGCGAAGCTGGTCGTCGGCCACCGTGCTGGAGCCGACCTTGACGACGACGGTCTTCACGCGGGGGATTGTAGCAAAGACCCGCCACGAAGCGGCGGCGCAGGCGGGGCCGCGCTCAGGAGAACTCGAACTCCTGCGCGCCGACGATGACGGTGTCGCCGGGCGTCGCGCCGGCCTTGCGCAGGGCCTCGTTGAGCCCGGCGCGCTCGATGACCTGCTGCAGGTACGCCACGGCGTCATCGTTGTCGAGGTCTGCCTTGGCGAACAGGCGTTCTACCTGGACGCCCCGCACCACGAAGCGCTCGCCGTCGCGCTCGACGGTGAAGGCGTCGAGGCGTCCCTCCGCCGGGCGCAGGACGGTCGTCACAGCCGCGGCCGCGTCGGCGGCCTCCGTCGCGGCCCGCGCCTCGCGGGCCTTCGCCATGACGTCGGCCAGCGCCGCGACCAGGTCCCCCAGCCCGTCGCCGCTCTGGGCGGACACCGGGAGCGATGCCGCCGGCCACGCGAGGCCGGCGAGGAACGCGCCGGCCTCTTCCCTGCCGGCGGCGTCCAGCAGGTCGGCCTTGTTCACGACCACGATCGCCCGGTCGTTCGAGGAGCTCGGCGCGGAAGGCGCCGAGCTCGCGGCGCACCGTGTCCAGCGCGCCGGGCCAGGCCGCGGGGCCGTCGCCGCCGTCCAGCACGTACATCAGGAGCGCCGTACGTTCGATGTGCGCCAGGAAGCGGTGTCCCAGCCCGGCGCCCTCACTGGCCCCCTCGATGAGTCCAGGGATATCGGCGATGACGGCTGTGCCTTCGCCCAGACGGAGGACGCCGAGGTTGGGCTCGATCGTGGTGAACGGGTAGGCGGCGATCCTGGGGTGCGCCCGCGTGAGCGCTGCGAGCAGCGAGGACTTGCCGGCGTTGGGGAGCCCCACGAGGCCGACGTCGGCGAGGAGCTTCAGCGAGAGCGTCAGCCAGAGCTCCTCGCCGTCCAGCCCGCGCTCGGCGAACTTGGGAGCCTGGCGGGTGGAGCTCTTGAAACAGACGTTGCCACGGCCGCCTTCGCCGCCGCGCGCCACCAGCAGGCGCTGGCCTTCGGTCGCGAGATCGCCGAGCAGGCCGCCCTCGGCGTCGAGCACCTCGGTGCCCACCGGGACCTTGACCTCGAGCGTGGCCCCGTCGGCGCCGCGTTTGTTGGCGCCGCGGCCCTGACCGCCGTCGGCGGCGCGAAAGTGGTGCTTGTGGCGAAAGTGACCGAGGTCGTGAAGCTGGCGGGTGGCCACGAGCACCACGTCGCCGCCGGGAGCGCCGTCGCCGCCGTCGGGGCCGCCCTTGGGCACGTACTTCTCGCGGCGGAAGCTCATGGAGCCGTTGCCGCCGTGACCTGCGCGCACGCAGATGCTGGCCTTGTCGAGCATGATGGGTACAGCCGGCCGGGAGCCGGCCGCGCTCAGACCTCGGGGACGACCGAGATGAAGCGCCCGGCGCCCTTCTCGGTGAAGACGAGACGGCCGCTCACCTTGGCGAAGATGGTGTGGTCGACGCCGATGCCGGCGTTCTCGCCGGGGCGGAACTTCGTGCCGCGCTGGCGTACGATGATCGATCCTGCCGGGACCACCTGGCCGGCGAACGCTTTGACGCCGAGGCGCTGCGCCTCGGAGTCGCGGCCGTTGCGGCTGGTGCCGGCGCCCTTCTTATGCGCCACCCTGCGTCTCCTTCGTATCCCTGAGGGTGATCGACTCGATGGTCAGCTTGCTCAGCCGGCTGCGATGACCCTTCGTCTTCTTGAACGTGCTCTTGGGCTTGTAGGTGAAGACCTTGATCTTCTCGCCGAGCAGGTGCTCGCTGACCTTGGCCTTGACCTTGGCGTGCCTGGCGGCGTCGCCGTCGAACGTGCCGCTGTCCGTGCGCACGGCCAGGGTATCGTAGGAGACGCTCTTGCCTTCTTCGGCGTCGACGCGATCCACCACGATGGTATCGCCGGCGCTCACCTTGAACTGCTGTCCACCGACGCGGATGACCGCGTAGGTGACGTCGGACTTCGTCATTTCAACTCCCCACAAGACAACGGCAGATGATGATAGCCAATCGCAGAGAGGCCGTCAATTTGGCCCCTGCTTCACGACGGCAGCGTAAGCGCCCGTGCGCGCCGTGTCGGTGATACGTACCTTGCAGCGCTTGCCGAGGGACTGGCGGCCGCCCTCGACGATGACCATGTAGCCGTCGATGTAGCCCACGGCGTCGCGCGAGCTGTAGGTGAGGCTGAACTCCAGTTCCAGCTCGACCTCCTGCCCCTCCTTCACGGGGATGCGCTGTTCCTGGACGTGCGCCGCTGTGCCCTCCGAGAGTCACGCGGAACGTCTCGACGGGCAGGCCGGCGCCGCCTTCGAAGAACACCCGCCGCCCCACCTGCTTCTCGAGCTTCTTCAGCCGCTCGCCGCTCAACCTCTCGGCGACGCCCCCGCTCACCTCGATGAGCCAGGCCTTGGCCTGCGAGCGCCGCGCCAATGTGCGCACGCGGCGCTCGACGTTGAGCGCCATGGTCTCGTCGCTCATGACGCGCGCCTTGCCCAGGCAGGCGGGACACGTGCGCGTCAGGATGCCGCGGGCGCCGTCCGTGGTGTTCTGGCGCGTCATCTCCACGAGTCCCAGCGGCGAGAGCTCGACCACGTAGGTCTTGGTGCGGTCGGTCTCGAGCTCGGCCTCGAGGGTGGCCAGCACCATCTCGCGGTTCTTGGCGTGGGCCATGTCGATGAAGTCGATGATGATGATGCCGCCGATATCGCGCAGGCGCAGCTGGCGGACGACCTCGCGGGCCGCCTCGAGGTTGGTCTTGGTGATCGTGTCCTCGAGGCCCTTGCCGCGCGTGAAGCGGCCGGTGTTCACGTCGATGACGGTGAGCGCCTCGGCATGATCGATGACGAGGTTGCCGCCGCTCGGCAGAGGGACCCGGCGCTCGAGAGCCTTGGCGATCTCGTCTTCGACGCCGTAGGCCTCGAAGAGCGGCTCGTCGCCGGTGTGCTGATGCACCTTGGGCAGGAGCTCCGGCGCCTCCTTCTCGAGGAAGGCGATGATGGCCTTGTGCCGCTTGGGATCGTCGACGATGAGGCTCTCGCAGGTATCGTTGAAGAGGTCGCGGGTGACCTCAAGTGAGATGTCGACCTCCTTGTGCACGAGCCCCGGCGCCTTGACCGTCTCCGCCTTCTTCTTGAGCCGCGACCAGAGCCGCGAGAGATAGCGCAGGTCGCGCTTGAGGTCCTCCAGGTCGTGACCCTCGGCGATGGTCCGCACGATGAGGCCGGCGTTCTTCGGCTTGAGCTCGCGCGAGATGTCGCGCAGCCGCTCGCGCTCGGCCTGGCCGAGCCGTCTCGAGACGCCGGCGCCGCTCCCTCCCGGCACGTAGACGAGATAGCGGCCGGCCAGTGAGATCTTGGTGCTCAGACGGGCGCCCTTGTGGCCCATGGGGTCCTTCGTCACCTGGACGAGCACCTGCTGGCCGTTCTTGAGCGCGTCGCCGATGCGTCGTGCGCGCTTCTCCCCTTCCGGCGTCGTGACTTCGTCGACGTACAGGAAACCGTTCTTCTCGAGGCCGAAGTCGACGAACGCGGCGTCGATGCCCCCGAGCACGTTCTCCACCTTGCCCTGGTAGATGTCGCCGAGATACGACTTCTTGTCGGGACGCTCGATGTAGATCTCGGCGAGGCGTCCGTCTTCGACCAGCGCGACGCGCAGTTCCTGGCCGTCGTCGGTCACAAGGATCAGCTTGCGTTTGGGCTGCTCGGCGACCACGCCCAGGCGCTGCGGCGACGGCGCCGTCATGCGGCGTGGCGAGGCCGCTGCCCTCGTCCTGGCGCACGATGGCCTTGGGCCGGCGGCGGTCGCGCCCGCGGGCCTTGGCCTCGCGGGCCGCCGGGGCCGCCGGCTTGGCGGCCACTGCGGCGTCCTCGGCCGCAGGCGCCGGTGTGGGCTCCATCTCGAGTGCAGGCGCCGCTTCGTCGCCGCCTGCAGGCTTCTCGCGGGTGCGGCGACCGCCGCGACCGCCGCGTCGCCGGCGCTTGGGCGCCGCCGTCTCGTCGCCGATCTGGCCGGCCTCGTCCGACGCCGGCGCGGCGTCCTCTTCAGGCGGTGCTTCGAGCGGCGTCGCAGCGCTCCGCGGCGCGGCCGCCTCGGGCGCGGCTGCCGAGGCCACCGCTGCGGGCCTGCGGTGGCGGCCGCGCTTCGCCGGCGGCGCCTCACTCGCGCGCGTTCGCCCAGACTGGACCTCCGCCGGGACCGCAGTCTCCGGGAGCAGCGGCGCCTCGTCGGTCACCGCCTCCTCGGCCTCGCGCACGACCTCGTCGTGGACGGCTTCGGCCGCCTTGCGGCGGCGACGCCCACCTCGCGAACCACGATGGCGCCGCTTCGGCGCAGACGCGTCCCCGGCAGTCCCAGTATCCGCCTGTGCGCCGTCGGTCGTCGCGGCAGCGGGCGCCGGCGGCGCGGGCACTGCCTCAGCGGACGCCGGCGGGCGCCGCTGCGTCGATGGCCTGGGCGAGGAGGGCTCCGGCGCCGGTGGAGTCCCGGTGGAACCCGCAGCCGGCGGCTCGGTGGCGGCCGGCCGCCGCGAGCGCGATCTCGTCTTTCCGCGGGGCGGGACGTCGGCCGACGGCACGGTCGCAGCCGAGGCGATCGGGATCAGCGGCGCCGTCGGCAGCCTCTCCAGAGACGCCGTCGCGCCCGCAGGCCGTGGAGGGGCCGGCTCGCCCTTCTGGCGTTCTGCCCCGGCAGTCGCGGTCGCCTGCGGCTCGGCCGGCTTGCGCCGGCGGCGGCCGCCGCGGTTGCCTCGTCTGCGACGGCTCGCCGCCGGTTCGCCGCCGCCGGCCTGGTCGCTGCTCGGCGAGCCTTCGGCGGACGTCCGTCCGCCGCGGTTCGGCTCGGGCGGCGTCGCGGACGGCTGGCCGCCGGCCGGCGCCTTGTTCTCTGCGCTCATGGTGACACACTCCTTCCGGCCCCGGGGCTTGGCCCCGGCGGCATACCTTTCCAGGTGATGCGCCTGCGCTCAAGGCCGCACATCACCGGCTCGACCCCCGCCCAGGTGGCGATGAGGTCGATGAACTCCTGCGGTCGCGCCGCGCCGTCGTCGCGGTACCGGATGGCGAACGAGAGCCTCGTTCCTCCCGGCGCCGGCTCGGCGGCGGCGTGGACGACGTACTCCTTGAGGTCGAGCGTGCGCCTGCCCTTCGGAGACAGGCGCTCGCGGACGACCGATACTTCCGTGGCGTAGCGTTCGACGGCGGCCCGCACTGCGCCTGCGTCGCCTTCGAGCACGCAGGCGTACGAGGCCTCTCGGGCCTGCGGTCGAGGGTGCTGCTCGCCGCTGACGACGATCGAGAGAGGCGTGAGGCCGGGCGGCGCGGCGGCGCGCAGCTCGCGCAACGCCGCCGCCGGGCCCGGCAGGTCGTCCGGGACTTCGACGACGGCCAGCTCCTCACACCCCGCGGCGCCCACCGGCAGCGGCAGGGGCAGCGAGATCCGCGGCTTGGGCCTCATGCCTTGAGACAGGGCGATGGGGACGCCGGCGCGTGCGAAGGTGCGCTGCACGGCGCGCGCCGTGTCGAGGTGCGAGAGGTACGCGGCAGGACCGCCGCGCGAGAAGGTGAGCAGCCACCAGCTCACGGCAACACGTCCATCTCGACGCCGCCGCCGCAGACCCCGCAGGTCGTGCAGCGCCCGTCGCGGCAATCTTCCGTGAGCTCACCCCGCGCGCCACGCGCGCGCTCGTCACTGAGGAAGGCCCTGGTCACGCCCGCGGCCACGGCGGACTCCCAGGGCAGAGTCTTCTCGCTGTGCAGGTCTCCCGCGCCCAGCTCGATCCCGCTGGCGGCGGCCGCGTCCTCCCAGACCGGGAAGTGGAAGTGCTCGCTCCAGCCGTCGAAGCGGGCGCCGCGCCGCCAGGCCTCCTCGACGAGCCGGTGACTGCCCGGACCGCCGCGTGCCAGGGTGGCCTCGACGAGCGAGGCCGCGACGTCGTGGAAGCTGACCCGCACGTTGCGGGACATCGCGTCGCGCAGAAGCTGCTGGCGGTGACGCAGGACCGCTGCGCCCGCGAACGGCTCGAGCTGGAACGGCGTGTGCGCCTTGGGCACGTAGGACGACACCGCGACAGACAGACGCGCACGGCCGCGCGCGACCTCCTTCGCGAGACGCGCGGCCGTGCCGGCCATGCGCGCGATGCCGGCGACGTCGGCGTCGGTCTCGCCGGGCAGGCCGATCATGAAATACAGCTTCAGGCCGGTGAAGCCGCCGGCGAAGGTGGCCCGCACGGCCTCCTCGAACTGGGCGTCGTCGACGCCCTTGTTGATGGCGTCGCGAAGCTCCTGGGTGCCCGCTTCCGGGGCCAGGGTCACCGAGCCGCGCTGGTCGGCGGCGAAGCGTCCGAGGCTCTCGGCGGCGGAATCGATGCGCAGGGACGGCAGGGCGACGCGCACTCCCGGCCGCAGGGCGCGGATGCGCGTCAGCGCTTCCTCGACGCCCGAGTAGTCGCAGGAGCTGAGAGACAGGAGCGAGACCTCGTCACAGCCGGTCTCGCCCAGCAACTGCTCGGCGGCCGCGACCACGAGCTCGACGGGACGCTCGCGCACCGGCCGGTACCACATCCCGGCCTGGCAGAAG
>CAVOWE010000003.1:0-70334 GCA_963700035.1 uncultured Thermoleophilia bacterium | reverse complement strand
ACCCAGGTGACGGTGAACCAGGCGGCCGCGACGGGAAGCTGGTCTGACGAATCCACGAGAGTATCCTCGCGCGTCGCGTGGGTGGCCGCAAACTGGCGAGCGGCGCTCCGGTAGACTGGCGTCGTGCTCACCCTCCTCACAGGCCTCCTGGCGTCCCTGTCCTACGCCGGCAGCGACATGTTCTCGCAGCGCGTGACCCGGGAGACCCGCCCGCTGACGCAGATGGTCTGGGTCCTGGTGACCGGCACGGTCGTCGCCCTTCCGATCGCGCTGCTGGTAGACGGGCTTCCGGACGCCGGTCAGTGGCGCGGGGCCGGCCTGGCTGCGCTCGCCGGCGCCCTCTACTTCGGCGCCCTCTTCTGCCTGCTGCGCGGGTTGCAGGTCGGCGACCTCGGCCTGGTCTCGGCGCTCACCTCGTTGCAGGGCGCCTACGTCGCCGTGGTGGTGATCCTGCTCGGCGTCCCGATCACGCCGCTGCTCGGGGTGGCGCTCACGCTCAGCGCCTTCGGCGCGGTGCTCACGTCGTTCGAGGGTCGCGCCAAGTCGACGCGGGGTGCCCCCTGGGCGCTCGTCGCCGGCGTGCTCTTCGCCGGCGTCATGCTCTGCTACGCCTACGGCGACATCGGCTGGCTCTCGCAGTCGGCGATCTCCCGCACGGTCTCGCTCGCGATCACGCTCCCCGTTGCACTGCTCACCGGCGGCGTCGCGGTACCGCCGGCGATGCGCGTTCGTGCCGTCGGCGCGGGCCTGCTCGAGCTCGGCGGCGTCATGCTGCTCACCATCGCGTTTGCGCTCGGTCCGCCGACGGTCGCCGGCGTCACCACGACCCAGTTCGGCACCTTCGCCGTCATCCTCGGCTTCGTGGTGCTGCACGAGCGCCCGAAGCCGAACCAGTGGGTCGGCATCTCCTGCACCATCGCCGGCGTGAGCCTGCTGGCGGCCGTCGTCTGAGCGGCGGGCAGCGCCCCACATCCGCCGCGGTCACGGGGGTGCGGCCCCTCGGCCCCTGAGCTCGTCGAGGGCACGCGCGACCATCTCGCGCGTGCCCTCCAGGTGGCTGCGCATGCACTCCACCGCGCGTGCCGGTTCGCGGTCGCGCACGGCGGCGAAGACCTCCGCGTGCGCGGCGCGCAGCTCGTCGGCGGGATGCTCGCGCAGCAGCAGACCCGCCGGCAGGAAGAGCTCCTGGCGCACCGAGACGACGGCCCGTGCGAGATGGCTGCTGTGCGCGGCGACGGCCAGGGCGTCGTGGAACGACACGTTCCAGCGCAGCACCGCCGTGTGGCTGTCGGCGGCAGCGGAGGCCAGGGCCGCCTCGATGGCGGCGAGCTCCTGCCGCGTGCGCCGCTGCGCCGCGAACATCGCCACCTGGGACTCGACGATCTCGCGGAACTCCCACATGTCCTGCACTTCGTCTCCCTTGGCCTCCATCCACGCGACCCAGATGCGGCCGAGCGTCTCGATGTCCCCGACCCTGGTGCCGCCGTGCGCGCCGCGGCTCGTGACGAGGTAGCCGCTGGTCTCCAGCGACCTGAGGCCCACGCGCAGGGTGAGTTGGGAGATGCCCAGTCGCTCGGCGAGGTCGCGGCCGGGCGGTAGCCAGTCGCCCGGAGAGAGCTCGCCGGAGAAGATGAGCCCCCGGATCACCCGCGCGACGCCGTCGCTCGCGCTGGGCGTGTCGAGGGGAGGCACGTCCAGTGCGCCCCCGGATTTCAGCGATGCCGGCTGCCGCGACTTCGTCATGACCCCATGCCTTCGATGCTCGTCGGGCGTGTGAGCGTCACGTCCTTGACCCTATTGCGTGAATGACTTACTTTTTCATTATATGGGAACCCGTCAAGTGGAGGGTGATGTGACGGCGCTCGCACTCAGAGACGGTGAGTTCCTCCGATGATCGAGTTCGTCATCCACGGTCGCGGCGGTCGCGGCGGCGTGACCCTTGCCAAGCTGATCGCGGGTGCGTACTACCGGCGCGGCCTTCACGTGCAGGCCTTCGGCATCTACGGGCCCGAGCGCACCGGGGCGCCGGTGCAGGCCTACGTACGCGTCGACGAACGCGAGATCGACGTATATGGCGCCATCTCCACTCCCGACCACGTGATCATCGTCGACCCGTCGCTGGCGGCGCCGGCGGCAGCGGTGGGCGAGCGCCCGGGCGGCTGGATCCTCGTCAATGCCGGCCAGCCTCCCGAGACCTTCGCCGGCGTGTTCCCTGGGCGCAGGGTCGCGACGGTCGACGCCAACGCGATCGCGGTCGCCAACGGCCTGGGGACGCGGTCGGTGCCGATCGTCAACACGGCCCTGCTCGGCGCCCTGGCGCGCGTGCTCGGCATGGAGACCGCCGACGTGGAGGGGGCGCTGGACGACGCCGGCTTCGGCGGCGCCAACGTGGCGGCGGCGCACGCGGCGTTCGCGCAGGTCGTCACCGCCGAGGAGCCGGGGGAGATCGCGCAGCCCGCGGCGGAGGAGCCGCACGCGTGCTTGAGCTTCCTGGACGAAGGGGTGGGCGCCCGGCCCAGCACGCACACGGGCGCCTGGGCTTCCCGGCAGCCTCACTCCCGCGAGCTGCGGCCGTTGTGCAGCGACTCCTGCCCCGCCGGCAACGACGTGCGCGGCTTCGTGCAGGCGGCGGCCGAAGGCGACGACGGCCGGGCGCTGGCGATCCTCCTGGAGACATCGCCGTTCCCCGGCACGTGCGGACGCGTCTGTCCGGCACCGTGCATGGACGCGTGCAACCGGCACGAGCTCGACGGCGCGGTGGACGTGCGCGAGATCGAGCGCGGGCTCGCCGACCGCGCCGCCTGGCCGCGCCCAAAGCGCCTCTCGGGCGGCGCCCCGGTCGCGGTGATCGGCTCCGGGCCGGCGGGGCTGTCCGGCGCGTATCACCTGGCGCGACTCGGCCATCGCGTGACCGTCCTGGAAGCCGCGCCCGCGCTCGGCGGTCTGCTGCGCACGGGCATCCCGGAGTTCCGCCTGCCGCGTCCCGTGTTGGAGCGCGAGATCGAGTTCATCCTGGGACACGGCATCAAGACGCGCACCGGTCACCGCGTCGACCGCGCCGGACTCAGGCGAGTGGCGCGCGAGCACGCCGCCGTGCTGGTGGCCACGGGTCTCCAAAGCCTGCGCGCCCTCGATGTCCCCGGCGCGACGGTCGGCGTCGTCGAGCAGGGTCTGGACTTCCTCGGCCGGGCGCATGCGGGCATCGAGGACCTGGGCGGGACGGCGGTCGTGGTCGCCGGCGGCGGCAACACGGCGGTGGACGCGGCCCGCACCGCCGTGCGGCTCGGGGCGCGCGACGTCCGCGTCGTCTATCGCCGGACGCGCGCCGAGATGCCGGCTATCGCCGAGGAGGTCGACGAGGCCCTCGAGGAAGGCGTGGTGATCGAGGAGCTGCTCTCGCCGGCCATCCTCCGCGAGCGCGACGGGCGGACCAGCCTCGTGTGCCGGCGGATGGAGCTCGGCGAGCCGGACGAAAGCGGGCGGCCGCGCCCGACGGCCGTCGAGGGCGAGGATGCTCTGGTCGAGGTGCCGTGCGATCGCCTGCTGCTCGCCTTGGGCCAGGCCGGCGACCTTTCACTGTTCCCGCCGCCGGTGGAGTCCTTCCGCGGCCCCTTGTTCGTGGACGGCGCCCGTGCGCCGATCTACGTCTGCGGCGATCTCGCCGGCGGCGAGGGCACCGTGTCGGCGGCCATCGGCAGCGGCCGGCGCGCGGCGCTCGCCATCCACGCCGCGCTCGCCGGATCGGAGGAGGACGCGGATGCCGGGACGCCCGTCGCCGAGCGGCCGGAAGACGCGACGCTCGCCGGCCCCGAGACCATCCATCTCAGGGCGTTTCCCCGGATCCCCCCGGAGCCGGTCTCGCTGCTCTCCCCGCGCCGGCGCCGGCGCGACTTCGCGGAGGTGCGCCGCGGGTTCGCAGCAAGGGCCGGCCACGACGCCCTGAGGGCGGAGGCCGGGCGCTGCTTCTCCTGCGGCGTCTGCACGGGCTGCGACCTCTGCGTCATCCACTGCCCGGAAGGCGTCGTGCAGCGCGCCCAGGGCCGCCCGCCCGAGGCCGACTACGACTACTGCAAGGGCTGCGGGCTGTGCGCCGCCGCCTGCCCGCGCGGAGTCCTGTTCACCGCAGCGATCTGAGCGGAGCATCCGATGCCACGAGCGCTCGTCACCGGGAACCAGGCCGCAGGGGCCATGCTGGCAGCCGCCGGCGAGGCCAACCGCGTGGCCCGTGGCTGCTGCAGCGGCGTGTATCCCATCACGCCGCAGACGGAGATCATGGAGAGCCTCACGGCCTACCCCTTCACCAAGGGCGCCGTGGTGCCGGTGGAGTCCGAGCACAGCGCCATGGGAGTCTGCATCGGGGCGTCCATCGCCGGCGCCCGCGCCTTCACGGCGAGCGCCTCCAACGGGCTGCTCTACATGACCGAGAACGTGTTCGCAGCCGGCTACTATCGCCTGCCCATCGTCCTGGTCGCCTCGAACCGCACCATCGGTCCACCGTGGAACATCTGGGTCGATCAGGGGGACAGCCTGGCGTTGCGAGATGCCGCCATGCTGCAGTTCTACTGCGAATCGCACCAGGACCTCGTGGACACCATCCTGGTCGCCTTTCGCATCGCCGAGGATCCGCGCGTCCTGCTCCCGGCCCTGGTGGCACAGGACGGTTTCGTGCTCTCTCACGCCCTCATGGACGTCGACCTGCCGGACCAGGGCCAGGTCGACGCCTTCCTGCCGCCCCTCGACCTTCCCCACCGCATCAGACGGGACCACCCGCGGATCTACGGCGGCCTGACGTGGCCGCGCGACACGCAGCGCCAGCGCGCGGAGATCGAGCACGCCATGCAGGCTGTGTCGCAGGTCATGCACGAGGCGAACGACGAGTTCGAGACCGTGTTCGGGCGGCGTCCCGCCGGGGCCTTCCCCGCCGCCTGCACGGGCGACGCGGAGCTCGTGCTCGTCGCCTGCAACACGATGGCGCGCACGGCGCTGCACGTGGTCGAGGACCGCCGCGCCCGCGGCGAGCGCGTGGGGCTCGTGCGCGCCAGGGTCTTCCGCCCCTTCTTGCGCGAGGAGTTCGTGCGGGCGCTCGGATCGGCGCGCCGCGTGGCGGTCCTGGACCGCAACCACTCGCCGGGTTCGGGCGGGATCTTCTGGGGCGAGGTCGTGACGAGTCTCGCGGGGCGCTCGGACGTCCTGGTCCAGGACTACATCGTGGGGCTCGGCGGTACCGACGTGCCGCACGCGGTGATCGACGCCATCGTGGACGACCTGGCCGCTCGTGAATGCGTCGCGGCTCCTGTGTTCTTCGAGGAGGTGGGGTGATGGCCGAGGACGCGGCTCCGGGCGCCGGCGCGGTCGTCACCCGCAGCGAACCGCTATGGCGCCCCGGCAACAGCGCCTGCGCGGGCTGTGGCATGTCCCTCGGCCTGCAGTGGCTCGATCAGGCCCTGCACGGCGGCATGCTCACGCTGGTGGTGCCGGCGTGCTGCGCGGTCGCCACGCCGGGTGCTTTCCCGGACAGCGCCTACGGCGTGCCGACGGTCGGCAGCACCTTCGCGAGCTCGCCCGCAGTGGCCACCGGCGTGAGTCGCGTCCACCTGTTGAACGACGAGCCCGACCCCACGATCTGCTGGGCGGGTGACGGCGGCACGTACGACATCGGGATGGCGACCCTTTCCGCCGCGGCGGAACGCAACGAGGACGTCATCTACGTGTGCTACGACAACGAGATCTACGGCAACACCGGGGGCCAGCGCAGCAGCGCGACCCCCGCCGGCGCGCGCACGACCACCACGCCGGCGGGGAAGCCCGAGCCGAAGAAGAACGTCATGGCGATCATGGCGGCGCACGGGGTGCCCTATGCGGCGACGCTGTCGCTGGCGCACCACGACGACTTCATGCGCAAGCTGGCCGTGGCTCAGACGACCCGCGGGTTTCGCTTCCTGCTCCTCCTGTCTCCCTGCCCAGCAGGCTGGAAGTCGGAGCCCGCCGACACGGTGGAGCTGTCCCGGCTCGCCGTCGCCTGCGGCGTGTTCCCGCTCTACGAGGTGTTCAACGGGCGCCGCTACCGCATCAATGCCCGCGCCGACGGCACCCCGCTCGAGGACTACCTCGCGCGGCAGAAACGGTTTGCGGGGGCGGCGTGCGACGTGGAGGCTGCGCGCGCCGCCATCAAGGAGAAGTGGGCGCGGCTCGAGGCGCTGGCCGCGAACTTCCCCACCACCGACGTCTCGGTGAGCAGCGAGACGGGACACTGCTGGCTGCGCGTGCTGGTCGAGGACAGGCCGTCCGTGCTGGCGCGCGTCGCCGGGCAGGTCTCGCGCCGCGGGGTCAACATCGAGACCGTGGTCGTCCGGCACCTGCCCGACCGCGCCCACACGTACATCACCCTGGGCGTCGACGCCGACGAGCCGACAGCCGAGCGAGTGGCCAAGGGCATGGCGCGCCTCGACGCCGTCGCCTCCGTGGAGTCGTTCGTGGGCGAGTGTCCGGAGCCGGGGACTGAGCTGGAGCCGATGGCTGAGGCGCGACCCAGCCCGGATGCACCGCCGACCGTGAGGTGATCGAGGTGGCTCTGAACAAGATGATCCAGATAGACGAAGCGGTCGCCCGCGTGGCGTCGGGGATGACCCTCGCCCTGGGAGGGTTCCTCAGCCAGGGCGTGCCGCTCACGCTCATCCGGGCGCTGAAGACGCAGCCGGTCCACGACCTCGTGATCTACTCCAACGACGGCGGCTTCGGCGACGACGGCGTGGTCGAGCTGGTCAAAGCCGGGATGGTGCGCGAACTGCACTGCTGCCACATCGGCTACACGCCCGCTGTGGGCCGGGCGGTGGAGAATGGCGAACTTGAGCTCGTGTGGGTGCCTCAGGGCAACCTCATCGAGATGCTGCGCTGCGGGGGCGCCGGCCTCGGCGGGTTCCTCACGCCGGTAGGGGTCGGCACGGCCGTCGAAGAGGGTCACGAGACGGTGACCGTGGACGGCCGCACCTACTTGTGGGAGAAAGCCGTGCGCGCCGACGTTGCCTTCGTGCGCGCACACGCCGGCGACCTTGCCGGCAACCTGTGCTTCCGTGGTACGGCGCGCAACTACAACACGACGGTCGCGACGTGCGCCGACCACGTGATCGCCGAGGTCGAGCACGCCTACAGCGTCGGCGAGCTCGATCCGGAGAAGGTCCATACGCCGGGCGTCTTCGTGGACGCCGTGGTGCGCGCCGACGTGAGCTACTGCGGGGTGCGGCGATGACCCCCGACTGCCGCTGCGTCATCGCCGCCCGCGCCGCCCGGGAGCTCGTCGATGGCCAGGTCACCAACCTCGGCGCCGGCATCCCCATGCTGGTCGCCAACTACATCCCGGCGGGTATCGACGTCGTCATCCAGGCGGAGAACGGGATCACTTGTGTGGGGCCAGTCTCGTCGCCCGGCACCGAGGATCCCGATCGCCGCAACGCCGGCAACCTCTTCGTCACGCTGCTGCCCGGAGGCTGTTACTTCGACACGGCGACCTCCTTCGCGATGATCCGCGGGGGGCGTGTCGCCATCACGATGCTCGGCACGTTGCAGGTGGACGGCGACGGCAACATCGCCAACTACGAGATGCCGGGCAGGAAGATCGGCATGGGCGGCGCCATGGACCTCGTCGCCGGGGCGCGCACCGTGTACGTGCTCACGGAGCACTGCGCCAAGGACGGCTCTCCGAAGCTGGTCGCGCGCTGCACGCTACCGCTCACGGGGGCCGGCGAGTGCGACGTCATCATCACCGAGCGGGCGCTCTTCCGGCGCCGGCAGGAGGGCGGGTTCGTCCTCGAGGAGGTCGCCCGTGACCACACGCTCGAGGAGATCGCCGCGTCCACCGAGATGGCCTACGCGGTAGCCGACGACGTGAAGCTGGACGCCTACGGCGCAGTGTGATCCCGCACCGCCCCCCGGTCGCCGCCGGGACCGAACCCTGGGGCTGAGACGGCCACCGGCGTGAGCCTGCCGGCGGCCGTCGTCTAGGTGTAGACTGCTCTTCACCCTCCGGGGACCCGGCCCCACACCCGTGGGTCGTCGCGCCGCGCCCGGCCGTTCGTGAAGGAGATCGGAACCCCATGGCGACAACCTCATTGACGACAGTCGATCTGAACAAGACCCGCGAGCTGTTCGCCAAGTGCCAGGAGGTCGTCTCCGGCGGCGAGTCCAGCTACGCGCGTCTCATCGGCACGCGGCCTATCGTGATGGACCGCGGCGAGGGCGCCTACTTCTTCGACGTTGACGGCAACGCCTACATCGACTGGTGCATCGGGTACGGGCCGATGATCTTCGGCCATCGCCCCAAGCCCATCCTCGACGCGATCATCGCCCAGATCACCCAGGGCGGCATGCTCTACACGTTCCCCCACGAGCTCGACTACGAGGTCGGGCGCAAGATCGTCCAGGCCGTGCCCGGCATCGACCAGGTGCGCTTCGCCAACTCCGGCAGCGAGGCGACGCAGGCGGCCATCCGCCTGGCGCGCGCCTACACGGGCAAGGACAAGATCCTCAAGTGGGAGGGGAGCTACAACGGCTTCCTCGACTGCCACGCGTTCTCGCACATCACGGCGATGGGGGCGGCCGGCACCGAGCGTTTTCCGCGCGTCCAGCCGTCCTCGGCCGGCATTCCCAAGGCACTCGAAGACACGATGGTCATCGGCTGCTTCAACGATCTGGACGCCGTCGAGACGGTCATCAAGCGCAACCGCGACGAGCTGGCCTGTGTGCTCGCGGAGCCGATCCTCGCCGACGCCGGCATCATCCCGCCGGTCCCCGGCTTCCTCGAGGGCCTGCGCCGCATCTGCGACGAGAACGGCGTGCTCCTCATCTTCGACGAGATCATCACCGGCTTCCGGGTCTCGCTCGGCGGCGCCCAGGAGCTGTACGACGTCATCCCCGACATCACGTGCGTGGCCAAGGCGGTCGGCGGCGGCACGCCGGGTGCGGCGGCCTTCGGCGGCAAGAAGGAGATCATGGCGCTCGAGGCCGATGGCACCGTGCTCCACGGCGGCACCTACAGCGGTAACCCCATGACGCTGGCCGGCATGAACGCCGCGCTCGACATCCTCATCAACGACCGCGAGCGCGTGTACGGCCATCTCAACACGATCGCCAACGCGATGGTCCAGGGCATGCGCGGCATCTTCGCCGAGAACGGCGTGCCCGCGTACATCAGCCAGGTGGGGCCCATGTGGCAGGTGTTCTTCGGGCACGAGGGCCCGGTCACCCGCTATCGCCAGGCCCGGGCCAGCGACACCCGCTTCTTCGGCATGCTGCAGACCGAGTGCCAGATGCGCGGCGTGTACTTCCACAACTTCAACTTCGAGCGTTTCTTCGCCTGCACCGCGCACACCCAGACCGAGGTCGACCGCAGCCTCGAAGTGATCGCCACGGCGACGAAGATCGTGAAGGACCGCTTGAGCACGCTGCCGGCCGGGGTCTGACGCCGGCAGCGAGACGCGAGCGACGGGGGGCGGGAGGCCGGAAG
This sequence comes from uncultured Thermoleophilia bacterium, assembly GCA_963700035.1. Taxonomy (GTDB): domain Bacteria; phylum Actinomycetota; class Thermoleophilia; order UBA2241; family UBA2241; genus CAIXSE01. The sequence goes on along the minus strand of CAVOWE010000003.1, from coordinate 60,835 downwards.
GGCCTCCCGCCCCCCGTCGTCCGCTGCCGTTTCGCCATCCGAGCCTGTATACTATCGCGGCTTCTATGCGCTGTTGATGCATGAAGGGCACACATCGATGAATGCTCGCTACGCTTGGTCAATCGCGACTCGCCCCGCACGGGGCGGTATGACCGCTCTTCGTTGACCGACGCTCTGCAGCAGATCCTCAACGGCATCAGCCTGGGGAGCACCTACGCGCTGCTCGCCTTGGGTCTGGCCATCGTGTTCAGCATCGTCGGGCTGGTGAACTTCGCCCACGGGGAGCTGATCACGGTCTGCGGCTACGTCATGCTCAGCGGGCTCGCCCTGGGCCTGCCGTGGTGGGCCTTTGCGCTCCTGGGCATCCTCGGCACAGTGGCGGCGGCGCTGGCCATGGAGCGCTTGGCGTTCCGTCCGGTGCGCAACGCGAGCCCGCTGACCATGATGCTGACTTCGCTGGGCGTGAGCATCATGATCGCCGCTGCCTTCGAGACCTTCGTCTCGCCGCGCGTCAAGGCGGTGCCGGCCCCCGAGTGGATCTCGGCGGCGGTGCACGTCGGCGGCCTGCGCGTCCAGGCCGAGCACCTCCTCACCATCGGTGTGACCGCGGTCGCGGTCCTGCTTCTCCTTCTCCTGCTGAAGAGGACGGTCATCGGCAAGGCCATGCGAGCCGCATCGGAGGACTTCAACGCCGTCCGCCTGATGGGCGTGAAGGCGAACGCCATCATCGTCGCGGCGTTCGCCATCTCCGGTCTGCTCGCGGGCCTGGCGGCCGTGCTCATCCTTGCCCGCCGCGGCGCGGTGAACCCGCACATGGGCATCTTCCTGGGCATCAACGCCTTCGTCGCCAACGTCATCGGCGGCCTGGGCAACCTCTGGGGCGCCCTCGCCGGCGGCTTCGTGCTGGGGTTTGTGGAGGTCGCCCTGCGTGCGTGGCTGCCGCAGGGGATGAGCGGGTTCACGACCGGGTTCGTCTTCATCTTTGTCGCCGTGGCCCTGGTGATCAGGCCGCGTGGCCTGTTCGGCGAGAGCAGCGCGGAGCGCGTGTGAGCCTGTACCGCCGCGACCTGTCCCGCGCCGCTCTCGGCGCCGCCGCTCTGTTCGCCATCGTGACTGTGCTCACGCTGGTCTACGCCTCGCGCGGGGGGTCCGAGCGCGGGGTGGCCATCGTGCTTCTCATGAACCTCGTCATCGTTCTGGGGTTGCAGGTGTTCGCCGGCAACTCGGGCGTCCTGACTCTCGCGCACGTCTCGTTCGCCGGGATCGCGGCATACGTGTCGGCGATCCTCAGCACTCCCGCCCTCATCAAGGGCACGCTCATCGCCGGCGCCCCGCTGGGTCTTGCCGATGTGCAGCTGCCCGTGCCGCTGGCGATGCTCGGGGCGATCCTCCTGACCACGGCGCTGGCCGCGCTGATCGGTCTCGCGCTGGCGCGACTCTCGGGCATCGCCGCCACCATCGTCACTCTGGCCCTCGTCATCGTCGTCTTCGCCGTGCTCACCAACTGGAAGAGCGTCACCGGTGGCGCCGAAGCCTTCTACGGCATCCCCTCGGCGACCACCATCTGGTGGGCGCTCGCCGCAGTCCTCGTGGCGCTCATGGTCGCCCGCCTGTTCAAGGCTTCTCGGCTTGGGCTGCGCGTGCAGGCGACTCGCGAGGACGCCGTGGCCGCTGCCGCGAGCGGCGTCCAGGTGGTGCGCTCGCGGTACTGGGCCTGGGTGCTGAGCTGCGCCGTGTGTGCTCTCGGCGGTGTGCTGATGGCGCACTTCCTCGGCGCCATCAGCCCGGTGGGTTTCTACTTCACGTTGCTCTTCCTCACACTTACCATGCTGGTTCTGGGCGGCGAATACAGCGTCACCGGGGCGGTCGTCGGCACCTTCCTCGTCAGCATCTTCGCCGAAGTGACCCGGTACCTCGGCGACGGTCCTGTTGTTCTGGGATGGAAGTTGCCGGCGCTCGCGGGCCTGTCCCTCCTTGTGCAGGGAGCCATCATCATCGTCGTGATGATCTGGCGCCCGTCGGGGCTGCTGGGCGACCGCGAGATCGACGGGCTCTTCCCGCGCCGGCGCACCGCCTCTCTCAGGTCCCGCGGTGAGGCACGGGTCGCCGGGAGCCCGTCGCCGGTGACCCCCGCGACTGCGCCGGTGACCCTGGTCGTCAAGAACGCGTCCAAGCGATTCGCGGGGCTTGCCGCCGTGCAGGATGTGTCGCTCGAGGTGCGCAGCGGTGAGATCGTGGGCCTGATCGGCCCCAACGGCGCCGGCAAGACCACGCTCCTGAATCTCATCTCGGGGATGTACGAGCCGACGTCAGGAGAGGTGACGCTCAACGGCGTGCCCCTCGACCGTCTGCCCTCCCATCGCATCGCGCGTCTCGGCATTGCGCGCACCTTCCAGACGACGAAGCTGTTCCGCGAGCTCACCGTCGACCAGAACATCGAGGTCGCGGCCTCGATGGCCCGGCGGCACCGTGCGGAAGCCGCACGTCCGGCCGGAGACGTGCTGGCGCAGTTCGGCTTCGAGGAGATCGCAGAGCGCAAGGCGGGGGTGCTTCCCTACGGCCGCCAGCGCGAGGTGGAGATCGCCCGGGCCGTGGCTCTGGCGCCGTCGATCCTGCTGCTGGACGAGCCGGCCGCCGGCCTCAACGACGAGGAGTCCACGGAGCTGGTACACGTGGTGCGCGGCATCAGGGACCAGGCCGGCTGCGGGGTGCTGCTCATCGACCATGACCTGCGCTTCGTCATGGCGCTCTGCGAGCGGATCTACGTGCTCGATGCGGGGCGCGTGATCGCGGCCGGCACACCGGCGGACGTCCAGGACGATCCGCTGGTCGTCGAGGCCTACCTGGGCACGCGGGGCGCGGCATCGGAGGCGTCCCGAAGTCCGGGCGCACACGCGCTCCAGCGCGCACCCACACCTTCTTTGGCGGAGCCCGGCGATCTCAGGGCCGGGGCGTGAGTCAGACCAGGATCATAAGGACGAACGTGAACAGGGGGAGCATCATGACAGGACACAACAAGCGAGCGTTGGCCATCGTCGTCGTCGCGGCCTTGGCGGTCGCGGGGGCGGTCTTGGCGATCGGCTGCGGAGGCGACGACACGACCGGCGACGCGAGCAGTCCCGCCGGCAAGGTCGTCATCGGCGCCGCTCTGGGCCTGGTCGGGGACGCGGCGCCGGGCGACGTGCCGGCGTCGGAGGCGATGAAGTACGAGGTCGACCAGATCAACAAGGCCGGTGGCATCGACGGCCAGCAGGTCGAGCTCATCATCAAGGACATGAAGAGCGACCCGGCGCTCGGTGGCACCGTCACGCAGGAGCTGCTTGACGCCGGCGCCAACGTCGTGATCGGCCCGGCGTTCCCCGGCATGGCTGCCGGAGTCATCCAGACCGCCGCCAAGGCGGGCGTGCCCGTGCTGAGCGCCTGCTCCACGCAGCCTGAGTACGTGGTCGTCGGCGGCACCAAGGCCTACCTCGTCGCTTTCGGCGACAACGTGCAGGCCGCGGCCTCCGCCGAGTACGCGCTGAAGCAAGGCTTCAAGACCGCGTACACGCTGACCTCACCCGACCTCTCCTACACGGCGCGCCTGCCCGAGTTCTTCTCGGACGCGTTCGCCCAGGGCGGCGGCAAGACCATCGGCGACGATGCCTTCACGATCGGCCAGCAGGACTTCGCCGCGCAGGTCACCAAGATCGCGGCGCTCGACCCCCAGCCGGACGTCATCTACACGGGCATGTTCCCGCCGGACACCGGCGTGTTCGTGCGCCAGCTGCGGGCAGCCGGCGTGAAGGCGCCGCTCTACGGCGCCGACGGCTGCGACCAGCAGCCGCTCATCGACCTTGCCGGCAAGGACGCGAACGGCATCGTCTTCACGACGCACGGCTATCCCACTCCGGGCAGCCGCTTCGCTGACTTCATGACCGGGCTCACCGAGTTCCAGGGGAAGCCGCCGGAGGCTCCCGCGCTGGCGTCCCTGGGCGGCGACGCGATCGACGTCGTGAAGGCCGCCATCGAGCAGGCCGGGTCGACCGATCCCAAGGCCGTCTCCGATGCTCTGGCTCAGCTGCAGGGCGTGGAGGTGGTCAGCGGCAGCATCACCTACGCCGGCACGGACGGGGTGCCGTCCAAGACGGTGACCATCGTCGAGATCGAGAACGGCAAGTTCGTGTTCAAGGAAGCCTTCACGCCGGCGTACATCCCGAAGCAGTAGGAAGAGGCCGGGGACGCACGGGCGCACATGAGCGAGTCGACCGACACCGGCAAGCGGGTCATGCTCGCCGTCGACGACCTGGCGGTCAAGTATGGTGGCATCGAGGCGCTGCACGGCATCTCGCTGCGCGTGGACGTCGGCGAGATCGTCGGCGTGCTCGGCCCCAACGGCGCCGGGAAGTCGTCGGCGCTCAACGGCATCATCGGGCTCGTGCGCCCGGCCCGCGGCCGCGTCGAGTTCGAGGGCCGCGACATCACCGCCCACGACACCGAGAACGTCGTGCGCGCGGGGCTCGCTCTGGTGCCCGAGCGCCGGCGTCTGTTCGGCCGGCTCAGTGTCCGGGACAACCTCGCGCTCGGGGCTGCGTCGCGCCGCGACAAGGCGGCCGCCAGGCAGGATCTCGAACGGGTGATGGACCTGTTCCCGGTGCTTCGTGAGCGGCTCGAGCAGCAGGCCGGCCTGCTCTCGGGCGGCGAGGCACAACAGCTCGCGATCGCGAGGGCGGTGATGTCGGGACCGCGGCTGCTTCTGCTCGACGAGCCGTCGCTCGGCCTCGCGCCCCTGCTGGTCGACAAGGTCTTCGGTCTGGTGCGGGCGCTGCGCGATGAAGGTCTCACCATCCTGATCGTCGAGCAGAACGCCTACCAGGTGCTGGAGTTCGCCGACCGTGCGTACGTCCTCCGCAACGGCGCTGTCGTCGACGAGGGTCGCGGCACCGAGCTGCTCGAGCGGAAGGACCTGCGCGCCCAGTATCTTGGCTCGAGCGCGCCGGCGCGCGCACAGTAGGAAGGAGCCCCGAGGTGGAGGATCACCCGATGACGCGGATCTCGATCTGGGTCAACGGTCGCGAGCACGGCTTCGTACTCGGCCACGACATCACGGCTACGCAGACGCTCGCCGACGTGTTGCGCGAGCGTCTGGGCCTCACCGGGCTGAAGGTCGCCTGCGACGAGGGCGCCTGCGGCGCCTGCACGGTCATCATGGACGGCAGGGCAGTGCTGTCGTGCATGATCCTCGCCGTGGAGGCGGCCGAACACGAGATCCTCACGATCGAGGGGCTTGCCGACGACGATCCCGTGGTGCATGCCTTCGCCTGCCAGTGTGAGCCGGGGCACGGTACCGCCCTGCAGTGCGGCTTCTGCACTCCCGGCGCCGTGATGACGGCCAAGGCGTTCCTCGACGAGAACCGCGACGCCGACGCTCGACGAGGTCAAGGACGCCTTGGCCGGCAACCTCTGCCGCTGCGGCTGTTACCAGGGCATCGCGCAGGCGGTGCTGGCCGCGGCGAGGGCGAGGGCGGAGGCGTGACACCAACGCCCTTCGTACCCCGCGACCCACACCGCTACGTCGGCACGTACCGGCCCCGCGTCGATGGCGCCGACAAGGCCAGCGGCCGGGCCGACTACCTCGACGACATCGCGCTCGGCATCCGCTTCCCCGGCCTTCTTCACGCCAAGGTGCTTCGCAGTCCCTTCCCGCATGCGCGCATCCTGAGTATCGACACGGCCAAGGCCGAAGCCCTGCCCGGAGTGCACTGCGTGCTGACCTTCGCCGACCCCGAGGTCACGGCGCTCAAGCCGACCACCAACGCCTGGACCAGCATGAACACGGCCGGCTACAAGCAGATGTACTGGCCGAGTCTGCGCGACCGGCGCGTGCTCTCCGACCACGTCGCCTGGGCCGGCGACGAGGCAGGCGCTGTGGTCGCCGCCGAGAGCGAGGAGATCGCGGAGGAAGCCCTGCGCCTCCTTGAGATCGAGTGGGAGGAGCTGCCGTTCGCGCTGCGCCCCGAGGACGCGCTCGCCGAGAGCGCCCCCCTCATCCACCCGGAGATCAATGCCGCGAGCAACCTGTTCCCCGTCGCTGAAGACACGCAAGAGGACGTCTTCTACGAGCGCGGCGACGTGGAGGCCGGCTTCGCCGCGGCGGACGTGATCCTCGAGGTCTCGTCTCGGCACCACCGCGCCGACCACGGGTGTCTGGACACGCGCGGCTGCCTGGTGCGCTGGAAGGGTGACAAGCTCACCTGCTGGACGAACCTCTACCAGGCCGACCAGACGCGCATGCACATCGCCGAGATGCTGGACATGCCTCTGAACAAGGTCCGCGTGGTCTGCCCCTACGTGGGCGGCTCGTTCGGGCGCGGCAACGTCGGCGACCAGATCTTCTTCATCTTCACGGCCATTCTGGCGCGCCGCACGGGACGCCCCGTCCGCTTCAAGCACACGCGCCGTGAGGACTTCCACGATACGCGCAACGCGGTCGACTACTCGATGCGCGTCGGGGCCACGCGTGACGGACGGCTGACGGCGCTATCCACGCACGCCATCGGCGACAGCGGCGCCTACGCGGAACACACGCATGCAGCCGTGAAGATGGTGCTGGAGCTCGACGCGCTCGAGGTCCTGCTGCCGCAGATCCCCGCCGTGCGTCTCAAGGGGCACTCGGTCTACACCAACTCGATCCCCGGTGGTTGCATGCGGGGCATCGGCAACATCCAGCTCAACCTGGCGCTCGGGCTTGCCGTCGATACCGTCGCGGAGGAGCTCGGCCTCGACCCCATCGACGTGGCCGTCGGCAACTTCAGCCACGAGTGGGAGGCGCTGCCGAACAAGAGCCTCGAGGCCGTGCTGCGCGCGGGGGCGGAGCGCATCGGCTGGCACCGACGCATGGCGCCGGGTGCCGGTGTCAAGGGCGCCGACGGCAAGGTGCGCGGAATGGGCTTCTCCTTCCACCATGCCTGGCATGCTGCGTGGCAGGAAGCGCCGCGCGGGCGCGTGCAGGTCGGCATCACGCTCAATCCGGACGGTACGGCGATCCTGCAGGCCCCGCAGGTCGAGACCGGGGTGGGATCGAGTACGTGCGCGGTGCTGGCCTGCGCTGAAGCGCTCGACTTCCTCGGCGTCACCGCCGACGACGTCGAGTGGGTCTCCACCACCGACACCGAGACGGGCCTCAAGGACATGGTCCAGACCGACAGCTCTGTCGCGTACCTGCACGCCGAGGTGATGGCACAGGCCGCCGCTGAGCTCAAGGAGCAGCTCGTGCGCATGGCTGCCGCCGTGGTCGAGGCGCCGGCCGAAGACGTGGACATCGTCGCTGGGGAGATCCTCGTGGGCGGTGCGCCGTCTGGGAGGTCGGTCACCGACATCATGCAGACCGGCGACATGCTGCCGCTTCACGTCACGGTCACCGACGACATGCCGCCCGAGAAGACCGGCGCGCCGTACCTCGCCTCGTTCGCGGAGGTCGAGGTCGACACCGAGACCGGCAAGGTCGAGGTCCTGCGGCTGATCGTGGTTCACGATGCCGGCACGGTGATGTTCCCGGCGGGCGCCGAGGCGCAGCAGATCGGCGCCCAGGTGCAGTCTATTGGCGAGACCCTGTACGAGGAGGTCGTCTACGACGATGCGAGCGGTCTGCCGCTGAGCTTCGACTGGGTCGACTACACGATGCCGACGATGCTCGACATGCCGACCGTCGAGCCGGTGCTGCTCGAGGTATGGCGCGGCGCCGGCGAGTACGGCGCCTGCGGCGTGGGAGAGTCCGCCATCACCTGCACCCCGCGGGCGATCCTCAACGCCGTCTACAATGCCACCGGCGTGCGCATCAATGAGATCCCCGCGAAGCCGGAGAGAGTCCTGGATGCGCTGGCGCGTCGGGCGGAAGGCCGGGCCAGCGTCGAGGAAGAGCTGAGCGTCGCGATCCGCAGGCGCCTCGACGCCGCGGACGCCCTGTCGGTCGCCGCGCCCGAGCGGACCGAAGCAACGCCGGCGCCGCCGGGCGTCGCGGCGGACGCCCGGCCGGCCGGGGTGGCTCGGGCACCGGGCTTCTCCCACCGCAGCGCCGAGTCGCTGGCCGAAGCCGCCGCGATGCTGGGCGAGGCCCCGGGGCACGCCCAGGTCATCGCCGGCGGCACCGATGTCCTCGGCCTCACCAAAGACCGTGTCCACGGCGACGGGCCCGACACGCTGGTCGATCTGAAGACCATCGCCGGTCTCGACGTCGTCGAGGAGCGTGCCGGCGGGCTGGCCATCGGGAGTCTCGTACGCCTGAACGACCTTGAGCGCGAGCCCCTCGTCCGCGATCGTTACCGGGCGCTCGCCCAGGCCGCTCATGCGATCGCGTCGCCGCAGCTGCGCAACATGGGGACCGTGGGCGGCAACATCGCTCAGGAGCCGCGCTGCTGGTACTACCGCGCAGCCGACGACGCCTTCCACTGTGCCCGCAAGGGCGGACGGTACTGCAACGCCTTCACCGGCGACAGCCGGTACCACTCGATCGCCGGGTCGATGAAGGTCGGCACGCGCCCGTGCACCGCCGCCTGCCCGGGTGCTGTCGACATCCCCGAGTACATGGAACTGATCCGCGCCGGAGACGTCGACGGTGCCGCTCGTCGCCTGCTCGCGCGCAACCCGCTGCCGGCCGTGACCGGCAGGGTCTGCCCTCACACCTGCGAGGACGACTGCAACCGCGGCCTGTTTGACGACGCCGTCTCCGTGCGCGACGTGGAACGCTTCCTGGGTGACCGCGTCCTGGACCATCCGGAGCTGCTCGGCACCCCGGCGCAAGCGAGCGGCAGGTCGGTCGCAGTCGTGGGCGCGGGCCCCGCCGGTCTTGCGGCCGCGTACTACCTGCGGCTGCGCGGTCACGGCGTTGCCGTCTACGAGCGCGCCGAGAAGTCGGGCGGGATGCTTCGCTACGGCATCCCGCCCTACCGTCTCGCGCCGGAGGTGGTGGACCGTTCCACCGGCCTGCTCGAGGCGCTCGGTGTGGAGTTCCGCTGTGGGGTCGCATGGGGCGAGAGTCTCAGCTTGGAGGATCTGCGCAAGGACCACGATGCAGTCTTCGTGGCGACCGGCGCGTGGAGGCTCCCCCGCATCGGGCTCGAGGGCGAGGAGGAGCTTACGGCGGGGCTGGACTTTCTGAAGGACGTCGCCGAAGGCGAGCGCCGCGTACCGGGGCCGCGGGTCCTCGTGATCGGTGGCGGCAGCGTCGCCATGGACGTCGCCGTGAGCGCGCGGCGCCTGGGCGCCTCGCAGGTCACGGTGGCGTGCCTTGAGACGTGCGACGAGATGCCGGCGCTCCTTGAGGAAGTGGACGCGGCCCTTGCGGAGGGTATCGAGATTGTGCCCTCCTGCGGGCCTGCACGGCTTCTCCGCCGCGATGACGAGGTCGTCGGCATGGAGCTGGTCCGCTGCACCTCTGTTCTCGACGAGCAGTGCTGCTTCGCCCCGAGCTTCGACGAGAGCGACCGTACGACCGTCGTCGCCGACGAGGTGATCCTCGCCGTCGGCCAGCAGGTCGACGCCGAGACTCTGGCGGCCGCGGGTCTGACGCTGGATGGTGGCCGCCTGGCGGTCGACCCCCAGACCCTGATGACGAGCCTCGACGGGGTCTTCGCCGGCGGCGACGTGACGACCGGGCCGGCCACGGTGATCGCCGCTCTCGGGGCCGGCCGCAGAGCGGCGGAGGCGATCGACGGCTATCTCGAAGGGGGCGCGCACGAAGCCGCTGCCGGGTCCACCGGCGATGGCCGTCCGGGGTTCCAGACCTTCGACCCGGCTTGCGCGCAACCCTCGTCTCGGTGCATCGCGACCGCGACTCCGCCAGCCGAGCGTACGCTGTGTGACGAGGACTCCCGCACCGTCCCGGGGCAAGCGGCCGCGTGTGAGGCACAGCGGTGCTTCAACTGCGGCTGCATCGCCGTGACGCCATCGGACCTGGCGCCCGTTCTCGTGGCGCTGAACGGCACTATCGTGACCACGCGTCGCGAGCTCGCGGCGGCGGATTTCTTCGCCGTGGCGCCCTCATCGTCGACCGTGCTCGATCCCGATGAGCTGGTCGCCGAAGTGCGGCTGCCCGCAGCGGCCGCCGACCTGCGGAGCTGGTACGAGAAGTTCCGGCTGCGCAAGACGATCGACTTCCCGATCGTCTCTGTCGCCGTCGTGCTGCAGGTGGACGACGGCCGGGTCGCCGGGGCTCGCGTGGTGCTCGGCGCCGTCGCCCCGGTGCCGTGGCGCGCGACCGAGGTCGAGGCCGCGCTCGTGGGCCGCGCGGCGTCACCGGCCGGGTTGGCGGGCGCGGCCCGGGAGGCCGCGGTGGAATGGGCCCGGAAGTGCACGCCTCTTGGGTCGAACGCCTACAAGGTGAAGATCACCGCGGCGCTGATCGGTCGCGCCGTCGAGAGCGCCGTTCGAGACGCGTAGCGACGGCCTGCCCGCGGGGCGCCTCGCCGCCGTCCGCGTCTGCCCCCGGCGCTCAGCCGGCGGCGGCGTACCGCGTGAAGCCCAGCTCCTCGAAGTGCGGATCGAGCCCCAGGTACTCGCGGATGCCCAGACGTCGCATGACGGTGAAGCTGACGCAGTCGACGAGGCTGAGGTGACGCCGCCCAGCGGTGAACAGGGTGCCGAGGGCGGCCACGCGGTCCTCTGGGGAGACGGAGCCGACCTCGATGAGCGGCAGGAACTCGTCGACGAGCGTCCGGGCGGCTTCGAGGCCCCACCGACGCTGAGCCACCGCGACGGCCTCCACGAGGACGTAGTCGGTCGTCACCAGCCCTTCGGCTTCGAGAACGGCCTGCCGCCAACCCTCGCGGCAGACACCATGGGCGGGATCCTCCCCGTCCAGAAAGGCGATCAGAGCGGACGTGTCGACGAAGACGGTCAATCGAGGATGGAATCGGCGAAGTACTCGTCGTGTCGGGCGGACACGTCACCTGTCCCGGAGTGAAAGCGCCCCATGGCCGCGAGCGAGCGCCTCACGAGTTCCTCTCGCGAGGGCTTTGTCGCTCGCGGCGAGGCTGTCGTCCACGGCCTTTCGCACGACCGCGGAGATCGACAGGTGGCGCTGCGCGGCTTCGCGCCGCAGCGCCACGACCTCTTCCTCGGTGAACTGGATCTGCATGCGGACCATGGCGGACTCCTTGGTCACAATGATGGTACTCGATGCCAGTATGATGGCATGACGGCCGTGAAGACAAGGTGACACTAGCCGTTCGGGGTCGGCGGGGCGGCGAAGCCCCACCCCGCCGTCAGAAGCTCAGCACCCAGAGCGCCTGGTAGGCGACGACGGCGGCGAAGACGCCGGTCAGCAGCGCCGCCGCGATGAGCGCCGTGCGGTAGTGGCGCAGGCGCCACAGCAGGAGCGTGCCGACGGTGACGATGCCCAGTTTGAACGCCACCGCCTGGACCGTGCCCGATCTGAAGAAGTAGTCCATCACGCCGTTGGACTCGGTGGCGAAGCCCAGCGACAGCGAGTAGCGCGTGAGCAGGAGATCGGCGACGTTGAGGACCCACAGCTCCACGAGGAGCCAGAGCAGTACCCTCATCCCGAACGGGCCGAGCAGAGGAGTCCGGCGGCGCGCCCAGGCGGTCACCTGGGTGCCTGCGCCGTCTCGATGAAGGTGGTCTGCCCGAGCTGAGCGAGCCAGGCGACGGTGTCTCCAGCGGCCGCCGTGGAGAGCACGCGGCCGTCGACGTCGTGAATCGGTGAAGGAGGGGCCGCCGCCGAGGCGGCGGCCCACGACGCGACTCCCGCTGGCCGCCGCGAGCGTCTCGGCCCAGACCACCAGATCACCGTCGATCGACGGGGCAGACGAGAGTGACGCGCCGTCGGTCACCTCGGCGACGACGCTGGCCGCGCCGTCGTCCACGTTCTGAGCGACGACGCGTCCGCGTCCGCTCGCCGGGTCGGTCTCCGCCCACACGAGGATGCGACCCGAGAGGTCGTAGCCGAGAAACTGCGCGTTGCGCAGTGTCGCCGCCGGCACCAGCGACCAGCGGCGGTCCCGGGCGAGGTCGACGAGTGCCCACGCCGCCGGCAGGCCGGTGGGCCCCGTGCGCGTCGGCCACGTCACGAGGTCGCCGTCGATGATCGGCTCCCCGTACTCGGCCGCCACGGGGACCTGCTCGCCTGTCAGGATGTCGACCGCGACGATGCCGGGGCCACCGTCTTGCGTCGTCGTGCACCAAGCCGCACGGTACCCCGAAGCCGAAGGCAGCGACAGGACATCGCCCAGGGTCGCGAGCTGTCGGCGTCGTCTCGTGGCCGAGTCGTAGACCCACGCCGTGGCTTCGCCCGCGCTCGCAGCGGCTGCCTCGAACCACACGACGTATCGCTGCGAGACGGACGGGTCCCACGTGGCCCGAGCAGCGGGGCCGGGACCGAGCAGCTTCAACCGGCCGGAGGGCAAGTCCATGAGGACGATCGAGGGGCCGCAGCCCCACACGAGATCGTCTGCCGCCGAGCGCCATGCCGTCCAGCGGCGCGCGATGTGCCTGGACGATGCGCCAGCCGGACGCTGTGCGCGTCACCTCGGGGCGCCACGTGGACATGCCGCGCTCCACGAAGAAGCCGGCGGCGCCGAGAGCGACGCCGGCGAGCAGCACGAGCGCCGTGAGGAGCAGCGCGCGCGCCTCCGATACGTGCGGCCTGGTCCCGGCGCCTGAGCCGAGCGGCGGTGCCAGGGGGGGCGGGCCGGCCGATGCGCTTGGGCTGCGGCTCTCGCCGGCCGGCGTCTCGCCTTCGCCTGTCAGCGGTCTTGGCACAGGTGCAGCAGGTCGGCGTACACGCCGTAGGCCGTCTGCGGAACGAGGGCGGCGATCTCGCAGACGAAGACGTCGGCCATGAGGTCGGTGTGGAGGATCGCGCCCAGCGATTCGCCGCCCACGGGCGCCAGGGGATGGTCGATGTCGAGCTCGGTGGCGCGCACGCGGCCGCGCACGCGGCCGGACTCCTCGCGCCACACGGTCGTCACAAGGCGCAGCCGGTTACCGTTGGAACGCGCCTGAGCGATACGCTTGAGCGGCACGTCGCGAAGGCTCTGCCTGTCGATGTCGGCCGGGGTGATGCCGGCATCCATCGCGACGTTGGCCAGTGCGGCGGCCTTGCAGGCCGCATCCCAGCCGTCGATGTCGTGCGCCGGGTCGGCCTCGGCGTAGCCCTCGGCCTGCACGTGCGCCAGCGCCTCATCGAAGGAACGGCCGGCGCCCATCGCGTCGACGATGTAGTTGGTGGTGGCGTTGAAGACGGCCTCGAAGCCGAGCAGGCGGCAATCCGGCAGGGCGAGCTCGAGCAGGCTGAAGACGGGCAGGCCGTCCATCACGGTGCTCTCGAAGCGGATGCGACGGCCCGCCGAAGCGGCTGCCGCCGACACGCGCCGCCAGTTCCAGGCGATGGGCCCCTTGTTGGCCGTGACGACGTCCATCCCCAGGCCGAACGCGGTCTCGATGTGGCCGGTGGCGACGGGGGCGAAGTCCTCTTCCATGACCGTGAGCTCGACGAGGACGTCGGCCTGGGAGGCCGCCAGGAGGTCGTCGGCCGGCCGCGCCGCCTGCGGCGGGGCCGGCCGCTCGCCGACGGCCGCGAGCACGGCCGCCGGGGTCAGGCCCTCCGGCGCCACCAGACTGCCGTGACGGGTCCCGGCGGCGCTCACCAGCACGCGCAGCCCGTGACGCGCGGCCAGCACGCGCTCCTGCTGCGCCAGGAGCGCGCAGAAGGCGCGCGGCACGCTTCCGAAGCCGAGCAGGCAGAGGCGGACGTCCCTCATCGCACGGATCTCGACAGGGCGCCGACGGCCGTCACGAGCCGCTCCAGCTCGCCCTGCGTCGTGTACGGGGCGAGACCCACGCGGATCAGACCGCCGCGCCCGGCCAGGTCCAGCAGCTCGACGAGTCGCGCCGCGTAGAAGTCGCCGTCCCAGACGAACAGGCCGCGCTTGCCGAGCGTCCTCGCGGCCTCGCCGGCCGGTAACCCGTCGAGCGTGAACGAGACGGTCGACGTGCGCGGGCTGCCCTCCGGCGGCCCGTAGAGCGTCACCCCGGGGATACCGGCGAGCTGCTCGCGCAGCCACTTGGCCAGGGGCTGCTCGTAGGCCTCGCCGGCCAGCATGCCGGCCACGACCGCCCGGCGCCGGCCTTTCAGGCCGGCAGGAAGGCGGTCCTCCACCAGCGCCATGTGCCGCGCGCCCAGGTCGGCGATGAAGTCGATGGCGGCGATCGTCCCCGCCAGGCCCTCGAAGTTCAGCGTCCCGGTCTCCCAGATGTACGGGGGCTCGGAGTACTGGGTGGCCAGGTGCAGCGGCTCGACCTGCGCCGTGGCGTCGCGGCGCGCGTACATGAGGCCGACGTGAGGGCCGAAGAACTTGTACGCCGAGCAGAGCAGGAAGTCGCAGCCCACGGCGCGCACGTCGATGGGGCCGTGCAGGGCGTAGTGCACGGCGTCCACGACGCTCCACGCGCCGGCGTGGCGGGCCAGCGCGGCGGCGCGCACGACGTCGTTGACTGTGCCCACGGCGTTCGACGCGTAGCCGAGCGCAACGACCTTGGTACGGCCGGGCCGGACGAGTTCCTCGAACGCCGTCCAGTCGAGTGTGCAGCTCGCGAGGTCCACGGGGACCTCGCGGACGACGACGCCACGCTCCGCGAGCTGCAGCCAGGGACTGCGGTTGGCCTCGTGGTCGAGCGCCGTGATCACGACCTCATCGCCGGGCTGCAGGCGGCGCCCGAGCGCCTCCGCGAGGAAGTACGTGAGCGTGGTCATGTTGGCGCCGAAGCTGACCTCCTCCGGATCACAGCCGAGGAGGTCGCCGCCGGCGCGATGCGCCTCGGCGATGATCGCGTCGGTCTCTTCGCTGGTGGCGAAGTGGCCGCCGTAGTTGGCGTTGTGGCCGGCGAGGTAGTCGTTGACCGCATCGAGAACGCGCTGCGGCGTCTGCGTGCCGCCGGGTCCGTCGAGATAGGCGGCCGGACGTCCCTCGATCGCCCGCTTGAGGGCCGGGAACTGGCTGCGCACGTAGGTGACGTCGAACTGGGTCATGGGCTCCCCTTGGGCCGGGTCTGTACCATGGCGCCGGCCGCGGCCGGCCCGGTCAGTGTATCGCGACGTCGTGCATGAAGTCGGCCGATGGGGCAGGATTGGAGCGACATGCAACTTCGCGACGACACGAGCAAGGCGCTGGACCGCGAGTTCGCGGTCCTCTGCTTCAGCTGGAACGGGACTGTTGTGGCCGACCGCGACGCGGATGCCTATGGCCGTGCGCAGCCGCGTGGAACGCCTCTGCGCCCTGGGCGTCGACATCGCCATCGTGAGCGGCGCCGACGCCGCCACCATCGACGGGCAGCTGCACGCACGCCCCGACGTGGAGGGCCGCCTCTTCCTGTTTCTCTCCTCCGGCTCCGAGGTCTACGTGGTGGGCCCCGGCGGGCCGCGGCTGCTGGAGCGCCGCCGCGCCACGGAGGTGGAGGAGGCGCAGCTCACCGCGGCCGCCGAGGCGCTGCGCGACAGGCTCGTGGCCGCCGGCCTCGACATCGGCGTCATCGAGAACCGCCTGAACCGGCGCACGGTCGATCTCGTCCCCGACTGGCCGGACCCCCCCAGGGTGCGGACCGGCGAGCTCCAGGCGCGGGTCGACGCGCGCCTCGCGCGCGCCGGCATCAGCGGGGTCGGCGAGGTCATCGAGCTGGCGCGCGCTCTCGCGCGCGAGGCGGGCCTCGCCCATCCCGTCATCGCCGGCGACATCAGGCACATCGAGATCGGCCTGACCGACAAGAGCGACAGCATGCGGCACGTGCTCAAGGAGCTGATCCACGATCGCGGCCGCCGTCCGCGGGACCTGCTCGTCCTCGGCGACGAGTTCGGACCCGTCGGCGCCAGCGAAGGCAGCGACTACCACTCGCTCATCCCCGAGCTGCGGCGTTCGACGTTCGTCAGCGTCGGGGTGGAGCCTGCGGGGGTGCCGCCGCGCGTGCTGCACGTCGGCGGCGGCCCCGACGAGTTCCTGCGCGTCCTCCACGACCAGCTGGCCGACCGCGAGGAGGTCGCGCAGCAGAGCTTCCCCGAGCCGATCCGCGATCCGGCCTGGCGCTTCGAGGTCAAGGGATTCGACCCGTTCCGCGAGCGCGAGGTCGAGACCTGGCTGACGGTGGCCAACGGCGAGAGCGGTACGCGCGGGGCGCTCGAGGAGGGCTCCGCAGTGTCCACGCCGGCCACGTTCGTGGCCGGCGTCTTCGGCGACGGCACCGACGAACCGCGCTTTCGGCAGCCCGTCCCGGCGCCGGACTGGACCGGCCTCCGCCTGCAGGCCTGGGGCAGCGTCGTCAATCTCTCGAACGGCGAGCTGCTCGAGCACGAACGCGTGCTCGACATGCGTCATGGCGTGGTCTACCGGTACTGGCGCCAGCGGCTGCGCACCGGCCACACGCTGCGCGTGCGTACCGCGCGGTTCGCATCCTTGGCCGACCGCCAGATCCTCGCGGTCCGCGCCGAGGCGACGCCCGAGGATAGTCCCGGGCGCATCGTGTGGGCCGGCTCGGTGGGTGTGACCCACGCCGGCGGGCCGACCAGAGAGACCGAGTTCGAGAAGCTCGACGAGCCCGGCTTCATCGCCCGCACGAAGGGGCGCAACGGCGGTGGCCACGTGCTCGCGGTCACCACGCGCCCGGCGCCCGGCTCTCCCGTCGTGCGCCACATGGAGCAGGCCCGCGACGTGATCGGCGGGCGCCTGGAGCCGGGCGACCCGGCGACCGTCGACCGGCTGGCGGCGATCGTCTCGGCGCGTACAAGGGTGCCATCCTCGGACTCGGCGCGCCGCGCGTTGGCGCGGGCGGAGGAGCTCGGCTTCGACGAGCTCCTCCGCCGTCATCGCGCGGCGTGGGACGCGCGCTGGCGCGACGCCGACCTGGTCGTCGACGGCGACGCCGTCGACCAGGAGGCCCTGCGCTTCAGCATCTACCACATGATCAGCACCGCCCACCCGACCAAAGACACGGTGTCGGTGGGCGCCCGCGGCCTCGGCGGCATGTCCTACTTCCTGCACGTGTTCTGGGACACGGAGATCTTCGTGCTCCCGTTCTTCATCTACTCGCACCCGGAGACGGCGCGCACGCTGCTGGCCTACCGCTATCGCAACCTCGACGGGGCCCGCGAGAAGGCGCGTCACATGGGGCACCGCGGCGCCCTGTATCCGTGGGAGTCGGCCGACAAGGGCGTCGAGACGACGCCGCCTTACGGTGTCGGTCTCGACGGCGAGATGGTCCCCATCCTCAGCGGCCTCATGGAGCATCACATCTCGGCCGACGTCGCCTGGGGCGTGTGGGAGTACTGGAAGGCGACCGCGGACGACGCCTTCATGGCGTCGATGGGCGTGGAGATCATGCTCGAGACGGCGCGCTTCTGGGCCTCGCGGGCGTCGCTCGGGGACGACGGCCGCTACCACATCCGCCTCGTCGTCGGCCCCGATGAATACCACGAGGGCGTGGACGACAACGCCTACACCAACGTGCTGGCGCGCTGGAACATCGGCAAGGCCGTGGAGGGTCTGGGCTGGCTCGACCACGTCGACACCGGCTACGCCGAGGAGCTGCGCCACCGGCTCGAGCTCGACGGCGCCGAGATCGAGCAGTGGCTGGATGTGATGAGGAACCTCGAGGACGGCTTCGACCCTTCGACGAAGCTGTTCGAGCAGTTCGCCGGCTTCTACCAGATGACCGATGTGCCCATCGAGAAGCTGCGCCCGCGGCCGATGCCGGCGGACCTGATCCTGGGCCGCGAGGTCACGCTGAACGCCAAGGTGGTGAAGCAGGCCGACGTGGTGATGCTCTGCCACATCCTCTCGGACGAGTACGGCGACGACGTGGCGCGCGCCAACTACGACTACTACGAGCCCATCACCAGCCACGGCAGCTCGCTGAGCCCCGGCATCCACGCCGCCGTGGCGGCGCGCCTGGGCGACGTGTCGACGGCCGTCGAGGACTTCAAGATGGCGGCCGCCATCGACCTGGCCGACAACATGGGCAACGCGGCCCGCGGCCTGCACATGGCCACCATGGGCGGCCTCTGGCAGGCCGCCGTGATGGGGTTCGCCGGCCTGCAGCGCCGCGACGAGGCGCTGCTCATCGACCCCCACCTGCCGCCTGCCTGGAAGAAGGTGTCGGTGCCGCTGTGCTTCCGCGGCGCCCGGGCGCAGTTCGAGCTGCGGCGCCGCAAGGCCGGCGACGAGGTGGGTATAACTGTAGAGCGTGCCGCGCTGAGGGTGATCCTCGACGGGGTGGAGCGCGAGCTCCGTCCCGGCAAGCACCGCCTGCGGCGCGCCGACGGTCAACCCTGGCAGGAGGTCATGCGATGACGATCCTTATCGCCGTCGCCGACACGGCAGCCGACCGCGAGCTCGTTGCCAGCGCCTCCAGCTTGGCGAAGGCCGCCGGCTGGGAGGCACGCGCGGTGCACGTGCGTAAGGCCGGCGGCCCGGAGCTGGCGAGCGCCGATGCGGAGGACCTGGAGATCGTGGACCTCGTCGGCGAGGCCGCCGACGAGATCGCGGGACTCATCGGAAAGGCCGACGTCGACGCCATCGCACTCGGCCTGCGGACCACGGCCGCACCTGGCCTTGGTCACGTCACCCGGGCGCTCCTCGAACGCCCCACGGCGCCGCTGCTGCTGGTGAGGCCGGGCATGCGCCCGCTCACCACCCTGCGGCGCCTCGTCGTCCCACTTGAAGGCAGCCCGTCGGCGTCGTCCGCCATGCTTCACGCCGATGCCGCCCTGTGCGCCCGCGGCCGCGAGATCGTCATGCTGCACGTGGTCACCAGGTCCACGCCGGACGAGCGTGGCAGCTTCCCGGCGCCGCGCATCGTCGATCAGGAGCACTACGAATGGTCCGCCTGGCAGGACGAGTTCTGCATGCGCTTCTCGCAGTGCCCCGAAGGCGGCCGCCACCGCGTGTGCATGCGCGTCGGCGAACCCGCCGCGACCATCGTCAAGGAAGCTCAGGCAGTCGCCGCCGAGCTCATCGTGCTCTCGTGGAGCGGCAGCTTCGCCGAGGGTCACGGCGCCGTCGTGAAGGCGCTGCTCGACACGGCGCCCTGCCCGCTGCTGATCGTCCCGGCCGGCTGAGCTTCGCCCGCCGGCCATATCGGCCGTCATCCCCAGCCGGGCGGCGTCCCGGTCGTTTTGTCGCCGCGGCGGGCCTCCGGACCGCTCGCCGTCAAGCGCGCGTAGACATCCCCGTGCCCCGCGTACAGGTTTCGTAAGGACCGCCACCATACACTCCCCGCGGGGGTACGCTGCCAGCATGCTCGACGTACTCCTCATCGCGCTGATCATCGGCTTCTTCCTCGTCGCCGACCTCTTCGTCCGCGGCTGCGCCCGGATTCTCGACCGCGGAGCCGACGAACACCGGAAGGACGTGCGATGACCGCCGCCGACGTCGTCTTCTTCGTCATCATCGCGGCGCTGCTCGCCTACCTGGCCTGGGCGCTGATCGCGCCCGAGGACCTGCAGTGAGCGGACCGGCTCGGGACTCGCGATGACCACTTCCGCATGGCTCCAGATCGCGGCCCTCGTCGGGCTGCTGCTGCTCGGGACGCGGCTGCTCGGGCCTTACCTCGCCAGGGTCTACGGCGGCGGGACGGCGCCCGGTGACCGCGTCTTCCGGCCGCTCGAGCGCCTCGTCTACCGCGCCGCCCGAATCGATCCGGAGCGCGAGCAGCCGTGGACGGTCTACGCGCGCTCCGTCATCGCCTTCAGCTTGGTCTCTGTTCTCGGCCTGTACGCCCTGCAGCGCCTGCAGGGCTGGCTGCCGCTCAACCCGACGTCGGTCGAGTCGGTGCCACCGTTCCTCGCGTTCAACACCGCCGTCAGCTTCGTCACCAACACCAACTGGCAGAACTACGGCGGCGAGTCGACGATGAGCCACCTCGTGCAGATGGCGGGGCTCACCGTGCAGAACTTCGCCTCGGCCGCCGTGGGCATGGCGGTCGCCGTCGCCCTGGTCCGCGGCTTCACGCGCCAGCGCGCGGAGACCATCGGCAACTTCTGGGTCGACCTGGTGCGAGGTGTGACCCGCGTCCTCCTGCCGCTGGCACTCCTGCTCGCCGTCGTGCTCGCAGGCCTGGGCGTCGTGCAGACGCTCCAAGGCCCGGCGGTCGCGACTACCCTCGAGGGCGCGACGCAGACGATCTACCGCGGGCCCATCGCAAGCCAGGAGTCGATCAAGGAACTTGGGACGAACGGCGGCGGCGTCGTGAACGCGAACTCCGCGCATCCGTTCGAGAACCCGACCGGCCTCACGAACGTCCTCGAGATCCTGGCCCTACTCCTCATCCCATTCGCACTCACCTACGCCTTTGGACGCCTCATCGGTGATCAGCGCCAGGGCTGGGCGATCTTCGCCGCGATGCTGGTCCTCTGGGCGGGGTCGGTCGCCACAGCGACGTACTTCGAGGTGCGGGGCAACCCGCGCGTCGAAGCCAACGCCGTCAATATGGAGGGCAAGGAGGTGCGTTTCGGGGCCGCGACGTCGGCGCTCTTCGCGGCCTCGACGACCGGCACCTCGACCGGCGCGGTGATCTCGTCGCACGACAGCTTCACGCCCGGCGGCGGAGCCGTCCCGCTCGTCAATATGATGCTCGGTGAAGTCTCGCCGGGGGGCGTGGGGGCCGGGCTCTACGGAATGCTCGTTTTCGTGCTGCTGGCCGTGTTCATCTCCGGCCTGATGGTCGGGCGTACGCCGGAGTATCTCGGCAAGAAGGTCCAGGCGGCAGAGATGAAGCTGGTGGTGCTCTACCTGCTCGCGGTGCCTATCCTGGTGCTCGTCTTGAGCGGTGTCTCGGTGCTGCTGGGACCTGCGAGGGAGTCGATCCTCAACCCCGGGCCTCACGGGTTGAGCGAGGTCGTCTACGCCTTCGCCTCTCAGGCCAACAACAACGGGTCGGCCTTCGCGGGGCTCTCCGGCAACACGGACTGGTACAACACGACCGGCGCGCTCGCGATGCTCGCCGGCAGGTTCTTCCTCATCGTCCCGGTGCTGGCCATCGCCGGCTCGCTGGCGCGTAAGCAGGCGGTGCCCCCGAGCGCCGGGACCTTGCCCACTCACAGCCCACTCTTCGTGATCATGCTGCTCGCCGTAGTCGTGATCGTGGTCGGGCTGACCTACTTCCCCGTACTGGCGCTCGGGCCGATCGTGGAGCAGCTGGCGCTATGACCCGGACGTCCTCCGCGATGTTCGATCGCACGCTGATGCGCCGGGCGGCATGGGACGCCGCGCTCAAGCTCGACCCACGTCGCATGGCCCGCAACCCGGTCATGTTCGTGGTCGAGGTGACCAGCGTGCTCGTGACGACGCTCGCGATCCTGGAGCCGACGGTGTTCGCTTGGTCCATCGCCGCTTGGCTCTGGTTCACCGTCCTGTTCGCGAACTTCGCCGAGGCGATGGCCGAGGGCCGGGGCAAGGCCCAGGCCGAGACGCTGCGCCGCACCCGCTCGGAGACGATCGCGCATCGGCGCGGCGAGCGCGGCGCCCTCGAGGACGTGCCGTCGAGCGGGCTGGCGCTCGACGACGTCGTCGTGGTCTCGGCTGGCGAGCCGATCCCGGCCGATGGCGAGGTGATCGAGGGCATCGCCAGCGTGGACGAGTCGGCGATCACCGGCGAGTCGGCGCCCGTGATCCGCGAGTCGGGCGGCGACCGCTCCGCGGTCACCGGCGGCACTCGCGTCCTCTCCGACCAGATCGTCGTGCGCGTGACTCAGGAGCCCGGGGCGAGCTTCCTCGACCGCATGATCGCGCTCGTCGAGGGGTCGTCCCGCCAGAAGACCCCCAACGAGATCGCGCTGGACATCCTGCTGGCCGGCCTGACGATCGTCTTCCTCGTCGCCGTCGCCACCCTCCAGCCGTTCGCCGTGTACTCCGGCGCCCGGCAGAATGTGGTCGTGCTCGCGGCTCTGCTCGTGTGCCTGATTCCCACCACTATCGGCGCCCTTCTCTCCGCGATCGGCATCGCCGGCATGGACCGTCTCGTCCAGCACAACGTGCTCGCGAGATCCGGACGCGCGGTCGAGGCGGCCGGCGACTGCTCCACCCTGTTGCTCGACAAGACGGGGACCATAACCCTCGGGAACCGTCAGGCCGCCGATTTCCTGCCGCTGCCCGGCGTCACAGAACGCGAGCTCGCTGATGCGGCGCAGCTCTCCAGCCTGGCCGACGAGACGCCGGAGGGGCGCTCCATCGTGGTCCTCGCCAAGGAGCGCTTCAACCTGCGCGAGCGCGAGCTCTCGGGCGCCAGGCTCATCCCCTTCACCGCGCAGACGCGCATCAGCGGTGTGGACATCGACGGCCGCTCGATCCGCAAGGGCGCCGCCGAGGCCGTGCGCCGGCTCATCGTCGACGCCGGCGGCTCGCCGTCCCTCGAGCTGGACGAGCTGGTAGACGGCGTCGCCGGCGGCGGCGGTACACCCCTGGTCGTCGCCGAGAACGGCGTCGCTCTCGGCGTCATCCGCCTCAAGGATGTGGTGAAACAAGGCATACGCGAGCGCTTTGACGAGCTTCGTCGCATGGGCATCCGCACGATCATGATCACCGGCGACAACCCGCGCACTGCGCGCGCCATCGCCGAGGAGGCGGGCGTCGACGACTTCCTCGCCGAGGCGACGCCCGAGGACAAGATGGCGCTCATCCGCAGGGAGCAGGCCGGCGGCGCGCTCGTCGCCATGACCGGCGACGGCACCAACGACGCGCCGGCCCTCGCCCAGGCCGACGTCGGCGTGGCGATGAACAGCGGCACCCAGGCCGCGCGCGAGGCAGGCAACATGGTCGACCTCGACTCCAACCCCACCAAGCTCATCGAGATCGTGGAGATCGGCAAGCAGTTGCTCATCACGCGCGGCTCACTCACGACGTTCTCGATCTCCAACGACGTGGCCAAGTACTTCGCCATCATCCCTGCCATGTTCGCCGGCGCGTTCCCGGTGCTCGACACGCTCAACGTCATGGATCTGGCCACTCCGGAGTCGGCGATCCTGAGCGCCGTCGTCTTCAATGCGCTTGTCATCGTCGCCCTGATCCCGCTGGCCCTCCGGGGCGTGCGCTTTCGGGCTGTGGCGGCGGCGAGCGCCCTCAAGCGCAACCTGCTCATCTACGGGCTCGGTGGCGTTGTCGCGCCGTTTGTGGGCATCAAGCTCATCGACCTCATCCTCTCCGGCCTCGGGGTGCTGTGATGCGGCGCCAGCTGCCCACGGCCATTGCGGTGTTCGTCTTCTTCTCGGTCCTCGTGGGGCTCGTCTACCCGCGTGGTGGTCACGGGCATCGCCCAGGTCGCCTTCGGAACCAAGGCCGACGGCTCGCTCGTCGTGCGCGACGGCGCCGTTGTCGGCTCCTCGCTCATCGGTCAGTCGTTCGAGGGGCCGACCTACTTCCACCCGCGGCCTTCCGCAGCCGGCGACGGCTACGACGCCATGGCGAGCGCGGCGTCCAACCTGGGACCGAGCAACCCTGCTCTGCTCGATGCCGTGGCGCAGCGCAAGGTCGAGTACCGGCGGCGGAACGGCCTGACCACCGGCGAGCGGGTCCCCGTCGACGCGATCACCGGTTCGGGGTCGGGTCTCGATCCGCACATCTCGCCGGCCGACGCCCGCCTGCAGGCGCCTCGCGTCGCCGAGGCACGCGGTGTACCGGTGGTCCGCGTGCTACGATTGGTCGCGGAGGCGACCGACGGACGCTCTCTCGGCATTCTCGGCGACCCCGGCGTGAACGTACTCGAGCTCAACCTGGCGCTCGACGAGCGCCTCTAGCGGAGGGCGGCATGAGCCGCGGCACGCTGCGCATCTACCTCGGCGCCGCGCCGGGGGTCGGCAAGACGTACGCGATGCTCAATGAGGGTCGCCGCCGCCGGGGGCGCGGCGAGGACGTCGTCGTAGGTTTCGTCGAGTCGCACGGACGGCGACGAACGACGGACCAGATCGGCGAACTCGAGGTCGTTGCCCGGGCGAGTCGCGTATACCGGGATGCCGTTTTCGAGGAGATGGACCTCGACGCGCTCCTGGCGCGCCGGCCCCAGCTGGCGCTCGTCGACGAGCTCGCGCACACGAACGTGCCGGGCTGCCACAACCAGAAGCGCTGGCAAGACGTCGAGGAACTGCTCGATGCAGGGATCGACGTCATCTCCAACCTCAACATCCAGCACCTCGAGTCGCTGAACGACGTCGTGGAGCAGATCACCGGGGTGGCCCAGCGCGAGACCATCCCCGACGAGGTCGTTCGCCGCGCCGACCAGCTGCAGCTCGTCGACCTCGCCGTCGAGACGATCCGGGCGAGGCTGGCGCGCGGCGACATCTACCCGGCAGAGCGCATCGACGCCGCGCTCGGCAACTACTTCCGCGCCGGCAATCTGGCAGCGCTGCGCGAGCTGGCGCTCCTCTGGATCGCCGACCGGGTCGAGGAGGGTCTGGCGGAGTACCGTGCGCGCCATGGCATCTCGGAGACCTGGGAGACGCGCGAGCGGGTGCTCGTCGCCCTTACCGGGTCGCCCGACGGCGACCGGCTCGTGCGCCGTGCGGCGCGCATGGCCCAACGCCTCAACGCCGACCTGATCGCCGTGCACGTGCGCCCTCAGACCGGCCTGGCGACGCCGTCGGCCGGTCTCCTCGAGCAACAGGGCCGGCTGGTGGAACGGCTGGGTGGGAGCTACCGGGAGGTCGCCGGCACCGATGTCGGCGAGGCCCTGGTGGAGACGGCTCGGGCACTGAACGCCACGCAGATCGTCCTCGGCGCCAAAGAGCGCTCGGGCTGGAGCGAGTTCGTCTACGGCTCGGTCGTCAGCACGGTCATCAGGCTGTCCGGCGTCGGCCTCGACGTGCACGTCATCGGCCGGGAGGCCGGCGCCGAGGCGGATGCCGCTCCCGAGCCGAAGCTGCGTCGGCCGCGCGCCCTGCCGCGTCGGCGCGTGGCGCTGGGCTTCGCTGTTGGGGCGATCGGGGCGCCGCTCCTCACCTGGGCGCTCACCCAGGCTCGCGACCAGGTGTCGCCGTCGAGCTCCCTGTTGCTGTTCCTTCTGCTCGTCGTCGGCGTGTCGGCGGTCGGCGGCCTGTGGCCCGCGCTGCTCGTCGCCGTGGGGGGCTTTCTGCTTGTCAACTGGTTCTTGACGCCGCCGCTCCACACCTTCACCGTCGGCGAGCCTGAGAACCTGCTGGCCCTGTTCGTGTTCCTGGTCGTGGCTGTGGCGATGAGCAGCTTCGTTGCGCTCGCCACCCGACGTGCAGCACAGGCGACGCGGGCCCGCGCCAAGGCGGAGACGCTGATGCGGCTCGCGGGGACCTCCAGCACCGTCACGATCCTCGACGGTCTGCGCCGCGCCTTCGGCTTCGACGGCACGGCGTTGCTCCACCTACTCGACGGCGAATGGCAGGTCGAGGCTGCCAGCGGCGACGCGCCGAACTCGCCCGCGGATGCGGGGCTCTCGGTGGAGGTCGACGCGCAGCACATCCTCGTGGCGTCGCCGCAGACTCCTCGCACGAGCGAGGATGCCCGCATGCTGGAGGCGTTTGCGAGGGAGTTGGCGGCCTCGGTGAGGCACGGCGAGCTGGAGGCAGAAGCCGCCACTGCGGAAGAGCTCGCCGCCGTCGATGAGATACGGACGATCCTCCTCTCCAGTGTGTCCCACGACCTGCGTACACCGCTGGCGGCGATCAAGGCCTCCGCCACCAGCCTGCTCCAGGACGACATCGAGTGGACGGAGGAGGCCGAGCACGAGCTGCTGACGACCATCGACGAAGAGACGGATCGCCTGAACCGGCTCGTGGGGAGCCTCCTGGACATGAGCCGGCTGCAGGCGGGCGCTCTCGAGGTCCGCGAGGAGATCATTCCGCTGGAAGAGATGCTCGCCGAGGCCATCGGCAGTCTTGGCGCCGGGGCATCCCAGGTCGTCCTGGAGCTGCCCGAGTCGTTGCCGCCGGTGCTGGGGGACGAGGCGCTGCTCGAGCGGGCGTTCGCCAACGTCATCGCCAATGCCGTCGCCTTCGACGGCGGCAGCGAAGTCCGCGTGATCGCCGGTCCGGTCGGCGCGCAAGTCGACGTGCGCGTCGTCGACCGCGGTCCGGGTGTGCCGCCGGAGGAGCGCGACCGCATCTTCCTGCCGTTCCGGAGGCTGGGCGACTCCAGGCGGCGGGAGGGCGTAGGGCTCGGCCTGGCCATCGCCAAAGGGTTTGTCGAGGCCGTAGGCGGTACGATCGAAGTGGACGACACGCCGGGAGGAGGCCTGACGATCGTGGTGCGGCTGAGGGCGAAGACATGACGCGGGTGCTGGTCGTCGACGACGAGCCGCAGATCCTGCGCGCGCTGAGCATCAATCTGCGCGCGCGCGGTTACGAGGTGGATCTGGCGCGCAGCGGTGAAGAAGCGCTGCGACTCGCCGCTCGGGCGCACCCCGACGTCGTCGTGCTCGACCTGGGCCTTCCCGGGATCGACGGCATCGAGGTAATCGAGGGCCTGCGTGGCTGGAGCTCGGTGCCTATCATCGTGCTCTCCGTGCGCGACCGGGAGACCGACAAGGTAGAGGCGCTGGATGCCGGCGCCGACGACTACGTCTCCAAGCCCTTCGGGATGGACGAGCTGCTCGCCCGGCTGCGCGCCGCCGTGCGTCGCGTGACCCCGGCCGACGAGCCCGTGGTCGTGGAGACGGCCGATTTCACGATCGATCTGGCAGCGAAGCGCGTGACGCGAGCAGGCGCAGAGGTGCGGCTCACGGCGACCGAGTGGCACATCGTGGAGATCCTGGTGCGCAATGCGGGGCGGCTCGTCACCCAGCGCCAGCTGCTGCAGGAGGTGTGGGGTCCCAAGTACGAGAGCGAGACCCACTACCTGCGCGTCTACATGGGGCAGATACGGCACAAGCTCGAGCCGAAGCCCGGCGAACCGCGCTACTTCGTGACCGCGGCACGCATGGGGTACCGCTTCGAACTGGAACCTCGGGCCTGACGGCGCAACTCACGCGCTGCCGGCGCCTCTCTCGTCGGGTAGACTGCGCTCACCGTCGTCCCTGATGTCCTGAGGCGTCCCCCGAGCCTCCGTGCGAGCGGAAAGGAGCGTGTCCGGTGCGCCCAAGCGAGTCTCCGTCTGCCGACCGTCAGGCCGGAGGCGACAGCCCCGTCAACACCTTCAACGAGTGGGACCCGCTGGAGGAGATCATCGTCGGCGTGGTCGAGGACGCGCTGATCCCGCCGTGGGAGACGATCACGCCGGCCGTGGTCCACGACAAGTCGCAGTGGGACTTCTTCAGAAGCGAAGGCGGCAGGCGCTGGCCGGCCGAGATGCTCCAGAAGGCCGAGCGCGACGTCGAGGCCTTCGTGCACATCCTCGAGGCCGAGGGCGTCACCGTGCGCCGGCCCGAGCGCTTCGCCTGGGACCAGCCCATCGCCGCGCCCGGCTGGTCCCTGCCCAGCTCGTGCTACGCGCTCATGCCGCGCGACGTGCTGCTGGTGATCGGCGACCAGATCATCGAGGCGCCCATGGGCTGGCGCAGCCGCCACTTCGAGCATCACGCCTACAAGAGCCTCTGCAAGGAGTACTTCCGCGGCGGGGCGCGCTGGATCTCCGCTCCGCGCCCCGAGCTCTCGGAGGCCAGTTACGAGCCGGGTTTCGTGGCTATGGAGGAGGGCGAGGATCAGCGCACCATCCTCACCGACTACGAGCCCCTATTCGATGCGGCCGACGCCATCAAGTGCGGCCGCGACCTCTTCATCGCCCGGTCGAGCTGCTGCAACAGCTTCGGCATCGAGTGGCTGCGGCGCCACCTCGCCCCGGACTTCCGTGTCCACGAGGTGGAGGTCTACGACACGCACCCTATGCACATCGACGCCACCTTCTCGCCGCTGGCCCCGGGCAAGCTGCTCGTGCACCCCACGCGCTGTGCCAAGGTCCCGGACCTGTTCGAGAAGGCCGGCTGGGACATCCTCGTGTGCCCCGAGCCCGACATGCCGCTCACGCACCCGATGTACAACTGCTCACGCTGGATCAGTATGAACGTGGTGATGCTCGACGAGGAGCGCGTGATCGTCTCGAGGGGCGAGGAGCGCCTGATCGCCGCCTTCAAGAAGTGGGGCTTCACGCCCATCGAGTGCCCGTTCTACGACTTCGAGACCATCGGCGGCGGCTTTCACTGCGCCAGCGTCGACATCCGCCGGCGGGGGACGCTGCAGTCGTATCTGTAGACGAGGGCCGTGGGCCTGTGGAGCGCCGCATGGACCCTGCAACTCTGCTTCTCA
This sequence comes from uncultured Thermoleophilia bacterium, assembly GCA_963700035.1. Classification (GTDB taxonomy): domain Bacteria; phylum Actinomycetota; class Thermoleophilia; order UBA2241; family UBA2241; genus CAIXSE01. Next base: position 32,598 of record CAVOWE010000003.1, on the reverse strand, counting down.
ATAGCACGATTGCACGGGAATAGAGGACGCTGTCTGCGTCCTGCGCCGTCGAGCGACGCTTCAGTGCCGGGCGCTCTGCCGTCCGGCCGAGACGCGCACGGCCGGCTTCTTGCCGAACACCAGCACCAGCACGACGCCGATGAGCACGCTCACGATGGCCACCCACTGCGGCTGCGTGAGGCCGGCGAGCCAGACCGGATTGCGGCGCACGAACTCCACGACGAAGCGCTCCACGGCCGAGAGGATCAAGAACCAGCCGAAGGTCCACCAGCCGGACTTGTCGTAGCGCGTGGCCAGGCGCCAGAGGATCCAGACGACGAAGGCCATGATGATGATCTCGTAGATCGGCGTGGGGTGGACCTTGACGCCGGGCGGCGTGGGCACGGTGCCCTTGGGGTAGCCCATGGCCCACGGGAGGCCGGACGGTCTGCCGTAGTCGCCGTCGCCGGCGAGCTGGCAGCCGATGCGCCCGATGGCGTAGCCCAGCGCGACGGCGGGCGCCGTGGCGTTGGCGATCACGTCCAGCGGGATACGGCGCACGAGCGTCCAGAGCACGACGCCGAGGAAGCCGCCGATGAGGCCGCCGTACCAGGTGAAGCCGATGCCGCCGAAGGCGACGCTCCAGAAGTCGGCCTTGACCGCCGCCCAGTTCTCGATGAGGTAGTAGATGCGCGCCCCGACGAAGCCGCCGACGCCGGCGGCCACGATGAGCTCGTAGGCGAAGTCGGCGCTCACGCCGCGGCGCTTGACGAGCGGTCGCACGATCGTGAGGCCCGGCACGATGAGCGCCAGAGCCGCCATGAGGCCGAAGCTGTAGAGCCGGAAGTCGCCGATCTGGAAGAGGACGGGTCGCATCAGCGCTTCACGTGCACGTAGCCGCGGCCGCTGGAGATCTTGACCGTTGTGCCGAGCGCGGCGGAGAGGCTCTTCACGCGCTGCAGGATGCTGAGCCCGGTGGAGCCGGTGGCGACGGTCGGCACGCCTGAGCCGCTGATCCGCACGGGGATGAGCTTGGCGTCGATGGCGTGGGGCGTGACCTTGGCCTTCACGAGCACCGTCTGGGCGGTCTCGCCGGCGAAGCCGCTGAACACGAGGTTGCCGAGGCTGTAGCAGATGAGCCCGCCGTGGTAGGCCTGCACGCCGTCGAGCAGGTGCGGGTGATGCGCGAAGACGATGTCCGCGCCGGCGTCGATGGCCGCCTTGCCCTCGCTGGACTCCAGAGAGCTGGGGGTCCGCTTGTACTCGAGGTTCCAGTGCCAGCCCACGAACACGTAGTCGGCCTTCTTGGCGGCGGCGCGGATGTTGGTCTTGACCGCGCTGATGTCGGAGCGGCCGGGGGACGTGCCGGGGCTACCCGACGTGGCGGGGTAGCCGGCCGGGAGCACGTCGCTGAAGCCGAGGAACGCGGTCCTCGCGCCGTCCTTGGTCTTGAGTACGGCGCCGGCCTGCGCCGCCTTCAGGTTCTTGCCGGCGCCGACCACGGTGATGCCGGCCTTCCTGCAGTACTTGAAGCTGTCCAGAAGGCCGCTGTCGCCCATGTCGCCGGCGTGGTTGTTGGCCATGGTCACCACGTTGATGCCGCTCTTGGCCATGGCCGGAGCCAGCGCCGGGTTGCCCTTGATGACGACGTCCTTCCAGCCCTGCGGGTCGCCGCCGTAGGTGAGCGGCGACTCGAGGTTGACGAAGCCGAAGTCGCTGGACTCGAAGTAGGGCGCGATGCTGCGGAAGAGGCCGCTGCCCATACTGCCGACGACGCTGCTGACGCCGAAGCCGCCGATCACGTCGCCGCCGGCGGTGACGGTCACGGCCGCCGGCCCCGCCGGGGCGGTGGGCGTCGACGTGGGACTGGGGGTCGGCGTGGGCGTTGGGGAAGCGCTGGCGGCGGCGGCGCTCGGCGGCCTCGGCCGTGGCCGCCGTCGGCTGCAGAACCGCCGTGCTCGCGGTGGCGCTGGCGCCGCCGTCGAACGGCCGAAGGGTCGCAAGGGCGACGGCAGCGAGGGCGGCGAAGACGACGAGCACGACGACGAGCAGGAGGAGCCCTCCTCGCCGCCGCCTGCGTCCGCGGCGCGGCGGGCGGCCGCCGCCGGAGGCGGGAGGTCGCGGCCGCCGCGGCGGAGGCGCAGCCTCAGCCGCCGCGCCGTCCGCGCTGCGGTACACCGTGTAGGGCTTGCGTGGTCGTCGTGCCGGTTCCATCCTCAGCTAGGGTACACGCGAGCTGGGGTCAGGCCAACTGCCGCTTGCTCGCAGCCCGCGACGCTGCGCCTGCGGCGTCGCTGCGGCCACCCGTCGGCCGCGTACAATAGGGTCATGGACTCCGCTCGCCGCACCGTGCGCCCCTGGCTGATGCTCTTCGTCGTGGCGGGCGCCATCTTCGCCCTCGCCGGCTTCGTCTACTTCCTGCCGCTGGCCTTCGACGAGCCCCGGGCGGCGCTGCCGCCGGTCGCCCGGGCGGCCACGCCGGAGGAGGCACAGGTGGCGCTGGCCGGCGCGGCCACGGCGCTGCGCGCCGGCGATCGCGCGGCGTACCGCGCCGCCTTGCCCGCCTCCGGCCGCGCCGCCCGCCGTTCCTTGGGCGAGCTCTTCCGTCATCTTTCGCCGCTTCCGTGGACCAGGCTCACGCTGCTCGGCACGCCGGTGCCCGGCGTGCCCGGCCGCTTCGACGTGCGCGCCGTCGGGCAGCTCGGCAGTACGGGTCCACGCGACCGTGTGGGCGGCGAGCGCATCCTGGACCTCCAGATGCTGGGTTCCCGCGTCGTCGCCGCCGGCGACGCGACGCCGCCGGCGGTCAGGCGTGAGTACCTGATGGCGTTCCACGATCCGGTGGCCGTAGGCCGCAACGGGCTGCTCGTGCTCGCCGACCGCCGCGCGAGGGACAGGGCGGAGGCGCTGGCCGACGCCGGCGTCGCCGCCCGCGAGCGCCTCGCGCTCGTCGGCGTCGAGCCCGACGCCTCCGTGCTCGTCTCCGTGTACTCGTCCATGGAGGATCTGAAGGCTTCGCTGGGCGGCGGTCCGCAGGAAGACAGGATGAGGTTCTTCTCCAACGCGGGGCCGCGCGTGACCTGGCGGCCGTGGCGCATCCGCGACATCGGGGTGCTCGGCCCCTCGCTCGACGGCACCGGCGCCTGGATGCCGATGATGCTGTCCCACGAGATGACGCATGCCTACACCTGGCGGTGGTTCGCGAAGACCGAGCACGCCCCCACGTTCCTGCTCGAGGGACTCGCCACCGCGGTCGAGGGAGGGCGCGACTGGGCGCCGCTGCGGGAAGAGGTCGCGACCGGCAACCAGCTGTGGCCGCTGCTCGACGCCATGGCCGCCAAGGACCTCTGGGCGGGCAACTCGAACGAGCAGGTCCGGCTCGCGTATCTGGAGGCCAGCTCGGTCGTGCTTTACGTCCTCGACCGCTGGGGGCTTGCCGAGCTCAGACCGTTCGTCACCGCGGTCGCCGACTCCGACCTCACCGAGGAGGGCGTCGACATGGCGACCCGCGAGGCGCTGGGCGTGAACTGGGACGAGTTCTACGCCGGCTGGAAGAAGTACGTCCTCTCGCTGCCGTGAGCCGCGAGGGCCTGCGCGCGTAGCCGTAAGGTTGCGGAGTGCTCGCTCTGGGGGTACACCGTAGGTAGCAGCAACTTCCGGAAGGGGACTCCCATGCGTTCCAGGCTCGCCATCTACGTCACCATAGGCCTGGTAGCGGCCGTGGCGCTGGTCGCCGGCGTCGTCGCCGTGGCAGGCGCCGGCTCGTCGACCTCGCTCCCCGCGATCTCCGCCTCAGAGCTCATGGCCAGTATGGCCGAGTCCCGAGGGGCGACGACGGCGGTGAGCGGTGAGATCTCCTGGACCAACGACCTGTTCGGCGACCTGGGCAGCGCCGGCGACATGGCGCAGTTGCCGGCGCAGTCGCCGCTCACCAGCAACGGCTCCGGCCGCGTCTGGGTGAGTGAGGACGGCATGCGCGTCGAGTCGCAGGGCAGCGGCGGCGACCAGGTGGCCGGCGTGAGCAAGGCGGCGCGCACGGCCTGGACCTACGACTACGCGACCAACACCGTGCGCCGCTGGGTGATGACCGGCGACGCGCCGGCCGACGAGCCTATGCCGTCGCCCTCGGCGTCCATGATGACGCCCGCGGCCATCGGCATGTATCTGCAGCAGCTGGCGCCCTACGCCACTGTCGACGTGGCCGGCCAGGGCACCGTCGCCGGCCGCGAGGTCTACCTGCTGCGCATGACGCCGGTCGCCGACGACACCGCCCTCGGCGCCGTGCAGGCGTCCATCGACGGCAAGACCATGGTGCCGCTGCGCCTCGAAGTGTTCGCCAAGAGCGGCGGCGCAGCCGTTCTCCAGTTCGGCTTCGACAGCGTCTCGTACGACCCCATCGACGCCGCGATGTACGAGTTCACGCCGCCCGCCGGCGCCAAGGTCACGACGAAGCAGATCGACCCGTCGCAGTTGAAGGGCGAGGCGGGCGCCAAGGCACGGGCCGGTTCGCACGCCGACGGTGCGCCGAGCGAGGCGGACAAGACCGCGCACAAGAAGCTCGCGCGCCGCGCTCTGCTCACCCTCGACCAGGCGCAGAGCCTGGTCGACTACCAGATCGCCGCGGCGCGCGACTACACTGCGCGGACCTTCCGCTGGGCCTACGTGTTCGACGACGGCATGCCGCTCACAGCGCTCGGCAACCCCGTCTTCGAGATGGCGGGTCTGGGCGGCGGCTCAGGCGCGTCGGCGGTCAGCCCTTCGGGCGACACCGGCGCCGCGATGGGCCCCGCCTCGGTGCTCCTCTACGGCGACGGCTTCGGTGCCATCGCCCTGGCGCAGACCAAGACTACCCCGGAGCTCGACAAGCAGCTCAAGCAGCTGCCGGCCCTGGTGGACACGACGACCGTCAACGGCGCCCAGATCCGCTCGATGACCACGCCGCTGGGCGGCGTGTACGTCTGGCAGCAGGGCGACACGACGCTCATGGCCGGGGGCATGGTGACCAAGGCCGATCTCGAAGCATTCGTGACCTCCGTTCGCTGACGTGAGCGACGGAGTGACGCCGGCCGTCGCGGACGCGCAGACGCCGAATGAACGAGAGGGGACGCGGCCCGAGCAGCAAAGCTGCGGAGGCCGCGTCCCCATATTCTCCACCCATGCGCTCACCAAGCAGTTCGGCAGCATCCACGCCGTCGACGGCCTCGATATCGAGGTCTGCCGCGGCGACATCTTCGGCTTCCTCGGCCCCAACGGCGCCGGCAAGACGACGGTGATCCGCCTGGCGCTGGGCCTCATCCACCCCACCAGCGGGTACGCCGAGGTGTGCGGCCACCGTGTGCCCGGCGAGCTTCAGGGCGCCCTGCGCCACGTGGGCGGCTTCGTCGACGACCCCACCTTCTACCCGCTGATGAGCGCGCGGCAGGAATCTGCGCCTCATGGGCAGCATGACCGGCCCCGTCGCCGAGGAACGCATCGACGAGGTCCTCGAGATCGTCGGCCTGAGCGAGCGCGCCGACTCGCGCGTCGGCGGCTTCAGCCACGGGATGAAGCAGCGCCTCGGCATCGCTCAGGCGCTGCTGCACTCGCCCGAGCTCATCGTGCTGGACGAACCCACCAGCGGCCTCGACCCGCGCGGCATGAAGGACGTGCGCGAGCTCATCCGCGAGCTGGGGGCGGCCGGCACGACCGTGTTCCTGAGCTCGCACCTGCTGCACGAAGTGGAGCAGGTGTGCACGCGCGCCGTGATCATCAACAGGGGCAAGGTGGTCGTGCAGGGCCCGGTGTCGGAGCTGCGTCCGCAGAGCGACGCAGTCAAGGTGCTCACCGGCGATCAGGGCAAGGCGGCCGACACGCTGCGCGCGCAGTTCGGCGCCGGCAGCGTGCTCGAAGACGAGGGCTTTCTGATCGTCCAGGCCGGCGAAGACGCCGTGCCCGAGATGGTGCGCCGGCTGGTCGCGGACGGCATCGCCGTCCGCGCCGTGGTGCCGGCGCCCGAGCAGGGCCTCGAGGATTTCTTCCTCGAGCTGACGGGGACCGACGGCGACCGGCCGGCGCCGAAGAAGCGGCGCGCCGGCCTCGCCCGCCTGCTGCCCGGAGGCCGGCGATGAGCGCGGCCGCCGGCCCTCTCAGCCGCCCACGGCAGCACCGGCCCCCGCATGCGCGGCCACGCATGGGGCCCTCTGCGGCGTGAGTGGATCAAGCTGCTGTACCAGCGCCGCAGCTATCTCATCTGGGGCGGCGCCATGGTCGTGCCGTTCCTCATCGCCCTGGCGCTCTACCTGGCCAAGGCGGACCCACATGGCGGCGAGGGTCCGCTGTTCTTCGAGAGAGTGACGAGCAACGGCATGTACGTGGCGCTGGCCGCGCTGTCGGCGCTCCTTCCCTTCCTGCTCCCCATGGCCGCCGCCATGGTCGCGGGCTACATGATCGCCGGCGAGGCCGAGCTGGGGACGCTGCGCATCGTCCTCCTGCGACCCGTCAGGCGCGGCTCCGTGCTCCTCGCCAAGTGGAGCATGGCCATCATCTATCTCGCCGTCGGCCTGGTCCTGATGCTGGCCAGCGGGCTGCTCTTCGGGGCCGTGTTCTTCGGCCTCCACCCCATGATCACGCTGTCGGGGAGCACCGTAGGCGTGTGGCACGGGCTCGGGCTCATCGTCCTCTGCTGCCTGTACGGGCTGGCGGCGATGGCCTGCATCGTCTCGCTGGCGCTGCTGTTCAGCGCCATCACCGACTCGAGCCTCACGGCGCTGATCGCCACCATCGTCATCTACATCGTGGTCCAGGTGCTCATCGCCTTCAGCTACTTCGACTGGCTTCGGCCGTGGGTCTTCCCCAACTACTTCCTCGAATACGTGAGCTTCTTCCGCGACCCGATCTACTGGACGCCGATCCTCAAGGGCCTGGCGTCGTTCGCCGCCTGGAGCTTCGGACTGACGTTCGTCGCCTACGTGCTGTTCCGGCGCAAGGACGTGCTGTCGTAGACTGGCGGTGTGACGGGGCGAGGGCCCTCCGTCAACCGGGAGGATGACGATGAGCGAGACGATTCCCGCGACGATGCGGGCGATGCAGCTCACGGAACCTGCGCCTGTGGCCGAGGCACCGCTCACTCCGGTCGAGCTGCCGGTGCCCAGGCCCGGAGCCGGCCAGGTACTGCTCCGCGTGCTGGCCTGCGGCGTCTGCCGCACCGACCTGCACATCCTCGAGGGCGAGCTGCCGCCGCACCGCTCGCCCGTCGTCCCCGGGCACCAGATCGTCGGCGAGGTCGTGGCGCTGGGGGCCGGCGCTGAGCTGGTCGCGCCGGGCGGCGAGCCGGGCGCGCGGCAGCTCGCGGAGGGCGACCACGTCGGCGTGCCGTGGCTGCATCAGACCGACGAGACGTGCCGCTTCTGCCGGCGCGGCGACGAGAACCTCTGCGAGCACGCGCTCTTCACCGGCTGGGACGTGGACGGCGGTTTCGCCGAGTACACGGTGGCGCCGGCCGGGTTCGTCTATCGTCTGCCGGCCGGCATGACCGCCATAGCCGCCGCGCCGCTGCTGTGCGCCGGCGTCATCGGGTATCGCTGCCTGCGCCTCACCGGCGTGGTCGGTGAGGGCGCCGGGCTGCCTGCGGCCGCCGGCGGCGCAGCCCCTGCGGACCCGGCCGAGACCACCGACCGGCCGCGTCGCCTCGGCATCTACGGCTTCGGCTCGGCGGCCTCCCTGTGCACGCAGATCGCCATCTGGCGCGGCTGGGAGGTGTACGGCATCGCCCGTGACGAGGAGCACCGGGCGATGGCCCGCGAACTCGGCGCCGTCTGGGCCGGCGAGAGCGGCGACGACCCCGGCGTCCTCTACGACGCGGCGATCGTCTTCGCGCCTGCCGGCGAGCTGGCCGTCGATGCCCTGCGCCGCCTCGAGAAGGGCGGTATCGTGGCCCTGGGCGGGATCTACTCGTCGCCCATCCCGCCCATCGAGTACCCGTGGATCTACCACGAGCGCGTCATCCGCAGCGTCGCCAACTCCACACGTCAGGACGCCCGCGAGCTGCTGCGCGACGCGGCCCTCGTCCCCGTCGTGAGCCGCGTGCAGGAGTACGACCTCGAGCAGGCCAACGAAGCGCTGCTCGATCTCAAGGAAGACCGGGTGCGCGGGTCGGCGGTGCTGAGAGTGACCGGCGACTGACGCTCCGCCGACTCCGGGCCCGCCGATGGCCGTCTCGTAGCGACAACTTGCGTTTCCCTTGCGCTTGCGTTTCCCTTGCGGTATTCTCAAGCCATGAAGACCCTGACGCTGACAGTGCTCGACGCCGCCGACGTCAAGTCGGCGGTCGCCGCCATCGACGCCGCCGCTCCGGGCTTGCGCCGGCGGCTCAGCGCGTCCCTTCGGGATGCGCTGCGGGGCCGGCCGGCGGCCGTTCGCCGTTACGTCCGGGCGCATCGCGACCTCACCGAGCGGCTGCTCGCGGCCATGCACGAGGCGCGGCCCGACCTGGTGTCGCGCGACGAAGACGGCGAGTACTGCCTCCTCCTCGCCGACGGCCGCTCCTCGCGCGCCAGCATCGAGTTGCTTCGGAGCTTCGCCGCCGCCGCGCCGTTCTCGCCCTGGGTGCAGCTCATGGGCCCCGGTACCGGGGTGGCGCTCGACCAGTTAGCGCGGGCGCGAGCAGCTCGTGCCGGGGGCCGAGCTTCTGCTTCTCCCCACCGAGGCGGCCTTTCCACGTATCGACGACGATCCCGACGCTCTGCTTCGATTCACGCGACTCGTCGCTCAGGAGCTTCAGAGGGAGCAGTCCGACCTCGAGCGCGCGCTGAGCGTCTTCGGGTTGAGCGTCACCGAGCTCGCCGGGCTGTTCGGCGTCACCCGGCAGGCGGCCAGTCTGTGGCTCATCGACGGACCTCCTTCGGCGCGGCTCGCCAAGGTCGCCAGCCTGGCCGCGGTAGCCGACATCCTGGCGCACCGGCTCAAGCCGGCCCGGATCGCCGGCATCGCGCGCAAGCCGACGGCCGCCTACGATGGCCGCTCCATGCTGGAACTGATCGCCGCCGACGAGCACGACTGGTTGCTCGAGTCGGTGCGCCGGTCGTTCGATTACGCGACGACCGCGTGACCCCGCTGCTCGTCACGCGCGGCGGCGTCTACGTGCGCGTCGCCGATCCCAACTGGGATGATCCGCTGAACGGCGAGTACGCTAAGGCGCGCGGCGGCCGCTGGAACGCCCCGGGCGCCTTCCCGGTCGTCTATCTGAATGGTGACGTGCGCGTCGCGCGAGCGAACGTGCTGCAGCGGTTCGAGGGCCTGCCCTACGGCCCCGAGGACCTGGAACCGTCGGCCGGGCCGGTACTCGTGAGCACAGCCGTACCTGAGGATGAGTTCGTCGACGTGGTCAGCGACGCGGGCTGCATTGCGGTGGGCCTACCGCCGACCTACCCCGTGGACGAGGAAGACGCGCCGGTGCCTCACGAGGCGTGCCGGCCCGTGGGCCAAGGAGCCTGGGACGCGGGGCCTGCCGGGCATCGCCTGCCGGAGCGCGGCGCCGGCGGCGCCTCAGGGGGGCGAGGAGCTCGCCCGGTTCGACAGGGGCGCGCCGCTTGAGCCGCTCGAGGTCCGCCGCTTCTCAGACTGGTTCTGAGCGCTCAGTCGCGCGGGTCACGCCCGCGCCGTCAGTAGCCTCATATGCAGTCGAAGAGGGAGTAGTCTTCGGCGCCGGCCGCGGACTGGCCGCCGCAGGCGCCGGCGGCGACGCAGTCGCCGGCGGCCGGAGCGGTGGCCGTGCGGGCGGCCTCAGCCTCGGCCGCCAACTCCTGGAGCATCGGCCGCACCAGATCGCAGTACGGGAAGGGCGCGGCGTAGCCGGCAGGTCGCTCGTGGGCGCGGGCCGCGTAGTGCGCCTGCACCCAGCACTCGCCGCCGCAAGCGTCGACGACCGGGCAGATGAGGCACTCAGCCCGGTCGCGGGCGCGCGCGGCGCGCAGCAGCCGCAGGCTGCTGGACGCGCGCCAGATCGTCTCGAGCGGCTGCTCGCGCAGCGAGCCGGCGATGAACGCCGGGTCGCCGGCGGTGATCACGCAGGCGTGGACCTGTCCGTAGGGGTCGATGGCCAGGTCGCGGCAGCCGGCGGCGCACAGGTCGTTGCGGGCGCCCACTCGGCGGCGCCAGCTGGGGATGTTGTCGACCACCAGGCCGACCTCGGCGGCGACGATCAGCAGTTCCCTCACGGCGGCGAGAAGCTCCTCCCCGGACGGTGTCAGATCGGGCGCGTCGCGCTCTGCCGTGACGCCCCCGACCCCGCCCGCCTGGTGCGGCAGGATGAGGTGGAGCCGGCTGAGCCCGGCGGCGCGCAGCTCGCGAGCGAGCTGCGGCAGGCCGGGCAGGGCCGGCCGCACGAGCACCGTGTTGGCCACGGGCTCGAGGCCGACGGCCAGCAGGTTGGCCATCGAGGCCATGATGTCGTCGTAGCTGCCGGGGCCGCGCAGCTCGTCGTTGATGTCGCGCGGCCCGTCGATGCTGGCCAGGGGCCGAAGCAGGCCGCGCCCGGCGCGGCTCAGTTCGGCCGCCGTGGCTTCGTCCACGTAGCTGTTGAAGAAGAAACGCGCATGGGCCTGGTGCGTCCCCGTGATGTGGTCGAGCAGTTCGACGAAGTCGTCGCGCAGCAGGGGGTCGCCGCCGATGAACACGAAGCTCGAGGCTCCCAGCGCGACGCACTGGTCGATGGCGTCCTTCCACTCCGCGGTCGTGAGTTCCCCGGGCTCCCACGCGGCGTCCTTGTTGTAGCAGTGGCGGCAGTCGCGGCCGCAACGGTGCGTGACGTGGAGGTAGATCTCGCGCAGTCCGGCAGACGGCTCGCCGCGCAGCGTTGCGTCACCGTCGAGGCGCGCGAGCACGGCGAGGTCGGCGGGCTCATCGACGTCCATCCAGAGCGGCAGCTGCACCACCTCGAGTCCGCGTGCCTTCGCGGCGCGAAGCGTGTAGGTCAGGAGCGACGCGGTGCTCATCGGTGACGAGGTGAGGAGGGCGGTGACGGCGTCTCTCGTGGGCACTCCCAGGTCTCCGCGTCGAGCCCGATGAGGTAGTAGCCGCCGTCGGCGGCCGGGCCCAGGACGAGGCGGCCGGGCGACGGAGCGGCCGCCAGGCGCGAGAACGCTTGCTCGAGGTACGTGACGGGGATGGCCGGGCTGTCGCTGTTGACGGCGACGACGGACGCGGCGCCGTCGGCGAAGAGATCGGTGAAGACGCCGGCAAGGCGGGCCCCGAGCGTGTCACCGCGCTGCGCGAGGCGACGCCAGCGGGCCGAGCGGCCGGCCAGCGGGTCGGACGGCGGATCCTGGGCCGGGCCTGCGGCCCGGCCCACCCCGCCGCCGTCCGCGCTCGCCTCAGCCAGCACCAGGTCGGTGTCCCGCAGGGACTCGGCCTGCGCGAGCGTGCCCAGCAGCAGTCGACCGTAGACGGCAAGAGCCTCGTCGTCGCCGATCTCGGCCGCCAGCCGCGTCTTGACCGCGCCGCGCACGAGCGGCTTGGCCATCACGGCCAGGACGCGCGAGCCCTGCTGCAGCCGCGGTTCGAGCCCCGGCGTCATCTGCGCGCTCTGTGGTCCATCGTGTGCCCAGTATGGGGTAGCGCGCCGGTGACGGCCACTTCGGCGCCGGCGGGGCGGTCGAGACGCCGGCGCGGTCCCCGTGCCGGGAGCCGCCACCGGGTCGCCACCAAGCCCAGGTGCCGCCACGGAGGCGTCTGCACCGGCCAGCGTCCGACGAGCGCCTCCGGGAAGGGCGCGACCAGGCCGACGACTACCGGCAGCCAGAGGCCGGCGGCCAGGCCGAGTGACAGCGGCGCGAGCCAGTACCAGGCGTGCACCACCGGCAGGCAGAGGAGCAGGAGCGTCATCGTCCAGGCGAAGGCCGGCGCCGTGCGCGCCCGGCCCCGCAGGGACCGGGCGATCCACACGGCGCCGAACAGGAAGACCGCCAGGCAGATGAACCTGGCGAGTTCAGGATCGACGACCTCCTTGAGCAAGGCGAACAGCAACGCACTGCCCGTCCAGCCGGTGCCGCTCTCGAAGAGCGAGCCGAAGGCGCCGCCGCTCAGCAGGTACGGCACGTAGGGAACGACCAGCGCCGGGATGAAGCCGGCGAGAAAGCGGGCGGGCTTCGCCCGCCCGCCGAGTAGCGCCGGCACAAGAAGCGCCGCCGGCGTCACCTTGAAGGCCGCGGCCAGCCCCAGCAGCACGCCGGCCTGCCAGTCGCGGCCGCGCACCAGCGTGGCCGCCGCGAGTACGACGAGGCTCACGGCGACGATCTCCAGATGTGCTTCTCCCCACGTCTGGAAGATGACGGCGGGGCACAGAAGGTAGAGCACGGTCGCCTGTCTCCTGCGCTTGGCGTCTGCCAGCCACCAGACCGCGGCCGCGGTGAGCAGGTCGAACGTGCCGAACAGGAGTTTGAAGGCTAGGACGCCGCCGCCTGCCTCCGCGACACCGTAGAAGGTCGCTTCGGCGAGCGGCGGGTACACTGTCTTCACCGTCGGGTGGTTGACCAGCGCCCGGTCCGCGTAGCCCACTCCGTCGAGCCGCCGATCGTCGGGCGCGTGGCGGTACGGATTGATGCCGGCCTGCTGCACGCGACCATCCCACTGGTACCGGTAGAAGTCGTCGGTCAGGCTTGGTGCTCCCGGCAGGAAGATGACGCGCAGGACGACGGCGGCGACGAGGGCGCCGCGCAGCGGCACGGTCGCCGCCGCCGTCGCCAGCAGGGCGAATCCGGCCAGCGACACACCGTAGAATGCCACGAAGCGCTCGATGTGCAGGATCAGGTCGCCCGAGAGCGCGAGGCCGCACAAGCCCGCGGCCAGCAGGCCGAGACCGAGGTAGGCGCGCAGGCGTGGACGCTTCATCACAAGGCCCAGACTACTTCATCGTCGTGCCGGTGCTCGACGAGGCTGCAGCCCTGCCGGCGTTGCTGGCCGAGCTTGACGGCCTCGATCTGCTGGGCCGCACGCTCTTCGTGGACAACGGCTCGTCCGACGGCAGCCCCGGCCTGATCGCCGCGGCCGGCGGGACTCTGCTGCGCGAAGCGCGGCGAGGCTACGGCTACCCTTGCCTTGCCGGCGCCCGCGCCGCCGCCGCCCGCGGCGCCCGCGCCGTCGTCTTCATGGAGGCGGACGGGACCGACGACCCGGCGCAGGTGCGCCACCTCGTCGGTCCCGTTCTCGCCGGCGAGGCCGACCTTGTCGTCGGCTCGCGCCGCCGGGCCGTGCACGGCGCGTCCGCGGGCCGCATGCCGCTGCACCAGCGCCTCGGCAACGACTGGCTGGCCTTCAACCTCTTCGTCTTCTTCGGCCTGCGCCTGAGCGACGACGGGCCGTTCCGCGCCGTCCGCCTCGACCTTCTGGAGCGCCTGCGCCTCGAGGAGCGCGCCTTCGCGTTCCCCACGGAGATGCTCGTGAAGGCGCGCCTCGTCGGCGCGCGCATCGCCGTCCGCGACACGCGCTACCGGCCGCGGGCAGGTCGTTCCAAGATCGCGGGCACGTGGTGCGGGACCATCGGCGCGGTGCGCGACATCTTCTGGTGCCTCCTGCGCCTGCGGCTGTTCGGCTTCAGGCCGCGTCAGTAGACGGGCAGCCGCGGATGCGGTCGCCGCTTCGCGAAGCGCGCATCCACGCCGAGCGTGCGTCCGGACTGCCCGAGCGCGATGGCGACCAGCAGCAGGCACATGATGATGTAGGTGCCCGGCCATTCCCCCGTGCCCGAGGTGGCGACCAACAGGTTCAGCTGGAACCCCGCCGCCAGCAGTCCCGATACCGGGGTGAACACACCCAGCACGAGGAAGAGTCCGAAGACGACGAACTCGATGGCGAACTGCCCGTAGGCGAAGATCCACGAGTTGGGGATCATCACGTTGGTGAGCAGGTCGGCAAACAGACTGACCTTCGTGGTATCGGCGTAGTGCTGCACGAAATCGGCCCAGCCGCTGGGCGAGTAGAAGCCTTTGATGAGGTTGTCCGACCACACGGCAAGGAAGATCGCCCCCATCATGATGCGCAGGCAGGCGAGCAGGAGCTCGTTGCGGCTCTCGCGGGTGCTCCAGAGGCTCATGCCGTGCCTTTCGTCGCGGGTCTCTGGACGGCAGCGTACCCGCGCGGGCCTCACCTCACGCGAGGTCGGCCTGCGCAGACCGCGACGCAGGCTCGTCGTGGCGGATCGCGGCGTGCGGCCTCAGCCGCCGGCGACCGGTGGCACGACCTCCACCCGGTCGCCCGCGCCGAGCGTGGTCGTCAGCGCTGCTGCGGGCGGCAGATGCCGGCCGTTGACCACGACGCCGACCAGGAGCCGGTCCTTGAAGAAGATGCGCTGCGCGTAGCGTGGCGCTTGCGCCACGGCGGCCCGCAGCGCCTCGGCCACCGTGCCGGCGTCGCAGTCGAGGACGAACGCAGGCTCCGGTGAGGTGAGGGACGCGGGGAGTGTCACCTGGACGTTGGGCACGTTGTGGCTCCGTTCCTGAGCGTCGCGAGTCCTCGAGAGCATCCCGCGAAGCCCTTGTCGCGTGACGTCCGACGCCTACTCGATCATCCGCTCCACGGCCCGCAACGCCTTGACGCGGATGTGCTCGGGCACGGTGACTTCGTGCTCGAGCACATCGTCCCACTCCTCATCAAGGGTGGCGACGCACTTCTCGAGCGTCGTGAGCTTCATGTTGGGGCAGATGGCGCGGCTCGACGCCGGGATGAACCTCTTGTCCGGATACAGCTGGCCGAGGCGGTAGAGCAAGCCGGTCTCGGTGGCGACGACGAACGTCGTCGCGTCGCTCCCGGCCGGGTAGCGCAGCATGCCCGAGGTGCTCGTGACCACGTCGGCGATATCGAGCACCTCGCGACGGCTCTCCGGGTGCGCCATGAGGACGCTCCCGGGGTTGGCGGCACGGATCTCGGCGATCTCCGCCGCGCGGAAGTCGTCGTGCACGTGGCACCAGCCCTGCCACATGATCATCGTCTCTTCGCGGCCGGTCTGACGTGCGACGTAGTCTCCCAGGTTCCTGTCGGGCACGAAGATGATCGTCTGGTCCTTGGGAAAGCGCTCGACGATCTGGACCGCGTTGGCGCTGGTGCAGCACACGTCGGTCTCGGCCTTGATGTCGGCCGAGGTGTTGACGTAGGCGACGACGACCGCGTCCGGGTGCTCGGCCTTGAGCTTGCGCAGGCCGGCCACGGTGACCATGTCGGCCATGGGGCAGCCGGCGCGTTTGTCGGGCATGAGCACGGTCTTTCGCGGCGAGAGGATGAAGGCCGTCTCGGCCATGAAGTGCACGCCGCAGAAGAGGATCACGCTGTGCGCGTCCTTCTGGGCGATGCGCGAGAGCTCGAGGGAGTCGCCGGTGTGGTCGGCGGCGTCCTGCACCTCGGGACGCTGGTAGTTGTGAGCGAGGATCACCACGTCCCGCTCGGCGGCGAGACGGCGGAGTTCCTGCTGGAGTTCGTTCAGCTCGGGCATGGCGGTCACCCCGCGGATCGGTTCTGAGAGTGGTGGTCGAGTATACGGGATGGAGGACGGCGGCGGGGTCCGGAGACGTCTCGCGCAACGTCACCCCCGCGAGGCATTCGTCACTCTGTGCGGCCTGATTCTGAACGGATAGGGTAACGGCCGGTCAGGTCCCGCAGTTGCATCCGACTGGGGTGAGCGTAAGATGGTGTCAATGCTGCCCGCCATCCTGGCTTCGGCCCGGATTGGCGGGCTCTTAGTTCTCCGTGACCCAACGCGCGCAGAGCGCGTCGTCGTGTTCATCGACGGTCAGAACGCCTACATGAGTGCTCGCGAGACGTTTGGCCAGCTCGTGAGTCCGAGCCGCTTCGGCCAAGCCGATCCGCTCGCACTCGGCCGTCTCATCACGCGGCGCCGGCGCCGGCCGTCCCGCCTCGCAGGCGTGAGGGTCTATCGCGGCCTCCCCGACGTGTCTTGCCAGCCGCAGGCGCATGCAGCGGCCAGGCGGCAGGTCGAGGCGCAGATCGAGCGAGGCGCAGGTCTCGTCACGGTAGTGACGCGCCCCCTACGCTATCCGCGCGGCTGGCCGTCGGCGCCGGCCGAAGAAAAGGGCATCGACGTCGCGCTTGCCGTCGACTTCGTGACCATGGCGACCTCCGGCGACTTCGACGTCGGCGTCATCCTGTCGACCGATTCCGACCTGGAGCCGGCCCTCGAGGCGGTGGCACGAATGGGGCGGCAACGCGGGCCACGCTGCGAAGTCGCGGCGTGGAGGGCGCCGGGTTCGCGGCGTCGCCGGCTCAGTCTCCCCGGCCGGCGTCTCTGGTGCCACTGGCTCGACCGCGACGACTTCGAGGCCGTCCGCGACGACACCGACTACAACGTCGGCACGCCGTAGCCAGACGAGCTACTCCGCGTCGGCCTCGACCTCTTCGGGCGCGCCGCCGCGCACCGCGGCGAGGCGCTCCTTGAAGCCCGTCTCCTCGAAGATCGTCTGCACTTCCTTGACGACCTCCTCCGGCGGGTAGAGGTCGCCGAGGCCGAGCTCCTCGCGGATCTCGAGGAGGTGCGCCATGTAGTCGGTCCACTTCTCGCCCCAGGCCTCGCCGATGGCGGGGAACATGAGGTGCGGGTCGCCGCCCATACCCTTCTCGTAGAAGGCGCCGCACCATTCGGCGAACATCTCCACGTGCGGGCGGCCGCGGCCGCTCTCGACCTGCATGCCGCGGACCACCTGGTTGATCACGGCGACGCTGTTGTGACGTGGGCAGCGGCTCTGGCAGGTGTAGCAGTAATAGCAGTACCAGAGCGTGTCGTCCTCGAGCAGGGTGACGTCGCCGTCGAGAGCGCGGCGAGCCACCTCTCGCGGTGAGTACTCCGTGAACCGCGCCGCCGGGCAGCCCGACGTGCAGACGCCACACTGGATGCAGCTCTGGAATCCGTCCTTGTGATCGTGCATGCGCGGGTCTTCGAGGATCCGCTTCACGAGCTCGGGATCGCGCTGCGGGGTCGCCGCGAACGTGTCGGCGGCGATGTCGGCGTAGGGGTTGTCGGCCCGCTTGTCGTCAGTCATCGGTGGGCTCCTCGGGGGCGTGCTCCTCGGCGTGGAAGTACTCGGGCCAGAAGCGGACGGGGACGTCGAGCTTGAGCTCGCGTGCGGCCGAGCGGAGGTTGTCGCGGCAGAGCGCGCAGGTGGTGACCACCGGCGCGTGCTTCTCCGCGGCGAACTCCAGGAGCCGCATGCTGGCCTTGGTGGCGCCGCGGTACATCCCGCCGAGCGCTCCGCAGCAGCCGTTGTGCAGGGTCGGGTAGTCGACCTCCATGGTGACGCCCGCCTGCTCGGCGGCGTCTCCCAGCGCGGCGAGAGCCGCGTCGCGGTCGGCGAGGCAGCCGACGTAGGGGACGAAGCGTTCTCCCGAGGCGCGCAGGACGATGACGGGGCTGCGCCCGGCGCGTTCGGTGAGCGCGTCCCAGAGCGGCACGGCCTCGACGCCGGTCTCCTCGAGACTGGCGTCGCAGGCCGGGCACGCCGTGTAGACGCGCTCCGCGCTCGAGAACAGGCTGTCGACGGCGCCGCGGCTGGGGTGGCCGCAGCAGCCGGCGTCCGCCGCCTCGTCGAGGCGGACGCCGAAACCCGCGGCCACCTCGTGCACGAGAGCGTGCAGCTCGTGGTCCTGCGGCAGCGCGCAGCCGGCGTAGAAGGGCAGCGTCGTCCAGCCCTCGGCGGCCGGGCCTGCTACGCCCGCCGGCCGCGTTCTGCCCAGCGGCAGCATCTGCTTCGCGATCTTCATGCCGGTCCCGGCGGCGCCGACCTTGTCTTTGGGGAAGTGGCCCTTGGCCATCATCGCGACGCCGAACTGCATGTTGTCGATGCGGGGCTGCTTGCGCAGACGCACGGCGGCGACGTCGGCCGCCGTGCGCTCGGGGCAGCGGATGGCACCGCCGTGCTCGCGCTCGAGCTGACGGAGGCGGCTCAGCACCGACGCGACATCGATCTCCATGCGGCACACCTCCGTGCACGTGCCGCACTCGGTGCAGCGCCAGAGGTCGTCGCTCTTGAGCACCGCTTCGATCTCGCCGGCGAGGATCAGCCGCACCAGACGCCGCGGGCCGCGGTACAGCTCGCGGCCGCTCGGGCAGCTCGAGGTGCAGGTGCCGCACTGGTAGCAGATGCTGCACTCCTCCGCGAGGCGCTTGAACTCCTCGATGACGGCTTGCGGGTAGGCGCCCGTATCAGCGACCACAGCCACAGACCTCACCCCCTTCGCAGGCGGCGCCGGCTGAGGCGCCCGAAAGGGCGCCGGCACCGGCGCCGATCAGCTCCATCTCGCGCTCGAGCAGCTCCGCCGTGAGCTCGTCGCCCGTAGCCCCGGCGTGGAACATGCGGATGCGCCGGCCCACGCTCAGGCGGTCGACGGCGCAGAGGTGCCACAGCTCGAGCGGCAGCGGCGTGCCGCCCTCGGCCAGCACCTCCTCGGCGATCGTCATCTGCTCCAGCGCGCTCGTGTCGCCGGTGCGGTACTGGCAGCGGCCTTCGGCGCAGCCGGCGAGAAAGACGCCGGCGGCGCCCAGGCGGGCCGCCTCGACGATGTGCAGGGCGCTCACCCGCCCGAGGCAGGGCAGTTCGATGAGGCGCACGTTCTCGGGGTAGCGGTCGCGCCGCTGGCCGCTCAGACCGATGGCGGCGCCGGCGCACTCCTTGCAGTAGAAGCCGACGATCGGCTTCTCGACGCCCTGCGTCATCGTGGCGATGCGCCCGAAGAGCGCGTCGTCGCTCAGGTTGTGGGCGATCGCCACCTCGGGGCAGTTGGCGGCGCAGATGCCGCAGGCGCGGCAGGTTTCTGCGTCGATCACCGCGAGCTTGCCGTCGTCCTTGACCTCGAGAGGGCGCGGAGCCGACACGGGCCGGTCGACGAGCGTGATGGCGCCGAAGGGGCACATCGTCGAGCAGACGTCGCAGCCCACGCACTGGGCGGCGTCGACCTGTGAGGCCGCCGTGCCGCGGCGCCCGGCCGAGGTGAGGAAGTTGTGGATCTCGCTGGCCACCGCGGAGGCCTCCGTATTGACCTCGATGAGGGCCTTGGGGCCGGCCGCCGAGCCGCAGACGAAGATGCCCTCGCCGCTGGTCTCGGTGGCGCGGTTCTTGCGGTCGAGGATCTCGACGAAGCCGTCCTTGTCGCGGTCGATGGCCAGCGTCTGCGTCAGCTTCTCGGTCTCGGTGGCCGGGACCATGCCGGTGCTGAGCACGACCAGATCGGGGCGCAGCACGCGCTTGCGCGCCGCAGTGACGTCCTCGACCTCGATCACCGGCCGGCCGTGACGGTCGAACTGCACCTCGGGCGGCGTGCCGCGCAGGAACTCGACGCCCGCCTTGCGCGCGTCGAAGAACCAGTTCTCGTAGCCGACCCCGGCGGTCCTCATCTCGAGGTAGCAGATCGTGACCTTCATCTTGGGGAAGAGGGTCTTGAGGCGGATCGCGTGCTTCAGAGCGATCATGCAGCAGAGCCGCGAGCAGTACGGCAGGTGGCGCTTGTCGCGCGAGCCGGCGCACTGCACCATCACGAGCTCCTTGCACCGGCATGCGGCCCAGGGAAGCCTGGGCGGCCCAGTCGTCGAGCATCTCCGCCAGCTCGACCTGGGTGACGACGCCGTCGTGCCCGTACCCGAGGTCGGAGAAGAGCGCCTCCGGCGCCGGCTCGCAGCCGGTGGCCGTGAGGATGGCGCCGGCGTGCACGGTCGTCCGCCGCGGCGACTGACTGAAGTCGATCGCCTCCACGGGGCATTCCTCGGCGCACTTGCCGCAGAACGTGCAGGTCCCGAGGTCGATGGTCCGGATCACGCGACCGTCGTAGAACTCGGTGAAGATCGCCTTCTTGCCGGGCTCCGAGGAGTCGACCTCGCAGACCGTCTCGCAGGTGCCGCAGTTGACGCAGGCGTCGGTGACCATGTTCGGCAGGGTCCGGACGCTCACCTGGAAGTCGCCGGGGTGACCGGTGACGGACTCCACGGTCGAGCGCCGGTGGATCGCGAGGTCGGGGTGATCGATGGCCACGTTGCGGTGGAAGCACTTGCGCGTGCCGGCCTGGGCGTCGGTGGTCGGCAGGCACTGGCCGCAGTCGTTGGTGGGGAACACGGTGCCGATGCGGGCGGCGCGGCCGCCGAGGAAGGGCCGCCGCTCGACGAGCTCGACGTGATGACCCATCTGGGCGAGCTCGGCGGCGGCCTGCGTGCCGGCCACGCCGCCGCCGATCACGACGACGGTGTCGCGGCGCTCGGCGTAGCTCATCGTGTCGGCCGGGGCGTCGGGGAAGGCGATCGACGAATCGATGATGCGCCCCGCCTTGTCGGTGACGGCGGCGACGTCGTCCCCGTGCACCCAGCTGCAGCCCTCGCGGATGTCGGCGATCTCGAGCTGCAGGCCGCGCGCCATGAGCTTCTGGAAGCGGCGCGCGGCGAAGTCGGGGGAGCAGCCGGCGAAGACGAGCGGGCGCCCGTCACCGGCCTCCATCAGCTCGAGGAGCTGAGCTTGGCCGACGCGGCTGCACCAGTGGTCGCCGCGCATGACGTCGGCGCGGAGACCGATGTGCTGCTCGAGCCGGTCGAAGTCGAGGTTCTTGAGGGTGCCGGCGCACTCGCAGAGCAGCACGAGCGGGTGGCCGGGGCCGGCCCCGTTCGGAGAGGTCATGCGCGCACCTCCTCGGAGGACGGCGAGAGTGCGTGGTCCGGGTCGGCCGAGCCTGTCGGCGCGGCGTCCGCCTTCGGCGGCCGCGCCTCGATGGCCTCGGCCGGGCAGCCGCGGGCGCAGGTGCCGCAGCCCAGGCACTTCTCGTCGTCGTAGACGATCGTGCGGTACACGGTGACCCGCTCCGGCACCTCCACGGGGCCGTCGGGCTCGTGCCGCATGAGGCGCCGGAGCGCGCTGCCGAGGGCGCCTCGGCGGCTGTCCGCCGGCGCGTCCAGAAGCTGATGCACGTCGAAGAAGGCGCCGCGCTCGGAGGCGCCGGACGGGCAGTTGGTGGCGCACTTGCCGCAGCCCACGCAGAGCTCCTCGTGGCGCACGATCTCGCAGCCCACGCCGACGGTGCTCTGCAGCGAGCCGCCGGGCACGCGGCTCAGGATCTCGCGGCCGCGATGGGTGAGCGGCATCAGGCGGCCCCCCTCGCGGCGACCTGCGGGGCCTCGCGGGCCCCGTCGGCCTCCGACCGCGGCAGCGGCGGCAGGCCGCCGATCACGCGGTCCATCTCGCGCACGGCGGCGACGAACTTGGGCGGCTCGCCGGCGCTCATCGTGAACATCCGGCAGCGCTCGGGCTCGACGCCGACGCTCTTGAGCAGGCGCTGCACGAAAGCGACCCGGTCGACGGCGTTGAAGTTGCCCTCGCGGTAGTGGCACTGGCCGAGCAGGCAGCCGGCGACCATGACGCCGTCGGCGCCTTCGGCCAGGGCGCTCAGCAGATGCAGCGGGCTGACGCGCCCGGTGCAGGGCATGAGCACGAGGCGCACGGTCGGCGGCAGCGGCGTGCGCGCGTTGGCGCTCGCGTCGGCCGCCGCGTAGGCGCACTCGCGGCAGCAGAAGGCGACGATCCTGCGGTCGGCCGTTGAGGTGGATTCCGCGCTGGCCGCGACGGCCATCAGACCGTCGCCTCCGCCAGGACCTCGTCGTCGCTGAAGCCGCCGAGCTGGATGGCCCCCGTCGGGCACTCGGCGGCGCAGATGCCGCAGCCGCGGCAGATGTTGGGGTCGACCACGGAGTGGGCGTCGGCCCCGAGCGTCAGCGTGATCGCCGTCTGCGGGCAGGACGTTTCGCAGACGCCGCAGCCGATGCAGACGAGGGCGTCGCTGGCCGCCACCTGGGCGGGCGTCATCGCGAAGCCCGTGCTGAGCATGCTCATGGCGCGGGCCGCCGCCGCCTTGGCCTGGGCGATCGAGTCGGGAATGCTCTTGGGGCCCTGAGCGGTGCCGCACAGGAACATCCCGGTGCGCTGCGTGTCGACAGGCGCGAGCTTGGGGTGGAACTCGCGGATGAAGCCGGCGGCCGCGGTCTGCACGCCGGCCACGCGGGCGATGTCCTGCGTGCCCGTGGAGCCCTCGAGGCCGGCGGAGAGCACGACGAGGTCGTAGGGCTCCTCGCTCTTTCTGCCGGTCATCGTGTTCTCCATGCGCACCGTGAGGCTGCCGTCCTGCTCCTCGAGGATCTCGCCGACGCGGCCGCGCACGTAGCGCACGCCGCGTTCCTGGACGAGGCGGTAGTACTCCTCGTGCGCCTTGCCGGGCGTGCGCATGTCGGTGTAGCCGATGGTGATCTCGGCGTCGGGGTAGTGCTGCTTGATCAGCGAGCTGTGCAGCGTGGCGAACAGGCAGCAGATCGCCGAGCAGTGCTCGTTGCCGCTGCTGGTGCAGTCACGTGAGCCCACGCACTGGAGCATGAAGATGCGCTTGGGCACTTCGCCGTCGGAGGGGCGCTTGAGCTCGCCCGCGGTCGGCCCGGAGGCCGACAGCAGCCGGGCGAGCTGGCTCTGCGTGAGCACGTTGGCGAAGCGCCCGTAGCCCAGCGGCAGCTTGCGCGTGGCGTCGAACTCCTGATGGCCGGTGGCCAGGATCACGGCGCCGACGGTGATCTCCTCGTTCCAGGCCTTCTGGTCGAAGTCGATGGCGTCGGCGGGGCACGCCGTGACGCACGACCTGCAGTCGGAGCACACGGCGCAGTCGAGGCAGCGTTCGGCCTCGGCGCGGGCGTCCTCCTCGCTGAAGCCGAGGCGGACCTCCTCCCAGGTCGTGCGGCGGGCGACGCCGTCCAGGGTCTTCATGATGCGCCTGGCCTGCGGCTCGAAGGGCTCGAGCTCGGTGTGCGGGATCTTGACCTTGTCGGCCTCGGAGTCCCACACCGGCACGAGCTGCTCGCCGCGCAGGAAGTTGTGGATGGCGCGGGCGCCGCGCCGGCCGGCGGCGATCGCCTCGATCGCCGTCCAGGGGCCCATCGCGGCGGCGTCGCCGCCGGCGAACACGCCGCTGCGGCCGGTCATCATCGTGTCGGGGTCGACGCCGATCTGGCCGTGTTCCACGGCCACGCCGTCGGCGCCGGCGGCGGTGAAGTCGTCGACGATCGCCTGGCCGATGGCGAAGATGACCGTGTCGCCGGAGAGCTCGACGTACTCGCCCTCGACCGGCACCGGCGGGCGCCAGCCGCGCTCGTTGGGCTCGCCCAGGGTGCAGCGCTGGAACTTGACGCCGGTGGCGACGCCGCTGCCGCCGAGGATCTCGACCGGCACCAGCGAGTACTCCACGTGGACCTGCTCTTCCTTGCCTTCTTCGATCTCCTCGGACGAGGCCGGCGCCGTGCGCTCGTCCTCGATGCAGGCGAGCGTGACCTCGGCGGCGCCGCAGCGGAAGGCGGTGCGGCCGGCGTCGTAGGCCACGTCGCCGCCGCCGACGACCACCACGCGCTTGCCGGTGGCCGGCTCCTCGCCGAGCGCCTGCGCGCGCAGGAACTCGACGGCGCGCAGGACGCCCTGCTGGTCGAGACCCGGGATGGGCAGGTCCTTGCTCTGGTGCAGGCCGGTCGCCAGGAACACGGCCTTGTAGCCGTCGGCGAACAGCGAGTCGACGGTGAAATCGGTGCCGCAGCGCTGCCCTGTCTTGAGCTCGACGCCGAGGGCGGTGATGCGGTCGATCTCACTCTGCAGGGCGGTGCGCGGCAGGCGGTACTCGGGGATGCCGACGCGCAGCATGCCGCCGGCCACCGGAAGAGCTTCGAACACGGTGGCCTTGTAGCCGAACTGCGCGAGCTCGCGGGCGGCGGTGAGGCCTGCGGGGCCGCCGCCGACGATGGCGACGGGCTCGTCGTAGAAGACCGGCAGCGGCGCGGGCAGCTCCGCCGGCGCGCCGTGATCGGCCACGAACCGCTTGATGCCGGCGATGGCGATGGGGTCCTCGACGTTGCCGCGCGTGCACTCCGTCTCGCAGACGTGGGTGCAGATGCGCCCGCAGACGCTCGGGAATGGGTTGGGCTCGCTGGCCACGCGATACGCTTCTTCATAGCGGCCCTTGGCGACCAGCGCCACATAGCCGTGCGCCGAGGTGTGCACCGGGCAGGCCGTCTTGCAGGGGCTCCAGCCCTTGCGGTCGATGGCGAAGGTCGCCGGCACGGCGTTGGCGAAGGGCCGCGACACTGCGGTGCGCTCGCTGACCCCGAAGTCGAACTCGTTCGGGTACGTCACGGGGCACACCGCGGCGCACTCGCCGCAGCCGACGCACTTCTCGTTCACGTAGCGCGGGCGGTGGCGCACGGTCACGTTGAACTCGCCGGGCGGTCCCGTGATCGAGGTCACGTCCGAGAGCGCGTGCAGGTGGATGCGGCTGTTGGTGGCGGTGCCGGTGAGGCGCGGCGCCAGGGAGCACATGGCGCAATCCTCGGTGGGGAAGGTCTTGCTGAGCCGGGCCATGTAGCCGCCGATGCTCTGCTGGCGCTCCACCAGATGGACCTCGATGCCCGCGGCGGCGAGCTCCTCGGCGGCGGAGATGCCGGCGATGCCGCCGCCGACCACGAGCACCGAGCGGTTGAGGAAGGTGCGCTGCCGCGGCAGGTCGCTCATGTGGTGCAGGCGGGCGACGGCGCCCTCGACGATCTTCCTGGCTTTGACCTGAGCGCGTTCGGGCTCGTGCGCGTGCACGTAGGAGCAGCCCTCACGGATGTTGCCGAAGGCGACGGCGTTCTCGCCGAGGCGCAGTTCGCGGGCGATGCGCTCGAAGGTGGGGCCCTGGAAGCGCGGCGAGCACGAGGCGATCACGAAGTGGTCGAGGCCGCGCTCCTCGACGGCCTTCTCGATCAGCGCGCGGCCTTCGGTGCCGCACATGAACTGGTTGATGTTCACCTCGACGACGCCGTCGAGAGTGCGTACGTGCTCGGCCAGCGGCTCGAGGTCGACGACCCCGCTGATGTTGCCGCCGCACTCGCAGAGGAAGACTCCGGCCCTCATCCCACGACCTCCCTGGTGCGGGCGCCGATGCGCTCGAGGAACGGCTCGACATCCTGGGAGTGCGACTGGATGCCGACCACCTTCTCGGGGTCGGCCCCGAGCGCCAGCGCCAGGAGCTGCTGCACGTGCAGGTGCACGAACGGGTACTCCTCGCCGGAGCCCGCCGAGATCGATGTCGCTGAAGCGGTCGAACTGGACGTGGCAGTTGGGGCACATGTGCACGAGGACGTCGACCTTCTCCTCGGCCAGCCGGTGCAGCTTCTTCTGCGTCACGCCGACGAGATCGACGGGTTGACGAAGCGATTGCGGAAGCCGGCGCCGCAGTGCGTCTGCTTCTCGTTGTAGGCGCCGGTGCAGACGACGCCGGCGGGGATCAGCATCTCCTCGGGCACCATGAAGTTCTCGTTGTTGCCCAGGGTCTCGTCGGGGAAGACCTTGCAGTAGTGGCAGGCGGGGTGCGTGGCGACCTTGATGCCGTCGAGGCGGCGGCGGATGAGCTCGGGGACGCTGTCGTGGGCGCCCCAGAGGATCTCGAGGGTGTGCTTGTGCTGGACGGTGCCGGCGATGCGGTCGTCGTACTCGCGGCCGATCTTGCCGAGCACCGCGTTGGTCTCGTCGCGGTACTCGGGCACGTCGAGGATGTTGCGCGCCTTCTTGTTGATCGCGTAGCAGGTGGAGCAGAGATAGCTCATCACCGGGTGCTCGTCGTCGACGACGACGCAGGCGTTGCGGGCGGCGATGCCGACGGTGGTCTGGATGGGCATGAGGTCGGAGTAGTAGCCCAGGCCGGTGCAACAGGTCTGGTCGGGGTTGACCGTGTACTCGATGCCGAAGCGCTCGAAGAGCCACTTGGTGGACGACTCGACGCCGGGGTACTCGGCCGAGACCAGGCAGCTGCGGAACAGCGTCACGCCCTTCTCGGTGCGCGGCACGTCTGGGGTCTTGGTGAAGTTCTTGGCCATGGACACCCTCGCGGTAGCTGACGACCCCGGTATTATCTATAAGGAAAGCTGTTCCTGCAAATCAGCGATGCTTATAGATAGCACGCCGCGGATAAGGAGGCCGCGGAGATCGAGCCTGAGGAGCGCCTCGAGCAGAGGGCGGCTGCGCCGCGAGGTTACGAACCGCCCTCCGAGGGGCACTACATGGATATCAGCTCACGGCTCCGCGACCCCCGCCCCGGGAGCCGCAGCCGCCTCGTCACCGGGAGGACCGATGGGCCAAGTCCACCCACTTCCGCAGCCACCGTCCCCCGACGACGCGCCCGTCCAGCAGGCCGGCACCGTCAGCTCGATCGACAGCGCCCACTGCGGGCTGTGCGGCGCCAAGCTGAGCGCGCGCGCCCTGCGGCACCACGTCGTCTCGCCGCAGTCGTGCGACGCCACGCTCACCGTCTGCCACACCTGCCACAAGGCGGCGCTCGGCGAGGGCTACAGGCCGGCGCAGTGAAACCGCGCCGGCCCAGCTTCTCGCCGCCGACGGGAGCCTTCGGGCTCCCGTTTGCTACAATGACGCGCCCAGCGACGCGGCCCGCCCGCACGACCAAGGGATGACCATGCGCCTTCTCGATGCCTGTTCCCGCGTTCCCGTCGACGCGACGCCCGTGTGGCTCATGCGCCAGGCGGGCCGCTACCTGCCCGAATACCGCGCCATCCGCGAGAAGCTCTCGTTCGTGGAGATGTGCATGCGCCCCGACATCGCCGCCGAGGTCACGCTGCAGCCGCTGCGCCGCTTCGAGCTGGACGCCGCCATCATCTTCGCCGACATCCTGCTGCCGCTCGAGCCCATGGGCATCGGCTTCCACTTCACCCCCGAGGACGGGCCCGTGATCGAGAAGCCCATCCGCAGCGCCGCGGACCTCGAGGGCGTGCACGGCATCGACGCGGCCGCCGACCTGCAGTACGTGATGGACGCCATCCGCCTGGTGCGCCACGAGCTCGACGACCGCACGCCGCTCATCGGCTTCTCCGGGGCGCCGTTCACCCTGGCCAGCTACATCGTCGAGGGCGGCCACTCGCGCAACTACGCGCACGTGAAGAAGTTCATGTACGAAGACCCGGTCGGGTTCGGGCGCCTCATGAGCCTCATCTCGGACGTCGTGGTCGACTACCTCCTCGCGCAGATCGCCGCCGGCGCCCAGGTGGTGCAGCTGTTCGACTCGTGGGTGGGCTGGCTCGGCCCCTACGACTACGAGCTGCTGGTGCTGCCGCACGTGCGCTACGTGATCGACAGGGTCAAGGGCCGGGGGGCGCCGGTGATCTACTTCGGCAACGGCGCCTCCGCCATGCTGCACCACGTGGCCAAGGCCGGCAGCGAGGTCATCGGCGTGGACTGGCGCATCGAGCTGGACCGCGCCTGGGAGCAGCTGGACGGCGTGGCCATCCAGGGCAACCTCGACCCGATCACGCTGCTCGGCCCGCCCAAGGCCATCGAAGAGCGCGTCGCCGACATCATCGCGCCGCGCCGGCGGCCGCCCCGGCCACATCTTCAACCTGGGTCACGGCCTCATCCCGCAGACCCCGCCCGACAACGTCAAGTACCTGGTCGACGCGGTGCATCGCCTGTCCGCGGCGCCCATCTGAAAGGTCGGCCGCCGCCATGACCGAGAGCCTCGTCGACGTCGCCCTGCTCGCCTTCGGCGGGCCGGGCAGCACGCAGCAGATCCCCGACTTCCTGCAGCGCATGACCGGGCGCCCGGCGAACCCGGACACCCTCAAGGTCGTGGAGGCGCGCTACGAGCTCATCGGCGGCGCTTCTCCGCTGCCGGACATGACCGCGCGCCAGGCGCTCGCCCTGCAGGCGCGCCTCGTCCAGGAGCTCGCCTTCCCGATCCGCGTGCGCCACGGCTTCCTGTACACCGAGCCCACGGTGGCCGAGTGCCTCGCGGAGCTGGACGGCCACGAGGTGGTGGCGCTGCCGCTGAGCCCGTTCTCCTCGCGCCTGACGAGCGACAAGTACCGCGCGGCGCTCGACGCCGCCGGCGCCGAGAAGGTCCCGCTGCTCGAAGGTTGGTACGCGAGCCGCGGCTTCGTGAGGGCCATCAGCAGGCGCGCGGCGGCGGCGCTCGACGGCTGCGACGTCAACGAGTATGCGGTGCTCTTCACGGCCCACAACGTGCCGCTCGAGACCATCATGGAGGGCGACCCCTACGTGGAGCAGTTGCAGCAGACCATCGCGCAGCTCGTGCCCGCTCTGGTGCCGGGCGACTGGCGCTTCGCCTTCCAGAGCAAGGGCCGCGGCGGCGGCGAGTGGATGGAGCCCGAGGCCGACGACGTGGTGCGCACCTCTGGCCGAGGAGGGCTGGAAGAAGGTGCTCGTGGTGCCCGTGGGCTTCGTCAGCGACAACGTCGAGACGCTCTACGACCTCGACATCGTGCTGCGGCAGCAGATCGAGGGGCTGGGCATGGAGTATCGCCGTTCGGTGGCGCCCAACGACTCGCCGCTCTTCATCGAAGCGCTCGCCGACGTGGTCATCGACTACCTGGCGCGCCGGCCGGTGGAGCACCAGCTGCACCGGCCGGTCGGGCCGCACGCGCACGGATGACGGGCGACCGCCGGGGCATCCCCGGCGGCTGAGGGCCGGGCCGCGGCCGCAGGGCGGCCCCGCCCGGCCGCTGCGCATCGCCGTCGTCGGCGGCGGCATGGCCGGGCTGGGAGCGGCGCGCGTCCTCGAAGACGCGCGCGCCGCCGACCCGGCCGTCGACTGGCACCTCTACGAGGACGAGGCGCGCTTCGGCGGCAAGGTGCACACCGTGCGCCGCGACGGCTTCGTCGTCGAGGGCGGCCCCGACTCGGCCATCATCGAGAAGCACTGGCCGATCACGATGGCCCGCCGGCTCGGCATCGGCGACCGCTTCGAGGACTCCAACGAGGGCATCCGCAAGAGCTTCGTCTTCACGCGCGGGCGCCTGCACGAGCTGCCCGAGGGCATCATCCTCATGGTGCCCACGCGCATGGTGCCGTTCGCTCTCAGCAGCCTGATGAGCTGGCCCGGCAAGGTGCGCATGGGCATGGACCTCGTGCTGCCGCGCGGCGGCGCGGCGCGGGGCGCCGGCGGGGACGGCGACGAGAGCCTCGGCGACTTCGTGCGGCGGCGGCTCGGCAAGGAGGCGCTGGCGCGCATCGCCGAGCCCATCGTCGCCGGCATCCACGCCGGCGACCCCGAGCAGATGAGCGTGCGCGCCACCTTCCCGATGTTCCTCGAGATGGAGCAGCAAGCATCGCAGCCTCATCCTCGCGATGCTCAAGCGGCGCAAGGCGCGGCAGAAGGCGGCGGCGGCCGGGGCGGCCGGCGGCGGCGGCCCGGGCGGGGCGCCGCGCCCCGAGGGCGGCCCGCGCTCGTACTTCTACTCGTTCAAGGGCGGCCTGCAGGAGCTCAGCGACGCCATGGTCGCCTCGCTGCCGGCGGAGCGCCTGCACGGCGGCTCGGCGGTGCGGACGATGGCGCCGTGCGGCGCCGGCTGCGGCACCTCCGGTGCCGGGTCCGGCGCCTACGCGCTCCAGCTGGCCGACGGCAGCCGCGTGGTCGTCGACGCGGTCGTGCTGGCCACGCCGGCCTGGGCGAGCGGCGACCTGCTGCGCACGGTCGCGCCGCTCCCGGCGGCCGGACCTCTCGTCCATCCAGTACGTCAGCACGGCCACCGCCTCGCTGGCCTTCCGCCGCGACCAGGTGGCGCACGACCTCACCGGCTTCGGCTTCGTCGTGCCGCGCGCCGAGAACCGCCCGGTGATGGCGACCACGTGGAGCTCCAGCAAGTTCCCCGGCCGCGCCCCCGAGGGCCACGTGCTGCTGCGCAGCTTCCTCGGCCGCGCCGGCATCGAGGCCGCGGCGCAGCTCGACGACGCCGAGATGACCAAGGTCGTGCGCGCCGAGCTCCGCGAGGTGATGGGCATCGCCGCCGAGCCGGAGTTCGCGCAGATCTTCCGCTGGCCGCGCGGCATGCCGCAGTATCGCGTCGGGCACGTCGACCTGGTCGACAGGATCGAGGCCGGCGTCGGCGCGGGTGCCGGGCATCGAGCTCGCCGGCGGCGCCTACCACGGCATCGGCATCGGCGACTGCCTGCGCGAGGGCGCGGCCGCGGCCGAGCGCGCCCTCGAGCACGTCCGCGGCCTGCCCGAGGACGCCGTACCGCCGCAGCTCTCGGATGTGCCGGCCGGCGACGGGGTCGCCGACTAGAGAAGGGCGGGTGGCGCACTTGCGCCACCCGCCCTCGTCGTCGTTCGGCGTCTCAGCGACGCCTCAGCCCCGTGTGAGCGCTCACGGAGTGTCGTTGTAGCTGCCCGTGAAGATCGCGTTGGTGAGCAGTCTGAAGGTGCCATCCGTGCCCGCCCTGAAGGCGGTGACCGGCCCGAGGTACGTCACCCTGCCGTCGCCGTAGAAGCCGTGGACCACGATGGGCTGGCCGATCGCGTCGGCCATCGGAGGCTGCCCGGCCCAGAAGCCGGCCAGCATGAACGGGTCCTCGTAGGCGGCGTCGACCGAGACGCCGGCGCCGAGGTCGGTGAACCACGTGATGGGGAAGGCGAAGGTGTAGCCCGATGCGCCGAGCCCCGCGGTGTTGAGACTCTGGCGGCGTAGCGCGTCGCACCCAGGGCGTTGTTGGCCCAGTAGAAGTCGGAGCTTACGCCACCCTGGCCGGTGACCGGGAGCAGGCCGTCGATGACGCCGTAGGGGCCGTTGGCGATGTAGGTGCCGCCGTCCTCGACCCACTCCATCACGGCCTGGATGTCGAGCCCGCTCGTGTCGTCGCAGACGAGCACGTCGTACTCGGTGAGATCCGTGCTCTCGTCGATGCGGTCGGCGAGGAAGAAGAGGTTCTCGAGGGTGTACCACGTGGGTCCGTCGTAGTAGACGGCCACCTTGGGCAGCCCCGTGATCGCCCCACGCCGGTCCTTGAAGTACAGCGGCTGCGTCTCCACGGAGCTCGCGTCGACGGTCTTCACGTCGACGCTGAAGAACTTGGCCGCGGCAAGGAGCGTGGCGCGGACCCGCGGCTGTGACGAGCGTGATGAGAAATGCGCCGAGTGGCACGCTCGCGCTCGGCGAAGCGACCACGCGGTCGACCTTGACGGCGTCGGAAAGCAGTGCGTTGACGGCCGCCACGGCGTTGTTGCTGCTGTTGGCGATCATGTAGGTGGGCCCGTTTCCGCTCACGGTGCCGTCAGGATTGGCTGCCGAAGTGACCGGCGTCTGAGACACGGAGAACGCGTCGTCCACCTGGTAGCGCGTGAAGCCCCAGCTCTCGGGGAGCTGCCAGGCACAGGCGTCGTACATCTCGGTGGCCCGCCCCGAGACGTCCTCGCCGTACCAGAGCATCGCATTGGCGATGCCGCGCAGAGGCTGGCGGAGCGGCACGATGTACGAGCCGGCGGGGAACTGCCGGCCGCCGGGCACCGAGAAGGACGCCGTGGCCTTGAAGACGCGGATGCCGTTCTGCAGGAGATGGCGCACGGCATGCGCGCCTGGAGGGCATCCGTCTGGAGGTTCGGGTCGACCGGGATCACGTAGGCGAACGGGTAGGTGAGCGGCTCGGGCACGTCGGCGGTCACCGGCTGCGAGGCGCCCGACTCGGCGCGCAGGAAGCGGTTGAGCTGGTCGGTGAGCATGCCCACGCGGTTGTCTGCGGCGTACTCGGCGCCCTCAAGGATGCCGTAGTAGTGGGCGTCCACGCCGTCCTCCGTCTTGTAGGAGGTCTCCATCGTGGAGCCGACGAGGCCGTAGAACATGGCGAACTGCGGCGTGTAGTACGGGCTGTAGTCTTCGAAGCCCTCGCTCTTGCCGGTGCTCGGGTTGATCCAGTCGCGGTACGGGATGTCGACCTCGACGACGGTGTTGTCTTCGATGGCCGCCTCGATCGACTCGGCCGCCGGCAGCGCCCACTTGATCGAGAGGTCCCACTCGTAGTTGGGGTTGTGCGGGTTGGTGGTGGGATCGATGATCATCGGGTTATAGTACCCGTGCAGGTCGAGGAACATCGCTGGGTGCCACTTCACGATCTGCTCCACCATGGCCTCGACCTCAGGCTGTGACTGCGTGACCCAGTCGCGGTTGAGGTCGAACCCGTTGTCGTTCTCGCGCACGTCGAGCACGCGGCCGTCCGGGTTCTGGCAGGCGTTGATGAGCACGACGTCGTTCTTGAGGATCTTCTTGGTGACGGCGTCGTTGGAGAAGGCCAGCTTGCGGATCAGCATGAGGCCGGCGTCGACGCCCGTGGTCTCGCCGCCGTGGATGCTCGCGTTGATGAACACGGGCAGGCGCAGGTCGCCGCCCTTGGCCAGCATGGCCGCCGCCGCGGCGGGGTCTTTGAGCTGCAACTCGACGAACTTGAGCCAGCGCTGCCTGGCCGCCCTGGACGCCCACTTGTTCTGGATGGTGACCAGGTACAGCGGGCGGCCGCCGGCCGACTCGCCGAAGACCTTGACGCTGACGCGCTCACTGCGCGCGTCGATGGCCTTAAGGATGTCGCCGAGCTCCGAGTAGTACGTGTAACTCGGGTACGGCTTGATGGGGCGCTCGCCGGGGGTGGCCGGCGCGGCGCGTACTTCACGGCGCTCGCCAGGGGGGTTCGACGCTCATCGCCTTGCTCATCGGCGAAGCGAGCGCCGGCGCGGCGGCGAGAGGAGGATCCCCAGGGCGAGCAGGATGACGGCGAGCTTCTTCATGTGGCCCTCCAGAGTCGAGATGGCTGGTCTTGCCGC
>CAVOWE010000002.1:0-25630 GCA_963700035.1 uncultured Thermoleophilia bacterium | reverse complement strand
GCGTCGTCGTCTTCAACGTTGGCTGCAGCAGCGAACTCCTCCCCTCTGTAGTGCGGCGCTTGGACGCTCATCGTCGCCATTCACAGGAATCGACCGCGGACTGGAACAGGTCGGTCGCGATGGGCGGAGGCGCCGGTCCCATCCGGTCCCAGCGAGCCCCAGCCCGTCCCATCAAGGCGTACGGGATTGGGTCGCAGGGCAGTTGCAGACGGCCATTTCGAGCGTCTCGCGGACGGCTCGCAGGCCACGATTGCCCTGCAAATCAGCGGTGAACCGCGTCGGGTTCGAACCGGTCACCTCCGCCGTGCAAAGGCGGGGATCCTCAGCTTGGCCCGCCTCCATACGAACGCGGAGGCGAACCTCGACTTGAAGACCGGCAAGGGCGCGAGCCGTTCGTGGGTTCGAACCCCATCCCCGCCGCCAGCGCCCGCGCTGCCGCCATCATCAGGGACGTGTTCGAGCACATCCGCGGTGGGGCTCCGGCTCCGCCCGGCCGTACGCGGCGCGGGGCGGCGGGTCATCTGACCCGCCGCCCCGCGCCCGGACGGCCCGCGCGCCCGTCATGTCCTCAGAGCAACGAGAAGTACTTCTCGACTTCCCAGTCGGTGACCTGCTCGCGGTACTCGTACCACTCGTTGAGCTTGTTGGTCACGAAGCGCTCGAAGACGTGCTCGCCGAGGGTGCGGCGCACGAGCTCGCTCTCCTGGGTCGCGGTGATCGCCTCGTAGAGGTTGTTGGGCAGTGCACCGAGGCCGATGGTCTCGCGCTGCTCGGCGCTCATCTTGTAGATGTTGGGCTCCACGCCCGGCGGCAGCTCGTAGCCCTGCTCGATGCCCTCGAGGCCGGCGGCCAGCATGACGGCGAAGGCCAGATACGGGTTGGCCGCCGGGTCGGGATTGCGCAGTTCGGCGCGCACCGTGCTCTCCTTGCCCTGCACGTAGAGCGGCACGCGGATGAGCGCCGTGCGGTTGCGGTGCGCCCAGCTGATGTACACCGGCGCCTCGTAGCCGGGCACCAGCCGTTTGTAGCTGTTCACGTACTGGTTGAGCACCGCCGTGATCTCGCGCATGTGCCTGAGCTGCCCGGCGATGAAGCCCTTGGCGATGTCGCTGAGGTGATCGGGGTCGGTATCGCTGAACATCGCGTTCGTGTCGCCGCGGAACAGCGACTGATGCACGTGCATACCGCTGCCGTTCTCTCCATGGAGCGGCTTGGGCATGAAGGTCGCGTGCACGCCGTTGTGGGCCGCGACCTCCTTGACGATCAGGCGCGCGATCATCACACGGTCGGCCATGAGGAGGGCCTCGTCGTAGTGCGGATCGATCTCGTGCTGCGACGGCGCCACCTCGTGATGCGACGCCTCCATGGGGATGCCGACCTTGTCGAGGGCGCGCATGGTCTGCTTGCGCAGGTCGTTGCCGAGGTCGGCGGGCAGCACGTCGAAGTAGCCGCCGTTGTCGATGAGCTCGCGCTCCTCGGGGCTCTTGAAGTAGAAGTACTCGAGCTCGGGACCCACGTAGAAATCGAGGCCCATCTTCTGGGCGCGCTCGAGCTGGCGGCGCAGCACCCAGCGCGGATCGCCTTCGAAGGGCTTGAAGTTGCGGTCGAGGACGTCGCAGAAGACGAACGCCGTGCGCTCGCTCCCCTGCGCCCACGGCAGCACCGTGAACGTGCTCCAGTCGGGCAGCGCCACGATGTCCGACTCCTCGATCTCGGCGTAGCCGCTGATGGAGGATCCGTCGAAGGCGGCGCCGCTCTCGAGCACGTTGTGCAGCTGGCGGTCGGGGATCTCGACCATCTTGAGATTGCCGAGGATGTCCGTGAACCACAGCTGGATGTGCTTCACGTTCTCGTCCTGGACGAGCTTCGTGATGGCGGCGTGATGCTCTGTGCTCATCGTCGTCCTTTCAGGCCTTGGGCGTACGCCGTGGCGCACGCGAGGGTGAGGTGGGCGGCGACGAGGAGGTGCTGGTGCGCGAGGACGGGAGTCCCGGGAGACGACGCCGGAGGCCGGACGCCGAGGCGGTGCGCGATGGGTGACGCTTGAGGACGAAGGCGGTGTCGCCTGTGCTGATCATGCCGATCCCTCTCCTCAGAGGTGGGTGTGATGGCTGGCTGCTGGTACGTATCAGTCTGGCGTGAGGACCTCCTTTCGTCTGTACTCCGGGCGCACATTGGGCTACCCTGTCCCAACGTTGAACGCAATCTTATACACGATGTCCAAACGCGGGGACGACTTGACGTAGTCTACCAGATGGAACGCTCTTGAACCGGGAGCACGCCGCCTGCGGCGTGGGCTTCGTGGCGGCGATCGACGGCGCGCCGCGACGCGACGTCGTCGAGCTGGCGTTGACCTCTCTGGCCCGACTCGAGCACCGCGGCGGCGGCGGGGCGGACGGCCAGGCCAGCGACGGCGCTGGTCTGCTCACCGCCATCCCCTGGGACCTGCTACGCCCGTGGCTCGACGAGCACGGCCCGGCGGGGGCGAGCGCCGCGCCGGACCCGGCCACGCTCGGCACCGCGGTCGGCATGGTCTTTCTGCCCGCCGACAAGGGGCGCCGGCGCCTCTGCCGCGAGCTCGTGGAGAAGGCGCTGCGCGACGAGCGCATGACGGTCGCCGGGTGGCGCGAGGTGCCCGCGGACGCGAGCGCGCTCGGGCACGGGGCTCCGAGCGGCGCCCCCTGCGTCGAGCAGGTCGTCGCAGGCTCGCCGCTGCGCGGCGACGACCTCGAGCGATCGCTGCTCCTGGCGCGCCGCAGGATCGGCAAGGCGCTCGCGGCGCAGCAGACCATCAGGCGCCTGGACGACCTCTACGTGTGCTCGCTCTCGTCGCGCACCATCGTCTACAAAGGCATGGTGAGGTCGGCCGTGTTGCCCGCGTTCTACGCCGACCTGCGCGACCGCGACTTCGTCTCGCCGTTCGCGGTCTTCCATCGGCGCTTCAGCACCAACACCGCCCCCAAGTGGAGCCTGGCGCAGCCCATGCGCCTGCTGGCTCACAACGGCGAGATCAACACCCTGCAGGGCAACCTCGAGTGGATGTCCGCCCGCGAGCCGGAGCTGGCCCATCCTCTCTGGGGGGAGCGGATCGGCGACCTGCTGCCCCCCGTGCACGCCGACAGCAGCGACTCGGGCGCCCTCGACAAGCTTGTGGAGCTGCTCGTGCGCTCGGGACGGAGCCCGCTCGAGGCCGTCATGATGTGCATGCCCGAGGCCTACGAGAACCGCGCTCACCGCGGTGAGGACGCCGCCGTCGTCGATTTCTACGACTACTACAGCGGCGTGCTCGAAGCCTGGGACGGCCCTGCTCTGGTGGCCTTCAGCGACGGCTGCGTGGTCGGGGCCGCGGTCGACCGCAACGGCCTGCGTCCGGCGCGCTTCGCGCGCACGCGCTCGGGGCTCGTGCTGCTCGCCTCCGAGGCCGGAGCCGCCGGGCTGCCCGCCGACGACGTGCTCGAGAGAGGCCGCCTGGGGCCCGGCGAGATGCTGGCCGTCGACCTCGAGGCCGGTGTTCTCTTGCGCAACGCCGGCATCAAGCGCGAGGTCGCCGCGCAGAAACCATACGGCGCCTGGCTGAGCCGGCACCGCCGCGACGCAGCGGCGAGCGCCGGCGCGGCAGAACGGACCTGCGCCGAGACGCTCGCGGCCCCGCCGGCCGGCGGCGCGACGGCGCTCCTGCGCCGCCAGACCGCCGCCGGTTTCACGGCCGAAGACGTCGACATGATCCTCCTCCCCATGGCGCAGCGCGCCCGCGAACCGCGCTTCTCGATGGGCAACGACGCACCCCTGCCGATCCTCTCGAGCAAGCCCCACACGCTCTACGACTACTTCGCCGAACGCTTCGCCCAGGTCACCAATCCGCCCATCGACCCCCTCCGGGAGCGACTGGTGATGTCGCTCTCGATGCGCCTCGGGGCACGCGGCGACCTCCTGACGTCCGGGCCCGGACACGCGCGCCAGCTGGAGGTCCCGTCACCGATCCTCGACGAAGCCGGGTTGAGCTCACTTTGCGCTGCCGGCCTCCGCGTGGCGCAGGTCGCGACGACCTACGACGTGACCAGCGGGCCCTGGGGCCTGCGCGAGGCCGTCGAGCGGCTGACCGCGGACGCCGTGACCGCCGTGCTCGAGGGCGCGGAGATCCTCGTGCTCAGCGACCGCCCCTCCCCCCTGGCCCCCGAGACCAGCCACGTGCCGCCGCTGCTGGCCGTCGGCGCCGTCCATCGCCGTCTGCTCCGAGAGGGCCTCAGGTGCCGCGCCTCCCTGGTCGTCGACACCGCGCAGTGCTGGAGCGTGCATCACTTCGCCTGCCTCATCGGGTACGGCGCCTCCGCCGTGTCGCCCCATCTGGCCTTCGCGACCGTGCGCCGGCTGAGCGCCGAAGGGCGTCTGAGCGGCGCGCCCGGCGCGACCTCTCTGAGCGAGGCCGACGCCGAGCGCAACTACCGCGTCTCGGCCGAGCGCGGCCTGTTCAAGATCCTCTCCAAGATGGGGATCTCACGGCTCTCGAGCTACCACGGCGCGCAGCTCTTCGAGGCCATCGGCATCGGCCCGGACCTGCTGGAGCTGGGGTTCTTCGGCACGCCGTCGCGGATCGGTGGCCTCAGCGTCGAGGAGCTCGCGCAGGAGACGGTGTGGATCCATCAGCAGGCGTTCCCCGACCTCTCCGCCCAGAAGCTTCACAACTATGGCTTCGTGCGCTTCCGCCGCGGCGGCGAGTACCACCTGAACAACCCCGAGGTGGCCAAGACACTGCGCCGCGCCTGCGTCTCGGGCGACGCCGCCATCTACGCGGAGTTCTGCGAGCTGCTCTCCAGCCGGCCGTGCACCGTGCTGCGTGACCTTCTGCTGCCCCACAGCGACCGCGCGCCGGTGCCCCTCGAGGAGGTGGAGCCGGCCACCGCCATCCTGCAGCGTTTCTGCACCGGCGGGATGTCGCTGGGCGCCCTGTCGCCGGAGGCCCACGAGGTGCTGGCCATCGCCATGAACCGCATCGGCGGCAAGTCCAACTCGGGGGAGGGCGGCGAGGACCCCGCCCGCGCCGTCCCGCTCGACCACGTCGGCGCGGGCGGGACCTCCGAGCGGTACCCCGGCCTGCGCGGCCTGCGGGCCGGCGATGTCGCCGCCTCGCGCATCAAACAGGTCGCCTCCGGCCGCTTCGGGGTCACGCCGGCGTACCTCGCCGCCGCCGAGCAGCTCGAGATCAAGATCGCCCAGGGCGCCAAGCCCGGCGAGGGCGGCGAGCTGCCCGGCGAGAAGGTGACGGGCGCCATCGCCGAGCTCCGCCACGCGCAGCCCGGGCGCACCCTGATCTCGCCGCCGCCGCACCACGACATCTACTCCATCGAGGACCTCGCTCAGCTGGTCTACGATCTGAGGCAGGTCAACCCGGCGGCGAGCATCGCCGTCAAGCTCGTCTCCGGATGGGGCGTGGGGACCATCGCCGCCGGGGTCGCCAAGGCGGACGCCGACGTGATCACCATCTCGGGGCACGGCGGCGGCACGGCCGCCGCCTCGCTGAACTCGATCAAGCACGCCGGGATCCCTTGGGAGCTGGGCCTCGCGGACGCGCACCGCACACTCGCGGCCAGCGGGCTGCGTCGACGCGTGCGCCTGCGCGTCGACGGCGACCTGCGCACCGGTCGCGACGTCGTCCTGGCCGCGTTGCTGGGCGCCGAGGAGTACGCCTTCGGCACCGCTGCGCTGATGGCCGAGGGCTGCGTCATGGCGAGGGTGTGCCACACCGACCAGTGCCCGGTCGGTATCGCGACGCAGCGAGAAGAGCTGCGGGCACGCTTCGCCGGCGAGCCCCAGCACGTCGTCAACTACCTGACGTTCGCCGCCGAGGAGGTCCGTGCGCACCTCGCCCAGCTGGGCTACCGGACCTTGGCGGACATCGTCGGCCGCGCCGACCTTCTGCGGAGCGCGGACATCGAGCTGCCCAAGACCGCCGGGATCGACCCGTCCTGGATGCAGACGCCCGCCGCGCGGCGCGACGACGAGGCGCGGCCGCGCGACGTGACCCGCGCCGCGCCGGAGCCGGGGCTGGACGAGCGGCTGCTCGCCGACCCCGAGGTGGCCGCGGCCATCGAAGAGCACGGCGAGGTCACGCGCCGCGCCGCGGTCGCGAACCGCGACCGCGCCCTCGGCGCCCGCCTCGCCGGCGCCATCGCCAGGGCCCACGAGCACGCGCCGTTTCGCGGGAGCATCAGGCTCGAGCTCAGCGGCGCCGCGGGCCAGAGCCTGGGCGCCTTCATCCCGGCCGGGGTCACGCTCGATCTGTGCGGGGAGGCCAACGACTACGTGGGCAAGGGCATGGCCGGCGGGACCATCGTCCTCCGGCCACCGGCGACCGGGCTCGAGGCCGCGGACAACGTGATCGCCGGCAACACCTGCCTGTACGGCGCGACCGGCGGGAGCTTCTTCGCCGACGGCCGCGTCGGCGAGCGTTTCGCCGTGCGCAACTCCGGCGCCCGGGCCGTCGTCGCCGGCGCCGGCGACCATTGCTGCGAGTACATGACCGGCGGAGCCGTCGTGGTGCTCGGTGAGGTCGGTCGCAACGCCTGCGCCGGCATGACCGGCGGCACGGCGTACCTGCTCGACACAGGCGACGTCGGCGCCCTGCTCAACGCGGACACCGTGGCCGCCGAACCGGTCTCACCGGGCGACGACGAGGTGCTCCGCGAGCTGCTTCGGGCGCACCTCGACGCCACCGGCAGCGCCGGCGCGCAGGCCATCCTCTGCGGACGGCTATCTCCGCCGGCTCGATTCGTCAAGGTCCGCGCGCTCGGCCTCTGACGGCCGCGACTCCCCGGACCCGGCCATCTTTGTGACATCCTGCACAAGGATTGCGGTCGGATTATCCGTCCTGTACAGTGTTTTGGAGTCCTCAAGGGCGCGAAACGAGACCATCCGTCGCGCCCCGCTTCACGCCACAGTCACCATCCACTTGACAAGGAGCGGTCGATGGAAGAGCTGACCCTCGTGGTACCGGGCATGTGGGCCGACCACCACGTGCTCACCGTGCGCGACCTCCTCAGGGAGGACGACGCCGTCACGTTCACCGCGGCGAGCGCGCTGGAGCGCGCCGTCCGCATCGAGTACGACGCGTCACGCACCGACCCGCAGCGCATCACGGCCCTGCTCGCCGAGGGCGGGTATGTCTGCGGCGAGCCCGAGGAAGCAGCGGGTCCTCCGACCGACAAACCCGCCTGGGCGACGGCGGGGGTGCGCGTCACCACCACCAACGCCGTCGACCTGGCCATGTCGGGAGACCACCGCAAGTACTGACACCTTGTCGACGCTCCCGCCCGTGCCTTCAGTCAGCACCCACGCCCCCGCGGTTCGCGACGGGTCGCGCCCAGAACGCTCGCCCGCCCGTTCGCGTCTGCGTCGGCCCAAGGAGATGACCAATGGATGACGTCAAGAACGACGGCGCCGTGCCGGCCGCCGCCAAGAGCATCGACCCGGCGGCGCTCGACATGCTGGCGCACGCCGACGAGTGCGGCATCGAGACCGCCTTCAGCCGCGCCGACCACATGAAGCCCTGCCCCATCGGCGAGAGCGGCGCCTGCTGCCGCATCTGCTCGATGGGTCCGTGCCGCCTGGTCGGCAAGGACGCCGAGGAGAAGACCGGCATCTGCGGCGCCGACATGCCGACCATCGCCGCGCGCCACTTCGCGCGGCAGGTGGCGGGCGGCGTGGCCGCCCACTCCGACCACGGCCGCGACATGGCCATGACGCTGCGCGCCGTGGCCAAAGGCGAGGCCGCCGGCTACAGGGTCAGGGACGAGCAGAAGCTCATGTCCGTGGCCGGCTACATGGGCATCGCCACCGCCGGCCGCGAGGTCAACGAGATCGCGCTGGACGTGGCCGACAAGGCGCTCGAGCAGTTCGGCCAGCCGCACGGCGA
The DNA here is from genome assembly GCA_963700035.1 of uncultured Thermoleophilia bacterium. Lineage (GTDB taxonomy): Bacteria > Actinomycetota > Thermoleophilia > UBA2241 > UBA2241 > CAIXSE01. The sequence goes on along the minus strand of CAVOWE010000002.1, from coordinate 17,721 downwards.
GATCATCTACACGCGGCGCGCCACGCCCAAGCGCCAGGCGCGCTGGCGCGAACTGGGGCTCACGCCGCGCGCCATCGACCGCGAGGTCACCGAGGTCCTGCACCGCACCCACGAGGGCGTCGACCTCGACGCCGAGAACATCCTCAAGTCGGCGCTCCGCTGCTCCCTGGCCGACGGCTGGGGCGGCGCCATGCTGAGCACCGACATCAGCGACATCCTCTTCGGCACGCCGTCGCCGCTCTCGTCCGAGGTCAACCTCGGCGTGCTCAAGGACGACCAGGTCAACGTCATCGTCCACGGCCACGAGCCCACCCTGTCGGCGATGCTGGTGGAGGCGTCACGCGACCCCGAGCTGATCGCCGAGGCCAAGGCCGCCGGCGCGGAGGGCATCAACCTCGCCGGCATCTGCTGCACGAGCAACGAGATCCTCATGCGCTACGGCATCCCGGCGGCGGGCAACTTCCTGCACCAGGAGCTGGCGGTGCTCACCGGCGCCGTCGAGGCGATGGTCGTCGACGTGCAGTGCATCATGCAGGCGCTCGGCCCGCTCGCCCAGCGCTTCCACACGCAGCTCATCACGACCTCGCCGAAGGCCAAGATCCCGGGCGCGATCCATGTGGAGTTCGACGAACACCGCGCCCCGCAGACCGCCGCCGAGATCGTGCGCATGGCGATCGCCAACTACCCCAACCGCGGCCCGATCCACATCCCCGACTACCACGAGCCGCTGGTCGCCGGCTTCAGTCACGAGTACCTCAACTACATGCAGGGCGGCTTCCACCGCGGCTCGTTCCGCCCGCTCAACGACGCCGTCATCGCCGGCCGCGTGCGCGGCCTGGCCGGCGTCGTGGGCTGCAACAACGTGCGCGTCACCCAGGACGAGGGCATCGTCGAGATGATCAAGCGCTTCATCGCCGAGGACGTCATGGTGGTCGTCACCGGTTGCGCGGCGACGGCCGGCGCCAAGGCCGGGTACCTGAGTCCCGAGATCCTGGACTCGGCGGGGCCCGGCCTGCGCGAGGTCATGGAGGCCATCGGCATCCCGCCGGTACTGCACCTCGGCTCGTGCGTCGACAACTCGCGCATCCTCACGGTGCTCACGCAGGTCGCCACCGAGGGCGGCCTCGGCGAGGACATCGACGACCTGCCCGCCGTGGGCCTCTGCCCCGAATGGATGTGCGAGAAGGCGATCGCCATCGGCACCTACTTCGCCGCCTCCGGCGCCCACGTGATCTTCGGCGTGAGCAGCCCGGTCAAGGCCTCCAGCGAGGCCACCCGCCTCATGACCACCGGCTGGGAGGAGCTCGTCGGCGGCGACCTCGAGTTCATCCCCGACTGGGACGAGATGTTCGCGCGCTCGCTCGAGCTGATCGACGCCAAGCGCGCGGCGCTCAAGCTGCCGGCCTACGACCCGTCGCAGTTCGGCGACAGCGGCGACAGCCTGTACTTCGCCGCCATCCGCGAGTACCTCGCGGCGCACGACGAGGTCGAGACCGTGGGAGTCGCCCGTCTACCCGCTCGCCGAAGGGCACTCGCACGACCACGGGCACGGCCACACGCACGACGAGGGAGACGCCTGATGTCGCGCTACATCGCCACGCGCGCCATCCGCGGTGCCAACGCCATCGTCGCCGAGGCCGCGGCGATCGTCGACGACGCCATCGCCGAGCTCGGCCCCGACACCCCGGTCGCGTTCACCAACACCGCCTACTTCCTGCCGGTCGTCTACGCCTTCACCGGGCGCAAGATCGAGAAGCTCGGCGACCTGCCCGAGGTCATCGCGCGCGCCAAGGCTCTGCTGCATCCGGTGCCCGCCGAGTCGATGTGGCTGCCGTACCTCGGCGAGACCCTCGACAGCGGCGTCGCCACGCTCTTCGCCGAGGAGGCCATCGAGGGGGTGCGCTTCGCGCGCAAGCAGGAGCCGCAGATCATCAAGCTGGGCCAGGCGCGCGAGGACGGCGAGCGCTTCACCGGCGGCGACCTCATGGTGCACGGCGACAAGATGAAGCTCAACGGGCCGATCGACGACATCCAGCTGCGCGCCTGGGGCATCCAGCTGGTCGACGGCCGCATGCCCGGGTTCTGCGCCATCGTCGGCTGCGCCAAGAGCAACGAGGTGGCCGTCAAGATCGTGCGCGAGCTGCAGAGCCGCGGCATCCTCATCTTCCTCAGCGGCAACGTCAACGGGCGCAGCATCATCCACCAGCTGCAGGAGGAGGGCATCCAGCTCGGCTACGACACCTTCACGGTGCCGTTCGGCCTGGACACCATCTCCGCCGTCTACGCGCTCGGTTTCGCCGCCCGCTCGGCGCTGACGTTCGGCGGCATGGACGCCGGCCAGGCGCGCGACATCATGCTCTACAACAAGTACCGCGTGTTCGCCTTCGTGCTGGCGCTGGGCGAGGTCGACGACCTCAAGTACGCCACGGCCGCCGGCGCCATCAGCTACGGCTTCCCGGTGATCGCCGACACGCGCATCCCGCAGATCCTGCCGACCGGCGTGACCACGTACGAGCACGTCGTCAGCATGCCGTTCGACGAGATCCCCGGCGCCGACGACATGGAGCGCACCGAGAAGCTGATCCAGCGCTGCATCGAGGTCCGGGGGGTCAAGGTCAAGATCGCCAAGGTGCCGATCCCCGTGTCCTACGGATCGGCCTTCGAGGGCGAGCGCATCCGCAAGGACATCATGTACGCCGAGTTCGGCGGTAAGCGCTCGCACGCCTTCGAGTTCCTGCGCATGAAGCCGGCCGACGAGGTCGAGGACGGCAAGATCACCGTGCGCGGCACCGACCTGGACGGCATGAACGAGGGCGACGCCCTGCCGCTCGGCATGATCGTCGACGTCTCGGGACGCAAGATGCAGACCGACTTCGAGCCCATCCTCGAGCGCCAGTTCCACTACTTCATCAACGGCGTCGAGGGCATCCAGCACAACGGCCAGCGCGACATCGCCTGGACGCGCGTGAGCAAGAGCACCTTCGCCAAGGGCTTCCGCCTCGAGCACTTCGGCAAGGTGATCCACGCGCGCATCCACGAAGTGTTCGGCAACATCGTCGACAAGGTGCAGGTCACGCTGACCACCGATGCAGCGGAGGTCGACGAGCTCATCGAGGAGGCGCGGGCCGCGTACCGCGAGCGCAACGAGCGCATCGCCAACCTCACCGACGAGTCGGTGGACACCTTCTACTCGTGCCTGCTCTGCCAGAGCTTCGCGCCCAACCACGTCTGCGTCGTGAACCCCGAGCGCGTGGGCTTGTGCGGCGCCTACAACTGGCTCGACTGCAAGGCCTCCTACGAGATCAACCCCACCGGGCCCAACCAGCCGGTGCCCAAGGGCATCGTGCTCGACCCCGTCAAGGGCGAGTTCTCGGGCCCCAACGAGTTCATCTACCAGCAGTCCAACCAGACGGTCGAGACGGTGACCTTCTACTCCATCATGGAGGCGCCGATGACCTCGTGCGGCTGCTTCGAGTGCATCATGGTGCTCGTGCCCGAGGCCAACGGCTTCATGATCGTCAGCCGGGAGGACCCCAGCATGACGCCCTGCGGCATGACGTTCAGCACCCTGGCCGGCACGGCCGGCGGCGGCATGCAGACGCCGGGCATGATGGGCATGGGCAAGTACTACCTCACGAGCAAGAAGTTCATCCCCGCCGACGGCGGCATGAAGCGCGTCGTCTGGATGAGCTCCAACCTCAGGGAGAGCATGCGTCCCGCCCTCGAAGAAGTCTGCGCCCGCGAGGGCGTCCCCGACCTGCTCGACAAGATCGCCGACGAGACCGTGGCCACGAGCGTGGAGGAGCTCCTGCCGTTCCTGGAGGAGAAGGAGCACCCCGCGCTCACCATGGACCCGCTCTTCTGAACCCGCGAACGCCTGGAGGGCGCTGATGACTGCAGTAGAGATCCCCGTCGAGAAATGGCCGGGGGCGGTGCGCGAGGTCACGCTGGGCAGCAGCTACGGCGGCGGCACGCGCACCTCGACCGTGACCGTGGGCGGCGAGACGACCCTGCCGTTCCTGGGGTTCGAAGGGGCGCTGCCGCACCGGCCGGCGCTGGCCGTCGAGGTCGTCGACATGGAGCCGGCCGACTGGTCGCCGGAGCTCGTCGCGGCCTGGGGCGACGACCTGCGCGACCCCGCCAAGTGGGCGGCGCGCGCCGTCGAGGAAGGCGCGGAGCTCATCGCTCTCAAGCTGCGCAGCTGCCACCCGGACTACGGCGACCGCAGCGCCACCGACGCGCGCGCCACGGTCGACAGGGTCCTGGCCGCCGTCGGCGTGCCGCTCCTGGTCTACGGCCCCGGCACCGCCGACAAGGACAACGAGGTCCTCGTGGCGGTCGCCGAAGCCACCAAGGGCGAGCAGCTCGCGCTCGGCCTCTGTGAGGAGAAGAACTACCGCACCATCGTGGCGGCAGCGCTCGGCAACGGACACCTGGTGCTCGCGCAGACGCCGATCGACGTGAACCTCGCCAAGCAGCTCAACATCCTCATCAGCGACATGGGTCTGACGCTCGAGCGCGTGCTCATGGACCCGAACACCGGCGCCCTGGGCTACGGCCTCGAGTACACGTACTCGGTGATGGAGCGCCTGCGTCTCGCCGCCCTCATGGGCGACGCCATGACGCAGCAGCCCATGATCTGCACGGTCGGCGAGGAGGCCTGGCGCCAGAAGGAGGGCCGCGCCGCCGACGGCGTGCCCGAGGCGTGGGGCGAGCTCGCCGAGCGCGGCGTCGCCTGGGAGATCACGACGGCGATGACCCTGCTCGAGGCCGGCGCCGATATCCTGGTGCTGCGCCACCCCGGCTCCGTGGGCGCGCTGCGCGCAGCCCTGGACGACCTGACGAAGGGAGCCTGAGCGATGGCCCTCACCGGACTCGCGATCTACAAGCTCCTGCCCAAGACCAACTGCAAGGAGTGCGGCTTCCCCACCTGCCTGGCCTTCGCCATGAAGCTGGCGCAGAAGGGCACCGAGCTCGACAAGTGCCCGTATGTGGGCGACGAGGCCAAGACGGCGCTCGACGCCGCGGCGGCGCCGCCCGTCAAGCTCATCGCCATCGGTGCCGGCGAGCGCGCCTTCGAGATCGGCAACGAGGTCGTCCTCTTCCGCCACGAGAAGACCTTCTACCACCAGCCCGGCCTCGTCGTGCGCGTGAAGAGCGACGACCCGCAGCTCGCCGAGGTGGCCGGCCGCGTGGCCGGCTACGAGGTCGAGCGCGTCGGCATGACGCTGCGTCTCGACGGCCTCGCCGTGGAGCATGCCGGCGGCGACGCGGCCGCGTACGCCGCGGCCGTGGCCGCGGCCCGCGCGGCCGCCCCCGGCCTGCCGCTCGTCCTCATGAGCGGCGACGCGGCAGCGATCGACGCGGCCCTGACCGGCGGCGCAGCCGCCGAGAAGCCGCTCGTCCACGCCGCGACCGCCGCGAACTGGCAGGCGATGGCCGACGTGGCCAAGAAGCACGGCTGCCCTCTGGCGATCCGCGCCGAGGCGGGCGACCTCGCGGGTCTCGTCGAGCTCTCCGAGAACGTGCGCGGCGCCGGCGTCGAGGACCTCGTGCTCGACGCCGGCCACGACGGACCTCGCCGGCGACCTCGTCGCCCTCACTCAGCTGCGCCGCCTGGCCCTGAAGAAGGGCGCCCGGGCGCTCGGGTACCCGATCGTCGCCGATGCGGCCGCTCCCACCTGGCAGGCGGAGCTGGTCCGCGCCACGCAAGCCGTCGCCAAGTACGGCGGCGTGGTCATCATCGACCACCTCGAGCCCGCAGCGGTGTACGCGCTGCTCACGCTGCGCCAGAACGTCTACACCGACCCCCAGAAGCCCATCCAGGTGGAGCCGAAGCTCTACGAGGTCGGCACCGCCGGCCCCGACAGCCCCGTGCTCATCACCACCAACTTCTCGCTCACCTACTTCTCGGTCTCGGGCGAGGTGGAGGGCGCCGGCGTGCCTGCCTGGCTGCTCGTCGCCGACAGCGACGGCCAGTCGGTCCTCACGGGCTGGGCGGCAGGCAAGTTCGACGCCGAGAAGATCGCCAAGACGGTCAAGGACTCCGGCATCGAGAGCCGGATCAACCACAAGAAGCTGGTGATCCCCGGGCACGTCGCCGGCCTGTCGGGCGAGGTCGAAGAGGAGCTGCCCGGCTGGCAGATCATGGTGGGACCGCGCGACGCCGTGGACATCCCCAACTACCTCAAGAACGTCTGGAGCGCGTGACGCGCAGATGAGCGACGCTGCCGCGACGGAGAGCCGCACGGCGATGGCCACGATCACGTTCTCGCCGTCGGGGGAGACCATCGAGGTGCCGGCCGGCACGAGCCTGCTCGACGCGGCCATCCTCTGCGAGCTCGACGTGCCGGCCCCGTGCGCCGGGCAGGGCCGCTGCGGCCGCTGCCGCGTCCGCGTGACCTCCGGCGAGGTCGAGCGGCGCAGCAACGCCGGCCTGGCCACCACCGAGATCCTCGACGGGTGGGCGGTGGCCTGCCAGACCTACGTGGGGGGCTCCGCCGAGATCGAGGTGCCCGAACGCCGCCGTGAGGCCGTGCGGCCGCACGGACACGCCGTCGCCGAGCCGGAGTCGCTGCCGATCGGCTGCGACTGGCGGCAGGACCCGGCGGTGCGCACCTTCGAGCTCGACATCGAGCCGCCCTCGCTGGCCGACAACACCAGCGACTTCGACCGTCTGCGGCGGGCCCTGGCCCAGCAGCACGGCATCGAGGAGGTCCGCGCCGAGCTGCCCATGCTGCGCCGCCTCGGCACGGACCTGCGCATGGCCAACTGGAAGGTCAGCGTCACCCTCGAGATGCGCGACTGGGTCTTCGGCACCTACCTGCCGCCGCGCCTGATCCGCATCTACCCCGGCGCCTTCAGTCACGCGAGCATGGGCGTGGCCGTGGACCTCGGCACCACGTCGGTCGTCGCCTACCTGCTGGACTTCGCCACCGGCCGGGTGGTCGACTCGGCCAGCGCCTACAACAAGCAGATCGCCTGCGGCGACGACGTCATCAGCCGCATCATCTACGCCAAGCGCAAGCGCGGGCTCGGGCGCCTGCAGCGCCTCGCCGTGGAGACGATCAACGATCTGCTCGAGGAACTGCAGGCGCGGAACGGCATCGAGCTCTACGAGATCCACGAGATGACCGTGGCCGGCAACACGACGATGACGCACCTGCTGCTCGGCCTCGACCCGCAGTACCTGCGCGCCGAGCCGTACATCCCCACGATCTCCGCGTCGCCCAAGCTGGCGGCCGGCGAGCTGGGCCTGCACGCCAACATTCTGGCGCGCGTCCACGTCATGCCGTCCGTGGGCAGCTACGTGGGCGGCGACATCACGGCCGGCGTCATCTCCTCGGGGATGTTCGCCACCGACAAGCTGACCCTCTTCATCGACATCGGCACCAACGGCGAGATGGTGCTCGGCACCAAGGATTGGCTGCTCGCGTGCGCCTGTTCAGCCGGCCCGGCCTTCGAGGGCGGCGGCGTGGGCAGCGGCATGCGCGCCTCGGCCGGCGCCATCGAAGACGTCTACATCTCGGACGACACCTGGGAGCCCACCTTCCGGACCGTCGACGACGCCCCGGCCGTGGGCATCTGCGGCAGCGGCCTCATCGACCTCCTCGGAGAGCTCTTCGTGACCGGCCTTCTCGACAAGTCGGGGCACCTGGACCTGGAGGCGCCGACCGCGCGCGTGCGCGTACGCCGCGGCGTGCCCGAGTACGTCGTGTGCCGCGCCGGCGAGGGCGGCGCCGACCACGACATCAACCTGACCGAGTCCGACATCAGCAGCCTCATCCGCGCCAAGGCGGCCATCTATGCCGGCTTCGAGGTGCTGTGCCGCAGCGTCGGCGTCGACCTCGCCGACGTGGAGGAGATCCTCATCGGCGGCGCCTTCGGCCAGTACATCAACATCGAGAAGGCCATCCGCATCGGCCTGCTGCCCGACCAGCCGGTCGAGCGCTTCAAGTTCCTCGGCAACACGAGCGCCCAGGGTGCCTACGCGGCGCTTCTGTGCGTGAACACCCGCCACGATGTCCTCGAGGTGGCCGCCAAGATGACCTACCTCGAGCTGAGCGCCGACAACACCTTCATGGACGAGTACACCTCGGCGCTGTTCCTGCCGCACACCGACCTGGCCAACTTCCCCAGCGTGCAAGAGGCGCTCGCCAAGCGCGGCGCCGGCCCGGCCGCCACGCCGGAGAGTCCATGAGACGGAGGCCCACGAAATGACCACCACGATCGCCGTCGCCGGCAAGGGTGGCACCGGCAAGACGACCCTGGCCGGCCTGCTCATCCGCCGCCTGGCGGAAGGCCAGGCCGGCCCCATCCTGGCCATCGACGCCGACCCGGCCAGCAACCTGAACGCCGTGCTGGGCCTGCCGCTCGAGAGAACGGTCGGCGACGTCCGCGAGGAGACCAGCGAGAAGGCGCGCGCCAACCTCCTCGAGGCGGGGATCGCCAAACGCGACCTGCTCGACTACGAGATCAACTCGAGCGTCGTCGAGGGCGTCGGCGTCGACCTGCTGGCCATGGGCCGGCCCGAGGGGCCGGGCTGCTACTGCGCCGCCAACAACATGCTGCGCGCCATCATCGACACCATCGCCGACAGCTATCCGTGGGTGGTCATCGACAACGAAGCGGGCCTCGAGCACCTCTCGCGACGCACCACCCGGGACGTGGACGTGCTGCTCATCGTCAGCGACGCCACGGTGCGCGGCATCACCACGGCGGGCCGCGTCGCCGCCCTTCTGACGGAGCTGAACACCAAGGTGGGCAAGCACTACCTGATCGTGAATCGCTCCGCCGAGGGCCTCACACCGGAGCTTCGCGAGGCCATCGAAGAGCACGGCCTGGACCTCCTGGCCGTGCTGCCCGACGACCCGCTGGTGGCGGCGTTCGACGCCGCCGGCCGGCCGATCCTCCAGCTTCCCGACGACAGTCGCCTGAACGTCGCTATGGCTCCCGTCGTCGACACCGTGCTGGACCAGACCCAGGGGAAGGAGGCCACCGGTGCTCATCATCGGTGAGAACATCCATATCATCGCGCCGCCGGTGAAGGCGGCCATCGAGGCCCGCGACAAGAAGGTCATCCAGGACCTCGCGGTGCGTCAGGTCGAGGCCGGCGCCGGCATCCTCGATCTCAACATCGGCCCGCAGAAGAAGCACGGCCACGAGGTGATGCCCTGGATCGTCGAGGCGGTGCAGGAGGTCACCGACACGCCGCTCTCGCTGGACACGACCAACTTCGCCGCCATGGAGGCGGGCCTCAAGGTCTGCAAGAAGCCGGCCATGCTCAACTCCGCCTCCGCCGATCCGGCCCGTCTCGACAGCGTGATGCAGCTCGCCGCCGAGTACGGCGCCCGCGTCATCGCCCTCACGATGGGCGTGGACGGCATCCCGACCACGGCCGACGGCCGCGCCGCGATCGCCATGGAGGCGCTGCTGCCGGCGGCCGAGGCCGCCGGGCTCCCGGTCCAGGATGTCTTCCTCGACCCGCTGGTGCTTGCCGTGAACTGCAACCAGGACGTCGCCCTGGAGTCGGTCGAGGCCATCCGCATGTTCAAGATGATGGCCGACCCGCCGCCGACGACGGTCGTCGGGCTTTCCAACATCTCCAACGGCGCACCGCCCGAGAACCGCCCGCTGATCAACCGCACGATGCTCGTCATGGTCATGGGCGCGGGTCTCGACAGCGCCATCGCCGACCCGACCGACGAGGCACAGAACGAGTTCATCCGCATCGTCGAGCAGCGCGACGAGAGCACGCCGATGAGCAAGCTGGTGGTGGCGCTGTACGACGCCGTCGCCGCCATGGAAGAACTCGACGCGTCGGCGGTCGACATGGACGACCCCGGGCAGGTCGACTTCTACAAGACCTACCGGATGCTCTGCAACGAGGTGATCTACGCCGATTCGTACCTGCGCATCTGAGGCGCGCGATCCGGCGTGAAGACGGCGAGGGGCGCCGGGCCTTGCGGCCCGGCGCCCCTCGCGACGTACGTGCCTGTTCGAGCGGTCAGACTTCCGCGGCGGCGTCGGCAGCGTCGGCGACGTCGGCGACGATGTCGTCGGCCGGCGGCGTGTAGCTGCTCCATGGATCGGTCTTGTCGCCGCCCCAGCCGCAGCAGCCGCCGTCGCCCTTCAGCATCTTCCAGGCGAAGTAGGCGCCGACGCCCGCCAGGACTATCACGACAAGGAACGCAAGCTTCTTCATCCGAGACCCTCCTCCGGTTCGCTTTGTGCATCTTACCCTGTGCGGACGCCTTTATGCGCGCGCGGCCTGCCGGCCGGCGGGCCAGCGCTCTGGCGCCGTCGCTCACCCGTCCCGTAGGCTCACGCCGCCATGTGGGTCAGCACACACGTCCTTGCCGGTCTCGCCATCGCCGCCGCCATCGGCGGGCCGTGGTGGCTGGTCCTCCCCATCGTCCTGCTGGCGCACGTCGTGATGGACCTCATCCCGCACTGGGACTACACGGTCTCGAAGCACCCTGTCGTGTACGGCTGGTGCGACTTCGCCGCCAGCCTCGCTGCCTGGCTCCTCGCTTGGTTCGCGCTCGGCATGCCGTTCTGGATGGCCTTCATGGGGCCGGTGAGCGGTGCCCCCGACTGGGACGTGCTCATCGCCACGCATCCGCGGCGAGCACGCGCGCAAGTTCTTCCCCAGCCACTGGGACCGCTTCCCGCACGGGCGCTCCGGCCGCGCCTGGGGCATCGCCGTCCAGGTGGTCATCATGGCGGCGAGCGTCGCCGTCGTGCTCGCCGCCCGGCCGTACTGAGCACGGCCGGACCGGTCCCGACGCCCTTCGTCAACGCTGACTGGCCGCTGACTGGAGCGGATGATGAGAGTAATCTGCCGGGCAGTGTCCACGTGGTCGAGGAGGGACGATGGCCTACGAAGTCGAGCTCAAGGATATCCCCGCGCAGCTGGCGCTGACGGTGCGCAAGCGCGTGACGCATGGCGACCATCGCTCAGGCGATGGGCGAGGCCTTCGGCGCCATCATGGCGCATGTAGAGGCGGGCGGGGCGAAGTATGCCGGCCCGCCGTTCGCGCTCTACCCCGATGAGATGGCCGACGAGTTCGACGCCGTCATCTGCATGCCGGTGGCGCCGGGCGCGACGGCGGGGCCGGGCGTGGACGCTCGAGGAGGTGCCCGGCGGCACCGCCGCCGGCACGATGCACAAGGGGCCGTACTCCGAGGTCGGCGAGGCCTACGGCGCGCTGCAGGCCTGGATGGCGGCCAACGGCAAGCGCCCCGGCGGCCCGCCCGCGCGAGGTGTACCTCAACGAGCCGGGCGCGGTGCCGGATGCCGAGCTTCTCACCGAGGTCGACTGGCCGATCGCCTGAGACGCGATCAGAAGGAGGCAGGATGAGCCCGTCGACCTCGTCAAGCAGCTCAAACCGCTCTACGCGCCGTCGCCGCGCCACCCGGCGATCGTGGAGGTCCCCGAGCTCTGCTTCCTCATGATCGACGGACGCGGCGACCCGAACAGCTCGGAGGCCTACCAGGACGCTCTCGGTGCGCTCTACGGGATCGCCTACACGCTCAAGTTCACGCTGAAGAAGGCGGAGCCCGAGCGCGACTTCAAGGTCGCACCGCTCGAAGGCCTGTGGTGGGCCGACGTGGAGGCGCCGAGCATGGCCGCGCTTCAGGCGGACCGCGACTCCTGGAACTGGACGATGATGATCGCCGTGCCGGACGGGGTGACGGCCGCCGAGTTCGCCGCCGCCGCGGAGGCGGCGGCGCGGCGGCGGCCTCTCCCGGCGGCCGCGCGCGTGCGTCTCGAACGCTTCGCCGAGGGCCTCGCCGCGCAGATCATGCACGTGGGGCCATACGCCGACGAGGCGCCGACGATCGCCGCTCTGCACGCGTTCGTCGAGGAGCAGGGCTATGCGCTCCGCGGCCGGCACCACGAGATCTACCTCGGCGACCCGCGGCGCACCGCGCCGGAACGGCTCAAGACGGTCCTGCGGCATCCTGTGATGGAGGCGTGAGCCGGGGGTAGGCTCACCCAGTACCCAAACGAGTGGAGGGAGCGACGGTGGAGCACGACATCCAGACAAAGGAGATCCCGGCGCAGCTCGCCCTGACGGTGCACAAGCGCGTCTCGCTGGCCACGATCCCTGAGGGCATGGGCGAGGCCTTCGGAGCGATCATGGCTCACGCCCAGGCGGGCGGCGGGCAGTTCGCCGGCCCGCCGTTCTGCCTCTACCCGGAGCCTCCCGGCGACGATTTCGGCATCGTCGTCTGCTTGCCGGTCGCGCCAGGCGCCACGGCCGGCGAGGGAGTCCAGCTCGAGGAGGTGCCGGGGGGGCTGGTGGCGACAACGCTGCACAAGGGCCCCTACTCGGCCATGGAGGAGACCTACCGGGCACTTGAGGCCTGGATGACGGCCAACGGCAAGCACCCCGCCGGCCCCCCGCGCGAGGTCTACCTCAACGACGCCATGACGGTGCCCGAGAGCGAGCTGCTCACCGAGATCGACTGGCCCATCGCCTGAGTGCGCGCGCGGCGAGGGGCGGCCACGAGTCAGCCCACGCCGCCCGTGTGGCGGGCCTTGTCGCGCACATAGTACTGCGCCGTCTTCGCGCGCTCCAGGTCTGTGTCCGTGGGGTCCGTGTCGCTGAGCTTGTGCCGCCCGGTGCCAAGGAGAAAGCCCCAGAGCAGCGCCGCGACCGCTCCCGCCACCAGCACGACGCCGGCGATCGCCCAGTAGCCGAACATGGCGATGACCGCGAGCAGGACGCACCCGATCCCCAGCGCGAAGATGATCAGGAAACGCGTCGGCACGATGACCTCCCGTTCGACGGACTGAGGATACCATATGCTCCGCGCGCGGCGCCCGCGCGTCAGGTCTCCTTCAGAAGTTCGAGGGCGACGCGCTCCGCGAACAGCGCCTGGAAGGCGAGGTCGCGCACGAGGATGCGCTCATCGACGTTGTGGTAGCGCGTCGTCACCTCGTCATAGCTCTCGACGACGTACGGCGCGAAGTTGTACGCCACGACCTCAGGGTAGGCGGAGCGGAACCAGTTGGAGTCGGTGAACCCCACCGAATGGCTGTTGGCCAGTTCGGCCTCGGGCATGTGCTGCTGCAGGACCCTGCGGACGGCGTCGGAGAGCGCGCTGGGATACGGTGACGCGTTGCCGCGAATGACGCCGATCCACTCGAGGTCCCACTCCGCCTCGACACCGGCCAGGGCGGCGCGCACCTCGGCCTCGACCTCGTCCTCGTCGTGCCCGGCCAGCATGCGGCAGTCGACGCTGAGCTCGACGCGCGTCGGATACACGTTCACGGCGACGCTGTTGGAGTGCACGATGGTCGGCGAGAAGGCGAAGCCGTAGAGGGGTTCGATCATGTCGGCGAGCTTGGGGTCGCTCTCGGCGAGCTCGACGAGAGCTCCGCGAGCGGCGACGGGGTCGCGCAGGCGGGCGCGCAGGTCGGGGTCGCCCACCAGAAGCTCGACGAGCTCCCGGGACGACCCGTCGACGACCACCGGCAGCTCGTGCGCCACGAGCGCCTCGACGACCTGCGCCGCGCAGACCACGGCGTTGCCGCGGCGCAGCGGCACCGAGGCGTGCCCGGCTTCACCGTGCACGACGAGGCGGAACTGCGCCGTGCCCTTCTCGCCGCTCTCGAGCAGATACACGCGGCCGGCGGCGTGTTCGAGAAAGTGGCCGCCGCCCTCGTTGATCACGTAGTCGCAGCGCATGAGATCCGGACGATGCTCGACGAGCCAGCGGGCGCCGCCCACGGCGCCATCTTCCTCGTCGGCCGTGCAGGCATACGTCACCGAACCGGCGAACGGCGCCCCGGAAGCGGCCAGGCGCCGCACCGCCACGGCGTGCGCCGCGACGAGGTTCTTGACGTCCACGGCGCCGCGACCCCATACGTAGCCGTCCTTGATGAGGCCGGAGAAGGGCGGCACCTGCCAATCGGCGGCGTTCGCCGGGACCACGTCCTCATGGGCGAGAAGCAGCAAGGACGGCCCCGGCCGCCGCCCTTCGAGGCGCAGCACGAAGCTGCGCCGGTCGGACGGCTCACCGACGATCTCGCCGCGCAGGCCTGCCGCGCCGAACCAGCGGTCCATGAACTCGGCCACCGCCGTCTCGTGGCCGGGGGGGTTGCTGGTGTCGATCTGGATGAGCCCGCTGAGCAGCTCGCTCGTCTCGCGCTCGACCTCCGCCACGACCGCTGGATCAAGACCGGCTGTGTCCACGCACCCCTCCCCTGTTCGCCACGATACCGATGAGACGTCCGCGGCAATGATAGCCGACGAGAGGCCGGCGGGCGGCGGTTCCGGAGCCCGCCCTCTTGCGGTACACTAGGTGACCGCGGCGCCCCGAGCGCCCGTCCTGCGTGGAGAAGTGGCCGAGTGGCTGAAGGCAACCGCCTGCTAAGCGGTTAAGGGGTGTCAAACTCCTTCCCGGGTTCGAATCCCGGCTTCTCCGCCAGCCTCTTCCACTCACGCGAGGCCTTCATGACACCCGCCATCGAGCTCCGTCCCGTCGCTGCCGACAACTGGCGCGCCTGCGCCGACCTCGAGGTCGCCCCCGAGCAGCGCGACTTCGTTTCGCCGGTCGCGCGCTACCTCTGCCTCTGCCACTACGGCGGCGTCTGGAATCCCTTGGCCGTGTACGCCGGCGATGAGGTCGTCGGCTTCGTCATGTGGGCCGTCGACCCCGGCGACCGGAGCGGCTGGATCGGCGGCCTCGTGATCGACCGGGCGCGGCAGCGAAAGGGCTTCGGCCGCGCGACCGTCGAGGCCCTCACCCGCCGCTTGCTGGAGACCGAGGGCTGCCGTTCGTGCGCGCTCAGTTACTCGCCGCAGCAACTCGTGTCGCCCGGGCGCTGTACGGGACGCTTGGGCTTCGCCGAGACCGGCGAGATCAGAGGACGACGAGCTCGTCGCGCGCCTCTCGCCCGACGAGCCGCTGAGGCGGGGGTTCTCCACGGTCCCCGTTTTCGGGTATACTTCCAGCCCGTTGCGCGCGTAGCTCAGTTGGATCAGAGCGTCGGTCTACGGAACCGAAGGTCGCAGGTTCGAGTCCTGCCGCGCGCGCCACTCGCCTTCCTCTCGCTCTGCTTCGCGTGACGTCTCGTCACTGCGCCGTCGCCGCGGCCCCAGAGCGCGCTCGCGGCGGCCCGCCCGGGTCGGCTCGCGGGAGCCGGGATGAAGCCGCCGCGCCTCTGCACTACCATGGTGGAGTTCCGTTGTCGGGCAAAGGACCCGTTTGAGACGCACGATCAGCCTGCGCGCAGCGGTGGCCGCGACGGTCGCGGCGGCTCTGGCCGCCGGCTTCGCGGCCTGTGGCGGTGCCCAGGTCGTGACGCGGCAGGAGAGCCCCGAGCCGATCCACATCGGCGTCATCTACAACCTCACGGGCTCGCAAGCGCCGCTGGACGGCCCCTCACTGGACGGCGCCCGCCTGGCCGTCGACCGCATCAACGCCGCCGGCGGCCTGCTCGGCCGCCAGGTCCAACTCCTGGAGCGCGACGGCCAGACCGACCCTGCCCTCGTCCGCTACGACGCGGAGAACCTGGCGGCGCTCAAGGTGACGGCGATCATCGGCCTCAGCGACACCGACCAGGTACTGGCGGCCGCGCCGGTGGCGGCGCGCGCCGGCATCCCCTTCGTCACCAGCGGCGCCACATCTCCCCTCCTACCCGCCCAGGTCCCAGACTGGCTCTTCCTCGCCTGCTTCGGCGACAACGCTCAAGCGGCGGCCGGCGCCGAGTACGCCGCCGACTGGCTCGGCGTGCGCACCGTCGCCATCCTCTACGACAAGGACATGGACTACACGCGCCTGCTGCAACGCTACTTCGGGCAGAGCTTCAGGGCGCAGGGCGGCAAGGTCGTCCTTCGCGCCGGATTCCATAGCGGAGAGCACGACGTGGCCAAGCTGCTCGCTCCGCCCGCGGGCGAGGGCGGCGGCGAGGGCGACGAGGGTGAGAGCGCCGCGCCCCTGCGAGCCCAGCTGATCTTCGTCGCCGCGGGTCCCGACGACGCCGGGCCGCTGGTGCGCAAGCTGCGCGCGGCCGGCTACCGCCAGCCCATCATGGGCGGTGACAGCTACGACAATCTGCAGCTGATCAAGGCGGCCCGCCGGACCGGCGGCGGGGTGTACTTCACCACCCACGCCGCCCTCGGCCTGGCGCACAGCACCGTCGCCATGCGGGAGTTCGCCAGTCTGTACCGATCGGCCTACGGCCGCCCCCCCGAGAACGCCTTCGCCGGCCTCGGCTTCGACGCCGTCAACCTGGTCGCCAAGGCTATCCGGCGGGCGAAGTCGGCAGACCCCAGGAAGGTGCGCGACGCTCTGCTGGAGACGCGCGGCTTCGCCGGCGTCTCGGGCATCCTCAGCTACGCCGGCGGCAGTCTGGTGCCGCGCAAGGCGGTGACGGTGGTCGAGGTGGGCCGCCGGGCCGAGCTCGCGGCCGAGATAACCCCCGTCTTCGTGCCTGAGCCCTGACGTCGATCAATCGCGCCCGCCGCCGAAGATCGCCAGAAAGTAGAGCAGCTGGGCGATCGAGGCCAGAGCGCCGGCGACGTAGGTCATGGCGGCAGCGGTGAGAGTCTGGCGCGCCCCAACGGCCTCGGCGTCGTTCACGAGCCCCAGTTCACGGATCTGCCCCAGCGCGCGCCGCGAGGCGTTGAACTCGACGGGCAGCGTGATGAGCTGGAAGGCGATCACCAGGGCGAACACGATCAGGGCCAACTGGACCAATCCGAAGGCGCCGAAGAGCATGCCGGCGATGAGGATGAAGAACCAGGACTGCGAACCGAACGCCGCCAGCGGCCAGATCGCCGAGCGGATGGTCATGGGCACGTACGACTTGGCGTGCTGGATGGCGTGCCCCACCTCGTGCGCCGCGACCGCGGTCGCGGCGATCGAGCGGCCGGCGAACACGGCCTCGCTGAGGAACACGCCCCGTTTGCGCGGGTCGTAGTGGTCGCTGAGCGGTCCTGCCTTCGACGGCTGGACCGGTACGCTCTGCAGGCCGTTGCGGTCGAGGATCTCGCGGGCCACGTCGGCTCCGCTCTTGCCGCTGGCCACCGGCTTCTGGTTGTTGAGCGCGAAGGTCCTCTTCAGCCAGCCTTGCACGCCCAGGCCGACGATCAGGGGCACGATGAAACAGAGGATGTACAGGTTGAACGAACTCATGGCGCGGGTTCACCTCGTCTGTGTCGCGATTGCGGGGCGCTGACAGTACAGCGCTGAGTACTATACCCATCCGTCCTGGTTCCGTTTCCCCCCGGATTCGGGCATGATGCCGGCATGGGCGAACTGCACTTCCCCCGGCACGAGTACTACATGCGCCTGGCGCTGCGCGAGGCGCAGCGCGC
The DNA here is from genome assembly GCA_963700035.1 of uncultured Thermoleophilia bacterium. Classification (GTDB taxonomy): domain Bacteria; phylum Actinomycetota; class Thermoleophilia; order UBA2241; family UBA2241; genus CAIXSE01. The sequence continues at coordinate 384 of CAVOWE010000002.1, read as the reverse complement.
CGCCAAGCATGGCGACGTGCCAGTCGGCGCCGTCGTCGTGCTCGACGGCGAGGTCATCGCCGCGGGCGGCAACGAGCGCGAGCTCCGCAACAGCCCGCTCGCGCACGCCGAGATGATCGCCATCGAGGGGGCCGCCAGGCGCATGGGCAGCTGGCGGCTGCTCAACACCGTGCTCTACGTCACCATGGAGCCCTGCCCCATGTGCGCCGGCGCCATCGTGCAGGCGCGCATCCCGCATCTTGTGTACGGCGCGCCCGACGAGAAGGCCGGCGCCGCCGGGACCCTCTACAACGTCTGCCAGGACGAGCGCCTCAACCACTGCCTCGAGATCACGAGCGGGGTGCTGGCCGAAGAGTCGGTGACGCTGCTGCGCGAGTTCTTCCA
>CAVOWE010000001.1:0-29624 GCA_963700035.1 uncultured Thermoleophilia bacterium | reverse complement strand
TACGTCGCCGAAGGTATGTACGAGGCCGGCGCGGACGGCATCAACCTCGACACCGCGGGCGCCGCCGGCGACGCCGACTTCCTCGCTTCGCTGCGGGCGATCGAGCGCATCCGCGGCAGGCACCCGGACTGGGGCATCCAGATCGGCATGGCGAGCGAGTTCGTGCTCGGCATGCACGGCGAGCTCGAGTACGACGGCGTGCGCCTCGCCGGGCTGTGGCCGGCCGCCCAGATGCGCCTCGCGGCGAAGGCGGGCGCATCCGTCTTCGGCCCGGCGATCAACGTCAACACGGGCAAGACCGTCGCCTGGAACGTCGCGCGCACGTGCACGATCGTGAAGCCGTGCACCGACGCCGCCGAGATCCCCATCCACCTCAACGGAGGGATGGGCGTCGGCGGCGTGCCCATGCACGCGCTGCCGCCGGTCGACGCCGTCTCACGCGCCTCGCGCGCGTGCGTCGACCTCCTCAAGCTCGACGGCTTGTAGATCGGGGCCGGCGACAACCACAGCCAGGGGATCGGCCACGGTGTCGCGTCGGGGATGGGCGGACTGCGGACCGCCGGAGATCTGGTGGCCCGCATGCAACTGACGCGAAGGATGAGGCTCCCCGAGGCGAAGGCTTACGTGGCGGACAAGCTGGGCGTGACTCCGGCGGACCTCAGCGACCCCGTCGTGATGTCGGACGTGCGTAGGGAGCGTGGGCTCGGGACGATCCCGACCGAGGATACGGCCACCGTCGACGACGCCCTGGCGATCGAGGCGAAGGTCAACATCTCCCGAGTACTGGGCATCCCGGTGCGCTCGGTGGAGCGCTTCAGGGCGCTGACGGGCGGCGACTGAGGCGGCGCAGCGGCCGGCGCTCAGGGAGCGGCGGAGGGCGAGCGGGAGGCGGCGCGGCGGAGGTAGTCCGCGGTGCCCCACTCGAACAGGGCGACCGCGTCCTCGACCTCCTGGTCGCGCGTCGGCTCGTGCATCGTCACGACGATGAGGGCGACGGGCCCAGGCTTGCCGGACCCGACCAGCACCCTGCCGGAGACGTCGGTCGCGCCCGTCTTGATGCCGTCGCCCCACGGGTAGTCGAGCAGGCGGTTGTGGCCCTTCACGGGGACGGCAGCGTCCGGTGGGTAGCGGATGACGGCCGTCTGGGTGCGGACGAGCCCGCGGAAGGTGGCGTTCCGCATGGCGAATCGGCCGAGCGTCGCGAGGTCCCGGGCGGAGGAGTGGTGGCCGTCCTCCGGCGTGCCGCGGCAGTTCATGAACTGGGTGTGCGTGAGGCCCAACTGCGTGGCGCGCTCGTTCATGAGCTTCACGAACAGCTTCTCGTTCCCCCCCACGTAGGAGGCGAGGGTCAGGGCGGCGTCGTTAGCGCTCTTGACCATCAGCGCCCTGAGCGCCTCCTGGACGCTGATGCGGTCGCCGGGCGCCAGGTCCGACGCCGACCTTCTGCGGCAGCGGGATGTCCGGCACGGTCGCCATCGCATCCAGGTCGTCCACGTGCTCCAGGGTGAGCAGCGCGGTCATGATCTTGGTGCAGGAGGCAGGCGCCATTTCGCGGTCCGGATCCTTGCTCCACAGTACCTCGCCTGAGTCGCGCACGATGAGGATGCCGGTCTGGGCCTCGACCTCGGGCGGTGCGGTCCCGGTCACCGAAGGCCCGACGCCGGAGGGCTCGCCGCCACAGGCTACGAGCCCCGGGCTGGCCACGGCAAGAGCGAGGACGGCGAGCAGCGCCGCAGTGACGGCGTGCGGCAGGAGTGCGGCGCCGCGCGACCGGGGACTCACTGGCCGGCGGGCCCCGCGGGTGTGGCGGCGAGGAGGTCGACGCGGCCCAGGACCAGTCCGTCGGACCGGTAGGTGACTGTACCCAGGACGGCGCCGTCGACGGGCCTCGCCGGCAGCGGCTCCTCCGGGAGGTCGAACACCGGCGTGGGCACGGCCGCCTTGCGGATGATCGCCGTCAGGCCGGCTCCGGCGACGACGGCGAGCGGAGCGCTCGCCGGTGACCTGCATCTGCCGGACGACGTCGCCGGCGGCGACGATCTGGCGTCTCTCGTACAGCGCCGAACCCCACGTGAGGAGCGCGAGCGCGTCCTTCTCCTCCTGGTCGCGAGTGGGCTCGCGCATGGTGACGACGATCAGGGGGACGAGCCCCGGCTTGCCCGATCCCACGAGCACTCTCAGCGATTGCTCGCGTGGAGCCGGACTTGATGCCGTCGCCCCAGGGATAGTCCAGCAGCCGGTTGTGCGACGTGACACTGACGGCGTGCGACGGGGGCCAGGTGATCAGGCGCGTCTTGGTGCCGACGAGGTCGCGGAAGCGCGCGTCGCGCATCGCATAGCGGCCGAGCCGGGCCAGATCTCGCGCGCTGGAGTAGTGGCCGGGCTTGGGTGTGCCGCGCGAGTTCACGAAGCGCGTGCGGGTGAGGCCGAGCTGCGCGGCCCGCCGGTTCATGAGCTTGACGAAGCCTGTCTCGCTGCCGCCGACGGCCGTCGCCAGCGTGACGCAGGCATCGTTGGCGCTCTTGGTCATGACCGCGCGCAGCGCCTGCCTCACGCTGATGCGGTCGCCGGGGCGCAGCCCGATGGCGACCGTCTGCTGGTCGGTCACGACGGCCGGCGCCCGTACCGTGCGGTCGAGGTCGCGATAGCGCTCGAGGACGAGCAGCGCCGTCATGATCTTGGTGCACGACGCTGGAGCCAGCCGCAGGTCTGCGCTTGTTGACCAGAGGACCTTGCCGGTACGCCGGTCGACCAGGATTCCGCTCGCGGCGCGGACGCTCGGGGCGGATGCGGCCGCCGCCTCGGCGCCGGCGACTGCCGGGACGCGGCTCGAGGTGGCCGCGAGCACGGCACCAGACAGCAGGGCAGCGCCGAGTGCGACCCAGAGGATGAGAAGGGCCGGGTGGCTTCGCAAGGTCCGCCAATCGTCCATAGGGTGAGTATAGCCGAGTGCGGTGATGCCGACTTCGCGGCTGCGGTACACTGGCCGCGGGCCGGCGTAGCTCAGCTGGCAGAGCAGCCGCCTTGTAAGCGGCAGGTCGGCGGTTCGATTCCGCCCGCCGGCTCCACTAGCCTCGAAAGGCCCAGGAGAAAGGCCCCTGGCGGGGGCCTTCTGTACTCCATCTGTACTCCCTGACTGCGCAACTGTCCTCGAGCGCCGCCAGCTCGGCCCGAACGACGGAGGCCACGAGCTCCGCGCTGCTCTCCTGCATGGCGGGCAGGGTCCCTCTCTCGTGGGCGGGAGGGAACGCCTCGACCGTGTCTCCTCGACAGCCGTCAGCTCGAAGACCAAGTCCAGATCACGATGTCGGAGTTGCCCGATGAGAGCGTGACTCCGACGGTGGTGCACAGCCGGTCGCCGGGCAGGGAGGGGTGCCGCCCATCCGTTGCCCGAATTGACTACGGGTTCTCCCCTCAGCAGTAGTTCCGCGCCTCAACAGACGATGTGCGCGAGGTGTCGGGTATAGACTGAGCACCCGGTCCCGCGGGCGGTGTGGGCCGGGCGGGGAGAGGGGGTACCCAATGAGCTGTGTCACGCAGCGGCGTCTCGACTGCCGTGTCCGCTGACGCGCAGTCCCACCGGGGCACGGCGACCGCGGGGCAGCGACTGGTCGTCGAGCCGCTTGCGGCCGAGCGCCTCAGGAGCGCCAAGCGCTCGTTTACGACGCGCCGCGTCGCGCTCGAGGCGGGACAGACGCTCGTCTCTGGCCGCGTTAGACCGCGCACGGGCGACCTCGTGCTTGCCCGCGTGGAACGCATCGGCTATCACGGCAAGCTCGAGTCGCCCGACGGCCGGCGCGCGCTCATGCACCTCGGCGACGAGATCCTCGTGACGTTTGCCGATCGCTACGCGCCCGACCAGTTCGAGTCCCAGGTCCCGCGCGGCCTGGGCGCGGCGCATCTCGTCGCTGCGGGCGGGATCGCCTCGCTCATGCTCTCCCGCCACGCAGGGATTCGACGCCCGACCGACATCGTCCCGATCGGCCTCGTCGGCGACGACCGCGGCCTGCCGCTCAACGTCGCCGACTTCGGCCTCGCGCCCGTGGCGCCGCCGCAGCACCGTCCGCCCGTCCTGGCCGTGGTGGGCACCTCTATGAACTCGGGCAAGACAACGACCGCACACTGGATCGTCCACACCCTGGCGCGCGCCGGACTCAAGCCCGGTGCCACGAAGGTGACCGGGACGGGCTCCGGCAACGACTACTGGGTGATGAAAGACGCCGGCGCGCACATGATGCTCGACTTCACCGACGTCGGCCTCGCATCGACCTTCCGCATCCACATGGACGTGATCGAACGCAAGGCGATCCAGTTGATCGACCATCTCACGGTCGCCGGCTGCGGCGCGATCGCCGTGGAGATCGCGGACGGCCTCTTCCAGCACGAGACCGCATGCCTGCTTAGATCCGAGCCCTTCCTCAGCCGCGTGGACGCGTTCGTCTTCGCCGCGGCCGACTCGATGGGTGCGCTCGGCGGCTACGCACGCCTGCGCGGTCTTGGCCTGCCGGTCGTCGGTATCGCTGGGCGCGTGTCGCGCTCGCCCCTCTCGGTGCGTGAGACGGTGAAGGCCTGTGAGATCCCCGTCTTCTCGCTCGACGACCTGGGCGACCCGCAGATCGTGCTGCCACTGTTCGGCCTCAAGGCGGCGACGGAGACTGTGGCCGAGCCGGACGTCGTCATCCCGGCTCTGCGTGATGGCCAGGAGCCGACGCCGGACTACGAAGGGCTCGCGGCGCGTGTCGCCGGCGAGGACGTGCACCGGCACCCAGCGCGCTGGAAGGCCGTCGTGCAGCGCATGTCACGCGGGAAGACAGTGGCCGATGGCTGACAAGAACGCCAGGTATCTGCGACTTACGCGGCGCGACCTCGCCAAGGTCGTGGCCATCGCCGTCGTGCAGGCGACCGCGCTGCTGGCCTTCCTCTTGCTGTTGCGCAAGATCCTCGACGATCTCGCGAAGGGTTCGGTCGACATGCGCGCCGTCGGCCGGTGGATCCTTGTCCTCCTCGTCGTGACGCTGGCCAACGCTGCCCTGCGCGGCATCGAGTTCAGCATGACCGAGAAGATGGGCTACGAGGTCGTGCGCCGTCTGCGCATGCGCCTCTACGAGCATATGGAAGGCATGTCGCCGCGGCAGATGCAGCATCGCTCGAGAGGCTCGCTACTCATGCGCTTCACCGGCGACCTCTCGATCCTTCGCACGTGGGTGAGTCGCGGGTGGCCAGAGGCCTGATTTCGGCGATCGTGCTGGCAGCCGGCCTCGGCATCATCGCCTACTTCGACATCCGCCTCGCAGTCACGATCGGCGCGGTCCTCGCCTTCGGTTCGGCCGCGCTCGCCGAGATCGGCCCGCGCCTCAATCGCATCACCCGCCGCGTACGTCGGCGGCGCTCGGTGCTCACGAGCAACATCGACGAGCAGCTTCACTCGCTGGCCGTGGTCCAGGTGTCCGGGCGCTCCCGCGGCGAATACGAGAGGCTGTCACGCCAGAACGACGCCCTGACGAAGTCCCTCTACAAGACGGCGTCGACGCGCGGCGTCATGCTCGGCGTGTCGGTGGGCACCGGCTGGCTGGCCGTCGCCGCCGTTCTCTTCGTAGGCGCGCTCGAGATCGCTGCCGGCAACACCAGCATCGGCGTGGTGGCGACGGCCGTGATCGCCTGCCGCCAGCTCACCGGACCCGTCCGCCGTCTAGGGCTTTGCTACGACTACTGGCAGCGGGCGCGCGTGTCCCGGGCCAAGATCCTCGACTTCCTCCACAGCTCGACCCGAGCGCTCGACGACCCGGGGCTCGAGCGTCTGCACGTGCGGCGCGGCCGCATCGAACTGCGCGACGTTTCCGTCCCGGGCTCGCTCGCGCACGTCACGCAGACCGCGGAGGCCGGCGACATCGTCGCCATCATGGGCCCCGCCGGGGCCGGCAAGTCGAGCCTGGTGAACGTCATCGCCGGACTGGTAGACGTCGATGCCGGTGAGATCGTCGTCGACGACCGGCAGATCGCCGGCGTGACGCTGCGGTCGCGCTTCCGCAGCGTCGGCATGGTGGCGCCAGACCTGCCGCTCATGCGCGGGACGGTGCGGCGCAACCTCACGTACCGTCAGCCGACCGCGAGCGAGGACGAGATCCGCCGCGTGCTCCTTGCCTGTCACCTAGATGCACTCGTTGCTGGACTGCCGCGCGGTCTCGACACCTGGCTCACCGAGGGGGCGTGCAACCTCTCCGCGGGCGAGCGGCAACGGCTCGCGCTCGCGCGGGCGCTCATGGGCGACCCGCCGATCCTCCTGCTCGATGAGCCCACGGCGAACCTCGACGAGGCGAGCAAGGAGGTGTTCCGCCGCGTGATTGCCCACCACCACGGGACCGTGTTGATGGTCACGCACGACCTGACCGAGGCTGCGATCGCAGATCAGGTCTGGACGATGGCCGACGGGCGCATCGTCGAGGCGATACGCGGCGACGAGTTGCGAGATCGGCTCTGGGCGGCCAAGAGCGCGCAGGCGCCGGAGGTGCGCCAGCTGCCGCCAAAGCTGCGCCAGCCGCCGCGCCCGCCGGTGCGCCGCCTGCCGGACCCTGAGGACGACTGACGCCGTGCATCGCGAACGCGTCATCGTCCTTGCGCTCTTGTGCCTCGGCCTCGTCCTCGCCGGGATGACCGCTTGGGGCAATCTGGGTCCGCGCGGCGCCGGGGCCGTGATCGTCGAGGCTTCACCGGCCTCCGGGCCGCTGCGCATCGTCTGGGTCGGGGACACGATGATCGGCGACGCGTCGCAGGCGTTCGTCGACGAGCGGGGTTACGACGCCGTCTTCGCTCGCGTGAAGGGCCTTCTGCGCGGCGATGTCGTCATCGTCAACGGCGAGGCTCCACTCACCACCATCGACGAGCCCTACACGCCGAGCAAGGACTACTCCTACCGCTCGGACCCGCAGTCGGCCCTGGCCTTCGCCGGCGCCGGCATCACCACCGTGGGGCTCGCCAACAACCATGCCATGGACCAGGGGCCGACGGGACTTGCCGATACTCTGGAGCACCTCGAGAACGCCCGGCTCGGCGCGTTCGGGGCGGGCATGGACGGTCGGGAGGCGGAGCGTCCGCTCATCATTCGCTCGGGGGACGCCACGATCGGGGTCGTAGCGCTCGCGAAGGGCTACGGGACGAGCGTGACCGCCGGACGTGCGCGCGCCGGGACCGTCCCGTTCTCGAAGTCCGCCATCAAGCGGGGCCATGCCCTTGCGCGTGACGCTGGCGCGGACTTCGTCGTGGCCTTCGTCCACTGGGGCAAGAACTACATGACGCAGCTCGTCGACCAGCGAGCCCTGGCCGAGGATTTCGCCGAGGCCGGGTACGACCTCGTGATCGGCAGCGGGCCACACGTCGTGCAGAAGGTCGAGCTCATTGGTGCCATGCCTGTCTTCTACTCGCTGGGCAACTTCGTGTTCGGCTCGCGAGGACGTTTCACCGACGCCGCCCCCGGGTTCGGCCTGGTGCTCACCACCAGCTTCGTGCATGGCCGTCTCGATGTCGTCGAGATGTCGTGCATTCTCACGGACAACGACGAGGTCCACTTCCAACCTCGGCCGGCGCCGGCGGCGGAGGCGGCGAAGGTCTTCGCGAGCCTCGGAGTCCCGCTCACGGTGAACGGCGCCGACGCGATGCTGATTGTGGGCGACGCGGCGTCAGGACAGTGAATGGAGCCCCACGGTGAACGGAACCCGTCAGTGAGCGCCGCAAGCCGCGACCGGCTGCAGCTCGTCGTGACGGCCGGCCTTGAGGTCGAGCAGGTTCCCTTCTACCTGCTCGTGCCACACCGATCGGTGGACCGGCCAGCGCTCGTCGTCGTACACGGAGTGGCGACCGGTGCGCAGGCGTACTTCGACGCGTTCCGTGTCCTGGCCATGCGGCACCAGCGCGTCCTGCTCGTACCGTCCTTCGAGCGGCCCCGCTTCAAGGGATACCAACAACTCGGTGGGAGCGAGGGTGACCTGGCCGCGGCGCATGCGCTGTTGGCGACGCTGTCGGCGGCCGCTGAGCGCCTGGGGGCCGGCCTCGGGCGCGTCGACCTGGTCGGCTTCTCGGGAGGCGCCCAGTTCGTACACCGCTTCGCGATGCTCTACCCCGGCCGCGTACGCCGCGTCGTGGTTGCTGCCGCCGGCTGGTACACCTACCTCGACCCGTCGCGGCCGTTTCCCCATGGCAGCGGCCCCAGTGCCGCCAGCGGCGGCCGCCCCGTCGAGGCTGACCGCTTCCTGCAGATTCCGCTGCGTGTCATGGTGGGCGAGAACGACGTGCATCGCGACCGGCTGCTGCGTGCCGACGAGGTGATCGAGGCGCAGCAGGGCTCCCACCGGTTGGCGCGGGGCCTGCACTGGTACGAGCACCTCCTGCAGGAGTCGCATCGGCGCGGCGATGAGTCGCGGTCGTCGTTCCGGCTGCTGCCGGGAGCGGGACACTCGTTCCGCCAGGCGCTGAAGCGCGGCGGCTTCGGCGAGCGGACCCTCGCCTTTTTCGAGGACGACGGCGGCGACTGAAAGGACGCTGCGCCGCGCCGCCTGACCCGCCTCGCATCTGCTACAGCGTCATCGCGGCGTGGGCCTCCGCCGAGCCGAACATCTCCTCCGCCGAGTGCCCCACGCCGCGCACCACCGCGAGGCTCTGGCGCTCGTAGACCGCGTCGCCGAAGGTGAATCCCAGGTAATCGAAGAACCGCCGCCCACGCTCCAATCGGGTCGCCCCCTGGGCCATCGCTGGCGGGCTGTCATCGAGCTGCGGGTCGTTCGGGTCGGTGTCGTCCTCGCCGAGGAGGTAGCGCACCTGCGCCGCCGCGTACCGGCTCCTGAGCTCGGCCGCACCGATCGCCGCCATGTAGGAAGTGTCTTCGAGGGCCCGCAGCCCGTACTTGTAGTCGTCGTAGCCGGCCGGCACGGGATCGGGGATCGCGAAGGAGCCTTCTCCGTCGTGACGTTCGGGGCTCAGGTAGAGGTATGAGCTGGGATTCATCACCACGAAGTGTAGCGGGTCGTCTCCCCCGGCCGCCGCGTAACGCTGCGTCATCTGGCCTCCCGCGCTGTGCCCGATGACGACCACTGTGCGCAGGTCGAGAAAGGTGCGCCGCAGGTGCGCGATCAGCTCGTCGAGCACTTCGAAGGAGCTGATGCGCCAAGGGCGACCCTCCGGCTCCGACAGATTCCCCTGCGACCAGCCTGAGCTGCTCCAGTACAGCTGGTCCGCGGCAGGGTCGTCCTCCCTGGCCGCGAAGTGGGGTGCGACCAGCAGGATCCCGCCGGCATCCCCGAGCCCGGCGGCCGCGTAGTCCCAGTAGTCGTCGGCGTTGCGGGAGATACCGTGGATGGCGAGGACTGCGCGCGTGACGTTGGCGTCTGGCGCGGTGAGCGACTGCGAGGTGTAGACGGGAAGGAGGAGCGTCTCGCCAGTTCGCGTGATCGGAAACGAGACGAGCGATCGGACGGGGGACGCCGACGTCGCCTTCACCGGCTTCTGCATAGCAGCTGGAGGGCTGCCGACTCGCCCGGCGGTCACGACGAGCGCCGTGGCGGCCGCGAGTGCAAGCGCCACGGCGACGAAGACGGCGTACTTGGGGCTCCGCCTCATGCCAACCGTCTCACCGCAGACACCTGCGCGGGGGGCAGCGTTGCGTCGCGGCTGCCTGGAGGTAGGCATGCACGCCGGTCAGTATAGCTCGGGTCGCCTCCTAGTTAGTGCGTCATCGCCGCGCGCGCCGCCGCCGACCGGAGCATGCCGCCGGCCGAATGCGCGACGCCGGGCACCACGCTCATCGTGTGGCGTTCGTAGATCGAAGTGCCGTACGTGAAGCCCAGGTAGCCGAAGAACGCCTGCCCGCGCTGCAGCCGGCACGTCCCTTGGAGCATCGCCGGGGCGCTCACGTCGAGGTCGGAGGCGTTCGTATCGGTGTCGAACTCGCCGAGCAGGTAGGTCACGCGGGCGGCTGCGTAGCGGCTGCGCAGCGCCGTCGCCCCGACGGCCTCGACGTACGGGACGTCCTCTAGGTCCTCCAGCCCGTACTTGTAGTCGTCGTAGTCCGACGGCGCGGCGGCGGGGACGGCGTAGCCGCCGCCTGCCGTCGGCCTCTCGGGGCTGAGGTACAGATACGAGCCCGGGTTCATGACCACGAACTGGAGGCCGGAATCGCCGCTCGCGGCGGCGTAGCGCTGTGCCATCTGGCCGCCGGCGCTGTGGCCGATGACGACCACCGTGCGCAGGTTCGCGAACGTGCCCCGCAGGCGACCTACCAGCTTGTCGAGGACGGCGAACGAGCTGAGGCACCACGCACGGCCCGCGGCCGACGACTGACCGCCCTTGGACCATTCGCCAGCGGTCGGCCAGTACAGCTCAGTCGCGGCCGGAGCTTCCGTCGCGATCGCGAACTTCGGGGCGACGAGCAGCACCCCCCGACGTCCTTGAGACCGGTGGCGGCAGAGTCCCAGTCCTTGGCCGCGCCGCCGCTCAGACCGTGGAGGACGACGACGGCCGTCGTGACGCGCGTGTTGGGTGCGGAGAGCGACTGCGAGACGTAGACGGGGATGGCGAGTGTGACGCCGTTGCGGGTGATGGGGAACCACGCTGAGGAGCGGGCAAGGACCCGCGGCGAGGGGCTGACGTTGGGCTTCAAGTGAGGTCGTTCGCCGTGCAGGACCGGCCTGACGGCGCTCGCGGCTAGGCGGGCCGGATACCTCATGCTCACCCAATGGGCCGTCGCTCTGGAGACTCCCGTGTTCGTGCCGCTACTCGGGTAGCCGCGTGCGCCCGTGACGTCGATGGCGGCGACCCATGCGAGCGCGACGAGGACCACGGCCAGCGAGACGGGAGTGGTGAAGCGGAGTGGTGACCTCATGGCATCATCCCTGCATGGGCGTGTCAAGACGGAGATGTCGTCCCGCCGGCATCCTCGAAGGGGCCCGGAACAGTCCGTCGGGCGCTCTCAGAGGAGTCGTCGCCGATACTCAACGCGGTGGCGGAAGCCTGAAGGTAGTATCGGCAGCCAGTGAGGAAAGCTGAGACTGGACCCGCGCGCGAGCGCGGCGCTTGCGGATCTGGTCCGCGCGCCGACTCACCCGCCCCCACCAGCAGGTTCGCCCTGCACGAACGGTGAAACGCGCCGCCGACTGGAGCATGCTGCGTTCAGTGCATCAGTCAAATCGACCACGAGCCACGCGCCGTATCCAGCCCAGTACACGCCTTACGTTCCTAAGATGGGCCATCTGGAGGAACGGGCGCCGCAAGCGAAGACGGCCGAACCGGTCGCCGGACCTGCCCGGTCCTTGGCGCGTTTGCGAGCGGATGCCGGCATGCGGCTCGCACAGAGGTGACACCGCCTAGCCTCGAATGAGCCGACACGGGCGGCGCCGGCCGACTGCGCAGTCGGGGAGACTGGAAGGGGCAGGTCGGCGGTTCGATTCCGCCGGCCGGCTCCACTGCAGGAGTGCCGTCCGGGACGTCGAGTGGAGGGGCTCGAGTGATGCGAACGCGCCGCCGTGCTGCCGACGGTTCAGCTTGGCGCTGGCCGATGCTTCCCGACGTGAAGCTGCCGGTGTCCGCCCTCGTGGAGTAGGCCTCCGGACCGGTGGCGCGCCCCGAGCGGGCCGCTGTAGACTGGCGCGCGGAGGCCCGCCAGCCAGCGGTCGGATCGCTTCTCTCTCATCGTGGTACCTCGCGGCCTCGCTGGTCGCCACGTCGCGAGCGGTCGATCCGGACGAAGCACGGAGGTGATGCTGTTGGAACCCAAGATCCCCACGCGCATGGGTGACGGGTCGCTCGTCGAGCTGACCCGCTCCGAGATCAAGGCGGATCTCGAAGAAGGCACCCAGATCGCGGCCAAGAAGGCCAAGGTCCCCGAACTCACGCAGGACGAGCTCGATCACCTGCTCGACATCTACGCATCGCCGGCGCGCTTCACCGCGGTCGACATCGGCGACGAGGTCGTCATGAGCAACGACGGCACCGGGACCAAGCACATCGGCAACCGCGTGCAGGACCTGCAGAGCTACGAGACGGTCGTCGGCATCGACATGGTCGAGCTGTGGCAGGCCGACTACTCCTACAAGGCCGTCAAGACCAACGTGGCGCACGAGGGCCAGAGCATGAAGATCGCCCAGGCGCTGCTCACCAACCCGGTCCAGTACGGCGCCATGCCCGACCTGGGCCGGTACTCGAAGCCGGACGGCCCCATCCCCAACTGGTCGGAGCTGCTGCCTCTGGGCAAGATCGACGAGGCCCGCGACGCCCAGGTCGAGGCCTGCGCGATGCTGGTCGAGGACATCGACTTCGTCGCCGACGCGATGATCGAGGCCGGCGCCGACGGCATCGACATGGACACGACGGGGGCGGCGGGCGACGCCGACTTCCTCGCCGCCCTCACCGCCTGTCGCAAGCTGCGCGAGAAGTACCCGCATCTCGGCATCGAGATCGGCATGGCGAGCGAGTTCGTGCTCGGCATGCACGGCCAGCTCGAGTTCGACGGCGAGCAGGCTCGCCGGCATGTGGCCCAAGGACCAGCTGCGCATGGTCACGGCGGCCGGCGCCAGCATCTACGGGCCGGCCGTCAACATCAACACCGGCAAGTCGACCGCCTGGAACATCGCCCGGGCGATCACCTTCATCAAGCCGGCCGCCGAGGTCGCCACGATCCCCGTCCACGTCAACGTGGGCATGGGCGTCGGCGGCGTCCCGACGTGCCTCTATCCGCCTGCCGACGCGACCTCGCGGGCGAGCAAGGCCTTCGTCGAGATCCTCAAGATCGACGGGTACTAGGCGGGCACGGGCGACGCTCTCGGTATGGAGTCGGCGCACACGCAGGCGTCCGGCATGGGCGGTATGCGCGCAGCGGGAGATCTCGTGGCGCGGATGCAGATGACCAGACGCATGCGTCTCAAGGAAGCCAAGGAGTACGTGGCCGGCAAGCTCGGCTGCGCGCACGCGCGACCTCAGCGACCCCGTGGCCATGGAGCTGCATCCGCAAGGAGCACGGCCTGGGCCTGCTGGCGATGACGTCGTCCACGCAGCCCAGCGAGCCGGGCATGATGGAGGCCAAGTTCAACATCAGCAAGGTGCTCGACATCCCGATCAACTGCGTCGAGCGCTTCAAGGAGCGGACGAACCGCTGACGGGCTGAGCCGGCGCGGGGAGGGGCGGGAGGCCCGCCCCCGGCGCGCCGGCCGCTCGCAGCCGGTCGTCCGGAGCACTGCCGCAGGGGGCGGCGCGCCGCGAGGCGCGCCGCCCCCTGCGGCGTGGGAGCGGGCCGGCGGAGGCCTGAACGGACTTGCACGCGGGGGGTGTCGAGGGGCGTCTGCCTCGCTTCCGCCGCCTCGCCCGGCTCTCCGCACGCGCGTAGAACCTGAATAATCATTGAACCGGACTTGTCACGACGGCGTCACTCGCACTACAATTCAGCACTCGTTTTGACACTCGAAAGGAGAACAATGTCCCGCGCCCTCAAACTGGCCCTCCCGCTGGCGCTCATCCTCGTGCTCGTTGTCGCCGGCGTGGTCGCCGGATGCGGCGCCGACTCGGACACGGAGTCCAGCCCCAGCGCCACCGCCGACGCCACCAGCCAGGCCTACACCATCGGCATCAGCCAGATCGTCACGCATCCCGCGCTCGACGCGACCGTCCAGGGGTTCCAGGACGCGCTCGCCGAGGCAGGCTTCACCAACGTGACCTATGACCTGCAGAACGCCGAGGGTGACATGGCCACCACGGCCAGCATCGCCCAGAAGTTCGCCGGCGACGATCTCGACCTCGTGCTCGGCGTCGCCACTCCCACGGCGCAGGCCCTGGCGAAGCAGATCACCGACGTGCCCGTCCTCTTCACGGCCGTCACCGACCCCGTCGGCGCCGGCCTGGTCGTAGACCCGGCTGCGCCGTCGGCCAACATCACCGGCGTCAGCGACATGCAGCCGGTCAAGCCCATCCTCGAGCTCGCCCAGACCTTCCGGCCCGACGCCAAGAACGTCGGCATGGTGTACAACGCCGGCGAGTCCAACTCCGTCTTCCTGGTCGAGCAGGCCGAGAAGGACGCCGCGACCATGGGACTCACCATCGTCAAGGCGCCGGCCAGCACGTCGGCCGAGGTGCAGGCCGCTGCCAAGTCGCTGATCGGGCGTGTGGACGCCATCGCCGTCATCGGCGACAACACCGCCGTCTCGGCTCTCGAGTCCATCATCAAGGTGTGCGAAGAGAACAAGATCCCGCTGGTGGCCGGCGACCCGGACAGCGTCAAGCGCGGCGCCGTCGCCTGCTACGGCTTCGACTACTACGACCTTGGCAAGCAGACCGGCGCCATGGCGGCCCAGATCATGAGCGGCACGCCCGTCGCCGACATCCCGGTGCAGTTCGCCGAGAACCTGCAGCTCTCCGTCAACGAGTCGGCTGCCACGGCGCAGGACGTGACTCTCCCGCAGGACCTGATCGACCAGGCCGTCAACAAGTACTGAGTCACGGTTGGCAGCGCCCGTACCCGGCGCGATAGACTTCCCGAGGCCGGGGCCGCCTGTGCGGCCCCGGCCTCGACTGCGGGAGACCCGATACCATGAATGTGATCGTTCAGAGCGCGCTCGAGCAGGGACTCGTGTACTGCTTCATGGTGCTCGGCGTCTTCATCACCTTCCGGGTGCTCGACTTCCCCGACCTCACGGTCGACGGCAGCCTGCCGCTCGGCGCCGCCGTGACCGGCGCGCTCATCGTGGGCGGCCACTCTCCACTGCTCGCGACGGCGGCCGGCGTGGCCGCAGGCCTCTGCGCCGGCGTCGTCACCGGCGTCCTGCACGTCCTCCTCAAGTCCGGAGAGAACGACTCCGCCAACTACGGCCCCAAGCTGCTCGCCGGCATCCTCACCATGACGGCTCTCTACACCGTCAACCTGCGGATCATGGGGCGCAGCAACATCCCGCTGCTGGGCGTGGACGGCGTGTTCGAGAAGGTGGGCGACTTCCTCTCGGTCACCATGGTGTCCTGGAACCTCATCCTGGCCGTCGCGGCCCTCGCGCTCGTCGTCAAGTACCTGCTCGACTGGTTCCTGCACACCGAGTTCGGGCTCACCCTGCAGGCCACCGGCGACAACGAGCAGATGATCCGCGCGCTCGGCACCAACACGAACTTCACGCGCATCGTCGGTCTGGCCATCGCCAACGGTCTCGTCGCGCTCAGCGGCTCGCTCGTCGCCCAGCAGCAGGGCTTCGCCGACGTGGGCATGGGCATCGGCACCATCGTCGCCGGCCTCGCGAGCCTGATCATGGGCGAGGTGATCTTCGGCGTGCGCAGCATCAGCTGGGTGCTGTTCAGCGTCATCGGCGGCTCGATCGTCTACCGGCTGCTGATCGCCGTCAGTCTGCGCCTCGGCATCGCGCCGACCGATCTCAAGTTGCTCACCGCGATACTCGTGGTGATCGCGCTCTCGATCCCGACCGTGCGCAAGAAGGTGGTGCGGCTGTGAGCGCCCCCGCCGACCTGCAGGTGACCGGCCTGCGCAAGGTCTTCTTCCCGGGGACGGCGAACGAGGTCGTGGCGCTCAACGGCATCGACCTCGACATCCCCGCCGGGCAGTTCGTGACCATGATCGGCTCCAACGGCTCCGGCAAGTCGACGCTGCTCAACGCCGTGGCCGGCACGTTCCCGGTGACCACGGGCAAGGTCCTGCTGGGTGGCCGCGACGTCACGAAGCAGGCCGAGCACGTGCGCAGCCGCTCCATCGGCCGGGTCTTCCAGGATCCGCGCGCCGGCACGGCGCCGTCGATGACGATCGAGGAGAACCTGGCCATGTCGCTGCTGCGCTCCAAGCGCAGCGGCCTGGGCTTCGGCGTGACCAACAAGAGGCGCGAGGTGATGCGCGTCCAGCTCTCGCGCCTCGGCATGGGGCTCGAGGGCCGGCTCAAGGCCGGCGTCAACAAGCTCTCGGGCGGCCAGCGGCAGGCGATGTCCCTGCTCATGGCCACCATCGCCGAGCCCAGCCTGCTGCTGCTCGACGAGCACACGGCGGCGCTCGACCCGAAGGTCGCGGCGACGATCATGGAGATCACCGGCGAGATCGTCGCCGAGCGTCGCCTCACGACGCTGATGGTGACGCACAACATGGAGCTCGCGCTTCGCTACGGCGACCGGCTGATCATGATGCACGCCGGTCGCGTCGTGCTCGACCTCGCCCAGGAGCAGAAGCAGACCCTCCAGGTCTCCGACCTCATCGAGAAGTTCCACGAGGTCGCCGGCGAGGCGTTCGCCGTCGACCGCATGCTGCTCGACGCCTGACCCGCCGGGCGCGGACGCGGGGCGCGCGAAGGGGCGGGGCCCTCGCAGAGCGCCCCGCCCCTTCGCCGTCTGCTCTCGCGGGCGAGTACTGAAGTCCGGTCCGCGCTCGCCGGCCCTATCCCTTGACGGTCGCGTCCGCTGCCGCGACGATGCGGCGCAGCTCGTCGCGCAGGTCGTCCGCCGGAGGCTCCGGCCGGTAGTTCTCGAGGATGTCGAGGGCGCGCTCGCGCGCCACCTCGACCGGATCGCGGTAGTGCTGCCCGTCCGCGGCGATCTCCTGGCTCACCGCGCGCACGACGGCGTCACGCATGTGACGGCGCGTGTGCGGCTGCGCGAGGAAGTGCCCGCCCGGGCCTACGGCGTCGATCACGTCGAGGGCCAGCGACTCCTCGTCCATCGGGATGTCGAGGAAGGCGTGGCGCGCGCGGTGGTAGAGGTCGTCGTCCAGGATCAGGTTCTCGGCGCTGAAGAGGTTGTAGGTGCTGAGCAGCCCGATGCCGGTGTAGAGCTCGCAGCCGTCGAGCGGGACCTGCGCGAGCTGCAGCATCGTCTCGACGCCGGCGAGCCAGGTGCCCGGCTGCCCGGCGTCGGTGCCGCCGAACGGCCCGAGCGCCGGGATGCCGAAGCTGTGCAGCAGTTCGGTGGCGAGGAAGCGGCAGCGGTCGTCGAGCGGCGTGGTCATGGTGAGCGCCGTGCGCGGGTCGGCGTAGATCTGCATGATCGACCCGACCACGGGGCTGCCGGGCGCGGCGAGCTCGTGGAGCACCGCCGCGGCGACGATCTCGGCGGCCCCGAGGACGAAGGCGCCGGCCTTGGTGGCCGGAGCGGTCGTGCCCAGGTTCGGCATGGTGACGTAGCAGACGGGGACGCCGGCCTCGGCGAAGACCAGGCCGGCCTCGATCCCGTCCCTGTCGTGCAACAGCGGCGAGACGGTGCCGATGAGGTCGCTCATGACGGGCCGGCGGCGAAGCTCCTCGGCTCCGCCGGCCACCGCCGTGGCCATCTCGACCGCTGCCGTGCGCGAGCGTCTCGCCCTGCACCATGCCCATCAGGTGCTTGCTCGTGTTGTTCCAGCCCGCCTCGATCTCGTGGAGCTGGGCCGTCTCGCCGCAGTCGCCGGCGCTCACCGTCGGCCACCAGAAGCTGATGGATCCGAGGCAGTCCTGCATGCGGGTGATCGCCTCGAGGTCGGCCTTGGTGGACGAGCGGCGCTCGCCGGTCTGCCAGTCGATCACCTCGACGCCACAGCCGTCGGTGGTGCCGTAGGTGAAGCCGGAGCCGACCTGCAGGTCGCACGACGGGTCCCGGGCGCCGAGCGTGAACTGACGCGGCGCCAGGGCGAGCGTCTCCTCGACGAGCCGGCGGGGCAGGCGGACGAGGTCAGAGCCCTCGTCCACCTTCGCACCGGCCTTCTTGAGGATCGCGAGCGCCTTGGGCGACTCGAAGCGCATGCCCGTCGTCTCGAGGAGCCGCAGGGTGGCGTCGTGCAGCGGCTCCATCCCCTCCTCATCGTGGAAGCGGACGCGAGAAGTCGGACCGCAGAGGCGCCAGCGCCTGGCGCTGCGGTCCGGCCGCCATGTGGCCCGTCGTCACGCTGGCCACGGAGTTGTAGGCGTCGGGGAAGCCGCCGACGCTCGACAGCGCGTCGCCGTTCAGGACGAGCAGCACGCCGAGGATCATCGAGCCCGTTATGGCGGCGGCGATGAGGCCCGAGCGGAGGATCATCTTGGGCACGTCCTTCTGCGGGTTGGTCATCTCCTCGGCCGCCCCGCTCGAGAGCTCGAAGCCGACGAACATGAATTGCAGCAGGCCGATGACGGCCAGGAAGCCCAGGAGCGTCGGCTTCAGATCGCTCACGACGATCGTCCCCTCGGGCTTGCCGTTCTTGGCGAGGAACGCGACCACGAGGGCCCAGAAGATGAAGACCGTGAGCAGGCGGACGACGGTACCGATGATCCCGGTCCACTTGCCGTACTTCATCTCGATCATCGACAGCATGACCGTCACCCAGACGACCGCGAGGCCGACGACGATGGACCAGCCGGTACTCATCGGCTGGTCCAGGATCAGGCTGTTGATTGCCGCCACGCAGGTCGCCGCCAGCGTGCCGCCGATCCAGACCGGGTTGGAGCCCCAGTAGATGACCGCCGTGAAAGATCCGGCGAGGCGCCCGAACGCCATGCGCGTCCACACGTAGGGCCCGCCTTCCACTGGGAACGTCGACCCCATCTCCGCGATGATCATGCCGTAGGGGATGAGGTAGACGACGATGAGGAAGGCGAGCCAGAAGAACGTCTGACCGCCGCCGTAGGCCGCGGTAAGCGCGATCGTGTCGAGGCTGATGAACGCGGCGATGGTGAAGAACACGAGGTCGAAACGGTGCAGCACCTTCTTGAGCTTCTTGCGCTCCTGGTCGATCGCGTGACCCGTGACGGGTGTGACGTCTGTCGCCATCAGCCCACGAGCTCCTTCGCCCGTTCCACGGCCATGCCGGCGTTGGCGCCGTAGCCGTCGGCGCCGATCTCGGCGGCGTAGGCCTCGGTGACCGGGGCGCCGCCGACCATCACCTTGACCGACTCGCGCAGGCCCTCGTCCTTGAGCAGGGCGATGGTCTCGCTCATGTGCGGCAGCGTGGTCGTGAGCAGGGCGCTCATGCCGACGATCTGCGCGGCGTGCTCCTTCACGGCGGCGACGAAGTCGCTGCGCGGTCACCCCGGTGCCGAGGTTGACGACCGTGAAGCCGGCGCCCTGCAGGAGCATGCCGACGAGGTTCTTGCCGATGTCGTGCAGGTCGCCCTCGACGGTGCCGATCACGACGGTGCCGCCGCCGGCCTCGTCGCCCTCGGCCATCAGCGGCCTGAGGATGTCGAGGCAGGCCTGCATGACGCGGGCGGAGAGCAGCACCTCGGGGATGAAGCACTCGCCCTCGCGCATGCGCGTGCCGACCACGTCCATGCCCGGGAGCAGCGCCTCGTCGAGGATCTCGCGGGCGCGTGGCCCCGGTGGCGACGAGCGCCTGGGTCATCGCGGTGGCGATGCCCTCGTCGCCGTCGATGATGGCTTGCTTGAGCTGGTCTTTCATGGCCTGGGTCTCCTTTAGACGCCGGCGGCGCGGTCGGTCTCTTGCACGATGGCATGGATGCGCTGCGCGACGTCGTCGGGCAGCGGCTCCGGATGGTACTCGGCGAGGACGTCCTTGGCCTTGGCGCGGCAGCGGCCGTACAGGTCGGTGCCGCCGCGTGCCTCCCAGTCCTCGCGCACGCGGCGGTCGAGGACCTCCGGCTGGCTCAGCTCGCGCATGTGGCGCATGGTCGCGTCGAGGCTGAGGAAGTCGCCGAAGGCGCCGACGGCGGCGATGTCGTCCACCGCGAGGCTCTCGTCGTCGACGCGGATGCCGCCGACGATGTGCTTGATCATGCGCGCGATCTCGTTGTCCATGACGAACTGCGCGCTGTCGAAGGTGACGCCCGATTCGATCATCCCCGCACCATAGATCAGGTTGGCGCCTGCCAACGCTGCCGTGAGGCCGGTGAGGGTCTTCTCGTGACCGGTCTGCGCGTCACCGAGCTTGGAGTCAGCCTACAATCCGGCGACGAAGCTGGGGATCATGTAGCGCCGCGCCATCTGCGCCACCGCGGCGCTGATGAGCGAGATCTCCGGCGAGCCGACGGAGGCCGCTGCGAGCTTGAGGTCCATCGCCGTCGTCGACTAGCCGTACATGACCGGAGTGCCGCGCTCCACGAGCTGCGCGAGGGTGATGCCGGCGAGCACCTCGGCGTTGTGCGTGACCAGGGTGCCGGCGAGCGTGACCGGGCTGGAGCCCCCGGCCATCGCCATGCTGAGGATGTTGTCCGGGATGCCCCACCGCGAGCACTCGATGATCACCTCGGTGGCGTCGCGCGGGAGCTTGAGCGGGCTGACGGGGCAGACGCCGCCGTACACGATGGGCCGCGCGCGCAGCTCGTCGGCCCCACCGACGACCTCGGCGCACATGCGCAGGATGGCGTTGCACTCCAGGCCCGAGAGCGGGCCGATGCCGATCGGCTTCGTCGTGTTGAGCAGCTGCGCCTCGGTGTTGTGGACGGCGGCGGTCTCCGGCGGGACCTCCCTGGCCCCCACGGAGATCTCGTGCGTGTCCATCTCGCTGAGGTAGTCGTTCAGGCGGGCGATGTCGGCCACGTCCTGAAGGGTCGACTCGCGAACCTCGCCGGTGTCGGTGTCGACGACGGCGATGCCCTCGCTGAAGTTGGTGAAGGCGACCCGGCCCGGCTCCATGAGGAAGTCGTTCTTGGGGTCGCGGCCACACAGGACGTACTTGCTCGGCGACGAGGCGATGGCGTCCTCGACGACCTGTGGCGGGATCCGCACCATGCGCGTCTCGCAGTCGACGGTGCAGCCGCCGTCCCTGAAGATGTCGCGCGCGTCGTCGGCCTCCACGAACACGCCGGTGCGCTCGAGCACCTCGAGCGAGGCAAGATGGATGTCGTCGAGCTCGGACTCCGTGAACACGTTGACGCTCAGCCCGCGGCTGCGCATGCCGCCGGCGTGCAGGTTCCGCTTCACACCGCTCCTCCTTGCGTGGATTGACGAATCGCCGGCGCGCCCGGCCTCATGCCGGGGCGCGCAGACCGGCGCGCTCCTGGAAGCGCGCCACGCTGTTGACCGGCACGTCGAGGACCTCGGCGATACGGAACTTCGCCTCCATGGCGCCGGCGTGCGCGGGGTACGTGAGCTCCTGCACCGGGATCCGGCCGAGGCCGAGGTCGCGGCGCACGTCGTGCATGGCGATCGGGTCGGCGAGGTCGGCGACGGCGCAGCCGAGCTTCTCCGCCACGTAGGTCTTGGCTTGCTTGAGGCGCATGCCCCGGGTCATCTGCATGCGGCCCACCAGATCTCCGGCGGTCCGCATCCCACCCATGCCCGAGGCCAGCGCGTGCGTGCACGCCATGCCCAGAGGGTCACCGACGCCCACCTACAACCCGTCGCACTTCAGGATGTCGACCAGCGCGCGCGAGACGCGCGAGACCGCGTCCGCCGGGGGATAGGGGCTCATCGGCACGCCGCCGACGCCCATGCCCACGTTGGGGTGCACGGGGATCTCGGCGACGTCCATGCACGGCTTGATGATCGTGCAGGCGCGGGCGACGTTCCAGGCCACGCGACTTGGTGGTGTTGACGTTGACGGCCGGCCCGAACATGGTGGCGCCGGCCTCCTGGGCCGCCTCGAGCTGCCCCTTGGGCCACATCCCGGCGAGCCGCCGGCCCTTGTAGGTGAGCTCGCCGTGCATGCCGAGCACGTACTCGCTCGCCATGCCCAGCTCGATACCGATGTCCGGGTAGCGACCCTTGATCTTCTCGATCGCCTTGAGGGTCGCGAGGAAGTCGCCGTCGCCGGCGGCGCCGGCGGTGTCGAAGTCCATGCCGTCGGCGCCGGCCTCCCACATGCCCTCGGAGACGAAGACCATGTCGGCGACGGCGTGCTCGATCGCCGCCACCTGCGCATCGCGCGCCTCGTCGATGCGGCCCAGCGGCATGAGCTCGGACCAGTTGGGGATGGGCCCGTCGGGCATGGAATAGCGGCCCAGGTCCGGCATCGCCCCGTATTGCAGCGGCGCGATGACGTTGAGCTGAGCCGTCTTCATCTGCGCGGCCTCGTAGCTGAGGATCGTCTTGATCGCCTTGTAGGAGTAGTCGATCGCGAACAGCTCGAGCATGTCGGCGCCGCGGTGGCTCTGGTAGCTGTAGAGCTCGGTGACGCGGTCGCCGACGTCGAGATTGCCTGAGCCGTCGAAGCTGAGGCAGACCTCGTCGCCCATGTCGACGGCGCTGAACTTGGCCTCGCTGGCGAAGATGTCGACGAGGTGGTCGATCTCCGCCGGGGAGAGCGGCGGCGCCTTGGCGCGCCGGGCGCCGAGCTCCGTGCCGGCGAGGACGTCCTCGCGGATCTCGGCGGCGGTCATCTCGACCAGCGACCCGTCTCCGAGTCGTGTGCGCACCGGTCGCTTCACTAAGACACCCCCCTGTCGGATGCAGGATTAGTTAGTCATGTAACTAACAATTGCGGTAGAGTAGCAGACGAGGTGGGGGTGTCAAGGCGGGCGGTGGCCGGGCGGGAGACGCGCGCCGCCACGTTGCGGGAGAGTCCCGCCGGGCGCGGGCACGAAGCTGCCGCCCGCCTCTCGGCGAAGCGGACGGAGAGGGGAAGATGGCGAGATACGAGTTGCCGATCAGCGATCCGACGCCGGACCTCTCGCCGACCGCGGCGCGCATCCTCGCCGCGGCCAAGCGCGTCCTTTTCCGCGACGGGTTCAAGGCGCTGACCTTCGAGACGATCGCTCGCGAGGCGGGCGAGAACCCGGCGCTCATCCGCTATCACTTCGGCAGCAAGGCGGGCCTCCTCACCGCGCTCGTCGACGCCGTCATGTACCAGGAGAGCGTCGAGCTCATCGAACAGCTCACCGCAGTGCCCGCCGGCGACGAGCGGCGCGCCCGGCTCCTGTGGCTCCACCAGCGGCTCCCCGAAGACCGGGACGCCTACCGCATGTTCTTCGAGCTCATCCCACACATCCTGCGGGACGCGGAGCTGCAGCCGCACCTTCGCGACCTCTTCGAGTGGTACCGCAAGCTCGACGCCTGGGCGCTCAAGGATGCGGGGGACAGGGAGCCGGCCGCGCACATCGCCCCGATGGCGCTGCTCACGGTGGCCATCGCCGACGGCGTCGCGCTGCAGAAGCTGGCCGACCCGGAGCTCGACGTCGGCCCCGCCTTCGAGCTGTGGCGCCGCCTCGTGCTCGGCTACGTGGAGTCAGGCGGCGAGCCGGACTGAGGCCGGCCGACCGGAGGAGCGCACCCCGCTCACGGCGGCGTGGCCGCCTCGCGACCCGGTCAGCCGCCTCGCAGCTCGGCGTCGGCGGCGGCGACGATCCTCCCCAGCTCCGCCGCCTTCGCCTCGTCGAGCGGCTCCGGCACGTAGTTCTCCAGGATGTCGAGGCCGCGCTCGCGCGCGACCTCCACGGCGTCCCGCAGGTGCGTGCCGTCCGCCCCGATCTCCTGGCCGATCGAGCGCTCGACGGTCTCCCTCATGTGCCGCCGCGTGTGCGGCTGCCCCAGGTAGTGCCCGCCGGGGCCCACGGCGTCGATGACGTCGAGCGCCAGGCTCTCCTCGTCGAGCTCGAGGTCGCGGAAGGCGCTCGCCGCCCGCCGGTAGAGGTCGTCGTCGAGCATCATGTGCTCGGGCGTGAACAGCTGGTAGCGGTTGGTCAGCCCGATGGTGGTCATGAGCTCGGAGCCGACGATGCCGGCGAGCATCACCGTGTGCGCCGTCTCCGCCGCGGCCAGCCAGCTGCCCGGCAGGTCGTCGTCGGTGCCGGCGTAGCCCGTCATCGCCGGGAGCCCGAAGTGGTGCACGAGTTCGCCCGGCAGGAACAGCCCGCGGTGGTTGAGCGGAGCGGTCGTCAGCGCCGCCGTGCGCGGGTCGGCGTGCACCGGCAGGGGGAAGAGGATCACGGGCGCGCCGGGGTGCGCGAGCTGCACGCAGACCGTCGCGCTGATGAGCTCGGCGAGACCCATCACGTACGCGCCGGCCTTGGTCGCCGGCGCCGTGGTCCCATACGTCGGCATGCTGACGAAGGTCACGGGGACGCCGGCCTCCGCGAACACGAGCGCCGCCTCGATGCCGTCCTTGTCGTTGACGAGCGGCTGGACGGTCCCGATGAGGTTGCTCATCGGGGGGCGGCGGCGAAGCCCCTCCGCCCCGCCCGCGATGACCGTGGCCATCTCGACCGCGTAGCGCGCCTCACGCTCGCCCTGCACCATCCCCTGGAGGTGCTTGGCCGTGTTGGCCCAGGCGGCGTCCAGCTCGTGCAGCGTGTGCGTGTCCCCGCAGTCAGCTGCGGCCACGTTGGGCCACCAGAACTGGAGCGAGCCCAGGTAGTCGACCATCCGCGTGATGGCGGCCAGGTCGTCCTTGGTCGGCGGACGACGAACCCCGGTGCGCCAGTCGACCACCTCGGTGCCGCAGCCGTTGGTGGTGTTGTAGGTGTCGCCGCTCGACAGGTCGAGATCGAGTGTGCCGTCGCGGGAGCCGAGCCAGAACGTGCGCGGCGCCGCGGCGAGAGCGCGCGTCACCAGGTCGGGCGGGAAGCGTACGACGCCTGAGGCGTGGTCCACCCCGGCACCGTGCGCAGCGAGGATGCCCAGAGCCTTGGGTGACCCGAACTTCACGCCGGTGCGTTCAAGCACGGCGAGCACGGCCTCACGGTACCGCTCCAGCTTCGCCTCGTCGTAGAAACGGACGGTGAAGTCTGAGCCCAGCGGGAGCAGCGGTTGGCGACGGCTTAGGTCGAGCTGCGAAGCCATCCGCCGTCACGCCAGGCCGGCGTGCGCCTTGAAGCGCTCCACCGAGTTGATCGGGATGTCCAGCACCTCGGCGATGTGGAACTTGGCCTCCATCGCGCCCGGCCACTCCGCGTAGGTCAGGTCCTGCACCTGGATGCGTCCGAGGCCGAGGTCGCGGCGGATGTCGTGCATGGCCACCGTGTCGCTGAGGTCGAGGACCGAGCAGCCGAGCTTGTCGGCGACGTACTGCTTGGCTTGCGGAAGGCGCATGCCCCGGGTCATCTGCATGCGGGCCACCAGATCTCCGGCGGTCCGCATCCCGCCCATACCCGAGGCGAGCGCGTGTGTGGAGGCCATCCCGAGGGGGTCTCCGATGCCGACCTACAACCCGTCGAGCTTGAGGATGTCGACGAGCGCCTTGGAGGCGCGCGACGTAGCGTCGCTCGGGGGGTACGGGGTCATCGGCACGCCGCCGACGCCCATCCCGGCGTTCATGTGCACGGGGATGGTGGCCTCGGCGGTCACCGGCTTCACCAGCGCGCAGGCACGCGCGGTGTTCCAGGCCAGCGACTTGGTCGTGTTCACGTTCACCGCCGGCCCGAAGATCGTGGCGCCGGCGGCGGTGACGACGCGGAGCTGGCCGAGCGGCCACTGGCCGGCAAGCCGGGCGCCGTCGAACTCGAGCTCGCCGTGCATGCCCAGCACGAGTTCGGCGGCCTGGCCGATCTCGACGCCGATGTCGGGCCACGTCTCGCGGATCCTGCGGGCGACGTTGAGCGTGGCCAGCAGGTCGGCGTCGCCCGAGGCGCCGGCGGTGTCGAAGTCGAGACCGTCGGCGCCGGCGGCGACCATGGCTTCGGCGACGCACCACATGTCGCGCTCGGCCTGGGCGCCCGCCTCCTCCTGCGCCGCGCGCGCCTCGGCGATCTTGCCCAGCGGCATGAGCTCGGACCAGTTCGGCGCGGGACCGTCCGGCTGCGAGTACCGGCCCAGATCGGGCATGGCGCCGTAATTGAGCGGCACCACGGTCTGCAGCTGGGCGTCTTTCAGCAGCTGCGTCTGAAACGAGAGGACGGTGCGCACGGCCTTGTACGAGTAGTCGTGGTGCCACAGCTCGATCATGTCGGCGCCGTGGTGGTTCTGGTAGACGATCTGTTCGAGCACCGGCGCCGCGAGGTCGGCGTTGCCCGCCCCGTCGAACCCGAGGATCACCTCGTCGCCGTAGTCCACCGAGGTGAACTTCGCCGGGGAGGTGAAGATGTCGAGCAGGTGGTCGAGCTCGTCCTGCGCGAGGGGCTCGACCTTGGCCCGCTTCGCCGCGGCCTCTGAGCCGGCGTGCAGGTCGGCTTCGACCTCGGCCCTGGTCATGGTGACGAGCGAGCCGTCGCCGAGCCGTGTCGGGATGCGCTGTGCCATGGCCCCTCCGGTCGTTCGCGGCCGCGGGGCGGTCGCGTTAGTTACTCATATAACTAACAGCTCTGGCCCGGACTGTACCGAGCGGGTCGCGGAGGTGTCAAGACTGCCGGATGGCGGCAGCTTCACACGTCGTCCGCGACGTTTGCCCAAGTATCCGCCGTTGTGCTCGGCGCGCCGCGGCCCGTAGCATTCGGGCGGAGCAGAAGCGGGGAAGCCGGCGCGACACGCCGCCGGCGCCGCCGGGGAGGAGCGCATGGAACCACGTATCGTCACGCGTCAGGGGGACGGCTCCGCCGTGGAGCTGACGCGCAGTGAGATCAGGAGCGAGCTGGAGGAGGGAACGCGCGCCGCCGCCGCCAGAGCGCGCGCGCCGGAGCTCGCGCGCCGACGAGCTCGACCACCTCCTGGACATCTTCGCGAGCTCAGCACGCTTCAGCGCCGTCGACATCGGGGACGAGGTCGTCCTCAGTTTCGACGGCAGCGGCACGCCGCAGCAGGGCAGCCGCGTCGACGCGCTGCTGCAGTACGAGCAGTGCCTCGCGGCGGACACCTGCGAGCTCTTCCACATCGACTACTCGTTCAAGGCGGTCAAGACGATCGTGGGCAGCGAGC
This sequence comes from uncultured Thermoleophilia bacterium, assembly GCA_963700035.1. GTDB lineage: Bacteria > Actinomycetota > Thermoleophilia > UBA2241 > UBA2241 > CAIXSE01. Next base: position 2,987 of record CAVOWE010000001.1, on the reverse strand, counting down.
AGCAGGCGATGAAGGAGGCGCAGGAGCGGGTCACCATCCCCGTGCACTACGGCGCCCAGCCCGACCTCGGTCGCTACTCGCACCCGGACGGTCCGTGCGGCAACTGGTCGGAGTTGCTCCCGGCCATGCGCATCGACGTCCTCGCGCACGCGCCGGTCGAGGACCTCCGGCTGGCTGAGCTCGCGCATGTGGCGCATGGTCGCGTCGAGGCTCAGGAAGTCGCCGAACGCCCCGACCGCGGCGATGTCGTCCACCGCAAGGGATTCGTCGTCGACGCGGATGCCGCCGACGATGTGCTTGATCATGCGCGCGATCTCGTTGTCCATGACGAACTGCGCGCTGTCGAAGGTGACGCCCGATTCGATCATCCCCGCACCATAGATCAGGTTGGCGCCTGCCAACGCTGCCGTAAGGCCGGTGAGGGTCTTCTCGTGACCGGTCTGCGCGTCACCGAGCTTGGAATCCGCCTACAACCCCGCGACGAAGCTCGGGATCATGTAGCGCCGCGCCATCTGCGCCACCGCGGCGCTGATCAGCGAGATCTCCGGCGAGCCGACGGAGGCCGCCGCGAGCTTGAGGTCCATCGCCGTCGTGGAGCTGCCGTACATGACCGGAGTGCCGCGTTCCACGAGCTGCGCGAGTGTGATGCCGGCGAGCACCTCGGCGTTGTGCGTGACGAGCGTCCCGGCGAGGGTGACCGGGCTGGAGCCCCCGGCCATCGCCATGCTGAGGATGTTGTCCGGGATGCCCCAGCGCGAGCACTCGATGATCACCTCGGTGGCGTCGCGCGGGAGCTTGAGCGGGCTGACGGGGCAGACCCCGCCGTAGACGATCGGGCGCTCGCGCAGGGCGTCCTCGCCGCCGACGATCTCGGCGCACATGCGCAGGATGGCGCGGCACTCCATGCCCGAGAGCGGCCCGATGCCGATCGGCTTGGTCGTGTTGAGGAGCTGCGCCTCGGTGTTGTGGACGGCGGCGGTCTCCGGCGGGACCTCCCTGGCTCCCACGGAAATCTCGTGCGTGTCCATCTCGCTGAGGTAGTCGTTGAGGCGGGCGATGTCGGCCACGTCCTGGAGGGTCGACTCGCGGCACGCGCCGGTCTCGCTGTCGATGACCGCGATGCCCTCGCTGAAGTTGGTGAAGGCGACCCGGCCCGGCTCCATGAGGAAGTCGTTCTTGGGGTCGCGGCCGCAGAGCACGTACTTGCTCGGCGACGAGGCGATCGCGTCCTCGACGATGTGCGGCGGGATGCGCACGATGCGCGTCTCGGAGTCGACGGCGCAGCCGCCGTCCTTGAAGATGTCGCGCGCGTCGTCGGCCTCGACGAAGACGCCGGTGCGCTCGAGCACCTCGAGCGTCGCCAGATGGATGTCGTCGAGCTCGGACTCCGTGAACACGTTGACGCTCAGCCCGCGGCTGCGCGTGCCGCCGGCGTACAGGTTCCGCTTCACACCGCTCCTCCTTGCGTGGATTGACGAATCGCAGGCGCGCCCGGCGTCATGCGGGGGCGCGCAGCCCGGCGCACTCCTGGAAGCGCGCCACGCTGTTGATCGGCACGTCGAGCACTTCGGCGATGCGGAACTTCGCCTCCATGGCGCCGGCGTGCGTGGGGTACGTGAGCTCCTGCACCGGGATCCGGCCGAAGCCGAGGTCGCGGCGCACGTCGTGCATGGCGATAGGGTCGGCGAGGTCGGCGACGGCGCAGCCGAGCTTGTCCGCCACGTAGGTCTTCGCTTCGTTGAGGCGCATGCCCCGGGTCATCTGCATGCGGCCCACCAGATCTCCGGCGGTCCGCATCCCGCCCATGCCCGAAGCCAGCGCGTGAGAGCACGCCATCCCCAGCGGGTCGCCGACGCCCACCTACAACCCGTCGCACTTCAGGATGTCGACCAGCGCGCGCGAGACGCGGGACACGGCGTCGACAGGGGGATAGGGGCTCATCGGCACGCCGCCGACGCCCATGCCGACGTTGGGGTGCACGGGGATCTCGGCGACGTCCATGCACGGCTTGATGATCGTGCAGGCGCGGGCGACGTTCCAGGCCACGCTCTTGGTGGTGTTGACGTTCACGGCCGGCCCGAACATGGTGGCGCCGGCCTCCTGCGCGACCTCGAGCTGCGCCTTGGGCCACATGCCGGCGAGCCGCTTGCCCTTGTAGGTAAGCTCGCCGTGCATGCCGAGCACGTACTCGCTCGCCATGCCCAGCTCGATGCCGATGTCGGGGTAGCGACCCTTGATCTTCTCGATCGCGGTCAGGGTCGCGAGGAAGTCGCCGTCGCCGGCGGCCCCGGCCGTGTCGAAGTCCATGCCGTCGGCGCCGGCCTCCCACATGCCCTCGGCGACGAAGACCATGTCGGCGACGGCGTGCTCGATTCGCCGCCACCTGCGCGTCGCGCGCCTCGTCGATGCAGGCCGAGCGGCATGAGCTCCGACCAGTTGGGGATGGGCCCGTCGGGCATGGAGTAGCGGCCCAGGTCCGGCATCGCGCCGTACTGCAGTCGGCGCGATGAGGTTGAGCTGGGCCGTCTTCATCGACTGCGCCTCGAAGCTCAGCATCGTCTTGATCGCCTTGTACGAGTAGTCGATGGCGAACAGCTCGAGCATGTCGGCGCCGCGGTGGCTCTGGTAGCTGTAGAGCTCGTCGACGCGGGAGCCCACATCGAGGTTGCCCGAGCCGTCGAAGCTCAGGCAGACCTCGTCGCCCATGTCCACGGCGCTGAACTTGGTCTCGCTGGCGAAGATGTCGACGAGGTGGTCGACCTCGGCGTCGCTGAGGGGAGGAGCCTTGGCGCGCCGGGCGCCGAGCTCCGTGCCGGCGAGCAGGTCCTCGCGGATCTCGGCGGCGGTCATCTCGACGAGCGATCCGTCGCCGAGTCGTGTACCACAGGCCTCTCCACGCGGGCACCCCCCTGTCGGATGCAGGATTAGTTAGTCACATAACTAACAATTGCGGTAGAGTAGCAGACGAGGTGGGGGTGTCAAGACCG